>NZ_JAKVRD010000004.1 GCF_022814865.1 Shimia aestuarii | reverse complement strand
TTCAATACGAAACGACCCCACAGTGCTCTGGGCTATCGCCCACCGGCCCCCGAAACCATCATCCAGATGGACCAAAGGCCGATCATGCACTAACAATCAAATTGGACCACTCAAGTGGGGCGGATCAGGCCTCCTCCTCTTCGCGCCTGAAAGCCACTATTGGCTGACCGGATATGACACGTTCGGCTTTGCCATGTTCCAATGTATATTGCTGACGGCCTCGGGCGAGACCCACCTCCTGACTCGCCGCCCCGACCGCCTTCAGGCGCTTCAGACAAGCACGTTGAGCGAGGACCAAATCCATATCTGGACTGATTACGAAGGCACCGATCCGATTGCCGATTTCGCCCGTCTGATTGCCTCTCTTGGGCTGGATGCGTCCCACCTTGGCTACGAGTCGAAAACCGCAGGGCTCAATGATTACTGGGGGTTACGCCTCCATGCCGCCCTTCCGGGCCTGACGGATTGCTCTGATCTGATGCCCGCCCTGCGCCGCCTCAAATCCCCGGCAGAGGTCGAGATGCACCGCCGCGCCGCAGCCCTCTCCGATGACGCGCTCGATGCCGCGCTCGAGACCACCCGCGCCGGCGCCTTCGAAGGCGATATCCTCGCCGCCATGCAGGGCGCGGTGTTCCGGGGCGGCGGCGATTACGCGGGCAACGAGTTCATCCTCGGCTCCGGTGCAGGCGCACTTCTCTGCCGTTCCGCCTCTGGTCGCCGCCACCTCGATCCACAGGACCAGATGACCATCGAATGGTCCGGCGCCTACGCCCGCTACCACGCCGCCATGATGCAGACCCTCATCACCGGCGACGCCTCCCCCGCCCACCGCCGCATGCACGCCGCCGCTTCTGAGGCCCTCACCGCCTGCGAAGCCGCCATCCGCCCCGGCGCCCCCATGGGCGACGTCTATGAGGCCCATGCGCAGACCTTCGACGCGCATGGTCTCTCGCACGCGCGGCTAAGCGCCTGTGGCTATGGCATGGGCGCGGTCTATGCGCCGATCTGGGTCGACTTTCCGATGTTCTACGAAGGCAACCCACTGATCATGCAGGAAAATCAGGTCTTCTTCCTGCATATGATCCTGATGGATGATGAAAGCGGCCATGCCATGTGCCTCGGCCATTCTGTGCTCAATACGGCGCAGGGCGCCGAACGCTTGTCGCGCCACGCACCGGCCCTGTTCGAACTCTGACACACCCCTGTCACGCACCTCGGGCATGACCGCCTCATGTGTGCGAGGACCGACATGTGACAGACCTTCTGGCATCCTATGGCCTGCCGCTTCTGGCCCTCGTGACCTTTGCCGCAAGCCTCGCCCTGCCGATCCCGGCCTTCCTCGCCCTATTGAGCGCCGGGGCGCTTGTGGCCTCCGGGCATCTCGCCCCGATCCCTGCCTTCTGCGCTGCGTTTCTAGGCGCGGCGCTTGGGGATCAATGCGGCTATCATTTCGGCCACCATATCGCTCCCGCCCTGCACCGAGCCATGACCCGCCATCCGCACACAGGCCGACTGCTCGCGCGCGCGGAACGTCTGTTGTCGGATCACGGTGGCCTTGGTGTTTTCCTGAGCCGCTGGCTCCTCGCCCCCCTCGGCCCCTATATCAACCTGCTCTCAGGTACCGCAAAGCTGTCTTGGTTCCGCTTTACCCTATGGGCGATGACCGGCAAGGCGCTTTGGATCGGGCTCTATTGCGGTCTCGGTTACGGCTTTGCCCAAAGCCTGCCCCGCGTCGCCACAGTCGCCCGTCAGACCAGCACCGCGCTCTTGTTCCTCGCCCTGATCGCCCTCGCCGCGCTCCTGCTGCATCGCCAACAGAGCAAACGCCGCCGCTGACCTTGCCGAACCGTCCCGCGCAGGCCATATCAGACCCATGCTACGCCTGACCCCGATCCTCCTCGCCCTGCTTTACGGGTTGCTGCTCTACCGCTTCTCGGTCTGGCGTACCTCGCGCGAGCTTGACGCACGCTCGACCGAGCTTGCAGATCCGACTCTCGTGCCCCTGATCCGGGACATGGCCAAGGCGCTCGACCTGCCCCGCATCCGCGTCCATATCTATGAAATCGAGCCGGTGAACGGCCTTGCCGCCCCGGATGGGCGCATCTTCCTCACGCGCGGCTTTTACAACCGCTACCGCGCGGGCGAGGTCTCGGCAGAGGAACTCGCCTCGGTGATCGCGCACGAACTGGGTCACGTCGCCTTGGGCCATTCCCGCCGCCGGATGATCGACTTCTCCGGCCAGAACGCCATCCGCACCGCGCTCACAATGGTCATCGGGCGCTTCCTGCCCGGCATCGGCCCCTGGCTCGTCAACATGGCGATGTCGCTTCTCGCCGCCCGTCTCTCGCGCGCTGATGAATACGAGGCCGACGCCTATGCCGCGGCCCTCCTTGCCAAATCCGGCATCGGCACCGCGGCGCAGAAGTCCCTGTTTCACAAGCTCGAAGACCTAACCCAATCGCGCGGCGGAGCAACGCCAGCCTGGCTCATGAGCCATCCAAAAACCGAAGAGCGCATCAAGGCCATCGAAGCACTCGAGGCGAAATGGGGCCTCGCCCCGGAATAAGCCATTCCGAAAAGCCTTGTCCCTACGCCGTCAAAGCTTTCGCCAACCTCGGCAAACGCGCCTTCTTGAGCAGGCGTCGCATGTCCCAACGTTCCCCCGAGAGCCGCTCGGCCTCCTGCCGCACGGTTTCTGCAACCTCAGCAACCGCCTCCGGCGCCCGCTCCCACACCCCACGCAAGAGCGTATCGGGATCGACCCGTTCAAGCCCCTCTTCGGCAAGGATATGGCGCGGAAAGTCCTTGGCATTCATCGTGACAATCGCATCCGCCGACCCGGAAATCGCCGCCGCCAAAACATGCGTGTCCGCCGCATCCGGCAGATAGAGCCGATCCTCGAGCGACGGCTTCCACGTCACCTCGGCCTTGGGCCATGCCGCGCGCACAAGGGCGATCTCACCGCGTGCCTGCGCCTCGCCCGTGGGCCCGATCTTACGCGCCGCGCGCGCCCATTCCTCGAGGATGCGCTCGGACCAAAGCGGCTCATACGCGCCGGTTTTCGCCACCCCAAGCAGGATTTCCCGCATCACTGTCGGGTAGATCACGCAGGTATCGAGAAGAAGCCGCTTCACAGCCGGAAAAACAGCGACTTGAGATAGCCGCTCTCGGCGAGTTGCGGCATCAGCGGATGATCCGGCCCGGCATACCCTGTATGAATCAACTGGCCCTGCCGCCCGGCGCGCCCGATACCGCGCACGCAGGCCCCGCGAAACTTCGCCACATCCGCCGCATGGGAACAGGAACACAGGCCAAGATAGCCCCCCTCTGCCACCAACGGCGCCGCAAGCCGCGCCACCCGCTCATAGGCGCGCAGCCCCTTTTCCAACGCGGGTTTCGACGGTGCAAAGGCGGGCGGATCACAGATCACCACGTCGAATTCCGCACCTTCCTCTGCCAAGGCGCTCAACACATCAAAGGCATCGCCCTTGCGGGTCTCGAACCGATCGCCAAAACCCGAGGCCTTGGCCCCCGCCTCGGCCAGTTCAAGCGCCGGTGCCGAGCCATCAACCGAAAGCGCCGAGGCCGCCCCGCCTGCCAGCGCGGCGAGCGCGAAGCCCCCCACATGGGAAAACACGTCGAGCACGCGCGCCCCCGCGCAAAGCCCGGCGGCAAAGCCATGATTGGGCCGTTGATCGTAAAAAAGCCCGGTCTTCTGCCCGCCCATCAGGTCGGCCATATAGGTCGCGCCGTTCATCACAACAGGCACCGGAGCCTCCGGCGCACGGCCAACCATCACCCGGCTGTCCTCATCAAGCCCTTCAAGGCTACGCGCCCGCCCAGACCCGTTCTTGAGCACCGTCGTGACGCCCGTGACCTCGACCAGCGCCGCAACCATTTCATCAAGCAACACCTCGGACCAGGCCGCGTTCGGCTGGATCACGGCAACATCGCCAAAACGATCCACGACGACCCCGGGAAGACCATCGGCCTCGGCATGGATCAGGCGGTAGAACGGCGTCTCATAGAGCCGTTCTCGCAGCGCAAGCGCGCGGGCGAATTTTTCGGCAAGCCACGCCCCGTCAATCTCGCACGTCACATCCCGCTCGAGCATCCGCCCGGCGATCCGCGACTCTGCGTTGAACGCGATCAGGCCAAGCGGGCTGCGCTCGTTGTCTTCGAGACAGGCGATGCTGCCCGGCGCAATTTTCTTGGCGCGGCGGTCAAGCACGAGTTCGTTGTCATAGATCCAAGGAAACCCGTGGCGGATCGCACGGGCATTGGCCTTGGGTTTCAGGCGGACAATAGGAAAAGAGGACGGCGTCATGCCGTCCTCCTAATCCTTTCCTGCGCGTCTGAAAAGCGCCGATTGGCTCAGAGCGGTCTCACCGGGCTCAGCGGCACAACCCGCGCTGTCACGCCGCGCTCGGGCGCAACCCAACCGCTGGCAAGGCTCATCTCGTCGCGCACCACTTTGGCAAGGTGCTGAGTGATGCGGTATTTCTGGGTAAGCCCACGGGCCTCGGCCTGAAGCGCCTTGGAGCCACCATAGCCCACGAGGTCTGCCTTGATCTCACGCGGGCCGCGCACCACGGCGCCGGTCTGCGGGTCACGGATGGTCATGGTGAACTCGATCGAGTGGATACCCCCGACCGAATAGCGGGTCTTCTCGGTGAGCGCGTGGAAGCGGTGCACCTCGATCTCGACAACGACCGGCATCGCACCGTCCAGCGGCTGCGCGCCAAGCTTGATCGCGTCCTCGAAAAGCGCGCCCACCTGCTCATAGCGGTTGCCGTAGGGGTCGCCGCGCCACACGATGTCACCACCGGGATAGTAGCTGTTGGCCTCCGACACTTTGAGCGTCAGCGGCACATTCACATCAAACCCAGCAAGCGCAAAGGACGGGGCCGGTGCGGCCAGTTCTGTCGCGGTCGGATCCAGCGGCGCGTTCCGCGTCGCGGTATCTACCGAGGCACAGGCCGAAAGGCCAAGTCCAAGAGCCATCATCAGGGCGGTCATACGAAGCGTTTTCATCGTCGGTCTCCTTGGGAGCAGAGTCGTTGCTCCTCTTCGAATTCCATCCGAATTTGCTTCTGAAATGCGGCACGATTGGGACAAATTGTGTGCCATTAGAAGGTATTGGCCGGGTTTCTTCGCCCAAATTGTCGCATCTCGGCAAAATGGCCAGCCTCCCTCTCACGCGCCTCAACCCTAAGCTGTGAGTCTGGCACCGGCCCAAGCGTTTTAGTGACGCGGACGGCTACGCCACCCTCCGCGCCGCTTCGGCGCATCCGAGCGCACAAGTCCATCATGCAGGATGGCGGTCATCGGGTGGTCTTCATTGCCGGTCTCGTAATGGTCAAGAAGCGTCCGGATCGCGTCGCGCGGCTTATAACTGCTGTCGAGAGACAAGGCCCAGTCAAGAAAGATCGACCGACATTCCCCTTCGGTGATGCCTTCGATCTTATAGGCCTCGCGAACCAACCCCTTCTTGTCGATCTCTGTCAGATCCATCTTATGCTTCTCCTTCGCCCGCGCCCGTGTCGACGCCAAGCGCCGTGTCGATGATCGCCCCCGCCTCTTCGGCGCGTGCACGCATCGCCTCTGCCAAGGTCTCGAGCGTGTCCTCCCCGGTCTCACGCAACAGGAACGCTGCCCCGCCACGCCCGATATCTTCCGGAGAGATCGGTTTCTCACTCAGAAGCTTCGAGGCGACCTGCACCGTCCAGAACACACCATAGGCCTCTTCGAGGCGCGCGGCCTCAGCGTCCGACAGAAGCCCCACCCGCGCCGCCGATTGCAGCCCATCAAGGACATTCTGCGCCGCGCTCCCCTCAAGCAGCGCGCCCGTTTGCGACACAAGCTCGATCTCTTGCAACCTCCCGCGCCCGATCTTGGCATCCCATGCCCCGCTCGGGGCCTTCGCCGCGGCGATCCGTGCGCGCATGTCCTGCACGTCCTTGCGCACCGCCGCTGCGTCTTTCGCCCGCTTGAGAAGCCCCTCGCGGAACGCCGTGATCTCCTCCATCAACGCCGCCTCTCCCGCCACGGGCCGCGCGCGCGTCAGCGCAAGATGCTCCCATGTCCAGGCCTCGTTCTCCTGATAGCTCTTGAACGAGGTGAGCGAGGTCGCCACTGGCCCCTGTGTCCCCGAGGGGCGCAGACGCATATCGACCTCATAGAGCCGTCCCTGCGCCATTGGCGCCGAAAGCGCGGTCACCATCGCCTGCGTGAGCCGCGCATAATAAACCCGCGCCGCAAGCGGGCGCCGCCCCTCCGACGCTTCAACCCCATCGGCATCATAGATCACGATCAAATCGAGGTCGGACACCGCATTGAGCCGCCGCGCCCCGAGCGAGCCCATGCCAAGCACCATCGCGCCCCGCCCCGGCATCTTGCCGTGTTTCTCGGCGAATTTCTCCGCCACCACCGGCCAGAGCGCCGCGAGGACCACGCCCGCCACATCGGCATATTGCGCCCCGGCCTCGCGGGCACAGATCACGCCGCGCAGGTGATGCACCCCAATGCGGAACCGCCATTCCTTGGCCCATCGACGCGCCGCGTCAAGCTTGCGCTCGTAATCCGCGCCCTCGCGCCCCATCACGTCGCAAAGATCGTCGCGCAGCGCCGCTTCTCCCGGCCAGGCGGCAAAGAAATCCCCGCCGATAACCGCATCGAACACGCCCGAATTGCGCGACAGGTGCCGCGCCAGCGCCGGCGCCGTGCCGACAATATCGACAAGCAGGTCGATCAACTGCGGATTGGCCTCGAAGAGCGAGAAGAGCTGCACCCCCGCAGGTAAGCCACGCAGAAACCCGTCCAGCGCCAGAAGCGCCTGTTCCGGATGCGCGGTCTCGGAAAGCCTCTCAAGCAGGTCCGGCTTCAACCGGTTGAAGATCACCACCGCGCGCTCCGACCGCAGCGCCGGGTAGGCTTTCCAGCGATTGATGATCTCTTCATCCAGCCCGTGATTGACCTCGCCCCGCCCCGCATCCGGCGCAAAGAACCCCTCGGTCAGCTCATGCACCTCTGTCAATCGCGCCTTGAGGTCCTGCCGCAACGCCCCGACATCGCGCCCCATGAGACAAGCGATCCGCTCCATCCCCTCGGGTGACTTCGGCAGGTCATGCGTCTGGGCGTCGTTGATCATCTGCACCCGATGTTCGACCTCGCGATGCGCCCGGTAGTGACGCGCGAGCGTCTGGGCGACGTCCTCCGGCACCCAGCCCTTCTCCGCCAGAAGCCCAAGCGCCGGCACCGTGCGGTTGTCGCGCAGTTCCGGATCGCGCCCGCCCGAAATCAACTGTCGCGTCTGGGTGAAGAACTCGATCTCGCGAATGCCCCCGCGCCCGAGCTTCATGTTGTGCCCCTCAAGCGTGATCTCGCCGCCAAGCCCCTTATGCTCGCGGATACGCAGGCGCATGTCATGCGCGTCTTGGATCGCCGCGAAATCGAGATGCTTGCGCCAGACGAACGGCGTCAGCGCGGTGAGGAACCGCGCCCCCGCCGCAAGATCACCCGCCGAGGGCCGCGCCTTGATATAGGCCGCGCGCTCCCATGTGCGGCCAAGGCTCTCGTAGTAGCGCTCTGCCGCCTCCATCGCGAGGCAAACCGGCGTCACCGACGGATCGGGCCGCAGCCGCAAATCGGTACGAAACACATAGCCCTCGCCCGTGAGATCATTGAGCATCGCCGACATCTTGCGCGTCGCCCGCACGAACGACGCCCGCGCATCATGAAAATCGCCCGGATCAAACCGCGTTTCATCAAACAGGCAGATCAGGTCGATATCCGAGGAATAGTTGAGCTCATAGGCCCCCATTTTCCCCATGGCGAGCGTAACCATGCCGCCCGCCGTGGCCACATCGTCCTCGGTCTGCCCCGGAAGTTTCTTGCGCCGGATCTCGTTGGCAATCGCCGCCTTGAGCGCAAGGTCGCTCGCGAGGTCGGCAAATTCCGTAAGCGTCCCCGTGACCCGCTCCAACTCCCAGACCCCTGCGAGATCGGCCAACGCGGTCAATAGCGCGATGCGTCGCTTGCCCTGCCGCAATGCACTGCCGAGCTGGTCCGCAGCGACCTCTCTCAGATCATCATAGAGCCGAGTCACAGCCGCTTCCGGCGCCTCGAACGCCTCCGGCAGCCAGTCGCGCTCTTTCTCGATCAGGGATTTGAGATAGGGGCTACACCCTGCCGTCCCGTGAAGAAGCTTGGCAAGGTCGCCCTCCATTTCCGGCACGAGGGTCAAGGTATCGTCGCCCCGATCAGGATCGAAGGCGCGCGGCAGGCGGGTGATGCGCGAGAGAAAGTCCATGGCGCGACAATGCGAATCCGCTCCCGCATGGTCAATGACATTGCGCAAGCAAACCCGCTTTACATCTGCTTTTTCCACCGGCCAAATGCCGCAACACTGCCGCCGAAGGAGACAGCCCCATGAGCAAGAGCCTCAAACGTGTCCGCGCCGCGCTCGACGCCGCAGACCTGCCGATCGACATCCACGAGACCGATGGCGCCCGCACCGCCCAGATGGCCGCCGATGCCGTGGGCTGCGCGCTCGACCAGATCGCCAAGTCGATCATCTTCCGGGGCGAAGAGAGTGGCGAGGCGATCCTCTTCCTGACCGCAGGCGGCAATCAGGTCGACGCCGCAAAGGCCAGCGCGCTGGCCGGGGAACCGCTCGGCAAAGCCGACGCCGCACTTGTGCGCGCCCAGACCGGCTTTGCCATTGGCGGTGTCTCACCCATTGGACATCTCAATCCGGTGCGCGCTTTTCTTGATCCTCGCCTCCTCGAATTTGACGTGGTGTGGGCCGCCGCAGGCACGCCAAACCATGTATTCGCCATTGATCCAGCCGCCCTCCCGGCTCTGACCAATGCGCAAAGCGGTGATTTTACCGCCTGAGACATAAGATTTTATTCATATAAAACAATTGCCTGTGCGAAAAATGTAAAAACCTTTCACATTTTCCCTTGCAAAGTGACCATGGCACTCCGATCTATAGTAATGTGAAGACGATTTACATTCCAGTTCACCACCTAGTTCACGGAGATACCGACAATGACACCGACCGCCACCGCCTCTTATTCCTCTCGCCCGATGGGATGGTTCGCGCGGGCCGAAGCTTGGCTTGATGACAAGGGCAAAGGCGCATGGATTGCCGCCATGGTTCTTGGCTTCATCTTCTTCTGGCCCATCGGCCTCGCCCTCGTGTTCTACATCACCTACACCAATCGCTGGAGCAAAAACATGTTTGCAAAGTCCTGCCGCCGTTCCACACACCGTTCGCACATGGGTCACATGGCCCCGACCGGCAACACCGCCTTCGACGCCTACCGCGAGGACACCCTGCGCCGCCTCGAAGAAGAGCAGCAGAACTTCGAATCTTTCCTCGAGCGTCTGCGCGAAGCCAAGGACAAAGCCGAGTTCGACCAGTTCATGGAAGAACGCGCCGCCAAGGCCGCAGCTGAAACCAAGACCGACGCCTGATCTGCGTCCCTCCCTTGCGCCCCGCCCTTCCCTCGGCGGGGCGCAAATGCGACACTCGCACCGATGCAATACCGACGTGATACCGACGCGATACAGATGTGATACGGGACCCAGATATGAGCGACCGCGACTTTACCCTCCCCGACCCTGACATTCAGCCCGAGTTCTATGCCGATGTCCCGACGAAACGCCTCGTCGCTTTCGTCATCGACACCGTGATCTCGATCCTTATTGCCATCGCGGTCCTGCCGTTCACCGCCTTTATCGGCATCTTTTTCTTTGCTTTTCTGGTCTCTAGCGCCGGTTTCGTCTATCGCGTCGTGACCCTCGCCACGGGGTCTGCCACATGGGGTATGCGCCTTGTCTCATTGGAGATGCGCGACCGCGCCGGACAGCGTTTCGACCTCGGCTCGGCCTTCCTGCACACGGTCGGTTTCTACGTCTCCTGCGCCGTCTTCCCGCTGCAACTCATCTCCGTCGTCCTCATGCTCACCACCGCCCGCGCCCAAGGCCTGAGCGATCATGTGATGGGCAGCGTGGCGATCAACCGCCGGGCGCGTTTCTGAAAGGGTTGGCGCGGGCGGGAACGCTTGCTATCGTCGCATAAGACGCCGATCAACGGAGCCCCATGCGCCATACACTTCCCCTCGCGCCCCAGTTCTACGTGACTGCGCCCCAGCCCTGCCCCTATCTCGAGGGGCGTATGGAGCGTAAGCTCTTTACTGCGCTGCAAGGCGATCATGCCGAGACGCTGAACGACTCTCTCTCGCATCAGGGCTTCCGTCGCTCGCAAAACGTCCTCTACCGCCCCTCTTGCAGCGATTGCGCGGCCTGTCTCTCGGCCCGCATCGACGTGTCGAAATTCAGCCCCACCAAAAGCCAGAAGCGCACAATCAAACGCAACGCGCATCTTACGCGCCAAGCGACATCGCCTTGGGCCACGGAAGAACAATTCTCTCTGTTCCGCCGCTATCTCGACACCCGGCACGCCGATGGCGGCATGGCCGATATGGACGTGTTTGAATTTGCTGCAATGATCGAAGAAACCCCGATCCGCAGCCGCGTGATCGAATACACCGACAAGGACGATGACCACCTGATCGGCGTCGCTCTGACGGATGTGCTCAGCGACGGGCTGAGCATGGTCTATTCCTTCTTTGAGCCGAACCTGCCGCGTCAGAGCCTTGGCACCTACCTGATCCTCGACCATATCGAGATCGCGCGCGAAGCGGGCCTGCCGTATGTCTATCTCGGCTACTGGGTGCCCGGCAGTCCGAAGATGGGCTACAAAGCGCGCTTTACCGGGCTTGAGGTCTATTTCGGCGGCCAATGGCAGGCCATCGGAGACCCCGAGCGCTTCGACACCGCGCGCCACCCGCTCTCGACCGATCCGATCGCCGAACAGGTCGCCAATATCTCCCTGCCCGACACGCGCAACCCCGGCAGCTAGCATCACATCAAGCGTCACACAGCCCAAACCACCTCATTCAGCCCCGCCAGCTTGGCCAGCCGGCCCAACTCGGCCTCAAGCTTGGCTGCGCGTTTCGGCGTGTGCAGCCGCTCTGACTCGGTCCAGAAATTGATCAGGGTCAGCGTGCCCTTGGCACGATCCCCCTTGGCCTCGATACGCCCTACGAAACGGTTCCCCTCAAGAAGCGGATAGACGTAATAACCCCATTTGCGCTTCGCGGCGGGCACGAACATCTCGACGGTATATTCAAACCCAAAGAGCCGCGCGAGACGTGCCCGGTCCCGGATCGCCGGATCAAACGGGTTGAGAATGCGCAACCGCGACGTTGGCACCTGGAGCGCCTCGATGCGGGCCTCAATATCCGCGCAGGCCAGCGCCTTGTTCCATGCCCCATCAGCCCCCTGAACCTCGACCTCGACAAGCGCATTCGCAGCGCGCGTGGCCCAGGCTTTGACCTCTGCCGCCGAACACGCCTCCCAAAAACGCTGCACCTCACCGGGCGTGCCAAACCCAATCCGCTCAAGCGCAGCGCCGCACAATTGGTCGATCTGCTCTTCATCGCTGTATATGGGCACGTCCTGCGGAAAGACCCGCTCGGCCAGATCGTAATACTTGGTAAACCCCTCTCGATGCGAGGTCGCCAAATCGCCTGCATACCAGAGGTAGTCGAGCACCATCTTATGCGGTGGGCGTTGCCACATGGCCTTCTCGCCCGCGACCTTGGTCTCGAAGTCACGCGTTGAAAGCGGCCCTTCCTCGGTAATCCGCCGGGTCACTTCCGCAATCAGATCCGCATCCAGATGCTTGCCGAACCAATTCGACCGCCCCACCTCTTCCTTCTTGCGTCGGAACTGGCGTTGCCACATGGGCAGGAACGTCATCGGCAACACCGAGGCATCATGGGTGAAATGCTCAAAAACCTGCCGCTGGTCGCGCAGCAACCTGTCGAGCATCGGTTCACGGTAGTTCTGGTTGCGGCTCCACAAGATATGATGATGCGCGCGAGAAATGACCTGGATCGTGTCGAGCTGCACAAACCCAAGCTGCTCAATCAGGCCCATTGCGTCCAACGGACCCGTGGGCACCTGCGCAAGCCCATGCGACGTCAACCACAAAGCGCGCGCTGTCCGATTGTCGATTCTTAGTCGGGCCAAACCGCAAAACCCCCTCATGTTCCCTATTTGTTTCACATCCCGATGAGAAGGGAAACCCGTTAAAGCGCCTCGCGACACGCCCAACAACCGAAACGCAAAACGGGGGCCGCGTGGCCCCCGTTTCTTGTCTTGCTATGAAGCGCCCCGTTAGTTCGGGATCAGCGCCGGCAGGATCGTCACGATCGAGGGGAAATACCAAAGGATCGCAAGGCCGACGACCTGGATCAGGACGAAGGGAACAATCCCCTTGTAGATATGCCCCGTCGTGACCTCTTTCGGTGCCACACCACGCAAGTAGAACAGCGCAAAGCCAAAGGGCGGTGTCAGGAACGAGGTCTGAAGGTTCACGGCGATCATGATCGTGACCCATTTCGGATCGAAATAGGAACCATAGATCACCGGCCCGACAATCGGGATCACGATGTAGATGATCTCGAGGAAGTCGAGCACAAAGCCAAGCACGAACAGAACCAGCATCACGATGAGGAACGCCGTCGCCGGGTTGTCAAAGGACTTCAGGAACCCTTGGATATAGTGCTCGCCACCAAAGGAGATCACCACAAGGTTCAGAAGCTGCGACCCGATCAGGATGGTAAAGACCATCGACGTAACCTTTGCCGTCTCCCGCACGATGGGCGAAAGAACCTTGCCCCGGAACAGAACCCAGCAGCCATAGATCATGCCGAACATCGCGAAGAGATAGGTGATCTTGGCCACCGCAAAGGCGATCCAGTTCTCGACGGTCACCGTCTCTTGATTGACGCGCAGGTCAAAGTTGACGCCCACGAGGATCATGATGACGATCGCGAAGGTCGACCAGATGATGATCCGGCCCGATTTGTCCTCTTCCTGCAGCTTGCGATAGGCCGCGAGCATGATCGCCCCGCCTGCCCCAAGGGCCGCGGCCGGGGTCGGGTTGGTGATCCCGCCAAGGATCGAGCCAAGCACCGCCACGATCAGGACGAGCGGCGGGAAGACCACCCGCAGAAGCTCGTTCTGTCCCAACAGCCCCGCCGCATAGCGACATCCATAAAGCGTGAGCAGGATTGGCACTGCAAGGAAGACAAGCGTCATCCCCGGTGTCGTCTCCGGCGTGATGATGAGCGCATCCACGATCAGCGCCAGAAGAATGCCCCCGGCCCCGATCATAAGCGGACGGGTGTCTTGCGACGGCCCCACACCACGCGCAGTGGTGAGCACGAAGGCCAGAAGCAGGAAGCCGGTCGCAATACCCGAACCAATCGGTGCGGCATTGTCGAGCTTCGCTTGATACGCCGTGGCGATTTCTTCATCGGAAAGCTGGTGCGATTCCTGCACGCCGCCCGCCGCGTCGATCTCTGCCTGTTCGGCGACGGCCTGATCCCAAGCCGCCTGACCATGCAGTTCGATCATCGCCGCTTTACACTGGTCATCAACCTTGGTGCGCAGGCTCGCGGTCTGACCCGCGTCCGAGTAGCTGTCGACGATAACGTTCTGACTGCCGATCAGATTGACATTGCTCAGCCCGATCATCCCCACCACGAGAAGCGCCGGTACACCAAGGAACCAGACAAGACCGTGATTGCGGCCAATCGGCTCGCTGTTGGAGGCGCCAAGTTCAACCGCCGGAGCGTTCTTGGGGTTCAATAGCGCATAACCGAAGGCATAGAGCGCATAAAGCACGGCAAGCATGATCCCCGGCAAAAGCGCCGCCTGAAAAAGCGTGCCGACCGAGACAACCGCCGGTTCCCCGAGATAGGTCAGAGCGTCGGAACACCCGGCAACCTGTGCGCGCTGTTCCTGTGCTGCGGAATAAAGGTCACCCGCCAGCGTGCCAAGAAGCACGATCACAATCGACGGCGGAATGATCTGCCCAAGCGTCCCCGAGGCCGCGATGACCCCGGTGGCAAGTTTCGGCGAGTAGCCGTTCTTGAGCATGGTCGGCAGGGACAAAAGCCCCATGGTCACCACGGTCGCGCCGACGATCCCCGTCGAGGCCGCAAGGAACGCGCCCACCACGACCACCGAAACGGCAAGACCGCCCGGCAGCGGTCCGAAGACTCGCGCCATCGTCGTCAGAAGTTCGTTGGCGATCTTCGAGCGTTCAAGCGTGATCCCCATCAGGACAAACATCAGAACCGCCAGAAGCGTCTCGATCGACGCGCCTGCGAGAACACGTTCGTTCATCCGGTTGACGATAAACGACAGGTTCCGATCCATCGCCTGTTCCCAGCCACCCGGGAAGACCGGCTCGCCGATGCGTGGCAAATCCGGGTATCGGAAGATCGAAACCGTATCCGGCCGCACGCCTTGCGCGATCAGGTCGGAATACATGGCCGATCCGGTATCGATGGCCTGATGGATCAGGATGCCTGCGCTATCGAGCGCGGCAATGATACCGAAAGAAATGACCCCGGCGCCGCCGATGGCAAAGGCCACCGGAAAGCCCGAGAGAATGCCCCCGAAGAGGCAGAGAAAGACGATAATCAGGCCGATTTCGACCCCATCAAGTCCGAAAAGCATGTGTTCTGCCCCTTACTTAGTGCGTGCCTTCATAGGCTTCTTCACCCTCGCCGAGCGTATCGCGGTCGAGGTATTTGCCTTCGCTGTCCATGCCTTCCTTCCACTCGAGATACGAGCGGTAGAAGAAGGCAATTGCATGCAGGAAGACGAGGCCCGCAAAGGCCACGAGAAGAACCTTGAAGAGGAAATAGGCGTTGAACCCGTTGGGCGAGAAACCGATCGTTTCCACGTTCCACTTGAGAATGCGCGCCTTCTTCATCAAAAGCTCGACCTTATCCGAGGCCGAGACCTTGGGCGTCACGAGGTGGCGCCACATGAAGAACCAACCGTACATCCACGTCAGAACCGCCGCAGGCATCATGAAGATGAGCGAGCCGAACATGTCGATGACCTTCTTGGTGCGGTAGGACACGGCCGAATAGACCAGATCGACCCGCACATGTCCGCCCTGCACAAACGTGTAGGTCGCGCACATCGTCACGATCATCGCGTTATAAAGCTTGAGCTCTTCCGCCCACCAACTGACATCATGGGTCAGGAAATCCACGTTCCAGATGAGCGAGATTTCGGCGACGGTAAAGATCCGTTGCATGAAGACGATGACGATCTGCTGCAGGACCATGATAAGCCCGGCCCAAGCAAAGAAACGTCCGATGGTGTTGGCCATGCCCTCAAGCACGCGCACACAGCCCCACAAGAAGGACCGGCGCCAAAAGCCAACCGCTGTCACGATCAGGAAGATCGTAAAGACAACAAAGAAAAACTCGGTCGAGCCGCCGTAGTAGACAAAGCGCATGAGCGCCTGCTTGTCCTCAACGGTCTCAAGACCCCCCATCCACGAAAGCCATTGTCCCGGATGCGTGAGTGCGTATCCGAAATTCACGAAGGCTTGTGCAATATTGGTGAAGAACCAGACGATTGCGTCCAGCATGATCCCCCCATCCCCTTATGATTTACATGAGGCGCGCTGTCGCGACTTTCTGAAAAGGCCCCCCGAAATCTCGGGGGGCCTCTTCTATTTTCGCGGTTTGGCTTAGCCCAGAACGCGGTCGCGCTGTGCGCGGTAGGCGCTTTCGGACTTCTGAATCCAACCCGAGGAAGACTTCATCGACGCTGCAAAGCTGTCGTAGATCTTCTTGTAGAGCTCGTCGCCCATGTTCTCTTCGTGGACTTCCATCGACGCCTTGCCGAATGCATCCCAAACCGAGTCGGGGAATTCGAGCGTCTTGACGCCAGCCGACTGGAGACGCTGAAGCGCGGCACCGTTGTTGTTGAGGAACTGTGCAAGGTTCCACTGGTGGGTTTCCGAAGCAGCGATCTCAACGATCTTCTGGTGTGCCGGCGAAAGGCTGTTGAAGACTTCGCGGTTGGTGGCAACCGAAAGACCTGCGCCCGGCTCGTGGAAACCAGCGGTGTAGTAGAACTTGGTGATTTCCTGGAAACCGGCTTTTTCGTCTGCCCAGGGGCCGATCCACTCGGTGCCGTCGATGGCGCCGGATGCGAGGGCCTGGTACACTTCTGCGCCCGGAAGGTTCTGAACCGATGCGCCAAGCTTGCCGAGGGCTTTACCGCCGAGACCCGGCATACGGAACTTAAGACCGTTAAAGTCTTCCGGACCGTTGATTTCTTTGGCGTACCAACCACCAGCCTGTGCGCCGGTGTTGCCGCCGAGGAACGATTTCAGGCCAAAGATTTCGCCCAGCTCGTCATGCAGCGCCATACCGTCGCCATGGTAGTACCAGTTGGCAAGTTCTTGTGCGGTCATGCCGAACGGAACTGCGGTAAAGAAGGCATAGCCCGGGTGCTGACCCACAAAGTAGTAGTCTGCGCCGTGGTACATGTCGGCCTGACCTGCGGTCACGGCGTCGAACACTTCGAACGCGCCGACGAGTTCGCCAGCCGCTTTAACTTCAACGGTCAGCTGACCGTCGGACATGGCGGTGATGCTGTCAGCGGTGCGCTGCGCGGCATCGAACACACCTGCGAGGCCGCGGCCCCAGGTGGTGACCATGGTCAGCGTGCGCTTGCCTTGTGCATAGGCCGGTGCCGCCAGAGTGGTGGCTGCAGCAGCTGCGCCGCCCATAGCCGAAGTCTTAAGAAAAGAACGACGATCCATTGAGTGATTCCTCCCAGAATATTGTTACAGCCCGGCACGCCGCGAACGGCCTGCGGACGGATCGTTGCAAGTTCTGCCAGCCTAGCCATGCAACCCGCGTGTTGGAATACCTAGTTCTGCGTAGATACCCATCTTCCCGGTAGAAAAACTGACCAATTTCTCAGCAGCCCCCACATTTCCTCCCTCGCCGACAGCTTTTGATTGCAAAATCTCCTCTATGATTCGGCTCCGCAACATCGTAACGAATCATTCATGCGCCGCCTTTTCACGCCTCCACGCCCGTCTTATGGGCAAAAACTGTTCCTGCTCGCGACTGTGCCGCTGATTCTCGCGGTGGCCGCGATCACCGTTTTGGTCGCGACGCAATCACGGCAACTGGCCGAACGTGAAATCCGCACTCTCGAACAGCGCCTGATCGAAGCCAAGAAGGCGGAACTGAAGAATTATATGTCTATCGCGCGCACCGCCTTCATCAATATCTACGGCCGCGCAGCGCCAGACGATGAACAGGCCAAGGTCGCCGTCACCCAGATCCTAGCCTCCATGCTCTACGGACAAGACGGCTATTTCTTTGTCTTCGACTACGAAGGCACCAATCTCGTCAGCCCGCGCCAGACCTACCTCATCGGCAAGAACTGGACGGGGCTCGAAGACATCAACGGCACCAAGATCACCGACGAACTCATCCGCATCGCACGTCAGGGCGGCGGCTATCACACCTATGACTGGCCCAAACCCTCGACCAGCGAAACCGCGCGGATGGTGACCTACGTGGTCGGGCTACAGGATTGGCGATGGGCGATCGGCACCGGCATCTTCATCGACGACGTGCTCGAAACGGTCGCCGCCTCGCGCGCCGAGGTGCAGACCCGCGTGCGCCGCACCTCACAATACATCCTCGCCATCGCCGTCGGCGCGCTGCTCATGGTGTTCATGTCTGGCCTCGTTATTAACATCCGCGAACGCCGCCTTGCCGACGTCAAGCTCAAGGCTCTGACACAACGGGTCTTTGACGCTCAGGAAGAAGAACGCGGCCGCGTCGCACGCGAGCTTCACGATGGCATCAGTCAGCTTCTCGTCGGCGTCCGTTATGCCCTCGACAGCGCCAAGCGCCGCTTCGCCAAGGGCGATGATCAGGCCGGCGAAACGCTCGACCGCGGCATCAGTCACCTCTCGAGCGCCATTCAGGAAGTGCGCCGCATCTCCCGCGACCTGCGCCCCGGCGTGCTCGATGACCTTGGTCTTGGCCCTGCCCTCAAGACGCTGACCGATGAATTCGCACGGCGCACCGGCATCGAGACCACCTTCAACACCGTGGTGTTCCGGAACCGCCTCGACAACGACGCCAAGAACGCCCTCTACCGCATCGCCCAAGAAGCCCTGACCAATGTCGAGCGCCACTCCGGGGCGACCGAGGTCGATGTCGATCTGCGCGGCCATATCGGCGGCGCCACCCTGCGCATCACAGACAACGGCACAGGCATTCCACAAGACAGTCCGCGCCACCCACAGACCGGCCTTGGCCTGCGCAACATGCAAGAGCGCGTCGAACAGCTTGACGGCACATTGCGCATCTTTTCCTCCCGCTCCGGGACGGTTATTGTCGCCGAAGTTCCGCTCAGCCATATCCTGCCGCCGGAAGAGGCCTCCCCAGACAAAAGAAAGGCCAGTGCATGACCGAGCCCGCGGGCCCTGCCACAATCCGCATTGCCATCGTCGATGATCATCCCATGGTCGCCGAGGGCATCCAATCGATCCTCGAAAGCTACGATGACATCGAGGTCATCGCGACGCTCACCAACGGGCGCGAGGCGGTGGATACGCTGGGAGATATGCATCCCGACATCGTTCTGATGGACCTCAACATGCCGGAAATCGGCGGCCTGACCGCGACGGAAATGCTGCTCGAGGCCAACCCCGACACGCGCATCCTGATCCTGTCGATGCACGACAGTCCGGAATATATCTCCACCGCACTTTCGCACGGGGCGATGGGATACGTGCTAAAGGACGTGCCGACCGAGGAAATCCGTACCGCGATCGAAACCGTGATGCGCGGCGAACGCTATCTCTGCACCGGCGCACAAGGCTCCATTGCCCCCACCGAGGGCAGCGAACGAGAGGCACTGACAAGCCGCGAACAGACCGTGCTGCTGCAACTGGCCCAAGGCAAATCCAACAAGGAGGTCGCAATCGCGCTCGATATCTCCGTGCGCACGGTCGAAACCCACCGCAAGAACATCAAACGCAAGCTGGGGATTTCCTCGACCGCTGGCCTGACGCGCTACGCGATGGAGCATGGCGTTCTGCAAGGCACAGGCGTCAGCCTCTAAAGCCCCGGCCCGTCACATGAAAACGCCGCGCGTCCTGCGCGGCGTTTCCGGTGTCTCACGTATCGTCTGAGCGTTTACTCAACGACGATCCCGCTCGGGCGCGGCGTGCCTGCGGTCTCAGCCGGCAGCACCGGATACTCGACCATCGGCATTTCGCCAGTCAGCGAGCCTAGGAAGGCAACGATCTTATCGGCTTCATCGCTGCTGAGCTCTTCGCCAAGCTGGCTTTCCGCCATGATCTCAACCGCCACTTTCAGATCCCAGACAAGCCCGGAGTGGAAGTAAGGCGCGGTCTGGTCGATATCGCGGAGCGGTGCGGCGCGGAACACATACTCGTCATCCGCGGTTTCGGTCACAGCAAAGCGCCCCTTGTCGCCTTCCGGCAGGATGTCTGCCCCCGGCTTCTCGATAAGACCGAACGGATAGTAGCCGTTGCCGCCAAGGTTCACATCATTGTGGCAAGACGCACAGCCCTTATCCATAAAGAGCGCAAGCCCCTCTTTCTCTTCAGCGCTAAGCGCATCTTCGTTGCCATTGAGATAGGCATCAAACGGCGCAGGTGTGGTCAGGGTCGCCTCATACGCCTCGATGGCCTTGGCAAAGTTGTCAAAGGACACCGGATCCGCTTCTTCCGGGAAGGAGGCTTTGAACCAGTCCTGATACTGCGGCATCGAGTTCAGGGTCGCGACCACGTTTTCCGGCGTGTTGGCCATTTCGACACCGGCCTGCACCGGGCCTTTGGCCTGAGCCTTGAGGTCTTCCGCGCGCCCGTCCCAGAACTGCGCGATATTGAACACGGCGTTGAGCACGGTGGGCGAGTTGCGCGGCCCCTTCTGCCAGCCATGGCCAATCGAGGTCGGCATATTATCGTCCCCGCCGGTGGCGAGGTTGTGGCACGAGTTGCACGAGAACACGCCCGACGCCGACATACGCGGATCAAAGAACAGCGCCTTGCCGAGGTCGATTTTCTCGGGCGTGATCGCGTTGTCCTTCACAGCCGGAACTGTCGAAGGTAGCGGCTTGAAATACTCCAGTGCGTCTTCGCGAAGGTCGCTTGCATTGGCTTGCGCACCCATGACGCAGGCGATGGCGGCCGATGCAGTCAAGAGACGTTTCATTTTCTAGCTCCTAGATCGAGTCTCACGCGTTTGAACGGATCATGCCACCTTTGCAGAACGCAACTTTGATTTAGATCAATTCTAAAGAGCAGAAAAATACTTTATTTTCCATATACTTAATCTGTAAATCACTTGTGAAACCTCGACATTTTCGCTCATGAATCCCACATTTCACGCGGATCGCGCCAGAAATGCGGACGATACTGTGCGCCACCCCGCCACTTCGCGCAACTTTCAGAAAGAAATCACCCCTCCCTGCGACACTTTTTTCGCATTTTCCATGCAAAGGTGGGGTTTTCGCGGTTGACGCCCCTAGACCACGGCCATAATGTCCCGCCCACACGCGAAGGAGACTGAGCAAATGGGCGTACTTATCGTCGTCGTAGGAAAATGGCGCATGGGCCGGTAACGGACACCATAACGGTACCCCATGCGCCCCCGACAACCTCGGGGGCTTTTTTGTGTGTAAGAGACTATTGAAGTGACGTTGTAAACGGAGAGACAGATGACACGTCAGATGACCGGAGCGAGAATGGTGGTTCAGGCCCTCAAGGATCAGGGTGTGGACACGGTATTCGGATATCCCGGCGGGGCAGTCCTACCGATTTATGACGAGATCTTTCAGCAGAACGATATTCGCCACATCCTCGTGCGCCACGAACAAGGCGCCGTGCACGCGGCCGAAGGCTATGCCCGCGCGACCGGTAAGGTCGGCGTGGCGCTGGTGACCTCTGGCCCCGGCGCAACCAACGCTGTGACCGGCCTGACTGATGCGCTGATGGACTCGATCCCGATCGTTGTTCTGTCGGGTCAGGTGCCGACCTTCATGATCGGCTCGGACGCGTTCCAAGAGGCCGACACCGTTGGCATCACCCGCCCCTGCACCAAGCACAACTGGCTCTCGAAAGAAACCGAGACCCTGTCGGATACCATCCACCAGGCCTTTCACGTGGCGCGCTCTGGCCGCCCCGGCCCTGTGCTGATCGACATTCCCAAGGACGTGCAATTCGCATCGGCGGAATACACCCCGCCGCAGTCCATCGACACCAACCGCTATCAGCCACAGCTCAAGGGCGACATCGAGGCGATCACCGAACTGGTCGAGGCGCTGGAAAAAGCGGAACGCCCGATCTTCTACACCGGTGGTGGTGTCATCAACTCCGGTCCGGGCGCGAGCCAACTGCTGCGCGAACTGGTCGATGCCACGAATATCCCGATCACCTCGACGCTGATGGGCCTCGGTGCCTACCCGGCCTCGGGCAAGAACTGGCTCGGGATGCTCGGGATGCATGGTCTCTACGAGGCCAACATGGCGATGCACGATTGCGATCTGATGATCAATATCGGCGCCCGCTTCGACGACCGCATTACCGGTCTCGTCTCGGCCTTCAGCCCCGGCTCGAAGAAAGCCCATATCGATATCGACCCCTCGTCGATCAACAAGGTGATCAAGACCGATATCCCGATCGTCGGTGATGTGGGCCACGTGCTCGAGGACATTCTCAAGATCTGGAAGGCGCGCGGTCGCAAGACCAACAAGGGCGCGATTGCCAAATGGCACGAGCAGATCAAGGACTGGCGCGCCGTCGATTGCCTGAAGTTCACGCAGGAAGGCAAAACCATCAAGCCGCAATATGCGCTGAGCCGCCTTGAAGCGCTGACCAAGGACATGGACCGCTACATCACGACCGAGGTCGGTCAGCACCAGATGTGGGCCGCGCAATACCTTGGCTTCGAGGATCCGAACCGCTGGATGACGTCCGGGGGCCTCGGCACCATGGGCTATGGCGTCCCCGCCTCTATCGGTGTGCAAATGGCTCATCGCGACAGCCTCGTGATCAACGTCGCGGGCGAAGCGTCGTGGCTGATGAACATGCAAGAGATGGGCACCGCGGTGCAATTCCGGCTGCCGGTCAAACAGTTCATCCTCAACAACGAGCGTCTCGGCATGGTGCGCCAATGGCAGGAACTGCTGCACGGCGAACGCTATTCCCATAGCTGGTCCGAAGCCCTGCCCGATTTCGTCAAGCTCGCCGACGCCTTTGGCTGCAAGGGCATCCGCTGTGACAACCCCGACGATCTCGACGAGGCGATCAAGGAAATGCTCGCCTATGACGGCCCGGTGATTTTCGACTGCCTGGTCGAGAAGCACGAAAACTGCTTCCCGATGATCCCGTCGGGCAAACCGCATAGCGAAATGCTTCTGGGCGAAGCCTCGACCGAAGGTGCCATCGAAGCCGGCGGCGCCGTGCTTGTGTAAGGAGAGACAACTATGGCTGCTCTAAAGATCAAGAAAGGCTCGACCAAGCACTCGGCCTATAACCTGCGCCCGAACTTCTCTGATGTGCAGGAAACCCATACGCTCGCGGTGAATGTCGACAACGAGCCCGGCGTCCTTGCCCGCGTCATCGGCCTGTTCTCCGGCCGGGGCTACAACATCGAAAGCCTGACCGTGGCCGAGGTCGATCACCTTGGCCACCAGTCGCGCATCACCATCGTGACCAAAGGCACGCCGCAGGTCATCGAACAGATCAAAGCCCAGCTTGGCCGCATCGTGCCCGTGCACGAAGTGCATGACCTGACCGTCGAAGGCCCCGCCGTCGAACGCGAGCTTGGCCTGTTCAAGGTCACGGGCGATGGTGACAAGCGCATCGAAGCCCTGCGCCTCGCCGAGATCTTCCGCGCCAACGTGGTTGACTCGACCCTCGGTAGTTTCGTCTTCGAGATCACCGGCGCGCCCGAGAAGATCGACGCCTTTGCCGATCTGATGCGCCCGCTCGGCCTTGTCGAAGTGGCACGCACCGGCGTTGCGGCGCTGTCGCGCGGCGCGGTCTGACGCCGCCGCCCCTTCACCGTCTCATGTAAAAAAAGGGGGCCACATGGCCCCCTTTCTTGCCCCTCACCCAAATAATCGGGTCAGGCAGGGAGAAACTCTCCGGCCCGTCGCGCGTTGCGTCGGCGCGTGAATGGAATGATGTTCGCGGCACTGAAACCCGCGCTCCTTTGCTCCTGCGGCTCGGGCTCCGCCTTGGGCGCGCTCGCATCAACAAGACGCTCTGTCAGTCCCTCATAGGCCCCCTGCTGAAGCCGGCGCATGTTCCTTGCAAGGCGGCGCTGATTGTCCTGCTGCATCTCGAATTGCACGAGATCGCCCGCATCAAGCGTGGCGCCGTCGAAAATCGAGCTTCCCGCGCCGTCAAAATAGGCAAGTTCACCGTGGTCTTCGCACCAGATCACGGCCTTCTTGTCGGTGCTATCGCTCCAGAGAACCACGCCAAGCATCTGAGGCCAAACTCCTTTTTCCACTCTCTTCGAGTGTTCCAAAGAACTCGAAATGAAAACACGTAAAATTGCGCGTCGCTTGCTTCGGAATTGTGTCGACTCTGCCCTATATGGATGCGAAACTGCATCACCATGATGTTATTTAGCGTCAATTCGCACAGACAACTCGCGCCAGGCGAGATGCAATGATAATATGACCAACCGGAGGGTGCATTGGTCAAGAACGACAAGATACAGAATCAGGACATGTCCCCAGCCGACCTGCGCAAGATGTTCGGCGAGAACCTCCGCATCCTGGCCAAGACCTACCCGTCCGTCTCACAGCTCTGCCGCGAGCTCGGCATCAACCGGACGCAGTTCAACCGCTATCTATCCGGCGAGAGTTTCCCGCGCCCCGACGTGCTACATCGCATCTGTAGCTTCTTTGGCGTCGATGCCCGCATCCTGCTCGAACCGATCGACACGCTTGAAACAGAGCGCGGCGTCCTGAACCATCCGTTGATCGACGACTATATCGGCGCTGGCATGACGGACATTCCCCAAGATGTCTTTCCGAACGGGTTCTACCGTTTCTCCCGACTGAGTTTTACCGAGGCAGATCTGGTCATTACCGGCCTTGTCTATGTCTTTCGTCGCGACAACCACACCTTCATCCGCGGCTATGAAGCCAAGGAAGGCATGCGCCAGCAGGGCCTGCCCACAGATCCGACAACCCGCGAGTTCCGTGGCGTGATCCTGCCACAGGAAGACGGCGTTGCCGCGCTCGTCTCGCATCGCCGCACCATGGCCACCTCTTTCAACTACCTAAGCCGCGTCGCCTCGTTCCAGAACCACTACTGGACCGGCTACGCGACACGCACCGTCCGGGAAACGGTCACAGGACGCCGCGCCGCGCGGCTCGTTTACGAACATCTCGGCGCCTTCGGCCCCGAGGTTCTACAGGCCGCGCGCAAGGTCGGATTCTGTAGCACCGAAGAGCTGATTCCCTATCACCGCAAGCTGCTTCAACCCGAACGCCCCTTCTCTTGATCCGCATCAGGGCGACGCCCCAACGTGTCGCCCCAAGTCAATTCAAGTCGCAGTTAGGCAAATGAATTGACGCCCCCCCGGCTAATCTCTGTCCACCCTCAGAGGAGTTAGCCATGGAAATCCAAGACCTGTCGGCTGTGCGCCGCCCCGTGGAAGAGGCCCTCGGCCTGCCCAATAGCCATTACACCGATCCGGCCCAATTCGAAGCCGAGAAGAAAGCGGTTCTTTTCGCCTCTTGGTCGGGCCTCGCCGTGGCCGCAGACGTGCCCGAACCCGGCGATGCTGTCCCGTTGAGCTTTCTTGGCATGCCTCTGCTGCTCTTGCGCGACAAACAGGGTCAGGTCCGCGTCTTCTACAACACCTGCCGTCACCGTGGCATGATCCTTGTCGAAGAACCGCGCAAGATCGAGGGCGCGATCCGCTGCCCCTACCATTCCTGGTGCTACGCCACCGATGGCCGCCTCGTCACGACGCCCCATGTCGGTGGCCCCGGCCAAAACACCCATGACGCCGTCAAACGCTCCGAGCTTGGCCTCATCGAGGTCCGTAGCCATATCTGGCGCGATGTGGTCTTTATCAACGTCTCCGGCGACGCCGCCCCCTTCGAAGAGGTCCACGCCGATCTTCTGAAGCGTTGGGAAGAGGTCGAAAAGCCCGTCTATCACGGCGGCACCGATAGCAAGTTCACCCTCGAAGTGAACACAAACTGGAAACTCGCCGTCGAAAACTACTGCGAAAGCTATCACCTGCCTTGGGTGCACCCCGGCCTCAACAGCTACTCGCGCCTCGAGGACCACTACAACATCGCCGAGCCGGGCCAGTATTCCGGTCAAGGCACGCTGGTCTATCGCCAATTGAAAAGCCATAACGGCGACACGTTCCCCGATTTCGACGGCCTTTCAGACAAATGGGACGAGGGTGCGGAATACATCGCCGTCTACCCCAACGTTCTCCTCGGCGCACAGCGCGACCACGCCTTCGCCATTGTGCTCGAACCCGTCGCCATCGACCAGACGATCGAGCACATCCATCTCTACTACGCCGCGCCCGAAATCGAACAAGGCCTGCGTGCGCGCAATACGCAGCTTTGGAAAACCGTCTTCGAAGAAGATGTCTTCGTGGTCGAGGGCATGCAACGCGGCCGCCATGCGGTCGGCTTTGACGGCGGTCGTTTCTCGCCCGCGATGGATGGCCCCACCCACTGCTTCCACGATTGGGTCGCCTCGCGCTACGAGATCGCCAACGCCAATCAATCGACCGCGGCGGAATGACCAGAGAGGCGCTGGACACCCGCCTCCTTGCGGCCCACGAGACCGGCGACAGGCCGTCTCTCGTGGCGCTTTATCGCGAGGCGGCGGAGACCGCCAACGCCGATGAGGCACGTGGCTTCTACCTGACCCATGCCTATGTCTTTGCTCTTGAATCCGGGCACCACATGGCGCCTGACCTGCATGCCATGCTGCGTGCCATGGGGCGGGAAGAGTAAGGCTTATTAGGCCAAGGCATCCTCGGCGTCGGTCTCATAGGCCGATGCCTCCGCCTCTCCCGCTTCCTTCATCAGTGAATAAAGATGCCACGATGCATGCCCCAATAGCGGCAGCACAAGGAACAACCCAAGAAACCCCGGCACCATCGCCGCAAATGTCAGCGCCGCAATAAGCGCGGCCCAGAGGATCATCGGGACAAAATTCTCTGTCACGCTCTGAAAGCTGGTGATCATCGCCGTTACGAAATCCAACTCCCGGTCAAGCAATAGCGGCAGCGACAGCACCGTGATCATATACAGCAAGAGCGCGAACGCCGCCCCCACGACTGAGCCAAAGCCAAGCATCATCAGCCCATTGCCACTGAGGTAGACCTCGTAGGACGAAGACACATTGGTCATGGTCGACAGGCCAAGGAAAAGCGCGAAGATCATGTGGGCGAGGAAGAACCAGAATAGGAATACCACAACGATCACCGCACAGATCGAAGGCAGCTGGCGCTTGCTCTGCCGCCCAACCACGCCAAAGATCGCGTAGAGGTCCATCGCCCGCCCCTGCTCAAGGCGCCGTGACACCTCATAGAGACCAACCGCCGCGAAGGGCCCGAGAAGCGGAAAGCCGATGGCCGCGAAGACAAGCCAATAGCTCTGCCCCGTCGCCAGCGTGATCCAAGAGATGAGCCACCCCGCCAGCACATAGAACACCGAGAACACGATCCCGTAGCCCGGTTTGGCGCGAAAATCCCGCCATCCCCGCACAAGCGCCTCGCGCAGCATCCCGATCGTGACACTGCCGAGGTCCGGCACACCGTGCTCAGGCCGTTGTTCTGCTCTGTCCGGCATCCATCCCTCCCAAAACGCATGTCGTTCTGACGATATGAACGCGTGTCGCTTTACAAATCAACCTTTTCACGCATCGGGAAAGATCTGCGGGCGCTGTTCTGGCCAATGAGTGGCCCGATGATAGGCCTCCGCCACCTCAAGAAGCGCTCGGTCCGCCCCTTTGCGCGCGATAAGCTGCATGCCCATTGGCAAGCCCGCCTCGCCAAAGCCCACCGGAACGCTGATCGCCGGAAGCCCCGCAAGGCTCGCCGGGACCACGACTTCCATCCAGCGATGATAGGTGTCCATCTCGCGCGCGCCAATCGCCTCGGGAAAGCGCCACTCGACCGGAAAGGGCCAGACCTGCGCTGTCGGCAGCGCGAGCACATCATAGCTCTCGAACAGGTCCGCCGCCCGCTCGAACCACCGCGCCCGCGCGGCACCCGCCCGGCTGATCGCCATGGCGTCAAGCTTGAGCCCCGCCTCAATCTCCCAGATCGCCTCTGCCTTGAGCGCCGCGCGCTTGCGCGTATCCGCATGAAGCGGCGCAAGCTCTGTCGCGACGGCCCAATGGCGCAACGTGCACCAACTCTCCCAGAGCCGCTCCGCCGCCATCGGCGCGGGCAAGGTCTCGACCCCGGCCCCAAGATCCTCGAGAACCCCAAGCCCCGCCTCACAAAGCGCGAGGATACCGTCCTCCATCGCATAGGCCCCGCCCCAGTCTCCAAGCCAGCCAACCCGCACCCCCCGAAGCCGCGGCTGCGGGCCAAGTGTCCACTCCTGCACCGGGACGTTATGTGGGACTTTCGGGTTCGGCGCGGCGATCACAGACAACAAAAGCGCAAGGTCGCCCGGGCTGCGCGCCATTGGGCCATTGGTCGAGATCTGCTGCAAAAAGGTTTCGCCGCCCGCATCGCGCGGCACCACGCCCCAACTGGGCCGAAAGCCGTAGATATTACAGAACCCCGCCGGGTTGCGCAGGCTGCCCATCATGTCCGACCCATCGGCCAACGCCACCATCCGCGCCGCCAATGCCGCCGCTGCGCCCCCCGAAGACCCTCCCGCGCTCTTGGCATGGTCATAAGGGTTGTGCGTCGCGCCGAAGACCGGGTTGAACGTATGCGAGCCAAGCCCGAATTCCGGCACGTTGGTTTTGCCGATAAAGATCGCCCCCGCGCCGCGCATCCGCGCCACCATGACATCGTCTTGCGGCGCGGGTGTCTCGGCAAAGAGGCTCGATCCCATCGAAGTCGGCACCCCCTTCACGCTGGCGAAATCCTTGACCGCCATCGGAAGCCCGTGCAACGCGCCCCGCGCCTCGACCGGCACCCGGTCCGCCGCCCGCGCCTCGCTGAGCAAATCCTCGGTCTCCCGACGCGAGATAATCGCGTTGAGACCGGGGTTCAGCCCATCCACGCGGTTAAGCGTCGCCGCCATGACCTCTTCGCACGATAGGCGCCGCTCCCGCATCGCCGCGACAAGCGCCTCCGCCTCCCAATCCAGAAACTCGCCCATACTGAAATCCTTCCCTGACCCACCGAACGCTAAAGGCCCCACGCTTTCGCGCAAGGCCCATCTCTTCCTCTTGCCGAAAATATCCTGGGGTGAATTGGCCTCATTGAGGCCAAGAGGGGCAAAGCCCCTGCGACGTCCCCTGCCTGTTCGCCGTCGTGCCGCTTAATCCTCGGCTTGGGCGTCGGCGCGGCTCTTGCCCGCGACATCCATGGCAAGCGTCGCCGCCATGAACCCGTCGAGATCCCCATCCAACACGCCTTTGGTGTCCGAGGTCTCGAAATTCGTGCGCAGGTCTTTCACCATCTGGTAGGGCTGCAATACGTAAGACCGGATCTGGTTGCCCCAGCCCGCATCCCCCTTGGCCTCATGCGCCTCGTTGATCGCCGCGTTGCGCCGGTCAAGCTCAAGCTGATAGAGCCGTGATTTCAGGGCCTTCATCGCGATATCGCGGTTCTGGTGCTGCGACTTTTCCGAAGAGGTGACAACGATGCCAGTCGGCTCGTGGGTGATCCGCACGGCCGAGTCGGTGGTGTTGACGTGCTGGCCGCCCGCCCCGGACGACCGGTATGTATCAATGCGGATATCGGACGGGTTGACCTCAATCTCGATATTGTCGTCCACCACCGGATAGACCCAGACCGAACTGAACGAGGTATGCCGCTTCGCCGCCGAGTCATAGGGCGAGATCCGCACAAGGCGGTGCACGCCGCTCTCGGATTTGAGCCAGCCATAGGCGTTGTGGCCAGAAATCTTGTAGGCGGCGGACTTGATCCCGGCCTCTTCACCCGCTGTCATCGACTGAAGCTCGACCTTGTAGCCCTTCTTTTCGGCCCAACGCACATACATCCGCGCCAACATCGACGCCCAGTCACAGCTCTCCGTGCCGCCTGCGCCCGAGTTGATCTCGAGGAACGTATCGTTGCTGTCCGCCTCGCCATTGAGAAGCGCCTCAAGCTCTTTCTCCGCGGCCTTCGCCGCAAGCGCCTTGAGCGCCGCCTCGGCGTCGGCGACAACCTCGTCATCCTCTTCCATTTCGCCAAGCTCGATCAATTCGACATTGTCGTTGAGGTCGGTCTCAATGCCGTTCACCGTATCAAAGGCATCGACCAGGTTCTGCCGCTCGCGCATGAGCGTCTGCGCCGCGTCCGGATCATTCCAGAGGTCCGGGTCTTCGACCCGCGCGTTGAATTCCTCAAGCCGATACTTGGCCGTCTCCCAGTCCATGCGCTGGCGCAGCAATTCGAGCGATTTTTCGATCTCTGCAACGATGGTCTGGGTCTCTGCGCGCATCTGGCTGTCCGTTTCTTTGTTTTGGTGTCAGGTCCGCGTGATAAACCAGCGCCTTGACGCGGGCAAGGCGGCGCGTGGTTTTCAGGCGTCTTGGGGCTAGTAGAGGCCGCCGGAACTCAGCGTGCCGAAATCCGCTTTCGGGCCGACCACGGTCTTCTTGCCGGTCGAGGTGGTGACCTCGGTGACGCCCGTGTTGACCTCTTCAAATAGCGGCAGGTTCGACCCCATGGCGAAACCACCATCATACATCACGCCGAACACCGGTTCTTCGCCGTCACGGAAATACTCCGCCACAACATTCGCCCCCGACGCCTCGTTTTCAAGCCGTGCACCGGTGTAGCGATCAATCTTGATGAAATGCCCCCCCGGCGGCACCTGGAACTTGCCGGCGCCGTATTTCTCGATGGCTTCGCTCATGAACTCCTGGAACACCGGGCCACAGGTCGATCCACCATAGGTGCCCCGGCCAAGCGGGCGCGGCCGGTCATGACCGATGTAACAGCCCGCAACGAGCGTGTTGGTGAAGCCAATGAACCAAACGTCCTTGGCCTCGTTCGTGGTCCCGGTCTTGCCCGCAACCGGCACGGGTAGATTGACTGTCCCCGAGGCCGTGCCGCGCTGCACCACGCCCTGCATCATCGAGGTGAGCTGGTAGGCGGTGATCGCGTTCATCACACGCTCGCGGTTGCTGACGATGCGCGGCCCGCGCGTCGGCGCGATGTCGGACCGGTCGCAATCCACACAGTCACGCTTGTCGTGGCGGTAGATCGTCTCGCCATAGCGGTCCTGCACCCGGTCAACGAGGGTCGGCTCCACCCGCTCGCCGCCATTGGCGAACATCGCATAGGCCGCAACCATCTGGAACAGCGTCGTCTCTTCCGAGCCAAGCGAGTTGGCAAGGTAGGTGCCCATATTGTCATAGACGCCAAAGCGTTCGGCATAATCGGCGACGACCTCCATCCCGACCTCTTGCGCAAGGCGAATGGTCATCAGGTTCCGGCTCCGTTCGATGCCCGTGCGAAGCGGCGTCGGGCCGTAGAATTTGTTCGACGAGTTGCGCGGACGCCAGACGCCCTGCGGCGTGTCAATTTCAATCGGCGCGTCGATGACAATCGTCGCAGGGCTATAGCCGCTGTCGAGCGCCGAGGCATACACGAAAGGCTTGAACGACGACCCCGGCTGCCGCTTTGCCTGCGTCGCCCGGTTGAACACCGAATCCTGATAGCTGAACCCGCCCTGCATCGCGATCACGCGGCCGGTGTTGACGTCCATCGCCATGAACCCGCCCTGCACTTCCGGCACCTGCCGGAGCGACCAGCGCACGAAACTGCCATCGTCTTCCTTGGTGATCGCCCGCACGAGCACCACATCGCCCACGTCAAGAAGATCCCCTGCAACCTTCGCCTTGCGCCCAAGCTTGCCCTCTTCGAGCAGTGGCCGCGCCCAAGTTACGTCCTTGGCGGCGATGAAATGGCCATCGGCGTCATCATCAATGCCTTCGATGCCGATCCGCGCATCGTTCTTGCCCACCTCGAGAACAACCGCCGGATGCCAGCGCCCCTCAAGATCAACATCGCGGGGCAGATCCAGATCACCAAGCGCCGCACGCCATTTGCCCTCATCCGACAGAAGCTCAGGGTCGATCGTTTCACCTGTGCCGCGCCAAACCCCGCGTGAGCGGTCGTATTTCTCAAGCGCGTGGCGCAGCGCCCGCGCCGCGATCTCCTGCATCTCCGGGTCGATCGTCGCGCGCACCGTCATGCCGCCAGAAAAGAACTCGTCCTCGCCGAAATCTTCCGATAGCTGGCGGCGGATTTCATCGGTGAAATAGTCCCGCGGCGGCAGTGCCGATTTGAAGCTGTCAAAGTCGCCATTCTGAACCGAGCGCAGCGGCAAGGCCTTTTCCGCCTCATAGGTGGCTTGCGTGATATAGCCGTTCTCCGCCATCTCCTTCAGCACAAAGTTGCGACGGCCAATCGCATCATCGATGTTCCGAACAGGGTGAAGTTCGGCGGGCTTCTTCGGCAAGGCCGCAAGATAGGCGACCTCATGTGGAGACAATTCCGAAAGGGACTTGTTAAAATAAACCTGAGCGGCAGCCGCAACGCCATACGAATTGGCCCCAAGATAAATCTCGTTCAGATAGAGCTCAAGAATGTCATCCTTGGTCAACGTTTCTTCGACTCTTGTCGCAAGAATGATCTCCTTGATCTTGCGCTCCACACGTCTGCTTCCGTCAAGAAGGAAGTTCTTCATCACCTGCTGAGTGATCGTCGAGGCCCCGCGCACATTCTGCCCACGCGACCGCACCGCCTCAAAGGCCGCCGCTGCGATCCCGCGCGCGTCATACCCGCTGTGGGTATAGAAATTCTTGTCCTCTGCCGAGATAAACGCTTCCTTCACCAGATCGGGAATCTCGGCCGACGGCACGAAAAGGCGCCGTTCCTTGGCAAACTCGTCGATGATATGGCCTTCGCCCGAATAAATCCGGCTGATCGTCGGGGGCTTATATTGTGCAAGCGCCTCGTGGCTCGGAAGATCGCGCCCGTACATCCAGAACACCGCACCGATGGAAAGCGCGATCACGGCTGCGCCCATCGTCACGAAGGTGAAGATGGTCCCCATGAAGGAAAGAATGAATCGGATCACGCGCTTACCCCGTTTCGCACTCGGTCATGAGGCTTCTATATAGGCCGTGCGCGAGGGGGTCAAAACACATCCCCTCGCTTGCCTGCCCCTTTTGGGCACCTTTTTGCTTGCATTACTGCCGCAAGAGGGCGCGCATCTCTTCGTCTTCCTGCACCCAAAGCTGAAGCGCATCGCGAATGCCCCCCGCCATAAGCGCGCGCCAATTCGGATCGGTCAGCCGCGCAAGGTCTTCCTCCGACGACAGGAACCCCACCTCGAGAAGCACCGAAGGCACGTCCGCCGCCTTCAAAACCGAGAACCCGGCGTGGCGCAGGGGCTTCTTGTTGGTGGACCCGGTGCTTTCTTCGATCTGTTTGACAAGCATGCGCGCGAAAAGCTCTGTGCGCGGCTGTGTCTCGAGCCGCGCAAGATCGAGAAGCACATTCGCCACCTCGTCATCCGCCTGCGACAGATCAATCCCGGCAAGGATATCGGCCCGGTCATGGCGCTCGGCAAGGATTTCCGAGGCCTTGTCCGAGGCTTCCTCCGAAAGGGTATAAACCGTCGCCCCCGTGGCATGCCCATGGCGCAACGCGTCGGCATGCAAGGAGATAAAGACATCCGCCCCGACCTCATGCGCGATCGACACCCGCCGCTCAAGAGACACGAACACGTCCTCGTCCCGCGTCAGCACAACTTCGAATGCCCCCGTGCGCCGCAAGGTGTCGCGCAATTCCCGCGCAAAGGTCAGCATCAGGGTCTTTTCGTTGACATCGTCGCGCTCGGCCCCCGGATCAATCCCGCCGTGGCCGGGGTCGATCACGATGACCACGGGCGCCCAGTCGGGCCGCGCCTCTCGTGCGCCTGTCATTGGCAAGGCTGGCTCCGGCAAATCCCAACGCGGATCGCGCGGAGCGCCCGCAAGCGCGGCATAGTCTTCTGCGCTCACAGGATCGAGCACCAGCTCGAGCTGCGCCGCACCGCTGATCTCATCGACGGCAAGGGCCGCCGTCTCGACCGCAAGCGCTTCGGTCAGCTCGACCACCATCCGGCTCCAACCGGGGCGGAACTGACCAAACTGCACGGCCCCGATCCCCTCTGCCGCGCCAAATGTCTCGGGCGTCACACCGCGCCAGTCCACCTCGCGGAAATCGAGAACGAGCCGCCGGGGCGCCTCAAGCTGAAACACCCGCCAAGGCACGCCTTGCGACAGTCCAAGTCGAAAGGTCACAGACCCCCGCCAGCCCTCGCTGAACCCGCTCTTGGCGGCCTCGACGCGCGCAAGCCCGCTCAACTCCTGCGCCTGCCCCGGCGCGGCAAACGCCCAGACAAGCGCGCAAATGACGGCAATGATCCTGCTCATGATCCCTCTCGCGGGTGATCTGTTTTCCCGCATCCTATACCGATGTCGTGTTTCTTTAAATGAAATCCGCACCACCGCGATACAGACGCAATACCGACGTAATACCGACGTTGGTTTTTGGGCCTTAGGCGAAGCCGCGTGCCCTCATGAAAGCGCCAAGCCGGGCAAGCCCTTCCTGCATGTCCGCCGTCGAACGCGCATAGGAAAACCGCAAGGTTCCCCCGCCCCGCACCGGATCAAAATCAAGCCCCGGCGTCACTGCAACCCCCGCTTCGTCAAGGATCTCGCGGGCAAAAGCGCGGCTATCATCAGTGTATTGGCTCACGTCCACATAGACATAAAACGCCCCATCGGGCGGCGCGAAACGGTCAAAGCCGATCTTCGGCAAACCCTCGATGAGAAGCTGCCGGTTTTTCCGGTAAACCCCCATATTCGCTTGCAATTCCTCGTGGCACTCCATCGCGCCAAGGGCCGCAACCTGGCTCACATGTGGGGCGCAAATGAACATGTTCTGCGCCAGTCGCTCAACCTTGCGCACATGGTCTTCTGGAACCACCATCCACCCCACGCGCCATCCTGTCATAGAGAAATACTTGGAGAAGGAATTGATGACATAGCAGTCATCCGTGATCTCAAGCGCCGTCACCGCCTTGGCCTCATATTCGATGCCGTGGTAGATCTCATCGCTGATAAACGCCGCCCCCTTGGCCTGCGCCGCCTCCACAAGCGCTCGCATCGCCCCATGGTCAAGCATCGTCCCCGTCGGATTCGCCGGCGACGCCACCATCAACCCCTGCACGTCCATTTCTGCAAAATCATCCGGCACAGGCTGAAGCCGGTTGGCTTCGGACGTTGGCAAATCAACGGGTTGCAGAGACAAGGCTTTGAGAATTTGTCGGTATGACGGATACCCCGGCGCCCCAATGGCAACACGGTCACCAGCGTCAAACAGCGATGTAAACGCCAACAGGAACCCCGCCGACGACCCAGACGTGACCACCACACGCTCGGGATTGAGGTCGACCCCGTACCACTCACCATATAGCTGCGCGATGCGCTTGCGCAGCGCCGGAAGGCCAAGCGCCACGGTGTATCCCATCGCGTCCTCTCCCATCGCCCGCGCCACAGCCTGTCGCGCGCCCTCTGGCGCGGCGGTCCCCGGCTGACCGACCTCCATATGGATAATATGGCGCCCCGCGTCCTCGGCCTGCCGCGCGGCTTCCATCACGTCCATCACAATAAAGGGATCAACGGCGCTTCGGGTTGAGTTTCGCATGGTTTTCCTTCCTATTGGCCCCATGTTTGTTACCCGCTGTTTTCACCGCGAAAAGACCATGGCGTCAATCCATCCGCTCAAGGCAATCGCCATTGTGCTTGCCACGCTTGCCCTGACATTCACGAGCAGCGCCGCCAAGGCTGTTTCTCTGATCCGGGATCCCGATATTGAGCACGCCCTGAACCGCGCCGCTGCGCCGGTACTTGCGGCCGCTGGTCTCGGCGGCAATGTTCAGGTGCTGGTCGTCAACGACCGAAGCCTGAACGCCTTTGTCATCGACAACAACCATATCTTCATCCACCTCGGCATGCTCCTGCGCATGGACACGCCCGAGATGTTTCAGGCGGTGGTTGCACACGAGGCGGCCCACATCACCAACGGTCATATCTCTCGCCGCATCACCAACATGGGCGCTGCGCAAACCGCCGCCGGGCTTGGCCTCGCCCTCGCCGCTGCGGCCGCTGCGGCCACGGGCAATGCCAATGCCGGTGTGGGAATCGCCCTCGGGACAACCGCCACGGCAGAGCGCCGCTTCCTCGCCCATACCCGCGCCGAGGAAGTTGCCGCCGACCAGACCGGCGTGCGCTACATGAGCCGCGCCGGCGTTGATCCGCAAGGCGCGGTTGACGTGCACGAAATCTTTCGCGGCCAGGAAGCCCTCAATACCTCGCGCCAGGATCCCTATATGCGCTCGCACCCGCTGACACGCGACCGCATCCGCACCATGAAAAGTTATGCCGCGGCCCATGCCGACAAAGCCAAGCCCACCGACCCGGACGTCGCCTATTGGTATGCCCGCGCGCGCGCCAAGCTCGCCGCCTTCACGCTCTCGCCCGGCTGGACCCTGAACCGCCTCGGCGAAAGCCCCACCCAAGACATCCGCCTCATGCGCGAGGCCGCCGCACGCCATCGCCTATCGCAATTCAATGCGGCGCTCACCGCGATCAACAGCGCGATCAAACTGCGCCCCGAAGATGCTTTCTACTACGAGCTGAAGGGCCAGATTCTGCTCGAGAACCGTCGTTTCAATGACGCGGTCAGCGCCTATCGCAAATCGGCGGCCCTTGCGCCGCGCAACGCACTTTGCCTCGCAAGCCTCGGTCGCGCCCTCCTCGCCGCCGACCGTCCCCGCGAGGCGCTCGACGCGCTTGAAAAATCGCGAAATCGCGACTTCCGCAATGGGCTCATGCTGCGCGACCTCGGCGCGGCCTATGCGCGCACTGGCAACAATGGCATGGCCGCGCTCTCCGCAGCCGAGCGATACGCCTTGCAAGGCCGTCTCAAAGATGCAGGAGTGCTCGCCAAACGGGCCAGCGGCCTCCTGCCCACCGGTTCGCGCGGTTGGCGCCGCGCCGAAGATATCCTGCGCCAAGCCGAGCGCGCTGAAAAGAAATAGACTGACGGAGTTCGACATGTTCAAGACCCTCACCACCGCCGCTTTCTTCGGTGCTGCTGCGCTGCCCGCGGCGGCGCTTGACCTCAACAACCTGAGCGATGCCGAGCGCGACGCCTTCCGCGCCGAGGTCCGTGCCTACCTGCTCGACAATCCCGGCGTCATCATGGAAGCCGTGGAGATCCTCGAAAAGCAGCAACAGGCCGCAGCCTCTGCGCATGACTTCTCACTGGTCAAATCCAACAGCGATGCGATCTTCAACGACGGCTACAGCTTCGTCGGCGGCAACCCCGAGGGCGACATCACGCTGGTAGAATTCGTCGATTACCGCTGCGGCTATTGCCGCAAGGCCCATGACGAGGTGAAGCAACTGGTCGAGATGGATGGCAATATCCGCCTCATCTACAAAGAGTTCCCCATCCTCGGTGAAGATTCCCTCGCCTCTTCGCGTTTTGCCATCGCCGTGAAACAAGTCGCGGGCGACGAGGCCTATGCCCTGGTCCACGATGCCCTGATTACCTTCAACGGCGACGTCACCGAAACCGCGATGACCCGCCTCTCCGATGCACTCGGCTTTGATACGGATGCCGTGCTCGCCCAGATGCAAAGCGAGAGCGTCACAGCAGAGATCGCCCAGACCCGCGCCCTTGCACAGAAGCTCGCCATTTCGGGCACACCGACCTTCGTCCTCGAAGATCAACTGCTGCGTGGCTACATGCCGCTCGCAGGGATGCAAGCGCTCGTCGATGAGAAACGCAACGACGGCTAATCGGACGCCGCCCGCGTCCATCTTCTCTGTGAAAATACTCGGGGTGAATTGTGCCAAAGGCGCAAGAGGGGCAACGCCCCTCCCCCGCTTTACTCCGCCGCCGCAGCGGTGTCCGCTTCGATCTCGGCAGCGCGGCGTTCGACCTGTTCGACGATATGGTCGACCATCTCCTCGTTGGACATCTTGTGGCTCTGTTTGCCTGCAAGATAGACCATCCCAGACCCGGCGCCACCGCCGGTAAAGCCCACATCCGTCATCAACGCCTCACCCGGCCCGTTCACCACGCAGCCAATGATCGAAAGACTCATCGGCGTGTGAATATGCGCCAACCGCTTTTCCAACTCGTCCACCGTCTTGATCACGTCAAACCCCTGACGCGCACAGGACGGGCACGAAATGATGTTGACCCCGCGATGGCGCAGGCCGAGCGACTTCAGGATCTCAAACCCGACCTTCACCTCCTCGACCGGATCGGCGCTTAGCGAGACTCGCAGCGTATCGCCAATCCCCATCCACAACAGATTGCCAAGCCCGATCGCAGATTTGATCGTCCCGCTCACAAGGCCGCCTGCCTCTGTAACCCCAAGGTGAATCGGCGCATCGGTCGCCTCTGCAAGCTGCTGATAGGCAGCGGCGGTCATGAACACGTCGCTCGCCTTCACGCTAATCTTGTAATCGTGGAAGTCGTTGTCCTCGAGAATGCGGATATGCTCGAGCCCCGACTCCACCATCGCATCCGGGCAGGGTTCGCCATATTTCTCAAGCAGGTGCCGCTCGAGCGAACCGGCATTGACCCCGATCCGGATCGAACAGCCATGGTCCTTGGCGGCCTGGATGACCTCTTTGACCCGCTTTTCATCGCCGATATTGCCGGGATTGATCCGCAGGCAGGCCGCACCGGCCTCTGCCGCCTCAATGGCGCGTTTATAGTGGAAATGGATGTCGGCCACGATCGGCACGGTACTTTCGCGCACGACCTCCTTGAGGGCCTTGGTCGCCGCCGCGTCCGGGGTCGAGACCCGCACGATGTCGGCCCCGGCCTCTGCTGCCGCCTGAACCTGCGCCACGGTCGCCTTGACGTCGGCGCTATCGGTGTTGGTCATGGTCTGCACCGCAATCGGCGCATCCCCCCCGACCGGCACGTTGCCGACCATGATCTGGCGCGATTTACGGCGTTCGATATTCCGCCACGGACGAATGTGGTTCATCGACATGAAAAGGCCCCTCACCTCATACAGGTTCAGGGCCTATGTAAGTTGCATATGCCACGGGGGCAATGCGCGATACAGGGATTTACTCGGCGTTGATCTGCGCCGCGTCCGCCTCGGCAACGATCCGCGCGAGATCCGGGTCCATGTCGAGATCGGCAAGATCGTAGGATTCCAAAAGACGATCCGCATCAAGCGCAAGATCGCCAATCCGGTTCGTGCCTTCGCCCACCGGGCCGAACACCGCACCATTGACCTTAAAATAGATCGCGCCGCTCATGCCGGCGGTGAGGGTTGGGGCGTCTTCCGACTTGGGCAGCAGATATTCCTCGCCAGGGTTGAGGATTTTCTCATGCAACACCGTGCCATCCGCCGAACGCACGCGGACCCAGGCCGGACGCACAGCCATCAACACGAGGTCTTGCGCATCGCTTTCGACAACCTGCGGCATCACCCGGTCAAGTTCTTCCTCGGACACCGCCGCGACAAGCGAGGCATCCGGCGTGAAAACACCGACCGTATCGGGATTGAGCGTCGAGATCGGTGCATCGCGCGCCACCATGACCGGCACGTCAAGCGCTTGCGGTCGATAGAGACGATCAAGGGATTGCGATGGCGGTGTAAAGACACCCGCCTGCGCCGTGACGCGCCCATCAGCCTTCTCCGGCTGCGAGGTTGCCTCTTTCAGAGGGTCCAAATCCGCCAGCACCACCGGCGTTTGATCCACTGGCGCAAGTTGAACGCGTTGAATTTGGTTCAGCACCGACCACCCGCCATAGCCAAGCGCGGCAATCAGCGCGACAAGAACGAGGGACGAGCCAATTGCCTGCGGCTCAATCCGGCTCAGAAGGGATTCCGGAGCCGGGGAAAACGGCATGATGGGTGCTTCGAGCGGATCATTGCCGCGCTCGCGTCGCTCGGCCAGCATATCGCTCTTGCGGATCGTCGAGGCCTCGGCAGCCATGCCATGCGCGGTCGCAAAACCGCTTTCACGGCAGAAATGCGCAAACGCTGTATCCGGGTCCATCCCGAGATAGCGCGCATATGACCGCACATAGCCAGCAATGAAGCCGGGTGTCTCAAAGGCGTCAGGATTACAATCTTCTATGGCGGAAATGTAATTCGCCCGGATGCGCAATTCGCGTTGCACATCGAGGAGCGATTTCCCCATTGTCGCGCGTTCCCCGCGCATCATATCGCCGAGCCGAAGATCATAGTCGTCAAAGCCTTTCGGCCCTAACGTTTCCTCAACGGAGCTGCGCTGTCCCTTGCGCCTGATCATTACATTTGCCTCACTGCAATGCCGATCCGTTACCGTTTCCCGATTCGGATCGGGTTCTTTGTTGAGGCTAAAGTAACACAGCGCAACAGAAATTGCACCTTACTTGCAGGTCACCCGGCAAGCTCGGCACGATTCAGCGCACAGTGCGACCAAAGCTGATCCATCGCGCGGACAAGCTTGTCCATTTCCTTCGGCCCATGCACCGGCGACGGCGTGAAGCGGAGGCGTTCCGTGCCGCGCGGCACGGTGGGGAAGTTGATCGGCTGCACGTAGATGCCGAAATCCTGCAAAAGCATGTCCGAAAGTTTCTTGGTATGCACCGGATCGCCGACGATCACCGGCACGATATGGCTGCCGTGGTCGATGATCGGCAGGCCCATGCCCTTCAGGCGCAGTTTGAGCACCTTGGCCTGTTCCTGATGCTTGTCGCGCAGCTTCTGGCCCTCGCTGGTCTTGAGGAAGGCGACAGATGCTGTCGCGCCTGCGGCCAATGCCGGAGCAAGCGAGGTCGAGAAGATGAACCCCGGCGCATAAGAGCGCACCGCGTCGCACATCTTTGCGCTTGCCGCGATATAGCCGCCCATGACGCCATAGGCCTTGGCCAACGTTCCGTTGATAATGTCGAGACGGTCCATCAGGCCATCGCGTTCACAGATCCCTGCCCCGCGCGCGCCGTACATACCGACCGCGTGCACCTCGTCGATATAGGTCAGAGCGTTGAATTCATCCGCAAGATCGAGAATCGCCTCGATCGGGCCGAAATCGCCGTCCATCGAATAGACGGATTCAAAGGCGATGAGCTTCGGCGCCGCCGGATCATCCGCCTCGAGCAGTTCGCGCAGATGCTGCACGTCGTTGTGGCGGAAGATGCGCTTGGCCCCGCCATTGCGGCGCACACCTTCGATCATCGAGGCGTGGTTCAACTCGTCAGAATAGATAATGAGCCCCGGGAAGAGCTTTGGCAGGGTCGAGAGCGTCGCATCATTGGCGATATAGGCCGAGGTAAACAGCAGCGCCGATTCCTTCTGGTGAAGATCGGCAAGCTCTGCCTCGAGGCGCTTGTGATAAACGGTCGTGCCCGAGATGTTGCGCGTCCCGCCCGACCCGGCGCCCGTCGCATCCACGGCTTCATGCATCGCGGCGAGGACAACGGGATGCTGACCCATGCCGAGATAGTCATTGCCGCACCACACGGTGATCGGCTGTTTTTCCCCGTCCGGACGGGTCCAGACAGCATGCGGGAAGTTACCTTTTTCGCGTTCGATATCGATAAACGTCCGGTACCGGCCCTCTTCATGAAGGCGGTTCAGAGCGTCATCGAGCTTGGCATTATAATCCAAAGGTGTTCTCCCGATCTTAACTGGCATTCGCTTGCGCGGGTCGGAGATGCCACATTTATTCACGTTCATGAATGGATATATCGCGCGCGTCCATCGAGCAATACGTTACATTTCGTAGCACCTTTAACATTGATCTCGGTCAAGCCCGCTGGACAGTCCTGCGATCGCTGTTAGGCTCCCTCCCAAATCACATTCCCACCCGAACGCGCAAGGAGAAATCCGCATGTCTCTCGACACTGTTCTGTCCCGTATTGATTCCGATCTCGACGCCGCTACCGAGCGGCTGCTCGATCTGCTGCGGATTCCCTCGGTTTCGACCGATCCGGCCTATAAAGAGGATTGCGACAAAGCTGCGGATTGGCTTGTGTCAGAACTGCAAGCGCTTGGAATTTCGGCTGAAAAACGCCCCACGCCCGGCCATCCCATGGTCGTTGGCCATGTCGATGGCGACGGGCCACACCTTCTTTTCTATGGCCACTATGATGTGCAACCCGTCGATCCTCTCGAGCTTTGGGATACCCCGCCGTTTGAGCCCGCAATCGAGGACACGCCTAAAGGAAAAGTGATCCGTGGCCGTGGATCCTCCGACGACAAGGGCCAGCTGATGACATTCGTCGAAGCCTGCCGCGCCTGGATCGCGGTGCACGGCAAATTGCCCTGCAAAATTACTTTCTTTTTCGAAGGAGAAGAAGAATCAGGCTCGCCCTCCCTTGTCCCCTTCATGGAGGAAAACGCCAAGGAACTCGGCGCCGATATCGCTCTGATTTGCGATACGGGCCTCTTCGAAAGCTCCGTGCCCGCGATCACGACACAGCTGCGTGGCCTTCTCGGTGAGGACTTTACCATCACTGGCCCCTCCCGCGATCTCCATTCGGGCATGTATGGCGGCATTGCCATGAATCCGATCCGCGTTCTGACGAGAATCCTCGCCGGGCTGCATGATGAGACCGGCGCCATTACCCTGCCCGGCTTCTATGATGACGTACCCGAGCTGGCCGACGAGATTCGCGCCCAGTGGCAGGGCCTCAATTTCGACCACGAGAGTTTTCTCGGCGATGTCGGTCTGAAGTCGCCCGCAGGCGAACAAGATCGTACCCCGCTCGAGATGATCTGGTCGCGCCCAACCTGCGATGTGAACGGGATCTGGGGCGGCTATACTGGCGACGGCTTCAAGACCGTGCTGCCATCAGAAGCCTCGGCCAAGGTCTCTTTCCGCCTCGTTGGCCAACAAGACCCCGATAAGATCCGCAAGGCCTTCCGAAACTACCTCGAAGACAACCTCCCCGAGGGGTTCACCGTCGAATACCGCACCGACAAGGGCGCACCCGCCTCGCAAATGTCCATCGACGATCCCGCCTTCGAGAAGGCGCGCAAGGCGCTTTCCGATGAATGGCCGCGCCCGGCGGCCTATGTCGGCTGTGGCGGCTCGATCCCGATCGCGGGCTATTTCAAAGAAATCCTCGGTATGGACTCGATGCTCATTGGTTTTGGCCGCGACGACGACCAAATCCACTCCCCGAACGAGAAATACGACCTCGAAAGCTTCCACAAAGGCACGCGGTCCTGGGCGCGGATCTTGGACGAACTGAGCAAGGGGTAACCTTATTTGAGCGTCCGCAACCGATTTGCGGGCGCTCAATAGACAGGACGCAATCGCGTAGCGCGCACCAACCGCCGATCTTTAGCCGGACCTACCAGAACGCAGCCCCTTGATCGCAAGAACAAGAACCGGGGCACCATGCATCGCGAGGTCGAACCAATCGAGCGGGCGCACCAATGTGCCGGCCCCGAGCATCTTGAGCTTTTCCCATAGGTGCGGCTCAGGCAGGAACGGCGCCAACCCCAACAACAACGCCACAAGCGTCACGTCGCGCCAACGAAGCCTGTCGATCCATGCCAATATACTTTTCTGACCTTTCAGGGAAGAAGTGGCGCGGTTGACGGGGCTCGAACCCGCGACCCCCGGCGTGACAGGCCGGTACTCTAACCAACTGAGCTACAACCGCGCATACGCTTCGGAAGCTGGACGGACAGTGGTGGCGCGGTTGACGGGGCTCGAACCCGCGACCCCCGGCGTGACAGGCCGGTACTCTAACCAACTGAGCTACAACCGCTCACTGTCCGCCCGGGGCTTGGCCCGAGCGTGAGGCGGTGTTTAGGCTGAGGCAGAGGGCGCGTCAAGCGCATATCCCGCGCGATGCGAAAGTTTTTTGACGGCCCTGTTCCCCCTCTCGCAAACCCAGACACCTTCCCACATAGGACACCGGTTTTCATGCGATCTCCGGGGCCGAAGGCAGTTGGTTTCGACGGCCCAACACATGCGACGCCATGCCCCTCCGAAAGGAGGTAAACCAAAGGTAAACGCGGGTTGACTCGAATCCCTTGGCACAAGATAGAAGACGCATAGCGAGATCGGCATTCCCTCAAAGATTGCACGTAGACGATCTGAACATTTGACCTTGATATTTGCCCGAGTCATTTCCCGCCTCGAGCATACCAGACGGAAAGATCACGAGTATGAGCGGCATTGGTAATAGCACAACCCTCGTCACCCAGAGCGGCGATGATTTCATCGACGGCGTCTTGACCAACCAGCGTTGGAGCGACGCCACGATCGAGTATTCCTTCACGACCGACGGTTCGGTCTACAGCTATTTCAGCTCCGATGGGCTCACCGATCTGCCCGCAAACCATGTCGATGTGACCAACCAGCAGAAACTGGCCGTACAATTCGCCCTCGATGCGGATAACGGCACCAATAGCGCCGCTTCCGCCGGCTTCTCCGTGGAAGGGTTCACAAATCTGGGCATCGACCTGGACACCACTCCGGATTCGTCTTTTTCTTCCCGCGAACATATTCGCATCGCCAACACGACCTCCTACCTTGTCCCGACCGCACGAGTCGGCGACTTCCCGGGCAATGACGAGACGAACGGCTCTGATGACAACGGCGACGTCTGGTTCGGCCCATATAGCAACAACATCTACCAGACCCCGCAAGCGGGCAACTACGCCTGGGCGACCCATATCCACGAGCTTGGCCACGCGCTTGGCCTGAGCCACGGTCACTCCTACTGGGAGTTCACCGACCTTCCCTATGCCTATGACTCGATGGAATACTCGATCATGACCTATGCCTCCTATGTCGGGGCATATACTGGCGGTGGCTACACCAACGAAACTTGGGGCTATGCCCAGACCTGGATGATGGCCGATATCGCCGCGCTGCAATACATGTATGGTGCCGATTTCACGACCAACTCCGGCGATACCGTCTACAAATGGAACCCCGGTTCCGGCGACACGCTGGTGAATGGCCAAGTGGCCATCGACGCGGGCGGCAACGTGATTTTTGCGACGATCTGGGACGGTGGCGGCACCGACACCTACGATCTTTCCGCCTATTCGAGCGACCTCGAAATCGACCTGCGCCCCGGCCAGCACTCGGTCTTCGACCAGACCCAGCTCGCAGAACTGGACAAGTATGACATCGGCTCCGAAACCGCACGCGGCAGCATCTTCAACGCCCTGCAATACGAGGGCGACGCCCGCTCGCTGATTGAGAACGCCATCGGCGGCAGCGGCAATGACGAAATCGTCGGCAACGCCGCCGATAACGAGCTTCAGGGCGGCGCTGGCAACGATACCCTCACCGGTGACGTTGGAGACGATACCCTGCTCGGCAACAACGGCATCGACAGCCTTATCGGCGGAGACGGCTTTGACCGGCTCGAAGGCGGCGAAGGCGACGACACCCTGCGCGGCATGAAAAACGGCGATGTGGCCTATGGTGGCGACGGCAACGACACCATCTATGGCGGCAACGGCCACGATGACCTCTATGGCGAAGGCGACAACGACCGGATCTATGGTCATGGCGGCGCTGACCTGATCGAAGGCGGTATTGGCGGAGATCGCCTGTTCGGCGGTCGTGGCGATGACACGATCCTCGGCGGTAACGGCTATGATAGGCTCTTTGGCAGCAAGGGCCGCGATATTCTCAACGGTGGAATCGGCAACGATACCCTGACGGGCGGCGAAATGGCCGATACCTTCGTCTTTGACGATGGCTTCGGGCACGACATCATTCGCGACTTTGCCGCTGCCAACCTCGAAAAGGTCGACCTGTCCGGCGTGACCGAGATCACCGACTACAATGACCTGATCGCCAACCACCTTGTCGACGAGGGCGGCTTTGCCAAGATCGTGGACGGGGACAACTCGATCCTGCTCGAGGGTGTGGCGTATACCGACGTGCGCGACGGTGTGAACGGCTATACTGAGGACGATTTCCTCTTCGTCTGATCGCCGCGCCTCCCCGAGGCCGCATGAAGCTACCAAAGGCCGATCCCTCCGAGGGGTCGGCCTTTTCTCTAGCCAAAGCGCTAGGCCAATGCCGCGGCGATCGCGTCCAACCCATCGGTCAATGCGGCAGGACCGGGCTGTAGGATCAAGGGCGATTTGATCTCGACAATCCGCCCCTCCCGCACCGCGGGAATGCTGTCCCATCCGGCGCGCGCCGCGATTTTCTCAGGCCGGACTTTCTTGCCGCACCAAGACGCTAGGATCACGTCAGGCGCGGCTGCGATCACCTGTTGAGGGGTTACGAAACGGTCTTTGGCCTTGTCCTTGCCTGCAAGCTCTGGGAATGCCTCGCGCCCGCCCGCAATCTCGATCAACTCGGAAACCCAGCCGATACCGGTGATCATCGGTTCATCCCATTCCTCGAAATAGACCGTCGGACGGGCCCGCCCCTCGGCCTTCGCTTCGAGTTTCGCCAACCTCTGCTCATAGTGATGCACAAGTCGCGCCGCGCGCTTGCTCTGCCCCACCATCGCGCCCAGGTGTCGGATCATCGCAAGGATCCCGGCAACGTCGCGCTGATTATAGCCCATCACCGTGACGCCTTCGCGCAACAAGGCCGCGGCGATATCGGCCTGCAAGTCTGAAAAGGTCAACACAAGGTCAGGCTCAAGCGCGAGAATCTTGGGGATATCCGCCGAGGTAAACGCCGAAACCCGAGGCTTCTCGGCCCGCACCCGCTTGGGGCGCACCGCATAGCCCGACACGCCAACGATCCGATCTTCCGCACCAAGAAGATAAAGCGTCTCGACCGTTTCCTCTGTCAGGCACACGATCCGTTCAGGGGGAAAGCGTCTCATGCCGTCACGTTGCCGCGCGCCGCGCCCGAGCCCCACCGCGCCGAAGCTTGCGCGGCAGCGCCAAGGGCAATGGCTCAATCGGCACCCGCATCGACGCCAGAAGCAGATCGCAAAAAACCGCAATGGCGGGGGATGTGGCAATGAACGGCATTGCCGCGGTATAGGCCTGCATCGCCTCTTCGCGATAATGCGCCATCGGCTTCAGCGCCCCAAGCCACTGCATATATCCAAGCTGGCCAAGCTCGGTCGCCCGATCCGGGCAGACATAGCCAATATCAAGTTGAGAAATCGTCCGTTTCAGAAGCATCGCGCCCTCCGCGCAAGAAGCGAGGGTAAGCGGCGCAGCGGCGATCGCGTGACGTATATAGCGTCCATCCCGGTCTCTCCGGCCCGTGGCACCCCGCCAGGGTTAAAGTGACTGCAGCGCGCGAAGCACGCCGGAGATGGCAGGTCTCCTGACTTGCGGGTCGTTGCTCTCCCGAACCTTCCCGAACCGCCCGCATTGCGGGTCTGGGTTCAGTGGCGTGTCTCGGGGTCGCTCACCGCTCACAGTTGCGGGGGCAGTCGTGGACTTGGGCCAAGGCCCGCACCACATTCCCTTTTCAGCCGGCCACGCAAGGCCGGACACCATCCCTTGCGTCGTCGCAGAAAAACCGCGCTGTGTCCAGCAAAAGCAGAGCCCATGCGACACAGGCGCAGCGCCGCATCAGGCAGCCTCAGACCAGAGGCGTGGGGCGAGGCCATCCAAACGGCCCCGCCCCGGTCTCGCACCGTCATCCATGCAGTGCGGTGGTCTGCCGAAGCGCGGTCGCGCCTCGTGCGATCTGCCGCCATACCACGAGGCACAGCGCCCCGATGAGGACTTCAAGACCAAGAACACTGGCGATCGCATCGCCGGGCCAGCCGTCAAGCACAATGCTGACCAGACGCCCGAAGACAAAAGCAAAATAGACAAGCGTCCCAAGCGCGGCGGACAAATGCGCGAGGCCGGGCCGGATGGCGCCCACGAAGACCAAGGCGCCAAGAGCGGCAAGGTTGGCACCGGGCGCGCGCAACTCGCTAAGAGCGGCCGGATTTTGGCTGATCTCGATCCCGTAGCCGGCATAGAAGGCCTGTGGAACAAAGGTGATGGCAAGGCCGATCCCAAGCCCTGTGAGGCCTGCGACCCCGAGGATGAGTTTCTGAAAGAGTGTCATGTGTTTATCCTTTCAATAGCTGATCTGGTTCAGGCCGCATCGGCCCAGGCGCCGCTCTGTGCGGCGGTTTCTGCAAAGGTGAGGAAGTCACGCGGCGCTCGGCCCAGGGCGCGCTGCACACCGTCGGTCACATAGGCGTTGCGCCCGTCCAACGTTTCCCGCGCGATCCCCGTCAGCACATCGGCGATCATCTCGCCCTGCGCTTCGAGCAAAGCCGCATGGAAATCCTCAAACGAAATCGGCGCATGTGCGACCGACCGGCCGCTGGCCTTTGAAAGCGCTTCGGCCATCTCGGCAAAGGTCATCAGGCGCGGACCGGTCACTTCATAAAGCGCGCCGTCATGGCCCGGTTCGGTCAGCGCCGCGACCGCCACATCGGCGATATCGTCGACATCGACAATCGGTTCCTGCACCTCGCCGCCCGGCATCGGGACCACGCCTGCCATCACCGGCGCATGCAAAGCCCCTTCCGAGAAGTTCTGAGCGAACCAGGCCGCGCGCACGATGGTAAAGCGCAGACCAGAGCCGCGCACCACCTCTTCCGCGCGCTGTGCATGGTGCTCGCCCCGTCCAGTCAGCAGGACAAGCTTTTCAACGCCCGAGGCACGCGCCAGATCAACAAGGGCCGAAACGGCCTCCACCGCGCCGGGCACGGCGATATCAGGGAAATACGAGATATAGACAGAGGACACGCCTTCAAGCGCGGCAGGCCATGTCTCTGGCGCGCTCCAATCGAAAGGCCGCGCCGCGCGACGCGACCCGCGGCGCACCGGCAGGCCAAGCGCTTCGAGGCGGCGCGCAACACGCGATCCGGTCTTACCGGTGGCGCCAAGAACTAGAGTGGTTTTGGTATGCATGGGGTTCTCCTTGGGATGCATAGGTCGTTTGATGCCCCCAAGGTATCGACGCGCTCTGGATGAACAATTCCCGCACGTCCGGATTTATTACCCCATCGTCCAGCACATCTGGACGCAAGGTGATAATCGCGCCACAATACCCCCATGACACAGCCCCACGTCCCAAACCCCGACCTCCTCGCGCAACCCACCGGTGATCCGCTGGGCGAGATCCTGCACCTGCTGAAACTGACCGGCACCTTCTACTGCCAGTCGCGACTTAGCGCGCCATGGGGCATCACCATTCCCGGCTTTCCCGAAGTGATGAGCTTTGCCGTCGTGATCGGCGGTCGGGCTTGGATGAAAGTCGGAGACGACGCCCCTTTCGAGATTCAGAAAGGCGATCTGGTGCTGATGACCCACGGCGCCCCGATCAACCTCTATAGCGACGCCGAAGCCCGACTGATGCAGCTCGAAGACCTGCCGATCCGCAAGGTGACCGAGCTATATGAGACAGTCGAATACGGCGGTGGCGGGGCGGAATGCAGCATCATGTACGGGCTCGTGCGTCTCGATCACGCCTCAAGCCCGATGCTGATGGCGCTTCTGCCGGATGTGCTCAAAATCGACCCGTGGGAGGAAGAGGCCGGAAGCTGGCTCCAGGGCACGTTGCAGTTTATCGCCCGCGAAGCCCGCGAGTTGCGCCCCGGTGGCGAAACCGTCATCACCCGACTGGCCGATGTCCTTGTGATCGAGGCGATCCGCCGTTGGCTCAGCCGATCGCAAGAGGCCGACCGCGGTTGGCTCAAGGCCGCGCGAGATCCCCAGATCGGACGCGCCATCGTCGCCATTCATCGCGATCCGGCCGCCGATTGGACGGTCGAGAGCCTCGCACAGGTGGCGGGCATGTCACGCTCGGCCTTTGCGGCGCGCTTCACCGGTCTCGTTGGCACGCCTGCTATGCAATACTTGGCCCAGTGGCGCATGAACCTTGCACGGCGCTCCTTGCGCGAAACCAGCCACCCCATCGCATCCATCGCCGCCGACCTCGGCTACCAATCCGAACCCGCCTTCAACCGCGCCTTCAAACGCGTCTTCGGCACAACACCCGGTCAGGCACGACGAAACGCTTCATGACCACGCGGCTTCTTTGAAATCAATGAAGTGGGATGGTGGGTCGTGAGAGGCTCGAACTCCCGACATCTTCGGTGTAAACGAAGCGCTCTACCAACTGAGCTAACGACCCGATGCGCGCTTTATTAGCCGCGCCTGCGGGCGGGTTCAACAGGAATTTTCACCGACCTTCCAAACCAGTCCCCGAAAAGAAGAAGGGCGCTCAACCCTTGCGGGGAGCGCCCTTGAAACTGGTGGGTGATAAGAGATTTGAACTCCTGACATCTTCGATGTGAACGAAGCGCTCTACCACTGAGCTAATCACCCGGTGACGCGCTATGTAGCCTCACTCCGCAGCCTCTGCAACCCCTTCTTTCGCGCCCTCGGGCTGCTTTTTTGGCTGGCGCAGGCGGACGTTCATTACCTTGCCGTTCGACACTTCTTTGGCGCGCTGTACCTTCATTTTACCGAATGGCCGCAGGTTGAGCTCGCGCCCTTCGTCCAGTGCTTCGCCGAGCACGGCAAGCATCGCTTCCACGGTCGGCTTGGCAAAGCGCTTCTTGATGCCGGAGCGTTCGACAACCATGTCGATCAGCTCTTTCTTTTTCATCTCGGGGCCGGCAACCACCGGCTTGGCCTCGTTGACGACAACCGGCTTTGCGGCGGCGGCGCTGGCCGTCTTGCGCTTGGTTGTGGTCTTACGGGCGGTGCCCGCGGGTTTGCGCGTCGTGCTCTTGGCGCGGGTTGTGGTCGTCTTGGCCATCTTGGACTCACCTCACTGTTTTCGGTTTGGAAACAGCGTAACAGCCATGCCGCATTGACTCCAGATGACATTTCGAGAACGCTTTGTGACGCGCGCCAAACAAGGGGATTATGTCATGCGACACACCGCCATTGCCACTCTTCTCATCACCTCGCTGACCGCCACGACCGCCTTGGCAGGCCCGCCGGCCACAGCCTTTGGGACACCTACGGTCTCCTCACAATCCGTGGCTGACGACGCCGCCAGTGCCTCGACCCCGGCGATCGCCATTGTCGGCCTCTTGGCACTGACCATGGCGCTTCTTGCAACGTCGAGCAGCCCTGCGCCCCTGCCCGCCCCAAGCGATGAGCGTCTCAAGACGGATATCGACCGCGTCGGCACCGCCGCGAACGGTCTGCCGCTCTATCATTTCCGCTACAAAGGCCACCCTCAGGTCTTCGAAGGCGTCATGGCGCAGGATGTGCTTGCCCATACGCCCGACGCGGTCCTGACCATGCCCGGCGGCTATCTTGCCGTGGATTACGGGATGCTCGGCCTGTCGATGACGCGGGTGGACTGATAGCACCGCCGACCAACGAAAAAGGGCGTGGATTTCTCCACGCCCTTTGTCATTTGCAGGTCTCTGACGGAGATCAATGCGCCGTGGCGCTGGTCCCTTCGTCGCGCGCGAGGGCTGCGGCAACTTCTGCCGCCTCGTCCCATTCGATCGCATCCGGCTCTCGTACCAGCGCGAGCTTGAGCACGTCGCGCACATGGCTCACCGGGATGATCTCGAGGCCTTCCTTGACGTTGTCGGGAATCTCCGCGAGGTCTTTCTCGTTTTCCTCGGGGATCAGCACCGTCTTCACGCCGCCACGCAGCGCCGCAAGAAGCTTCTCCTTGAGACCGCCAATCGCCGAGGCATTGCCGCGCAGCGTGACCTCGCCGGTCATGGCGATATCCTTGCGCACCGGAATCCCCGTGAGCGTCGAGACAATCGCCGTCACCATGGCAAGACCCGCCGACGGCCCGTCCTTGGGCGTCGCCCCGTCCGGCACGTGAACGTGGATGTCCCACTTGTCAAACAGCGGTGGCTTGACCCCGATCTGCGGCGCGATAGAGCGCACATAACTCGAGGCCGCGTCGATGGATTCCTTCATCACATCGCCAAGCTTCCCGGTGGTCTTCATCCGGCCCTTGCCCGGCAGGCGCAGCGCCTCGATAGAGAGAAGATCGCCCCCGACACTGGTATAGGCCAGCCCCGTGACAACCCCGACCTGATCTTCCTTCTCGGCGAGACCATAGCGGAACTTCTTCACGCCAAGGAAATCGTCAAGGTTTTCCGGCGTCACGTCGACCGCTTCGGTCTCGCCCTTGACGATCTTGGTCACCGCCTTGCGCGCCAATTTGCCAAGCTCACGCTCGAGGTTCCGCACCCCCGCCTCGCGGGTATAGGTACGGATCATCTCCATGAGCGCCTCCGGCTCGATCGAGAACTCCTTGGCCTTGAGCCCGTGGTTCTTGACCTGCTTGGGCACAAGGTGCCGCGTCGCGATCTCTGCCTTCTCTTCCTCGGTGTAGCCCGCCAGCGGGATGATCTCCATCCGGTCGAGAAGCGGCCCCGGCATGTTGTAGCTATTGGCCGTGGTCAGGAACATCACGTTGCTGAGGTCGTATTCAACCTCAAGGTAATGGTCCACAAACGTGCCGTTCTGCTCCGGGTCGAGCACTTCGAGCATCGCCGACGCCGGGTCGCCCCGGAAGTCCTGACCCATCTTGTCGATCTCATCGAGCAGGATAAGCGGGTTCGTCGTCTTCGCCTTCTTCAGCGCCTGAATGATCTTGCCCGGCATGGAGCCGATATAGGTCCGACGGTGGCCGCGGATTTCGCTCTCATCGCGCACCCCACCAAGGGAAATGCGGATAAATTCGCGTCCCGTCGCCTTGGCCACGGATTTGCCAAGCGAGGTCTTACCGACGCCCGGAGGCCCGACAAGGCACAGGATCGGCCCCTTGAGCTTGGCAGACCGCTGTTGCACTGCGAGATATTCGACAATGCGCTCCTTGACCTTCGCAAGCCCGTAGTGATCCTCATCAAGGATCGTTTCGGCACGGCCTAGATCTTTCTTCACGCGGGATTTCTTGCCCCACGGGATCGACAGCATCCAATCAAGATAGTTGCGCACGACAGTCGCCTCGGCGCTCATCGGGCTCATGTTCTTGAGCTTCTTGAGTTCCGCCTCGGCCTTTTCCTTGGCCTCTTTCGAAAGCTTGGTTGCGGCGATCTTCTCTTCGAGTTCAGCGATTTCGCCCTCGCCGTCCTCACCGTCGCCAAGCTCCTTCTGAATGGCCTTCATCTGCTCATTCAGGTAATATTCGCGCTGCGTGCGCTCCATTTGGGATTTCACGCGCGTCTTGATCTTCTTCTCGACCTGCAAGACGCTCATTTCGCCCTGCATCAGACCATAGACCTTCTCAAGCCGCTCGCTGACCGAAAGCGTCTCCAGAAGTTCCTGCTTCTGGTCGACCTCGATGCCAAGATGCCCCGCCACGAGATCGGCAAGCTTTTGCGGCTCGACTGTCTCGGAGACCGCCGAAAGCGCCTCTTCGGGGATGTTCTTCTTGACCTTGGCATAGCGCTCGAACTCGTCGGTGACGGTCCGCAAAAGCGCCTCAATGGTGGCTGCGTCGCCCGGAAGCTCCGTCAGGTATTCGGCCTCGGCCTCAAAGAAATCGTCGTTTTCGATGAAATGGGTGATCTGCACACGGCTTACGCCCTCGACCAGCACCTTCACGGTGCCATCGGGCAGTTTCAGAAGCTGTAGCACATTGGCCAACACGCCAGCGCGATAGATACCATCGGCATCCGGGTCATCAATCGCCGGGTCGATCTGGCTCGACAGAAGGATTTGCTTGTCATCTGCCATGACTTCTTCGAGCGCCCGTACAGATTTGTCGCGCCCCACGAAAAGCGGCACGATCATGTGCGGGAACACCACGATATCGCGCAGTGGCAGCACAGGATAAGAAGAATTGAGAGGCTCTTGCATACTCGGTCCTTGTTCTTGGCAAAACGACACGGGCCCCATAAGCGGCAACCCTTTGGCCGTTTCCGTTTCCTCACAGTCTAAGGTGGGGCATACCCCTGCCAGTTTCAACTGTTCCGGCTCGTCGGCACACAATGCCGCCCCCGGACAGGAGCCACAAGCCGCGAATCCGGGCAATGCATGAAAAATTCCCCAGCAAACCGCGCTCCCGGCTTGCTGGACAGCCCCGCGCCCCAAGGCTATCGTCGCCCCGTCCCGCCCCTGATCTCCCGGTTTCAATGATCCAATCCCCCGCCCTCGCGGCCCTCGTCGTCACGATGAACCGCCCAGACCAGATCCGCCAGACCGTTGCGCGGCTACGCAGCGAAGGCGCGGATTATCTGGTGATCGTGGACAATGGATCAGACGCCGACACCCGTGATTGGCTGCGCTCGCTTGAGGATGACCAGACCCGCATTTTGCTCACCGAGCGCAATCTCGGTGGTGCGGGCGGCTTTGCCCGCGCGCTGACCGAAGCGCGCGAGGCATTCGATCCCGATTGGTATCTCCTGATGGATGATGACGCCCGCCCTGACCCCGGCGCGCTTGCCGCTTTCCGGGCGATGGACAAGACCGGCTGGGACGCGCTCGCCGCCGCGGCCTATTACCCGGACGGCACGATCTGCGAAATGAACCGCCCGCTGGTCAACCGCCTTTCCGGCCCCGGTTTCATCCCCGCGCACCTCACCCCCGAGGACTACGCCAGCCCCTATACGCGCCCCGTCGCGGCCTCGTCCTTTGTCGGCCTCTTCCTAACCCGCACGGCGGTGCGCACCATTGGCCTGCCAGACCCTGACCTTTTTCTTTACATGGAAGACGGGCTCTATACCCTCGCCCTGACCCGCGCGGGGCTGCGTCTTGGCTTTGCGCCAAAACTCCGCTTTACCCATGATTGCCAGACACTTGCAACGCGCACCTCAGGCTTTCGCCCGGTGTGGAAAGCCTATTACTACCATCGCAATCTGCTGATCTTCTATCGCCGCGCGATGGGGCCACTTGTCTGGCCAACCCTCGCCTATCTGATCCCGCGCTGGCTCATGAAAACGCGCGATCAAAAGGGCGAGGCCCGCGCCTTCCTGCGCTACCTTGCCCGCGCGATCCGCGACGGACTGCGCGGGCGCACAGGCACCGGCCCGGTCGAGAACGGCGAGGTCTAGACCGGCTCGATATCGCCAAGCGCGCGGGTCGCGTGGAACTCCGCTTCCCATGCCTCGAACGTGCCCGCCGCAATCGCGTCGCGCATCCCCTGCATGATCTCTTGGAAATAGTGCAGGTTGTGCCAGGTGAGCAGCATCCCCGAGATCATCTCGCCCGCACGATAGACATGGTGCAGGTAGGCCCGGCTATAGCTGCGGCACGCCGGACAGGTGCAATGCTCATCCAAGGGGCGCGGATCATCCGCATGGCGCGCGTTCTTGATATTGACCTGTCCCCGCCGGGTCCACGCCTGCCCCGTGCGCCCCGAGCGGCTCGGCAACACGCAATCCATCATGTCGATACCGCGCTTGACCGCGCCGACGATATCATCCGGCTTGCCCACCCCCATAAGGTAGCGCGGCTTGTCCTGTGGTAGGTATCCCGGCGCATAGTCGAGGCAATCGAACATCGCCTCTTGCCCCTCGCCGACGGCCAGCCCGCCAATCGCATAGCCATCGAACCCGATGGCCTTGAGCGCCTGCGCACTTTCCTCGCGCAGATCGGCCTCAAGCCCGCCCTGCATGATCCCGAAAAGCGCGTGCCCCGGTCGATCCCCAAACGCCTCTTTCGAGCGCTCCGCCCACCGCATCGAAAGCCGCATCGACTCGGCGATCCGGTCCCGATCCGCCGGAAGCGCCGGGCATTCGTCGAAACACATAACGATATCCGAGCCGAGCAACCGCTGAATCTCCATCGACCGCTCCGGCGTCAACTCATGGCGCGAGCCGTCGATATGACTTTTGAAGGTCACGCCCTTCTCGGTGAGCTTGCGCAGGTCGGCAAGGCTCATGACCTGAAACCCGCCCGAGTCCGTGAGGATTGGCCGGTCCCAATTCATGAACTTGTGCAAGCCCCCCAACCGATCAATCCGCTCTGCCGTCGGGCGCAGCATCAGATGATAGGTGTTGCCGAGAAGGATATCCGCCCCCGTGTCTCGCACGCTCTCGGGCATCATCGCCTTGACCGTCGCCGCCGTGCCCACCGGCATGAAAGCAGGCGTGCGGATGTCGCCACGCGGGGTCCGGATCACGCCCTTGCGCGCCGCGCCGTCGGTGGCCTCAAGTTCAAAGGAAAAGCTGGATGTCATGCGATACCTTTCGGGTTTTTCTTTCTCCAACCACAAAAGCGCGGCCTTGTAAAATGGCGCAGCCTTGCGCACTCTGTCCGCAATCCGCCAACCGGCGCGTATTTACGGAGCCTCCCATGTCCGAAGACGTTCTTCTCAACTTCGTTGCAAGCAACCTTCTCTACCTTCTGGCGGCGGTCTTCGTCGTCATTGTTATCCTCAAGGGCGTGCGCATCGTACCGCAATCGGAGAAACACGTGGTCGAACGCTTTGGCCGCCTGCAAGCGGTGCTTGGCCCCGGCATCAACCTGATCGTGCCCTTCCTCGACGTGGTCCGCCATCAGGTCTCGATCCTCGAACGCCAACTCCCCAACGCCAACCAGGACGCGATCACCAAGGACAACGTGCTTCTCGAGGTGGAAACCTCCGTCTTCTACCGCATCATCGAGCCGGAAAAGACCGTCTACCGAATCCGCGACGTGGACGCCGCCATCGCCACAACCGTCGCCGGGATCGTGCGCGCCGAGATCGGCATGATGGATCTCGACGATGTGCAGGCCAACCGCGCCCGCCTGATCTCGACCATCAAAAACTCCGTGGAATCCGCCATCGATGACTGGGGCATCGAAGTGACCCGCGCCGAAATTCTCGACGTGAACCTCGACCAAGCCACCCGCGACGCCATGCTGCAACAGCTCAACGCTGAACGCGCCCGCCGCGCCCAGGTGACCGAGGCCGAAGGCACCAAGCGCGCGGTCGAGCTGTCTGCCGACGCCGACCTCTACGCCGCCGAACAGGCCGCAAAGGCCCGCCGCATCTCGGCCGAAGCCGAGGCTTATGCAACCGAAGTCGTGGCCAAGGCGATCCGCGAGAACGGCATCGAAGCGGCACAATATCAGGTCGCCCTGAAACAGGTCGAAGCCCTGAACGCGCTCGGCAATGGCGACGGCAAACAGACCATCGTCCTGCCTGCCGCCGCGCTTGAGGCCTTTGGCGATGCGTTCAAACTCCTGAAAGGCGGCTCCTGATGGAGAGCATCCCCCTCTACGCCACGTGGTGGCTCTGGATCGCCGCCGCGCTTGGCCTTGCGATCCTCGAAACTCTCGCGCCGGGCTTTGTCTTCCTCGGCTTTGCCATCGGTGTCGCCCTCGTCGGCCTCCTGCTGCTGATCCCGTCGGTCACCGGATGGTCATTGCCACTCTTGCTTCTGATCGCAGCGCTTCTGTCTCTCGTCGCATGGTTCATCCTGCGGCGAAGCTTTGCCCTGCGCGGCAGCGCCCCCAAGACATTCGATCACGACATCAACGACTGACGCGGGGCAGCCTGCGGTGTCCTGCCGCTGGCGCGCTTCGGGCTTGCACCGGTTCACAGGCTGCGCTTCATGCTGCATCCTGACCGGTGCGCACCACCGATTCCCCCGACCCCTCTGGAGGCCTAGGCATGACCGATACCCAAACTCCCGCCCCCCTGAATCTCGGCTGGGAGGAATGGATCAGTTTGCCCGATCTCGGCCTGCCCGCGATGCGCGCCAAGGTTGACACCGGCGCCCGCACCTCGTCCCTCCACGCAACCGATATCGAACCCTTCGGCACCAAGGACCGCCCCCGCGTCCGCTTTACGGTGCACCCGATTCCGGGCAATGACGATCTCCTGATCCCCTGCTCGGCCGAGATCAAAGACCGCCGCGAGATCACCTCCTCCAATGGCGAAAGCGAAATGCGCTATGTCATCGAAAGCACGCTCTCCGTCGGCGGCGAGACGTGGCCCATCGAATTGACCCTGACCGACCGGCGCGGCATGGCCCTACACATGCTGCTTGGCCGGCAGGCGCTTGGCGAAAACGTCACCGTGATGCCCTCGGATCGCTTCTGCCAGCCCGAGTTGGACTATTCCGTCTATTCCTCCTCGCACATCCGCAAGACCGCCCCCAACCGCGCCCTGCGCATCGCGGTTCTGTCGCGTGAAGACAACTACTCGACCCGCCGTCTCGTCGAAGAGGGCGAGTCGCGTGGCCATTCGGTCGAGGTCATCGACACCACCCGCTGCTACATGTCGATCAACGCCCTCGCCCCGGAAATTCACTATGACGGCAAACGCCTGCCCCGCTACGACGCCGTGATCCCGCGCATCGGCGCCTCAATTACCCCCTATGGCACCGCCCTCTTGCGTCAGTTCGAAACCATGGGCACCTATTGCGTCAACGGCAGCAGCGGTATTTCCGCCAGCCGAGACAAGCTCCACGCCCACCAAGTTCTCGCAGGCCACAAGATCGGCATGCCCGCCACCGCCTTCGCCGCCTCGCCCAAGGATACCAAGAACCTGATCGACATCGTTGGCGGCGCGCCAATGATCGTAAAACTCCTTGAGAGCACCCAAGGCAAGGGCGTCGTTCTCGCCGAAACCAAGAAGGCCGCCGAATCCGTCATCACCGCCTTCCGCGGTTTGCGTGCCAACTTTCTGGTACAGCATTTCGTCAAGGAAGCGGCGGGTGAAGACATCCGCTGCATGGTGATCGGCGCCAAGGTCGTCGGCGCAATCAAACGCACCGGGGCCGAAGGCGATTTCCGCTCCAACCTGCACCTTGGCGGCTCGGCCCAGAAAGTGCGCATCTCCAAGGACGAACGCGAGACAGCCGTGCGCGCTGCCCGCGCCTTCGGTCTCAACATGGCTGGCGTCGATATGCTACGTTCCGAAACCGGCCCAAAGGTGCTCGAAGTGAACTCCTCGCCGGGCTTCGAAGGCATCGAGAAAGCCACCGACAAGAACCTTGTCGGCGCGCTCTATGATCAGATCGAACAAAGGGTCCGCCCCGCTCCGGTGCGCAAACGTACCATCCGCAAGACATAAGGCGGCGAGTCTCGCACCGACGCGATACCGACGTAATACAGACGTGATACCGACAGGGGGTTTCGACCTCTGGACCTCGCGCCTCACAATCCTTATATGTTTGCTCAAGTAACCCGCAGGACAGGCATCACATGACTGAACTACCCGATCCCGTCGAAGGCACGCCCCTGATTGCTCCGTCAAGCACGGACCATCCCTTGCACGAACAGGCCGTCGAGGCCTGCCGGAGCGTGTTCGACCCCGAGATCCCGGTCAATATCTACGATCTTGGCCTGATCTACACGATTGAAATCTCTGATGAAAATGATGTTCACATCACCATGACCCTGACCGCGCCGGGCTGTCCCGTCGCGGGCGAGATGCCGGGCTGGGTGCAAGAGGCCATTGCCGGTGTCGGCGGCGTGCGTAACGTCACTGTCGATCTCGTCTGGCAGCCGCCCTGGGGCATGGAAATGATGAGCGACGAAGCCCGGCTCGAACTTGGCTTCATGTGACCTTTCAAAGGCTTAAGGAGGAACGCTCATGTTTGGCATTCCCGGAAAATCGCCTGTGACCATCACCCCCGCCGCCGTGACCCAGATCACGCGGCTGATGCAAAAGGACGGCCATGCAGGCCTGCGGATCGGCGTCAAGAAAGGCGGCTGCGCAGGCATGGAATACACCATGGAATACGTCTCCGAACCCGATTCCAACGACGAGGTGGTCGAGGTCGACGGCGCCCGCGTGATGATCGCGCCCATGGCCCAGATGTTCCTGTTTGGAACCGAGATCGACTATGAAACCTCGCTCCTCGAAAGCGGCTTCAAGTTCAACAACCCGAACGTCACCGAAGCCTGCGGCTGCGGTGAATCGATCAAGTTCGAAGGCATGTAAGGCGCGCGTAAGGAACGCCGCCTAACCCCTTCTTATGCCGTCTCTTTCAGGTGTAGATAGGTCTCGTTGAACCGCTTCTCGAGATGATCTCCCGCAAGGATTTCCCGCCCCGATCCGATTGGCGCGACATTGGTGTCGTGGTTGGGGTTAAAGAACATCGGCACGGAAATCCGCTCTTCGTTTGTCCCCTTCACGCGATGCGGCGTTGCACGCACCTTGCCGTCGGTCCACATCTCGAGCATCTCGCCAAAGTTGATGATGAACACCCCCGGCTCCGCCTCGACCGGGATCCACGTCCCATCCCGCTGCTGCGCCTCGAGCCCGCCAACGCCATCCGTCCCCAGAAGCGTGACACAGCCGTAATCCGTATGGGTGCCGATGCCGAAATCCTTCTCCGTCGCCCACTCAGGGCGCGGCGGATAGTAGTTCGCCCGCAAAAGCGCCATGGGCCGCGAAAAGGCCGCATCGAAATAGTCCTCCGGCTGCCCGATCGCCGCCGCGAGTCCCCTCAGCACCCCCATCGACACCTCAAGCGCCCGGCCATAGTAGCCCTGCACCGTGGCGCGAAACGCCTCCGGCACGTCCGGCCAGAGGTTGTCGCCATAAACCGATAGGTTCAACGCCCGAAGCGGATCATCGGCGGCCAATTCAAACCCGCAATCAAAGACCTGCTTGTAGTCCGGGTTCGCCTCTGGATCGACCTGTTCAGACCCCGGCGCGCCCCAGCCCCGGTTGGCCCCGGTGCGCGCCATGTCGACGCCGCGTTTGGCCGCTTCGGGTTGCTTGAAAAAGGCCCGGTAGACCTCGATCACCTCTAGCACATCCGCCTTGGTCAGTGCCGAGTTCTCGACAATAAGAAACCCCGCCTCCTCCACGCCCTGACGCAGCTGCGCCATGGTCTGCGCGTCCCGCGCATCGATCTTGCGGGCATCAAGTCTTGGGATCATCTCACACCTCCGATTTCGCCCCTTCTTTTACGCCCCACGCGCGGCGCGACGCAAGGTGCCCTTGACGCATAGCGGCGAACCCTTGAAAACAGATCAACCAAATCAAGAAGGAGCAGCAGATGCGTCGCAAACTGGCCGCAGGCAATTGGAAGATGAACGGGCTCGGGGCGGACCTCGCCGAACTGGAGCGCCTCGCCGCCGCGCCTGCACCGTCCCAGACCGGTCGTCTGATCTGCCCGCCCGCGACGCTGATCTCCCGCGCCACGCTGGTCGCAGGCGATATCGCCATCGGCGGTCAGGACTGCCACGCCGCGCAATCCGGGGCCCACACCGGCGATATCTCCGCCGAGATGCTTGCCGATTGCGGCGCCTCTGCCGTGATCCTTGGCCATTCCGAGCGTCGCGAAGACCATGGCGAAACCGACGCCACCGTCGCCGCCAAGGTCGCGGCGGCATGGTCCGAGGGCCTGCTCGCGGTCGTCTGTATCGGCGAAAGCCTTGCCCAACGCGACGCCGGTGAAACCCTTGCCCTGATCGGCAGTCAACTCGCAGGCTCCCTCCCCGACACCGCCACCGGCGCCAACACCGTGATCGCCTACGAGCCGATCTGGGCCATCGGCACCGGCCGCATCCCGACGCTCGAGCAGATCAACGAAGTGCATGAGTTCATCCGCACAATCCTGACCGACCGCTTCGGCGGCGAAGGCCATGCCTTCCGCATCCTCTACGGCGGCTCCGTGAAGCCCGAGAACGCCTCTGAAATCTTCTCGGTCGCCAATGTCGACGGCGCGCTGGTCGGCGGCGCGAGCCTCAAGGCCGACGACTTCCAGGCCATCATCGACGCACTCGACGCCGCCTGACCTTCCTCTTGCCAAAAATATCCCCGCCGGAGGCAATCCGCAGGCAGCGGCCCCTGACAAGGGGCCGATGACGAGAAAACCTGCGCGCGGCCCCGCCGCGCCCCTTTCAACATCGCCATGAAAAACGGCGCCCCGAGTGCTCGGGACGCCGCCAAAATCGCATCTGTGACCGCCCTACTGGGTGACGATCTCAGGCCCCATGAAGGTGTTCGGCAATACTGTCGAAAGCCACGGGATATAGGTCACCATGATGAGGAAGACAAAGAGCACCGCGAGGAACGGCAGCGCGGCCCGCACCACCGACATCATCGGCATCCCAGCCACCCCAGAGGTCACGAAGAGGTTGAGCCCCACCGGCGGCGTGATCATCCCAATCTCCATGTTGACCACCATGATGATCCCGAGGTGAATCGGGTCAATGCCAAGCTCGATGGCAATCGGGAACACCAGCGGCGCCACGATCACGAGAAGCCCCGAAGGCTCCATGAACTGCCCGCCGATAAGCAGGATGACGTTCACCACGATCAGGAACATCACCGGCCCGAACCCGGCCGAGAGCATCGCATTGGCGATGGTCTGCGGCACCTGCTCATCGGTCAGCACATGCTTCAGGATAAGCGCGTTGGCGATCACGAAAAGAAGCGTGACGGTAAGCTTGCCCGCCTCGAACAGCGTATGTTTCGTGTCCGGATGCACAAGCGCCGTGACAAGCGCATAAGGTTTCCGCAGCAGGCTCGATTTCTCGCCCGTCTCGCCGCCCGCAAGCGGCCCCATGTCCTTGTAGACAAAACAAGCGATCAAGAAGGCATAGACGGCGGCCACGGCGGCGGCTTCGGTCGGTGTAAAGATACCGCCATAGATGCCCCCAAGGATGATCACGATGAGGAACAGACCCCAGCCCGCCTCGCGCCCCGAGGTAAAGACTTCCCCCCAGCCGAGCCATTCGCCCTTGGGCAGGTTCTTCACCCGCGCCATGACATAGATCGTCACCATGAGCATGAACCCCGCGAGAAGGCCCGGAATGACGCCAGCAAGGAACATCCGCCCCACCGAGACCTCGACCGCGGCGGCATAGACCACCATGACGATCGACGGCGGGATGAGGATGCCGAGCGTGCCCGCGTTACAGATCACACCGGCGGCGAATTCCTTGCTATAGCCGACCTGCCGCATGCCCGCGATCACGATGGACCCGATGGCCACCACGGTCGCCGGGGACGATCCCGAAAGCGCGGCGAAAAGCATACAGGCAAAGACCCCCGCAATCGCAAGCCCGCCCGGCAAATGCCCGACACAGGCGATGGAGAAGCGGATGATCCGCTGCGCCACGCCGCCCGTGGTCATGAAACTCGAGGCGAGAATAAAGAACGGAATGGCCAGAAGCGTGAAATGCCCCTCGAAGGCCTCGAACAAGGTCCCGGCCACCGAGGCCAGCGAGCTCTCCGAGAAGAAGAGAAGGAACAGCGTCGAGCTAAGACCGAGCGAGACCGCAATCGGCACCCCGATCAACAGCAGCCCGATCACCATGGTGAATAGAAGAACAACTTCCATCAGTCATGCTCCCCCTGCAATGCGCGCACTTCGTCGATCTCGTCCTCGACCTCGTGGCTCGCGACAAGACGGTCCGTCTCTCCGCGCCAGATTTGTAGCGCGACCTGGAAGAACCGGAACACGAGAAGCGCCATGGAAACGGGCAGGACGAGATAAGGCACCACTTTGGGCATCTTCTCGTACTCTTCGCCGTAATTGATAAGGTCTTCGAGAAAGCTGAGCGCGCCGACCATCGGCACGTCCTGCACCTCGTAGAAAGATTGCGAGCGGAACCTGTCCTCAAACCCGGTCGGGAACCAGCGCCCCGACGTGGGCGGCAAGTCCGCAAACACAGCCCAGTAGTCATAGGCCCCTTTCAAAAGAAGGAGCGAGAACACAATGCAAACCGTGACCGAGATCAGCCCGAGAATACGCGCCACAGGGGCGGGCACCATGTTGATGATCGCGTCGACGCCAAGATGGCTGTGCTTCTTCACGGCGTAAGAGGCGCCAAGCAGGACAAGCCAGCCGAACAGGAACACCGTCAGTTCCAGCGCCCAGAGAATATTTGAGTTGAATCCGAAACGGGCGATGACATTGGCAAAGGTGATGACCGTCATGAGCCCAAGCAGGAGCGCGATCAGCGTCTCCTCGATCCGGTCCACAAAGCTATGCTTATGCTGCATAAGGCCTGTCCCCGTCTTGCTAGGTGGGTTGTTTGAAAAAGGCGGCCCAGCGCATGGGCCGCCCCAAGATCTTGCGCCTGAAAGCGCAGCGATCAGATTACATGGAGGCGTTGATCGCCTGAGCCGCGTCGATGTTGTCTTGGCCCACGTCGTCCGAGAACTGGTCCCAAACCGGCTTCATCGTGTCGACCCAGTCCTGGCGCTGTTCTGCCGAGAGCTGACGGATGGTGCCGCCCGCGTCGACGATCGCCTGTTTCGCGGCTTCGTTCACCGAGGTCGACTCCGAGTTCCGGGTCGCGGTCACTTCGCCAAGGATGGTGAGGAACTGGTCACGCACATCCGCGTCGAGGCTGTCGAGCCAGTCCACCGAGGTCACGACAAGATAGTCGATCACACCGTGGTTGGTTTCGGTCACGCCGTCCTGCACTTCGAAGAACTTCTTGCCGTAGATGTTCGACCAGGTGTTTTCCTGACCGTCCACAACGCCCTGCTGAAGCGCGCCATAGACTTCCGAGAAGGCCATTTTCTGCGGGCTGCCGCCGATGGCTTCCATCTGCGCCACGAGCACGTCCGAGGACTGCACGCGGAACTTGAGGCCGTTGGCATCCGACGGCGAGACGAGCGGCTTGTTGGCCGACATCTGCTTCATGCCATTGTGCCAGTAGGCGAGACCCTGCAGGCCGCGGCGCTGCATGGAGTCGAGCAGGGCCTGACCGGAGTCCGACGCTTGGAACGCGTCCACGGCGTTGATGTCTTTGAACATGAACGGCAGGTCGAAGATGCGGAATTTCTTGGTGAACTTCTCGAACTTCGAAAGGCTCGGCGCGGCAAGCTGCACGTCGCCCTGAAGCATGGCTTCAAGAACTTTGTTGTCGTTGTAGAGGGTCGAGTTCGGGAAGACTTCCATGCAAGCCTTGCCGTTCATCTCGTCATTGACGCGCTGCTCGAGAAGCGATGCGGCAATGCCTTTCGGGTGTTTGTCGGTGTTGGTCACGTGGCTGAACTTGATGACGATTTCGCCATCGTCACAAGCGGCCATTGCGGTGGTGCCGGCAGTCACGGTAAGCGCGAGAGCGGTCGCTGCGGTGGTCAGGAATTTCATGTGGTCTCCTCCCAGAGGTCAAGAATTCGATATGTCCGATGCCCGAAAACCGGGCGATCCGCGCAAAACACTGACGGTCAGGCAAAAACCGCTCAAGGGTTTGTTACCAAGCTATGACATTTTTGCATTTCCCGTTTGTTTTCAGGGCAATATTGCGCCCGCGCACACCGAACACCCAAGCGCGCGGCACGGACTGTGCGATTTCCCGCACGGGCCAAGCCGCCTTTGTGCGAAAATCCGCACAGTGAATCGCCCTCCCCGAATAGGCCTTTTGTCCCCTCCACGGCCATGGCGCGTCACCTCTGCACATTGACCCGGCCCGCGCCCGCGCCCTACTCTGCCCAAGCCTTACTTCGCAGGAATGCCATGCCCGACTCTGCCGCCCCCCGCGCCACCGGAACCATCTCGCCACAATCGCGCCGCCACAACGATATGCGCCGCGCCGCGCTCAAGGCCCATCCCGAGTTGGCCGATCTTTCTGGTCCCGAGCCGCGCACCGCGCTCGCCCTGCCAATCCTCTTCGCGATCCAATGGGGGATCGCCTGGGCCGTCTCCGATGGCGGGCTGCTGCTGGTCGGCCTCACGGCCTTCCTCATCGGGCAGATCGTCTACCACTCCGCCGCCTCGCTCATCCACGAGACCTGTCACAAGCTGGTCTTTCGCGGCGACCGGGCCAAACTGGCCTTCGACCTTGGCCTCGAGGCGATCCTGACCTCCTATGGCAAGCAACTCACCTACCAGCATCAACACGTCACAAGCCACCACCCCTTTGTCGGTGACTATGAGCGCGACTACGAACACGAGGACATCTGCGCCCTGCAAGCGCGCCAGCACGTGCGCCGCACTCATCCCGTGACCCAGCGCCTCCTGACCCTCCTGACGCTGTTTCTTCACGCGCTGCCGCTCGGCTTCATGCTCGGCGATGCGATCCTGCCCCGGCTCTACGCCTGGGCCTCAGGCCGTCCCGTCGCGGATCCCGTCGACCGTTTTACCGGAACCCGCCCCGATGGCCGCGACATGCGCCCCTTCATCGCGGTGTCCCTGATCTCGAACCTCGCGATGCTCGCCCTCCTCGGGCCTTGGGCGCTGCTTTATCACCTTTGGTCGCTGTCCTTCTTCCTCGGCAAGCTGGGGATTTCCAACCTTGGCCAATCGCTCTCTGAACATCCCGGCACCGATGACGAGAACCCGACCCGCTCGACCTATGGCCCGCTCAACCTGATCCTGTTCAACACCGGCTACCACAACGAGCATCACAGCTTTCCCAACGTCCCCTGGACCCGCCTGCCCGATTTGCACCGCATCGCGCCGGACGTGTTCCATGCCACGTCTGAGAAAAGCTATCTCGGCCACTGGTGGGACCATGTGCGCGCCGATTTCTCGCCCTCGCGGGACCTCAAAATCCACGAGACCGATCAACTCGCCCGCTGCGAAGGCAAGGCGACCCCTGCGGAATAGGCGCCGAAAATCCTAGTCCAAGCCCTTTCCAAAGGGCTTGCCCCTAGCGGAATTCTTCCGGCTTCAGCCCATGCTTGGCGAGCTTGTCATAAAGCGTCTTGCGCGGCAGCTTGAGCGCCTCCGCCGCCGCGCTCGCGCGGCCTCCTGCGCGCCGAAGCGCCTCGGTCAAAAGCGATCGCTCCACTTGCGCCATCTGCTCGGCCAGCCCAAGCCCCCCGTGATCCTGCGCCTCGTCGCCGTCCTGAAGCCCGAGAACAAAGCGCATCGCCACGCTCATCAGCGCCCGCGCATTGCCCGGCCAGTCCCGCGCCATCAGGTCTGCAAGGAGGTCCGGCGTGATCTCCGGCGCGCTAAGCCCCGCCTGCTCAGCGGCCTGCGCGACATAGTGACGAAACAGGACCGGGATATCCTCGGGGCGTTCGGCCAGCGTCGGGATACGTACCTGCATCGCATCAAGCCGGTAATAGAGATCGGCATGAAGCTGCCCGGCCTCCACCGCCCGGCCCAATTCCTGCGTGCTCCCGAATAAGAGCCGCGGATGCCCGCCCTGCTCCATCATCGTCATCAACGCGAACTGCGTCTCCATCGGCAGGACCGCCACCTCGTCGAGAAACAGGCTCCCGCCCGCCGCATCCTTGACCGCGCGGGCAAATCGCTCCGCATCCATGCCGCTCGCGGCGTATTTCCCGAAAGGCCCCTTCGAGAGCGGCGAACACAGATGCACCACCTCGGCCACCTTGGAAACCCCACTGCCCGGCGCGCCGCTGACAAGCACTTCCGCTTGCGTTCGCGCCACGCTGCGCACCCGCTGGCGCAACCCCTCGGCAAGGTCAGAATTGCCAAACAGCATCCGCGCCGCTGGATCGCCTGTCTCGAGCTGCGCCTTCAGACGCCGGTTCTCAAGCACAAGCGCCCGCGTCCGCAACGCACGTTCGATCACGGCAAGCAAATCTTTGGGCGCACAGGGTTTTTCCAGGAAATCAAACGCCCCCTGACCCATCGCCGAAACCGCCATCGGGATATCGCCCTCTCCGGTCAAAAGGATCACCGGCAATTCCGCATCAACGCCGCGCGTATAAGACAAGAGGTGAAACCCATCCCGCCCCGGCATGCGGATATCCGACAGAATGACGCCCTCGAACCCCGGCGCGATATGATCCTTGGCCTCGATGAAACTCCCCGCCGGGATGGCCTCGAGATCGGCCAGCTCGAGCGTCTGCGCCAGCGCCGCACGCACCGCCGCATCGTCATCGACAAGAAGCACTTTCCGCGTCATGCCGCCGCCTCCTCGCTCCACGGATCAAGTTCGACGGTGAACACCGCACCGCGCGCGGAATTGCTCCCCCGGATCGCGCCGCCGAAACTCTGCACAAGCCCGTAAGAAATCGACAGACCAAGCCCCATACCGTCCGAACTGCCCACCGCCTTGGTGGAATAGAACGGCTCAAAAATCCGATCCGGGTCTTCGATACCCGGCCCGGTATCGGCCACATCGACCGCAAGCCGCGCGTCGTGGCGCAGGGAGATGGTGATCTCCTTATCGGCGACACCCGCCATCGCGTCCGCCGCATTGTTGATCAGGTTGACGAAGACCTGCACAAGCCGCACCTCTCCGCCCCAGGCAAGCACCGCCCCCTCCGGCATGTCCCAGGTGAGCCGCACATCTTCGGCCCGAAGCCGCGCCGACGTCAACTCGACCGCCGTCTCGATCACCTGCACGAGGTCCACCTTCCCCATCGGCTCGCTCTCATTGCGGGCGAAGGCGCGCAGGTTCTTGATGATCCGTGCCATTCGCGCCGCCATGGCGCTGATCCGGCCAAGGTTGTCGCCCGCGACCTCCGGCTTTTCCCGCTCAAGGAAAAGCGCCGCATTGTCCGCATATTGCCGGATCGCCATCAGGGGCTGGTTCAACTCGTGACTGATCCCCGCGGACATCTGGCCCAGCGCCGATAGTTTGCCCGCCTGAACAAGATCGGCCTGCGCCTTCTTGAGCGCAGCTTCGGCCTCTTGGCGTTCTGTGATCTCCCGGCGCAACTGCGTGTTGCTGAGCGAAAGCGCCTCGGTCCGCGCCGCGACCCGCTCCTCAAGAACCGCGTTCGCCTGCGCAAGCACTTGCCGCCGTCGCATCGCCTGATCGAGGAAAATACCAAACGCAAGGATGAGCGCCGCCACCACCGCCGCCTGCAACCCTGCAAGCTGTCGTGCCGGGGCCGCGTCGATCACGGCTTCGGCGGTCATCCCAATGACCGGCAAGGGCTTTACAAGGTGCAAGCCAAGGTTCGGCACATACGGCCCCCAGTCCAGCCGCCAGAGCGCATAGCCCGCCCGCGTAATCTCGCGGAATGCGGGCCGCGCTCCCACGGGCGGGACAAGCCCCGCCATGTCGCCGCGCCGCTCCCAGAAAAGAAGCTCAGAGCGATTGGTGATAAACACCCGTTTGTTGTCGTCGACGAAAAATACCGGAGGCCCATCTCCGCGCCAGTTTTCCTCCACCGAGGTCACATCGACGCTGACCACAAGCACCCCCTGCACCCGGCCATCGCTGGCAAAACTTGGGGCGGCGAAATGAAACGCCCGTCGCCCGCTCGCCGGGTCGACATCGTGATAAACCCCAAGCGCCCCGTGCAAGGCGCGCTCGAAATAGGGTCGGCCGCGCAGGATTTCCCCCGCATCGCCAAAGGCCGACGCAAGAACATGCCCCTCGCTATCGGCATAGACCACCGCTCGCGCTGTCGTCTTGTCTGCCGCATCAAGCAATAGTGCCTTCGCCGCACCCTCGCCGCCGCGCCCGTCTGACAGGGCCACAAGCGTCGGATGCGGTGCCATCAGAACCGCAAGCTCTTGATACCGCTGCAACTGCGCCGTGAGCCAATCCGCCGCCAACGCAAGGTCCGACTTGCCGCGTTCCTCAATCTGCGCCAGCGCCTGACCATAGCCGAACCACCACACCCCGCCCGACACGGTGGCAAGCAAGAGCGCGAAGGCAAGGCGGATCGCGTATCTATGGCGAATAATGGCTCTCATGCTGTCGATCTTACCAACGCCCGCGCCCAGATGGCCATATCTCAGGCCCCATCTCCCGCCACAAGCGGCAGGCGCGTGGTCGATTTGATCTCTTCCATCGACAATAGTGCGGTCACGTTATGCACCCGCACCTCCGAGATCAGCACCTGATAGAACGCATCATAAGCGCGCGCATTGGCGACCCGCACTTTCAGGATATAGTCGATATCCCCCGCCAACCTGTGCGCCTCAAGCACCTCCGGGCGATCCCGAAGCGCCTTGAGGAACGCCGCCTGCCAGTCAGCCTCATGCTCGCTTGTGCGGATGAGAACAAAGAAACACGCCTCAAACCCTAGCGCCTCGGGGTCGAGGATCACCGTTTGCTGCCGGATCACCCCGGCCTCACGAAGCTTGCGAATCCGGTTCCAGACCGGGGTCTTGGACGATCCCACGATCTTGGCAATTTCGTCGAGCGAGCGGCCGGAATCCTCTTGCAGGCACTCAAGGATCTTCCGATCCAGCTCATCGATCTTCACAGCCATGCATGCCTCCTCGACAGGCCGGTTTCATGGCAAGAGATTCGGAACAGATGTTCTGGATTCTCCGCCTTCATGGCTTCGATACGGGAGACTCTCCCACTTCTCAAGGCTGCTCAGCCTGTGATCGCCGGTTCAGAGGGCCAAATTTTCGGGATTTCAGTCCGTTTTTGCGCCCTTCCCCGGCATGCTGTTCCGCACAGGCCACGGCAGATGAAAAACTTGCGCCAGATCAAAGCAATCTTTCAGATACATTTTTAAAACCCCAATCAACCTGTTAGGCAAAGCCCAGCTTTCTGCCACCTCTCATTGCAACCAAACGAACGAGCGACCCGACGTGACCGACGCCCAAGCGACCGCTATTCCCAAAGTTCCGACCCTGCCTGACGCCCAGACCGTCACCGAGGTCAAACACTATACCGACCGGCTCTTTGCCTTCAAATGCACCCGCCCCGCCTCGCTCCGCTTCCGCTCGGGCGAGTTCGTGATGATCGGCCTCATGGGTGATCCTGATCCCAAGACCGGCAAGCAGAAACCGCTCCTGCGCGCCTATTCCATCGCGTCGCCCTCTTGGGATGAAGAGCTCGAGTTTTACTCGATCAAGGTGCAAGACGGCCCGCTGACGTCGAAGCTTCAGCATATCAAGCCCGGCGACGAGATCATCCTGCGCCCCAAACCCGTCGGCACCTTGGTGCATGACGCGCTCCTGCCCGGCAAACGCATCTGGTTCTTCGCGACCGGCACCGGCTTTGCCCCCTTTGCCTCGCTTCTCCGCGAGCCGCAGACCTATCAGGACTATGACGAAGTCATCATCACCCACACCTGCCGCGAAGCAGGCGAGCTGACCTATGGCCGCGAGATCATCGAGAGCCTCAAGACCGATGAGCTCCTGAACGAGGTGATCGGCGAAGGGTTCTGGAAAAAGATCAAATATTACCCGACCACCACCCGCGAAGAGAGCGCCAAGATGGGCCGCATCACCGACCTGATGCGCTCGGGCGAGGCCTTTGCCGATCTCGGCGTCGAGCCGCTCTGCCCACAGAACGACCGCGCCATGGTCTGTGGCAACCTTGCCTTCAACCTCGAGATCAAAGAGATGCTCGAAGGCTATGGCCTCGTCGAAGGTGCCAATTCCGACCCGCAAACCTATGTGGTCGAAAAAGCCTTCCTCGACTGATCCGCGCCGCCGCGATCTGCGGACCGCACACCAGACTCTTTCGAGACCCCGGTTCCAAGCCGATCCGCCAACAAGCGGGTCGGCTTTTTCGTCCCGAGACCAAATCGCGCAGGTGACAAATCGGGCCTCCCCGTCCTAAAGTTGCATCAAGCAACCAAGGGATCTTCATGACCAAAGCGCTCGTCGCCCCGATCCGCCACCATTCCCGCCATCTGATGCGCGAGTTGGGCGTGCTCAACAGCGCCCTGCCGGGGATTGGCCTGTCGTCTTCCGCCGTGCACGCGATTGTCGAACTCGGGTTCGAAGACGGGCTGACCGCGCGCGATCTCTCGGCTCGGCTCCTGCTCGAGAAATCGACCATCTCGCGGCTGGTGAAATCGCTCAGCACCAAAGGCTTGGTAAGCGAAACGCCCGACCCTGATGACCGCCGCGCCAAACACCTGTCCCTCACCCAAGAGGGCCGCGCCAGCCTTGATCAGATCAACCGCCTTGCCGTGACCCGCGTCAGCGCCGCCCTCGACCGCGTGACCCCGCGCGATGGCGAAGCGATCCGCGACGGCCTGCGCCTCTATGCCGGGGCGCTTGCCGCTGCACGCACCGACACGACGCCCCCAGCGCCAAACATCCGCACCGGCTATACTCCCGGCCTGCTTGGTCGCATCGTCACGCTACACGCCCGATACTATAGCGCCCTTGTCGGCTTCGGGCAGGCGTTTGAAACCACCGTAGCGGCAGGCATGGCCGACTTCCTGCCCCGCCTCTCCAACCCCGCGAATGGCACCTGGTGGATCGACCGGGACGGAGACATTGTCGGCGGCATCTCCATCGACGGAGAAGACCTCGGCGACGGCGTGGCGCATCTGCGCTGGTTCATCCTCGACCCCGACCTGCAAGGATCGGGCCTTGGCAATACGCTCTTGGAAACCGCGCTCGCCCATTGCCGCACGCAGGGCTTTAAACAGGTCGACCTCTGGACATTCTCTGGCCTCAATACCGCCCGCACGCTCTATGAAAAACACGGGTTTGCCCTCGTCGAGCAAAAGACCGGCGATCAGTGGGGCAAGGCGATGCAGGAGCAGAAGTTCTCGCTTACCTTGTCGACATAGCTCAGATCGTCACGCCTCTGGACGCGGCTCAAGAAGCTCGATCTCGACAAAGGCGCATTCGAAATCATTGGCGCTCTTGACGTTGTGCTTGACCCCAAGGTCGCGATAATACGGCACGCCTGATTGCATCTCGGCAATCACCGTCTCGCCGTTCTCAAGGTCGATTTCCAACGCCCCGTCGAACTGCGGCACCACGACATAGTCGAAACCATGACGATGCCAGCCCGTGTCGTCTCCACGCGCCTTGAATCGCCATTCCGTCACCCGCACACGCGCGTTCTCGACCATAACCGTCGCGATCGCGCTTCCTTGTTCACTGCACATTGTTTTCCCTCGCTGACTTATGTCGCAAGAGTGTTCCCGGCCCTGCCCTCCGCCCTAGGCCCAGTGGCCAGCCGCCGATGACGCCAGATCTGCGGAAAGTCTAAGCGCCCGAAACGAAAACACCCCCACAGAGACCTGCGGGGGTGTTGGTATTCCACGTGGTCGCGGGGATCAGAACCCAAGCGCCTCACGCACTTTTTCCAAAGCGGTTTCAAGAAGTTCGGGGCTTTCCTCGGCCTTCTCAATGGCGGCTTTGAGCGTCATCTTCGTCATCTCGCCAAGCGACGAGTTGTCGATCTGCTCTTTCGCCTTCTCAAGGTCGAACCCGTCCAGCGTCAGCGAGTCCGGCGTCTCCGAAGAGGCCTCGGGTGCTGCGTCGCTGGCGCTTTCCATCGCTTCGGCCGCTGCTTCGCCAGTGGCCTCTGCCGCGTCGCTTGCCATATCCATGGCGTCATCCGCGGCTTCGCTGGTCGCTTCGGCGGCATCGCTCGCGCTGTCCATCGCCGTATCGGCAGCGTCGCTGGCGGCATCGCTCATGTTTTCGACCGCATCGCTCGCGGCATCGCCCGCCGCTTCAGCAGCCTCGCTGGCGCTCTCGACAGCGCCCGACACCGCGTCGCTGACGGCCTCTTCGGCTTGGTCCATCGCGGCGGCGGCATCATCCATCGCCTCGTTGACCGCGTCCTCGACCGTCTCTTGCATCGGCTCCGGCGCTTCAACCTCGGCCGGGGCCGACTCTTCGGTGGCCGCATCGTCGTTCATGTCCGACATGATCGGCGCCGCGCCATCATCCTTCATCAACAAGTACCCAAGGGCCACAACCACGACCGCGAGCACCACCCAGATCAGATTACGCATATCTTTCTCTCCTTTCGCGCAGGGAAGCTTCCCGTGCTTATTTCTCTCCCACAGATGGTCTCCTTCCCCTTGAGAGGCAAGGGGGAAACATGTTGCAGGCGTCCCATGCACGGGCCGATTTCCGCCGACTCCCTGCCCCGTGCGCGGCCCGCAACGGCCACTAGATTTGCCGCTTGAAGTGCGCGGCAACGCCCGATAATTTACGCCGCATCAGATGTATCGATAAAAGGAACGAACCCATAGCCCGCAGACCTCATAACGCGCCCCCGACGCGCGACACCGGCCCCCGCGTCAACGATCGCATCCGTGCGCCCGAAATCCGCCTGATTGGTGCGGATGGCGACAACGTAGGCGTCGTGACCCCGCGCGAGGCCCTTTCCATGGCAGAGGAAGCCGGCCTCGATCTCGTCGAGATTTCGCCCAACGCCAATCCGCCTGTCTGCAAGATCATGGATTACGGCAAGTTCAAGTACGAACAGCAAAAACGCGAATCCGAGGCGCGTAAGAAACAGACCACGATTCAGGTCAAAGAGGTCAAGTTCCGCCCCAACACCGATACGCACGACTATGAGGTCAAGATGCGTAACGTGTTGAAATTCCTCGAGAAGGGCGACAAGGTCAAAGTGACCCTGCGCTTCCGGGGCCGCGAGATGGCGCACCAGAACCTTGGTCGCGAACTGCTCCTGCGTGTTGCCGAAGACACCAAGGAAATCGGCAAGGTCGAGAACATGCCGAAGATGGAAGGCCGCCAGATGATCATGATGATCGGCCCGCTGTCGAAGTAAGTCTTCGCTGAACCCGTTATACCAAAGCGCCCCCGGTTGAGACATCACCGGGGGCGCTTTTCTTTTGTGGGTCACCGCCGGAACCGAACGGGTCGGTTCCCGCGTCTCATCCAGAGCCCGCGATTACTCGGCGGGCATCTCGACCGCATCCTCTCCAACAAGGCTGTTGGGAAGCACGAAGGCCACGAGGATGAAGATCAGGCCAAGCACGATCCCGAGAATATCGCCCGGCAGCGCCGTGATCCCCTCGTATTTCGCCCCCGGCACCGTGCCGAGCGTGACCTTGCCGCCTGCGATCCCGTCAAGAAGCCCCGACGCTTTCCAGCCATCATATGTGACCATATACGCCGCCGCGCCAAGCAAGCCGCCCGCGAAAAAAAAAGTACGCATCCTTGCGCCCCGACGCTGCCGCGCAAACGCCGGTGCCCGGGCAATAACCCGACGCAGCCCAGCCGCCACCAAGCAGCAGCCCGCCAAGGAACACCCCGACATAGGCGGATTTGACCGACATGTGCAGCACATCCACAACGCCAATCACCTGCCCGCCAAACATCAGGATCGAGCCGACCCCGATGGCAAGAAGGATGGTCTTCATCAAATGCAGGTTGCGCAAAGACAACATGCGGATGATCCAGTTCGGATTGGTTGCGCCAATCCGGTCAAGCGTGGCACCGAAAAGCGCGCCGATCACGAGTGCGAGTATGATTTGCATGGGCCTAGGCTCCCTTCTTGTAGACCATCATCGCAACCGGAATGGCTGCGAGGAACGCACCGGCGGCAAAGATGTAGCCCGAAAGCGCGGTCTGCATCATCCCCGACATCATGTGTCCCGAGGTGCACCCGCCCGCGAGCCGCGCGCCATAAAGCACGATGAACCCGCCAACAAAAGCCAGCGCGTACCGCTTGACCGGCGTGTCGCCGTAATTGGCGTACCAGATCGCTGGAAGCCGCGCCTCGTCCTTGCCAATCCCGCCACGCGCCTTGGCCGACACAAACGCCCCGATCATCATCGCAATGACGAAAACAAAGCTATAGTTGAGCGGGTTTGACGCGTTCTTTGCGTATTTTCCGCCCGATTTCGCGAGATACGCGTTGGTCGATGTGTAGGCTCCGTCATCGGTCTGGGTGATCACCTCCGGGTTCACCGCATCCGCGACAATGGCATCTAGTATGACGAACTGCGTCGAAACCCCGATCGGCTTCACAAGCAGCACCGCCAGAAAAAACACGAAGCCAAGAAGCACTCCGCCTGTTTTCCAGTTGAGAACCATGTCCCCTCTTCCCCTCTTTCCAAATCAATCGCGTGATGCTTTTCGCATCACATGCGGTTTTTGTTATATTTTATGTTTGGAATTTATGCAAGATTTCCGCCGTCGGAACACAGCGATGCAATGCCCGCTATCGGGCTGAATTGCCTTATTTTCTTCACGTGGCCCGCCACATTCTTCTAACTTTCGCCGCATTGGCGCACTACATATCCAAGGCGAGAACAGGTAGAGACGCCCGCAACGGCGGCAAGAGGATGTAGGTATGCAGGATTCGCCCAACGGTTTTGAGACGCCCATGCTTGGGCTGGAAACCCCAGAGTGGCTTGCGAAACTCGAGGAGATCGCAGGCGAGGATGGCTATTATCAGCCCCTCGGCCCCCGTCACCACGCGGTGATGGTCGAGGAAAAGCCGATCCTTCTGGTGACCTTCGAATCCATCGACACGATCCAGGCGCGGGGCGACACCGGGCAGCCGCTCGGCTTTGAACTGGTGCGCGAGTTCGGCTGGTCGCATCTCTGCCTTCTGTGCGAAGAAGACACCTGGTTCCGCGACCCCCATGTCTATGCCTATTTCGATCGTATGATCGACGATGGCTTTTTCGAGGATTTCCAACAGGTTGTCTTCTACGGCGCGGGTCCGGGCTGCGCCTATGCCGCGGCGGCCTTTTCCGTCTCTGCCCCCGGTGCAACGGTCATCACCGTGCAGCCGCAAGCGACCCTTGCCCCCCGCCTCGCCGGCTGGGACAAGCGCTTTGCCCAAATGCGCCGCGTCTCCTTTGTGGACCGCTACGGCTATGCGCCTGATATGATCGACGCCGCCGACCGCGCCTTCGTGATCTACGACCCGCGACAGGAAAAAGACGCGATCCACGCCGCCCTCTTCGCCCGCGACAACGTGAGCCTCCTCCCCATGCCGCTCATGGGCAACGATATCGAGGCCGCGCTGCTCAAGATGCAGATTCTCTTCCCGCTTCTGGCCAAGGCCGGGACCGGCAACCTGACAGCGGCGGATTTCTACCGTCTTGCCCGCGCCCGGCGCACCTATCTGCCCTATCTCGATGCGCGCCTGCGCTTCATCGAAAGCCAGAAACGCCCCTTCCTCAAGGCGCTCTTGTGCGCCAACGTCGCACGCCGCCTGAAGGCGCCGCGCTACATGCGCAAGCTCGACCTCCTCGAGAAAGCCGCACGCCAGGGCAAACTGGCAAGCTGAGCCCCCGTCACGGCATCGGAATCACTGGCGCGGCGCGCGCGATTTGTCTAAACCCGCTCGCATGAGCACCTCCCTGACCATCACCCGCCCCGACGATTGGCACCTGCACCTGCGCGATGGCGCGGTGCTGCGCGCCGTCCTGCCCGAAACGGCCCGCGATTTCTCCCGCGCCATTATCATGCCGAACCTCGTGCCCCCGGTTGTGACCGGCGCCGAAGCCGCCTCCTACCGCGACCGCATCCTCTCGGCCCTGCCCGAAGGCATGACTTTCGAACCGCTGATGACGCTCTACCTCACCGAAGACACCGATCCCGCCGATGTGGCGCTCGCCGCCGAAAGCGGACTGGTCAAGGCGGTGAAGCTCTACCCCGCAGGCGCGACCACCAACTCCGCCTCCGGTGTGCGCGATTTCGACCGCGTGCGCCCCGTGCTTGAAAAGATGGCCGAAATTGGCCTGCCCCTTTGCGTCCATGGCGAGGTGACCGACGCCGAGATCGACATTTTCGACCGCGAAGCCATGTTCATCGACCGCGTTCTTGATCCCGTGCGCCGCGCCACCCCAGGCCTGCGCGTGGTGATGGAACACATCACAACGAAAGATGGCATCGACTACGTGAAATCGAACGACGCCGACCTCGGCGGCACGATCACCACGCACCACCTGATCATCAACCGCAACCACATCCTCGTGGGCGGGATCAAACCGCATTACTACTGCCTGCCCGTGGCCAAGCGCGAAGAGCACCGCCTCGCCCTGCGCGCCGCCGCAACCTCGGGGGATGCGCGTTTCTTCCTCGGCACGGATAGTGCGCCGCATACGGATGAAAACAAAGAAAGCTGCTGCGGCTGTGCTGGCTGTTTCACGGCAACCAACACCATGGCGCTTCTGGCACAGGTCTTTGAAGAGGATGAGGCCCTCGACAAGCTCGAGGCCTTCGCCTCCAAGAACGGCCCCGCCTTCTATCGCCTGCCCGAGAACGATGGCACGATCACCCTCGTCAAATCCGACACCCCGACCGACTTCCCCGAGAAGATCGAGACCGGCGAAGGCCCGGTGACCGTGTTCGATCCGGGCTACCCGGTCTATTGGTCCGTTGCCTGACCCTCTGCCGCATATTCCAAGGATATTCTCATGATCCCGACCACCTACCCCGCACAGGACGAAATCGCCCGCCTCACCGCCCGTATGCTGCTTGAGATCGGCGCGGTGAACTTCAACACGGACGAGCCCTATACCCTCGCCTCCGGCCTGCCCTCACCCTCGTATATCGACTGCCGCAAGCTGATCTCCTTCCCGCGCATCCGCTCGACGCTCATGGATTTCCTTTGTGTGACGGTGATGCGCAACGCAGGTCTTGAGGCGTTTGACAATATCGCCGGTGGCGAGACCGCGGGCATCCCCTTTGCCGCGCTGGTCGCTGAACGCATGGCCCTGCCGATGACCTATGTGCGTAAGAAACCCAAAGGCTACGGCCGCAACGCCCGGATCGAAGGCGCGATGAGCGAGGGCGAACGCGTCCTTCTCGTCGAAGACCTGACAACCGATGGCGGCTCCAAGCTCTCCTTCGTCGATGCCATCCGCGACACCGGCGCAACCTGCGGCCACACGGCGGTGATCTTCTACTACGACATCTTCCCTGAGACGACGAAAACGCTCGGCGATCACGGCGTTGACCTGCACTATCTCTGCACCTGGTGGGACGTGCTCGCCGAGGCCCGTGCGCAAGAGGCCTTCTCCGAAGAGACCCTCTCGGAGGTCGAATCCTTCCTCAAGGCGCCCCGCGCCTGGCAAGAGGCGCGCATGAAGGGCTAAGGCCCGGCGATCGGACAAGCGTAAAAACTTGTGGATAAAACAAGGGGGTGCTTTGTGGATAAGCCCCCTCGAGAATCGCCCGTAGCGGGCCGATTTGGACATTTCGCACGGCTGTGACACACTATCTAGGGGTCAAGCCGTCCGAGACCACCAGTCGGCCCCCGCTGCGCGCAGGATATCCCGCAGATATCCACAGACATATGCAGATAGGTCTTGGCAGGGACTCTCTGTATCACCAAGTAGAGCGGAAAACGGGGACAGGTATGAACGAGATTTCGACGATCAATCCGACCGGAGAAAACGGTGACGGCGATCCAATGCCGCATTCGATCGAAGCCGAGCAACAGCTTCTTGGCGCGATCCTGACCAACAACGACATCTTCGACCGCATCGCATCGATCATCAAACCCGAGCATTTCTACGATCCGGTGCACGCCCGCATCTTCGAGATCGCCGCCGCCCGCATCGCCAAGAACGCGCTCGCCTCGCCGGTGACGCTCAAGGCCTTCCTCGAGGATGACGAGGGCCTGAAGGAACTCGGCGGTCCCGCCTATCTCGCCCGCCTCGCCGGGGCTGCGATCTCGGCCTTCGCGGCGCGCGACTATGCCCAGATGATTTATGACATGGCGATCCGCCGGGAACTCATTGGCCTCGGCACGGACATCTCGACCAAGGCCAAGAAGGTCGATGTCGCGCTTGAACCCCGCGAACAGATCGTCGAGGCCGAACAGGCGCTCTACAAGCTCTCCGAACAGGGCCAGACCGAGCGTGGCTTCGTCTCCTTCCTCAAGGCCGTGACCGAGGCCGTGAACTCTGCCAACGCCGCCTATCAACGCGAAGGCGGCCTCGCCGGGATTTCCACTGGCCTCATCGACATGGACAAGAAACTCGGCGGGCTGCACCCTTCGGACCTTCTGATCCTTGCCGGGCGCCCCTCGATGGGCAAGACCTCGCTCGCCACCAACATCGCCTTCAACGTCGCCAAGGCCTACAAGAAAGGCACCCGCCCCGACGGCAGCGAAGGCGCGGTCGAAGGTGGCGTCGTGGGGTTCTACTCCCTCGAGATGAGCGCCGAACAGCTTGCCGCGCGGATTCTCTCCGAGGCCGCCGAGGTGCCCTCGGAACAGATCCGCAAAGGTGACATGACCGAGGCCGAGTTCCGTCGCTTCGTCGATGCCGCCAAATCGCTCGAGGCCTGCCCGCTCTATATCGACGACACGCCCGCGCTTCCCATTGCCCAGCTCGCCGCCCGCGCCCGCCGCCTCAAACGGACCCATGGGCTTGATCTCTTGATCATCGACTACCTGCAACTCTGCCGTGGCACCGCCGAAAACCGCGTCAACGAGATTGCTGAGATCTCCATGGGCATGAAGGCCATCGCCAAGGAACTCAACATCCCCGTGATCGCCCTCTCCCAGCTGTCGCGCCAAGTCGAAAGCCGCGACGACAAACGCCCGCAGCTTTCGGACCTGCGTGAATCCGGCTCGATCGAACAGGACGCCGACGTGGTCATGTTCGTGTTCCGCGAAGAATACTACGTCGAGCGCGAGAAACCCTCCGATGACCGGCTCGACGAAATGGCCTCGTGGCAGGAACGCATGGAACGCCTGCACGGCAAGGCCGAGGTCATCATCGGCAAACAGCGCCACGGCCCCATCGGCACCGTAGAGCTTTCTTTCGAGGGCCGCTTTACCCGCTTCGGCAACCTCGTCAAAGCATGGCAACAGGGCGAAGATCAGGGCTTCTGATGACGCGCCCCCGGCTGATCCTGCATATCGGCTCGCAGAAAACCGGCTCGACGGCGATCCAGTCCGCCCTCGACAATCACCCCGAGAGCCTCGCCGCCTCGGGGCTGCGCCTTGCCCGCGCCGGGCGCAAGCATATCGCCCACCAACGGCTCTATCAGGCGATCCTCTCGGGCCGACCGCGCCCCGCGTTTCTCGAACTGCGCCGCGAGCTGAAGGCCCATCCTGACGCGACCTTGATCCTCTCCTGCGAGATGTTCCTCGCCCCCGGCATCGCCCCGGTCTTTGCGCGCTTCCTCGGCCCCGACCTCTGCGCCCGCACCCAAGTGATCGCTTACCTGCGCCGACAGGATCACTTCCTCGAGGCTCTCTACAAGCAACACCTGAAGAACGGCCGCGTCACCGGCACTATTCAGTCCTATCTCAAGGGCCGCATCGACCGCCTCCTCTATAGCCCGACCCTCGCGCAATATGACGCCGCCTTCGGCCACAAGAACCTCTGCGTGATCCCCTACGAGCGCGCGGATTTCCCAGACGCCAACGGCGTCGCCGATTTTGCCGCCCGCATCGGCTGGCAGGACGTGCCGCCAAAGGCGCTCGGCTCGGGCGAGGTCAATGCCTCGCTCTCCCTGCCCTACTGCCATGCGCTTGGCGCGCGCGCGGATCTCCCGGCCCCGACGCGTCGCGCCCTGATCCGCGCCTTGATCGCCGACCCCACCGGGCACAGCACCGCCAACAACGATGTGCTCTCGGACCGCCCTCGCGCCGATATCCTGCGGCTCTTGGCCCGCGAGAACACCTTGATCCGCGACCGCTGGTGCCCTGACCGCACGGCGCTTTTCGCCCCGATGACCCCTGCCACGACACCGCCCCTCCCCGAAAGCGCGCTCCCCGAGGCCATTGCAGATGCCGCGGCGCACATCGCTCTGCTGCTGGAAAAGATCGAAGCGCCTCCGAAGCCCCCCGCGCGGCCCCTTTCCTCTTGACCTTGCCCCCGACTGCGACAACAACAGGCCCATGGCTACCGCGACCCTGACAATCGACCTCGACGCGCTCGTCTCCAATTGGCAGGCGCTGGATGCCCTCTCCGCCTGCGAAACCGCAGCCGTGGTCAAGGCCAATGGCTATGGGCTCGGCGCTGATCGCGTCGCCAAGGCCCTACAGGCCGCTGGCGTCCGCCGTTTCTTCGTCGCCGTCGCCGAGGAAGGTGCCGCCCTGCGCGCCGCGCTCGGTCCGGGACCAGAGATCAGCGTCTTTTCCGGCCATATGGACGGCGACACCGAAATCCTCGCCGAGATGCAGCTCACCCCGATGCTGAACTCCCTCGACCAGATGCTGCGCCATTTCGAGACCCTGCCCGGCGCGCCTTTCGGGGTACAGCTCGATACCGGCATGAACCGCCTCGGCATGGAACCCGCCGAATGGGACGCCGTGCGCGACATCGCGCTCGAACAGGGGCCTGCCTTGCTCATGTCGCACCTCGCCTGCGCCGATGACCCCGAACACCCGATGAACCCGCACCAACTCGCCACCTTCCGCGAGATGACGGATGGGCTCGACGTGCCGCGCTCGCTCTCTGCGACGGGCGGGATTCTGCTCGGCCCCGACTATCACTTCGACCTCACGCGCCCCGGCGTCGGCCTCTATGGCGGCATGCCCTTCATCGACGCCGCCCCCGTGGCCGGTGTCCATATCCCGGTCATCCAGATCCGCGACGTCGCCCCCGGCGAAACCGTCGGCTATGGCAACACCTGGACCGCCGAGCGCCCCTCACGCATCGCCACCATCGCGGGCGGCTATGCCGACGGCATCCTGCGCGCCATCGGTCCCAAGGCGCATGTCTACGCCGGCGAACACCGCTGCAAGATCGTCGGCCGCGTCTCGATGGACCTGATCGGCATCGACATCACCGATGCCCCCGACATTCCCGAGACCGTGGAACTGCTCGGGCAGCACCAATCCGTCGACACCATCGCCGACGCCGCTGGCACCATCGGCTATGAAGTCCTGACCTCTCTGGGCGGTCGCTACGCGCGCCGCTACCTGCCGTCATGATCCTGACCGCCCCCCTTGCCGCTTTGGGCCGCGCCACGCTCGCCCTTCTGGCCATGATCGGCCAGGTCGCGCTCTTTGCGCTCTCTGCGCTGTCGCATATCCTGCGCCCGCCCTTCTATGGCCGCGAGTTCGCCTCAGCCCTCCTCAACGTCGGCTGGCTCTCGCTCCCTGTTGTCGGCCTCACCGCGATCTTCACAGGTGCCGCGCTGGCGCTTCAGATCTATGACGGCGGCTCGCGCTTCTCGGCCGAGGCCGTGGTGCCCCAGATCGTCGCCATCGGCATGGTGCGCGAACTTGGCCCCGTCCTCGTCGGCCTCATGGTCGCCGCCCGCGTGACCTCTTCGATTGCCGCCGAAATCGCAACGATGAAAGTCACCGAACAGATCGACGCATTGGTGACGCTCTCCACCCACCCGATGAAATACCTGACCGCCCCGCGCGTCCTCGCAGCCCTGCTCGTGGTGCCACTCCTCGTTGGCGTCGGCGATATCATCGGCGTCTATGGCGGCTTCCTCGTCGCCACAGGCACGCTCGGTTTCAACCCGGCGACCTACATCACCAACACTTGGAACTTCCTCGAGAATTCCGACATCATCTCTTCGCTCATCAAGGGCTCGGTCTTCGGCTTTATCGCCGCCACCATGGGCTGCTACTACGGCATGAACTCGGGCCGCGGGGCGCAAGGCGTGGGCCGCGCCACGAAATCCTCCGTTCAGGCCGCCGCCGTCCTTATCCTCGCCGCCAACTTCGCCCTCACATCGCTGTTCTTCGCCTCATGATCACCTTCGACAACGTCCATAAATCCTTTGGCCCCAAGAAGGTCTTGCGCGGAGTGAACCTCGAGATTCCCAAGGGCGAGTCGATGGTCATCATCGGCGGCTCCGGGACCGGCAAGTCCGTGGCGCTGAAATGCGTCCTCGGCCTGATCACCCCCGATAGCGGCACGATCAATGTCGACGGCAAGGACGCCACCCTCGGCGACCGCGACGCCTTCCTCGCCCGCTTCGGCATGCTGTTTCAGGGCGGTGCCCTCTTCGATAGCCTCTCGGTCTGGCAAAATGTTGCCTTCCGCCTGCTGCGCGGCTCGCTCAAACGCCCCAAGGACGAGGCCCGCGAGATCGCCATCGAGAAACTGCGCCGCGTCGGCCTAACGCCGGACGTGGCCGATCTCTTCCCGTCCGAGCTTTCGGGGGGCATGCAAAAACGCGTCGGCCTTGCCCGCGCCATCGCTGCCGAGCCGGAGATTATCTTCTTCGACGAGCCCACCACCGGCCTCGACCCGATCATGTCCGGCGTCATCAACGACCTGATCCGCGAGATCGTCGTCGAGATGGGCGCCACCGCCATGACCATCACCCACGACATGACAAGCGTGCGCGCCATTGCCGACAAGGTCGCCATGCTGCACGACGGCGTCATCCAATGGACAGGCCCGGTCTCCGAGATGGACAATTCCGGCGACCCCTACCTGACCCAGTTCATCTCCGGCAGCGCCGAAGGCCCCATTGAGGCGGTGCGCTAGCCCGTCCCCCACCCACGCCCCCGGCTTCTTCTCTGTCCAAATACCTCCCGCCGGAGGCCTCAAATCTCTTTGCGGAATTTTGCAAGAAGTCCGCCGTCCCCACCTCCGCAATACCGACGCAATACCGACGTGATACCGACGTTGCATTTCCGCCCCTGACGCGCCGCGCCAAAACCTCCCCCTTGCGCGGCTCCCGCGCGCGCCGTAGCTCTATTCCCATGCTCCTACGCCTCGCCAATCTCTCGCTGCTCCTACTCTTTCCCGTGGCATGGTTCGCCCCGCTCCTCCACGCGGGCCTCCTGCCGATCTTCGGCCTGAGCGAGATCTCGATCATCTCCGGCCTGCAAAGCCTCTGGGAGACCGATCCGGCCCTTGCCCTCCTCGTCACCTTCTTGGCGATCTTCGCGCCCTACCTGAAAACCATCGGCCTCGCCCTGATCCAATTCGGCTACTTGCGCCGCAAGACGCTTCCGGCCCTTGAAATCCTTGGCAAACTGGCGATGGCCGACGTCTTCCTCATCGCGCTCTACGTGGTCATCGTCAAAGGCGCGGGCCATGTGACGGTGCAAACCGGCTGGGGCCTCTACCTCTTTACCGCCTGCGTTCTGGCCTCCATCGCGATTAGCCATTTGACCCGCCGCCGTTAGTGGTCCAAAACAAGAACATGGCCAAATCGAAACCCCAGTTCACCTGCTCCGCCTGCGGCAACACCACGACCAAATGGTCCGGCCGCTGCGAAGCCTGCGGCGAATGGAACACCATCGTCGAGGAAACGCCCCTCTCTGCCGGTCCCTCCGCCGCCGGTCTCGGCACCGCCAAGGGCCGCACCATCCCCCTGACGGATTTGCGCACCGAGGAAACGCCGCCCCCCCGCACCCTGTCGGGACTGGGCGAGTTGGACCGCGTGCTGGGCGGCGGCCTCGTGCCCGCCTCGGCGATCCTCGTCGGCGGCGACCCCGGCATCGGCAAATCGACACTCCTTTTACAGGCCGCTGCTCAATTCGCCGCCAAGGGCATGAAAACGCTCTATATTTCCGGCGAAGAAGCCTCCGCACAAGTGCGCATGCGCGCCCAGCGCCTTGGGTTGACGAACGCCCCGGTACAGCTTGCGGCAGAAACCAACCTGCGCGATATCCTGACCACGCTCGACGCCGAGCGCCCCGCGCTCGCCATTATCGACTCGATTCAAACCATGTGGTCCGACAGTGTCGGCTCCGCCCCCGGCTCCGTGAGCCAGGTGCGCGCCGCCGCGCATGAATTGACCGCCTTCGCCAAACGGCGCGGCATGGCCGTGGTTCTTGTCGGCCACGTCACCAAAGAGGGCCAGATCGCCGGCCCCCGCGTCGTCGAACACATGGTCGACACCGTGCTCTATTTCGAAGGCGAGCGCGGCCATCAATTCCGCATCCTGCGCGCCGTGAAGAACCGCTTTGGCCCGGCGGATGAAATCGGCGTCTTCGAGATGACGGGCGGCGGCCTCGCCGAAGTCCTGAACCCCTCCGCGCTGTTCCTGTCGGATCGCGGCGAACCCTCGCCCGGCTCGGTGGTCTTTGCCGGGATCGAAGGCACCCGCCCGGTGCTGATCGAACTCCAAGCCCTCGTCGCGCCCTCGCCGCATTCGCAACCCCGGCGCACGGTGGTCGGCTGGGATGGCGGGCGGCTGGCGATGATCCTCGCCGTGCTCGAGGCCCGCTGCGGCATCCCCTTTGCCGGTCTCGATGTCTATCTCAACGTCGCGGGCGGCATGAAGATCAACGAACCCGCCGCCGACCTCGCCGTCGCCGCCGCCCTCCTATCGGCCCGCGAAGACGCCGCATTGCCCGCTGATACGGTGGTTTTCGGGGAAATCTCCCTCTCAGGAGCCCTAAGACCCGTCGGTCAGGCCGAAAACAGGTTGAAAGAAGCGCAAAAACTTGGTTTCTCATCCGCAATCGCCCCGAAAGGCGGGAAGGCCCCGAAGGTGGACGGCATGACGCTGAACGGCATCGGGGATCTCGCCAGCTTCGTCGGAGAAGTGTTCGGGGCCGGATGATCGCCGCGTGCGGCCTATTGAAAGACGGATTTGAGCATGGACGGATTCACCATCATCGACGGCGTGGTCGCAGGCGTCATCATCATCTCGGCGCTTCTCGCCTATAGCCGCGGACTGGTGCGCGAAGGCATGGCCATCGTCGGCTGGGTCGCTGCTGCGGTGCTCGCCTTCATGTTCGCCCCGCAGGTCGAGCCGCTGGTGACGGAAATCCCTGTGGTGGGCGAATACCTCGCCGATAGCTGCGAATTGTCGATTATCGCCGCCTTCGCCGCCGTCTTTGCCACCGCGCTCGTCGTGGTGTCGCTCTTTACCCCACTGTTTTCTTCGCTGGTCCAACGCTCCGCGCTCGGCGGCATCGACCAAGGCCTCGGCTTCCTCTTCGGCGTGCTGCGCGGCATCCTTCTCGTCGCGATCGCCTTCTTCGTCTATGAGACCATCGCCGCGACGCAATCCATTCCGATGGTCGACGAAAGCCGCTCCGCCTCGGTCTTCTCGCGCATGACGCAACAAATCGAAGAGCGCGACCCGGCACAGGCGCTCGGCTGGATCACCCGCCAATACGAAGAACTCGTCGGCGTCTGCGACAAGTAACGTCCCCGCCGACCTGAAAAGCAAAGCCCCCGCGCCTCTGGCCGGGGGCTTTTTCATGTCTCAAAGAAGGGCAAGGCTCAGAGCTTGCAGCGCTTCTTCTTGGCCAGATCGACAAGCACTTTCTGGCGCGCGTTCGCCGCCTCGATCGCTTCGGACGCATTGGCGTAATTGCCGATTGCCGCAGGCCAGAACAAAAGCACCGCCGCCACGTTCTTGCCCGAGGCCGTCTTGCCCTTGCGCGCTTCCTCGCGGATCTCATCGAGCTGGGCGCGCTGCGTGCGGATTTCTTCGCAGGTCATGCTCTCATCAGACACATCCGTCGAGGCAACAACTTCCGGCGACACACAGCCCGCAACGAGCGAGAGGCCAACCAACAGGGCTGGCACGGTTTTTTGAAACATCATGTATTGGAACTCCAGTATTCAGGTAATCGCCCGACCGCGGCCGGGCGTGCCGCTTCTTTGCAAGCGCCCGCGATTCCCACAAGCCCAAAGCCGCCCAATCGACGCTCTTTCGCATCACACGGGTCCACACCCCCAAAGCCCTGTGCCCCATAAAGAACACTGCGTCATAGCGCCTTGCCTGAACTGTGATCCTTTCGTGACATACCGCGCGGGACGGCTTAAGAGAGGCCAAGAAGCGCGCCCTAATGGATTCGGAGCCCCATCTTGTCCCGTGCCCTGATGTCTGCCCCCGTTTGCACCGCCCCCGTGGCGGTGACCGGCCCCGGCACATGTAGCGATACGGCTCTAGCTGTCAAAACACGGCTCCCGATCCATCCGACTGCGCATCCGACAGCCTTTCATCGACAGACCTAACGGGATACGGGAGCCACCTCATGTGCGGGATTTTGGGGATCGCCAACCGGAACGACGACGTTTTCGCCGAGATTTATGATGGCCTCCTGATGCTACAGCATCGCGGACAGGACGCCTCAGGTATGGTGACCTACACCGGTGAGTTCTTCCGCGAACGCAAGGAAAACGGCCTCGTGAAGGATGTGTTCCATCCCGAAGACGCCGAGAAACTCACCGGTCGCATCGGCATGGGCCATGTCCGCTACCCGACCGCCGGGTCGCTTTCGGCCTCCGAGGCCCAGCCGTTCTTCGTCAACGCGCCCTATGGCATCTACCTCGTCCATAACGGCAACATCACCAACACCGAAGAACAGCGCCAGAAGGTCACCGCCAAGTATTCCCGCCACCTGCGCACGACCTCCGATTCCGAAATCCTCTTGAACGTGCTGGCTGACAAGGTCTCCGATGCGATCAAGGTCAACGGCACCGCCGATCCGATCCGCAACATCTTTGCTGGCGTGAAGATGACAATGGAACGGGTGCAGGGCGCCTATTCCGTGATCTGCCTCATCGCCGGGGTCGGCATGCTCGCCTTCCGCGATCCCAACGGCATCCGCCCCCTCTCTGTCGCCAAACGCAACGAGCGCGGCGACGGCGACGATTACGCCTTTGCTTCCGAAGATGTGGCGTTTGGCATCAACGGGTTTAAGAAGCTGCGCGACCTGCACCCCGGTGAGGCGATCCTGATCGACCTTGACGGCAACATGCACGAGTTTCAGGCCGTCGAAGGCAAGCTCACGCCCTGCATCTTCGAATATGTCTACCTCGCGCGCCCCGATTCCATGCTCGACGGCATCTCCGTCTATAAGACCCAGATGCGTATGGGCACGACCCTTGCCGAGCAGATCAAGGAAAGCGGGCTCGAAATCGACCGCATCATCCCCGTCCCCGATAGCGCCCGCCCTGTCGCCCTCGAAGTCGCGAAATCGACGGGCATCTCCTATCGCGAAGGCCTCGTGAAGAACCGCTATGTGGGCCGGACTTTCATCATGCCGGGCCAGGGCGAGCGCAAGAAATCCGTCCGCCGCAAGCTCAACGCCATCCCGCTCGAGTTCAAGGGTCTGAACGTCCTTCTGATCGACGACTCCATCGTGCGCGGCAATACCATCAAGAAGATCGTCGAGATGTGCCGCGAGGCCGGGGCCAAGAAGGTCTATATCGCCTCCGCCTCGCCGCCGGTGAAATACCCCAATGTCTACGGCATCGACATGCCGACCAAGCACGAATTGATCGCCAACGGCCTCTCGATCGAGGAAATCCGCGAGGAGCTTGGCGCCGACGCCCTGTTCTACCAGAAGCTCGAAGACCTGATTTGGGCCGCGCAGGAAGGCAACCCTGACATCGCACAGTTCGATTGCTCCTGCTTCGATGGCAACTACGTCACCGGCTCCATTTCCGATGATTATCTCGGCGCGCTGGAGAACTCCTCCCGCGTGAGCCAGAAGATCAAGGACATGCCCGAGCCGGGTTCATCTTGGAACGCCGATCAATCCGCGGCAAGCTAGGTGTCCCTTCTCGCCCTCGACGCGCGCTGGCGCCGCCTTCATGACGAGACGCGCACCTGCCCCTGTTGCGGGCGGCAGTTCTCCGGATTGATCGACTTCGCCTTCGCGCAGCCCGATGCCTGGCCCCACGCCGAGCCGACGCCCGGGATGCCCGAGATCGTCGCGGGCGAGGATCGCCTTTCGCCCGACCTCTGCCGCATTGGCGAAGACCGGTTTCTTTCCGCCCTCCTGTCACTAAACGTGCGCGGCAGCGACGAAGAGGTGCATTTCGCCCTCTGGGTCGCTGTCGCGCCCAAGACGTTCTACGCCTATCTCGACGCGGCAACCGGCGATGGCCCGGCGTTTGAAGGCGGCGCAGGATGGCTGATGAACGATCTCCCCGGCTTTGAGAGCGACGAGCCCCTGCCCTGCACCCTCCTGCCCGGTGCCGAGGGCGAGCGCCCCCGCATCCGCCTCGCCGACGGCCCGCTCGCCGCGCTTCAGGCGGACGGCATCGGCTTCGATCCGCTCCTCGATCTCTACGCCGCGCTTGGTGACGACATCCGGCCCCACCTTGCCACCGACTGATCACTGGTGTCTCGGCGGCCTTTTGCTGCGATGCAGCGAAAACCCGCCGATCCGCGCCATATCCCCTCTTTTCTTTGCCTCTCGCCCCTGTTAGAGGCCCGCGCTTGGCCCATATCAGGCCGAGACGCGAACAGAAGAGATGGCCAGATGAGCACTCAACAGATGGAAACCACGCCCGACAACGTCGCCGAGATCGCGACGGAACGCGGCACGCTCGGGCAGCGTGGCGTGTTCACACTGCTCGGCATCATGGGAAGCGAGGACGCCCTGCGCGCGCTGATCCTGCTGCCTTCGGGCAAGACGGTGATGACCGAGGCAGACGGCACCTCCGCGCTTGGTCCGGTACGTGCCATCGACGCCACCTCCGTAACCCTTCTGCGCGGCGGGCGCCTGATGCGGCTCGACCTGCCCGCCTGATCCCGCGCGCGCCCGGTCTTCTTCTCTGGAAAAATACTCGGGGTGAATTGCCTGCCCTGGCAGGCAAGAGGGGCAAAGCCCCTGACCTAAAGCGTCACGCCTTAAACCTGAGCTATCAGGTTGAAGGTGAGTCGCACGCCACACTCATATGGTGCGCGGCGCTCTGCCAAAAGCTGTGTCTCAGGTGTTTGGCGGAATGCTTTATCCCGCACCGACGCAATACCGACGTGATACCGACGTGTTACAGATGTGCCGTTTCGCCCCTTGACCTCTCGGCCCCGAGGGCGCACATCCCTCCCATGACCGATAGCACTTCTCCCAAGATCGCGCTTGTGACCGGCGCGTCCCGAGGCCTCGGCGCCGCCTTTGCCGAGGCGCTCGCCGACCAGTATCACGTCGTCGCCGTCGCCCGCACCACCGGTGCGCTTGAAGAACTCGACGACCGCATTCAAGCCAAGGGCGGCGCAGCCACGCTCGCCCCGATGGACATCACCAACACCGATGCCATGGCCCAGCTCTGCCGCTCGATCCATGATCGCTGGGGCAAGGTCGACCTCTGGGTCCACGCCGCGATCCATGCCGCGCCGCTGACGCCGGCGGGCCATATCGACCAGAAAGACTGGGACAAATCCATCGCCACCAACCTGACCGCGACAGGCCAGCTCATCCCCTTCCTAAGCCCGCTTCTCGGCCAGGAAGGTCAAGCGGTGTTCTTCGACGATCCGCATGGCGGCGACAAGTTTTTTGGTGCCTACGGCGCAACCAAGACCGGTCAGATCGCGCTGGCCCAAAGCTGGCAAGCCGAGAGCGTGCGCACCGGTCCCCGCGTCTCGATCCTCGCCCCGAAAGCGATGGCAACCGCGACCCGCGCCCGCTTCTTTCCCGGCGAAGACCGCGCGCCGCTGCACGACATCCGCGAAGAGGCCGCCCGCCTGATCGCCGAACTGTCGCTCTAGGCCGCAAACCCCTCCGCGTGGGGCCGCTCCGGCCCCCGCAAGCGCCTTCTGGACAAGGCGCCACTTGCCCCACGCCTGCCCCTCCTCTAGACAGTGGACAACAGGCAGATCACGGGCAAAAGGCGGCACTCCATGCGCATTCTCATCACCAATGACGACGGTATCAATGCGCCGGGCCTCGAAGTCCTGCTCGAGATCGCGACAGAGCTTGCCGGCCCCAAGGGCGAGGTCTGGACCGTGGCGCCCGCCTTTGAACAATCCGGCGTCGCCCACTGCATCAGCTATACCCACCCCACGATGATCGCCAAGATGGGCGCGCGCCGCTTCGCCGCCGAAGGCAGCCCTGCCGACTGTGTTCTTGCGGGCGTGCATGACGTGATGGAAGGCAACCTGCCCGATCTCGTCCTTTCCGGCGTCAACCGAGGCAACAACTCGGCCGAGAACGCGCTCTATTCCGGCACGCTCGGCGGCGCTATGGAAGCCGCGCTTCAGGGCATCCCGGCGATTGCCCTCTCGCAGTATCTCGGCCCCGAGAACTACGACATCGACACCCCCTTCGAGGCCGCGGCCCAGCATGGCGTCTCGGTCATTCGCAAAATCCTCGACGCCACCCCCGAGGAAACCCACGACTACCGCCTGTTCTATAACGTCAATTTTCCGCCCGTGCGCGCCGAGAACGTCAAGGGCATCCGCGTCACCGAACAGGGCTTTCGTCAGGGAACAAGCTTTTCCGTCGCGCCGCACAATTCGCCTTCGGGACGGCGCTTCCTCTGGGTGCGCGGTGGCAACCAGCAAATCCCGACCGCCCCCGGCTCGGACGCGGCGGCCAATCTCGACGGCTACATTTCCGTCACCCCAATGCGCGCCGACCTGACCGCACATGAAGTGCTCGACACGCTGAAAGTGCTCGAAGAATGAGTGACGCCCCCGTCTCCGACGCCGAACGCAAGATGCAGTTCCTTTTCGCCCTGCGCTCCAAGGGCGTGACGGATGCGCGCGTGTTGTCGGCGATGGAACGGATCGACCGCGCGCGGTTTCTACGCGGGCTGTTTGCGGGGCGCGCCTACGAGGACACCCCCCTCCCCATCGCCTGCGGCCAGACCATCTCGCAGCCCTCCGTGGTCGGCCTGATGACCCAGGCGCTTGGGGTGCAACCGCGCGACAAGGTCTTGGAGGTCGGCACCGGTTCGGGCTATCAGGCGGCGATCCTGAGCCTGCTGGCGCGGCGCGTCTACACCACTGATCGCCACAAACGTCTCGTGCAGGAAGCGCGCGGCGTCTTCGATGCGCTCGACCTTACCAATATCACTGCCCTGACCGGCGATGGCAGCTTCGGCCTGCCCGATCAGGCCCCCTTTGACCGCATCATCGTCACCGCCGCCGCCGAAGACCCGCCCGGCCCCCTCTTGGCGCAATTGAAACCCGGCGGTATCATGGTCCTGCCCGTGGGCCAGTCCGACACGGTCCAGAGCCTCATCCGCGTGCGCCGCACCGAAGAGGGGTTCGACTATGACGAATTGCGGCCCGTGCGTTTCGTCCCCCTCGTGGAAGGGGTTGCCCCCGAGAACTGATCTGGGGCAGAAGCGAAGAAAGACCCAAGACCAACAAGGCGTGGTAAAGCGCCGGGTATGACTGATCATTGAGCACCGCCCGCCGCGTTTCTTGCGCGGTTTCAGGGGCAAATTGAGGACCAGAGCAGAGATGACACGCCACAGCAAAGCCCCGCCCGCACGGCTCATGATGATGGGCCTGACCCTTGTTCTCGTCGGCGCCTGCAATGACGGGTTCGACTTCGACCTACGTGGCGGGATCGGGGCCGGTCTCGACACCACCACCGCCGCCAAGGCCGCGACCGCTGATCGTCCGCGCCCGGACAAGCGCGGCATCATCTCCTATCCGAATTATCAGGTCGCCGTGGCGCGCCGGGGCGACACGCTCGACGATGTGGCCACCCGCATCGACATGCCCGCCGCCGACCTTGCCCGCTACAATGGCCTGCGCCCCGAAGACCAACTGCGCGCCGGCGAGATCATCGCCCTGCCCTACCGCGTCGCCGAACCGTCGCCTGCAACTGGCGGGCGCGGTGTCGTGACGCCGCCCTCTGGCGTCGACATCACCGCCATGGCCGACAGCGCCCTGAGCGACGCCGAAACGCGCCGCGTTGCCACCGAGCCGCTGCAACCGGCCCCGAGCAACGCGCCCAAAGGCGAAACCGGCCTTGAACCGATCCGCCACAAGGTCCGCCGTGGCGAGACCGCCTTCACCATCGCGCGTCTCTATGACGTGACGCCCCGCGCTTTGGCCGAATGGAACGGGCTTGGGAGCGACTTCATGATCCGCGAAAACCAAATCCTGCTGATTCCGCCCGCAGCCATTGGTGCGCCGGACCGTAGCACGGCCCAAGAGGCCGCAGCAGCCCCGGCGGTGACGGCCCCCGGCGGCAACACCCCGACGCCGACCCCGCCGAGCGCGCGACAACCGCTGCCCGACCCCGACAAGGCCGTGGAAGCGCCCGAAGCGCCGGACCTCGGCAAGACCCAGACCGCGCGCAGCTCGCGCATGGGCTACCCGGTCGATGGCAAGATCATTCGCCCCTACGCACGCGGCAAGAACAACGGTATCGACATCGCCGCCGCCGCAGGCACCCCGGTGCAGGCGGCGCGCGACGGCAAGGTCGCGGCGATCACCACGGACGCCGACAATGTCCGCATCGTCGTGCTGCGCCATGACAGCAACCTGATGACCGTCTATTACAACGTCGATGACGTGACGGTCTCCAAGGGGGCGAACGTCAAGCGCGGCCAGTCCATCGCGGCGATCCCTGCCAAGGACAGCTTCGTGCATTTCGAAGTGCGCAAGGGGTTCGACTCCGTCGACCCGATGCCCTACCTGAAATAATGAGGGTCAGGGGCTTTGCCCCTCTTGCCCGCGGCGCGGCATGTCGCTCAAAAGTGGGAACCGGTTTTGAGCTCCTCGGACATGCGCTTGAATACGGGCAATTCACCCCAGGATATTTCTCGCAAGAGGAAGAACAGGCCCGCGCTTAGCTGATCGCCACGCCACGGCGCCCGGCAAGGTCGGTGAAATACTGCCACGCCACGCGCCCCGAACGTGCGCCCCGCGTCGCCTGCCATTCGATGGCCTCGGCGCGCAGCGTCTCGTCATCGATCTCGACCCCGTGGGCATCGCAATAGCCCCGGATCATCGCGAGGTAGTCATCCTGACTACAGGGATGGAAGCCGAGCCAGAGCCCGAAACGATCCGAGAGAGAGACTTTCTCCTCGACCGCTTCCGCCGGGTTGATGGCGCTTGATCGCTCGTTCTCGATCATGTCGCGCGGCATCAGGTGGCGACGATTGGACGTGGCATAGAAAATCACGTTGTCGGGCCGCCCCTCAATGCCACCATCAAGCACCGCCTTGAGGCTCTTGTAATGTTGGTCATCATGGCTGAACGACAGGTCATCGCAAAAGAGCAGGAACCGCGCGTCGCTCTCGCGCAGAAGGTTTAGAAGCCGCGAAACGCTCGGCAGGTCCTCGCGCTGCAACTCCACGATCTTGAGCGGCAACCCCTGCCCAAGCACCTCCGCGTGGATCGCCTTCACCAACGAAGATTTCCCCATCCCCCGCGCGCCCCAAAGAAGCGCGTTGTTGGCCGGAAGGCCCTTGGCAAACTGTAGCGTGTTCTCAAGCAGCGTGTCCCGCGTCCGCCCAAGCCCGATCAAGAGCGAAAGATCGACCCGGTTCACCTTCTGCACTGGCTCGAGACGGTCCGGCGCCACATGCCACACGAAAGCCTCCGCCGCATCGAAATCCGGCGCCGCCACGGGTGCAGGCGCCATTCGCTCAAGCGCCTCGGCAATACGGGTCAGGGTGTCTTGGTCCATCGGGGTCTCCATCTCGGCTCCCCGGTTTGAACCACGAAGCCGCGCCCCCGACAAGAGGCGCCAGAAACGAAAAAGGCGCGCCTAAGCAGGACGCGCCTTTCCTAAGTCATAGGGAGAGGGTCAGTTGGTCTTGTCGACCATCCCGTCATCCTCGTCATCGTCGTCCTCGTCGAACTCCTTCAGGAGCGGATCGTCTTCGGGATCTTCCTCATCCTCAAAGGGGCGCTTTGCAGCGGGTGCCTCATCGGCGGGTTCGTCCTCGTCGTCGTAATACCCTTCCGCCCGAAGCTGCGCCTCGCGCTTGGCCTCAACCCGGCGCACAAGGAAGATCGACACCTCGTAAAGCCCGTAGACCACCGTGAACAGGATCAACTGCGTGACGACATCCGGCGGCGTCACCAGCGCGGCAAGCACCAAAATGCCCACCATCGCGTATTTGCGCACCGAGCCGAGCCCGTCCGCCGACACAAGCCCGGCCTTGCCCATCAGGGTCAAAAGCACCGGAAGCTGGAAGCAGAGACCGAAGGCGATGATGAACTTGAGCGTGATATCAAGGCTTTCGTTGACCTTCCCGAAGAAGGTGACCTTGATCCCCTCCTGCGTCTCCGGCACCACAACGGCATCCGCAGGCAATTCCGGCGTATTGCCAAGCAGGTTGGCAAAGATCGAACTCACATCGGCAAAGCCAAGGAAAAACGACATGGCAAGCGGCGTCACGACGAAATGCGCGAATGTCGCCCCGAGCAGGAACATGAAGGGCGAGGCGACCATGAACGGCAGGAACGCGCCCTTCTCGTTCTTGTAGAGCCCCGGCGCCACGAAACGCCACATCTGGAAGGCGATGACCGGAAAGGCCATGGCAAAGCCGAACACCATCGAGATACGGAACAGCGTGAACAGGTATTCCTGCGGCGAGGTATATTGCAACGTCGGCGACGGATCCCCAAGCGCGCGCAGCGACGCCTCGATCGGTGACAAGAGGAAATTGAGGATATGCACCGCAATGAAATCCCCGCCAATGGGGATAAAGCAGATCGAAATCCCCACAAGCAAGGCAAGCACCGACCGGATCAATCGCGTGCGCAGCTCCGCCAGATGCTCGATCAGCGGCGCGGCGCTTTCCTCCATCTCATCGGTGCGGCTCATGCTTTGTCGTCCTTCTCGGCGCCCGCATCAGAGGGCGCATCGCCTGCCTCTGCGGCCTTGGCCGCGGCAGCGGCCTCTTCGGCGGCCTTCTTCTCCTTGGCGATGCGGGCTTCGGCCTTGGCCGCGCTCGCTTCGCGGATCTTCTTCGCCGCCTCAGCGCGTTCCGCCGAAAGCTTGCCGGTCTCGCTCTCGGGGTCGAAATCCGTCATCGACTTGGCCTGATCCCGGATCGCGTCCGACGCCGTTTTCATCGGGTTGGACACTTTGCCGATCCCGTCCGTCGCGCTCCGAAGAGAGTCGCTCACGTCCTTCACGCCCGCCTGGTCCGCGGCCTGGTTCATCGCGCTCGAGAACTCCCGCGCCATGCCCTTCGCCTTGCCGACAAACTGGCCCACCTTGCGGAACAGAACCGGCAGGTCTTTTGGCCCCACGACGATCAGCGCAACAACGCCGATCACCAGTAGTTCGGGCATTCCAAGATCAAACATGGCTTACAAGCCCCCGTATCAGACTTTGTCTTTTTCGTCTTCGGGGGTGACGTCCTTGGCGGCGTCCGCCTTCTCGTCTTCAAGCTCTGCCTGGCCCTCGTTGATACCCTTCTTGAACGAGGTGATGCCTTTGCCCACTTCGCCCATCAGGCCCGAAATCTTGCCACGCCCGAACAGGACCAGCACGACAATCGCGATCAGAAGGATGCCCGGAAGGCCGATGTTACCAATACCCATAGTCTTTCTCCTATGTCTCGACGGCTCACCCGCAAGCCGTTCAAAAATCCAGACCTACAAATAAGGAGTCTGACGGATCAGGAAAAGCGACAATCACGATCAGATTGGCCCTTTTTGAGCAGATTCTCGCACCGCATTTGTCAACAGCTTGTCAGTTGACAGGTTTTTGTCAGTATACCCCCGAACAGCACGAGAGAATCACCTGCGATGAAACGTTCTGACAGGCTCTATAGCTTGATCGAAATCCTCAAAGACGGTGGCCAACACCGGGCCGAGGATCTGGCCCAGAAGCTCGGTGTATCGATGCGCACGATCTACCGCGATATGGACACGCTCGCCGCTTCTGGGGTTCCGGTAGAAGGAGAGCGCGGCATCGGCTATTCCGCCCGTGCCGCGATTACCCTGCCGCCCCTGAACCTGACCGAGAGCGAGCTGGAGGCACTGCACCTTGGCCTTGCGGCGGTTGGCAATGGCCTAGACGGTGAATTGCGTGACGCGGCCCAAAGCCTTTCCGCCAAGATCGACGCCGTGCTGCCCGAAGACCGCCACGGTGCGCCAAAGTCCTTTGGCTTCGCCGTCTACCCCTTTGCCGATGCCGCCGAGGGCTTCCGCCACCTCACGACGCTCCGCGCCGCGATCCGGGGCCGTCAAAAGCTTCGCCTCGCCATGCAGGACGGCACCACGCGCGAGGTGCGCCCGCTCAAGCTCGACTACTGGGGCCGCGTCTGGACCTGTCTCGTCTGGTGCGACACCACTGGCGATTTCGCCAACCTACGCGCCGATCAGATCACTCAGGCGACCGTATTGCCCGGCCTCTTCGTCGATGAACCCGGAAAACGCCTTGAGGACTATCGCAAGGCGCTCGAATAGCCCCGCGCCCCTTGAGCGCAGCGCGCCCGCCCTGTACCAAGCGGTCCAAGCAAGACAGGACCGATACCGCCATGTCATCCGCCCTCAAACTCGCCACGACAAGCCTATTCGTTGGCGCGCTTGTCCTCGGCCTCAAGATGTTGGCGTGGTGGTTGACCGGTTCCGTCGCGTTGCTCTCAGATGCGCTCGAGAGCATCGTCAATCTCGCAACCGCTCTGGCCGCACTGATCGCCATCCGCGTTGCCGCCCGCCCCGCCGACGACACCCATCCCTTCGGCCACCACAAAGCCGAGTTCTTCAGCGCCACACTCGAAGGGCTGCTGATCGTCCTCGCCGCCCTCCTGATCCTACGCGAAGCGTTCTACGGATTCCTCGCGCCCCATGCCCTCACGACTCCGCTCAAAGGGCTTCTGGTCAATGGCGGCGCAACCGTTCTCAACGGGGTCTGGGCCTGGGTTCTGATCCGACAGGGGCGCAGGCTGAAATCCCCGGCGCTGGTGGCGGATGGCCAACACCTGTGGACCGACGTGCTTACGTCCTTTGGTGTCGCCATTGGCCTGATCCTGACGGTGCTGACCGGCTGGTGGGCGCTTGATCCGCTGATGGCGTCTCTGGTCGCGCTCCATATTCTGAGGACTGGCGGCAAGATCGTACTTTCCTCCCTGAGTAGCCTGATGGACGAGGCCGTGCCCGACGAAACCCTCGCTCTGATCCGCACTGTGATCGCTGCCGAGTCGCAAGGCGCGGTCGAAGCGCACGATCTCAAGACACGCCACGCCGGGCGCGCCACTTTTGTAGAGTTTCACCTTGTCGTGCCCGGTGAGATGAACGTGTTCGATGCCCATGAAATCTGTGACCGGCTCGAGGCCGCACTGCACAAGGCCGTGCCGGGCGCACAGGTGACGATCCACCTCGAACCGGATCACAAGAGCGAAGAAACCGGGATCATCCTGCCGGACTAGACGCGCCTCCTAGACTTCGGCGCGGAACACGAAACAGCGATCTCGCCGCAGCATGAGCCAAAGCGGCGTGCCGGGTTTGGGAAGAAACACATTCGGCACCGTCGCCTTGAGGACCGATCCGTCGTGCTCCATGCGAAACTCGACAAGGCTCTCCGTCCCCATGAACCGCGCCCGCTCTACAACACCCCGCGCCGCAACCCCGTCTCCCGGAGTCGGCAGCGGCCCCTTGCCGCCTCGGTCGAAATCAAGCTTGAGATGCTGAGGCCGGATCACGACCTCCACATCCTCGCCATCCCTGAACCCAGGTGTCAGGAACTGACCAAAGGGCGTCTCCGTGAGCGCGCCTTTGCTTTTGCTCCGTATCACGTTGATATCACTAAAGAACGCGACCGCCGCCTTATCAACCGGCGCGTTATAGATATTGTAGGGCGCGCCTTGCTGCACGATCTTGCCGTCCCGCATAAGCGCGATCTCATCGGCCATGCGCAACGCCTCTTCCGGCTCATGCGTCACCAAAAGAACCGCCGTGTCCTCATCCTTGAGGATCGCCAGCGTTTCATCACGGATGCCATCCCGCAGCCGGTTGTCCAGCCCCGAGAACGGCTCGTCCATGAGCATGATCCGCGGCCTCGGCGCCAAAGCGCGCGCCAGCGCGACCCGCTGCTGCTCGCCGCCCGAAAGGCTATGCGGATACTCGTCAATGGTCCACTCAAGGCCCACCTTCGCCAAAAGCGCCTCGACCCGCGCCCGCTTTTCCGCCTTGCTGCCCTTAAGGCCAAAGGCGACGTTATCGGCGACCGTCAAATGCGGGAAAAGTGCGAAGTCCTGAAACATCAGGCCGATCTGCCGCCGCTCGGGTGGCACCCGGAACACCGTGTCACAGATCAGGTTGCCGTCGACATAAATCTCGCCGGAATCCTGCATATCGACGCCCGCGATGATGCGCAGCGTCGTCGACTTGCCGCAACCCGACGGCCCAAGAAGACACGTCACATGCCCCGGCTGAATCGTGAGCGACACGCCGTCCACGACGTTGCGATCCCCGAAACGGCGGCGCAGGTTGCGGATTTCAAGTCTGGGAGGGGGCTGCGTCACGTCCGTCTCTCATGGCGTCTGTGGTCCCGTCTGAGCGATTTGCTCGGGATTTCGTGACCCTTACCAGCCCCCTTTGCCTCTCGCAAGCCTGCCGCCCCTACATGGTCGAATTGACCGCACCCCCATCAAGCAGGACGTTCTGCCCGACGATAAAGCCCGCATGCTGCGAACACAGGAAGGCGCAGGTCGCGCCGAATTCCTGCGAGGTGCCATAACGCCCGGCCGGGATCGTCTTACAGCGGTTGGCTTTGGCCTCTTCAATGCTGATCCCCTGCTGGTTGGCAACGCCCGTGTCGAGCGAGATCGCGCGATCCGTGGCGTGGATGCCGGGCTGCAGGTTGTTGATCGTGACACCGCTCCCCGCCACCTGGCGCGCAGTGCCCGCAACATAGCCGGTCAGCCCCGCACGCGCCGAATTCGACAGACCCAAAACCGCGATCGGTGCTTTCACCGACTGCGAGGTGATGTTGACCACCCGGCCCCAACCTTTTTCCATCATCCCCGGCAATAGCGCCTTCATGAGAGCAATGGGGGCAAGCATGTTGGCATCAAGCGCCTTGATGAAATCGTCGCGATCCCAATCGCTCCACATGCCCGGAGGCGGTCCGCCTGCATTGGTCACGAGGATATCCACACCCTCTGCCGCTTTGAGCACCTGCGCCTGCCCCTCAGGCGTCGTGACATCCGCCGCGACGGTTTCAATCGCCACGCCAAACCGCGCGCGCAGATCCGCCGCTGCCGCCTCGAGCGCCTCTGCGCCGCGTGCGTTCATCACGAGGTCGACCCCCGCTTCGGCCAACGCTTCGGCACAGCCAAAGCCGAGGCCCTTGGAGGATGCGCAAACCAGCGCCCTTTTGCCTTTGATTCCAAGATCCATGTCATGTCTCCCCTGTTCGTTCCGCCTCAAGTAACGCGATATTTATGGCGACTGCCAGCAAATTGCCGATAGCATGGCCACAAAGCGCCATATTCCAAAGTCACAACTTGAACACCCCGGCGCAATCGGAGAGAACCCCAAGATGTCATCGCCCCGCCCGAAATCCGCGCTCCCTGCGCAGCAGTTGCCCGTCTATCTGGCGGACGATTTCTGTGTCATCAACGGCGCGAACCTGGGCGACCCTGTGTCCTTCGCGGACGAGCTTGTGCCCGATGACATCTACGAACTGGCGACCGATGCCGATATCCATCGCCTTTCTTTTACCATTGCCGAAGACGATACCTATCGCGTCGCCGAAGAAAGCGCCTGCGGCACACCGGGCGCGCCGCTCTATGCCGATTGCGTCCTGACAATGATGCCGCCGACCGGCGAAACCGTCGAAATCGTGGTGCTCGTCGAGGTCGACGCCGATGGCCACGTGTCACAAGTCTTTGCCGCCCCCCTCGCCCCGCTTTCGGGCAAGACGCCCTATACGCTCGTGGGCATGGATCGCACTGCTGCACGCCTGCGCATGGCCCAACTCGCCTGTGTGAGCTTCACCCGTGGCACCCGTATCACCATGGCCACCGGCGAACAGAAACCCGTTGAGGACATTCAACCGGGAGACCGCGTCCTGACCCGAGATGACGGCCCGCAAGAGGTGCGATGGATCGGCACCCTGACCATGCGTGCACACGGCGAGTTTGCCCCGATCGTCATCACCGAAGGCACGCTCAACAACGCCGCCGACCTCAAAGTCAGCCCCGACCACCGTCTCTTCATCTATCAGCGCCACGATCATATCGGCGCCGGCCGCTCGGAACTGCTCGTCCGGGCGCGCCACCTTGTGAACGGCGAAACCGTCTTCGTTCAGGAAGGCGGTTTCGTCGACTATTTCCAAATCCTTTTCGACAGCCACCAGATCATCTTTGCCGAAGGCATCAGCGCCGAAACCATGCAGGCCGATCAGCGGACCCGCCCCGTTCTGCCGAGCGAGATCGAGAAGCGCCTCAAGGCCCTCTCCAATAGCGCCCCCGGAAGCGCCACCGCCCGTGCCTTCGAGCTGCAGGAAAAGCTCCTCAAGCGCCCTGACGCTGTCGACCTCTTGCGCCGCGCCTCGTCCAAGTAAACCTGTTCGCAGTCCACCTTTCGGTAATCTTTCGGTAACCGTCCTGAACCCACGCCCTGCGAAACCCGCACCGACGCAATACCGACGTTATACCGACGCGATACAGAACCCTTGTATTGCGCCGCCGCCTCGCCCCTTCTATATGCGAACGCATGCTTGACGTTTCGACCAATCGCCCCGCCCTTCCGCCGGAAATCGGCCGCCGCCGCACCTTTGCGATCATCTCGCACCCGGATGCGGGCAAGACGACTCTGACCGAGAAGTTCCTCCTCTACGGGGGTGCCATCCAAATGGCCGGTCAGGTGCGCGCCAAGGGCGAAGCACGGCGCACCCGCTCGGACTTCATGCAGATGGAAAAGGACCGTGGCATCTCTGTGTCGGCCTCGGCCATGTCCTTTGATTTTCACAAGTTCCGCTTCAATCTTGTCGACACGCCCGGCCACTCGGATTTCTCCGAAGACACCTACCGCACCCTGACCGCCGTGGACGCCGCCGTGATGGTGATCGACGGGGCCAAGGGCGTCGAGAGCCAGACCCAAAAGCTCTTTGAAGTGTGCCGCCTGCGCGACCTGCCGATCCTGACCTTCTGTAACAAGATGGACCGCGAAAGCCGGGATACCTTTGACATTATTGACGAAATTCAAGAGAACCTCGCCATCGACGTGACCCCGGCCTCTTGGCCCATCGGGGTCGGCCGTGACTTCATGGGGTGCTATGACATCCTGAATGACCGTCTTGAACTGATGGATCGGGCCGACCGCAATGTCGTGGCAGAAAGTGTTTCCATTCAAGGGCTTGATGATCCGAAACTCGCCGAACACATCCCCGCCCACCTTCTCGAACAGCTCCGCGAAGAAGTCGAGATGGCGCGCGAACTGCTGCCCACGCTCGACCCGCAGGCCGTGCTCGAAGGGCACATGACCCCGATCTGGTTCGGCTCTGCGATCAACTCCTTTGGGGTGCAGGAACTGATGGACGGGATTGCCAAATACGGTCCCGAACCGCAGCCCCAAGCCGCAGAACCGCGCCAGATTTCGCCTGAGGAAACCAAGGTCGCAGGCTTTGTTTTCAAGGTTCAGGCCAACATGGACCCGAAGCACCGCGACCGCGTGGCTTTCGTCCGCCTCGCCTCCGGCCATTTCAAGCGCGGCATGAAACTGACCCATGTCCGCTCCAAGAAACCGATGGCGATTTCAAACCCGGTTCTCTTCCTCGCCTCCGACCGTGAGCTTGCCGAAGAGGCTTGGGCGGGTGACATCATCGGCATCCCCAACCACGGCCAGTTGCGTATCGGCGACACGCTGACCGAGGGCGAGATGATCCGCGCCACCGGCATCCCCTCCTTTGCCCCGGAACTGCTTCAGGGCATCCGCGCAGGCGATCCGATGAAGGCCAAGCACCTTGAAAAGGCGCTGATGCAATTCGCCGAGGAAGGCGCGGCCAAGGTGTTCAAACCCAACATCGGTTCGGGCTTTATCGTCGGCGTCGTCGGCGCGCTTCAGTTCGAGGTTCTGGCAAGCCGCATCGAGATGGAATACGGCCTGCCCGTGCGCTTTGAACAGTCGCAATTCACCTCCGCCCGCTGGGTCTCTGGAAGCCGCGAGGCTGTCGACAAATTCGTTAACGCCAACAAGCAACATATCTCCTACGACCACGATGGCGACGTCGTCTACCTGACCCGCCTGCAATGGGACATCGACCGCGTAGACCGCGACTACCCAGACATCAAACTGACCGCGACCAAGGAAATGATGGTCTAGGTCATTGGGGAATTGCGCGGGGCTTTGCCCCATGCAATCATACGCCATGAGCAGTGAAAACATGACCTATTCCGGTGGACTGGACGCCCTACTTGGGCGCTACAACTCCCGCCGTGAACCGTTTGATTTCACTGGAGAAGATTTCCCGCCCAAGGACATAGATCTGGTGGCGCTCGCGGCCACGAAAGTGACCGAAGACGCCACCCACAAGCCCAAGGGCGCCGCCGACCCGCGTTCGGCCTGGAACAACAAACGTCGCGCCATTGCGGGCGAGTTCATTGGCCGCTCCGAACTCGCTTATCTCAACGCGTTGCTGATCTCGACCCTGCGCAAATCCTCCGCCCCCGATGGCGCTGCCGCGCTGTTCTTGCGGCTTTGGGCGGACCACCACGCCCACCTGATCGACGAACTCGACATCCGCTGGAAGGTTTCTTCCATCATGACCTTCGCCGATCACGGCGCGACCGACGTGCAGCGTCAGGTCGGTCAGGCGCTGCGGATGCTCTTCGGGATGATGAAGCTCTATGAATTCGAGCGCCTCTATAGCGGGTTTGACCCGCAAACGCCCTTCGGATTTAGCCGCAAGAAACGGGTCGCCCTACCGCTCAACATGGATCAATACTCCTTGCGCGCAGGCGGGCTCGACTCCAACCTTCTCGCTCCGGTGTGGGAACTGGCCATGACCGATCCTGGCATCGCACCTTTGGCCAATCACCTTATGGAAGAACTCAACCGCGATCCCGGCACGATCTTCCGCCGCCTCCGCCGTATGCGCGAGGTCTATACCCGTCTCAAGGAGGATCGCTGATGCGCTGGGGTATTGTTGCGACGATCAAGGCGTCCGCCCGCGAGGTGCTTGATTTTGTTGCCTACCATCTGGACCTCGGTGCGGATCATATCTTCATCTGCCTAGATGCCCCGACACCGCGCGCGCGCGTCGTGCTCGACGCACACCCCAAGGTGACCGTGCGCTTCACCAATGACGCCTATTGGCAAGAGATCAACAACGGGCGCAGACCCAAAAAGCACCAGGGTCGGCAAGTGTCCAACGCGACCCACGCTTACAAGCTCGCGGGGGAAATGGGGCTCGACTGGCTTGGCCATATCGACGTTGACGAATTCATCTGCCCGACAGGAGATTTTGGCGCAGCTCTCGCGGCAATGCCCGCAAATGTGAACGTTGCCCGCATCGCTCCGGCCGAGGCGATGGCGTCCGAAGGCCTTCCCGACCTTGATCCGAACGCGGTCTATTGCAAAGCGTGGGAGCGCAACGTGGATCGCCGCGCCGCGCTCGAGGACGAGCTTTACCCGACCTTCGGCCACTACCTCCGCGGTGGTTTCGTGAGCCACATCCGCGGCAAGTGTTTCCTGCGCACTGGCCTTGGCCCGCTAAGTTTTAAGATCCACCGCGTGATGCGCGGCGAGGAAGAGGTCGGGCCGCGCCAGTTCATGGAAGATGTCGATCTCTGTCATCGTCACATCATGAGCTGGGAAAGCTGGCGCAAGAGCTTTGACTACCGCCACGACAAAGGGTCTTACCGGGCCGAGCTCAAGCCGACACGCCCACGCGAGGAAGGCGGACTTTCGGCACATGAGCTTTTTGCTGCCATCCTCGAGGAGAACGGTGAGCAGGCCCTGCGCACCTTCTTCGAGGATGTTTGCCTTGCCCGGCCCGAGCTTCTCGAGGGCCTGCGGGAACGCGGGCTTTTACGCGTGTTTCACCTTGATCTCGATGAAAAGCGCGAACGCCTCTTTCCCGACTGGCGCAAATAAGCGGCGTGAACTGGCCGAAAACCCTTTGTTTCCCGAGCTTTGATTGACCCGAAGGCGGCATTGAGCTACAACCCCGCTCGTGGGTCATATACGTGACAAACCGCGGGACCGCACGGGTCCGATCCGCATTTTCGCTACGGGCCGCAAGTGTCCGTAAACCACGGATACGCATGACAAAATTCTCTGATCTCAACCTCAACACCAAGGTTCTCAAAGCGATCGACGAGGCCGGCTACGAGTCGCCGACCCCGATCCAGGCAGGGGCGATTCCCCCCGCGCTGGAAGGCCGGGACGTTCTCGGCATCGCACAAACGGGCACCGGCAAGACGGCGAGTTTCACATTGCCGATGCTGTCGCTTCTCGCCCGAGGCCGCGCCCGCGCTCGGATGCCGCGAAGCCTCGTGCTCTGCCCGACACGGGAACTCGCGGCTCAGGTGGCTGAGAACTTCGACACCTATTCCAAGCATCTCAAACTGACCAAGGCGCTGCTGATCGGCGGCGTGTCGTTCAAAGAGCAAGACGCCCTGATCGACCGTGGCGTTGACGTGCTGATCGCAACGCCGGGCCGCCTGCTTGACCATTTCGAGCGCGGCAAGCTCCTGCTCACCGGCGTACAGATCATGGTCGTGGACGAAGCCGACCGGATGCTCGACATGGGCTTTATCCCGGATATCGAGCGCATCTTCTCGCTCACGCCCTTTACCCGCCAGACGCTTTTCTTCTCGGCCACCATGGCGCCCGAGATCGAGCGCATCACCAACACTTTCCTCTCCGCCCCCGCGCGGATCGAGGTCGCCCGCCAGGCCACCGCCTCCGAAACGATCGAACAAGGCGTCGTGATGTTCAAAGCCTCGCGCCGTGACCGCGAAGCCAGCGAGAAACGCCGCGTCCTGCGCGAGCTGATTGCCAAGGAAGGCGACGCCTGCACCAACGCGATCATCTTCTGCAACCGCAAGACGGATGTGGATATCTGCGCGAAATCGCTCAAGAAATACGGCCTCGATGCCGCGCCCATCCACGGCGACCTCGACCAGAGCCAGCGCACGCGGACCCTCGAGTCTTTCCGCAATGGTGAACTGCGCTTCCTCGTGGCCTCTGATGTCGCCGCACGCGGCCTTGACGTTCCGTCGGTGAGCCACGTGTTCAACTTCGACGTTCCGGGCCATGCCGAGGACTATGTGCACCGTATCGGCCGCACCGGCCGCGCTGGCCGCGAAGGCAAGGCCTTTACCATCTGCATCCCGCGCGACGAAAAGGCCTTTGCCGCCGTGGAAGCCCTGATCCAGAAGGAAATCCCGCGCGTCGAGGTCGAAATCAAGTCGACCCGCAAGCGCAAATCCGACGATCAGCCCAAGGCAGAAGAAAAAACCGAGGCGCCCAAGACCGAAGCCAAGGCGACCGACGCGAAACCCGAGGAAACCCCCAAGAGCGAGAAATCCTCCTCCAAGAGCCGCAGCCGCTCGCGCGGTGGTCGCTCCTCGGATCGCAATGATCGCAACAACAACGACCGCGGCGGCAAGGACAACAAGGTCGTCGGCATGGGCGACCATATGCCGAGCTTCATCGCACTAAGCTTTGACGAGCGCCGCGCGAGCTAAGCGGCCACACCAAGATGAAGAAAGGGCCGGAGAGCATCTGCTCCCCGGCCCTTTTTCTGTCCGATGTCCGTGCCTTAGCTCAGACGGCTTACAATCACCGTGACTTCCGGCTTGCGGCCGATCTCGTCATTGCAAGTGTTGCGCGCGATCCGGCGCAGCTCTTCCTCGAGCTTGTCGTCATTGGCCAACGTCTTGTCCGCCGCGCGCCCAAGGAACTGCGTCAGGTCTTCCTCGAGCACGTCGAGAAGCGGCGCAAAGCTGCGGCCTTGCTCCGGCAGGCCCTTGATCTCGCACCAGGCTTCGCCGAGCGGCTCATCGTCTTCATCGAGGATCACGTTCACCACAAGATGCCCGTTGAGCGCCATGCGGATACGATCCCGCACCACACCGTCCAGCGCGCCGATCTTCACCGCACCATCAAGATAGGTGCGTCCGGTCTCGACAAACCCCGCAACTTTCGGCGCATTGCCCGAAAGGTCCACCATCGTGCCATTTACGGCGACGATGCTCTGCCGTCCGCGTGCCTCGGAAATCTTGGCGTGCTGGCGCAGGTGGCGGTGTTCGCCATGGTTCGGAATGACCATCTGCGGATTGACGATATCCTGAAGCGCCTCGAGATCGGGGCGGTTGGCGTGGCCCGAGACGTGATAGCGCCCCTCATGATCGTCGACGACCTCAACACCCATTTCCGAGAACTGGTTCATGATGCGGATCACACCGCGCTCATTGCCCGGAATGGTCTTTGAGGAGAAGAGGAACATGTCGCCCTCTTTGAGAGTCATGCCGTTATACTTGCCACGGGCCAACTGGGCCGACGCCGCGCGTCGCTCGCCCTGCGAGCCAGTCACGAGAAGCATCAGGTCCTGACGCGGGATCGCGCGGGCGTCTTCGATGCTGACGACCTTGGGAAAGCTGTCGAGCACGCCGGTTTCCACCGCCGTCTCGATCATCCGACGCATCGCACGTCCCATGAGACAGATCGACCGCCCTGCCCGTTCGCCCGCTTCCGCCAGCGTTTTGACCCGCGCCACGTTAGAGGCAAACGTCGTCGCGACGACCATATGCGGCGCCTCGCTCACAAGCGCCTCGATCTCGCGCCCGACGCTCGCCTCGGAGCGTCCCGGATGAAGCGAGAAGACATTGGTCGAGTCACAGACCAGCGCCTTGACGCCGTCCTTGCTCACCTCTTTCCAAAGATCCTTGTCGAAGGGCTCGCCCACAACAGGCGTCTCGTCGAGCTTGAAGTCGCCCGAATGAATAACCCGGCCCGCCGGGCTGTCGATGACGAGCGCGGCGCTTTCGGGGATCGAATGGCTCACCGGCAGGAAACCGACGTTGAACGGACCCGCCTTGGTCATGTCAGGCCACGCGTCCACGGTGATGACTTCCGCCTCCGGGGCGCCCCGGTCCTTCATCTTGTGCCGGGCAAGCGCCGCGGTGAACACCCGCGCATAGACCGGCACGCCAAGGTCTTCCCAGAAATGGCCGACCGCGCCGACATGGTCCTCGTGGCCATGGGTGATGAACACCGCTTCAAGGCGGTCCTTGTTCTCAACAAGCCATGTCATGTCCGGGAAGATCAGGTCGACACCGGGGCTCGTCTCCATATCCGAGAAGGTCACGCCCAGATCGACTAGGATAAGGCGCTCTTCGCCCTCCTTGCCATAGCCATAGACATAGGCATTCATGCCGATTTCACCCGCTCCACCGAGCGGGAGGTAGATTAATTTTTCGCTGCTCAAGCTGCGTTTTCCTTATTGTATTTGTGAATCACGGTCAGGCCGTGCATCGTCAGGTCGTCTTCGAAACAATCGAAAAGTTCGACCGATTGCTGGAACAGAGGCGCCAGCCCGCCCGTCGCGATAATTTGCATCGACCGATCGCGCTCGGCCTTAATTCTCTCACAGATCTCGCGCACGAGACCCACATAGCCCCAGAACACCCCCGACTGGATACAGGCGACGGTGTTGGTGCCGACAACATTCTGCGGCTTGGCAATATCCACATGCGGCAACGCGGCCGCAGAATTGTGGAGCGCCTCGAGGCTGAGGTTCACCCCCGGCGCGATGACCCCGCCGACATAGGCGCCGTCCTTGGCGACCACATCAAAGGTCGTCGCTGTGCCGAAATCAACAACGATGATATCGCCACCATGGCGGTCAAACGCGCCCGCTGCATTTACGAGACGGTCCGGACCAACCTGTGTGCCGATATCGACACGCGGCTGGGTCGGCAAGAGGCATTCCGGCTTGCCAACCACAATCGGACGGCACCCAAAGAAGCGATCCGCGAACACCCGAAGGTTAAAGACAACGCGCGGCACGGTCGAGGAGATGATGACGTCGGTGATGTCGGCGTCAATTCCATAGTGTTTGACGAGCGTCGAATACCACGTGAAATAAGCGTCCGCCGTCCGCGCATGATGTGTCGATGTCCGGAGCGTGCAGAGAAATTTCTCCCCGTCCCAGATCGAGAAAACCGTATTGGTGTTGCCGCAATCAATGGCCAGGAGCATGATCTGCCTCCTTAGAAAAACACCTCCGCCGCCGGAATGGCCACGGACCCTTTCGCCGTCTTCAACACCAGATTACCGGCGCTGTCCACCGTTTCAAAAACGCCAACCGTCTCGTCACGTGACGTTCGGGCCGTGATCGTCTCGCCAATACGCGCCGCCCGCGCAAGCCACGCGGTCCGGATCGGCTCGAACCCGTAGGTCCGGAACTGCGTCTCATACCGCGCATAGGCAGGGGCCAAGAGGTCGAGAAACTCTTCTGGTGTGACCTCTGCACCGGTCTCTGACAAGAGGCTCTTGGGCGCGACCGCCCCCGGCTCAACCTCTCCCGCGCTCGGCGCGTGGCGTAGATTGACGCCGATCCCGATGGCGATATGGCTCACTGCGCCGCCTGCAAAGCCTGCGCTTTCAAGCAGGATTCCGGCGACCTTGCCACCATTCAAGAGCACGTCGTTCGGCCATTTGAGCGCAAAGGGCGTGGCCTGTCCCGTGGCCGCCACGAAGGCATCGAACAAGGCGAGCGAGGCCACGAAAGACCGAAGCGCAATCCGGTCCGGTGTCTCAGCCGGCTGCATCACGAGGGTTGCGGCGAAGTTCCCGCTTGGATCGGTCCAGGGACGTCCTCGCCGGCCCCGGCCCTTGGTCTGGCGCAGCCCCAGTATCCATTCCGGGCGCACAAGCTCAGGCGCGATACGAGCCGCCTCGGCATTGGTGCTATCGACCTCTGCGAGAACCCGCTTGCCATACCCTTCGGGCCAGCCTGCCATGCCCTATCCTTCCCTCACAAACAGCAACGCGCCCCAAAAGGGCGCGCCGCAAACCGATTGTCCTGCGTTTAACGCAGCAGGGCCTCTGCCGCGATCAGCGCCGGGGTCTCAATACCGAAGAGGTTCACGACACCGACCAGCATGATCGCCGCCGAGCCCATCAACATGACCCAGAGCACCGGAGACTTGCCCTTGTCGAGCGCCTCACCCTCTTCTCCGAAGTACATGTAGTAGACGATGCGCAGGTAGTAGAAAGCGCCGATCACCGACGCGATCACGCCAAGCACCGCGAGCCAGATCAGCCCGGCCTCATAGGCTGCGCGGAGCACATATAGCTTGCCAAAGAAGCCCACGAGCGGCGGCACACCAGCCAGCGAGAACATCAGGATCAGCACGGCAAGCGCCTTGCCCGGCTCACGCTTGGCATACATGTTGAGCGCTGTGATATCCGTGACCGGCTGGCCGTCCTTCTCCATCGTGAGGATAAAGGCAAAGCTGCCGACGCTCATCGTGACATAGATCGCCATGTAGATCAGAAGCGCCTGCACGCCAAAGGCCGTCCCGGCGGCCAGTCCCATAAGCGCATACCCCATATGCGCGATCGACGAATAGGCCATAAGGCGTTTGATATTGGTCTGTCCAATCGCGGCCACCGCGCCAAGGAACATCGACAGCACCGACAGGAGCGCGATGATCTGCTGCCAGTCGCTGACCACACCGCCGAACGCATCATGCAGGACACGGGCAAAAAGACCCATCGCCGCCATTTTCGGAGCCGTGGCAAAGAAAGCCGTGACCGGGGTCGGCGAGCCTTCATACACATCCGGCGTCCACATGTGGAACGGCACGGCCGACACCTTGAAGGCAAGCCCAGACGCCACCAGCGTCAGACCAATCAGAAGGCCGATCGGCGCATGGCCCTCGCCTGCGGCGGCGATGATACCGCTAAAGAGCGTTGTGCCCGCGAACCCGTAGACCAGCGAAGACCCGAACAGGAGAAGGCCAGAAGACAGCGCACCAAGGACGAAATACTTGAGGCCCGCTTCGGTCGATTTGACACTGTCGCGGCGGATCGAAGCCACCACGTAGAGCGCAAGCGATTGCAGCTCGAGTCCCATGTAGAGCGCCATCAAGTCCCCCGCGGAGACCATCACCATCATCCCTACCACGGAAAGCGTGACGAGGATCGGGTATTCAAAGCGGAGCATACCGCGCCGGCTCATGTAGTCCTGCCCCATGACAAGCACCGCCGCCGCCGACAGCAGCATCGTGATCTTGGCAAAACGGGCAAAAGGATCATCGTTGAACATACCGCCGAACGCGGTCCGAGTGCCTTCACCATTGATGCCGATCCACACCGCCACAAGCACGAGCACCACCGCCGTCACCCATGTGAGCATCGGGGCAAGCTTGTCCTTGCTGGTATAGACCGCGCCAATCAGCGCCAGCATCGCAAACAGTGCCAGAACGATTTCCGGCACGATAATGTTGAGATCAGCCTGGATCATTTCTCAAGCTCTCCTTAATGCGACGCCATCTGGTGCGCCCCGTCCGCGGCGCTGCCCAGTGCGGCATGGTAGTTGGAAATCAGGGCTTCAACCGAAGGCCCGATGATATCGGTGATCAGTGCCGGATAGACACCAAGGATCAGCGTCATCGCCACGAGCGGCGCAAAGATCCATCTCTCGCGCGCGCTCATATCCGAAATCGTGCGCAGGCTCTCCTTGATGAGATCGCCAAACACGACCCGGCGATAGAGCCAAAGCGCATAAGCCGCCGAGAAGATCACGCCCGAGGTCGCCACAAGCGCGACCCAGGTGTTGACCTGGAAGATGCCCATGAGGGTCAGGAATTCACCAATGAACCCCGAGGTGCCCGGCAGGCCAACGTTCGCCATGGTGAAGAACATGAAGATCAACGCATAGGCCGGCATCCGCGTCACAAGCCCGCCATAGGCGTCGATATCGCGGGTGTGCATCCGGTCATAGATCACGCCCACACAGAGGAAGAGCGCGCCCGAGATGAACCCGTGGCTCAGCATCTGGAAGATCGCCCCGTCGATCCCCTGTTGGTTGGCAGCGAAAATACCCATCGTGACATAGCCCATATGCGCGACCGAGGAATACGCGATGAGCTTTTTCATATCCTCCTGCACCAGCGCGACCAGCGAGGTATAGACAATGGCGATCGCCGACATCCAAAGCACGAGGTCGGTCATAACCTCCGCCCCCACAGGGAACATCGGCAAACTGAAGCGCAGGAAGCCATAGCCGCCCATTTTTAGCAGGATCGCTGCAAGCACGACCGAACCCGCCGTCGGCGCCTGCACGTGCGCGTCTGGAAGCCAGGTATGCACTGGCCACATCGGCATCTTGACCGCAAAGCTCGCAAAGAAGGCGAGGAACAGGAGCGTCTGCATCCCGCCAAGCACATGTATGCCAAGGACCGAGAAGCTCTCGGAGGCGAATTCATGGCTCATGAGCGTCGGGATATCCGTCGTGCCCGCATCGGTGAACATCGCCACCATCGCAACCAGCATCAGCACCGAGCCGAGGAAGGTATAGAGGAAGAACTTAAAGCTCGCATAGATGCGGTTCGCCCCGCCCCAGATGCCGATGATGAGGAACATCGGAATGAGGCCCGCCTCGAAGAAGAGGTAGAAGAGCACAAGGTCCAGCGCCATGAACACGCCAAGCATGAGCGTCTCCAGCAGGAGGAAGGCGATCATGTATTCCTTGACCCGCGTCTCGACCTGCCAGGAGGCGGCGATGACGAGCGGCATCATGAAGGTGGTGAGCATCACGAACAGAACAGAGATCCCATCGACCCCCATCTTGTATTTCATGCCCAAAAGCCATTCGCGCTCCTCGACGAACTGGAACCCGGTGTTGGAGGGGTCGAATTCGACAAGGATAAAGAGCGAGACGAGGAAGGTGATGACCGTGGCCACCATCGCAACCCATTTCGCATTGCGCTGCGCTGCGGCCTCCTCCCCACGCAGGAAGATGGCCAGAATGGCCGCCGCCAGCGCCGGGATGAAGGTAACGAGAGAGAGCAGGCTGTCGTTCATTAGTGCGCTCCTCCGCTGAGCGTCATCCAGGTGATAAGCACGACGATGCCGATCACCATGGCAAATGCGTAAGTGAAGATGTAGCCGGATTGGGCGCGACCTGCGAGGCGGGTAAAGAAGGGGATGATCCCCATCGCCACGCCGTTGATCGACCCGTCAATGACATTGCCGTCGCCACGCTTCCAGAGAAAGCGGCCAAGGGCCTGTGCCGGACGGACGAAGATCGCGTCGTAGATCTCGTCAAAATACCACTTGTTGAGCAGGAAAAGGTAGAGCGGGCGCTGCACCTCTGCGAGCCGCTTGGGCAACGCCGGGTTCAGGATATAGAACCACACAGCCGTCAGGAAACCGATCACCATGGCAACGAACGGGCTCACCTTGACCCATTTCGGGGCGTGGTGGGCCTCGTCGATGACGTGATTGTCCGGTGCCATGAAGATCGCACCCTGCGGTGCCATACCATGACCTTCGGCCATTGCGTGATCGTCACCGTGATCGTCCGCCTTTGCATGACCATCGTCGCCATGACTTGCATCCTCCCCGTGGCCCGCATCGGCCTCGGCCGCGTGGTGTGCCTCGATGCCGAAGAAGGCGTTGACCTTGTGGTGGTCGCCAAAGAACACCCCGTACCAGATCATCCCCGAGAACACCGCGCCAAGCGCCAGAACGCCAAGCGGCACGAGCATCACAGTCGGGCTTTCATGGGCGTGGTCGTGGGTATGCTTGTTGCCCCGCGCCTCGCCATAGAAGGTGAGGAAGATCAGGCGCCAGCTATAGAACGCCGTGAACAGCGCCGCGATGACCAGCATCCAGAAGGCATACCCGCCGCCCGTTCCGGCCCATGCGCTCTCGATGATCGCATCCTTGGACAGGAACCCGGCAAAGCCGATGGTCGTCATCGGAATACCCACCCCGGTAATGGCCAGCGTGCCGATCATCATCGCCCAGAAAGTATAGGGGATTTTCTTCCGCAGCGCGCCATAGTTGCGCATGTCCTGCTCGTGATGCATCGCATGAATGACCGAGCCAGCGCCAAGGAAGAGCATCGCTTTGAAGAACGCATGCGTCAGCAGATGGAACATCGCCGCCGAGTAGACGCCAACGCCCGCCGCCACGAACATATAGCCAAGCTGCGACATGGTCGAATAGGCGATCACGCGCTTGATGTCGTTCTGCACGAGGCCGATCGTTGCCGCGACAAAGGCTGTGCTCGCGCCGAGGAAGGTCACAAAGGCCATCGCCTCGGGCGCATATTCCATAAGGGGCGACATGCGGCAGACGAGGAAGACGCCCGCCGTCACCATGGTCGCCGCGTGGATCAGCGCCGACACCGGTGTCGGGCCTTCCATCGCGTCCGGAAGCCATGTGTGCAGGAAGAGCTGTGCCGACTTGCCCATCGCGCCGACGAACAGCAGGAAGGCCAGAAGGTTCGCCGCGTTCCACTCGGTCCACAGGAAATGCAACTGCGTCTCGGCCAGCGCGGGCGCGGCTGCGAACACGTCGTCGAACTTGATCGAGTCCGTCAGGTAGAACAGCCCGAAAATCCCAAGCGCAAAGCCGAAATCGCCGACCCGGTTGACCACGAAGGCCTTGATCGCCGCCGCGTTGGCGCTCGGTTTCTTGTAGTAGAACCCGATGAGCAGGTAGGACGCGACCCCCACGCCTTCCCAACCAAAAAACATCTGCACCAGGTTGTCGGCAGTCACCAGCGCCAGCATGGCAAAGGTGAAGAAGCTGAGGTAAGCAAAGAAGCGCGCCTTGTAGGCCTCGCCCTCTTTCCAATTCTCATCATGCGCCATGTAGCCAAAGCTATAGAGGTGGACCAGCGCCGACACCGTGGTCACCACAATGAGCATGATCGAGGTCAGCCGGTCGAGGCGGATCGACCACGAGGTATCGAGCGTGCCCGACTGGATGAAGTCGAGGATATGGATATGTTGGGTTTCCGGCCCATGGGTCAGGAACACGACCCAGGAAAGCACGCAAGACAGGAACAGAAGCCCCGTCGTCACATATTGCGCGCCCTTTTCGCCGATCAACCGCCAGCCAAAGCCGCCAATGAGGCTGCCGACAAGCGGGGCGAAGAGAATGATCTTTTCCATCTGCCCTTAGCCTTTCATCACGTTGACGTCTTCGACCGCGATCGTGCCACGGTTGCGGTTGAAGGCGACGAGGATCGCGAGGCCAATCGCCGCTTCTGCCGCCGCAACGGTCAGCACGAAGAGCGTAAAGACCTGCCCGACGAGATCGCCAAGGAAGCTCGAGAAAGCCACGAGGTTGATATTGACCGAAAGCAGCATGAGTTCGATCGACATCAAAAGGATGATGACGTTCTTCCTGTTCAGGAAGAGGCCGAAGATGCCGATGACAAAAAGCGTCGCCGCCACTGTCAGGTAATGTTCAAGCCCAATCATTTTGGTCCCTCGTTCTCTTTTTTTGTTCGCCGGGTTCTGGCCCCGGCCCAGACCGCAGTTGCGACTGCGATCCCGATTGCCAACCAGCTTGCAAAGCCCATCAAAGCCCCTGCCCCGGTTTCACGTCCTTGAGTTCCATCGCCTTCGCCGGATCGCGCCACATCTGTTCGAGCACGTTCTGACGCTTGATGTCTTTGCGATGGCGCAGCGTGAGCACGATGGCCCCGATCATCGCCACAAGCAGGATCAGACCGGCAAGCTGGAACAGAAGGAAATATTTGTCATAGATGAGGTGCCCAAGCGCGGCCGTGTTCTCGACCCCGTCCGGCGTCACGGCGGCACGTTGTGCCTCGGCAACGTCCGACGCTTGCCAGACGCCCACCGCCATGCCGAGCTGCATCAGGAGGATCACCCCGATCAAGAGCGCGACCGGCAGATATTGCGCCATGCCCGCTTTCAACTCCGCAAAATCCACGTCGAGCATCATCACCACGAACAGGAACAGCACCGCGACCGCGCCGACGTAGACGATGATGAGAAGCATCGCGACGAATTCCGCCCCAAGCAGGACGAAAAGCCCCGCCGAGGACAGGAACGCCAGGATGAGCCAGAGCACGGAATGCACCGGGTTACGGCTGATGACGGTGAAAAGCCCGCCTGCGATCACGCAGAGCGCGAAAAGATAAAAGGCCAGTGCTGCGATACTCATGTGTCACTTTCCTCGTTTGCGTCCAGCACTTCCTGGACGAGTTCCATCGCCTTGGTCATGGCGGGAATGCCGGCGAACATCGACATCTGGCCGATGGTCTCGACGATTTCTTGTTTCGTGGCGCCCGCCTCGAGAAGGTGGCGCACAGTCATGCGGATTTGGCTCTCGGCCTGCGCGCCAAGCACGGTCAGCGCGCCGAGCGTCAGGAGAAGCCGGGTCTTGGCATCAAGCCCGTCTTTGTTGAGCGTCTTGCCAAAGAACATCTCCATCACGTCCTTGGGCATGGTCGGCCACAGGGATTCAAACCCCTTCGGGGTAAACGACTCCATCGCAGGATTGAGGGTCTTCGCCATCTCCTGATACTGCGCGATCATCGCTTCAAAGGGGTTCGTCTTGTCGTTCATCGGTACGGCGCGTCCAGTTCGATATTGCGGGCGATCTCGGCTTCCCAACGTTCGCCGTTCTCCAGAAGCTTCGCCTTGTCATAGAAAAGCTCTTCGCGGGTCTCGGTGGCGAATTCGAAATTCGGCCCCTCTACAATCGCATCCACCGGGCAGGCCTCTTGGCAGAAGCCGCAATAGATGCACTTGGTCATGTCGATGTCATAGCGCGTGGTGCGGCGGCTGCCGTCTTCGCGCGGTTCTGCATCAATCGTGATCGCCTGCGCCGGACAGATCGCCTCGCAGAGTTTGCAGGCAATGCAGCGCTCTTCCCCATTGGGATAGCGGCGCAGTGCGTGCTCGCCGCGGAAACGCGGGCTGAGCGGGCCCTTTTCATGCGGATAGTTGAGCGTCGCCTTGGGCTTGAAGAAATACTTCAGACCAAGCTTGAAGCCCCCGATGAAGTCACTGAGCAGGAAGTAGCCTGCGGCGCGTCGATAATCGATATTCGCCATGGGTTTAGCCTCCAATCGCCCAGCGGGCATAGGCACCGCCGAACGCTTCGAATTTTGCAAGGAACGCCACGATCACAACCCAGACGAGCGACATGGGCAGGAACACTTTCCAGCCAATACGCATCAGTTGGTCATAGCGATAGCGCGGCGTGATCGCCTTCACCATCGAGAAGATGAAGAAGACAAAGAGCATCTTGGAGAACATCCAAAGGATGCCATCCGGCAGCCCCGGAATGGGCGAGAGCCAGCCACCAAGGAACAGAAGCGAGGTGAGCGCACACATCAGCACGATCGCCACATATTCGCCGATCATGAAGAGAAGGAACGGCGTCGAGGAATATTCCACCTGATAGCCCGCGACGAGTTCGGATTCCGCTTCCGGAAGGTCGAACGGCGGACGGTTCGTCTCCGCCATGGCCGAGATCAGAAACAGAAACAGCATCGGGAAATGCGGCAGCCAGTACCACGAGAAGATGCCGTAATCGCCCTTCTGCGCATTGACGATATCGCCAAAGTTCATCGACCCGGTCGAGATGATGACGCCGATGATGATGAGGCCGATGGAAACCTCGTAGGAAATCATCTGCGCGGCGGAACGCAGTGAGCCGAGGAACGGATATTTCGAGTTCGAGGCCCAACCGCCCATGATGACGCCGTAAACCTCAAGCGAGGAGACCGCGAACACATAGAGGATTGCCACGTTGATATCCGAAAGCACCCAGCCATCGTTGAACGGGATCACGGCCCATGCGATGAGCGCCATCACGAGGCTCACCAGCGGCGCCATGAGGAACACGACCTTGTCGGCCCCTGCCGGAAAGACGATCTCCTTGACCGCATATTTCACGAAGTCCGCAAAACTCTGCAAAAGGCCAAAGGTGCCGACAACGTTCGGCCCCCGGCGCATCTGCACCGCGGCCCAGATCTTGCGGTCGCCATAGAGCAAGAACGCGAGCGCCACGAGAAGCGGCACAACAATCAGCAGAACCTGCCCGACAATGAGCAGGAAGATACCGAGATTGGTGGTGGTAAAGAATTCAATCATGGGTCCTCACACCGTGGGTATGCCGTTTTCCGCGCAGTTCGCGACGGTGACTTCTGCGTCAATCGTCTTGAGCCCGCGTGGAAGCGCCGGGGAAATCGTGTAGACGGCGTCGCCCTGCCACGTCCCCTTGTTTTCATTGACCTGCGTGCGCACATGGCGCGCGAAACCGAAACCGCGGATCAGCGCATATTGCGCCGCCGCACACTCTGCATATGCCTGCACGTCGGCCTCGGTCGCGAGGCCTGCCATGCGGACACGGAAATTCACCAGATCGCCCTCGAGTAGCCGCGTCTCGACTCCGAGATACTCGGCCTCGGGCAGATCCGCACCCGAGCCACACGCCCCACCGGAACAAACCGGCTGGCACGCCGAAAGCCCCAGCGCGAGCGCGGGAACAATCGGGGATATGTGGGCGTTAAGCTGCATTTTCCTCACTCGGCCGCCATCTTGGCACTGTTGCGCGCGCGGGCATTGGCCGAAAGCTCGGCCATCAATTCGCTGGCCCGTGCAATCGGGTTGGTGAGGTAGAAATCCTTGACCGCGAGACCAAACGCCCCCTTGCCAAGTTCCTTGGCTTCAAGCGGCTCCCAGCCATTGTCGATCACCTGATCGATCTTGGCGAGATGCGGCACTTCGGCCACGAGCGCCTGACGCAGCTGCGCCAGCGTATCGAACGGCAGCGTCGCGCCAAGCTCCGCAGACAGCGCCCGCAGGATGGCCCAGTTCTCCTTGGCTTCGCCCGGTGCGAAACCTGCGCGCATGGCAAGCTGTGGCCGCCCCTCGGTATTGACGAATAGACCGTTTTCTTCCGTATAGGCCGCCGCCGGCAGGATCACGTCGGCACGATGCGCGCCGCGGTCGCCATGGCTGCCCTGGTAGATCACGAAAGGCCCATCGCCGACTTCGATCTCGTCCGCGCCGAGGTTAAAGACGACCTCCGCGCCTTCCATCGCCACGTCGAGACCGCCTTCGGTCACCGCGCCAAGGTCCATCGCCCCCACGCGGCTCGCCGCCGTATGCAGAACGAGCATCTTGCCACCAAGCTTTTCAGCCAGCGCCATCGCCTGACCAAGAACGGCCACGCCGTCGCCTTCGGTAATGGCGCCCTGACCAACAATGACAATCGCACCCTCGGTCGGTTTTGCCTCGCTGACCAGACGGTTCAGCGGCAAACGCCCCGGCCCGACAGAGGTATAGTCGTAGGTAAGGTCCATATCTTTCGGCCCGACCACCGTCACATTCGCGCCCTTGATCCACGCTTTGCGGATACGGGCGTTCAGAACCGGCGCTTCGTCGCTCGGGTTCGAGCCGATGAGGTAAACTCCCTTGGCGCTATCGATATCTTCGATTGCCGCGTTGCCGACATAGGCCGACCGATTGCCCGCAGGAAGCACTGCGCCGTTGGTGCGGCATTCAATCGTGCCGCCAAGCCCATCAACGATCTGCTTGAGTGCATAAACCGCTTCGACCGGGGCCAGATCGCCCACAAGTGCGGCAACCTTCTTGCCGCTCATCGCCTCTGCCGACTTGGCGAGCGCCTCGCCCCAGCTTGCCGGGCGCAGCTTGCCGTTTTCGCGCACATAAGGCCGATCAAGCCTCTGACGACGCAGCCCGTCCCAGACAAAGCGCGTCTTGTCGGAAATCCATTCTTCGTTCACGCCGTCATGGTTGCGCGGCAGGATACGCATGACTTCGCGCCCCTTGGTATCGACGCGGATGCTCGAACCAAGTGCGTCCATCACGTCGATGGTCTCGGTCTTGGTAAGCTCCCACGGACGCGCGGTAAACGCATAGGGCTTCGACGTGAGCGCGCCGACCGGGCACAGGTCGATGATGTTACCCTGAAGATTGCTGTCGAGCGTCTGGTTGAGGTAGCTGGTGATCTCCGCATCCTCCCCCCGGCCCGTCTGGCCCATCTGGGTGATCCCCGCGACTTCGGTCGTGAAACGCACACAACGGGTGCACGAGATACAGCGCGTCATCGTCGTCGCGACAAGCGGGCCAAGATCAAGATCATCGACCGCACGCTTGGCTTCGCGGAACCGCGTGTCCGAGATACCATAGGCCATGGCCTGATCCTGAAGATCGCATTCACCGCCTTGGTCGCAGATCGGGCAATCGAGCGGGTGATTGATGAGCATGAACTCCATCACCCCTTCGCGCGCCTTCTTGACCATCGGCGAGTTGGTCTTGACGACCGGCGGTTGGCCTTCCGGTCCGGGACGCAGATCACGCACCTGCATCGCACAGGACGCCGCCGGTTTCGGCGGTCCGCCGACGACTTCGACAAGGCACATACGGCAGTTGCCCGCGATGGACAGCCGCTCATGGTAACAGAAGCGCGGAATCTCGACCCCAGCCTGCTCGCAGGCCTGGATCAGGGTCATCGCGCCCTCAACCTCGACTTCCGTGTCGTCAATGATGATCTTGCGTAGGTCAGACATGGTTATTTCGCTCTCAGCAGCACGCCGATCTGGCTTGATTTCTGAATTTCTTCGCGCCCCAGCGCGCAAAAGCTCTGCGGGTCGTCATAGGAGACGCCCTTTGCGGCGAGATAGGCCTCGCCACGTGCCCGCAACCGGGCCTTTTCCTCGTCGTTGTCGACATAGGCTTCGATCTCGGCATCCGAATACCCCATGTCCCGCGCCTTGCGTTTGAGCGACGACAGAAAGTTGAACGCCCGAAAGTACCGCGCATTGATGGTTGGGCAGTAATCCTTGATCTCGCGCGCAATCGCGACGGCGAACAACCCGTTGTTGATCTCCGTAGCCTCGCGCAGGTGTGGGCGTGCCGCCGCCGAAGACACCGGCGCCGCGAGACAGGCCGCGAACACGGCCCCCGCGAGCGCAAAACGCGCCGTCGTCGTCAGGGATATGACGCCACAGGATCTCACGGCTTACAGACCCCTTCGAACATCAACCGGCCATTGTCATAAACAAGCGCACCGTCTTCCACATCCGGGCCGCTGACCCAGTCGATCTGCGAGGTGCCGAATTCCTTGATGCAGTATTTCACCGCCTCGTAGCGCCCCGCTTCGCGCGCGGCGTCGAGCGATTGCTGCGGTTGGCGCACGAAGACTTTGAACTTCTCGCGCTCCTTGCGATCTTGCCGGTCCACCGTGGTCACGAAATAGAGCCCATCAAAGGTCACTTTCTCGTTGTTGCTCAGCTTGTCGCGCATGTTCGCGCAGCCCGCCAAAAGAGCGACCGCACCAACAAGCGCAATTGTGAACCGCACCCGGCGTGCCATATGTGTCTGCGTATCGTTCATCACGAACCCCGAACCTTTATTCCGCCGCCATCGCGCCCATGCGCCCGGTCTTGTTGGCCTTGATGCGATCTTCGATCTCTTCGCGGAAGTTGCGGATGAGGCCTTGGATCGGCCAGGCCGCCGCATCGCCAAGCGCACAGATCGTGTGCCCCTCGACTTGCTTGGTCACGTCCCAAAGCATGTCGATTTCCTCGATATCGGCCTCGCCCTTCACAAGGCGATCCATCACCCGCATCATCCAGCCGGTGCCTTCACGGCACGGCGTGCACTGGCCACAGCTCTCGTGCTTGTAGAACTTCGAAAGCCGCCAGATCGCCTTGATGATGTCGGTCGACTTGTCCATCACGATGACCGCCGCCGTGCCAAGACCCGAGCCAAGCTCACCGCGCAGGTAGTCGAAATCCATCACCGCATCGCGCATGTTCTCGCCACGCACGCAGGGCACGGACGAACCGCCCGGGATCACCGCAAGGAGGTTGTCCCAGCCGCCACGAATACCGCCACAGTGCTTTTCGATCAGTTCCTCAAAGGAGATCGACATCGCCTCTTCGACGACACACGGGTTGTTCACATGGCCCGAGACCGCGAATAGCTTGGTGCCCGCGTTGTTGGCGCGACCAAAGCCCGCGAACCACTCCGGCCCCCGGCGCAGGATCGTCGGCACAACGGCAATCGACTCCACGTTGTTGACCGTGGTCGGACAGCCATAAAGGCCCGCCCCCGCCGGGAACGGCGGCTTCATGCGCGGCATGCCCTTCTTACCCTCAAGGCTCTCAAGAAGCGCGGTTTCCTCGCCACAGATATAAGCACCTGCACCATGATGCAGGAACAGATCAAAGTCCCAGCCCGATCCGGCCGCATTGCGCCCCAGAAGGCCCGCTTCATAGGCTTCGTCGATTGCCGCCTGAAGCGCCTCGCGCTCGCGGATATACTCGCCGCGGATATAGATGTAGCAGGTGTTCGCATTCATCGCGAAAGATGCGATCAGGCAGCCCTCGATCAAAGTGTGCGGATCATGGCGCATAATCTCGCGGTCTTTACAGGTGCCCGGCTCGGATTCATCTGCGTTCACTACGAGATAAGCCGGACGCCCGTCGCTTTCCTTGGGCATGAAGGACCATTTGAGGCCGGTCGGGAACCCTGCCCCGCCTCGCCCGCGCAGACCGGAGGCTTTCATCTGGTCGATGATCCAATCGCGGCCGTTCTGGATGATCTTTGCCGTGCCATCCCAATGGCCACGCTGTTTCGCGCCTGCAAGGCTGCGGTCATGCATGCCGTAGAGATTGGTAAAGATACGGTCCTGGTCCTTGAGCATCCCGTTACCCTTCGTTCTTCTGGCGCTGACGCCAGATCTGATAAATCATCGCCAGTGCGAACACGAAGCCCCCTAGCGCAATGAGGTCGAACAGCGCCCGAACCCGTTGGCTCAGGCCCATCTCGGCCCCGATAAAGGTGGCGGCGATCCAGAACAGCGCCGTGCCTGCAATCACAATGGCGACGATCCGCCCCTTGCGTGCCTGTTCGCTGTTCCGGTCGTGTTCCGCCATCCCTTGTTCCATCCTCAATACACGTCGCCGTCTTCAACGCGCTTGGCAAAGTCGGTCGAGCCGCCCGAGGCGAGCGTCTTGGCCTGCTCGACCCAGCCATCGCGTGCGATACGGCCCTTGAAGGCAAGCAGATCGTCCATCTTGGCAATATCATCGGCATCCCATGCCGCGATCTGCGCAAAGCTGGTCACGCCTGCCGCATTGAGCTTCTCTTCGATCTTCGGACCCACGCCCTTGAGCTTCTTGAGGTCGTCCGGACCTGTCGACGCCGCTGCCACGGGTGTTTCCACCGGCGCTGCTGCCGGGGCCGGCTCGGCGGCCGGCGCGGGCGCGGCTTCTGGTGCGGGTGCAGGTTCGGCTTTCGGTGCGGCTGGCGTGCTCGCCGGGGCTGCCTTCGGCGCGGCAGGCGCGCTCACTGCGGCGGCCACGTCCTTGGCACAGAATGCTTTGATAAGGATAAACCCAAGGCAAACCGCCACGACCACAGCCAAAATGAGCGCCAACAACGTCGCCATCGCACCTTTCAATAGGAAAAACGCGATTACGCCGCCGATGATTCCGACGATCCAGCAGACATTTCTGCACTTCGATGTGTCATTCTGAGCCATGGTACTATCCCCTGTTAAGCTATTCTTTGTCCTTTGGTCTTCTTAGTATACGTTGCCCTTGTCGACTTTCTTGGAGAACGCGGTCTCGCCGCCTTCCGCAAGGGTTCTTGCTTGATCGATCCAGCCATCACGCTCGATACGACCCTTGAATTTCAAACGGTTATCGACCCAAGCGATTTCTGCCTCGGTCCATTTCGCGATCTGATCATAGTGATAGAAGCCAAGCGCATTGAGCGTCTCTTCGAGCTTCGGACCCACGCCCTTGATCTTCTTGAGATCGTCCGCACCGCCGTCGCGCGCCGCGCCAAGCGTTTCCGGGGCTTTCTCTTCGACCTCTGCCACCGCAGCTGCCGGTTTGGCCGCGGGTTTTGCGGCTTTCTTCGCCGGGGCTTTCGAGGCTTTCTTGGCCTCTTCGGCCTGTTTCGCCGCCGGTTTCGGGGTCTCGGGGGCTTTCGGCGGTTGGGCCTTGCCGGGCGAGCGCCCCGCAACCGTGCCATCCGCGCCAACCCACGGCGTCGTCAAAGGCACCTCGGTGCCGTCGATCCGTTTCACCGTGTCGCCGATATCCGTCGCAAGCTGCGCCGAGGCGTTGTATTTCGTGTGGCCCGAGTCATATTCCTTAAGGCTGGTCAGCCCGGAAAGCGGCTCGGAGGCGAAACGGCCATTCATCGGACCAGGCGCAGGCACCTTGCCCGCCGCGAGATCGTCGAGAAGCTGGGCAAAACCCTCTGCCGTCATGTCCTCGTAGTAGTCCTTGCCGATCTGCGCCATCGGTGCGTTGGCACAGGCCCCAAGACATTCGACCTCTTCCCACGAAAACTTGCCATCCGCCGAAAGCGTGTGCGGCGTCGGCGCGATCTTTTCCTTGCAGACCTCCATCAGATCTTCCGCGCCACAGATCATACAGCTCAGCGTGCCGCAAATCTGAATATGGGCGACCGATCCAACCGGCTGAAGCTGGAACATGAAGTAGAAGGACGCGACCTCAAGCACACGAATATAGGCCATGTCGAGCATCTCCGCGATGGACTCGATGGCCGGTTTCGTGACCCAGCCCTCCTGCTCCTGTGCCCGCCACAAAAGCGGGATCACAGCGCTGGCTTGCCGCCCTTCGGGATACTTGGTGATCTGCGCCTCAGCCCAGGCCTGATTGGCGGGCGTAAAGGCAAAGCTCTCGGGTTGTTCAGAATGAAGACGACGAAGCATTAGCGGTCAATATCCCCAAAAACGATGTCCATCGTGCCGATGATCGCGGCCACATCGGCGAGCTGATGGCCCGTCGCGATGTAATCCATCGCCTGCAAGTGGCGATATCCGGCACAGCTGATCTTGGCGCGGTAGGGTTTGTTGGTGCCATCGGCGACAAGGTAAACGCCGAACTCGCCCTTGGGCGCTTCCACGGCGCAATAGACCTCGCCCGCAGGCACGTGGAACCCTTCGGTGTAAAGCTTGAAGTGATGGATCAGGCTCTCCATCGAGGTTTTCATCTCGGTGCGCTTCGGCGGCGTGTATTTGCCACGTGCCAGCACATCCCCGGTCGCCTCGCGCAGCTTGACGATGCACTGGCGAATGATGCTCGTGGATTGGCGCATCTCTTCCATGCGCATCAGGTAGCGATCATAGCAATCGCCGTTCTTGCCAACCGGGATCTGGAATTCGAACTCGTCGTAGCATTCATAGGGCTGCGCGCGGCGCAAATCCCAAGCAAGCCCCGCCGAGCGCGCCATGACGCCGGTCATGCCATAGGCCTCGACCGAGTCGCGATCCACCACGCCGATATCGACGTTGCGCTGTTTGAAAATGCGGTTCTCGGTCAGAAGCCCGTCAATATCGTCGATCATCGACGGGAACTCGATCGCCCATTCCTCGATATCATCAAGAAGCTTGTCCGGCACATCCTGATGAACCCCACCGGGGCGGAAATAGTTGGCGTGCATCCGCGCACCACAGGCGCGCTCGTAGAACACCATGAGCTTCTCGCGCTCTTCAAAGCCCCAAAGCGGCGGGGTAAGCGCGCCGACGTCCATCGCCTGCGTGGTGATGTTGAGAAGGTGGCTCAGGATACGGCCAATCTCTGAGAACAGAACCCGCAAAAGCTGACCACGCCGCGGCACCTCAATGCCTACAAGCTTCTCGATAACCAGGCACCAGGAATGTTCCTGATTCATCGGTGCCACGTAATCGAGACGGTCGAAATACGGCAGGTTTTGCAGGTAGGTCCGGCTCTCCATGAGCTTTTCCGTCCCGCGATGCAGCAAGCCAATATGCGGATCGCAGCGTTCCACGATCTCGCCGTCAAGCTCGAGCACAAGCCGCAAAACCCCGTGCGCCGCCGGGTGTTGCGGGCCGAAGTTGAGGTTGAAGTTGCGGATTTTCTGCTCGCCCGTCAGGGCGTCTTCGAAACCTTTGGAGCCGTCCATCATTTCGCCCCCTCTTTCTCGTCGCCCGGAAGGATATATTGCGCCCCTTCCCATGGGCTCATGAAGTCGAACTGGCGGTATTCCTGCGGCAGTTTCACCGGCTCATACACAACGCGCTTCTGCACCTCGTCATAGCGCACCTCGGTATAGCCCGTGGTCGGGAAATCCTTGCGCAGCGGATGGCCACGGAACCCGTAATCCGTCAGCAGACGGCGCAGATCCGGGTGATCGCTGAAGATGATGCCATACATATCGAAGGTCTCACGCTCGTACCAATCGGCCGAGGGGAAGACGCCGGTGATCGACGGCACGACCTCGTCCTCGCGCACCGAGACCCGAAGGCGGATGCGTTGGTTCTGCGCCATCGACAGCATGTGATAAACCACGTCGAACCGCTTGGCGCGTTCTGGGTAATCCACGCCCGTGATGTCGAGCATCTGGGTGAAGCGGCAGGAAGCATCGGTCTTGAGGAACTCCACGAAACCCGCAATGCCGCCGGGCACCACATCCACGTTCAGCTCGCCATGACTCACGTCCCAGCCAAGCACGCAATCCGGACGCTTCAATTCGATATGCGTCCCAAGTTCGTTCAGTGCCTCGTCGCTCATCTTTCGATCGTCCCCGTGCGGCGGATCTTGCGTTGCAACTGCATGATGCCATAAAGCAGCGCCTCCGCCGTGGGCGGACAGCCGGGCACGTAGACATCGACCGGCACAATCCGGTCACAGCCCCGCACGACGCTATAGGAATAGTGGTAATAGCCCCCGCCATTGGCACAAGAGCCCATGGACAGAACATAACGCGGCTCCGGCATCTGGTCATAAACCTTGCGCAGCGCCGGGGCCATCTTGTTGGTAAGCGTCCCGGCCACGATCATCAGGTCCGACTGGCGCGGGCTGGCGCGCGGCGCGGTGCCAAAGCGCTCGAGGTCATACCGCGGCATGGAAAGCTGCATCATCTCGACCGCGCAACAGGCAAGCCCGAAGGTCATCCAGTGCAGCGAGCCGGTGCGCGCCCAATTGATGATGTCTTCGGTCGAGGTCAGGATAAAGCCCTTATCCTGCAATTCGGTGTTGAGCGCCTGCGTGGCGACCTCGCGGTCGGCCCCGGCAGTGTTGGCTCCTGTCATCACTCCCATTCCAAGGCTCCCTTCTTCCATTCATAGGCAAAGCCGATGGTCAGAACCCCGAGGAACACCATCATCGACCAGAAGCCGACCATGCTGATGTCCTTGAAGCCCACGGCCCACGGAAACAGCATCGCGATCTCGAGATCGAAAATGATGAACAGGATCGACACAAGGTAGAACCGAACGTCGAATTTCATCCGCGCGTCGTCAAAAGCGTTAAAGCCGCATTCATAGGCGCTGACCTTCTCGGGGTCGGGCCGACGAACGGCAAGAACAACAGCGGCGAGGATCAGGACGAGGCCTAGTGCGACAGCGACGGCCAGAAAGACGAGAATGGGAAGATATTCCCGCAGCATCTCTTCCAAGTGTGGCTCCTTTCATGCGCGTGCCCGAGGGTGCGCAGTCAAATGGCTGATGTGACTAAGGAAGGGTTTAATCCTGCCCCCCTTGGGGGTCAACTCGCACAGGACATATTCACATTCATGAAATCGTTGCGATTTTTCAACATATACAACGGTATGCGCAGCGTTTTGCGCGCCGCAAGAAAATGTGGCAGGAAATATTTTCTTTCCCTTTCCGGCCCTTGCCGCGCTTGCAAAGGGAAAATTCCGCAGATGCGAAAACATGCATCTGTCACCTTGGATTCGTCTCGAATCGCGTGAACTGCGCCAAAAGCGCGCTGGCGGTATTGTCTGCCGATCAAAAAGAAAACCCGCCCGGCAAAAACTGCAGGGCGGGCGAAACGATGTTTGCGCTAGCAAGAATCTCAGTGCGTCTGACCTGCGCCCTAGCTGCGGACCCAAGACGCTTTGCGTTTTTCAAAGAAGGCCGAAATGCCCTCCGGCGCCTCGTCGCCTTCCCACGCATTGACCAGCGCCTGGATGGTCATGTCGATGATCTCGTCATCAATCCGCGGTCCAAGCGCACGGGTCAGCGCCTTGGCCGAGGCCACCGCGCCGGGGGCACAGTTCATATAAGGGGCCACTTCCGCCTCGACCGCCGCATCGAGCTCTTCTGCCGGAACCGCCTTGGCGAGAAGGCCAAGTGTCACCGCCTCCTCCGCCTTGAAGAGGCGCGCTGACATAAACACCCGCCGCGCCATCGCTTCGCCCATGCGTGAGACGACATAGGGCCCAATCGTGGCCGGGATCAGGCCCAGCTTGGTCTCGGTCAGCCCCATGAGAACCGTGTCCGCCCCAATGGTCACGTCGCAAACGCTTGCCATCCCGACACCGCCGCCAAAGGCATTGCCCTGCACCTTGCCGATCAACGGTTTGGGCAACGTGTTCAGCGCCTGAAGCATCTCAGCGAGCTTGCGCGCCTCACGGCCCCGCGTCTCTGGGTCCATATCCATCTGCGCCCGCATCCACGCAAGATCACCACCCGCACAGAAACTCTTGCCCGCACCGGTCAGGATCACCACCCGCACCGCGTCATCCGCCGCAAGCTGTTCTGCCGCGGCTTTCAGATCGTCGAGCATCTGCCCCGACATCGCATTGTGCTTTTCCGGGCGGTTGAGCGTCAGCGTCGCGACGCCCCGCGCATCCGTCTCGATCGTCACTGTCTCAAACATGTTCAGTCTCCCTTCCGCATCTCGCGCGCCATCCCCGCCGCTTCGGCAAGGACCGTCGCATCAAGGCCTGTCTCATAGCCAAGCGCCGTCAGCCGCTCATGAACCGCTTCCGTCGCCACGTTGCCCTTGGCGCCCGGCGCATAGGGGCATCCCCCCAGACCGCCGACCGCCGCATCAAAGACGCGCAAGCCCTTTTCAAGCGAGGCCTCGATATTGAGGAGCGCCCGGCCGCTCGTGTCGTGATAGTGTCCGGCAAGCTTCTCGGCTGGCACCTCCGCAATCACCGCATCAAGCATCGCTCCAATGCTCTCCGGCGTGCCCTGTCCGATCGTGTCGCCAAGGGAAACCTCGTAACACCCAAGATCAAAAAGCATCTTCGCCACCCGCGCCGCGCTCTCCGGCGCAACCTTGCCGTCATAGGGACAGTCCGTGACGCAAGACACATAGCCCCGCACCGGCAGCCCAATCGCCTTGGCAGCCTCGATCACTGGCACAAAGCGTTCGATCGATTCCGCGATGCTGGCGTTGATATTGGCCTTGGAAAACCCTTCCGAGGCCGACCCGAACACCGCGATTTCATCCGCCTTGGCCGCCACCGCGCCCTCAAAGCCGCGCATATTCGGCGTCAGCGCCGCATAAGAAACGCCCTCGGCCCGCGTGATCCCGGCAAGCACATCCGCACTATCGGCCATCTGCGGCACCCATTTCGGGCTCACGAAACTCGCAATCTCGATCCGGCGAAACCCGGCCCGGCTGAGGCAATCGACCAAGGCGATTTTTTCATCCGTCGGGATCAGCCGCTTTTCATTCTGCAGGCCATCGCGCGGCCCCATCTCGAAAATCTCAACCGTCTCAGCCATTGGGCACCTCATAGAAATCCTTGCGGTAAAAACTCTGCTCGCCATCAAGCGCGCGCGCCTCGCGATAAGCAGGCCGTGCCGCGATCCGTTCTACATAGGCCGCAACATTCGGGTATTTGTCGAACCGCACATAATAAGGCGCAGCAAAGAGATTGAACCCCATCATTGTATCCGCGGCTGAGAACCCTGACGGCAAGAGCCAGTCGCGCGCCTCAAGCACCCGGTCCATCGCCTTGATCGTCGAGGCAAGCCGCGCGGTCTCAAGCTGGATCGTCTCCGGTGCTGCGGGCGTCGGATCCCCCATGAAGAGCTGTTGCATATTGAGCGAGCCGATGATGCTCGCCTGCGTCTCGGCAAAGCCCAGCCACTCAAGATAGGGCACGCGCTCCGCATCCCCCGGCAGCCGCCCCAACCCATGTTCGGGCCGCGTCTCGGTCAGGTATTCAACAATCGCCCCGCTCTCATAGATCGTCTGCCCGTCAATCTCGAGCGCAGGCACCCGCCCCACGGGCGAGATCGCCTTGAACTCGGCGGCGCGCAACGAGCCATCGGTAATCGCATAGCTCTTGAGCTCGGCCCGAAGCCCCATCTCTTCGAGAAGCCAGAGAATCCGGAAAGAGCGAGAGAACGGGATATGATGCAGGCGGATCATGCCGCCGCGTCCTCTTCTTCCTCCACAAGCTGGATCAGCGCCGCACCTTCCTGCACCTGATCGCCGGCATGGGCCAGAACCTCGGCCACCACCCCGTCGCGCACCGCAAGAAGCGAGTGTTCCATCTTCATCGCTTCGAGGATCGCAAGGCGGTCGCCCTCTTTGACCTCTTGGCCGGCTTCCGCGAAAATCGCCTTCACAAGGCCCGGCATCGGCGCGGCGATCACATTGCCTCCCGCCCCGGCTTCCGTCGCGACCTGAAGCGGATCCACCACGTCAAACTCGATCCCGTAGTTGGCAAAAAGGCTGACCTTGCCCCCCTTGACCACGACCGGCGCCGCGCGCTTGCCGTCGAAATGCCAACCGCCACCGATCCGCTCTGCCTTGACTGTCGTCTCACCGACCAGAACCTCGGCCCGGTGCGCGCCGTCCATCATGACCTTCACGTCGAACACCTCTTCGCCATGGGACATCTTGACCGCGCGGGCGAGCGGCGCCCAAAGGGTGAACCCCCCTTCGACCGGTGCCAGCGTATCAAGCCCAAGCGCAGCCATTCCGGCCCAGGCCACCTGCGCCGCGTTCGGGGTGATATCCTGCACAAGACTGTCGAGATCACGCGCGATGAGGCCGGTATCGACCTCCCCGGCAGCAAAGCCCTCATGGCCGCAAAGCGCCCCGAGGAACGCAAGGTTCGTCACCGTACCGCCGACCTGCGTCTCCGAAAGCGCGGTCTTCATCCGCGACAGCGCCACGGCACGGGTCGGCCCGTGGGTGATGATCTTGGCGATCATCGGATCGTAGAAGGGGCTGATCGTGTCACCCGAGCGCACGCCGCTGTCCGAACGCGCCCCGTCCGGGAATTGCAGATGCGAGAGCGTCCCGGTCGCCGGAAGGAAGCCCTTCGGCACATCCTCGGCATAAAGACGGACCTCGAAACTATGGCCATAAATGGCAAGCTCATCCTGCGCTGCCGGAAGGCTCTCGCCTGCCGCCACACGGAGCTGCCACTCCACGAGGTCCACGCCCGTGATCGCCTCGGTCACCGGATGCTCCACCTGTAGTCGCGTGTTCATCTCCATGAACCAGAACCCATCCGTGCGCAGCCCGTCCGAGCCGTCCACGATGAATTCGACCGTGCCCGCGCCCTTGTAGCCGATGGCCTCGGCCGCGCGCACGCCCGCTTGCCCCATCGCCTCACGCACCTCAAGGCTCATGCCCGGTGCGGGCGCTTCTTCGATGACCTTTTGGTGACGCCGCTGAAGCGAGCAATCTCGCTCAAAAAGATGCACCGCGTGGGTGCCATCGCCAAAGACCTGCACCTCGATATGACGCGGCTGGGTCACATATTTCTCGATGAGCACGTCCGGATTGCCAAAGGCCGTCGTCGCCTCTCCCTGTGCGCTGGCCAGTGCATCGGCAAAGTCCTTCGCGTCCTCGACAAGGCGCATCCCCTTGCCGCCGCCGCCCGCCACGGCTTTGATGAGCACCGGATAGCCGATCTTGCCCGCCTGCTCGGCAAGGAACGCCGCATCCTGATTGTCCCCGTGATAGCCCGGTACGACCGGCACACCGGCTTCTTCCATCAACGCCTTGGCCGCATCCTTGAGACCCATCTTGCGGATCGCCTCCGCCGATGGGCCGATAAAGACCAAACCGGCTTTCTCGACCGCATCCACGAAATCCGGGTTCTCCGACAGGAAGCCATAGCCCGGATGGATCGCCTCGGCCCCCGTTTCCTTGGCCGCCGCAATGATCACATCGCCCTTGAGGTAGCTTTCCGCCGGCGCCGCGCCGCCGATGTGCACCGCTTCGTCCGCCATTGCCACATGCTTGGCCTCGGCATCCGCATCGGAATAAACCGCCACGGTCTTAACGCCCATGCTCCGGGCCGTTTCCATCACCCGGCAGGCGATCTCGCCCCGGTTCGCAATCAGGATCTTGTTGAACATGATTTCAACTCCCTATCTGGTTTGGCCTTGTCCGGGCCTTGAGGCGCACCGACGCAATACCGACGTGATACCGACGCGATGCAGACCCCGGTTTTACATCCGGAACACGCCGAATTTCGTCTCTTCCACGGGCGCGCAGAGCGAGGCCGACAGGCTCAGCGCAAGCACGTCGCGGGTCTTGCGCGGGTCGACAATCCCGTCATCCCAAAGCCGTGCCGAAGCATAGAGAGGATGGCTCTGATGCTCGAACATATCGAGCGTCGGCTTCTTGAAATCCGCCTCTTCCTCGGCCGACCATTCCCCGCCTTGGCGCTCGATCGCGTCGCGTTTCACGGTGGCCAAGACCCCCGCCGCCTGCTCTCCGCCCATCACCGAGATGCGGCTGTTGGGCCATGTCCACAGGAACCGCGGGCTATAGGCGCGCCCGGCCATGCCATAGTTCCCTGCCCCAAAGGAGCCGCCGACAAGCATGGTGATTTTCGGCACTTTCGTGGTCGCCACAGCGGTGACCATCTTGGCCCCATGCCGCGCGATCCCTTCCGCCTCGTATTTCTGCCCGACCATGAAGCCAGTGATATTTTGCAGAAATACCAGAGGAATACCGCGTTGCGAGCAAAGCTCTACGAAATGCGCGCCCTTTGCTGCGCTTTCGGAATAGAGCACGCCATTGTTGGCCACGATCCCCACCGGACAACCCTTCACATGGGCAAAGCCGGTGACCAGCGTCTCGCCAAAGCGCGGCTTGAATTCATCGAACCGCGACCCATCGACCACACGCGCAATCACCTCGCGAATGTCATAGGGCGTGCGCAGCCCTGCAGGCACCACGCCAAGGATTTCTTCCGGGTCATAGGCCGGCTCTTCTGGGCTCTGCCAAGTCACGGTGCTCGGCTTGGACCGGTTGAGATGCCCCACCGCACGCCGCGCCAGCGCCAGCGCATGCGCGTCGTCCTCGGCAAGGTAATCCGCCACACCCGAAAGCCGCGTATGCACATCGCCGCCCCCAAGGTCTTCGGCAGAGACGACCTCCCCCGTCGCCGCCTTTACAAGCGGCGGCCCGGCAAGGAAGATAGTGCCTTGTTCTTTCACGATAATCGTCACATCCGACATCGCCGGAACATAGGCGCCACCCGCCGTACAAGACCCCATCACCACGGCAATCTGCGGAATGCCCTTGGCGCTCATATTGGCCTGATTAAAGAAGATACGGCCGAAGTGATCGCGGTCCGGAAAAACCTCATCCTGCTGCGGCAGGTTCGCCCCGCCCGAGTCCACGAGATAGATACAAGGCAATTGACACTGCTCTGCGATCTCCTGCGCGCGCAGGTGTTTCTTGACGGTCATCGGGAAATAGGTGCCGCCCTTCACGGTCGCGTCGTTGCACACCACCATGACTTCCTGCCCCTGCACCCGGCCAATCCCGGCAATGACCCCTGCGCCCGGCGCAGCGTTGTCATACATATCATGCGCAGCCGTCGCCCCGATCTCGAGAAACGGCGCACCCGGATCGAGCAGGTTCGCCACCCGTTCACGCGGCAACATCTTGCCCCGGCTCACATGGCGTTCGCGCGCACGCTCCCCGCCACCCGCCGTCGCTGCCGCAGCCGCCTCGGCCGCCACGCCCAGCGCCTCGAGATGCGCCTCCCGGTTCTGGCGCGCATCGTCGCTGGTCGGGATGAATTTGGACTCTAGTTTCATTGCCGCGTCTCCTATGTGTCCGCAAGACGCCGTCGCGCGCCCCATCGAACATGTCTCCCACGGCGCCCTAGATAGGCGCCCATCTTGTCGATTTGGCCCGCGAGCTGCGAGCCAAACAGATCAGCTCATCTTGTTCATCATCTCGCGACCGACGAGCATGCGGCGGATTTCCGAGGTGCCCGCGCCGATCTCCATCAACTTGGCATCGCGGAAAATCCGACCCACAGGGTTGTCGCTCAAATATCCCGCACCGCCAAAGGCTTGCACCGCCTGGTGCGCCACGACCATCGCTTCTTCAGACGCGTAAAGACAGCAAGCCGCCGCGTCCTGACGCGTGATCTCGCCGCGATCACAGGCCTTGGCCGCTTCGTAGACATAGGCGCGTGCCGAGTTCATCTTGGTGTACATATCGGCAATCTTGCCCTGCATGAGCTGGAAGTTCCCGATCGGCTGGCCGAACTGCTTGCGCTCGACCATGTAGGGCATGACCTCATCGAGACAGGCCGCCATGATGCCGGTACCAATGCCTGCCAACACCACGCGCTCATAATCGAGGCCAGACATCAAGACGCGCACGCCCTTGCCTTCTTCGCCAAGCACGTTCTCGAAAGGCACTTCCACATCTTCAAAGACGAGCTCTGCCGTGTTCGACCCACGCATCCCGAGCTTGTCGAAATGGTTCGAGGTCGAGAAGCCCTTCATCTCTTTCTCAATGATGAAAGCGGTGATGCCTTTGGGCCCTGCGTCCGGATCGGTCTTGGCATAAACGACAAGCGTATCGGCATCCGGGCCATTGGTGATCCAATACTTATTCCCGTTGAGCACATAGCGGTCGTTCTTCTTCTCAGCGCGCAGCTTCATGCTGACCACGTCGGACCCGGCGGACGGCTCGGACATGGCAAGCGCCCCGACCTTCTCGCCCGAGATCAGGCCGGGAAGGTATTTCTGCTTCTGCTCATGCGTCGCGTTGAGCTTGATCTGATTGACGCAAAGGTTCGAATGCGCGCCATAGCTGAGCGACACTGACGCCGAAGCCCGCGCGATCTCTTCGACCGCAATCACATGCGCAAGGTAGGACATGCCCGCCCCGCCATATTCCTCTGGCGTGGTGATGCCGAGAAGACCAAGATCGCCAAACTCTTTCCAAAGCTCGTTCGGAAACTCGTTCTTCTGATCAATCTCTGCCGCCATCGGCTTGATCCGCTCTTGTGCAAAACGGTGCACCATCTCGCGCATCGCGTTGACGTCTTCTCCGAGGTCGAAACTCATCGTGTGCATGAACATCGTTCAAACTCTCCCATTAAAGCGTTTCACGAAAACCCGCCGATTGGACTTGCGAAAACCGCCATCTCTCCCAAAGCGCCTTAAGGGCCTCCCGCCCGGCACTTTATTGAACACTTGTTCATATAACTACGCCGCACACCGATTCCGGTCAATAGTTTTCCACCCACCCCGCATTTCTACAGGTCTGCGTACACGCGCTTGCCCCGCCGGACCCTTCATGCCAAACCTCTTGCAACGGCCCTGAGAAATGCGATGCCATGCGCCCTGACCGCCCGATTGACGCCCCACCTCTCCGCCTGACGGAACTGATCGCGATCGCCTTGGGCGGCATGGTCGGGGGCGGAATCTTCACGGTGCTTGGCCTTGGTGTGGCGACAATCGGTGTCTGGACACCCCTTGCCATCGCCCTCGGTGGCGCAGTGGCGGCACTCGCGGCCTATTCCTATGTCAAGCTGGCGCTCTATTTTCGCGACGAGGGCGCCACCTACGCGTTCTTCAAGCTGAGCTTCCCCGGACATGATTTTGCTGCCGCACTAATCGGTTGGTGGGTGGTGTTCGGCTATATCGCGACCATTGCGCTTTATGCCTTTACCTTTGCCTCCTACGCCATCGCCCCTTTTTCCGACGACGACACTCTCCGCCGCGTTGTGGCAATTGCCGTCATCGCCGCATTCGCCGGGATCAACATCTGGTCGACCCGTGGCATGGGCCGCATCGAAGATCTCATGGTTTATTCCAAGATCGTGATCCTCCTGATCGTCGCGGGCGTGCTTTGGGGCAATGCCCGCGCCTCACTCCCCGACCTCGCGGGACCGGACCCTGCCCTGCCGCTCTTCGGAATCGTCACCATCGCTGCCGTGACCTTTGTCGCCTATGAGGGGTTTCAGCTTGTGATCCACGCCATGGGCGAGATGACCGCGCCCGAGAAAAACATTCCCCGCGCGATCTATACCGCCGTGGCGCTGGCAACTCTGGTCTATGTGGTGATCGCCATCGGCGCAGTGCTCGCCATCCCGTTCGCTGACATCATCGCCAATCAGGAACACGCCCTCGCCGCAGGGGCCGGGGACATCCTCGGCCCGATCGGCACACAGCTTGTCATCGCGGGCGCCCTTCTCGCCACCATGAGCGCCATCTCCGGCACACTCTTTGGCGCCTCACGCCTCATGTCGGTGATCGCACGCGACGGTTTCTTTCCCGCCCGCCTTGAGAAACGGCGCTCTGGCATCCCCCGCACGGCCGTCTTGACGATGGCGGGCTTTGCCGCGCTCCTGATCCTCATTGGCGATCTGCGCCTGATCCTCGAGTTCGGCTCGATTACCTTCCTCTTGGTGTCGATCCTCATGGCTTGGGCAAACCACGTCCATCGCGGCAAGACGGGCGCACATCCCGCCATGACGCTCCTGTCGATCTTCGGTCTCTCTACAGGCGCCGTCCTGATCCTGATTTTCGAAGCCCGCCACGCCCCGGCACAGCTCGCCTTCGTACTGGCGCTCTACGCAGCCCTGAGCTTCGGCGCACGCCTCTACACGCGCCTACGCTAGGGCTTCTTCTCTGGAAAATACTCTGGGGTGAGGCCGCAGGCCGAGGGGCAACGCCCCTACCCCCCTTGATAAACCGTGCCAACCTCGGACCGAATGATCCGCGCAATCAGAGCACAATCTGCTTCCGTGAAAGTCAAAGGCAAGCGCATATCGACAATGCCCGCCAAGACACGGTCGCTCTCCGGCATCCGCTCTGCCGCCGCATAGCGCCACGAGTCATAGCGCGAGGTGAACGCCACAGGTTCGGCACCACCAAACCATTTGAGTTCCACGCCCCGCGCCGCACAGCGCCGCAAGACCTCTTCGACCTGTCCCTCGCCCCAATCCAGAAGAAGAAACTGGATCGACGAGCCGACATAGCTCTCCGCCTCGGGCCGCTCCACGACGGTCAATCCCGGCGTGCCCCGCAAGCCGTCTTCCACGACCCAGTAAAGCGCATTCCACCGTGCAACCTGCTGGTCAAGATCGCGCAATTGCGGCCGCAGGATCGCGGCGCGCAAATGATCCATCCGCCCCGAAATGTTGGGGGTGACGTATTTCACCGCCTCAAAGGCCTCCACCGGAGGCCGCGCAAGGTGGCGTTCATAGAGCATATAGGACCCCGACAGCATGATCGCCCGCGCCATCAAAGCATCATCATCACTTATGAGCAGCCCGCCCTCGCCGGAATTCGCGTGCTTATAGGTCTGCGTCGAATAGCACGCCATGACACCATGCCGCCCTGACCACGTGCCGCGCCACTTCGCGCCCATCGTATGCGCGCAATCCTCAATCACACGAATGCCCGCCGCGTCACAGATCTCCATAAGCCGATCCATGTCACAGATATGCCCCCGCATATGGGAAAGCATCAGCACATCCGCGCGGTCGGCCTTGGCCGCGAGATCTTCGAGGTCGATCACAAGGTCCTCGGTCACCCCAACAAAGACAGGCTCGGCCCCGACGCTGGCAATCGCCCCCGGCACCGGCGCCAGGGTGAAGGCATTGGTCAGAACTCTATCCCCCGGCCCAACCCCGAACGCACGCAAAGCACAGGCAAGCGCATATCCCCCCGAAGCGACGGCAAGGCAATACTTTGCCCCCATTTGCGCCGCGAACTCCTGTTCAAGAAGGGAAACCTCGCCTGGCGCATCCCCGACCAAATTGTAGCGATGCAATCGCCCGCTTTGCAGCACCTCGAGCGCCGCCGCGATCCCTTCGTCGGGGATCGGCTCTTGTTGGGTGAAATTACCAGTGAAATGTTCTGGGAAACGCTCTGTCATGGGCTGATCCTTGACCTGCCCCCGCGCGCCCGTCAACGCCGGAATGCGCCCCCCGATCCCCTAAAGGCGGCCCGGCACCCGTGCAAAATGTCGCGAACGGACGATTTACAGAGACCACGCCGTGCCACGCTAACACGCAAAGGGAGGACAAGATGCACGACCCGATCGCCTTTCTACATGACCTGACGTGGGAGACCCTGCCCGAAACCGTGCGCGCGCAAGTGCCGCTGCACCTGCTTGATCTATTCGGTATCGGCGCGGCAGGGATGCGCACCAACATGTCCCGCATCATTCGCGATCACGCGTATGAGGATTTCGGCGGTGAGATGCCCCTCCTCTATGATGGCCGCGGAGCAAGCCCCCTTGGCGCAGCCCTCGCCGCCGGGATCACCATCGACTCCATAGACGGCCATGACGGGTTCAACCCCTCCAAGGGCCATATCGGAGCGCCGATGATCCCGGCCGCGCTCTATGCCGCGCATGAGGCAGGCGCGACAGGCCGTGATTTCCTAACCGCCGTTGTCGTGGGCTACGAAATTGGCGCCCGCGCCGCCATCGCCCAACACGCCACGGCACCGGATTATCATACGTCGGGAAGCTGGGGCGCCGTGGCCGCCGCAGCCGTAGCCTCCCGGATCATGCAGCTTTCCCCGCACCAAACTCGCCACGCCCTTGGCATCGCCGAATACCACGGCCCTCGAAGCCAGATGATGCGCTGCATCGACCACCCGACCATGGTCAAGGACGGCGCGGGCTGGGGCGCGATGGCAGGCATCTCCGCCGCCCGCCTCGCCGCCAAGGGCTTTACCGGCGCACCAGCGCTCATCGTCGAAGAGGTGACTGAGCCTTGGGCCGATCTTGGCACGCGCTGGTATATGCTCGAGCAATACTTCAAGCCCTATCCTGTTTGCCGCTGGGCCCAACCCCCGATAGAGGCCGCCCTGTCCCTGCAACGCAGCCATAGGATTGCCGCCGCCGACATCGCCCGAATCGAGGTCGAGACGTTCCACGAATCCATCCGCCTCGCGACGTCACACCCAAAGCGCGGCGACGAAGCGCAATATTCCACGAGCTTCCCAACCGCCGTTGCCCTCGTCCATGGCGATGTGCGCCCCGAACACCTTGTTGATGCCGCGCTTTCGGATCCCGAAGTGCTCCGTCTTTCCGCCGCCATGATCATGCGCGAGAGCGACCACGCCAACGATGCCTTCCCGTTGCGCCGTTTTGCGCGCGCAACGCTGACCCTCGCCGATGGCACAACACATCAAAGCGACTGGCACGAGCCGCGCTGGGACGCGACCGCCCCACCCTCGCCTGGTGAGATCCGCTCGAAGTTCCACGCCTACGCCGATCCCGTCCTCGGACGGGACCGCGCCACCGCGCTCGAAACCGCCATCGACGCGCTGCCCGAAACCGGGCTCGCGCCGCTCACGGATCAGCTATTCCGCCCGATCAACTCCTGAACAAGGTCCGGCAGATCGGCATAGTCTTCAAGTAGCGCCTCCGGCTCCAACGCCGCCATATCCGCACCACTCGGCCCGAAGGTCACAAGGACAGACGGCACACCAGCGGCGCGCGCTGTGTTGCGGTCGGTGTCGCTATCCCCAATGAGGATCGTTTTGGCCGGATCCCCCCCAAGACGGCGCGCCGTTTCGCGCAGCGGTTCCGGATCAGGCTTGCGCACCGGAAGCGTGTCCGCTCCGACAAGCGCCCCGAACGCGTCTCGCGCTCCAAGCGCCTGCATGAGTTGTTCAGCCAATGCCTCAGGCTTGTTCGTACAGATCCCCACGCCATAGCCACGCGACGCCAGCACCTCGACCGCCTCAAGCGCGCCGGGATACAGCACCGTGTGATCGGCAATTGCGCGACCGTAGGCCTCAAGCAACATAGGGTAATACCGATCGACAACGACAGCATCCATGCGCCCGAGCCTCTCGAGCCCTGCGGTGAGCATCGCCCGTCCTCCGCGTAGCGCGATCGCCTCGTCTCGTCCTACCCCGAGAACATCGCCAAACCCCATGTCCCGAAAACAGGCATTCGCCGCCGCGAGCAAGTCTCCGCTCGTATCTGCCAACGTCCCATCGAGATCGAAAACCACTGTTCGCATACCGTTCCTTTCACCTTGGCAATGAATCGCCCACCGCTGTTACACCCGGTAACGCGAATTGATAGATATCGCCCTTGCACCAATACCGCGAACCGATAAAACGGCCGCAACGTCATTTCAAAGGGAAACCCGATGAATATTGCACTCGTCATCCTCGCGGCTGGCAAAGGCACCCGGATGAAGTCCGATCTTCCGAAAGTGCTACACGAGATCGCCGGTGCGCCGATGCTGGTCCATGCCATGCAATCTGGGGCCGCTCTCGATCCAGCACGCGTGGTGATCGTCGCCGGACACGGGTTTGACACTGTGAAGGCCACCGTCGCCGACCACGATCCCGACGCCACGGTTGTGCTTCAGGAAGAACAGAAAGGCACGGCCCACGCCGTCGATGCCGCCCGCGAAGCACTCGCCGATTTCGAAGGCGACGTGATCGTCCTCTTCGGAGATACGCCCTTTGTGCGCCCTGAAACACTCGCCCGCATGGCCGACGCGCGGGGCGAAAACGCAGTTGTAGTGCTCGGGTTCGAGGCCGCTGACCCGGGCAAGTATGGCCGGCTTGTGATGCAAGGAAACAGCCTCGAAGCCATCGTGGAATATGCTGACGCAACAGATGAGCAACGCGCGATAACCTTCTGTAATAGCGGCGTAATGCTAGCAGATAGCAAATCTCTTTTCTCGATGATCGCCGAAATCGAATCCGACAACGCGCAAGAGGAATACTACCTCACCGACGTCGTCGGCATTGCCCGCGATCGTGGCCTGTCCGTGACCGCCGTTGCCTGCGACGAAGAAGAAACCCTCGGCATCAATTCTCGTCTCCACCTTGCTGACGCGGAAGAGATCTTCCAGACCCGCGCCCGTCGCGCTCTGATGGAACTCGGCGTGACCATGCAGCAACCCGCAACCGTCATGCTTTCGCATGATACGGTCATTGGGCGCGACACGATCATCGAGCCGAACGTCTATTTTGGCCCCGGCGTGACGATTGAAAGCGGCGCGCACATTCGCGCCTTCTCGCACCTTGAAGGCTGCCACGTTTCGCGCGGCGCCATCGTCGGCCCCTATGCCCGCCTGCGTCCGGGCGCGGAACTGGCCGAAGATGTGCGGATCGGGAATTTCGTCGAGATCAAGAACGCAACCCTCGATGAGGGGGCCAAGGTCAATCACCTGTCTTATATCGGCGATGCCTCCGTCGGAGCCGCGTCCAACATCGGCGCGGGCACCGTGACCTGCAACTATGATGGGGTGATGAAGCACAAGACGACCATCGGCAAGTCGGCCTTCATCGGATCCGACACAATGCTCGTCGCCCCCGTTACGGTTGGTGATGGCGCCATGACAGCAAGCGGTTCGGTGATCACACAAGATGTCCCGGCGGAAGCCTTGGCTCTGGCACGCGCGAAACAGGTCAACAAAGCCGGCATGGCGCGGAAATTGTTCGAATTGTTAAAATCCAAGAAGGTTAAACGCGATAAGGAGAGCGCATAATGTGCGGAATTGTTGGTGTACTTGGTAAACACGAGGCCGCTCCGATCCTCGTCGAGGCGCTGAAACGCCTTGAATATCGTGGGTATGACAGCGCCGGGATCGCAACAGTGAACGACGGTGCTTTGGATCGCCGTCGCGCAGTTGGCAAGCTGGTGAACCTCTCTGATCTTCTCGTCCATGAACCGCTGCGGGGCCGTGCCGGGATTGGTCATACACGCTGGGCCACCCACGGCGCCCCCTCGGTCGGCAACGCTCACCCGCACAAGGCTGGCCCTGTCGCCGTGGTGCATAACGGTATTATCGAAAATTTCCGCGACCTACGCCAAGAACTCGCCGAAGCGGGTTTTGAATGCTGCACGGAAACCGACACCGAGACCGTCGCACTTCTGACCCAGCGCTATCTCGACGAAGGCCTTCCACCCGTCGAGGCCGCCCGCAAGACGCTCTCGCGCCTTGATGGGGCGTTCGCCCTGGCCTTCCTGTTCGAGGGCGAGGACGATCTGATCGTCGCCGCCCGCAAAGGGTCTCCCCTCGCGATTGGCCACGGTGACAACGAGATGTATGTCGGCTCGGACGCCATCGCGCTTGCACCGATGACCCACCGGATCACCTATCTCGAAGAAGGCGATAGCGCCGTTCTGACGCGCAACTCGCTTGAGATCCAAGACGTTGACGGAACCCGCGTGACCCGCGAACTGCGCGAGATCGCCATTGATCAGGCGCATGTCGACAAAGGCGGCCACAAACACTTTATGGCCAAGGAAATCGCGGAGCAGCCGAGCGTCCTTGCCAACGCGATCCGTCATTACCTCGGCGGCGGCGAAAGCGATATCGTGCTCCCTGATGCCGGCCTCGATTTTACCAAGATCGAACGCCTGACCATGGTGGCTTGCGGCACGGCCTTCTATGCCTGCCTGACGGCCAAGTACTGGTTCGAACAGATCGCGCGTATTCCGGTCGAAGTCGATATCGCCTCAGAATTTCGCTACCGCGAACCGCCGATGAGCAAAGGCACTGTCGCCCTTTTCGTAAGCCAATCCGGCGAGACCGCCGATACACTCGCGGCGCTGCGCTACTGCGCCGGCAAGGCCGACAAGATCGTCTCAGTCGTAAATGTCCCCGAGAGCTCGATCGCACGCGAAAGCGATCTTGCCCTTCCGATCTATGCCGGCGTGGAGATCGGCGTTGCCTCGACCAAGGCCTTTACCTGTCAGTTGACCGTGCTTCTCCTGCTCGCGCTCAAAGCCGGGCATGAACGCGGCACGCTGAGCACGGAAGACCTGCAAGAAAAACTCGCATCGCTGCAAACCTTGCCGGGCATCCTCAACAACGCGCTTGAGATTGAGACCAAGCTGACCCGTGCTGCCCGCAAACTTTCCGAGGCGCGCGATATCCTGTTCCTAGGCCGCGGCCTTATGTATCCACTCGCACTCGAGGGCGCGCTGAAACTCAAAGAAATCAGCTACATCCACGCCGAGGCTTATGCGTCCGGTGAACTCAAACACGGCCCCATCGCGTTGATCGACAAGCATGTGCCCGTGGTGGTGCTCGCCCCGCGCGATGCACTCTTCGACAAGACCGTGAGCAACATGCAGGAAGTCATGGCGCGCGGCGGAAAGGTGCTTCTCGTGACCGATAGCAAGGGCGCAGAAGAAGGCGGCCATGGTGTCTGGGACACCATCATCCTGCCCGAGATCGACCCGATCCTGACGCCGGTCCTCTATGCCGTCCCGGCCCAGCTCCTCGCCTACCACACGGCCGAGGCCAAGGGCACTGACGTGGACCAGCCGCGCAACCTCGCGAAATCCGTGACTGTAGAGTAGCATGACGCTAGATGACGCACTGGCCGCCCTGCGCGCCCGGATCGAACCGGGCCGCGCCGAAGGACAGGCGAAGTATCACAAACAGACGCGCGAGGTTCTGGGCATCCCAAACCCCGCGCTCAATGACCTGACCAAGGACTGGCGTCAAAGCCTAACGGTCGAGGAACGTGTCCTCCTCGCGGACGCGCTCTGGCAGACCGATATCTTCGAGGCGCGTATCGCGGCGGCCAAGCTCCTGACACAGGCGCGCATCCGCCCCGACACCGCCGCATGGGACCTTATCGTCTCATGGGTGCCCGACTTCGATAGCTGGGCCATCGCAGATCATGTCTGCATGGCTGGGCAGAAACGCCTGCTCGCCGATCCGTCCCGCCTCGACACGGTCGAAACATGGACCAACTCCGCAGATATGTGGACACGTCGAGCCGCCTTGGTCATCACGTTGCCCTGGACGAAACAGAACAATCCCAAACCCGCCGACCTCGTGATCCGCGACCGCGTCCTCGGCTGGGCGGCGTCTTACATAGACGATCCTGAGTGGTTTATCCAAAAGGCCATCGCTTGGTGGCTACGCGATCTCTCCAAGCACGATCCCGCGCGCAGCCGAGCATTCCTTGACGCGTATCAGAACCGCATGAAGCCCTTTGCCGTCAAGGAAGCCTCAAAATACCTCGCCTAGCGCCTTCGCGAGACGCAGTGCCTTAGATGGATTTCGTATGGCTTTAGTTTGCGGTCACCCGCACTTCGCTCAACTCAGTCAGCGGCATCTCCAAGGCACGCATCGCTGCAAGCGACATCCGCGATCCCGCCGTGGATGCACCTTCGATCGGGATCAACGTCACCGCGAGCCATAGCCCGTTATAATACACACGCCCCTTGCCCTCTCGGGTGACGAGCGGCGTCTTGAGCCACATCCCCGGTTCGCTCGCCGCACCAAGCGATACAACCGTGGTGCCAAGCTCGCCACGAAGCGGTGGCGGTGTCTCTTCGACCTCGGGAGTTATCTCTTCGACTTCGGGTGCATCAGGTGTCGGGTTGTCTGGCGCCCGCTCTGATCGGTTGAAAAGATCCCAGTCCGGCATTTTCACGCGCGGCACCTCATCGCACCCCGCCAGAAACGCCAATGCGACCGCCCCGAAGACCCATTTCCGACCTTGCAACACAAGCATCCGCCCTTGCCCCCTCTTGTTTCTAAGACTACCTAAGAGATATGACCGATGCCCCATTGATCGACCCCTTCCAACGCGCTGTCAATTACCTGCGCGTGTCCGTGACTGACCGTTGCGACTTCCGCTGTGTCTATTGCATGGCGGAAAACATGACATTTCTGCCCAAGAAAGAGCTGCTTACACTGGAAGAACTGGACCGGGTCTGCACGAATTTCGTCGAACTCGGGGTCGAGAAACTGCGCATCACCGGCGGAGAACCGCTGGTGCGGCGCGGGATCATGACCTTCTTCGATTCCATGTCCCGACACCTCGAAAGCGGCGCTCTGCGCGAATTGACGCTGACAACCAACGGGTCGCAGCTCGAGCGCTTTGCCGATGATCTCTGGGCGGCAGGTGTGCGCCGGGTCAATATCTCGCTCGACACGATCAATGAGGCCAAATTTGCCGAGGTGACCCGGTGGGGCCGTCTGCCGCAAGTGTTGCGCGGCATTGACGCGGCCCAGCGTGTTGGCATGCGCGTCAAGATCAATGCCGTCGCTCTCAAGGGGTTTAACGAGTCCGAGCTCTTTGACCTCACCGAATGGTGCGCCTCCCGCGACATGGACCTCACTTGGATCGAAGTCATGCCGATGGGTGACCTCGGCAACGAGGACCGGCTGGATCAATACTGGTCGCTGAAAGACCTGCGCGCCCGCCTCGCAGAACGCTACACAGTCACCGATCTTTCCGAACGCTCCGGGGGGCCGGCCCGCTATGTCCGGCTTGAAGAAACCGGCCAAAAGATCGGCTTCATCACGCCGCTGACGCATAACTTTTGCGAAAGTTGCAACCGCGTGCGCCTGACGTGCACCGGGGAACTCTTCATGTGCCTTGGACAGGAAGACATGTATGATCTGCGTCCCGCCCTGCGCGGCAGCAGTGACGACACCGCCCTCAAGGACGCCATCCGCGCCGCCATCGCACTCAAGCCCAAAGGGCATGATTTCGATTATTCGCGCCAACGCCCCGACGGCCAGATGACCCGCCACATGAGCCATACGGGCGGCTGATCCGGAGATGGCCGCGCCCGCGCTGACCTTGACCTACCGCCTGTATCAGGCGCTGACAGCCCTTGGCGCACCATTGGCGATGCGCGAAGCACGCAAGCGCTTTGTCGAAACCAATGGCCCTCTCGACCGCCTGAGCGAACGCGCCGGACGCACTAGCGTGGCACGCCCAGAAGGACGTCTGGTCTGGATACACGCGGTCAGCGTCGGCGAGTTTCGCTCGATCCTCGGCCTTGTCGACCGGCTTGTCGCCGATGGCGTCCACGTCCTCGTGACCACGACCACCGCCACCTCCGCCACCCTCGCGGCCGAACGCTTGCCCGACGGGGCCTTGCATCAGTTCTCGCCGCTCGACACACCGCAGGCGACCCGGCGTTTCCTCGATCACTGGCGCCCCGACCTTGTCGCCTTTGTCGAAAGCGAAATCTGGCCCAACCAGATCGTCGCCGCTCACCGTCGCGGCCTGCCGCTCGTGCTCTTGAATGCCCGCCTCTCGGCGCGCTCCCTCAAACGCTGGCAGAAACTCTCTGCCACGGCTGAAAGCCTCTTTGCCCGTTTCTCCCTGATCCTGTGCCAGGTAAAGGGCACGGAACAGGCCTTGGCCCTGCTCGGCGCGGATGCCATGGTGACCTCGACAACCGGCGATCTCAAGGCCGATGCCGACGCCTTGCCTATCGACCCGGACGAGGCCGCGCGCTTATCTGCATTGATCGGGGACCGCCCGCTCTGGGTCGCCGCCTCGACCCACGAGGGCGAAGAAGAACAGGTGTCCGCCGCTCATCGCATCGTCACTGGCACCTCCCGCGAAAGCCTCCTCATTCTCGTGCCGCGCCACCCCGAGCGCGCCAATGCCATCGCGCACCAACTGGCCGAGGAAGGTTGGCAAATCGCCCGCCGCAGCGCGGGTCAGGACCCCGGTCCAGACACCCAGATCTACCTCGCCGACACGCTCGGAGAGACCGGTCTCTGGTATCACCTCGCGCCTGTGGTCTTCGTCGCAGGCTCCTTCGCCCCTGTCGGTGGCCATAACCCCTACGAGCCCGCGCATTTCGGCTGCGCGATCCTGCACGGCCCCCTCTACGCCAATTTCGCGCTGGCCTATGGCGAAATGACCCGCCGCGACGCCTGCCTCGAAGTCGAAGACGCGACAGCGCTCGGGCTCACGGTTGCGGGCCTCTTTCAGACCCCGCGCCTCGCTCCGCTACAGGACAACGCCCGCGCCTATGTCACCTCTGCCAAGAACCTTCAGGACGACATCGCCGCCCGCCTGCGCGCCCTGATCGAGGCATGAAAAAGGGCGCCCAAGAGCGCCCCTTTCTTCTTCTCTGTGACAAATACTCTGGGGTGAATTGGCCGTGTGCGGCCAAGAGGGGCAACGCCCCTCCGCCCCGTCACGTCACGCCGCGGGCATCCGCTGTTCGACGATCTCCGCCCACCAGCTACAACCCGCCGGGATGGCCTCGTCGTTAAAGTTGTATTCCGGGTGGTGCACCATCGCCGTGTCGCCATTGCCGACAAGGATATAGGCACCGGGCCGCTCTTCGAGCATGAAGGCGAAATCCTCGCCGCCCATGACAAGCGGCGCCTCTTCGCAATCGCCGCTCACAGCCTTCGCCACGTCCACGGCAAAATCGGTCTGCTCGTCCGAGTTGACCATGACCGGGTAGCCGCGGTGATAGATGACCTCGACCGTGCCGCCAAAAGTCGCTGCGATACCGTCGCAAATCCCCTTGATCCGTCCTTCCGCCAAATCGCGCATCTCAGGGCTGAGCGTGCGCACCGTGCCCTTGAGATGGACTTTCTGCGGAATAACGTTGAACGCCTTCGAGGAGGTCTCGAACGAAGTCACCGAGACAACCACCTGATCGATCGGATCGGCATTGCGGCTGGCGATGGTCTGAAGCGCGGTCACCGCCTGCGCCCCCATCACCGTGGTGTCGATGGTCTCATGCGGTTTCGCAGCGTGCCCCCCCTTGCCCTCGAAATGAATGTCGAACTGGTCCGTTGCGGCAAAGAACGGCCCCGAGCGGATCGCGAAGGAGCCAACCGGTTTGCCCGGCCAATTGTGCATCCCATAGACTTCCTGAATGCCCCAGCGCTCCATCATACCATCGTCGCACATTTCCTTGCCGCCGCCGCCGCCTTCTTCGGCGGGCTGGAAAATGACAACCACGGTGCCGTCGAAATTGCGCGTCTCGGACAGGTATTTCGCCGCGCCCAAAAGCATCGCCGTATGGCCGTCATGGCCGCAGGCGTGCATCGCGCCATCGGTCTTGGAAGCATAGTCGAGCCCGGTCTGTTCATGGATCGGCAACGCGTCCATATCCGCGCGCAAGCCAATGACCTTGCCTGATCCTGTCGTCTTGCCCTTGATGACACCTACGACACCGGTGCGGCCAATCCCGGTCACGACCTCATCACAGCCGAATGCTTCGAGCTTTTCCGCCACGATCGCGCTGGTGCGGTGGGTCTCAAAGAGGATCTCCGGGTTCTCATGAAGATCGCGCCGCCATGCGGTGATCTCGTCCTGCAATTCTGCAAATCTGTTCTTAACGGGCATGTCTCTCGCTCCTGTTCTTGCACGTTGTCTCTAGTTGTTGGTCAGCGGCATCCGCCGCTCGACCAGTTCCGCGAACCAGCTACACCCAAACGGGATCGCGTCATCTTCGAAGATATAGGCCGGGTGGTGGCACATCGGCCCATCCCCATTGCCCAGAAAGATATAGGCTCCGGGCCGCTCCTGCAGCATGAAAGAGAAATCTTCCGCCGGCATGATCGGGTCCGTCACCTCGTCCACATTGTCCGAGACCGCCCGCGCCGCATCAACCGCATAGGCGGTTTCCGCCTCGGTGTTGATGGTGACCGGATAGCCCTCATCCCACGTGACCTCGGCCTCTGCGCCATAGGCCTGTGCCGTGTGCTCTGCGATTTGCCGGATACGCATCTCGGCAAGCCCCCGCCCCTCAGGGTCAAGCGTGCGCACTGTCCCCTTCATCCGCACCCGGTGCGCAATGACGTTAGAGGCGTTGCTGTCGCTCTCGAATGTGCCCACGGTGAGCACCACACGATGGATCGGGTTGACGCTGCGCGACACGATGGATTGAAGCGCCACAACGATCTGTGCCGCGACCAAGGTCGTGTCGACTGCCTCATGCGGGGCCGCCGCATGGCCGCCCTTGCCTGTCACCACGATCTCGAACTCGTCCGCCGAGGCAAGAAGCGGACCGGGCCGCGTCGCAAAAGATCCGACAGGCAGGCCCGGCATATTGTGCAGCCCATAGACCTCCTGAATCCCCCAACGCTCCATAAGCCCATCGTCACACATCGCCTTGCCACCCGCGCCGCCCTCTTCGGCGGGCTGGAAGATCAACACCACCGTGCCGTCGAAATTGCGCGTCTCCGAAAGGTATTGTGCCGTCCCGAGAAGGATCGCCGTATGCCCATCATGGCCACAGGCGTGCATCTTACCCGGCACCGTGCTGGCATAGTCCACACCCGAAGCCTCCTCGATCGGCAGCGCGTCCATATCCGCGCGCAACCCGATCACGCGGCCTTTTGTGTCGCTCTTGCCCTTGATGACGGCAACAACCCCGGTCTGCCCGATCCCCGGCGTGATTTCGTCCACGCCAAAGCCTTCAAGGCGCTCGACAACAAAGCCCGCCGTCTTGTGCACATCATAGAGAAGCTCTGGATGCTGGTGCAGGTGGCGCCGCCACTCCGTGATATTTTCCTGCATTTCTGCAATACGATTGCGTATCGGCATGACGCCACCCCTCTGTCTCGCAAAACTCGTCAGATATCCGGCCCAAGCTCAAGCTTCGACCCGTCTGAAAACCGTGTGACCCGGAAGCGGTTCAGAGCGTGGCCAAGCTCACCGCCCGACACCAAATCCGCCATAATCCGCCCAAACGCCGGACCAATCCCAAACCCATGCCCACACATCCCCGTGCAGATCGAAAGCCCTTCGAGCGGCGCGCGATCCACCACCGGCACAATATCGGGAAGCGAGTCGATCATCCCGGCCCAGCTCGTCCTGATCTCGACCTTGCCGAGCGCCGGGAAAAGCGCCTCGAAATCCGCTCGGATCTTCTCGACAATCGCCGTGTTCGGCAATGGGTCCAATATCCGCATCGCCTCAAACGGCGTTGGCGCATCCGCGCCGAACCGCCGTTTCGTCCCCCAACCGTCCGGGTAGCCCTTAGGCGCGCGCGGCCTGTAGGTCCGTCCGAACGGATCGCGGATCAGCTCTGGGATATAGGCCGGGAAATGGCGAAACGCATCCGGCCCGATATAAAGTTCATGATACCCCGCCGAGGCGAGCGTATAGCCCCCGTCCTGCCGCCGCCGAAACGCAAGACCGTCGCCATTCGCGCCGCCCTGATGCACATCCGGAAGGGCATTTGTCGCCGCCACGGTTGCGCGCACCGAAAGCTGCGGGATCTTGATCCCCTCATTGCGCAGGAAAAGCGACGACCACGCGCCGCCCGCGACAATCACCTCCGGCGCGCGAATACGGCCTTTCTCGGTGACGACGCCCGCGACCTTGCCGCCCTCGCGATCCAAGACCCGCGCCGCGCAGCCCTCGAGGATCACCGCGCCCTCGCGCACCGCCGCCCGCGCCAGTGCCGGCACCGCGATGAACGGTTCGGCCCTCATGTCCGATGCCGTATGAAGCGCACCCCGGAACGTCTTTGCTATGCCGGGAAACATCTCGCCGACGTCGGCCCCGGAGAGCATCCGGCTATCGACCCCGATCTCGCGCGCCCCTTTCAGCCACGCCTCGTAGCGCGCCTCATCAGCTTCATCTTTCGCCAGATAGGTCAGCCCACAGGTTGTAAGCCCAAGATCCTCGCCAACCTCCGCCGCGAGGTCTTTCCAGAGACGGTTCGCCTCCATCATGATCGGCAATTCCGCGAGGTCGCGCCCCTGCTGCCGAATCCAGCCCCAGTTGCGCGAGGATTGTTCGCCCGCGATCCGCCCTTTCTCGAGGACGACCGGGCGAAGCCCCTTCTTGGCAAGATAATATGCCGCCGTGATCCCGATGATCCCTCCGCCGATGATAACCACGTCCGCCTCTTTCGGAAGCGGCCCGGTATGTTCGGCGGCAAGGCCCATATGGATCACAAACGCCATATGCCTCAGCCCCGCAGCATGTCGACCAATCGTCGCATAAAGGCTTCGCCAGCTTCGAACTGTGCCACGGTCAGGAACTCATCCGGCTGATGCGCCTGTTCGATATTCCCGGGGCCACAAACCACACCGGAATACCCGCCATTCTGGAAGTGCCCGGCTTCGGTGCCATAGCTGACAACACGCGGCGCATTATCCCCGGTGAGGCGGCGCACAATCTGTTCGGCCTCGCCGTCTTTCTCAGGTACAAGGCCCGGCACGTCGAACATTTCCTCAAGCACGATATGCGCCTCCGGGCGCACCGCCTGCATCTCGGCCTCGACCTCGGCCACCTTCTCGCGGAATCGGTTGGCCCACCCCTCGGCGCTTTCCCCCGGCACGACCCGGAAGGTGAGCGCGAACCGGCAGTCGAGCGCCGTGATATTATGCGCCGTGCCGCCTTCGATCTTGCCAACATGCACCGTCGTCCAGGGGGGCTCGAACATCGCATCGATCTCGCTCGGCACCTTGGCGCGGTTTTCCTCATTCATCTCGTTGGCCCACTCGATGAGCTTGGCCCCGTACATGATCGCGTTGACGCCGGTGTGCATGATCGAGCTATGCACCTCGAAACCGCGCACATGCACCTCGAACCCCGTGCCGCCCTTGTGGCCCGTCACCGCCTGCATCATCGACGGCTCGCCCACGATCACCGAACTGGCTTTCGGCACCTTGCCATCCATCGCCGCGATAAGCGGCGGCGCACCGGTGCAGCCGATTTCCTCGTCATAGCTTAGCGCGATCTGCAGCGGACGCTGCACCTCTGCGGAATGAGCCTCCACTAAGGCCCAGATCGCCAGCGCGTCGAAACTCTTCATGTCGCAGACACCGCGCCCGTAGAGCTTGCCATCGCGCTCGACGACTTCGAACGGGTCCGATGACCATGGCTGTCCCTCAACCGGCACGACATCCGTATGTCCCGACAACACGATCCCGCCCTCAATCTCTGGCCCGACATGGGCAAAGACCGCGGCTTTCTCGTTGGTCTCGTTGTAGTGGCGATGCACGGTGATGCCATGCCCACTGAGATAGTCATCAACCCACTCGATCAGGGGCAGGTTGCTGACATCGCTGACCGAGGGAAAGCTCACAAGCTTCTCCATGATCTCGCGTGCGGAAAGTGTCTCGCTCATCGGTTCGGCCTTTCGATACGTGTTGCCGCGCTCCTATCGCGTTCGCCCGACGAGGCCAACGCGCTCCGCTGCGGCACAACCCGCATCCCTTGTAAAATCGTCATGAGGTTCAGTATCCGCTATCCGTCGTCAGGATCTTGTGTCCCGGCGAAACCTCTCGGTATTCGCTCGGCGCGGCCTCATAGCCAACCGGATGGATGGGCGACGGGATCGGCTTGAAATTGAGATCTCTCTCGCTCTTGCGCTGACGCGGATCGGCCACTGGCACAGCCTTCATAAGCGCCCGCGTGTACGGGTGTTGCGGGTCTTCGAACACGGCCCGGCGCGGTCCGATCTCCACGATCCGGCCAAGATACATCACCCCGACATAATGGCTCACCCGTTCGACCACCGCCATGTCATGGCTGATGAACAAGTAGCTCAGGCCCAGTTCCGCCTGCAATTCCATCATCAGGTTCAACACCTGCGCCTGCACAGACACATCAAGCGCCGAGACCGCTTCATCCGCCACGATCAACTTGGGGTTAAGAGCAAGCGCGCGGGCAATCGCGATCCGCTGCCGCTGCCCTCCCGAAAGCTCATGCGGGAATCTCTTCATGAAACTGCGCGGCAATTCCACCCGGTCGAACAAATGCGCGACTCGATCCTGCATCTCGCTGCCCTTGTGGGTGCCGTAGTTGCGCATCGGTTCCGCGACCTGCTCCATGAGCTGCATCTGCGGATTGAGCGAGGCGAACGGATCCTGAAAGATCATCTGTAAATCGCGGCGCACCTTGTGCATTTCTTTCTGCGACAAGGAAAGAACATCGCAGCAGTCAAACTCGACATGCCCCGATTCCGGTTCCACGAGCCGCATCAAGGACCGCCCTACTGTCGACTTGCCGCAGCCCGACTCGCCCACGAGCGACAGGGTCTGCCCCTTATTCACCGTAAAGGACACGTCCTCGACGGCATGGACCCGTGCCACCGTGCGGCGCAATAGGCCGCCCTGCACCGGAAAGCGCGTCACAAGGTTTCTCACCTCAAGGATTGGGGTCTCTTCACCTGGAATCGGATCAAGCGTCTGCCCCTCCACCCCAAAGAGCTTCATCGGGCGCGGCAGGTCGGTGCCGGTCATCTCGCCAAGTTTCGGCACCGCCGCCAAAAGCGCCTTGGTGTAGTCATGCTTGGGGTTCTCGAAGATCTCCTCGACCGGACCTTCCTCGACCTTATTGCCGCGGAACATCACGACAACCCGGTCCGCCATTTGCGCCACCACTGCCATATCATGGGTGATGAACATCACCGCGGTGCCCGTCTCGCGCTTGAGGCGGTCCATCAGCGCAAGAATTTCCGCCTGAATCGTCACGTCGAGCGCCGTCGTCGGCTCATCTGCAATCAACAGGCGCGGCTCACAGGCCATGGCCATCGCGATCACCACGCGCTGCCGCATCCCGCCCGAGAGTTCATGCGGATATTGCTTGAGGCGCCGCTCCGGCTCGGGGATCCGCACCTGCTGCAACAATTCGAGTGCCCGAGCCTCGGCTTGCTCGCGTGACAGTTTTTTGTGCAGACGAAGCCCTTCTGTAAGCTGTCTGCCCACCGTGAACACCGGATTGAGCGCCGTCATCGGCTCTTGGAAGATCATCCCGATCTCATTTCCGCGAATCGTTCGCATGAGACCTTGGTCGGTTTTGGCAAGATCGACCTCGCCGCCTTCCTTGCGATCAAAAAGCAGGCGCCCGCCCGAAATCTCGCCACCGCCATACTCGATCAGCCGCATCAGAGACAGGCTCGACACCGATTTCCCAGAACCGGATTCGCCAACGATACAAACGGTTTCCCCCGGCTTCACGGCAAAGGAAACATCCTCCACCCCGACAACTTTACCGTTCTTGGTTTCGAACTCGACTCGCAGATTTTCGACCGAGGCGATCGTGTTGTCCAACATCTGGCGGCTTCCCTGCTGATTTTTCTATTTGGTCAATAGCTTGACGCTAACGACAGCTTTGCCCGCATGTCAAACACCCGCAAGAGGCGACGACACTGGCGTTGGGTAAACTTGTCGGAGAGACTTGCATTTTGCAAATCCTTAGATTGATAGTGGGACCAGTCGAGAGGGGATGTCAGGTCTGCGCCGCATGTGGGGCGTGTGCCAATTGCCGTTTTCTCAACAAGACACTCAACCGCGAACGGCAGGCAATGCCGTCGCATCGAAGCGCAAATTGCGCACCAACAAGGAGTGAGACATGAAGGTTAAAACCCTTATGCTTGGGGCTGCGGCCGCCTTTGCAATGGCCCCTGCGGCCATGGCCGAGCGCGGATCGGATGGCCACGTAAACATCATCTACTGGCAGGCGCCGTCGATCCTGAACCCGTATCTGTCGAGCGGGACCAAGGACATCGAATCGTCGTCGCTGGTGATCGAACCGCTTGCGCGCTTCGCCCCGGACGGCGCTCTGGTGCCTTACCTCGCCGAAGAGATTCCGACCGTCGCCAACGGTGGCGTGTCCGAAGACCTGACCTCGATCACTTGGAAGCTCAAAGAAGGGCTGAAGTGGTCTGACGGCACCGACGTGACCGCGCGCGACGTGCAGTTCACTGCCGAATACTGCATGCACCCGGAAGGTGGCTGTGCGCAGTTCGCCAAGTTCGAAGGCGTGGACACCGTTGAGGTGATTGACGACCTGACCGTCAAGGTGAACTTCTCTGAACCCAAGCCGAACCCCTATTCGGCCTTCATGGGTGGCCAGTCGCCGATCATCCAAGCGGCCCAGTTTGCCGATTGCCTTGGCGCCAAGGCTCCGGAATGTACCTCGGCAAACTTCATGCCGATCGGCACCGGCCCCTTCAAGGTGGATGAATTCAAGCCGAACGACGTGATTTCCATGTCGGCCAACCCGAACTACCGCGACCCGGCCAGACCGGCCTTCGCCACGCTGACCTTCAAAGGCGGCGGTGACGCGACTGCAGCAGGCCGCGCGGTTCTCGAGACCGGCGAATTTGACTACGCTTGGAACCTCCAGCTCGCCCCCGACGTCCTCGCCAAGATGGCAGAAGGCGGCAAGGGCAAGACCGTGGCAGCCTTCGGTTCGCTCGTGGAACGTCTTGAAATGAACATGACTGACCCGAGCCCGGATCTCGCGCCTGACGTGCGCGCAACGCGCAAGGCTCCGCACCCGTTCCTGACCGACCTCAACGTGCGTAAGGCTCTGTCGATGGCGATCGACCGTGAACTCCTCGTCGAGATCGGCTACGGCCAGGCAGGTCGCCCGACCTGTAACCTCGTGCCGGGTCCGGCAGTCTATGCCTCCGACAACACCGAGTGCTTCACGCAGGACATCGAAGGCGCCAAAGCGCTTCTCGACGAAGCCGGTTGGGTGGATAGCGATGGCAACGGCATCCGCGACAAGGACGGCGTTGAACTCTCGATCCTCTACCAGACCTCGACCAACGCCGTGCGTCAGGACTTCCAGGCCCTCATCAAACAGTGGTGGTCGGAAATCGGTGTTGAAACCGAACTGCGCAACCTGAACGCTTCGGTGTTCTTCGGTGGCGACCCCGGCTCGCCGGACACGTTCCAGAAGTTCTACGCAGACGTGGAAATGTATGCCAACAACTTCGACGGCACCGATCCGCAGGCCTACCTTGCGATGTATCGCTGTGGCAACGAGCCGAAGCCGGAATCGCAGTGGCAGGGTGAGAACATCAACCGCTTCTGTGACCCCGAGTATGACAAACTCGTCGCCGAACTGTCCAAAACCTCGGAACTTGAAAAGCGCTATGAGCTTGCCAAGAAGATGAACGAGATCCTGACCAAGGAAACCTACACCATCGTTCCGCTGGTGGACCGTGGTCGCGTGTCGGCCCACTCCAATACCCTTGGCGGTGTGGTTCTGAACACTTGGGACTCCGAGCTTTGGAACGCAGCTGACTGGTATCGCATCAAGTAACCGCTGCACCATCAACCCGTCCCGAGGCTTGACCCGGGGCCTCCCGCCCGTCACGGTGGAAGGCCCCGGTTATCGCACTGGGGCGGGTTGCACCAATAATAAGCCCTCATAAAGGCGACGCCCATGCTGACATTCACGATCCGCAGGCTGATCCTCGCAGTGCCGACACTGCTGTTCATCAGCCTTGTGATCTTCCTGCTGCTCGAACTCGCCCCCGGCGACCCTATGGCGCAGGTCCCCCTCACCGTCCCCCCTGACGTCAAGATGAAGATGCGCGAGGCGCTTGGTCTCGGGGAGCCCCTCCATATCCGCTACTGGAAATGGCTGGTGCAATTCTTCTGGATTGAACCCCAAGTTCTCATCGACTCGATCTTCGACACCTCTTTCGCCGAAGGCAAACAACGCATCCTGTCCTGGCAGACCCGCTCGCCGGTCATGGATATGGTCGTGCAGCGCCTGCCCCAGACCCTCTGGGTTGTCGGCATGTCCTATATCGTCGGTATCCTGATCGCGCTGCCGATCGGCATCTACTCGGCCTACCGCCAGTATTCGATGTTCGATCAGGCCGGGACATTCGTGACAATGATCGGCTTCTCGATCCCGCCCTTCTTCACCGGCCCACTTCTGGTGATGATCTTCGCGGTGCAACTCGGCTGGTTCCCATCGGTCTATGACACCACCCACGTGGTCAACGACTGGGATAGCTTCATGGTCCAGCTGCGCCAGATGATCATGCCGGTCATGGTGCTCGCCCTGCAAACCACGGCGCAGATCAGCCGCTTCATGCGCGCCTCCATGCTCGACAACCTCAATCAGGACTACGTGCGTACCGCGCGCGCCAAGGGCCTACCGGAAAAGATCGTTGTGCTTGTCCACGTGCTGCGCAACTCCATGATTCCGGTGATCACCGCGATTGCGCTTGGCATCCCCGGCATCTTTGGTGGCGCGATCATTACCGAGGTGGTGTTCAAGGTGAACGGCATCGGCGATCAGCTCCTCAACGCGCTCTTTGCCAATGACCTGCCATCGGTGCAGACACTCGCCTTCATGATTGCGGTGCTCATCGTCCTCTTCAACCTCATCGCCGATGTGCTCTACGGCGTGCTCGACCCGAGGATTCGTTATGACTGAGACGCTTGAAAAGAAAATCGAGCCGCTTCAGGATCTCGAACCCTCCGAGCCGCCCCATTCGCAATGGAAGGACGTCTGGGACCAGTTCAAAAAGCATAAGGGCGCCCTCATGGGCGGGTCATTCCTCCTCCTGATTACCCTTGGTGTGCTGTTTGGCGAATATATCTGGACCCTCGATCCGCAAAAGCTCGACATCCGCAACAAGGACATCCGACCGATCTACACGATCCTCTGGGATAGTGGTGCCAAGGTCCAATGGGGCCACCCGCTCGGCACCGACAACCTTGGGCGCGATGCACTCGCCAACATGATCGTCGGCGGACGCACCTCCATGGCTGTCGGCTGGGTGGCGATGCTTCTGGCGCTGTCCATCGGAACAACCATCGGCGTGCTCGCGGGCTTCTTCCGCAAGCTCGATGGCCCACTGATGCGCTTCACGGATCTCGTCCTGTCGCTTCCGATCCTGCCCCTGCTGCTTGTCGCCGTGACCCTGTTTCGCGATGCACTCAGGGCTCAGCTCGGCCCGGAGACCGGTATGTTCCTCCTGATCGTCGGCGTGGTCGGCGTGACCTCTTGGATGCAGACCGCGCGCATCGTGCGCTCCGAGGTGCTCGCCCTCAAGGAACGAGAGTTCATCCTCGCCGCCCGCTCCATCGGCACCACGCCCGGTGCGATCATCCGTCGGCATCTGCTCCCGAACGTGATCTCGCCGATCATGGTCTCGGCCACACTTGGCCTTGCCACGGCGATCATCACCGAAAGCGCCCTGTCCTTCCTCGGGGTCGGCTTCCCGCCGGACTTCCCGACATGGGGCAAGATGCTTGCAGACGCCGTGCCACGCATGGATCAATTCCCCGAGCGCGTCATGTTGCCCGGTCTCGCGATCTCGCTCACTGTGCTCTCGGTGAACTACCTCGGTGACGGTCTGCGCGACGCGCTCGACCCGCGCATCCGCGGACGCTGAAACACACCCGCCAAGGGCCTGCTCAAAGGCCCTTGGCACCTCGCGCCTGTGCGAAAATAAGAACATCCCTCACCGCCATCATTGGTCTCCACACCGCCCGTTTCCCGCATCAACTCAAATCGGGACAAGCGTTCTGCCCGAACAGAACAGCAGGGAAAATGTCCCGCAAAGCACCGCATTCCTCAAGGAAACCTCACTTGATTCTGCGCCTCCCCTGCGCCATCTGGAACGATGTTCTAATCCCGCGCGAGGAAGACCCATGTTTGAATCCCTTGGCTTTGAAAATTACACCGCCCCGCAGGTCGCTGTTGGCTTTGCCCTCCTGATCGGCCTTGTCTATGGCGTGCTCGCTGAACGCACGGGCTTCTGCCTGCGTCGCTCGCTGATTGGTGAAGATCGTCGCGCTGCTGCTGGTGTCTGGCTCTCGGCGCTCGTCGTCGCCCTTCTTGGCACCCAAGCCATTGCCCAAGCCGGGCTGATTGACTTTGGCGAACACCGCTTCTTTGCCGCCGATCTGCCGCTCCTCGCCATCGTGGTGGGCGGGTTGCTGTTCGGGGCCGGCATGGTGCTCGCGCGTGGCTGTGCCTCGCGTCTGACCGTCCTGACCGGGACGGGCAACCTGCGCGCTCTGACCGTGATCCTCGTTTTCGCGCTGACCGCACATGCCACCCTCAAAGGCGTGCTCTCGTCGCTGCGCACCGGCCTCGGCTCGGTCACGTTGCCACTCGAGTCCGCGACCCTGCCGGGCACCCCGCTGCTGTGGACCGCGCTCATCGCCGTGGCCGCCATCGCCGTGATCCTGCGTTCGGGCAACCGCCCCCGCGCATTGCTCGGCGGCGCCCTCATCGGCGCGCTCGTGCCGCTCGCATGGGTTGGCACCGGCTATGTGCTCTATGATGATTTCGACCCGATCGCGCTACAGGGCCTGTCGTTCACTGCGCCTGCCGCAGACACGCTCTTCTTCACCGCGGCCTCGACCGCCGTCTCCGCCAACTTCGGTATCGGCCTCATCGGTGGTGTGGTCGTAGGGTCGCTCATCGCCTCCCTCGCCTTCGGCTCCTTCCGCTGGCAGAGCTTCACCGCCCCTGCCGAGACCGGCCGCTACCTCTTCGGTGCCGTGCTGATGGGCTTCGGGGGTGTGCTGGCCGGTGGCTGCACCGTCGGCGCGGGTCTCTCGGGTATCCCGACACTCTCGCTCTCCGCGCTTGCCGCCATTGCGTCGATCGTCGTCGGCACGCTGGCAACCCAGCGCCTGCTCAACGCCGCCCCGCGTGGCGCAGCCGTCCCGGCGGAATAATCCCACCGCGCGGCGTTTGCCGCCATAGACGTCGCGCACGCGCCGGATCGTCCCCACGGTCCGGCGCATTTCGTTTCAGCGCCTCAATGCATCTTCTTCTTGATCCGGCGCACCATCGCCCACACGGCAAGCACCACCGGAAGCACAAGGATCGCCGTTAGCTCTCCCTTGCTGATCCCGATCCACCCTGCCACCGGATAGGCCAGATAGGCCGCCAGCGAGAGCGCGTAATAGCTGATCGCCACGACCGAAAGCCCCTCGACTGTCTCTTGCAAGCGAAGCGCAAGATCGGCCCGCCGATCCATGCTCTCAAGAAGCGCCTGGTTCTGCGCCGAGCGCGCCACATCGACCTTGGTCCGGAGCAGATCGCCTGCCCGCGCCGCGCGTTCCGACAACTCGTGCAACCGTTTTTGCGTCGAGGTCACGGTGCGCATTGCCGGATCATAGCGCCGCATCATGAACTCGCGGAAGGTCTGCCGCCCGTCCACGCGCTCCTCGCGCAATACCTCAATCCGTTGGTGCACAATCGCCTCATACGCCCCCGTCGCGCCAAACCGGAACGCGCTTTCCGCAATCATATTCTCAAGCTCTGCAGAGACCTGTAGAAGCCTGTCCAAAGTTCTTTCCGGCGCTTCATCTTCCTTGCGAATATTGCCCATGAGCTGCGTCAGGCTGGTGTCCTGAGCTCCAAGGCTCGCAGAAAGGCCACGCGCCCGGCTAAAGCCGAGCATCGACATGCTCTTGTAGGTTTCGATCTCACAAAGCCGCTGCACGATCCGTCCGACGCGCCGCGCCCCTGTGCCCGGCTGCACGAAACATGCCATACGCATATGCCCTGCCGGGTTGATGCGGAAATCAGTCGCAATGACCGCCGCCCCATCAAGGACCGCCGAGGCCGCAAGGCTCTCCGGCACGAACCAGTCCCTGAGGTTCTCGCGCAAAACCTCCTTGGCCGGTGTCTCACCAATCCGGATAAGCGCCGAGGTGATCCGCACGCCCGGCACTTCGGCAAGCCAGTCTTCAGGAAAGACTTCGAACTCCGCCGGATCAAACGCCCGTGCCCCAAGCCCATGGGTGAACACCGTATAGGTGACGAACTCGGTATGCTGTTCCCATTTGAGAAGATGCCGCCCGATTTTGCCCGAGTAATGCGTTGCCCCAGGTTGCGGATGCGTCCCCCCGTGCCGGTCGAGCAGCTTGCACAGATGCGCCAAATCCTGCGACCGGTCCCGCGCCACGGCATCATGCGGCTGCTTGATGGCAAGAAACACCGCGGTGCAAGGCACTTCAAGCGAGGGAAACGGACGGGCATGAAGCTCATTGGTGAGCTTATAGCGCAGCGGATGGTCTTCGATTGGCGGCATGGCGCGGCTCCTGAACTTCAGGCCAACCTACGCCTTTTTCCCCAAAAGTAAAGAAGTGAGTTATTTCAATGTGTTAGCGGAATACAATGGTATACAAACCCCTCTAGCCCCGCGTCTCCACCGTCAGGATCGTGCCCTGCGCCGCTGCACAGAGAAGCTCCTCCCCCTCTCGCAATGCAAAGACATCACAACGACACACCGCTTGGCGTTTCCCGTAGGAAACGACCTCGGCCCGCGCAATCAACACCTCGCCAATCGCCGGGCGGGTGTAATTGATCTTCATCTCCTGCGTGAGCACATTGCCAAGCACCGATCCCCCCGCATAGGTAATCGCATTGTCCGCAAGGTAGCTCAGCACGCCGCCATGCGCGAAACCGTGCTGCTGTTTGTGCTCCTCGCTCAGCACAAGGCGCAATTCCGCCCGCCCCGGCTCGAACTCTGTGAGCTCTGCGCCCAACAACGCACTGAAAGGTTGTGCGGCCAGAACCGCCTTTCCCATTTCCATCATATCGGTCATGCGCTTTCCTCCTGCGCTGATCCGACCACGCCGCGCGCGGCCCTGTCAAAACCGACGTGACGGCAAGGCGTGCATTAAAAAAAAGGCGCCCCGAAGGGCGCCTTTCAAACTCTCACGTGACTGGGATCAGTTGACCATGGTCAGAAGGGTGTCGAGCGACTGTTTCGCATCGCCATAGAACATGCGCGTGTTCTCCTTGAAGAACAGCGGATTCTCGATCCCCGAGTAACCGGTGCCTTGGCCCCGCTTGGAGACAAAGACCTGCTTCGCCTTCCAGCACTCAAGAACCGGCATCCCCGCGATGGGCGAGTTCGGGTCTTCCTGTGCGGCCGGGTTCACGATGTCGTTGGAGCCGATCACGATGGCCACGTCCGTTTCCGGGAAGTCGTCGTTGATCTCGTCCATCTCCATCACGATGTCATAGGGCACCTTGGCTTCGGCCAGAAGCACGTTCATGTGCCCCGGCAGACGGCCTGCGACCGGGTGGATCGCAAAACGCACGGTCTTACCCTTGGCGCGCAGACGCTTGGTCAGCTCGGCCACGTTCTGCTGTGCCTGTGCCACAGCCATACCGTAGCCCGGGATGATGATGACCGAGTCGGCCTCGTCGAGCGCCTGGGCCACGCCCTCGGCGTCGATCGCGACTTGCTCGCCCTCGACTTCCATCGCCGGACCCGTCGTGCCACCAAAGCCACCGAGGATCACGCTGATGAACGAGCGGTTCATCGCCTTACACATGATGTAAGACAGGATCGCACCCGAGGAACCGACAAGCGCGCCGACCACGATCAGGAGGTCGTTGCCAAGCGAGAAACCAATCGCCGCCGCGGCCCAACCCGAGTAGGAGTTGAGCATCGAGACAACCACGGGCATGTCCGCGCCACCGATCCCCATGATGAGGTGATAGCCAATGAACAGCGCCGCGATGGTGAGGATCGCAAGCGGCAGCATCGCGCTCGTGTTGAGGTACCAGATCAGACAGACCAGCGACAGGAGCGCCGCGCCCGCGTTGAGCGCATGACCACCCGGCAGTTTCGTCGCCGCCGAAGTGACCTTGCCCGACAGCTTGCCATAGGCAATGACCGAGCCGGTAAAGGTCACGGCACCGATCCAGACGCCGAGCGACAGTTCGACCAGAAGGATATTGATCTCGATCGGCTCTTTCTTCGCGATCAGCTTGCCAAAGGCGCCAAGCTCTTTCACCGCGTCACCGCCCGCCACAAGGGCTGCGGCTGCGTTGCCGATCTCGAAATGCGCGTTAAAGCCGACGAAGACCGCCGCCAGACCGACAAGCGCGTGCATCCCCGCGACAAGCTCGGGCATCTGCGTCATCTCGACCTTGGAGGCGAGTTGATAGCCAATGAGACCCCCCGCAAGGATAAGCGGGATCGAGAGCCACCAAAGCCCAACGCCGGGGCCGATCAGGGTCGCGAAGACCGCCAGCGCCATACCGACGATGCCGTACCATACGGCGCGCTTTGCGCTTTCCTGGCCCGAAAGCCCGCCGAGCGACAGGATGAAGAGGACAGCCGCAACCACATAGGCTGCCGTAGTAAATCCGTATTCCATTTGCCTCTACTCCTTACGATTTCTGGAACATGGCGAGCATGCGCCGTGTTACGAGGAAGCCGCCGAAGATGTTGATCCCGGCCATAAAGACCGAGGCGGCAGCGAGGAGGATCACCAGGAAGGAGCCCGATCCGATTTGCATCAGGGCGCCAAGAATGATGATCGACGAGATGGCGTTGGTCACGGCCATGAGCGGCGTGTGCAGCGAGTGCGACACATTCCAGATCACCTGGAAACCGACGAACACGGCGAGGACGAACACGATAAAGTGCTGCATGAAGCTCGCAGGCGCCACAAGACCGACACCAAGAAGAATAGCAGCCCCAACCGCAAGCAGGGTCACCTGCTGTTTGGTCTGTGCCTTGAACGCGGCCACTTCCTGCGCGCGCTTCTCTTCGGCGGTAAGCTCTTTGGGCTCTTCCTTCTTCGGCTGCGCCGCGATGGCCTGAACCTTCGGCGGCGGCGGCGGGAAGGTGATCTCGCCCTGATGGGTCACGGTCGCGCCGCGGATCACGTCGTCTTCCATGTCATGCACGATCTGACCGTCTTTCTCGGGGGTCAGGTCGGTCATCATGTGACGGATGTTCGTCGCGTAAAGCGTCGAGGCCTGCGTCGCCATGCGGCTCGGGAAATCGGTGTAGCCGATGATGGTCACGCCATTGTCGGTCACGATCTTCTCGTCTGCCACGGTCAGCTTACAGTTGCCGCCCTTCTCCGCCGCGAGGTCAACAATGACCGAGCCCGGCTTCATCGCTTCGACCATGTCCTTGGTCCAAAGCTCAGGCGCTTCGCGGTTGGGGATGAGGGCCGTGGTGATCACGATGTCGACTTCCGGCGCCAACTCACGGAACTTGGCAAGCTGGGCATTGCGGAATTCTTCCGACTGCACCGAGGCATAACCGCCCGTCGCTGCACCGTCCTGCGTTTCCTCTTCAAAGTCGAGATAGACGAACTCGGCACCCATCGATTCGACCTGTTCGGCCACTTCCGGACGCACATCAAAGGCGAGCGTGATCGCGCCAAGGCTGGTCGAGGTGCCGATCGCCGCAAGACCGGCCACACCGGCGCCCACGACAAGAACCTTCGCCGGCGGAACCTTGCCCGCGGCGGTGATCTGACCCGTGAAGAAGCGACCAAAGTTGTTGCCTGCCTCAATCACGGCACGGTAGCCCGCGATATTGGCCATGGACGACAGCGCGTCCATTTTCTGCGCGCGGCTGATACGTGGCACCATTTCCATGGCGATCACATTGCCGCCCTTGGACTTGGCAAGCTCGAGGCCTTCCTCGTTGCCGCCCGGATTAAAGAACGAAATCAATGTCTTGTTCTTATTCAGACGCTTGAGTTCCGTCTCATTGGGCTGACGCACCTTGGCGATAATGTCGGCGTCTTTCCAGAGCGCCGCCGCCGTTTTGACGATCTCTACGCCCGCAGCCTCATAATCTGCGTCCGAGAAACCAGCCTTCTCACCCGCGCCGCTTTCGATGGCGCAGTCATAGCCCAGTTTTTGAAGTTGCTTGGCGGAATCCGGCGTCATCGCGACACGGTTCTCTCCGTCAAACACCTCTTTTGGTGTTCCGATCTTCACGTTTTCAGTCCCCCTTCGTTCAAAGAGCTCGAAATTTTATTTCGCGCAAACCCTGTTGCGGTTGCGGAAAGTTCTAACGTCACCGCGAATGCTGCACAAGCAAAGTAAGCCATTCGGGGCGTCTTTGTTCGTAACGTCATCAGACCCAGCGCCTCGTTTTCTGCGTGTAGCGGAAAAAGTCGGCGCGGAACTTGCGCCGAAGCCGGTTCTCCTCCGGGATGACGAAACGCCGCTCGATGATCCAGACGAAGATCGGCACGAGCGGCAGCGAAAGAACCGCGTCCATGTTCAGGATAAGCCCCGCAAGGAAAAGCGTGTCCCCGACATAGATCGGGTTGCGGGTGCGGCTATAGATCCCGCTCGTGACAAGCCGTTCGGCGTCGCGGTGCGGGATAAGCGTCGTTTTCATCCGACGCATCTCGTAAAAGGCCAGAAGCATGAGGACGACCCCGCCCCCGGCAAGGATGCCCCCAAGGAAATCCGCCCAAACCCCGCCAAAGCTGAGGCCGAGCGGATAGAATGTCGCTTGCGCCCAGGCGAGGCCAAGCGCCGCAAGAAGCCACATTGGCGGAATATCAATCCAGTTCTTCATTCCGGTTTATACGCCGCTGTTTCCTGCCACCCGATGATCCCAGACTGGAGCACCACCACATTCTCGCGCCCCATCAGGCGCGCCGAAAAGGCGGCCTGCGCCGAAAGCGATCCCGTGTTGCAATATAGGATGACAAGGCCGCTCTCAGGCAATTCATCAATCCGCCCCGGCACCTCGCGCCATTCGATATGCGTCGCACCCGGAATATGCCCGGCCTCGAACTGGTCCGCGCTGCGTGTATCGACAAAGGTCGCCGCCTCGAACACGTCCCTATCGAGTTGCTGCGGCAGAATGATCCCCGCCTCGTAGGTTGCGAAATCCATGTAGTCGGTGATCGCTTCGGCCACGGCCTCTTCATCCGCGAAGGCGGGCAAGGCAAGCGTCGCCGCAACCAACATGGCAATAAGTTGTTTCATGGACATTTCTTTACAGTAGCCGATCCCGTTCGCAACGCGTCATGTCGCAAAAGGCCGAAAAAAGGACGATTTGTCACAAACTCCCGGCCCCTTGGAACAATCCCCTAGGAAATCATTCCCATTCCATCTCTTCGAACACGCGCCCGGCGTTCTTTGTTGCCAGTTCTTCAAATGTATCGAGGTATTTCCATTTCTCCTGATCGACGTAATAGGCCCCGGCAAGGTCGCCGCCCTCGTCGATATGCGCGCCGATCTTCTCGCGCAGGTCGCTGAGATAGCCAGTGGTCTCCTCACGCACCATTGCCATGTTCGTAGGATGCCCATGGCCCGGTATGACATAAGTCGCGGCAAGATCCGTGAACGGTCCCTCGAAGGTCTCGATCCAACAAGAGGTGCAGATCCCCTCAAAAATCGGCGGCATCCGTTCATGGAAGGCAATATCGCCCGCGATCACGATGTCCCATTCGGGAATCCAGACCTGCACGTCACCCGGATCATGCGCAGGGCCAAGATGCAGCGCCTCGATTTTGACGCCGCCCATCTCGATCTCATACGTGTCCTCAAAGCTGAGGTTCGGGGTGACGGTGCGCGTCCCTTCCGCCTTGTCGCGGTTGTAGCGCTGCATGCCCTGAAGGATGAAATCCGCCTCTTCGGTGAACGCGTCGATCGCGTCCACATGGGCAAGGACATCCACCCCCTGATCGACCCAATAGGAATTGCCAAGCATGGCATGGCCCTGCCCGTTCTCGTTGATGACGAGTTTCACAGGCTGATCCGTGACCGCCTTGATCTCATCATGAAGCGCCTTGGCAAGGCGCGCCGACGCACCGCCATTGACGACCACGACGCCATCGCCGGTGACGATAAAGCTCAGGTTGTTGTTATGGCCCGAGTTCTCATAGGTCGGCGGCGCGGTCGCTCCAATCGCTGAATAGACCCCCGGAATGACCTCGTAAGGCTTCGCATAAAGCTCCGACTGCGGGTACTGGTCTGCAATGTCCTCAAAGCCCATCGCGGCTCCGGCCCCAAGCACCAGCGCGGCGGCAGAGGCAATACTGATAAAACGAGTCATGAACGCTCCTCCCTGCGGTTCAACACATCTGCCCAACAGCCATACAGAACAAATTCATAAATGTGAATTGTTTTAGATGTCCTCTCTGATCCCAAAGTGACGGTACGACCTTCTTGCCCCATGGCCATGCCTTGATACGGTCGGGGCAAAGGGAGGAATGAACATGGATCATCTCAAAGGAAAACACGCGCTCATCACGGGCGGCGGAACGGGAATCGGTCTCGCCATTGCCCGCGCGCTCGCCGCCGAAGGCGCCAACGTGACCATAACGGGCCGCCGCCGCGACGTGCTCGAGGAACAGGCAGGCGACGGTCTTTTTGCAGTGCAAATGGACGTGGCTGACGAGGAGTCGGTGGTGAACGGTGTCGCCGCCGCCGTCGAGGCCCGTGGCCCGGTGCAGATCTGCGTCGCCAATGCCGGGGTGGCCGAGGGCCGTGCCCTGCACAAATCGTCCCTCGCCGAATGGCGGCACATGATGTCGATCAACGTGGACGGCGCCTTCCTGACCATCCGCGAAAGCCTCAAGTCTATGGTCACGACGGATTGGGGCCGCGTCATCGGCATCTCCTCCATCGCGGGCCTGCGTGGCCTCAAAGGCGCGCCTTGCTATTCGACCTCGAAACACGCGCTCAACGGTATGATCAAGGCGCTCTCTGCCGACTACGCGACCAAACCCTATACCTTCAATTCGCTCTGCCCGGCCTATGTCGACACCGACATCATCGCCCGTAATGTCGAAAGCATCTCTGCCCGCGCCGGCGTGAGCAAGGAAGAAGCCCGGCACATGATGGTTGGCGTGAACCCCCATGGCCGCCTGATTACTGCCGAAGAAGTGGCCGAGGCGGCGATGTTCCTCTGCGGCGCCCACTCCGGCAGCATGAACGGCCAGACCATCCAAATCTCCGGCGGCGAGATGTAGGCCCTCACCACCGATAAGAAATCAAACGCCCGCCCGACCCCGGCGGGCGTTCTTCTTTGCTGAAATCACAAAACTTGATGGCTGAAATCACAAGAATTGCTGGTGCGCGGAAAAATTCGATCCGCTAAAGCGTTTTGAAACACCTGCCCCACAGGAGACGCGCCATGACCGATTTCACCGCCACCAAAGCCATGTTCGACCTGCCCGAGGGCGTCATTTACCTCGATGGCAACTCTCTCGGTCCCCTCCCCTCCGCCGCACCTGCCGCGATGGAGCAGGTCATGCGCAGCGAATGGGGCGAGATGCTCATCACAGGCTGGAACAAGGCCGGCTGGATGGCCCAGCCCGCCCGCGTCGGCAACCGCATCGCCCGCCTGATCGGGGCCGAGCCGGGCCATGTCGTCATGGGTGACACGCTCTCGATCAAGGTCTATCAGGCCCTCGCCTCCGCCCTTGAGATGCGCCCCGACCGCCACGTGGTCCTGTCGGATTCTGGCAACTTCCCCTCCGATCTCTACATGGCCCAGGGGCTCCTGAAATCCCTCGGTGACGACTACGAACTCCGCGTCGTCGCCCCTGAAGATGTGTCCGACAACATTACCGACGAGATCGCCGTTCTGATGATTACCGAGGTCGACTATCGCACCGGTCGCCTTCACGACATGAAGGCCCTGACCGAGAAGGCCCACGCCCACGGCGCGCTGACAGTCTGGGATCTCGCCCATACCGCGGGCGCAACAGATGTGCACCTCGCCGAGTGCAACGCCGATTTCGCTGTCGGCTGCACCTACAAATACCTCAATGGCGGCCCCGGCTCCCCTGCCTTCATCTACGTCGCCCCTCGCCACGCCGACGCAGCGCGCCCCGCGCTCTCCGGCTGGCTCGGCCACGAGGCGCCCTTCGCCTTCGACCTCGACTACCGCCCCGGTGCAGGCATCGAACGTATGCGCGTTGGCACGCCCCCGGTTCTCGCCCTCGCTGCCCTCGAACAGGCGCTCGACATCTGGGACATGACCACGATGACCGAAATCCGCGCCGCCTCGCAGGATCTGACCACTCTCTTCATCGAAGAGGTCGAGCGCCGTTGCCCCGACCTCGCGCTCGCCACGCCTCGCGACCCCGCCCAGCGCGGCTCGCAGGTCTCTTTCCGTTTCGAACACGGCTACGCCGCCATGCAGGCCCTGATCGCGCGCGGCGTGATCGGCGATTTCCGCGCCCCCGATATCATGCGCTTCGGCTTCACGCCGCTCTATATCGACGCCGACGACGTGCGCGCCGCCGCCGAAATCCTCGAAGACGTGATGACAAACCGCCTCTGGGACGATCCCGCCTATCAAACCCGCGCCGCCGTCACCTAATGCACCCGCGCACCCCGCATATCCCTCTTTGTCGCCCCGCAGGCTGGGTCGCCCTTTGGCGGCGGCTGGCGGCGTTCGGCACGCTCAACCACCGGAGTCTCCTTGTCCCTGTGATACGCTCATCCCAAGACAAAGGAGACCTCCATGACCACCCCCACTTCCGCAAACCCCGAAGACCACGGCGCCCAGATGTCCTTTGACGGGCGCATGTCCTATGGCGACTACCTGTCTCTCGACAAGATCCTGACCGCACAAGCCCCACTCTCCGATGCCCATGACGAGATGCTCTTCATCGTACAGCATCAGACCTCCGAGCTTTGGATGCGTCTCGCCATTCACGAACTAACCGCCGCCCGCACCCTTCTGGCCAAAGGCGAAACCCGCCCCGCCTTCAAGATGCTCGCCCGCGTCGCCCGCATCTTCGAGCAACTGAACTCGGCTTGGGACGTGCTGCGCACCATGACCCCCTCGGACTACACGCGCTTCCGCGACGCGCTCGGGCAAAGCTCGGGCTTTCAATCGCATCAATACCGCCTGATCGAATTCATCCTCGGCAACCGCAACCGCGCCATGCTCAAACCCCATGCCCACCGCGCCGATCTCGTCGCGCTACTGGAGGAAGAACTGACCCAGCCCTCGCTCTACGATGTAGCACTCACGGCCCTGAACGAGAGCATCGCCCTTCCACCCGAGGTTCTGAACCGCCCGCGCGACAAAGCGCACGCCGCCACCCCCGCCGTCGCCGCGGCATGGGCGCAGGTCTACCGCGACCCGGAACACCATTGGGAACTCTACGAGTTGGCCGAGAAATTGGTCGATTTCGAGGATTACTTCCGCCGCTGGCGCTTCAACCACGTGACCACGGTGGAACGCGTCATCGGCTTCAAACGCGGCACAGGCGGCACCGGCGGCATCTCCTACCTCAAGCGCATGCTCGAGGTCGAGCTGTTCCCCGAACTCTGGCACCTGCGCACCGATCTCTAATCCCGGCGTGGATCAGGCCGATTTCAACGCCGCGCCCTGCCGCCCCTCGGCCCAGGCGCGCACCGCATCGCCAAACGCCTCGAACAGAGGACGCGAGACCGGATCATTGGCCGCGTCCCATTCCGGGTGCCACTGCACCGACAGGGTAAAGCCCGGCGCGTCCTTGATATAGATCGCCTCGGGCGTGCCATCGGGGGCATAGCCGTCGATGACCACCCGTGCGCCCGCGCGCTTGATGCCTTGACCGTGAAGCGTGTTGGTCATGACCTTCTCTGACCCCATCAGCCGGTGGAACACCCCACCCTCGCTGAAGGTCACGCAATGGCGCAGGGCGAATTTCTCTTCCAACGTGCCATCTGGCGGCATCCGGTGATTGTCGCGCCCCGGCAGGTCGCGGATCTCCGGGTAGAGCGAGCCCCCCATCGCCACATTGACCTCTTGAAAGCCGCGGCAAATGCCAAGGAATGGCTGCCCCCGTTCGACACATTCCCGCACCAGCGGCAGCGCGATCGCATCGCGCGCCCGGTCGAAATCGCCATGCGCCGCCGTGGCCTCCTCGCCATAATGCTCGGGATGCACGTTGGGGCGGCCACCGGTGAGAAGGAAGCCATCACAGCGCTCCATCAATTCCGCGACTGAGACGAATCTCGGATCCGCCGGCACCAGAAGCGGCATACAGCCCGACACCGACGCCACCGCCTCGGAATTCATCGTGCCCCCGGCATGGGCCGGGTATTGATCGTTGATGAGATACTGGTTGCCGATAATGCCAACGACGGGCCGTGCCATGCTGTCCTCGCGCTTGTCCTTGGCGGTAACATAGGCGCGCGCCCGACGAATGGCAAAGGGTTCCCTTAGGGACGTGACGCCCCCTCTTCTTCTCTGTGAAAATACTTCTCGGGGGAGTGTGAGGGGGCAGACAGCCCCCTCACCCCTGCCACTTATTTCAGCGCTTTCAATTCAAGGCGCCGCGCGTGCAACACAGGCTCGGTATAGCCCGAGGGCTGCACCCGCCCCTTAAAGACAAGATCACAGGCCGCCTGAAACGCGACGCCCGCGAAATCCGGCGCCATCGGGCGATAGTCCGGATCGCCTGCGTTCTGACGGTCGACCACGGCGGCCATCTTTTGCATCGCGGCCATGACCTGCGCCTCACTCACCACGCCGTGATGGAGCCAGTTCGCCAACGCCTGGCTCGAGATCCGGCAGGTCGCCCGATCTTCCATAAGGCCCACGTCATGGATATCCGGCACCTTGGAACAGCCCACGCCCTGATCGACCCAACGCACCACATAGCCAAGGATGCCCTGCGCGTTGTTCTCGATCTCCTGCTGGATGGCCTCGTCCGACAAGTTCTCGCCCGCCATCACCGGGATGGTGAGCAGATCGTCCAGCGTGCCGCGTGCCCCGCCCGCCTTGATCTCGCCCTGCCGCGCCAGAACGTCGACCTTGTGATAATGCGTCGCGTGCAGCGTCGCCGCCGTCGGACTCGGCACCCAGGCACAGTTCGCGCCCGACATCGGATGGCCGATCTTCTGGTCGAGCATATCCGCCATCCGGTCCGGCATGGCCCACATCCCCTTGCCGATCTGCGCCTTGCCCTGAAGGCCACAAGCCAGACCGATATCGACATTGCGATCCTCATAAGAGGCAATCCACGGCGTCGCCTTCATCTCGCCCTTGCGCAGGAACGGCCCCGCCTCCATCGAGGTGTGAATTTCGTCGCCCGTGCGATCAAGGAACCCGGTGTTGATAAAGGCCACACGATGCTTGGCGGCGCGGATACATGCCTTGAGGTTCGCGCTGGTACGCCGTTCCTCATCCATAATCCCGATTTTCACCGTATGGCGTGGCAGGCCGAGGATATCCTCCACCGTGTCAAAAATCCGATCGGTGAACTGGACCTCCTCCGGCCCGTGCATCTTCGGCTTCACCACATAGACCGATCCATGAAGCGAATTGCCGCCCTCGGCCTGCAAGTCATGCATCGCGATCATCACCGTGATCAGCGCATCCATCAGCCCCTCGCCGATCTCGGCGCCGTCGCGATCAAGGATCGCAGGGTTGGTCATCAGATGTCCCACATTGCGCACAAGCATGAGCGACCGCCCCTTGAGCACCGCCGCACTGCCGTCCGGCGCGCAGTAGGAGATATCCGCGTTGAGGGTCCGGGTGAAACGCTTGCCGCCCTTGCTGACCGCCTCAGCCAAATCGCGCCGCATCAGGCCGAGCCAGTTGCCATAGGCGACAACCTTGTCCTCGGCATCCACGCAAGCGACCGAATCCTCACAATCCATGATCGTTGAAAGCGCGCTTTCGAGCGTCACATCGTTGATCCCCGCCGGATCGGAGGCACCGATCTGGCCCTCCGTGTCGATCTCAAGGATCACGTGCAGACCGTTGTGCTTCAGGAGGACACGCGACGGCGCATCTTCCGCGCCGACATAGCCTGCGAATTGCGCCGGATTTGCCAGCGCGGGCACAAGGTCCCCGCCCGTCACGGAAAGCGCGCCTGCCTCGGCCCAAGACCCGCCCGCAAGCGGCACCGCCTCATCAAGAAATGCTTTCGCCCAGGCAATCACCCGCGCGCCGCGCGCGACGTCATAACCTTTGCCCTCTGGCAGGTCGCCCAAGGCATCCGTGCCATAGAGCGCATCATACAAAGACCCCCACCGCGCATTCGCTGCGTTGAGCGCAAAACGCGCATTGGTGATCGGCACGACAAGCTGCGGCCCCGGCACGTTTGCAATCTCGGGATCGACATTGGCGGTCTCAACCTCGAAATCCGCGCCTTCCGGCAAGAGATAGCCGATCTCGCGCAGGAACGCGGTATAGGCCTCCGCATCATGCGCCTGCCCCTTGCGCGCCATGTGCCAGCCGTCGATCTTCTGCTGCATCTCCTCGCGCACGGCAAGCAGGCGGCGGTTCTCCGGCCCCAACTCATGTGCAAGCTGGCTCATCCCCTCCCAGAACGCCGCGGCGGGCACCCCGGTGCCGGGCAACGCCTGCGCCTCGATGAACTCCACGAGTCGCGCATCGACCTGCAACCCCGATTTTTCGATCCGTTCCGCCATTTGCCGTTCCCCGCTTTGCGTTTTGTATACCAAGGCACACCAACGAATTAGAACGGAAGTTTCCTATAGGCAACAAGCCCGCGCCCCCGCCCGGACAAAAACACTTGCACGGAAAGCCGAATAATCACCTGCCTGCTTTCTTGTTCCGCCTGCAACGCTCAGAGCAGAACCGCACCTCGTCCCACACCGCACGCCACTTGCGCCGCCATGTGAACGGCCGCCCACAGGTCGCACAGGTCTTTTGCGGCAAGCTTGGTTTCTTATGCGCCATGCTCTGGGTCTCCGTCTCTCCTCTCCCAAGAGCTAGCAAGCCCCCCCTGAAAGGAAAGCCTGCTTGCAGCGCCGCCACGATTGTCTACATCTGTTCAGAACGACAATGCAGGAGACTTCCATGCGCGACGCCGCCCCGACCACGATCTACCTCAAGGATTACACCCCCTTCGCCTACCTGATCGACGAGGTGTCGCTGACCTTCCGCCTTGATCCCGGCAAGACCCGCGTCCTCTCCCGCATCGCCTTCCGCCCGAACCCCGACGCTCCCGACCGCCGCTTCTTTCTACATGGCGAAAACCTGACCCTGATCTCGGCGCGTATCGACGGCAAGGATATCGAGACCCACGCCGTAGACGGCGGGATCGAGGCCGATGCCCCCGACGCCCCCTTCATCTGGGAGGCCGAGGTCGAAATCGCCCCCGCCTCCAATACCGCGCTCGAGGGCCTCTACATGTCAAACGGCATGTATTGCACCCAATGCGAGGCCGAGGGTTTCCGCAAGATCACCTATTACCCCGACCGCCCCGATGTCATGGCGCCCTTCCATGTGCGTATCGAAGGCACCGAGCCGGTCCTCTTGTCCAACGGCAACCCCGGCACCTCCGGCGCAGGCTTTGCCGAATGGCATGATCCGTGGAAGAAACCCGCCTATCTCTTTGCCCTCGTCGCGGGCGATCTCGTCAATCACCCCGACACATTCACCACCAAATCGGGTCGCAAAGTCGATCTCAACATCTGGGTCCGCCCCGGCGACGAGGGCAAATGCGCCTTCGGGATGCAGGCGCTCAAGGATTCGATGAAATGGGACGAAGACGTCTATGGCCGTGAATATGACCTCGACCTCTTCAACATCGTCGCCGTGGACGATTTCAATATGGGCGCGATGGAGAACAAAGGCCTCAACATCTTCAACTCCTCCTGCGTGCTGGCCAGCCCCGAAACCAGCACAGACGCCAATTTCGAACGTGTCGAGGCGATCATCGCGCATGAGTATTTTCACAACTGGACCGGAAACCGCATCACCTGCCGCGACTGGTTCCAACTGTGCCTCAAGGAAGGCCTGACCGTCTTCCGCGATAGCCAGTTCACCGCCGACATGCGCTCGGCCGAGGTCAAGCGCATCACCGACGTGATCGACCTGCGCGCCCGTCAGTTCCCCGAGGACCAAGGCCCGCTCTCGCACCCGGTCCGCCCGGAGAGCTTTCAGGAAATCAACAACTTCTATACCGCGACGGTCTATGAGAAAGGGGCCGAGCTGATCCGCATGCTCAAGACCCTCGTGGGCGATGACGCCTACAAACGCGCGCTCGACCTCTATTTCGACCGCCATGATGGCGACGCCGCCACCATCGAAGACTGGCTCAAGGTGTTCGAGGACGCCACGGGCCGTGACCTGACGCAATTCGCGCGCTGGTATTCGCAATCCGGCACGCCTCGCGTCACGGTGCGCGAGGCATTCGAGGGCGACACGCTGACCCTGCACATCTCGCAAATGACGCCGCCCACCCCGGGTCAGGACGAGAAAGACCCGCGCGTCATCCCGATCGCCGTCGGTCTCCTCAACCCCAATGGCGACGAGGTGATGGAGACACAAATCTTGGAGCTGACAGAGGCGGAACAGAGCTTTTCCTTCCCCGGCCATGCCACGCGCCCGATCCCCTCGGTCCTGCGCGGTTTCTCGGCTCCCGTGGTCCTTGAACAGGACATCGACAACGCCCGCCGCGCCTTCCTCCTCGCCCATGACACAGACGCCTTCAACCGCTGGGAATCCGGCCGGATGCTGGCGCGTGATGCGCTCCTACGCATGATCCTCGAAGATGCCGCGCCGGATGCGGCCTATCTCGAGGCGCTCACCACGCTCATGCGCGACGAAACGCTTGATCCCGCCTACCGCGCCCTGATGCTCGGCCAGCCGACGCAATCGGAACTCGTCGGTCTGCTGCACGAACAAGGTCATACCCCCGATCCGCAAGCGATCCACGACGCCTCGGAAGCCTTGCGCGATGCCAAGGCACAGGCGCTCGCCGACCTCCTGCCCGGCCTTTACGCCAACAATCAGGTCGACGGCCCCTTCTCGCCCGATGCCGACGCTGCCGGCAAGCGCACGCTCGCCAATGCCGCGCTCTCGCTCCTGACCCGTCTCGATGGCGGCACGGCGGCGGCGAACCAATACGCCGTGGCCGACAACATGACCCTGCAACTTGCCGCGCTCTCGGCGCTATTGGATGCGGGCAAAGGCGAAGAGCAATTGGCGGCATTTGAAAAACAATGGTCCCATGATCGCCTCGTCATGGACAAATGGTTCGGCCTTCAGATCATGCAGGCTGCGCCCAAGGACACCGCCGCCACCGCCGCGCGCCTGACGGACCATCCCGATTTCAGCATGAAGAACCCCAACCGCTTCCGCGCCGTCTTTGGCGCGCTCGCCATGAGCCACGCGGGCTTCCATCACGAAAGCGGCGCGGCGTATACCCTTCTCGCCGATTGGCTTATCCGCCTCGATCCGCTCAACCCGCAAACCACGGCACGCATGTGCTCCGCGTTCCAGACATGGCGGCGCTACGATGCAGACCGGCAGGCCGCGATCAAGACGGAACTTGAACGCATCCTCGCCACCCCGAACCTGAGCCGCGACACAAATGAAATGGTCTCGCGCATCCTCGGCGCATGAGCCTGCCGTTCCGCCATCAAACCCGGGGGCGGTCCCTGCGCACCGCCCTCGCCGTTGCTGCCGCGCTTGTGGTGCTGATCGGGCTATACCTCGTCGGCACGCTCCTGTGGCTTCTGGCGGTGTTCTCGCTCTTCTTGCTCCCGGCGCTGCTTGACCTCCTGCGCGATCCAAAAGGGCATTTCGAACTGACCGAGACGGACCTCAAATGGGACACCCCGCGCCTCTCCGCAGCCCTGCCGGTCGCGCGCATTGCCAAGGCGCGCTTCGACACGCGCTGGGATTTCTCGGTCCGCGTGACCTTGATCCTCCATGACGGCAAGAAACTGCGCATCCCTCAAGATGTCCTGCCGCCGCATCAAGCCCTTGAAAACGCTTTTAAATCCCTCAACATCCCCGTCGAACGGCACCACTTCAGGGTGATCTGACCCGGCACCTTTCTGCCGCTTCGCAAAACCGTCCGCTTCTTTCCCAAAGGGTGCCTTCTTTCGGCCCGAATGCCTCTGCACATTTGCTCTCAATCAAGGAGTGAATGTCGCGAATGTCTGTTTTCCCGCCCAAGCCACCGTCTTTCAAGAGCATGATTCCCCCGTCCTTGAAGGCGCTGACAAAATCTTTCGAAACCAAGCGCCGCCCCCCCGAGGTTCAGCGTCTGGGCGGCGAAACCTATCGCAATTTGCTCGACCGTCTGCACATCGCCGTCAATGTCATGCCCCCTGACCAGACCGAGGCCGATGACGCACGTGAACACGGCACCTTTCTCGCTCGTCAGGATCGCTGGGACGAACTTGCCGATCTCATCCGCGAGGCGGACCGCGCCCGCCGCACCACCGACGCAGGCCAACCCATCGCCGACCTCCTGTCCTACGGTGGCCGGGCCGACGTGGTGCAGGCCGCCGAGCACGCCCTCTTGCATGGACGCGCGGCAAAAGGGTCGAACTTCTTCTCCGGCGTCGAGGCACTCGAGTTCGTGCTCGACGAAGCGCCCGACAACTACCCGCTCGCGCTGATCGTCGCCAATATGCATATCGACATCGGCTGGGCTTGGCGCGGGGCGTCCGCCACCGAGGAGCTGCGGGCGACCAACCGCGAGGCCTTCCACGCCCATTTCGACCGCGCCAGCGATATTCTCGACGCATTTTGCCCGGTTGACCTCGACTCGCCGGCGCTTGCGGCAGCGCGCTGTGCCCTGCTGCCCGGTCGCCATAGCCCCGAGCTGCATATCATCCGCGAGTTCGAGCAACTCGTTTCCCTCGACCCGATGAACCCGCGCCATATGCGGGCGCTCGGCAACTACCTCCTGCCGCGCTGGTATGGCGACTTTCAGGCCCTCGACCTCGAAGCCCGCCGCACCGCCGCGCGCACCTACGAGGACTGGGGCGCCGCGGGCTATACTTGGGTCTGGTTCGATGCGCTGCTCGTCGATCCCGAAGGCCTCTCCATCTTCGAGCCCGAGTATTTCCTCGAAGGCATCTACGACATCCTCGACGCATGCCGCGATCAACACACAGCCAACCTCACCGCCGCACATCTCTACCAATGCTGGCAGACCGCGCGCGAACGCTACAACGAGACAGGCTATCGCCCCGACCTGCCCCCGGCCCTGCGGCGCGGCTTTGAAACCGTGGTCGAACACCACCTCCGCGAGGTTCACCCAATGATCTGGGGCCATGCCGAGATCGGCTTTGAAAACACCGCCCGCATCATTTCGCACTCCCGCCTAGCCGAAAAGGGCCGCGAGACCGCGCTCTCCGCCATCGCCATGCCGTTCCTCAAACGCCTACAAGATGGCCAGACCGTGACCTTCGGCCCCGACGGCATCCATCACGGGCCCTCCTGACTCCCTGCCCCCTTGCTCCTTTTCGGCCTCTGGCCTAGAACGCGTCCCAATACGCGTTCAAAGGAGTCCGGCAGATGCTCGACCTGACATATGATGCCCCCAAGCCCAAGGTGATCGCGGGCGCCAAGCATGACTGGGAACTGGTCATCGGCATGGAGGTCCATGCCCAGGTTGCGACCCGTGCCAAGCTCTTCTCCGGCGCCTCGACGCAATTCGGTGCCGAGCCGAACTCCAACGTCGCCTTCGTCGATGCGGGCATGCCCGGCATGCTGCCGGTGATCAACGAGGAATGCATCGCTCAGGCCGTGCGCACCGGTCTTGGCCTCAAGGCCGATATCAACCTGTTCTCGGCCTTCGACCGCAAGAACTACTTCTATCCCGACCTGCCGCAAGGCTACCAGATTTCCCAGCTCTACCACCCCATCGTCGGTGAAGGCGAAGTGCTGGTGGAAATGGGCGACGGCACCGCGCGCAACGTGCGCATCGAACGCATCCACCTCGAACAGGATGCCGGGAAATCCATCCACGACATGGACCCGCACATGTCTTTCGTGGACCTCAACCGCACGGGCGTCGCGCTGATGGAAATCGTCTCGCGCCCCGATATCCGTGGCCCCGAAGAGGCCGCCGCCTATATCGCCAAGCTGCGCCAGATCATGCGCTATCTCGGGACATGCGACGGCAACATGCAAAACGGCAACCTGCGTGCCGACGTGAACGTCTCGATCTGCCGCCCCGGCGCTTACGAGAAATACATGGAAACGCAGGATTTCTCGCATCTCGGCACCCGCTGCGAGATCAAGAATATGAACTCCATGCGCTTTATTCAGGCCGCGATCATGATCGAGGCCGAACGCCAGATCAAAATCGTCGAGGCCGGCGGCTCCGTCGATCAGGAAACCCGCCTCTACGATCCGGACAAGAACGAAACCCGGTCGATGCGCTCCAAGGAAGAAGCCCACGATTACCGCTACTTCCCCGACCCCGACCTCCTGCCGCTCGAGATCGAACAGGACTGGGTGGATGACATCGCCAAAGGCCTGCCGGAACTCCCGGATCAGAAAAAGGCCCGCTTCATCGGTGATTTCGGCCTGTCGGACTATGACGCCTCCGTCCTGACCGCCGAAGCCGAGAACGCCGCCTTCTTCGAAGCAGTGGCCGCCGAGGCGGGCGACGGCAAGCTTGCCGCGAACTGGGTCATCAACGAGCTTTTCGGCCGTCTCAACAAGGACGACCTTGGCATCAAATCCTCGCCCGTCTCGCCTGCGCAACTCGCGGGCATCATCAAGCTCATCAAGTCCGACGCCATCTCCGGCAAGATCGCCAAGGACCTGTTCGAGATCGTCTACACCGAAGGCGGCGACCCCGAGGCGATCGTCGAAGAGCGCGGCATGAAACAGGTGACCGACACCGGCGCCATCGAGACCGCCCTTGACGAAATCATCGCCGCCAACCCGGCCCAGGTCGAAAAGGCCAAGGTGAACCCCAAGCTCGCTGGCTGGTTCGTCGGTCAGGTGATGAAAGCCACCGGCGGCAAGGCCAACCCCAAGGCCGTCAACGAGCTTGTTCAGAAAAAACTCGGCTGATACACCTCAAGAAGGGCGGGCATTGCCCCGCCTTTTTTCTTATTGGGGTTGTGCCGTGAAATCTGTTCTAACTTTTCTATCGCTTGCACTTTTTCTGCTGCTGCTCCCGATGGCCAGCGCCGAAAATGCTTATAGTGAAGATTGTAGAGTAGAGGACTACGACTCTTGTGGATCGTTGAGCCTTTACTACGCTCAGGGCACCCCGCCATTCCCCAAAGATGAGGCGCGCGCCAACAAACTTGAAGCGATCTATCTGAAAGGTCTGAGAGCGGCTTGCGAACAAGGCCCGATCGGGAACTGCACACAATATTTCGCGCATTTCCGTATTTGGCAAAAATACTCAGAAGCAGAGAAAATAGAGGCAGCAGTCAAAGCCAAGACTATGTTGGAAAAACGATGTGCGGGGAATGAACCGAAAGCTTGCTCTAAGCGCGCGATCCTCTGGTTGGAATACCTCGGCTCCGACTACCCACAGTATCTCAGGAAAGCCCTTTCTCCAGAGGACATCCCCACCGATCCCGATGCAGACGCCGCATACTGGGATGAGCAGACCAACCGCGCGGTTGCTGCCTCTCTTAAATCCCTGAAAGCCACCTGCGACGCGGGGAATGATCTCTCATGTATCGACTACCATGAAACCCGCGCTTTCTATTCCGATGACACCGACGAAGAAGCTGCCTCCCAGAAGGCGATTGTCACATATTGCGCGAACGGTAACGCGCACGCCTGTTCCCGGATCAGCTGGCTATCCCGCTTTCCCAGTAAAGGGGCTGCCTACGAGGAAATGATGGATCACCTTTCCAACGGCTGCAATGCGGGCTTCGGCCCCTCTTGCATGGCCTACCTAGGGCAACTCTCGTTGGGAGAGAGAGAAGAGAGGCGCACCCCCATTCTCGAAAAGGCCTGCGCCCACGACCACGCAGAGGCTTGCGACGATATCGCCACGGCCGCCTACCGCGCCTATGGCAAGTCGCAAGACGCCGAAACCCTCTTGCGGGCCACGGAATACTTCACCAAGGCCTGCGACCTCGGCGAGATCATGTCCTGCCATTACCTCGAGCATCTGTCGAAAAGCTAACCTGCCTCTCCCCGCGCGGAATTTTCAAAAAATTCCGCCCCGATTTCTTCAAAAGAAATCGTGACCCGCCCGTTAACCCGTGCGCTCCGTTCATCATGCGATCTGCGCGATCCAGACCGACGCAATACCGACGTCATACCGACGTGATACAGATCGCCCTTTTGCCGCGTTAATTCTTCCCGTCACGATCTGGCACATCCCCTTTTTCGGCGCTAGGCTGCGGCCAAATCGAACCGCGAAAGGATCCCTCATGGATTGGGTCAAGATCATCCATCTTCTCTGCGTCATGGGCTGGATGACCTCCGTCTTCGCCGTCCCCCGCGCCATCATCTACTGGAAGAAAGAGCATGACCGCCTTGGCGAGTTCGGCCCCACCGGCGACCTCACCGTGCGCCTCTACCGCTTCTCCGCCATGCTCGCTGTCATTGGTGTCATCACCGGCCTCTGGCTCGCTTGGTCCGTGTGGGATTTCGCCACGTGGACCCACGTGAAGATCACCGCCGTCGCGATCCTCGCCGCGCACTATATCTGGACCGGCCGCATCGTGCTGCGCGCCCGCCGTGGCGAATTCCGCGAGAGCGAGGTTTTCCTTCGTATTTTCAACGAAGTATCCGTCTTCATCACCATCGCGATCCTGTGGGTCGTGGTCGTCAAACCGTTCTGAGGCACCCCCAATGACCGGACCTTTTCTCTCTGCCCCTATGGAGCTTGATCCGTCCTGGATCGACTATAACGGCCATCTCAACATGGCGTTCTACAACGTGCTTTTCGACCGTGGCGTCGATGAGATCTGGACCGCGCTTGGCTTTGGCCCGGAGTACCGCGAGGCGCGCAACCTTTCGACCTTCTCGGCCGAGTTCCATCTCTGTTACCTGCGAGAATTGCATCTCGGCGCCAAGGTGCGGGTGTCGTTTCAACTTCTGGCCCATGACGAGAAGCGCTTTCACTTCTATCAGGAACTGATCCACGAGGACGGCTGGATCTCGGCGACAGGCGAAGGTCTGGCGCTGCATATCGACATGTCTGGACCCCGAGTCGCCCCCATGCCCCCCGACATCCTCGCCAACGTCGACAAACTCGCCGCCGCCCACGCCACCCTGCCGCTTCCCGAACGGGTCGGGCGCAAGATGGGGATACCCGGCAAATCCCCTTGAAAATATGGCAAAATCCAATGCTGACGCAGCGCAGATTGCCTGCTAATGTCAGAGTATTGGAAACAAAGCTGTATTAGTTTGATGGTCGAGTATGAATACAAGGTCGTGCCGGCCCCAAGCCGGGGAAAACGGGCACGTGGCGTCAAGGGTCCGGATGGACGTTTCGCACATGCCTTGCAAGAGGTGATGAACGCGCTCGCCGCCGAGGGCTGGGAATACCTGCGCTCTGACACCCTGCCCAATGACGAGCGAACCGGCCTGACATCGGTGCAGACGACTTTTCGCTCCATCCTCGTGTTCCGCCGCCCGACAGCGACCGCCGAGGCCAAGCCCGCGCCACCAGTGCAGCAATTGCCGCCCCCCGGCGAGACACCCTTCATGCCGCAAGTGGTCGCCACCGCCGACCAGGCCGCTGACGAGATCGACGAGCCGGAATTGGACAACGTGCTGCCGATGGCTCTTTTGCAACGCGCCCGTCAGATCGCGGACGATAAACCCGAAGACGACAAGAAATCGGACGTGGCGGCAGAATAGCGCTTAGTTACCGAACCGGAGCTCAAGCGCGTGAATGCGTGCCAAGAGCGGCTTGCCAATCGCATCATGCACAGCGCGGTGGCGCGCGATCCGGCTCATCCCATCGAATTTATCCGATTGGATTTCCACGATAAAATGGCTTTCCCCGCCTTCTTGATAGCCCGCATGCCCGCGGTGGCGTTCGCTGTCGTCGATCACCTGCAAGGTTGCTGGCTGAAACGCCGCTTCGATCTGATCATGAATTTCCTGTGTCACGGACATTTTTTTCTCTGAGCCTCTTCAATCTGCCGATGGTTAGACTAAACTCTCCGCCTCGAGTCGAAAAGGTGAGTTCATGCGCAAACCAGATCCCTTCGGTTTTGATATGTCAGTATCGACCGCGAAGAAGAAAAACCCGCGTGGCCGTCGTGGCATGTCCGGGGCAAGCGAAACCTCGACCCGCGAATGCGAGCATCCGGGCTGTACAGAGGCGGGCAAATACCGCGCACCGCGTGCCCCCGACGTCCTTGATGAGTTCAAATGGTTCTGCAAGGAACACGTGCGGGAGTATAATCTTAAGTGGAATTTCTTCGACGGTCAGACCGAAGCAGAAATGAACGCCCAGAAATCCAAGGACAAGGTCTGGGAGCGGGAAACCAAGTCCTTCTCCGATCCCGAGGCCCGCGCCTGGGCACGACTTGGCATCGAAGATCCGCATCAAGTCTTGGGCGCCAACGCGACCCAGAACCCCGGCAAAGGCGCTGCCGCCGGACGACGCCTCCCCCCCACAGAACGCCGTGCCATCGAGATTCTCGAGGCGAAGGACAGCTGGAGCAAGGCCGAGGTGCGCAAGGCCTATAAGAAGCTCATCAAGGTTCTGCACCCGGACATGAATGGCGGCGATCGGAGCCAGGAAGAACAATTGCAAGAGGTGGTCTGGGCCTGGGATCAGATCAAGGAAAGCCGCAACTTCAAATAACCAAAAAGAAAAGGCCCCTTCCGGGGCCTTTTGCTTTCTCTATCCTCGCTGTGGGCGAAACCGTCAGGCGGCGCGGAACACGAGGCTCACGCCGTTCAGGCAATGGCGTTTGCCGGTAGGCTTCGGTCCGTCATCAAAGATATGCCCAAGGTGGCTCCCGCAACGGCGGCAATGGCATTCGGTGCGCACGGCAAAGAGTTTGCGGTCGGGCTTCGTTTCAATCGCATTGGGCAGCGCTTTCCAGAAGCTCGGCCAGCCTGTGCCGCTGTCATACTTGTGGCGCGACGAATAAAGTCGCAGATCACACCCGCGGCAATGATACGTGCCCTTGTCATAAAGCTTGTCGAGCGGCGATGTCCCGGCCCGTTCGGTGCCTTCGTTGCGCATCACCTCATATTGCAACGGCGTCAGCATTTCGCGCCATTCCGCCTCGGTGCGCGTGACCTCGAAAACCTCGTCCGAGGCCGCCGCCGGGCGCAGGCCAAACATCGCAGCCCCGAGCGCGGTGCCTCCTGTCAAAAGAACCTGTCGTCTTAGCATGGTCGTCCTCCTTTTCTTCTTCACTTTGGAGGGAATCCCCCCGCGTCTCAAATCAAACCTACCCACAGTGTTGCGAGCTTTGTGTCGAAACGCATGAGGCCGCCCCGATGGGACGGCCTCTGTTCGCGCGTCTCACACGGGCTTACATGGCCGGCAGGAGCACCGTGTCGATCACGTGGATCACACCGTTCGACTGTTTCACGTCAGCGATGGTCACGGTCGCATCACGGCCGCGCTCGTCGGTGAGGGTGATCTCGCCGTTGTCATAGCTTGCCTTGAGGGTACAGCCACCGACGGTCGGCACATCATGCACGCCGCCATCGTCGTCGATCATGCCCATGATCGCATCCGACATCGCGTTGGCCGACACAACGTGACAGGTCAGAACCTTGGTCAGTGCGTCTTTGTTCTCGGGCTTCAGAAGCGTTTCAACTGTGCCGGGCTTCAGCATGGCAAAGGCATCATCGGTCGGCGCAAAGACGGTGAACGGACCTTCGCTTTGCAGGGTCTCGACGAGACCAGCGGCCTGGACGGCAGCAACCAGCGTCTCGTGGTCAGCCGAATTCACGGCGTTCTCAACGATGTTCTTGTTTTCATACATCGGAGCACCACCAACCATCGGGTTCGCAGCAAGTGCTGCACCGGCGGTCAGGGTCAGGGCGGCGATGATATTCAGCTTCGAGAGTTTCATGTTATCCTCCATGTTCAGGTTTTCAGGACCGGCCTGATCGCCGGAACTGTGGGGGTTACGCCCCGTTTCCCGCCGCGGATCAAGGTTCGTCGATCACAAGCGTTCACCTCATCGTCAGACTTCCTGACTTGCCGCCGAGCAGGGGCGCGCTACGCGCCCGCGCGCAGCGGTGCCAACGAAACCGTCAACAAACCGCAGCACACCTGTCACAAAAAATCTGTAGCCGAGGCCAAGCACATCGCTGGAGTTGCCGTTATGATCCTCACGCTCGCCTCGCTACACGCTCTTTCCTTTGCTCTGACCGGCCTTTCCGGCCTTGCGCTGGCCGCGCATCTTGCGCTGAGCCTCGCGCGTCCGGATCTCGGACTCTGGCCCGCCTCCTCCGGCTGGCGGCACCATCTGGCCTTTGGGCTGTTTCGATTGTTTTGTGGTGGTACTGTGGTTTTTGCGCTTTGCGCGCTGGCGGTGCATGGTGTGACGCACTGGGGCCAGTTCGCCCTTGGCCTGCCGATCATGATCTTCGCCTTCGGCCTGACCCTGCGCGGCTATCGCTTCCTCGGCCTCGACAATACCTATTGCGAAAGCGGGGGCCTCGTGACCGGCGGCATGTATGCCTATTCCCGCAACCCGCAATATGTCACCTCGGTCATCGCCACGATCGGCCTCGCCATCACCTGCGGCTCTCCCCTGACCGGCCTCTTCGCACTGGCGCTCTTTGCGCTCTACTTCCTGTTCGTCCTCAACGAAGAACGCTGGCTCATCTCCGGCTATGGCCAAGCCTTCCGCGACTACATGAAGAGCACACCGCGCTTTGTCGACGCCCGTAGCCTCCTGCGCGCCAAGGCCACACTGCGCGAAGCCTTCTGATCCCGAACGCCTGTTCGACATGCAAGCCGAGGCCGGTTCAACCCTTGTCGTTGTGACGAGGCGATATTCCGGCCAGAGCCTCTTGCCCTTGCGCGCAAGATAAGGCACCAAGTGCGGGTTTGGTGCCCGGCGGGGCGCAGAGAAGAAGGACGAATTCCATGGACGATGGCTTGCTCGACATCAACGCGAAACCAACCGAAGCGATTTCGGTGCGTGACGTCTTTGGGATCGACACCGATATGGTGGTCCACGGCTTCGAAGAAAAAAGCGCCCGCGTCCCCGAGATCGATCCCACCTACAAATTCGATCCCGACACCACCATGGCCATTCTCGCGGGTTTTGCCCGCAACCGCCGCGTCATGATCCAAGGCTATCACGGCACCGGCAAGTCGACCCACATCGAACAGGTCGCTGCACGCCTCAATTGGCCCGCTGTGCGCGTCAATCTCGACAGCCACATCTCCCGGATCGACCTGATCGGCAAGGACGCGATCAAGCTGCGCGATGGCAAGCAGGTCACCGAGTTCCATGAAGGCATCCTGCCTTGGGCACTGCGCAACCCCGTCGCGATCGTTTTTGACGAATACGACGCAGGCCGCGCCGACGTGATGTTCGTGATCCAGCGTGTTCTGGAAACTGACGGCAAGCTGACGCTGCTCGACCAGAACGAGATCATCACCCCGCACAAGCACTTCCGCCTCTTCGCCACGGCCAACACGGTCGGCCTTGGTGACACCACCGGCCTCTACCACGGCGTGCAACAGATCAACCAGGCACAGATGGACCGCTGGTCCCTCGTCGCGACGCTGAACTATCTCTCGATCGACGCCGAGACCAATATCGTGCTCGCCAAGAACCCGCATTTCAACACCGAGGCAGGCCGCAAGACGGTCAAGCAAATGGTGACCGTCGCCGACCTCACCCGCACCGCCTTTATGAATGGTGATCTCTCGACCGTGATGTCGCCGCGCACGGTAATTACATGGGCCGAGAACGCCGAGGTGTTCCGCGACGTGGGCTATGCCTTCCGCCTGACCTTCCTCAACAAATGTGACGAGCTCGAACGTCAGACCGTGGCCGAGTTCTACCAACGCCTGTTTGACGAGGAACTGCCGGAAAGCGCCGCAAGCGTGAGCCTTGGTTAAACCGCTTCATATCGGCCTGATCGGCGGGATCGGCGTTGCCGCGACCGTCGTCTACTATCAACGTTTGACCAAGGCGGTCGAGGCGCGTGGCGGCAAGCTCGAGCTGACGATTGTTCATGCCGATGTGCAGGACCTGATCCGCAACAACCTCGCCGACAATCGCACCGCACAGGCCGCTCTCTATGCGCCGCTGATCGACCGCCTCAAGGCCGCGGGCTGTGACTGCGCGGCCATTACCTCGCTGGGCGGGCATTTCTGTTTCGAGGAAACTAAGGCCATTTCCGCCCTGCCGCTCATTTCCGCCGTGACACCGCTTGATTCCTATTTCGCCGCCGAAGGGCTCGGCACGGTCGGTCTATTGGGCACACGGGTTGTGATGCGGACCGGCCTCTACGGGCAGCTGACGAAGACACGCGCCGTCGCGCTTGAGGACGACATCGAAACACTCGGCCAAAGCTATCAGGACATGGCCGTTGCCGGGATGTGTAGCGAAGCGCAACGCGCCCTCTTCCTTGATGCCGGGGCGCGGATGGTGCGAGACAAGGGCGCAGATGCGGTCGTCCTAGCCGGAACAGACCTCAACCTTGCCTTTGATGGTCAATCCCCCGGCTACCGTGTCATCGACGCGCTCGACGTGCATGTCGCGCTCCTCGCCGACCTCGCCACAGGCCAGTGCAACCTCTCGGATCTCACGTCCTAGACAGCAAACACCCGAGAAAGTTTTCAAACCGCACACTTGATATGCGGTTATTTCTGCTCAAAGATGATTTCATGAGCGGTTTGAGAACATATTTTCGCCGACTACCCCTCTCCTTGGCGCTATGCGCGGCACCGATCTGCGCACAGGCCGAAACCATGCCTCCCTCCGATCCCCTACGCACCTTTGCAACCTGCGCAGGCCGCCTTTCGGCACAGATGGAATTCGAATGGATGTTCGATGGCGCCGCTTCCGAGGTCACACAAGATCGGCGTGGCGAGGTGCTCGACATCCTCGACGCAATGACGCCGCCGACGCAGGTCCGCGACGTGCTCAACTGGCGGATCGAGGCCAAGATGGCTCATAGCTCCCTGCTCCAGCGCACGACCTTCTCCGACGATTCCCGCATTCAGATGCAAGCCCGTCGCCTCTCCGTGCAGAAGCTCAAAAGCTGCACCGCATTGCTCTTGGGCTAAAGCCTGATCCTTGGGTGCGCGACGCGCCGTTCCGACACATTCCCACCTTGCCTTTTCCGGCTGATGCGTGATTTATCGTTGCCATGACCAAGAAGTCCGACAACCCCGCCGATCCGTTCAAAAAGGCTCTTGCCGAGGCCACCAAGGTAATGGCCCATGATCCGGAGCTATCGGTCAGCTATAGCGCTGATCCATCCGGCGTGTCGGGCGAACAAATGCGCCTACCGCAAGTTAGCCGCCGGATGAGCCGCGACGAAGTGCTCTTGGCGCGCGGCACGGCGGATGCGCTCGCCATGAAACGTCGCTACCATGACGATGGCACCCACGCGAAATACGCCCCGGCCCAAGGCATCGCCCGCGATCTCTACGAAGCCATGGAGACCGCCCGCTGCGAGGCCATGGGCGCCCGCGACATGCCCGGCACCGCAACAAACATCGACGCCAAGATCGAGAACGAAGCCCTGAGCCGCGGCTACGACCAGATCACCAACTCCGCCGAGGCGCCGCTCGCAACCGCGGCGGGCTATCTCGTCCGCCACCTTGCCACCGGTCGTGACCTTCCCCCGGCCGCGCGCAACGTGATGAATCTCTGGCAGGGCTACATCGAACAACAAGCCGCCGACACGCTTGGCGATATCAACGCGCTGCTGTCCGACCAACAGAGCTTTGCCAAACTTGCCCGCAAGGTCATCGAAGACCTTGGCTATGGCGATCAGCTTGGCGAAGACCCCGATGCCGAGGACGACGACCAAGAAGACGAAGCCGAAGAGCAGGAAGACAACGAAGATCCCGACAGCTCCGGCCAAGACGACAGCCAGGACGACGAGAACGAGGCCAACCCCGAACAGTCCCAAGAAGAACAACAGGACATGTCCGAGGCCCAAGTCTCGATGGACGAGATGGCCGAGGACGAGATGGGCGATGACGTGGAAATGCCCGACGGCGAAGCGCCGCTCGAGCCGCCCGCCCCACAGCCGATCTCGGATGCCGACCCGAATTACTCGGTCTTCGCGACTGATTTCGACGAGGAAATCGCCGCTGAAGATCTCGCAGAACATGTAGAGCTTGAACGCCTGCGCGCCTATCTCGACCAGCAGCTCGAACCGCTCAAGGGCGCCGTGGGCCGTCTTGCCAACAAGCTCCAGCGCCGCCTTCAGGCACAACAGAACCGCTCGTGGGAATTCGACCTCGAGGAAGGCATCCTCGATGCGGGCCGTCTTGCCCGCGTGGTCGCCAACCCGACGACGCCGCTTTCCTTTAAGGTCGAGAAAGACACCGAGTTCCGCGACACGGTGGTGACGCTGCTGCTCGACAACTCCGGTTCCATGCGCGGCCGCCCAATCTCCATCGCGGCCATCTGCGCCGACGTTCTGGCCCGCACGCTTGAACGCTGCAACGTCAAGGTCGAGATCCTCGGCTTCACCACACGCGCGTGGAAAGGCGGCCAGAGCCGTGAGAAATGGCTTAACGAAGGCCGTCCGCAACAACCGGGCCGCCTCAACGACCTGCGCCACATCATCTACAAATCCGCCGACGCCCCTTGGCGGCGCAGCCATGTGAACCTCGGTCTGATGATGAAAGAGGGGCTTCTGAAGGAAAACATCGACGGCGAGGCGCTTGAATGGGCGCACCGCCGCATGGTCGCCCGCCGCGAGGCGCGTAAGATCCTCATGGTGATTTCGGACGGGGCGCCGGTCGACGACTCGACGCTTTCGGTCAACCCGGCCAACTACCTCGAAAAACACCTGCGCGATGTCATCGCCATGGTTGAGAAACGCAAGGCGGTTGAGCTTCTCGCCATCGGCATCGGACATGACGTGACGCGCTATTATGAACGCGCGGTCACCATCACGGATGTCGAACAACTTGCCGGGGCGATGACCGAACAGCTTGCCAGCCTGTTTGACAGCGATCCGCGCAAACGCGCCCGCGTGCTCGGGATGCGCAAGGCGGGGTAGAAGGGGCCAGCCCCTCTGGCCGCAGAAGCGGCCATTCACCCCGGGATATTTTGGGCAAGAGGAAGAGCAAACCGGCTCTGGAGAAAGACAGATGTTCCAGGATTTCACCGCAACCACCCGCCCGGATCAAGGCCCGCCCCGTCTCGCCCGCCTGCGCGAGACGCTGACCCAAGAAGGGCTTGACGGGTTCATCGTACCACGCGCCGACGCCCATCAGGGGGAATACGTCGCCGCCCATGACGAACGCCTTGCCTGGCTCACAGGGTTTACCGGCTCGGCGGGGTTTGCCGTGATCCTTGCCGACAAGGCCGGTGTCTTTGTCGATGGGCGCTACCGAGAACAGGTCAAGGCACAGGTCGCTGACTGCTTTACACCGCTCGATTGGCCCGAACTGACTCTGGGCGATTGGCTCCTGCGCGAAGTGCAAGGCAGCGCCCGTATCGGCTTTGACCCGTGGCTACATACCGTGGGCCAGATCGAGTCTCTCGAAAAAACGCTCCGAGATAGTGGGATCGCGCTCGTTGGAAGCGCCAACATGGTCGACCGTATCTGGGAGGACCAGCCTGATCCGCCCACCGCCCCTGCCATCGCGCAACCGCTCGAGTTCGCAGGCGAGCCGCATTCCGAAAAGCGCGCCCGCCTCGCGGCGCAGTTGGCCGACGCCGGGCAGGCCTGCACCCTCCTGACCCAACCGGATTCCATCGCCTGGCTTCTTAACATTCGCGGCCAGGATATTCCCCGCAACCCGATCGCGCATAGTTTCGCGCTCCTGCACAGCGACAGCTCAGTCGACCTCTTTATGGACCCGGTCAAGCTCGAGACGCTCGAGGATCATCTCGGCGACGCGGTACGCGTGCACGCACCCGACGTGCTACGCCCGACACTGCGAAGCCTCGACGGGCCTGTCCGCCTCGACAAGGTGACAACACCCGTGCTGCTGGCCGAAACATTGGTTGAGGCCGGGATCACGCTCCAGTGGGGCAGCGATCTTTGCGCCCTGCCCAAGGCGCGCAAGAACGCCACCGAGATCGCCGGCACAACCGAGGCGCATTTGCGCGACGGTGCGGCCATGTGCGATTTCCTCGCTTGGTTTGACGACGCGGCCGAAACCGGCATCACCGAGATCGACGTGGTGCGCAAACTTGAAGAGAGCCGCCGCGCCACCAATGCGCTACTCGACATCAGTTTTGACACCATTGCCGGAACTGGCCCGCATGGCGCCGTCATCCACTACCGCGTAACGGAAGAAACCAACCGCACCCTGGCCAAGGGCGATCTTCTTGTCCTCGACAGTGGCGGACAGTATCGCGACGGCACCACCGACATTACCCGCACCCTCCCCATCGGCACGCCCGGCGACGCCGAACGCGAAGCCTTCACCCGGGTCCTCAAGGGCATGATCGGAATTTCCCGCCTGCGCTTTCCACGCGGCCTTGCGGGTCAAAACCTTGATGCGATCGGACGCATCCCGCTCTGGGAAGCCGGGCTCGATTTCGATCATGGTGTCGGCCATGGCGTCGGGGTCTATCTTTGTGTCCACGAAGGCCCGCAGCGTTTCTCGCGCCTCTCGGATGTGCCTCTTGAGCCGGGCATGATCCTGTCGAATGAACCGGGCTATTATCGCCCCGGTGCGTTCGGTATCCGCATCGAAAACCTTGTCGTTGTCGAAGAGGCCCCGGCCCTTCCAGGGGGGGACGCCCATCGCAAGATGCTGCAACTGCGCACCCTGACCTATTGCCCTATCGACCGTCGCCTGATCGACCCCGGCATGCTTTCGAGCGTCGAGGTAAAATGGCTCGATTCCTACCATGAGACGTGTCGTCGCGTGCTGCGCGGCAGGGTGGCGTCTTCCACGGAAATGTGGTTGGATCGCGCGACCGCGCCGCTCTGATCCGAACCGTTGGCAATACCGCCCGGGATCATGGGCTGTGACACGTTCCTGTCACGTCGCACCGCGAAAATGGCGCTACCTTGAACCGAGGGGATAAGATGCATGGGTAAGAAGATCACGATCCGCAAAGCGGAAGGCAATTGGAGCGTTCGCGCTGGTGGCGCTGTCTTGGGCGAGAGCGCCAACGCACTCGAACTGAGCGAGGGCGATCTGGCACCCGTGATCTATTTCCCGCGCGAAGATATCGCGATGGCATTCCTCGACGAGAGCGATCATACGACCCATTGCCCCCACAAGGGCGATGCAAGCTACTTCTCCATCGTCACCAAAAGCACGACGATCCAAAACGCCGCCTGGAGCTATGAGAATCCGATCGAGGACGCCGACCGGATCAAAGGCCTTCTCGCTTTTGCCCAAAGTGACCTCGTGACCGTCGAGCGGATCTAACCCACAACGCTAGGGCCGAAATCCGCACAGTCGCAATACCGACGTAATACCGACGTGATACAGACCCCCGATTTCGGGGGTCTTTTTGCTCTAGCTGTGTTCCTCAGCCGCCGTCGCGGCAAGGGCCCGGTTGTAGGCACGCAGGGCATCCACCTGATAAAGCGCGCCCCAAAGTTCCGGCGCTTGATCCTCTCCCGAGAGCGTCACCACAGGGATGAACAGCACCCCCGCCTTGTCGAAGATCGGCATCGCCGCCTCGAGCGTCGCGTTGCCATCGACATAGACCCCTTCGCCGATCATATCCCAGCAGGCATCTTCCGACGCTGCACGCGGATCGTCCTTGGCCCGCATAACGCTGGCGACCCGGAACATCGACAGGAGATAGGCCTGCGGCCCGGCTGCAACATGGACATTGCGGCGCTCCAATTGGCTGAGAAAGAAGGACCGATCGACAAGCCGCGACCCAAGCGCGGTCGAGATCGACACACACACCATGACCGCAATCCCAGTCTGCCAGTCGCCGGTCAACTCGAAGACGATCAGCGTTGTCGAGATCGGCGCACCTAACACCGCCGCAGCGACGGCGCCCATACCTGCAAGGGCATAAAGTGTCACGCTTCCAGACACTTCCGGGAAAACGCTCGTCGCGATGAGGCCAAATGCAAGGCCGGTCAAAGCGCCAACCATGAGCGCCGGAGAAAAGACCCCGCCCCCCATCCGCCCGGCCATCGTGATCGATACGGCGATGACTTTCAGCACGGCAAAGATCACCGCATTGTGCAGGACAAGCTCCCCCGTGAGAGCAAGCGAGGTTGTCTCATACCCGACCCCGATAATATGCGGAAACCAGATCGCCAGCCCTCCAAGAAGCGCACCAGAGAGTGCCGGGCGAAGCCAGCGCGGCAACCCAGTCCGGTCGCGCAACTGGTTGCCAATATCCTCGGCCCAGAAGATCGTCCACATGAGCGCGACCGCCACAAAGCCACAGACCGCCCCCAACAAAAGAAAGGCTGGAAGCTCTTGGTAGAACTGAAGCGTGGTCGTGTCCGGCAGGTGAAACTCGGTGACGCCGCCAAATTCGATCCGGTTGATAACGGTGCCTGCGACCGAAGCAATGACAATCGGCGCAAAGGCATGCACCGCGAAATGCCGTAACACCACCTCCAACGCGAACAAGGCCCCCGCAATCGGCGCATTGAAAGACGCCGACACCGCCGCCGCAACCGCGCAGCCCAGTAGGTCGCGCCCTGTGACCCCATCTGCTGAAATGCGGTTACTCACCCAAGACGAAATGACAGCTGCCATATGCACCACTGGGCCTTCGCGTCCGGAGGAACCACCGGAACTAAGCGTTATGAGAGACGCCAGTGCTGAGGCGATTCCTTCTTTCTTCTCGACGCGCCCCTCATTCAGCGCGGCCCCTTCGATCACGTCAGCAACGGACCGGACGCGCGCATCATCTGTGAACCTGTCAAGGATCACTCCCACCGCAAGTCCGCCACAAATTGGGATCAGTAAAAGCAGATACCACGGCAGATCTCCTGCATAGCTGTGCAAAAGATTGACGTCTTCCACCCCGTAGAGCGCGGATTGCAAGGCCTCGATCCCCTTGCGAAAGAACAGAGCAGCAAACCCGGCGGCTATTCCGATGACGAGACTGATAAGCCAGAACTGAAACTGGCTTGGCCCCTTATCGATCAGGACGCTCCAGCCGTCGCGCGCCCGCGCCACAGCCTTCTTGCCACTGTCCATCAGGAAAGATCGGATGGAATTGGACATGTCCCTGCGGCCTCGTTCTAACTCTCACCAGCTTACGGTGCTCTGCCACGAAGGCAACGCCTGTACGTCTGCTACACCAACAACGCCCGCGCTGCGGCGCGCGCTTCATCAGTGATCGTGTCACCGGCCAACATCCGCGCCACCTCATCGACCCGAGCATCCCCCATGAGAGGCACCACGGTGGACATGGTTTGATCCGCGACTACCTGCTTCTCGACGCGCCAATGGTGTGCTCCGAGGGCCGCCACCTGCGGGGAATGGGTCACCACGAGGATTTGTCCACCTTCGGCAAGCGCGGAAAGCCGACGACCCACGGCATCCGCCGTCGCCCCACCGACGCCACGGTCGATTTCGTCAAAGATCATCGTCAGCCCGGCATCATCGCGGCTCAGACAGACCTTGAGTGCGAGGAGAAAACGGCTCAGTTCACCACCCGACGCGATCTTGCCGATCGGTCCTGCCGGCGCACCGGGGTTCGTGGCAACGGTAAAGGCCACTGCTTCCTTGCCGTCTGGGCCGGGGGTGGCCTCGCTGAAATCGGTTTGAAAGACTGCACGCTCCATCTTGAGCGGAGCAAGCTCTGTCATGACTGCCGTATCAAGCCGGTCTGCTGCACCGCGACGCGCGGCTCCAAGCGCATCCGCCGCATTATCGTAGCGCCGCTCTGCGTCCGTCACCGCTTTGGAGAGGCTCTCTAACCGCTCCGCCCCGGCGTCCACGGCGTCGAGCCGCGTGCGCAGGTCTTCTGCAAAAGCACCAAGCTCGTCCGGCACCACATTGTGCTTGCGCGCCAATGCTCGGATGGCAAAGAGACGCTCTTCTGTCTCTTCCAGTTCGTGCGGATTGAATGTGAGCACATCAAGACAGCGCTCCACCCCTTCAACCGCCTCCCCAAGTTCTGTTAGGGTCCGTTCAAGTGCCGCCAAGGGGGCATCAAGATGCCCTTCTGCCCCGCCTTGCGCGCCTTCGAGCCAGCGGAGCGCGTCTCCGATCGCCCCTTCGGCGCCGTCGCCGCCAAGGGCAGCATGTGCACGGGTGACGTCTTCACGCAAGCGCTCAGCGCCCTGCATCATGCGCCGGCGCGAGTCGAGATCTGCCTCTTCTCCCGGTTGCGGATCGAGATCCCCCAACTCGGCCACGGCATGGCGGAGGAAATCTTCTTCGGCCTTGGCCTCGTCTATCTCGACCTGAGCTGCTGACAACGCTTTGCGCGCTTTACTTAGTGTGGCCCAAGCCTCACGCGTGGCGCGTTTCTCGGCATCAACACCGGCAAACGCATCGAGGAGTTCCCGGTGACCGCGCGGGTTCAGAAGGCCGCGATCATCATGTTGACCATGCAGTTCAACCAACGTCTCAGATAAGCGGCGCAACACCTCGCCAGAACAGCGCCGATCGTTGACCCAAGCTGTCTTGCGCCCATCGCGACTGTTCACGCGCCGCAAGATCAGGGTTTCGTTGATCGGAAGACCCGCTTCTTCAAGCACTCCATGTGCGGGATGATCCGGTGTAAGCTCGAACTCGGCGGTCACTTCTCCCTGTTCTGCTCCCTGCCGGACCAGCTCGGCACGTCCTCGCCAGCCCAGAACGAAACCGAGCGAGTCGAGCAGAATCGATTTGCCCGCGCCAGTTTCACCAGTCAGAACGTTCAGGCCCGGTTGGAACAGAAGTTCCAACCGGTCGATGATGAGCATATCCCGAATATCAAGTGCGCGAAGCATGATGGTGGATCTTTCCTGGCCCTAAGTGGCTCAGAGCCAATCCCCTTTGACTGTCTGACGATAGACACGACGCAGCCAGCTATCCCCTGCCGCCTCAAGCTCGAGCCCGCGGCCCGTCAGTAGCTTGTAGCTATCATCATACCATTGGGTCGACCGGTAGTTGTAGCCAAGGATCGCACCCGCGGTTTGGGCTTCATTTGTCAGGCCGAGTGAGAGATACGCTTCGACGAGTCGATGCAACGCTTCGGGCGTATGTGTCGTTGTCTGGAAATCTTCCACCACGACACGGAAGCGCGAGATCGCCGCAGCAAAGTGTTCACGGCGCAAGTAGTACCGTCCGACTTCCATTTCCTTCGAGGCGAGATGGTCAAAGGCAAGGTCGAACTTCAATTTGCCAGATCGCGCATATTCACTATCGGGATAGGTCTCGATCAGCTTGCGAAGCTCTTGAAGGGCTTCGAGGGTCAGCTTCTGGTCGCGTCCAACTTCGTCGATCTGATCATAGTAGGTCAGCGCAAGAAGATACTGCGCATAGGCCGCGTCATCATCCGCCGGGTAAAAGGCGATGAAACGCTCGGCTGCCGCGCGGCTGTTCTCGTAGTCCTTGGCTTTGTGGAAAGAGAACGCCTGCATGATCAACGCACGTTTTGCCCACTCCGAATAAGGATAGAGGCGTTCTACTTCAGAGAAATAGAACGCGGCCTCTTCCGCTTCGTTGTCGTTCAGCTCGTACTCACCGCGTTCGAAAATCTGCTCAGCAGTAAAATTCTCGATCGGAATCTTGCCATCACGCACTTTCTCCGAGGTGCTAGAACTGCAACCTGCAAGAATGGCGATAGCGAGGATCGCACCGATCACACCAAAACGCGGCCCGACACCTGTCATGCTGCACAACCTCTTGTTCGGTTTCGGCAGGACATTCCCACCCTTTCCCCAAGCTGTTAGCACAGAAAATTCCAGTGCAAAACGCATTTGGCGTTTTTTAACGGTTCAGGATCAGGCGACTGCCGGAAATTCTTCGAGATGGACACCGGCACCGGGCAGGCGAGCGGCGGTTTTCGCATCGACTTCGCGGACCCGAAACGCGCCAGGCGTGGCGAAGAGCTCGCGAAGAAGCGCGTTGGTCAAGGCGTGACCTGCCCGAATCCCAGTGTAGCGGCCAAGGATCGGCGCACCAGCCAATGCCAGATCCCCAAGGGCGTCGAGCATCTTGTGGCGTACGGCCTCATCCTCATGACGCAACCCGCCGGGGCTCAGAACGGCATCCCCGTCCACAACGACGGCGTTTTCAAGCGTGCCGCCAAGCGCAAGACCATTGGCATGCATCGTGTCCACATCCGCCTTGCGACAGAAAGTTCGGCTATCACAGAGTTCACGCACAAAACTCCCATTCGCAAGCACGAGGGATTTCTGTTGCACACCGATGGCCGCGTCATCGAACGCAATGTGGAAGTCGATCTGCATTTCATCTGCCGGAACAAGCGTCGCGGTCGCATCGCCGCGCGTTACGCTCACCGGAGCCAGCACTTCAATCACGCGTACATTCGCGGACTGCTTCATGATGCCTATCTTGAGAATTGCATGCACGAAATCGGCCGCGCTTCCGTCCAGGATCGGCACTTCCGGCCCATCGATCTCGATCAGGGCATTGTTTACCCCCGTGCCAGCCAGCGCCGCCATCACGTGTTCGATGGTCGAGACCGAAACACCAGCCTCATTCCGAATACGCGTACAAAGCGGTGTTTGCTCGGCCACATCCCAACGCGCGGCGATCAATGCATCCCCCAAAGCAATATCGGTCCGACGGAACCAGATTCCGTAGTCGGCCGAAGCAGGATGAATCGTCATCCGCACCGTTTCCCCGGAATGGAGTCCCTTCCCGGTAAAACGAATGGGTGATTTGACCGTTTTCTGCACGTTGTTCTCCGAATGGCGCGCCACCCCCCAATGGTGACGCCCCACTGAAGTAGAGCTTTGGCCTCAAAGGCTCAATTCAAAGATTGTAACCGACTGAAACAACTTTGTAACAGATCGGCAGAACGTCGCTTAAGCACGCGTAAGCCTATGCTTTAAATAGAAAAGGCCGCTCCATGAGCGGCCTCATCGTCACGCTTTTTCTGCGCGTTAGTTCGCCTGTCGGCGCAAGAAGGCCGGAATTTCGATCCGTTCCTGATCTTCATCAGCTTCCGGCTGAACCGCGTGCATCGTCGGCTGGGCATGCCCTGCGTGATGCACAGGACGCTCTGCCTCCTGTCCGTGGCCTGTCATGCGACCAATCAGGGAGTTCAGGCCGAAACCACCTTTGCGAGGCTCTTCGGCACGCGGTGCAGGAGCGGCTTGCGGCTGCTCTGCGGCTTCCATCGGGCGACGCCCGGGTGCCTTGTCCGCAGCTGCACGCAGGCGCTGCAGAACTTCCGGCGACGGTGACCCAAGAGGCGGAGCTTTCGGCGCGACATACTGTGCGACATCGTCTTCCTCGTAGGCGGCTTGGGCCTGCGGGGCGAACTGTTGCTGCGGACGCGCTTGGTATGCCGGTGGCGGCAGATCATCGGCAGCTGGTTCTTCGTAGGACGCAGACTCTTCGAAGATGTCTTCCATCTGCTCTTGAGCCGCGGCACGCTCAGCGTCGAAACTGCTAAAGAAAGTCGGCTCGGTGTCTGCGGAAGCCACCGCCACTTCCGGCTCGGCAATCGGGTCTCGCGCAACTTCCGGCTCAGGCTGCACAGCGTGATGCGCGGCGTCCTCAAGGACATGCGGGTTCAGCGGTTGGGCCAGCGGGCGGCGCACCGGGATATCCGAATGCACTTCCGAAGCATCAATTCCGGTTGCCACGACCGACACCCGCATCGCACCTTCGAGCGTGTCATCCAAGGTAGAGCCAACGATGATGTTCGCGTCCGGGTCCACTTCTTCGCGAATGCGGTTTGCGGCTTCATCCAGTTCGAACAGAGTCAGGTCATGTCCGCCAGTGATGTTGATCAGCACACCGCGCGCGCCACGCAGGGAAATCTCGTCAAGAAGCGGGTTCGCAATCGCTTTTTCAGCGGCTTGGATCGCGCGATCCTCGCCATCGGCTTCGCCGGTGCCCATCATCGCCTTGCCCATCTCGTCCATCACGGCGCGCACGTCGGCAAAGTCGAGGTTGATCAGACCGGGGCGCACCATCAGGTCGGTAACGCCTTTGACACCCTGATACAGAACATCGTCGGCCATCGAGAAGGCCTCGGTGAACGTGGTCTTCTCCGTGGCGAGACGGAAGAGGTTTTGGTTCGGAATAATGATCAGCGTGTCCACGACCTTCTGGAGAGCTTCGACGCCCTCTTCGGCCTGGCGCATCCGCTTCGCGCCTTCGAACTGAAACGGCTTGGTAACGACACCAACGGTCAGGACACCAAGTTCCCGTGCCGCCTGCGCGATGATCGGCGCGGCGCCGGTGCCCGTGCCACCGCCCATACCGGCCGTGATGAAGCACATGTGTGCGCCTGCGAGTTGGTCAACGATCTGTTCGATGCTTTCTTCGGCGGCAGCCGCACCAACAGTTGCACGTGCCCCGGCCCCGAGGCCCTCGGTCACTTTCACGCCGAGCTGAATTCGGCTTTTCGATTGGCTTTGCTGGAGTGCCTGCGCATCCGTATTCGCCACAACAAAATCCACGCCCTCGAGCGCCTTTTCGATCATGTTGTTCACTGCGTTGCCGCCGGCACCGCCGACACCGAAAACCGAGATACGCGGCTTGAGGTCACCCTGGTCGGGCATAGTCAGATTCAGAGTCATGGTTTTCCGCCTGTTCTATGGTCCGCATTTGCTGCGGTTTTTTACCTACTCAACACTATTATTACCCAAGACGGGAGGAATCGTCACGAGAAAAAGCGCATTTTGACCCAAAATATGGGCGCATTTTCATCACGATTCCCGATATTTCGCGTTTTTCGGCATATATAGACGCACGACACCGGCAAGATTCCGCGCGTCAGACGTGCCTACCAATTCTCTTTGAACCAGCGCACCGCCCTCTTGATGCTTCGCACAGGATAGCGTTCGACTGGCAGATCGAAATCCCACCACTCATCTTGAGGGTGTGTCGCAAAGAGGCACATGCCGACCGCACTCGCAAAGCTCGGCCCCGTCGCCGCCTGCGGCAAACCATGCACCCGGAGCGGCCGCCCGAGGCGTACCTGCTGCCCGAGGATCTTGGAGGCCAAACCGTCAAGCCCGGGTATCTGGCTCCCGCCGCCTGTCAGCACAATTTTCTGGCTCGGTAGATACTCAAAACCAGCGGCATCAAGAAGCGTGCGCACTTCCTCGAGGATTTCCTCTACGCGCGGCCGCATGATCCCGATCAGTTCTGCGCGACTCACGCGGCGGCGATCATGCTCCCAATCGCCAGTATCGCTCTCGAGCTCGATCATCTCACGGTCATCCATACCCGTCGCATAGACACCGCCATAGAAGGTCTTGATCCGCTCAGCCATCGCTGTCGGCACCTGCAGTCCCATCGAAATATCCGAGGTGACGTGCTCGCCGCCCATGCGCACGGCATCCGCATAGATCATATGTTTTTTCATGAAGATCGAAACACCGGTGGTGCCACCGCCGAGATCAACGCATGCCGCGCCGAGTTCTTGCTCGTCTTCCACAAGCGCCGAGAGCGCAGAGACATAAGACGAAGAGGCAATGCCCGCCAGTTCGAGATCACACCGCTTAACGCAATGCGCAAGGTTCTGCACCGCAATGGCATCCACGGTGAGCATATGCATATCGGTGGCAAGCTCTTGGCCCATCTGCCCGCGCGGATCGGAAAGCCCCGTCCGATGATCCAGTGCGAAATTGACGGGCTGAGCGTGCAGCACCTCACGCCCGTCGCCGTAGTCGGGCATATCGCAAGACGCCAAGACGCGTGCAACGTCTTGTTCATTGACCACGTGGCCCTCAAGCCCGATCCGACCGGCAAGACCATACGAACGTGGGGACGCCCCCGAGAAGCAGGCAATCACATGGTCGACGCGGATCTTCGCCATCTTCTGCGCGGCCTGAACAACGGTGCGAATGGCGCGCTCTGTCTCTTGCATGGCTGAAACCTCGCCGAAACGCACGCCACGTGACCGCGTGGTTGCCGCCCCGATGACACGGAAGCCGCTCTGGCCCGCCATTGAGCCGATCCCCTCGACTTCGGCCAAACGCTCGGTGCCGTCAAAGCGCAGCACGAGACAGGCAATCTTGGAACTCCCCACATCCAGAATGGCCACGACACCTCTCTGCATGGCGGCCTTTCGCATGTTGCGCATCGCGCGCTGGGATTCATATAGCTCCATCATTCTTCTGTGTTCCCAACTTCAAGGCGCCGCAAGCGCCACCAATCTTCAACTGATCTTTCGGCAATTCGTAGCGTTGGCCGTTCAGGCAAACGCATATCCACAATGGTCAGATCGCGCGCCAGCAGGTCTTGTGCCTGGCTGAGCGCGATGACTCGCTCAAGCGCCTGAACCGCCCCTTCTTCTGGCAAGAGGATGCGCTGACCATCCTTGAGGACCATGTCCCAACGTCGCTCGCCGACGCGCACAAGCCCGCGCAACTGGGATCGCAGAGGCTCGGCAGCCGCAAAAAGCGAACGCGCTTCCACAACGTGTAGCTCCGCCCCAGCCCCTGCCATGAGCGGTAGGTTCGCATGCTCTGATCTTGACCGGGCTGGCGCGACGACAAATCCTTCCTGGTCCACGAGGAAAAGCCCGTCCCGCGATCGCCAGACCATGACCGGGTCGCGTTCAGTGATGGTGATCTGCATGATCCCACCGGGACGGATACGGACAGTCGCAGAAGCCACAGCTGGTAGACCTGCGACCTGCTCTTGAATGTGGTCGAGATCGAGATCGAATGAGCTGATCGGAAAATCAATTGGCATGATTTCCCGGATATCCTCGGCAATACCTACCGAGGCGCCGTCGATTGCCATCACGTTAACCATGAACTCGGGGCGCGTTTCGATGCTAACACGCGCCTCATGTACCCAGCCAGACAACTGATCGCGCCGCATCTCGTCAGAAAGCCAGATCGCGGCCATGCCAAAGACGACCAGGAAGGGCAAAATGACGCGCAAGAAGAGCCGGAAGAACGGTGTCAGCATCAACCGCTCAAAACGATAGGCCCAGCGTGAAGGGGCTGGATCGCTCTTGAGGCCTACCTGTTGCACGACGCGTCCTCCACCATCCAAGCGCAGAACTCCGAGAAAGAAATTCCGAGTTGCCCGGCTTGCTCAGGAGCGAGTGACGTGGGCGTCATGCCTGGCTGCGTATTGGTTTCAAGAAGGATCAGCCCCTCAAGGCCGCGAGCTTCGTCCCAACGGAAATCGGTCCGACTGACCCCGCGGCATCCCAAGGCGTCGTGGGCGCGCAGCGCGTAGTCGAGGCAGGCATCGAAAATCTCTTGTGGCACGTCCGCCGGCACCACGTGATGCGAACCACCCTCCTTGTACTTGGCGTCGTAATCATACCAGCCATCAGTCAGGATATCGGTCACAGTCAACGCGCGATCACCCATGACCGTTGTCGTAAGCTCGCGCCCCGGCGCGAAGGTTTCAACCATGACAAACTCAGGCATCTCTTCGGAAAGGTGGGGCGGACTGTTTGCCGCTTCGTTCACAAGGTAGACACCAACGGAAGACCCCTCGTTGTTGGGCTTCACAACATAGGGTGGCGCCATGACATGGCGTTTGCTGACTTCGCTTTTCGGACAGATGATGCTCTCAACGACCGGCAATCCGCACGCCCGATACACATCCTTCGACCGCTGTTTATCCATCGCGAGCGCCGAAGCCAGGACACCGGAATGGGTATAGGGAATGCCCATCCACTCAAGCATCCCTTGCACACAACCATCTTCGCCCCAGCGTCCATGCAAGGCGTTGAAAGCCACATCAGGTTTGAGATCAGCCAAGCGCGCAGATAGATCGGGGCCCGCATCGACCTCGATAACATCATACCCTGCTTCCCGCAGCGCGGCAGCGCATTCGCGCCCGGATGTCAGCGAGACTTCGCGCTCAGCCGAAGGCCCACCCATCAATACCGCCACTTTGGGGTTTGCCCTGCTCGACATACCCGTTCGTGCCCCAATGTCCCGGACCGTTTTCGGTCCTGTTTTTTAACTGCTGTCCGGTCTGATTAGCCTGCGACCGGAAGTCATTCAGCCGCTGGTTCTCCAACGCGCTTGATTTCCCATACTAGCTCTATTCCGCTGTTTTGGAAAACCCTTTTTCTGACTTCTTCACCGAGATTCTCGAGGTCCGCAGCGGTGGCGTCCCCGGTGTTGAGCATAAAATTTGAGTGTTTCTCACTCATCTGCGCACCGCCAATGCGTGCACCGCGCATGCCTGCGTCGTCTATGAGTTTCCATGCCTTCAAGTCATGCACATCATCGTCTTTGCCTGTCGAGGAAAATCCAGCCGGGTTCCGAAAAGTGCTTCCGGCGGTGCGATCTTTGGTCGGCTGTGTTGCATCACGCTTGGCGAGTTGGTCATCCATGCGCTGCGCAAGGTCTTCTGGATCGCCCGCCGGGGCCTCAAACGTCGCCTCGGTCAAGACCCAGCCTTCGGGAAGGTCGGTCTGGCGATACTGGAAGTTGAGATCATCCGCAGTCAAGGTCACGATCTCGCCGGACCGCGTCACGGCTTTGGCCTCGACGAAGACATCTGCCACATAGGTGCCATAGCATCCGGCATTCATCCGCACCGCACCACCGATCGCGCCGGGGATGGTGCGCAGGAATGTCAGGTCAAGACCAGCCTGACCGGCCTTGCGCGCGACATGCGCATCCAGCATAGCAACGCCTGCGGTCACGCGGTTCCCATCGATCTCGACCGTATTGAAACCGCGCCCCAAACGGATCACAACGGCGCGCAGACCTCCATCGCGCACGATCAGGTTTGAACCGACCCCCATCGGGAATACGGCCACGTCCTCGGGCAAGTCGCGCAAGAAAGCCGCAAGGTCTTCGACATCAGCAGGCTGAAAGAACCAATCCGCGGGTCCGCCAACGCGTAGCCAAGTCAGGTCCGCAAGGGGACGGTTCTCTGCCAGTTTGCCGCGAGGTGTGGGAATATGCGTCATGCGAGCCTCTCTAGTTTCGCGCCCTCCTTTTGGGCAATCCCCTCTTGGGAAGCAAGCCATAGGACTGGAAAAGTCACACCTTGCGCCCAACCCTTCGACGTAGCCAGCGCCAACCATAGATGACCGGCCAGCGCATCACCCAGCCCGCGAGAACAAGGAGCCCGGCCGCGTACCAAGTCCCCTCCTGCCACCAAACAAATGCAAGGATCGGCGCACCTACTGCCATCATCATATAGGCGAAACGCCAATGATGATCCCGGCTCGGGAACATGCCCCTGACGTTCACGGCAACCAACCATGCAAGTGCGAGTATAAGGGATAGGCTCATCTGGGGATCTCCGGCTTTTCGCCGCGCAGACGCTTCCAAAGATACCGGAGCGGGTTTCGGAACATTGAAACAAACGCAAACAGCGCGGCAAACCCGAACCAGACCCCATGCTCCCAGAAGATCACGCTGATCAGGAGGGGTGCCGCAAGCAAGAGCACAATGCCAGGCGCGTATTGCCTCCGCATCGGTAGCATCGCAACGAGCGCAGCCGCCAGCACCCAAAAGCATCCAAGGATCATTGAAAGGCTCATAGTGCCCCCTGAATATTGAAAAGCAACGCTCCAGCGGACAGGCATAGCCCGATCACAGGCACAAACATGGGCACTCTGAATGGCGCCTCGGGTTCGCGCCGCTTCTCGAAGATCAACGCGAGGTTCACGAGGACAAAGACCGCAAGCAGTATGGAAGACGTCATCTCGGCCAATAGCCCGACATCCAGTGCGATTGCGCCAAGCACGACAAGGCATCCGACGAGGCATGTCGCCAAGACGGGTGTGCCGGTGCGAGGCCATACATGATGAAATAGTGCAAACACCTTCTCGCGTTTGCCAAGGCCAAAAAGCACGCGGCTCGCCATGACGATCTGGGCAAGGACACCATTCAGCGCTGCAAACACCGCTATGGTTGAAAGAAACTTGGCGTCACCGCCTTGTGCCGCTTGCCAGACCAAAGCCAGGGGACGCTCGCTCGCCCCTAGCGCCTCAAGAGGCACCGCGCGCACCGCGGCGACCGATACAAGAGCATAGATCACCGTCGTGAGAACCAGCGCCGCAAGGATTGCACGCGGCATGGTACGCTCGGGCTGGGCCACTTCTTCGGCCATGTTGACGATATCCTCAAAGCCGATAAACGCGAAGAAGGCCAGAACTGCAGCCGCCGCGACCCCGGAGAAAACGATGGGCGGCGCAGCTCCCCAATCCACGCTCGCGGGCGCGTCCCAGCCAGCCCATATGACGAGGCCGAGCCCGCATAGCTCGACCACGGTAAAGATTGCAGCAAGTGAAAGGCTCTCCATGACACCGAAGACCGCAACAGCCGCCAACCCCAGACCAAGCGCAACCATGGTCCAATTGGCCTCAAGATCGATCACAAGCATAAGATAGCCCGTTCCGCCCCGAAGCACTGCCGCCGCCGAGATCGTCCCAGCCGCAACGATGGCAAGGCCCACCACAACCGCCAGAGCCCGGCTTTCTAGCCCCTGACGAATATAGGCTGCCTCGCCCGCAGCTTCGGGAATACGTGCAGAAAACTCGGAGTAGGAAAGTGCAGTCGGGGCCGCGATCAAGCCCGCGAGAAGAAAGGAGAGCGGCGCCCAAATGCCTGCTTCCGCCGCCACCGCACCGACCAAGACATAGATCCCGGCACCAACCATGACGCCCACACCATAGGCCGTCAGAAGCCCGAAGCCGATGCGTCGCTTGAGATGCTCTGCCATGACCTGCTCCTGTCCGGCGGTTTTCTCTCGCCGCCAGTCTTTGCCCAAGCCACGCAAGTTGCAAGCCCCAACCTAAGGGTTTGGCGCTGCCTGGCTTATCCCAATCGTTTGGCGAGGTTGTTTGCCCAGGCACTGATCGTACCAGCCCCAAGGCAGACCACGATATCGCCTGATTTCGCCTCAGCGCGCACAAGGGCTTCGAGGTCGTCCTCGCTGTCAATTGCGATCGCGTGGCGATGGCCATGCGCCACGAGCCCGGCAACGAGATCATCGCGGCTCGCACCCTCGATAGGCTGTTCCCCCGCGGCGAAGACTTCGGCAATTCCGACGACATCGGCCTCATTGAAACAGGCGCAGAAATCCTCAAAGAGCGAATGCAACCGTGTGAAACGATGCGGTTGGTGGACAGCTATGACACGGCCCTCGCAGGCCTGGCGCGCCGCCTTAAGGACCGCTGCAATCTCGACCGGATGGTGACCATAGTCGTCAATGATCGGGATGCCCTTCCACTCACCGACCCGCGTGAAGCGCCGGTTTACGCCGCCAAACTTGGCGAGCGCTTCTCGGATTTCATCCTTCGACATACCAAGATGAAGCGCCACGGCAACGGCGGAAAGAGCATTCGAGACGTTGTGATCACCCGGCATTGGAAGGGTGCAGTTCTCAATGATCTCGCCCTCCTGCTGTAACCTGATATCGAAATGCGCGATACCGGTCTTGAAGTGGAGGTTTACGGCACGAACATCTGCTTGGGCGTTAAATCCGAAGGTCACGACACGGCGGTCGGTTATCTTGCCAACCAAGGTCTGCACATCGGGATCATCGGTGCAGCAGACTGCGAGTCCATAGAAGGGGATGTTCGACACGAAATCGAGGAACCCTTTGTGCAGGTTTTCTTCAGTGCCCCAATGCTCCATATGCTCGGGGTCAATGTTCGTCACGATGGCAATCGTCGCCGGCAAGCGATTGAAGGTGCCGTCGCTTTCGTCGGCCTCGACCACCATCCATTCGCCTTCGCCAACCCGCGCGTTGGAGCCGTAAGCATGGATGATACCGCCGTTGATAACGGTCGGGTCAATCTTGCCATGATCGAGCAGTGCCGCCACCATGGTCGTCGTTGTCGTCTTGCCGTGGGTCCCCGCGACCGCGATGTTTGACTTGAGCCGCATCAACTCGGCCAGCATTTCCGCGCGCCGCACGACCGGTAGGCCGCGCTTGCGCGCTTCGTCGAGTTCTGGATTGCCCGGCTTGATCGCGGACGAGATCACGACGACCTCCGCCCCCTCCAGGTTCTCCGCTTTTTGTCCGACAAAGACCTTGGCGCCCATGTCTGCAAGGCGCTCCGTGATCTTACTCGACTTGAGGTCAGAGCCCTGCACGACATAGCCATGGTTCAACAGAACCTCGGCAATCCCCGACATACCGATTCCGCCGATGCCCACAAAATGGATTGGGCCTACATCTCCGGGGAGCTTCGTCGCTGCATTCATGGTCTTCACTCTTCTTTACTGGCCAGCATCTCAACGAGCGCGACAAGGCTTTGTGTCGCCTCAGGCTTGCCCACAGAAAGCGCAGCCATCGCCATCTGGTTCGCACCCGACGGATTGCCGAGGATCAGAGCGATCTGCTCTGCGAGGGAGGCAACGTTGAGTTTGCTTTCGGGAATTCGGATTGCTCCGCCAACTTCGACCAACCCTTTCGCGTTCGCGGTCTGGTGGTCCCCAGTGGCCGCAGCAAAGGGAATGAGGATAGACGGTCGCCCAATCACGCTGATATCGGCAACGGAGGATGCGCCGGATCTCGAAATGACAAGCTGCGCTTCACTCATTCGCGCGGGAACATCGTGAAAGAAGGGTTGCACATCCGCGGCGATCCCGTGCTCGGCATAGAACGCTGCGACGCGTTCGCCATCTTCATCACGGGCCTGATGGCTCACACGGATATTGCGCAGGAGTTCTGGCGGAAGGGAGGCGATTGCGCTCGGCACCGTGTCGGACAGGATGCGCGCGCCCTGCGAGCCGCCGATCACCAAGATCGACATCGGGTAGTCGCCCGGTGCGATATAGCCAGACCCAGCGCGCTCGAGCACAGCCGCGCGCACCGGATTGCCAACATGCACCCCTTCGACCCCTTCAGGTAGATCGGTCGGCCATGTGCCACACGCCACCGCATCCACACGGGATGCGAAGAGATGGTTTACGCGGCCCAGCACACCATTTTGCTCATGGATCATGCGCGGGAGCTTCAACACCCACGCTGCGCCCATGGCCGGGATCGTCGGATAGCCGCCAAAACCCACAACAACTTCGGGGCGGTCGCGACGTAGTTTCACCACGGCAGAAAGCACCCCTCCAAGAATCCGAAATGGTACCGCAAGCTTGGCCAGCTTGCCGCCACGCGCAAAGGTCGCTGACGACACTTGCTCAATTTCCGTGGAGTGAGGGAACCCGCCAGTGTAGCGCGCACCGCGCGCATCAGTCGTCAGTTTGACCCGCCACCCCTTGCGCAGCATCACTTCGGCCAACGCTTGCGCGGGGAACATATGCCCGCCTGTGCCGCCTGCCGCGATGACAAGCAATGGTTTCTTCATCATCTCACATGTCCCCGCAGGATATCTCCGATCTCGCCCTGAGGCCGGCTGCGGGTAAACGCCAAAAGCATGCCGACTGCAATCCCCCCTGCAACGAGAGAGGAGCCTCCATAGCTTACGAACGGCAAAGTCATGCCCTTCGCGGGCAGAAGACGAACCGCGACGCCCATGTTGATGATCGCTTGCACGCCGAACATGGCCGCGAGTCCAGTGCCTGCGATACGGGTAAACGGATCACGCTCTCGCATCAGGCGCAGGAACGAGCGGAGCACGATGCTCGCATAAAGCGCGATGATCACGAGGACGAGGACCAACCCATATTCCTCGGCTGCTACCGCGATAATGAAATCTGTATGCGCATCCGGCAGGGACCACTTGACCTGCCCCTCTCCGACACCGACACCATAGAGCCCGCCTTCGCGGATGGCGTTGGTCGCATAGCCAAGCTGTGTTGTTGGATCAACGGAACGGTCAAGGAACCCATCAATGCGCCGCGCAAAATGTTCAGAGTTGGCATAGGCGAAACGGGCAACTGGATAAATTGCAACAATAATTGCAGCAATGAGCACCATCGACGCACCAGAGACGAAATACATCACACCCCATGCAAAAAGGATCAGGCTCGCTTGACCGAAGTCCGGCTGCAACGCAAGGATCACCACCAGAGAGAGCATCAGGAAGAAAGACCAAATACGCCCGGGCGGACCATTGATCTCTTCATTGGCCGCCATGAGCCACGCTGCCACAACAACAAAAGCGGGCTTGAGGAACTCGGAGGGTTGTACGCTCGCAAAGCCCAAGGAATACCACCGCATCGCGCCTTTGCCGAAATCCGTGCCAAAGAGCGGTAGACCGAGAAGCGCGATCACGGTGACGATGAATCCGATCACGGCGAGGCGTCGCACCACTCGAGGGCTCATCATCGAAGTGACCAGCATAGCGATCAGCGACAATCCGCCAAAGATCACCTGTTTCTCGACATAGTGGAAGGCTGCAAAGCCGTTCTTCTCGGCCAATGGCGGCGAAGCAGCAAGCCCGAGAAGAACGCCGATCCCAAAAAGGATCAGAATTGCCGCCAGCGACCACTTGTCGAGCGTGCGCCACCATTTAGGGAGAACAGGCTCGCCTCCCTGTGCCGGGAGCGTGCCATACACCATCTCTGTCATCGGATACCCGCCGAATACTGCCTCGAATACGCCCGGTTTTCCGGGTCTGTGCGCAAAGTATATCACGCCTGTCTGTCCTTGCAAAGCGCGCCTCGTGCTGCAAGCCCCTTGACCCGCCTCAAAGGATCGGGCACCCGCCATTTATGCAGTTTGAGACGATCATCCTTGGCGCCGGGGCTGCCGGCATGATGTGCGCGGCCCACGCCGGGGCGGGCACGCTCGTTATTGACCACGCCAAGGCCCCCGGCGAGAAGATCAGGATCTCAGGCGGCGGCCGTTGTAATTTCACCAACCTTTACGCTGGGCCGGAGAACTTCATCTCCAAGAACCCGCATTTCTGCAAATCCGCGCTGAGCCGCTATACCCAGTGGGATTTCATCGAACTCGTCGACCGCTACGGCATTGCCTGGCATGAGAAGACCCTGGGGCAGCTTTTCTGCGACGAGACCGCCAAAGACATCGTAGCGATGCTGGTGAGCGAGCTTGAGGCGGCGGGCGCGGCTCTGCAACTCGAGACTAAAATTCTTGGCGTGTCGCACGACAGGACCACGTTTCGGGTCGAGACGGAACACGCCGGGACGCGAAGAACGCTCACAGCGAAGAACCTCGTTCTGGCGACCGGTGGCAAGTCGATCCCGAAGATGGGTGCCACCGGTCTGGCCTATGATATTGCAGAGCAATTCGGTCTGCCACTCTTGCCGACACGAGCAGGGCTCGTACCGTTCACCTTCCCGGATGGTCGGTTCAAACCACTCTCTGGCACCGCGCTGCCTGTGCGCGCCTCGGCAGATGGTCCGGCCTTCGAAGAAGCGCTTCTCCTGACCCATAGGGGGCTTTCGGGCCCATCCATGTTGCAGATCAGTTCCTACTGGCAAGAAGGTCAGCCGATCCAAATCGACCTCCTCCCCGGCACGGATGTACTCGGGCAGTTGAAGGCGCGTCGGCAGAGTGACGGACGGCGGCAACTGCGGACGGTTCTTGGCTATCTCCTACCCGCGAAACTAGCTGATTACCTTTCCGTGGAGTGGGCGCTGAAAGGGAACATGGCCGACCAATCCGACAAGGCTCTCGAGGCATTGGCGGAACGGTTGACCGAGTGGGACCTGCGCCCGGCAGGTACCGAGGGCTACCGCACTGCGGAAGTGACGCTTGGCGGGGTCGATACGGAGGCGCTCTCCTCCAAAACGATGGAGGCCAAGACCGTGCCCGGCCTCTATGTCATTGGTGAAGCGGTGGACGTCACCGGTTGGCTTGGCGGGTTCAATTTTCAATGGGCTTGGTCGTCGGGCTGGGCTGCGGGAATCGCAATCCGGAACAAAGCCTAGCCACCTAAACCATTGACGAGACATATGAAATCATCGCCTCGCTTCTCGAAGCTATCGTACTGATCGAAACTCGCCGCCGCCGGTGCGAGCAGCACTGTATCGCCTGCTTCTGCGTCTTCTGATGCGCGGGCCATGGCGACGTCCATCGTCGTGCATATCTCTGCGTCCACTCCTTTGAGCTGCATCGCGAAGGCCGCCGCCTCGCGGCCGATCACATAGGCTTTGACGACCTCCCCAGCGTGTTCCACGAGGTCTCCAAGCCCGCCTTCTTTCTCAAGCCCGCCACAGATCCAGCGGATTTTCTTGAACGCACCCAGCGCCATCTTGGCGGCGTCTACGTTGGTTGCCTTGCTATCGTTCACGTAGGTCACGCCGCCAATCTCGGCAACGACCTGCGAACGGTGTGGCAAACCACCGAACGAGGCAAATCCAGCTTCGATGACACGCGGCGCAAGGCCGAGCGCTCGACACACCGCATAGGCCGCTGCGGCATTCTGATGATTGTGCGCGCCGGGCAACCCCTTGATGGCGCGCAAATCAATGGACCCCGTCTGACGGCCTTTACGATACTCTGATAGAAAACCTTTCTTAACAAAAACCTGCCACCCCGGCCCAGACAGCTTTCGCTCAACAGAAATCGGGATCACGCGGTCGTCGCCCAGCCCCATGGAAAGCTGGTTGGCAAGGAACTGTCCCTCGGCCTCGTCAACTCCGATAACGGCGCGGTCCGGCCCACCCTCGGCAAAGAGCCGACGCTTGGCCGCAAAGTAGCCCCCCATTCCGCCATGACGATCAAGGTGATCCGGCGAAAGGTTTGTAAAAACAGCGATATCCGGCGTCAGGGCGCGCGCCAATTCGGTTTGATAACTCGACAATTCAAGCACCACGATATCGCCGTTCTCGGCGGGGTCGAGGTCTAGGGCGCCTCGGCCTATGTTGCCGGCGAGTTGGGTGCGGTGGCCGGCGGTGTCGAGAACGTGGTGGATCAGGGCGGAGGTTGTGGATTTACCATTTGAGCCCGTGACCGCAACGACGCGGGGACTTGTGTCGAAATGATCCCAATCGCGTGTGGCGAAGGATTGGAAGAACAGGCTGATATCGTTGTCGACGGGCACACCTGCGCCCCAGGCGGCGGCAACGACGGGGTTCGGCGCAGGATAGAGATGGGGAATGCCAGGCGACACGATCAGCGCGGCGACATCCTCGAAAGCGCCTTGTTTTGCAAGGTCTTGGCAGGCAAACCCCTCCGCTTCGGCGCGGGCGCGGGCCTCCGGGTTATCGTCCCAGCAGAGCGGGGTTGCACCGCCTTCGACGAGCGCGCGCGCGGTGGCGAGGCCGGAGCGGCCAAGGCCCAGAACCGCGACGCGTTTGCCCTCGTATCCTTTGACTGGAATCATCGTTTTCACCCCGAATTTACACGTGTCGCGACAATGCCCGCCCCCGCCGAGCGACGCAAGAGAGGCCCCCTTTCGGGGCGGGGTTAACGCGAAAAAATCCTGTCGGTATCACGTCGGTATTACGTCGGTATCGCGTATGTGCGGGTTTTCGGTGGTCGTTTTGGCGTTAACCCCGGCGTGCGGTGGTTAAGCGGGCGCGCGGTGGGTTTGCGAGACGTGCCGCACCAGCGCAATTCCATGCGTTCGCCTGCGATTGGTTAAGGAGGAGGACGGTCACAATCTGCCCCTCCAGCCCCAAAAGCCTACATGACCAACAGGGAATTCGATCCCATCGTGCGGCGGAAAGGGGGATTTTTTTGCGTCTTAGATGATTCAAGACGCTCTGCAATCGCCATGCAGTAGTATTGAGAGCCAACAGAATGATCAGGCTGGTCTAAAGTCAATCCCGGTAAGCCCTGCATCAAGCCAAGCTTGCTTGAACTCTTCATTTACAAGAACCTGCCCCTGAGCATCTGGGTTATACATTCCCGAATAATGTGGCCGGAATGCTGTCAGGCCTTTCACCTTGTCTTTATGAAAAGCGTAGCGCTTCACGGTCTTTCCATTCGGAGATTTTTCAGACCGGGCAATATCAACGCTGTTATCGACCCAAGGCACCCACCACAGAAAGAACTTCTCATCCGCATTCATCACATCAAGTGGCAAAACGTGACCTTCCCGTTCAAGAAGCGGACGCATATGATTGACAGAATTCCCCGATATAATCGGGCCGACCATATTGTGAAAAATTCGGTCTGCCTTGACGAGCTGCCGGCCACTCGCCTCAAAGTGTAAGCATATCGGCTGAGGTAACCATTGCCGCCCAGCCCTCCAGCTCTCAAGATACGCCCCAATACGCCTTTGCTCGGTGAAATCCTCTTTCCCAGTCTCCGGATCAAACCTCTGTTCAGGCGTTTCACCTAAAGTGGCGACCCACCCACTGGTTCTGCTTGGGTACTTCAAGCCATAGTAGGCCATTGAAACGACCAATTGATTTCACCTCTCTCTAACCGCAGCTATTCTCAGAACAACAGCAGGCCGCTGACTTGGTGAAGCATTGCGCAATTCGATATTCACGTAGTCATAGTACCCTTGTGAGTGAACAAGGTCACCTCAATGCAGAGCCTTATTATTCGGGCTAGGCGTCGCTCTTGTGCCTGGTAAAGGAACCGCATTCGTTGGGCTATTCAAGTCAAGGCCCGATCCTATCCTTCAAAAAGTCCGACGAACGCGCAGTTCAGCATGTTGCCAACCTTGAACTGTGTATCTTGCACTCATGCTGACGATGGGGACACCTGCGGCGGCCAGCCTATTCAATGCAGCCAGAGCCCGTGGTTCGTCCACTTCCAAACAATGAGCACCAGCCCAAAGCCGCACAGAGGGGTTTTCGTCTTCAAGAAGCGATAGAACCTCAGTATCTGCGTTTGCTTGACTCAAAGCCTTCAAGGCACCTAGCAACCGATCATGCGCCTTGTTTGCAGCTACGGCATTGCCTGCCAAAGTGTGTTCCCCATGCGCAACTGCACATTTCCGATATTCTTTCAGAAGGTCTCGCATAGGGTGTCTGCCCTCTCAGTCTGCACCCAAGCGATTTCGAAATCGCTTAGGCAAGGCTTATCGAAAATCCTATGTCCTCTAACGGACCTTGAGGGTCGCGAGGCCGATCATGGCGAGGATCAGGGAGACGATCCAGAAGCGGATCACGATCTGGGGTTCGGACCAGCCCTTCTTCTCATAGTGGTGGTGGATCGGAGCCATGAGGAAGACGCGCTTGCCAGTGCGTTTGAAGTAGAGCACCTGAATGATGACGGAGAGCGCCTCGACCACGAAAAGGCCGCCGACAATGCCGAGGACGAGCTCGTGTTTCGTGGCCACGGCGATGGCACCAAGGGCACCGCCGAGCGCGAGAGACCCAGTGTCCCCCATAAAGACGGCGGCAGGCGGCGCATTGTACCAAAGGAAGCCGAGGCCACCACCAACAACACCAGCGGCGAAGATGAGGATCTCGCCGGTGCCGGGCACATAGTGCACATCGAGGTATTCGGTAAAGTCAACACGGCCCACGGCATAGGCGATGATGCCAAGCGTCCCCGCTGCGATCATCACCGGCATGATAGCAAGCCCGTCGAGACCGTCTGTGAGGTTCACGGCATTGGCCGCGCCGACGATGACGATCATCGCAAAGGGCAGGAAGAACAGCCCGAGATTGAGGAGCGTATCCTTGAAGAACGGCAGGGCGAGGCCGAATTGCAGCTCTGCCGGGTGCAATGTTGTTGCCCAGTAAGAGGCAATCAGGGCGATCACAAAGCCGAGGCCGAGGCGCACCTTGCCAGAGACGCCCGCGGTGTTTTGCTTGGAGACCTTGGCGTAGTCGTCGGCAAAGCCGATGAGGCCATAGGTCAAGGTCACAAACAGCACCACCCAGACAAAACCATTGTCCAGCCGGGCCCACAGAAGCGTTGAGGTCATCAAGGCGCCGACGATGAGGAGACCGCCCATCGTGGGGGTTCCGGCCTTGGCGAGGTGGGTTTCGGGACCATCTTCGCGGATCGGCTGGCCCTTGCCCTGACGTTTGCGCAGGACGTTGATAAGAGGCGGACCGAAAAGAAAGCCGAAGATCAGCGCGGTCATGAATGCGCCGCCGGCGCGGAAGGTGATGTAGCGGAACAGGTTGAAGAAGTCCCCGCCGTCCGAAAACTCGGTCAGCCAATAGAGCATTTAATCGTCCTCATCATTGGATTGCGGGGCGGGATGGCCCAATTTGCGGATCGCGTCAACAATTTGCGCAAGACCCATCGACAATGAGCCCTTGGCGAGCAGGGAATCGCCTGCGTCGACCATGTGGCGGATGTTTTCGGCCATCTCAGCGCTGGTCTCGGTCCACTTGCCGCGTTTGTGCGGCGGCAGCGCCTCATAGAGGTGGCGCATGAGGGGGCCGATGCAATGCACGGTGTCGATATGCTCGAGGCTGGGCAGATCGGCGATGGCGGCGTGCATGGCGGCCTCTTGAGGCCCGAGTTCCTTCATGTCGCCGACAAAGGCGATGCGCCGGCCCTTCCCGATGCGCCCCACTCCGTTCTGCGGCGTCGCGGCGGCAAGCACCTCGAGCGCAGCGGCAAGCGAGGTCGGGTTGGCATTATAGGCGTCATCGATCAGGTCGAGTGTCATGTCGATCTCGACCGGATCGAGATAGATCACTTCGCGCGCACCGCGGCCCGTATAGGGCGTCCAACGGCCAAGATCACCCACGGCGATGGCAAGGTCAGCGCCGAGCGCATCGACAGCAGCGAGCGCGCCGAGGGCGTTCATCGCGAAATGGCGTCCGGCGCTGTTGATCTTGAACACCAAGGGCTTGGATTTGACAGTGGCGCGGGCCACTGTGCGGTCGCCAGAGAGGCTCACGTCGCCCAAGGACCAGTCGGGGGCGGTCGCGCCGAAGGGGATGGCCGTGATGCCGAGGGCGGCGGCCTTGTCGGCGAGGATCGGCGCGGTGTCGATATCGGCGGGAAGGATGGCGATGCCGGAGGCGTCGAGCCCGTCTAGGATCGCGGCCTTTTCGGCGGCGATGGCGGCGACATTCTCAAACGCTTCGAGATGCACGGCGGCGACGGTCGTGATCAGGGCGACATGGGGCTTGGCCATGCGGGCAAGGGGCGCGATCTCGCCGGGGTGGTTCATGCCGATCTCGATCACGGCATAGTCGGTGTCGGCGGGCATCCGCGCCAACGTCAGCGGCACGCCCCAGTGGTTGTTGTAGCTGGCGACAGAGGCGTGGGTCTTGCCCTGCCCCGCGAGCATGGCGCGCAGCATTTCCTTGGTCGAGGTTTTGCCGACGGAGCCCGTCACAGCGACGACGCGCGCCTCGGTGCGGGCGCGGGCGGCGCGGCCAAGGTCTTCGAGCGCGGAAAGCACATCCTCGACAATGAGGAGCGGCGCATCGGGGGCGACACCTTCGGGGATATGGGTCACGAGCGCGGCGGCGGCCCCGGCCTCGAGCGCTTGGGCCACAAAGTCATGCCCGTCGCGCGCCGCCTTGAGGGCGACGAAGAGATCGCCGGGTTCAAGCGTGCGGGTGTCGATCGAGACGCCTGTGGCCTCCCATGCGGTGGTGGCCTTGCCGCCGGTGGCGGCGGCGGCTTGGGAGGCAGTCCAGAGGCTCATGCAAATCCCCCGTCGAGCGCGGCGACGGCCACGCTGGCTTGTTCGCTGTCATCGAAGGGCAGGATCGCGTCGCCGACGATCTGACCGGTTTCATGGCCCTTGCCTGCGATCAGGAGGGCATCGCCCGGCTGAAGCGCATCGACGGCGCGCAGGATGGCCTCGGCGCGATCGCCCACTTCGATGGCGTCAGGCGCGCCGAGCATGACGGCGGAGCGGATCACCGCCGGATCTTCGGAACGCGGATTGTCATCGGTCACGAAGACCAGGTCAGCATTGGCCGCCGCCGCCGCGCCCATCAGCGGGCGTTTGCCTGCGTCCCGGTCGCCGCCCGCGCCGACAAGGGCGACGAGACGGCCCATGACATGCGGGCGCATGGCCTTGAGCGCGGTTTCCACGGCGTCGGGCGTATGGGCGTAATCGACAAACACCGCTGCCCCGTTCTGCCGTGTCGCGGCAAGCTGCATCCGGCCACGCACGGTCTTCAATTCACCCAGCACCTCGAAGACGCGCTCGGGGTCAGCCCCGCAAGCGATGGCGAGACCGGCGGCGAGGAGAACGTTTTCGGCTTGGAATCCGCCAATGAGGTTCAGGCGCGCCATGTAGCTTCGGCCGCGGAAGGTAAAGCGGATGTCCTGCCCCGTGGCGTCGAACCGCTGGGCGTCAAGGGTCAGATCGGCACCGTTGCGCCCCACGGTGATGACGTCCTGGCCTCTCGCCTGCGCGATTGCGGCCATGTCGACCCCGCGCGCATCGTCGGTATTGATAACCGCCGTCCCTTCGTCGGGAAGAACGCGGGCAAAGAGACCGGCCTTGGCGTCGAAATACTCCTCGAAGCTCTCGTGATAGTCGAGATGGTCCTGGGTGAAATTGGTGAAGCCTGCCGCCTTGAGCTGCACCCCGTCGAGGCGGCGTTGGGCGAGGCCGTGCGAGGAGGCTTCCATCGCGGCGAACTCGATCCCATTGGCGCAGGCGGCGGCAAGGGTACGGTGCAGCGTGATGGGTTCCGGCGTGGTGTGGTTTAGAGGCGCGGTATAGTCGCCCTCGACACCCGTGGTGCCAAGGTTGACTGCCTCGAGACCCAACTCCTGCCAGATCATGCGCAGGAAGGTGGCGACGGAGGTCTTGCCGTTGGTGCCTGTGACGGCGGCCATGATGCCGGGCTGTTCCCCGAACCAGAGCGCGGCGGTGAAGGCGAGTGTCTGGCGCGGGTCTTCGGCCACTACGAGCGCAGCATCCGAGTCGGCCAGTTCGGTGGCGGCGATGCGCGCGCCCTCGGCGTCGGTCAGGATCGCGCTCGCCCCCATACGCAGGGCATATTGAATAAACTCGCCCCCATGCACGCGGGTTCCGGGGAGTGCGGCAAAGAGAAAGCCGTCCTTGACCTCACGACTATCAACGGCAAGGCCCGTGATTTCGGGGTCGCGCCCTGCGGCGGCGGTCAGCCCCAGTTCGTGAAGTGGTCGTGACTCGCCTGCCATTTTGTCCTGCCCTTATGCCGCGGGTTAATTCGATGTCAGGGTTATATCAGCCAACGAGGCGGGTTCAATCTCGGGGCGCAGGCCAAGGAGCGGCGCGACGCGGCGGATCATCTCGGCGGCAACGGGCACAGCGGTCCATCCGGCGGTGCGACGCGGCTCGGGGCCGGAGGTCTCAACCGGCTCGTCCAACGTCACCACGAGCACGTATTTGGGATCATGCGCGGGGAAGATCGAAGCGAAGGTCGCGATCACCTTTTCATCGTAGTAGCCACCACCCTGCTCTTTCGGCTTGTCGGCGGTGCCGGTCTTGCCGCCGACGGCATAGCCGGGCACTTCGCCAAAGGAGGCGGTGCCATCTGTCACCACCTGCCGCAGCATCTTGCGCGCGGCGCGGGAGGCGGCTTCGGACATGACGCGCGGGCCGTTCTGGGGGGCATTGCGCTTGAGGAGGGTCGGCTTGATCGCCTTGCCGCCATTGGCAATCGCCGCGTAGCCAGCGGCAAGGTGCAGTGGGCTCGACGAGAGACCGTGGCCATAAGAGATCGTCATCGCGGAGAGTTCGGACCAGTTCGGCGGCAGAAGCGGTGTGCCGCCGCTCGCCTCGACCAATTCAAGCGGCGTTGCTTCGAGGAAGCCGAGATTGCCGAGGAATTCCTGTTGCCGCGCGACGCCGATCTGTTGAGCGAGACGAGCGGTGCCGATGTTGGAGGACTTCACGATCACCTTGGTGAGCGACAGTTCGGAGCCATAGTTGTGGAAGTCGCGGATGCGAAACTTGCCCCAGCGCAGTGGCCCCTTGGTATCGATCATCGTCTCGGGGTTTGCGAGGCCGAGATCCATTGCCTGCGCGGCCGTGAAAATCTTGAAGGTGGAGCCGAGTTCATACACCCCTTGCACCGCGCGGTTGAAAAGCGGGCTATCAGAGGCGTTGCCTTCGGTCGGGGGGCGCGGACGGTCGTTCGGATCGAAGTCAGGCAGGCTCACCAGCGAGATCACCTCGCCAGTATGAGCATCCATGAGAACCGCCGCCGCGCCTTTGGCGTTCATCAGCTTCATCCCGCCGTAGAGCACACGCTCGGCGGCGGCTTGCACCGTGAGGTCGAGCGACAGGGTCAGAGCCTTGTCACCATTTGCCGGATCGCGCAGCACGTCGTTGAAATGTCGTTCAACCCCGGCAACACCTGCGAGTTCGGCAGCGCGCACGTCTTCCTTGCGGAAGCTCGCGCCGCCAAGGACATGGGCCGCAAGGTGGCCGTTGGGATAAAGGCGCATCTCGCGCGGGCCGAACATCAGACCGGGATCGCCGATATCATGCACGGCCTGTTTTTGCTCGGGGCTGAGTTTCTTCTTGATCCACATGAACTTGCGGTTGCCGGAGAAGCGTTTGAAGAGCTTCTCTTCGTCGAGGTCGGGAAAGACCTTGACCAGTTCGCGGGCCACATGGGCCTTGTCGATCATGTGGTGCGGTTGCGCATATAGCGAGTAGGTCTCGAGGTTGGTCGCAAGGATGCGGCCCCGACGGTCGACGATATCAGCGCGTTGGGACGTAATCATTGAACCGGACACCGTTGCGCGCGGTTCTTGCGCCTCGGAGAAGGAGAGCATCGCCATGCGCGCGCCGACCACCGAAAAAAGCGACAGGAAGACCACGGAAAGCACCAGAAGGCGGCCCTCAGCACGCAGACGCGACGTCTGGCGCATGGCCTCGTGGCGCAGGCGAATGTTCTCACGCTCGATCGCGTCTGGGTTCTCGCCCGTCTCACGTGCCGGGAGAATGCGGGCCAAGGGGCGCAAGGGGGTGCGGGTCATTGATCGTCTCCATCAGAAGAGACATCCACGGCACCGCTGAAGTCGAAATTGACCGGCGGATAGACGACCTGATCGACGCGGCCGAACTGATCCGGGGTCAGCGGCAGAAGTTGCAAACGATCATAGTTAATGTCTGCCAGATCGCGCAGTCGTCCGGGGCGGTTGAGATAGGCCCATTCGGCCTTTAGCACAGAGAGCCGCGCGCGGGCGGTGCCGATCTCGCGCTGCAGGCGCTCGGTCTCGTTGATCACGGCCTGGGTCTGGTAGTTCTCACGGTAGGCCCACACGGCGAGGCCGATTACGGCAAGCGCGGTCAAAAGGAAGATCATTGAGCGCATCAGGGTCGTCCTTTCGTCTGTTGGGTTTGGGGCATGCCGATTTCGCGTGCGGCGATCTCGCCAGCCGGGGCATCAGTGCGGCGCGCCACGCGCAGCTTGGCCGAACGCGAGCGCGGATTGATCGCAAGCTCGTCTTCGTCGGGGCCAACGGCCTTGCGGGTTAGCAGCTCGAAGGCGGGTTTTTCCTGTTCGATTTCAGGGGCGTAGCGGTTCACGTTGCCCTTGCGCCCGGCGCGGGACTGCATGAAGCGTTTAACCATGCGGTCCTCGATCGAATGAAAGGTCACGACCGCCAGAAGGCCGCCCGGCGCAAGTGCACGCTCGGCGGCCTGCAACCCGCGATAGAGCTCGCCATATTCATCGTTCACCGCGATGCGCAGGCCTTGGAAGGTGCGGGTCGCGGGGTGGGACTGGTTCGGTTTGGGGCGCGGCAGGCAGGATTCCACGATTTCAGCAAGCGCGAGTGTCGTGGCAATCGGGGCCTCGGCGCGGGCGCGGACAATGGCGCGGGCGATGCGGCGGCTGGCGCGTTCCTCGCCGTAGTGGAAAATGATGTCGGCCAGTTCCGCCTCGTCGGCCTCGTTCACCAGATCGGCGGCGGAGGGACCATCCTGCGACATGCGCATGTCGAGCGGGCCGTCGCGCAGGAAGGAGAAGCCGCGCTCGGCGAGGTCGAGTTGCATGGAGCTCACACCGAGATCGAGGACCACACCATCAAGGCCAGTCGCATATTCATCCATGCGAGAGAACACGCCCTCAACCATCTCGATCCGGTCGCCGTAGTCACCGACCCAATCGGCGGCCATTTCGAAGGCCAGAGGGTCACGATCCACGCCGATGACCTTGGTTGCGCCGGCCTCAAGCAGGCCGCGCGTGTACCCACCGGCGCCAAACGTGCCATCGAGCCACGTGCCTTGCACAGGCGCGACGGCTTTGAGGAGAGGCGCAAGAAGAACGGGAATATGGGGTGCAGATGCGGGGGCGTCGGGCCGGTTCGACATACCTTAGATCCCCTCGTCCCCACCAAGATAGATGGACGGATCCACATCCGGATCGAAGTCGTCATCAGCTTCGAGCTGTTCCATCTGGTTGGCGTCGTATGTCTCGGGGCGCCAGATTTCAAAGGTGTCGCCCTTGCCCGCGAAAAACGCCATGCCGTCGATGTCGATTTTGTCCCGCAGATCACGGGGCAGCACGAGGCGGCCCGTTTCGTCGACGCTCGCCTCGGCGGTCTGGGTCATGTAGAGCTGCGAGAGCGCGATGCGGCGCTTGGTGCCGCGCCCCATCTTCTTGATACGGGCATAGACATCATTCATGGCCTCGACGGTAAAACACTCGAGGTAGTCGCGGCTCGGGCCGCCGTAGACGATGTAGAGATTGGGGTTGTCGCCGTTCTTCCATTCTGGGTCACCAGCTTCGAGCACACGACGGAACTTGGCCGGGATCGAGACCCGGCCCTTCGTATCCACCTTGTTGCGGCTCTCGCCTATGAACATCAGCGCCACGGTTTGGCCTTTCCTGCCCCTCACGTTTCGCATCCCGGAAACGAAACGGCGGATAGAGCTGCTGCCACTGCCCTATCCGCCGCCCTCGTCCCGCGTTGCGGGGTGTCCGACTGCGCGCGCCACCTGGGGGGATGTCTGCTCGCCCGCGCGCCGGATCTCTTGCTTCGATGAAAGCGGGTGCCTGTATGAAACCTGACTTTGGGAGTTCTTATTCGGGGTCTTTATCGCCCCTTTGATCCCGTCCTCATCGTGTAATCAGGTATGACATGGGATTTCTTGGGAAACAACAAAAATATACGCCAACCGAGACTATATATTGTCGAGAGGCATCCTGAAAAACAACATCCTGTATCCAAATGGCCCCAGCCCAACACAATATGTAGATATTAATACCGCACCTTAAGCGACATATAGATGCAGAGCATGGAGACCCAAGCCGACCCATATTTTCCCTGATTTTTTCGACATCCCCTTACCCAGACCGACATCAATCTTGTCTTTCCGGCTGTTTTTCAGAGATTTCCCATGACCTCAAGCCCAAGTGATTCGCCATCTGATCCCCCCTTATGTACAGCAGGCCCATAGTTTCCCATGAACCGCGGATCCGGGGACAAGAGACAATTCCTTTGGCGTTGTGGCACCGTCTGTCGTATCCTTGTCTCAGACCAAGAGTAACTTGGCCGAGCAGAACAACACGGCGGTTATGACGATTCACGTACCGAAGCAGCATCCGATCAACCTTCGAGCGGCGCGTAAGACGGATTTGCGCTCGCAGTTCGGGGCGCTTGTCTATCGCATCCGCAATGGCAAGACGCAGGTGTTGCTCATTACCTCGCGCAAGACCAAGCGCTGGATCATTCCCAAGGGCTGGCCCATGTCGGGCTATACCGCACCGCAGGCTGCGGCGCAGGAAGCATGGGAAGAAGCCGGGGTCCGCGGCAAGGTGCATGATTTTCCGCTCGGGTTCTATTCCTACACCAAAGAGATCGAGACGCGTGGCGGCCTGATGCCGATGCCGGTTCTTGTCACTGTCTATCCGGTCAAGGCGCGGAAATGCGTGGCCGATTTTCCCGAGGCGGGACAGCGGCGCCAGAAATGGATGAGCCCGAAGAAAGCAGCCTCGCTTGTACGCGAAAAGCACCTTGCCAAGATGCTTCGGGATTTCGACGCACGCATCCTGCGGTAGCGCGCTTTCGCTTGAACGGTGTCCTGCCGCGACCTATCTTAACCGGCACAGCCGGGACAGGATCCGGCACAGGAAACACGAGATGATCCAATACACTCTCAAATGCAGCCAGGATCACCGCTTTGATAGCTGGTTTCAGTCGGCCGACGCTTTTGACAAGCTTCGGGCGTCAGGCATGATTGTGTGTGCCGTCTGCGGCGATAGCGCGGTGGAGAAAGCCATGATGGCACCGCGCGTGCGCCCCGCGCGCAAGTCGGCAGCCCCTGAACAACCTCAGCCGACGCAAGAGAACGCCCGCCCGCTGGCCGCTCCGACAAGTGAGGCCGAGAAGGCATTGGCCGCGCTCAAGAAGACCGTCGAAGAGAATTCCGACTACGTCGGCAAGAATTTCGTCAAGGAGGCGCGCGATATGCACCTCGGGGCGAAACCCGAACGCGCGATCTATGGCGAGGCCAAGATCGAAGACGCCAAGGCGCTGATCGAAGAAGGGGTGCCGGTTGCGCCCCTGCCCTTCCGCGCGACGCGAAAATCCAACTGAATTTCGGGAGACCTCTATGCAAGTCGTGATTACGGGCGCCAATCGGGGCATTGGCCAGGCGCTCGACCAACGCTATCGCGCACGCGGCGCGGATGTGACGGGCACCTCGCGCAAGGGCGGGGAATTCGTGACCCTCGACGTGACGGACCCAGCCTCCTTCAGCGGGTTGACCCGCGCTCTCGATAGCCGCCCGGTGGATCTTTTGGTGTGCAACGCGGGGGTCTATCTCGACAAGGGAGAGAGCCTTGCAGATGGGTATCCAGCCCAGATGTGGGCGGATACGATGGCGGCGAATGTCACAGGCGTGTTCCTCACAGTGCAGAATCTTCTGGCGAACCTGCAACTTGCCGGGGCACCGAAGATCGCCATTCTCTCGAGCATCATGGCGTCAGACGAACGCGCGCCCGGCGGCTCTTATATCTATCGCGCTTCCAAGGCGGCGACGCTCAATCTTGGACGAAACCTTGCAGCGGATCTGCGCCACATTGGGATAGCGGTCGGAATCTATCATCCGGGTTGGGTGACCACGGATATGGGCGGCGCGGCGGCCGATATCGGCGTCGATGAGAGCGCGGATGGCCTTGTGGCGCGGTTCGACGCACTCTCACTCGAGACGACCGGATGTTTCCTCTCGTATGACGGGACGCCGATTGCCTACTGAGCATGCGACTTTTAGCGCAATCATAGGGGTTTGGCGCGCATGTGCGCTTGCCTCAGCCGCGGCTTGCGCGTAAACCCCGCGCAACTCAAGGCCAAGGAAGACCCATGCCCGTTCTCGTGATGAAATTCGGAGGCACCTCCGTCGCGAACCTCGACCGTATCCGGCGCGCCGCCAAACGTGTGGGCGTCGAAGTGGCCAAGGGCTATGACGTGATCGTCATCGTGTCGGCCATGTCGGGCAAGACCAACGAGCTTGTCGGCTGGGTCAACGAGACCTCCCCCCTGTTCGATGCGCGCGAATATGATGCGGTCGTGTCCTCGGGCGAGAACGTCACGGCGGGGCTCATGGCGCTGACGCTTCAGGAGATGGACGTTCCGGCGCGCAGCTGGCAGGGCTGGCAGGTGCCGGTCAAGACAACCTCGGCCCATAGTCAGGCGCGGATCGAGGACATCTCGCCGGACAACATCACCGCGAAATTCAACGAAGGTATGCGCGTCGCTGTAGTTGCCGGGTTCCAAGGGATCAGCCCCGAGGGACGGATCACCACGCTTGGCCGGGGTGGGTCGGACACGACCGCCGTGGCCTTTGCCGCCGCCTTTGGCGCGGAACGCTGCGATATCTATACGGATGTGGATGGGGTCTATACCACCGATCCGCGTGTCTCGGCCAAGGCGCGCAAACTTGATAAGATCGCGTTTGAAGAGATGCTTGAACTGGCCTCTCTTGGCGCCAAGGTTCTGCAGACGCGCTCGGTCGAACTCGCCATGCGCTATAAGGTGCGCCTGCGGGTGCTCAGCTCTTTCGAGGAACAATCCGACGAGGCAGGCACGCTCGTTTGCGATGAGGAGGAAATCATGGAATCCAATGTTGTTGCCGGTGTCGCCTTTAGCCGTGACGAAGCCAAGATGACCCTCATCTCGGTCGCTGACCGTCCGGGCATCGCCTCGATCATCTTCGGATGCCTGTCGGACGCGGGCGTCAATGTCGACATGATCGTGCAGAATATCTCGGAAGAGGGGCGCACGGATATGACCTTTTCGCTGCCGACCGATCAGGTGGGCCGCGCGGAAAAGGCACTTGGCGAGTTGAAGTCGTCGGGCGGGCTGAACTTCTCTGACCTCGACACCGAGCTTGATGTCGCCAAGGTCTCTGTGGTCGGGATCGGCATGCGTTCTCAATCGGGGGTTGCAGCCAAGATGTTCAAGGTGCTGAGCGATGAAGGCATCAACATCAAGGTCATCACCACCTCGGAAATCAAGATTTCCGTGCTGATTGATCGAAAATACATGGAACTCGCGGTCCAAGCCCTGCATGATGCGTTCGAACTTGAGAAAGCAGCCTGACGGCGCTGCATCTTTGTCATGCGCAGCCGTCAGCGGAATTTGCAACTGATGGGCGCATATGTCTGAAAGCACGGAAAGCGAGAGCCGCAAGCTCCTGGGACGTCTGCGCGAAGCACTCGCAGAGGACAGCGCCGGGCAGGAACGGCTCGACAAGATCACGCACCTGATCGCCTCGTCGATGGGGACGGAAGTGTGCTCGATCTACCTTTTCCGGGACTCTGAGACGCTCGAGCTTTGCGCCACGGAAGGCCTCAAGGCGGAATCCGTGCACCAGACACGACTGCGGGTTGGCGAAGGCCTTGTCGGGCGCGTCGCGAAATCCTCGCATATCATCAACACAGCGGATGCGCCGAAGGAAAAAGGCTTTCGCTACATGCCGGAGACGGGCGAGGAGATTTATTCCTCGTTCTGCGGCGTGCCGATCCAGCGGCTTGGCGAGAACCTTGGCGTGCTTGTCGTGCAGTCCAAAGAAGCGCGGGATTTCTCGGCGGATGAGACTTATGCACTCGAAGTCGTGGCGATGGTCCTGGCCGAGATGACGGAACTTGGTGCCTTCGTCGGTGAGCATGATGCGATGCAGGCCCGCCACCGCCAGTCGGTTCTCATCAAGGCGGGCAGCGCGCAGGAAGGCACGGCGGAGGGGCATGTCTGGCTCCACGAGCCGCGCGTTGTTGTCACGAACCCGATCGCAGATGATCCCGAGACCGAGTTGAAGCGGCTTGACGAGGCGGTCGATACGCTGCGTGTCGGCGTCGACAAGATGCTCGAAGGCGCAGCGGGCGGAGACAAAGAACAGCTTCAGGTACTCGAAGCCTATCGCATGTTCGCCAACTCCAAGGGTTGGATGAAGCGGATGCAGAGCGACATCGCACGCGGCCTTTCGGCCGAGGCGGCGGTCGAGAAAGAACAGAGCACGGCACGGGCGCGGATGGAACAGGTCACGGATGCCTACCTGCGCGAACGTCTGCATGACCTTGATGATGTGTCGAACCGCCTGCTGCGTATCCTGACCGGACAAGGCGCGCAGACGGGCGCGGAGCTTCCCGCCGACCCAATCCTTGTCGCGCGCAATATCGGCCCCGGTGAATTGCTTGAATATGGCCGGTCACTACGCGGGATCGTGCTTGAAGAAGGCTCGGTCGGCTCGCACGCGGCCATCGTGGCACGGGCGCTCGCGATTCCGCTCATCATCCATGCGGACCGGATCACCACCGAGGCGCTCAATGGCGATCATATCATGGTCGATGGCGACCAGGGGATCGTGCACCTGCGTCCCGATGAAACTGTGGTCAATGCCTTCCGCGACAAGATCGCAATGCAGGCCGAAGCGCAGGAACGCTATGCGTCGATCCGCGACAAGCCGGCGACAACGCTCGACGGGGTGACCATGTCACTTACCATGAACGCTGGCCTGATGGCGGACCTGCCGAGCCTCGAAGGGTCAGGCGCGGAGGGCGTTGGCCTTTTCCGCACCGAGCTTCAGTTCCTCGTGCGCAGCCAAATGCCCAAACGATCCGAACTGTCGGCGCTTTATGCGCGGGTGATGGACGCGGCCAAGGGCAAGCGTGTGGTGTTCCGCACGCTCGATATCGGGTCAGACAAAGTCCTTCCCTATATGACGCCTGAGGATGAACCGAACCCGGCGCTCGGCTGGCGAGCGATCCGCGTCGGTCTCGACAAGCCCGGCGTGATGCGTATGCAGCTTCAGGCGCTGTTGCGTGCGGCGAATGGGCGGCCCCTCTCTGTCATGTTCCCCTTCATCGCGCAGTATGAAGAATATACCCGCGCCGTCTGGGAGATGGAGAAAGCCAAGGAGCGCGAACGCAAGCTCGGCCACCCCCTGCCCGAGAAGCTCGATCTCGGGGCGATGCTCGAGACGCCGAGCCTTGGCTTTGCGCCGCAGAAGTTCTTTGACGAGGTTGGGTTCCTGTCGATCGGGGGCAATGACCTCAAACAGTTCTTCTTTGCCGCCGACCGCGAAAACGAACGCGTGCGCAAACGCTATGACACACTCAATGTCAGCTTCCTGACATTCCTTGAGGGGATTGTCGCGCGCTGCAATCACAATGCGACACCGCTTAGCTTTTGCGGCGAGGATGCGGGGCGCCCGCTCGAGGCGCTATGCCTTGCAGCGATGGGGCTGCGCACGCTGTCGATGCGCCCTGCGTCCATCGGGCCGGTGAAGAACCTGTTCCGCCGGGTGAACCTTGCCGAGGTGCGCCAAGTCATCATCGACGCGCGCGACCAGGGCGAGCAATCCGTGCGCAAGCCGGTCAAAGACTATCTCGCCTCCCAAGGGATTATCGTCTAGCGCGGTCTTCGAAGACGTTTTCTCCTTCCATCCGATCCGAGTATTCGCGCGCGCCATGTCGAAGTGGTGCGGCTTGCGTGTGTTTTGGGCCGGGTTTTCTCACGTAATCCATCGCGCTTCGAGCACGCCTCTGTGAAGGCCGTGTGAAGCCCCAAGACTTGAAAAACGAAGGGCGGTTAACGCACCTGTCGATCTTCGCGATTTTCTCTCATTTCAAGCCCCCGAAGACCGGAAAAAAGGTCTCAATCTCTGACACAGTTCAGTGATTCAGCGTGTTTTGAAACTTCGCATTGCGACCCACAGATAGGGTGCAGATCACAAACGATCCCAAACACAACACACGAAAGGAAATACACTATGAAACGCACTCTTACCGCCCTCGCAGCCCTGACCGTCCTCGCCACCCAAGCCGGCGCAATGGTTTCCTCCAATGACGCCAACATCGCACGCGACTCGCTCTATGGCGCTTCGGTCGCAAGCACCACTGGCGACCGCGAAACCGTGTCGCTTGAAGGCTATGTCAGCGGCGAAGATCGCACCGCTCTGGGCCACGAAACCAAGACCGTCAGCGTCACCACCTTTGAAGGTGTCGGCTTCTCCCGCGTCCGCTAACGACGCGAGTCGCAGCCCTAAGCTGGCCCGAGGCAGCACTGCCTCGGTCACCTGCTTGTGCACAAAGACACACACATGTGCGCTGACGCGGTATTCGTCGTGCCAGCGCTCAGGAACGCGGCTCGGGACACGTCCCGGGCCGTTTCTTTTTGCCCATGCTCCAGAAAGAAATGCCATGCGGCAGCGCGCACGCCGCGCGTGCCCTGACGCACTCGAGAACACATATCAGTGAGTGAGCGTGTTTGGAAAAAATCCGAAGGTGGCACAGATCAGAGTCAGATCGGAGACGATCCGAACCAACTATGGAAAGGAGACCAGTCATGACTCGCTTTATGATCCCTATTGCAGCCCTCACCTTGCTTGCGTCGCAGGCAGGCGCAGCCAGCGCCATCAACAACGGTGGCCCCGCCTATCCGGAGACTCCGCGAGATCTGATTTTCGTGACCTCTGTTGAAGGGCAAACCGGTGATATGGAGCGTCTCGAGAAAGACGGCTATGTCAGCGGCGAAGACGGTGTCTACCTGCGGGATGGCCTCCTCATCGTCGAGACCTTTGACGAGATGTCGAAGATCGACGTGGACGCCAAACCGCGCCTCAAGTGACGCGGCCTCAGGTTTCGCCAGCGGGAAGAACACGCTGGCGGAACGCGCCGACAAGCTGGTCATGGGGCATTTCTGTCTCTATGGCCAGCTTGCGCAGACCGAAATGCACATGCGCCATATCCCGGTAGTAGCCGAGGTAGGCGCTATTGATCGCAGCCCCCGTCGCAGCCCCGAGAAGCGGGACCGCCTGGGCCGCGAGCTTCTGTCCAAGGACAGAGGCCAGACGCGGCGCGATACGCGCTATTAGCGCTTGCATAGAGCCACTGCCGAGCGCCACGCGGGCGCCCAAGAAGGAAAGGTCCGCACCATCATCCTGCGCCAGCGGCCCGGCAGCTCCGAACACTTGAACACAATCGAAATGGACATTCTGCGAGGACGGGTCAAAACCGAGCCGCGCAGCTTCGCCTTGGATTTCGCGCAGGAGCACCACGACAGTCACAGGCACTTCCGCCAGGGCCGTGGGCGCCCCTCCGAGCCCTCCTGCAGCGCCAAGGGCCCCTGCCAGCACGCGATTGAACCAGTCCGGCTCCCAGGATGTCGCCCCGCGCGAGGCATGGGCGAGACGCATCGCTTCGCTCAGGGCGCGCTCCGTCGCCCCGTCGAGCCGTCCACGCAATCGTGGTGGCAACTGCTGAAAAAGCCCTTCCGCCTGCAGGCCCAGCGCATTCAGGAGGTCAAGGCCAAAGGATCCGGCCTCGCGATAGCGCGTGCAAAGCCGGTCCAATTCGGCCTGAGGGTCCACCGCCGCGGCGGGATCGAGCAGATCAAAATGCGTTTTTGCCATGCAAGATAGATTGGGACGGCAAGGCGATCCGTCAAGCGTCCGCCATCAGTACCGAACGCACCTTACCGTGCACACCGTCCCAAGCGCCCCCCAGAAGAGCGCGCCCCAAGACGCGGTCCGGATTGGTCGGAGGTGGCATTTCGACACCCTCGAGACGGGTAAAACCGAAGCGGCTGTAGTAAGGCTCATCGCCGACAAGCATGACCCGCGCCCAGCCAAATTCCGCGGCCCGCGCAAGGCTTTCATTGATGAGAAACGCGCCGAGGCCTTCGCCTTGCCGGGTCGGGTGCACTGCCACTGGGCCTAGGAGAAGTGCATCGCTGTCGCCGACGCGCACCGGCCAAAACCGGATTGCACCACCGACAATGCCGCTCTCATCCCGCGCGACAAGACAGAGCTCCGGCACCGGCGGCACGCCATCACGTAGCCGATAGGACGAGAGCGCCTCGCGCCCCGGCGCGAAGCACAGGTCATAGAGAGCCTCGACCTCCCACCAATCCTGCGCGCTTTCCTCTGTCAGCCGTAGCACCCGCCCTGCCCCACATTTTTTCGTGGCTCTTCGCCTAGCACGGCGCTAGGTCTTGGGCAAACCTATAGGAAAGCGCGAAACATGTTCTACAAGCCAGAAGACGGCCATGGCCTGCCACATAACCCGTTCAACGCCCTCATCACGCCGCGCCCGATCGCGTGGATCTCGACGCAGGATGCGGACGGCCTGCGCAATCTTGCCCCCTATTCCTTCTTCAACGGCACAGCTTATGTGCCACCGCAAGTGATGTTCGCGACGACCGGCGCCAAGCCCGATCAGGACGGCACCAAGGACACGCTCGCCAATATCCGGGCGACGGGCGTGTTCTGTATCAACGTGGTCGAAGAGACGATGCGCGATGCGATGAACATCTCAACGACGGGGTTTGACAGGGACGTGGACGAATTCGAACGTGCAGGGCTTGAAGCGGCACAATGCGAGACGATCGACTGCCCCCGCCTTGTCGGTGCGCCTGCGAGCCTTGAGTGCCGGGTGACCGAGATCATCAAGATCAAAGGCGAATTTAACCATGTGGTGCATGGCGAAGTCGTGGGCATACATCTGCGCGATGATTGCCTGAAAGACGGAATCTTCGACATCACGACCTTCCGCCCGCTGGCTCGGCTCGGCTATCGCGACTACTCGGTCGTGGACAACACGTTTACGCTCGCCCGCCCCGACGACTGACCCCTCTCTTCCTCTTGCTGGAAATATCCCCGCCGGAGGCAAACTCGCAGGCAGCGGCCCCCGAAAAGGGGCTGCTGACGAGATATCATGCGCGCCCCGCAACGCGGGGCGCACACTTCGGGATCAGTGACCGCCACCGAGGATGCCGGTTTTGACGGAGTAGTCTACGGCGATCTCGTATTCGGGGTCATCGTCGCTATCGACCATGAGATGCCCTGCCTTCGCGAGAAGCTGATGGCAGTCGCGGCTCAGGTGGCGCAATTGCACGGTCTTGCCCGCCGCCTCGTATTTCGCCGCCAGCGCCTCGATCGCCTGAAGCGCGGATTGGTCGGCAACGCGGCTATCGGCAAAATCGACCACTACGGTGCCGGGATCTCCTGCGATGTCGAATAGCTCGAGAAAACCCTCGGACGAGCCAAAGAAGAGCGGCCCTTGCACCTGATAGACCTTTGCGCCTTCAGGAGTGGTATAGCTCTTGGCGTGGATGCGGCGCGCGTTCTGCCAGGCATAGGCGAGCGCGGAGACGATCACACCGACGACGACGGCCACGGCAAGGTCTTCCATCACGGTGACGACGGTCACAAGCACGATGACGAAGGCATCGGTCAGCGGCACCCGCGCCATGATCTTGAAAGAGTTCCATGCGAAGGTGCCGATCACCACCATGAACATCACGCCGACAAGGGCGGCGAGAGGGATTTGCTCGATCAGCGGGCTCGCCGCGACGATGAACAGCAGCAGGAAAAGCGCTGCGGCGATGCCGGCGATACGCGTGCGGCCACCGGATTTCACGTTGATCATCGACTGGCCGATCATGGCGCAGCCGCCCATGCCGCCGAAGAAGCCGGTCAGGATATTGGCCGAACCTTGCGCGATGCATTCCTGGCTCGCGCCGCCGCGCTTGCCGGTCATTTCGCCAACGAGGTTCAGGGTCAGCAGGCTTTCGATGAGGCCAATCGCGGCGAGGATCACGGCATAGGGCAGGATGATCCAAAGTGTTTCGAGCGTGAGCGGCGCAAGCGGTGTGCCGTAGATGCCGACGCCCTCGCCAAAGGGGATGTGGAACATCGGGAAGCCACCTTCGATCGAGGCCATGTCACCGACGCGCGGCACATCGAGGCCAAGACCGATCACCACGAAGGCGGTGATGGCGATCCCAGCGAGCGGCGCAGGGATAACCTTGGTCAGTTTCGGCAGCAGCCATATGATCCCCATGGTGAGCCCGACAAGCCCGAGCATGGTATAAAGCTGCAACCCCGAGAGCCATTCGCCGCCCGACATACCATGGCCATCGCTGACCATGCTGCCCGGTACTTTGAATTGGCTCATCTGGGCGAGGAAGATCACGATGGCGAGGCCATTCACGAAGCCAAGCATCACGGGATGCGGCACGAGGCGGATGAACTTGCCCCAATGCATGGCCCCGGCGATAACTTGCAAAATCCCCATCAGCACCACGGTCGCGAACAGGTATTCCACACCGTGTTCAGCCACCAGCGCCACCATCACCACCGCCAAAGCACCGGTCGCGCCGGAGATCATCCCCGGTCGCCCGCCGATCAGAGCGGTCACGAGACCCACGAGAAACGCCGCATAAAGACCGACCAGCGGATGCACGCCCGCGACAAAGGCAAAGGCCACAGCTTCGGGCACCAGCGCAAGCGCCACGGTCAGCCCCGAGAGAAGCTCCGTCTTGATACGCCCGGCGGTAAAGCCCTCGTCCTGCATCAGGGAAAGGTTGGGCGGGGAGATGTTCTTGGCCAGAAGGGCCAAAGCTGCGCGTCTCATGTAAATGACCTGTCAATTTCGGGATGGGTTCGCGGCTTTGGCCCTAAAGGAACTCGGCCTGTGGCGCAAGGCGCAGAGGCATTGGCGCAGGGCGGTATGGCGACGCAGCAGGTCATCCGCTGCGGCTTTTCGGGCAATCCTGCCCGCGATGACGCGGTTTTCAGCGTCGCGACGTTGCCAAGCAGGTAAAGGCGGGCCAAGAATGGGCGCAACAGACCAACAGGAGACGAACATGGGCGAGACGATGATCGCCGTCATTGGCGGTTCGGGCATTTACGATATCGACGGGCTGGAAGATGCCAAATGGCAAGACGTCGAGACCGGCTGGGGCGCACCGTCGGATGCGATTCTGACCGGAGTTCTGGATGGGGTCCGCATGGCCTTCTTGCCCCGACACGGGCGCGGCCACGTGCATACGCCAAGCTCTGTCCCTTACCGCGCCAATATCGCCGCGCTGAAGCAGATCGGGGTCACGGACGTGATTTCGGTCTCCGCTGTGGGCTCATTTCGTGAAGAAATGGCGCCGGGCGATTTCGTCATCGTGGATCAGTATATCGACCGCACCTTTGCGCGCGAGAAGAGCTTTTTCGGCCCCGGCCTTGTTGCACATGTAAGCGTGGCGCATCCGACCTGTCCACGGCTTGGGGCGGCTTGCGCAACCGCAGCCGAACAAGCCGGGATCACCTTTCACAAAGGCGGCACTTATCTCGTCATGGAAGGGCCGCAGTTCTCGTCACTGGCGGAGTCAAAGATGTATCGCGAGAGCTGGGGCTGCGATGTGATCGGCATGACCAACATGCCCGAGGCAAAGCTCGCCCGCGAAGCCGAGCTTTGCTACACCTCGGTCGCGATGGTCACCGACTACGACAGTTGGCATCCCGAACATGGCGAGGTCGATGTCATGGAGATCATCAAGACACTGACCGGAAACGCCGAAAAAGGCCGTGAGCTCGTGCGTCGCCTGCCTGCGATCTTGGGCGCGGAACGGGCGCCGTGTCCGCATGGTTGTGATCGGGCGCTGGAATATGCGATCCTAACCGCCCCCGAGGCCCGCGACCCGCAAGTTGTCGAGCGCCTTAAGCCGATCGCCGGGAGGGTTCTTGCATGAGTTTCGAAATCTGGCTGGCTTTCGTGGCCGCATCGACGGTGCTTCTCATCATTCCCGGGCCAACGATCCTCTTGGTGCTGTCCTATGCCCTGAGCCAAGGGCGCAAGGTGGCGCTCGCGACGGCGGCGGGGGTTGCGCTTGGCGACTTGATCGCGATGACGGCCTCTCTTCTGGGACTGGGTGCAATCGTGCTCGCCTCGGCCACGGCCTTTACAGTGCTGAAATGGGTCGGTGCGCTTTATCTCCTCTGGCTCGGCTACAAGATGCTGCGCAGCGCGGGCCATGCAGACGCGCCGGATCTTCTTGCCACACCGGAACGCGCCTCGCCCCGCATCTTTGGACATGCGGCGGCCGTCACTGCGCTCAACCCCAAAAGCATCGGCTTCTTCATTGCTTTTGTGCCGCAATTCCTTGACCCCACACGCGCCATCACGCCGCAATTCGCGGTCATGATTGCGACTTTCGTCGGATTGGCGGCGCTCAATGCGCTCGCCTATGCGCTTCTTGCGGATAAGCTCCGCACCCGGATCGCCCGGCCTTCGGTCATTCGTGGCCTGACGCGGGCGGGGGGTATAACGCTGATGGGGATGGGGGTTCTCACGGCAACGCTCAAGCGGGCGGCCTGAAAGAGAGAACGGCGGGATCAATCCCCGCCGTTTTCCTTCATGAAATCACGGATAAACCGGCGAATTTCGCGCGCCGCGCTGGTGTCCATGTCCTTGCACAAATCCACGAACGCATCACGCTCGGCCTTGTCGAGGCGTAGGACCAGTTGGCTGTCCTTTTTTGCGGCTTTCTTGCCGTCTTTCTTGCCCATTTTATCTTTTCGCGCCTGAGTGATTGACGTTTTTGTAAAGCGAATGTATATACATGCCATATACAAGAGCTACACGTTCTTACCGAGGCAGTATTGGAAAGGAAAGAGAAAATGACCCTGTTGACCGCAAAAACCATTCTCGTGCGTGATCGGATGGACTGGCACAAGCCGCATCTGAACTGGATGTCGAACTCTGTCTACCGCTTCCTGCGTCGTCGCAGCCAGTAACCGATCGCCCTGCCCTCTTGCGTAGAGGCGCGGCATCAGTAAAAGCTGAGGCCGACCAGCAAGGGGACCAACATGGGCAAGAAAAGCAACGACGTCAGGGACTACATCCGCACTATCGTGGATTTTCCGCATGAAGGCATCATGTTCCGCGATGTGACGACGCTCTTTGCCGACCCGCGCGGCTTTCGCATGGCCATTGACCAGATGTTGCACCCGTTCGCGGGCGAGCGGATCGACAAAGTGGTCGGGCTTGAAGCGCGAGGCTTTATCCTTGGCGGCGCAATCGCGCATCAGCTTTCGCTCGGCTTTGTGCCCATTCGCAAGAAGGGCAAACTCCCCGGCACCACTATCTCGCAGGACTATAAGCTCGAATATGGCGAGGCGATCGTCGAAATCCACGATGACGCCATTGAGCCTGGCGAGAAGATCCTCGTCGTCGACGACCTGCTTGCAACGGGCGGCACTGCCGAGGCCGGGATCAAGCTTATCGAGCGGCTTGGCGGCGAGATCGTTGCCTGTTCCTTCATCATCGACCTGCCCGAACTTGGCGGACGTAAGAAACTCGAAGAGATGGGCGTTAATGTCTCGGTTCTGTGCGAATTCGAGGGTCTGTAAAGACTTCTGAAAGGTTTTGCGTGCCAGATGTGCCTGTCGGTCGGGAGCCGACACTCGCTTGCACGATCATGGTGATCGCGCCCCGTCCTCATTTCAGGGCGGGGCGTTTCCCTTTTCAGGGTAGAACGACGCCCGGATTCATGATGCCGTTGGGATCGAGCGCCGTCTTGATCGCCCGCATCGCCGCGAGCTTGGCAGGATCGCCGTAGTTTTGCAGATCGCCGGTCTTGAAGCGACCGACACCGTGTTCCGCACTAAATGAGCCGTCATACGCGGCGACGAGATCATGAACGAGGGATTTGACCGCCGCGCGCTGGTTCTCATATTCGGCGCGGTCGCGGCCCGTGGCGGGAAAGACGTTATAGTGCAGGTTGCCGTCGCCCAAATGCCCGAAACAGTTGATCCGAAAATCTCCCAGAGCGGCGAGCTTCTCTCCGGCCTCGGCGACAAACTCCGGCAGCGCAGAGAGCGGCAGGGAAATGTCGTGGCTGCTGATCGAGCCAATGCGTTTGTTGGCGACGGGGATATGCTCGCGCAGGGACCAGAAATCGCCGCGTTGCCCTTCGCTTTGAGCAATCAGCCCGTCCTCCACCAGCCCGGCGTCAAGTGCGGCGGCGAATATCGCTTCGAGCGCGTGCTCTGCGCCTTGCGACATGCCGAGTTCGACCAGCACCATCCATTCGGGCGTCTCCGAGAAAGGCTGGCGGATGTCCGGGAGGGTGTCGCGCACGAACTCCGGCCCCTGACGGTGCATGATCTCAAAGGCGGAGACCGCTTCACCCACGTGATCGCGGGCCAGTTCCAGAAGGCGCAGGGCGGCGGCGGGATCCCTCACCACCATGAGCGCGGTGCCACGCGAGGCGGGGCGCGGCGCAAGCTTGAGAGCGGCGGCGGTGATGATGCCGAGCGAGCCTTCGGAGCCGACGAGGAGACCGCGCAGGTCATAGCCGGTATTGTCCTTGCGCAGCCGGGTCAGACCGTTCCAGATGTCGCCCGTCGGAAGGACGGCCTCAAGCCCAAGACAGAGGTCGCGCGTATTGCCGTAGCGCAGGACGTTCACGCCGCCTGCATTGGTTGCGAGATTGCCTCCGATACGCGCCGTGCCTTCGGCGGCAAGCGAGAGCGGAAAGAGACGGTCGGCCGCCTCAGCGGCGGCCTGCACATCGGCAAGGATTGCGCCGGCCTCGGCGACAAGTACATTTTCGAGCGGATGTACGGCACGAATACGGTTCATTCGTTCCAGCGACAGGATAAGCGGCGCAGGGCCTTCCGGCATGATCTGTCCGCCGACAAGCCCGGTGCCGCCGCCATAGGGCACGACGGCCACGTGGGCGGCGTTACAGGCGGTGACGAGGATCGAGACCTCCTCGACGCTGCGCGGCAGGGCAAGGGCGGCCCCCGCCTGCCCCTGATATCGGCCACGCGGTTCCTCAAGGTAGCGCGGCTCAGGCCTGCGCAACGTATCAGCAGGAAGCTGCTTGGCGAGGGTGTCGAGAAACGGGTGGGAAACGGGCGTAAGACTCATGTCCGCATCTCTAGCATGCGCGCCCTTCAGGGGTCACGTAGGAAGCGCGGCCGAAGCACGTGGATCGTCGGGCGTTCTGGGAGGGTGCGCAGAGAAACCGCGATCTCGCTCGCGCCATCGCGGACGATCTCATAGTCGCGTGACATGCCTTCGAGAAAGGCATCGAGCGTCCAGCCTTGAAACCAGTGCATCGGGATCACGATGCGCGCCTTCATCTTTTGCAGAACGCGGATCATCGACGGCAGGTCGAGCGTCAGCGTGCCGTCCACGGCTGCCATCACCACATCCATACGGCCAAGAGCAGCATATTGGGCCGGGGTTGGTTCGTGATGCAAGTGACCAAGGTGCGCGATGCAGAGGCCTGCGGCCTCGAAGACAAAGATCGAATTGCCATGCGCCTCGACCGCGTCGCCGCCGCGACGGATATCGGTCGGTACGTTGCGCACGAGGAGCGAGCCGAGATCGAGGTGGTGATCGGCTGGGCCTCTCCCCTGCCCCCAGCCTTCGAGCACATGCCGGATCGCGGGGTCTGGGGCGTCGGTGTAGTGGGTCTCATGAGCGTGGTTCATGGTCACCACGTCGGGGATCAGGTCGGTATTGCCGATGAAGCCCGTGTAGTCCGTCACCGCTGACACCCCGTCATCGGTCTGAATCAGGAATGAGGCGTGCGCGATATAACTTAGCCGGACATGGTTTGCCTCAAGCGGGTCGCGGAAACTCGCCTTGTGGAGATAGGCAAGCCCCCCGGCATCAGCGAGCGCGATACAATGGCTCGGGCGACGGTCCTCAGCGCGGGCCATACCGGCAACCAAGAGGCACAGAAGGATCAGGCGGATCATGTCAGGCTCCTTTCGGGCGAAAGGATAGCATGGGGACACGTGTTGGCGGATCAAATTTGTGTAAGGCTAGGCCTGTCCGACGAGTGTCCGGCCACGGCGATCGCCGCGCAGTGCCGCATAAAGGACATGGGTCCGCCAGCGGCCATTGATCTGCAGATAACTCTGGGCGACACCTTCGTACTTGAAACCCGATTTCTCGAGCACCCCGCGCGACGCGGTATTCTCGGGCAGACAGGCGGCTTCGATCCGGCTGAGGTCCAACTGCGTGAAGGCGTGATGCACGACGGCTTCGATGGTCTCGCGCATGTAGCCTTGGCGGGTATGCCGCTCGCCGATCCAATACCCAAGTGTCCCTGCCTGCGACGGGCCACGGCGGATATTGTCGAGGGTAATCGCCCCAAGGAGCATTTCGTCAGAGCGGCGCACGAGGAACAGGGGCATGGCGGTGCCGCCACTGATTGCGCGCTGAGCCCAATAGACCCTGTTGGTAAAGCTCTTGCGGCTCAGATGATCGGCCGACCAGGACGGCTCCCACGGAATCAGGAAATCCGCGCTTTCGCTCCGCAGGCAGGTCCAAGCCCGAAAATCTCCGTGCAGAGGGGGGCGCAGAGTCAGGCGCTCCGTCTCGATGCGGACCTTCCGCCGCCCCAAGAGCATCAGGCGGCGCACCGCAGGTCTTGCAGCGTCGCCAGATCGGGCGCGGCAGAGACAGGACCATAGAGCGCAAGCGCAGGGCGGGCCTCGACGGCCATATGTTCGGCAAAGCGGCGCACATCGGCATCGGAAATCCCGTCGATCCGTTCGACCGTTTCCTGAAGCGTGGGCACATAGCCCCATATCGCCAGAAGCCGCGCAAGACGTTCGGCACGGCTCGACGGGCTTTCGAGCCCCATGAGAAGACCGGCTTTCATCTGGATTCGTGCGCGCGCGATTTCCTTGGCGCTCATACCTTCGGCAGCGCGCTTAAGCTCTTCGATGGTCACACGGCACAGATCGGCGATTTGAGATCCGGAAGTGCCCGCATAGATCGTCATCATACCGGTATCGGCATAGGCCCCGGCCTGCGAATAGATCGTGTAGCAGAGACCGCGGCGCTCACGGATTTCTTGAAACAAGCGCGAGGACATGCCGCCACCGAGGGCTGTGGCATAGATCTGTGCGGTATAGATATCCGGGTCGCAGTAGTCGGGGCTTTCAAAGCCAAGCGCGAGATGGGCTTGCTCGAGGGTCTTCTCGGTGCGGTATTCGCCGCCAACGAAGCGCGCAGGATCAAGCGGCATGGCCCGCCCGCCCTTGAGATGCCCGAACATCTCTTCTGACAGGCGCACGATCATGTCGTGATCGACTGCACCCGTCGCTGCGAGCACCATGTTCTCGGGGCGGTAGTGCTCGGAAACGAACCCTGCCAGATCCTCGCGGCCAAAGGCACGCACGCGTTCTTCGGCGCCGAGAATGGTGCGGCCAATCGGTTGATCCGGGTAGGCACGCTCCTGAAGCCAGTCAAAGATTACATCGTCTGGCGTATCAAGCGCCTGACCGATTTCCTGAAGGATCACACCGCGTTCAACCTCAATCTCGTTTTGGTCGAACACCGGGTTGAGAACGATATCGCCAATCACGTCGAGCGCCAGCGCCACATCGTTCTTCAGGACGCGCGCGTAGTAGGCGGTCACTTCGCGGCTCGTATAGGCGTTGATATAGCCGCCCACGTCCTCGATCGCCTCGGCGATATCAAGCGCACTGCGCCGCTTGGTGCCCTTGAACGCCATATGCTCGAGGAAATGCGCAATGCCGTTCTGCGCGCGCCGTTCGTGGCGTCCGCCGGCATTGACCCAAATGCCAATCGAGGCCGACTCGAGGCCGGGCATATGCTCGGTCACGATGCGAAAGCCATTGGCGAGGGTATGAAGCTGTGTGGTCAACGTGAAGCGATCCGGTCTTTGATAAAGGTGGTCAGGTGGGCGAGATCGTTGGGCACCCGTGTCACGCGCTCGGGCTTGTCCATCATGTCCGCCATGTGCGGCGGCAGAGCGGGACGTGCGCCCATCGCCTCTTCCACCGCGTCGGGGAATTTGGCCGGGTGCGCCGTGGCAAGCGTGATCATCGGGGTCTCCCCGAGATTCTCGTTTGCGACCTTTACCCCAACTGCGGAATGGGGGCAAAGCACTTCCTCGCAATGGGCATAGGCCCAAGTGATCGTCGCGCGGGTCTCATCCTCGGAGGCGCGGCCCGATGAGAAATGCTCGCGCAGGGTTTCCATCGCGCCTTGGCTTACGGTGAAGGCCCCGGATTTCAGCTCGTCCATGAGCTGAGACACGGCGTTGCCATCACGACCATAGGCGTCGAACAAGGCGCGCTCGAAGTTTGACGAGACCTGAATGTCCATCGAGGGCGAAATCGAGGGCGTCACACCTTCCTTGGTATAGGCCGAGGTCTCCATCGTGCGATGCAGAATGTCGTTCTGGTTCGTCGCGATCACCAGGCGATCAATCGGAAGGCCCATCTTCTTGGCGATGTAGCCCGCGAAAATGTCGCCGAAATTGCCGGTCGGCACCGTGAACGAGACCTTACGGTACGGCGCACCGAGGGCGGTCGCGGTGGTAAAGTAATAGACGACCTGCGCCAGAACGCGCGCCCAGTTGATCGAGTTCACCCCGGCGAGGCGCACGCCATCGCGGAAGTCAAAATCGTTGAACATGTCCTTGAGACGGGCTTGGCAATCGTCGAAATCCCCATCGAGCGCGAGGGCGTGCACATTGGCATCCTCGGGTGTCGTCATCTGCTTGCGCTGGATGTCAGAGACGCGGCCATGCGGGAAAAGGATGAAGACGTCGACATTGTCGAGGCCGCGGAAGGCCTCGATCGCCGCCGAGCCGGTATCGCCGGAGGTGGCGCCGACAATGGTCACGCGTTCATTGCGGCGTGCCAGCGAGAACTGAAATAGCTGCCCGATGAGCTGCATTGCGAAGTCTTTGAACGCCAACGTCGGGCCGTGGAACAGTTCCATCAGGAAATGGTTGGGGCCAAGCTGCACCAGCGGTGCGCGGGCGTCGTGGCGGAACCCTTCGTATGCGCGTTCGATGATGCCCTTGAATTCGTCGTCGGTGAAGCTGTCGCCGATGAAGGGTTTCATCACGCGAAAGGCGGCCTCTTCGTAAGACAGGCCCGCGAGCGCCGCAATCTCGTCCTTGGTCATGGTCGGGATGGTTTCGGGCACGTAAAGGCCGCCATCGCGCGCGAGGCCGGTCAGCATCGCCTCTTCGAAGGTCAGTTCGGGCGCGTTGCCGCGGGTAGAGATGTATTTCACGGGACTCAGGCCTTTTTCGTTTTGCGCATGCGCAGGAGGTAATAAAGCGTCATGAACACCCAGACAATCGCCAGTCCATACCAAGTGACAATATATTCGAGGTGATCGTTGGGGATTCCGGAGGTATCGACCGGCAAGGGCGCCAGTGTCGGCGTTTCAACCGAGGACTGACGCAGGATGACGAGGATCGGTTCGGCGTTGAGAGCGGCGGCCATTGTCGGCACATCGCGCGAGAACCAGATATTGCCCGCCACGTCATTCTCGGGCGTGAAACTATCGATTTCCACAGGCCAATGGAGATTGCCACCAATGTTCATCGGGCCGGTGACGCGGGAGGTCTCCTTGTCCTCAATGGCGACAAAACCCCGGTCGATCATCAAGCGACGGCCGGTCTCAGTCTCGAAGGCAGAGATGATACGATAGCCCGCGCCGAGCTCTTTCGTGGAGACGAGCACGTGCAATTCATCGTTCGTCATTGTGCCTGTCGTAGTGACGGGCAGGAAGCGGTCGGCTTCGGGATCGGGCATCGCGGGAACAGCCACGGGCGCGTCGTTGATCCGTGCCTCGATCGCCGCGAGATAGGCCTCTTTCTCGGCCAGACGGCGCACCTGCCAATTGCCCAGAGACACGAGGATCGCGGTGCCAACAATACCGAAGACGAGAGGCAGGATAAGGCGGGACACGGGGGCGGGATTCCTTGCAAAGAAAAAGTCGCGGGCTGCTTGGCAACCCGCGACCTGACTTACGTGTTTTGGGGGCAGTGTTTCAACCGCAAACCCCGATCCGACGCTTAGCCGCCCCAGATGTAGACGGCGGCGAAGAGGAAGAGCCAGACAACGTCCACGAAGTGCCAGTACCAGGCTGCGGCCTCGAAACCGACGTGGTTTTCGGGGGTGAAGTGACCACGCATCAGGCGGATCAGGCAGACAAACAGGAAGATCGTGCCGACGACCACGTGGAAACCGTGGAAGCCCGTCGCCATGAAGAAGTTCGCGCCGTAGATGTTGCCGGAGAAGCCAAAGGCCGCGTGGCTATATTCATAGGCCTGGAAGATGGTGAAGATGATGCCGAGACCGATGGCGATCACGAGGCCCCATTTCATGTCCTGGCGGTTGTTCTCATGCGCAAGAGCGTGGTGCGCCCAAGTCGCCGCCATACCCGAGCAAAGCAGGATCAGCGTGTTGATGAGCGGCAGGTGCCAAGGGTCGAAGGTCTCGATACCAGCGGGCGGCCAAACGCCATCGACGCCGGGGCTGATCCCATCGGGGTGCATCGGGTAGATCGCGTGCTTGAAGAAGCTCCAGAACCATGCGGCGAAGAACATGACTTCGGACATGATGAAGAGGATAAAGCCGTAGCGCAGGCCGATCTGGACGACCGGAGTGTGATCGACGCCGTTGTTGCCCTCGGCGACAACGTCCGACCACCAGCCGAACATGGTATAGAGAACAACCACCAGCCCGATCAGGAACATCCAGGGCATGTCATTGGCCATCCAGAGCACCGCCCCGAAGAGCATGATGAAGGCCCCGACCGATCCCAGAAGGGGCCAGGCCGACGGCGGCAGAATATGATAGTCGTGGTTCTTAGCGTGCGCCATTTTCGTTATTCCCTCGTTGGAAGGCTTCTTAGTTTACTTCAGTTTCGGTTTCCTGCGCGAGCGCCGCTGTGGTCTCGGGCAGGTCGATTTCGTGGAACGTGTAGGACAGGGTGATGTGGGTCACGTATTGCGCATCCCGGTCCTCGACGATCTCGGGGTCGATGTAGAAAGAGACGGGCATAGAGATACGCTCGCCCGGTTGCAGCACCTGCTCTTCAAAGCAGAAGCAGTCGATCTTGGTAAAGTAGCCGCCTGCCTCGTAGGGGAAGACGTTGTAGCTTGCCGATCCGGCAATGGGGCGGTCCGTCGGGTTGTAGGCCTCGTAGAAGGCGAGCCCGGTTTCCCCGATACGGATTTCCATCGTGCGCTGAACGGGTTTGAACTCCCACGGGAAGTCGCGTTCTTTGCTGCCGTCAAAACGGACCTTGATGGTCTGTTCGAGAATTTCGCCCGACCCATCCTCGGCCACACCCGTGGTGCCACCAAAGCCTGTCACCCGGCAGAACCAATCGTAGAAGGGCACAGAGGCCCATGCCAGCGCACCCATGGTCACGACGACGCCGAGGGTCTGGGCCAATGTCTTGATCTTGGGGTCCATCGCCATCAGTTCTGAATCCTTGCGTTTTCAGGTTCGTAGTCGCCGCGCGTGACCTTGACCACGGTCAGGCCGAACACGATGGCGATAAAGCCGACAAGCACCAGCGCGAGGCCGATATTGCGGCCAAGGCGGCGTTTGTGGAGTTCATGTTCCTCACGAAAGCTCATGGTCTTACCAGCCCCCCATGCCATAGCGCGCCAGCGTCGCCTCGACGAGGATCGCACCGAAGTGCAGGAACAGGTAAAGCAGCGACAGGCCGAAGAAGCTCTTTTCGCGCTTGTAGGAATCGGCTTCGGCGGTCGCTTCGTCGCGACGCCAGATCGAGATCGCCCCAATGAGGAACAGACCGTTCAGGAGAAGCGCGGTCGCCAGGTAGATCGGGCCGCCGACGCCGGTAAAGGCCATGCCGATGGCCACGATGGCGAGGAGGATCGTATAGACGAGGATATGGTTGCGGGTCACGCGGCGCCCGTGGGTCACGTGCAGCATCGGCACCCCCGCATCCTTGTAGTCCGATTTCATGAACAGGCAGAGCGCCCAGAAATGCGGCGGGGTCCACATGAAGGTCAGGGTGAACATGAGGACGGATTCGATCGAGACACCGCCCGTCGCCACGGCCCAACCGATCATCGGGGGAAAGGCGCCCGCAGCACCACCGATGACGATGTTCTGCGGCGTCCAACGCTTGAGCCACATGGTGTAGATCACCACGTAGAAGAAGATAGTGAAGGCGAGAAGCAGCCCGGCAAAGACGTTCGCAGCCAGCGCCAGCATGATGCAGGCAAAGGCCGAAAGCGTGATGCCGATGGCAAAGGCCTCATCGCGGGTCACCTTACCGGCGGGGATCGGACGACCCTGGGTGCGTTTCATCACCGCGTCGATATCTGCGTCCCACCACATATTGAGCGCACCGGAGGCGCCGCCGCCGACCGCGATGAACAGGATCGAGGCGAAGGCAATGAACGGGTGCACGTCCACGGGAGCCGCGAGCAGGCCGACAAGCGCTGTGAACACGACAAGCGACATCACGCGCGGCTTCAGCAGGGCGAAGTAATCGCCAAAGCTGGCCTCGTTGAAATCTGCTTGGCTGTTAACGCTTGCGTCGCTCATGCTCGCTTCCTTCCTGGAAGGGATGCACGATCACGCGCATCCCGGGTCTGGGTCAGATCGACCGGATCACTCTGCCGAGGCGAGTTGAACGCGGCTCGGAAGGGTCGAGGGATCGCCAGCATATTCGTCGATCGCGCCCTCGAGCCATGCGTCATAGGCCTCTTGCGAGACGACCTTGACGGTGATCGGCATATAGGCGTGGTCCTTGCCGCAAAGCTCGGAACATTGGCCGAAGTAGATGCCCTCACGCTCGGCCTTGAACCAAAGCTCTGCGAGGCGACCCGGCACAGCGTCCTGTTTCACGCCAAAGGCGGGAATGGTCCAGGAGTGGATCACGTCGGCGCCAGTAACTTGCATGACGATGGTCTTGCCTACGGGCACGACGACCTGTGTATCGGTGGCGAGAAGGTATTCGTCATCGTTATAGCCATATTCGGCAAGGTCTTCGCGCGGCAGCAGGAAGCTGTCAAAGCCGAACTCGTGGTCGACATACTCGTACCCCCAGTACCATTGGTAACCGGTCACTTTGATGGTGATGTCGCCTTCGGGGATCTCTTGCTGTTTGAACAGCACCGGCAGCGAGAAGGCACCGATGAAGACCAGAATGATGATCGGACCGATGGTCCAAGCGATCTCAACCGGGGTGTTGTGGGTAAAGCTTGCCGGGGTCGGGTTGGTGCGCCGATTGTAGCGCACGAAGATGTAGAGCATCAGCCCCGCCACCAAGGCGACGATCCCAGTAATGATGACCAGAATCATATGGTCCAGAGACTGGAGGTCACGAGCCAGTTCGGTCGCCGCCGGCTGGAAGCCGAGGCCACGCTCGATCGGCTTACCGACCGTTTCGACGTCTTGTGCAAGCGCCGAAGACGCGGTGAGAGCTGCCATCAGGCTCAGGATTTTCGTTTGAATTCGCATAGTTCACCCTGATCGGTTGCGTTCTTGTTCGTTTCTGTTCCGATGCAAAACACCGCCGTATACGACGGCATCCCGCGCTTGTGTTGACGATAGAAACCATATTCTATCCGCCAAATATAGAAGCAGGTCCGCGACAAACGGACGCTTTTCTTGATATAGATCAAATTCCGAAGGGAAAATCCATATGACTCAGATCAAATTCTTGCCGTTCGAGGCACTTATCGACCAAGATTTTGCTCTTGCAGAGTTGCAGGCCGCGACGGAAGGGGCCGATGACGGTGAATTGTTCCTTGAACGGCGCCGCGGAGAGGTTCTGGTCTTCGATGACGGTCGGCTACGCAATGCTTCGTATGATGCTTCCGAGGGATTCGGCCTGCGCGCGGTGCGCGGCGAGGTCTCGGGCTATGCGCATAGCTCGGAAATCTCCGAATCAGCGCTTAAGCGCGCGGTGCAGACGGCGCGGCTTGCCGTTGGTGAAGGCGGCGGAGCGCTCGCCGCTGGACCGAAGCGCACCAACCGACAGCTTTACATGGATCGCGATCCAATCGCCGACGCGGCCTTTCCCGTCAAGATCGAGACATTGCGCGAGATCGACGCCTTTGCCCGCGGTCTTGACCCGCGTGTGGTGCAGGTGACCGCCTCGGTCGCCGCCTCGCATCAGGAGGTTGTGATCCTGCGCCCGGACGGCTCTCTCGTGAGCGACAGCCGTCCGATGACCCGCGTGGATGTCTCGGTCATCGTTGAGAAAGACGGCCGCCGCGAAAGCGGGAGCGCCTCGGGCGGTGGGCGCATCGGACTCGACGGATTGCTCGAGCCGGTCGATTGGCAACGTAAGGCACGCGAGGCGCTTCGTATCGCGTTGGTGAACCTCGAAGCGGTTCCTGCCCCGGCAGGCGCGATGGATGTGGTGCTTGGTCCCGGCTGGCCGGGTATTCTCTTGCATGAGGCGGTGGGTCACGGCCTAGAAGGAGATTTCAACCGCAAGGGCTCGTCCCGGTTCTCGGGCCGGATCGGGGATCAGGTCGCAGCAAAGGGAGTCACGGTTGTCGATGACGGCACCCTCCCCGACCGGCGCGGCTCGATCACTGTCGATGACGAAGGCACCCCCTCGGGGCGCAATGTCTTGATCGAGGACGGGGTGCTTGTCGGCTATATGCAGGACCGCCAGAATGCACGTCTGATGGGGGTCGAGACAACGGGGAACGGGCGGCGCGAAAGCTATGCGCACCCACCGATGCCGCGCATGACCAATACCTATATGGAAGGCGGCGACGCCGATCCGGCGGATCTTGTCGCGTCGCTCAAGGATGGCATCTATGCGGTCGGCTTTGGTGGCGGGCAGGTCGATATCACCAATGGCAAGTTCGTTTTTTCCTGCACCGAGGCCTACCGCGTGCAAGACGGCAAGATTGGTGCGCCGGTCAAGGGCGCGACGCTGATCGGGGACGGGCCAACCGCGATGGGCCAGATCCGAGGATTGGGCAACGACATGGCGCTTGATCCGGGCATGGGCAATTGCGGCAAGGCGGGGCAATGGGTTCCGGTCGGTGTCGGCCAACCCACGGTTCTCATGGGCGGATTGACGGTCGGTGGCGCCGCGACCTGAGCGAGAGATAATATATACGGAGTGGCTCCGGTCCTGCGGTGGTTTACGCGCTGTTAACCAGACGTGCGTTAGACATGATTCTGCAAGCAGGCGGAGCCACGGATGACCGGAACTATCTCTTCTTCCACTCACCCCCAACTCCCACCCACCACGGAAGAACAGCGGGTTTCGTGGCTCCGTCTTTTGCGCTCGCGCCGCGTTGGCGTGACGACTTTTCATCGCCTACTCAAGGAATACGGCTCGGCCGAGGCCGCGCTCGATGCGCTCCCTGCCATCGCGCAGGAGGCGGGCGAAGACAGCTATCGCACCTGTGACCGCGGCCGCGCCGAACGCGAGCTTGAAGCCGGTGACAAGGCGGGCGCAACCCTTCTCCTTTGGGGCAGCGCCCCCTACCCGCGCACCCTTGCCGAGATCCCAGATGCGCCACCGCTCCTATGGACGATGGGGCGCGGGGATCTTCTGCAACGTCCCTTGGTCGCCATCGTCGGAGCGCGCAACGCATCGTCACTTGGCACACGCATGGCCCGCGCCCTTGCCCGCGACCTCGGCGAAGCAGGGTTCACCGTCGTCTCGGGACTTGCCAGAGGCATCGACACGGCGGCGCATCTGGCCACGTTGGAGACGGGGACAATCGCGGTTCTCGGCGGCGGGGTCGATGTGATCTACCCGGCGGAGAATGCCAAGCTTGCCGAGGATATTGCCTCTCGCGGCCTGCGCCTTTCCGAGCAACCGATGGGAATGCAGCCGCAAGCGCGCCATTTCCCGGCCCGCAACCGGATCATATCAGGTCTTGCCCGTGCCGTGATCGTTGTCGAGGCCGCGGCCCGCTCCGGAAGCCTGCTGACCGCACATGGCGCGCTGGATCAGGGGCGCGACGTACTGGCTGTGCCGGGACACCCGTTTGATGCCCGTGCCTCCGGCTGCAATATCCTACTGCGCGACGGTGCGACCCTCGTGCGCGGCGCACAGGACGTGATCGAGGCCATCGGCCCGGCCACGGCCCCCGCCAGACCCGTCGAACAGATCGAGATGCCGCTTGCCGAAACCCCACGTGAGGCGCGCACGCTGCGTGAAACGGCGAAGCTGCACAAACAGATCCTCGACCGTCTCGGCCCCGCCCCGCTCGCTGAGGATCAACTCATCCGCGATCTCGCCAAGCCTGCGGCGGATGTCGCGCCGGTCCTGATCGACCTCGAGATGGAGGGGCAGATCCGGCGGCAGGCGGGCGGCTTCCTGTCGCGCGCCTAGAAGCCTTCGCGCGCGCCCTCTCCCTGCCCAGAGCCCGGGCAGAAAGGGGTGCTCACCGTGGTTCAAACAGGTCAATTTTCCCTGCGACGCAAAGGGCGCATTGACATTCCCCCCCTCAAGACCACATTTTCCGCCGCCAGAGCATTTCCAAAAGTCGGTAGAAAAAACATGCCCGTTGTTGTCGTCGAATCCCCGGCCAAAGCCAAAACAATCAATAAATATCTGGGGTCCGACTATACCGTTCTCGCCTCTTACGGCCATGTGCGAGACCTGCCGCCAAAGGATGGCAGCGTCGATACCGACCAAGATTTCGAGATGACGTGGGAGGTCGGCACCGATTCGCGCAAACATGTGAAAGCGATTGCCGATGCGCTCAAGGAAGACAACGCATTGATCCTCGCGACCGACCCCGATCGCGAAGGCGAGGCGATCAGCTGGCACCTTGAGGAAGCCCTGCGCAAACGCCGCGCGATCAAAAAGGACACCCCCGTAAGCCGCGTGGTGTTCAACGCGATCACCAAATCCGCCGTCACCGAGGCGATGCAGAACCCGCGCGACATCGACCAACCGCTTGTCGATGCCTATCTCGCACGCCGGGCGCTTGACTACCTCGTAGGGTTCAACCTTTCGCCCGTCCTTTGGCGCAAACTGCCGGGCGCGCGCTCGGCGGGGCGCGTGCAATCGGTCTGCCTGCGTCTCATCGTAGAGCGCGAGATGGAGATCGAAGCGTTCAATCCACGCGAATATTGGTCCGTGAAAGCGCTTCTCGCAACACCGCGCGGCCAGGAATTCGAGGCCCGTCTCACGGTCCTCGGTGGGCAGAAGCTCGACAAATTCGACATTGCGACCGACACCGCCGCGGAACTTGCCGTGCAGGCGATCTCGTCGCGCGACCTCGTGGTCAAGAGCGTCGAGGCCAAACCGGCGAGCCGCAACCCTTCGCCGCCTTTCATGACCTCGACCCTGCAACAGGAAGCGAGCCGCAAATTCGGCATGGGTGCGCGCCAATGCATGAGCGCGGCCCAGCGTCTCTACGAGGCCGGCTACATCACCTATATGCGGACCGACGGCATTGACATGGCCCCCGAGGCCGTGGCGGCGGCGCGCGACGCGATCAAGGATCGTTATGGCGCGGAATATGTCCCCGCCTCCCCGCGCATCTACAAGAACAAGGCCAAGAACGCGCAGGAAGCGCACGAATGTATCCGCCCAACCGAGATGACCCGCACGGTGGACGACCTCAAGGCGGCCGAACCGGATCAACGCAAGCTCTATGATCTGATCTGGAAACGCACGCTCGCGTGCCAGATGGAAGGCGCACGGCTTGAGCGCACCACCGTCGACATCGCGAGCGGCGATGGCGAGGTGGGCCTGCGCGCGACCGGGCAGGTTGTGCAGTTCGACGGTTTCATGCGCGTCTATGAAGAGGGTCGCGACGATCAGGTCGTGGATGACGACGACAAGCGCCTGCCTCAGATCATGGAAGGGGAAGCCACCGACAAGCGCTCGATCAGCCCAGAGCAACATTTTACCCAACCCCCGCCCCGCTATACCGAAGCGACACTGGTCAAGAAGATGGAAGAGCTCGGCATTGGCCGTCCCTCGACCTATGCAAGCGTCATCACGACGATTCAGGACCGGGAATATGTCCGCAAGGACAAGAACCGCCTCTTCCCAGAGGACAAGGGCCGGATCGTGACGATCTTCTTGCTAAACTTCTTCCGTAAATATGTCGGCTATGAGTTTACCGCCGATCTCGAGGAAGAGCTTGATGATGTCTCGGCGGGCAATCGCAATTACAAGAACGTGCTGAACCGGTTCTGGAAAGATTTCTCGGCGGCGATTGCTGAGACCTCGGAACTGCGCATCACCGAAGTGCTCGACGTGCTCGACGAGGCGCTCGCACCGCAGCTTTACCCGCCGCGCGAGGATGGCTCCGATCCGAGAATCTGCCCCAAATGCGGCAATGGGAAATTGCACCTCAAGACCTCGCGCACCGGCGGGTTTGTGGGCTGTGGCAACTACCCCGAATGCACCTACACGCGTCCCATCGCAGGCGAAGGTGCCGATGGCGACGAACGCGTACTCGGCGAGGATCAGGGCGACGAGATCTGGCTCAAGTCGGGCCGCTTCGGGCCTTACGTGCAACGCGGTGAGCCGACGCCGGAGAACAAAAAACCGCCGCGCGCTTCGCTGCCGAAAGGGTGGAACAAGGACGAGATGACGCTTGAGAAGGCGCTGGTGTTGCTGAGCCTGCCGCGCGAGATCGGGGAACACCCGGAGGGGGGCGTGATCTCGTCGAACTTTGGCCGTTTCGGACCCTATGTCATGCATAAGCTGCCGGATGATGCGAAACCGGTCTACGCCAACCTCAAAGATCCCGAGGATGTCTTCGAGATCGGCATGAACCGGGCTGTGGAACTTCTGACGGAGAAGCGCAACAACCCACGCGGACGCGGGCGGACGGCAGCCAAGCCTTTGAACGAGCTTGGAGATCATCCCGAGGACGGTGGCGCAGTCAATGTCATGGAGGGGCGCTATGGGCCCTATGTCAAATGGGAGAAGGTCAACGCGACGATCCCCAAGGACGTGAAGCCCGAAGACGTCACCATGGAGATGGCGGTTGCGCTTATTGCTGAGAAGGCAGCCAAGAAAGGCACCAAACGCAAACCGGCGGCGAAGAAGAAGACTGCCGCGAAGAAATAGGACGGACGCGCGCGCAAACAGGCGGCGCTTTGCCCAGAGTGGTGGGTGCGCGCGACGTCACATGCGATGTCACCGATATGTGATTTGCCTCTTTGCTAGCCGCAGCGCAGCGTGCAGCCCAATCGAGCACGCGAACAGGAAATCACATGTCCAAGACGGATCTTACGCGGCGCGGTCTGATCGCCGCCCTTCCCGCCCTCACCCTCGCCCCTGGCGCAGCTTTGGCCGAGCTTGGCCGCGGTGACCAAGAACCGGTTAACCGCATCATTTCGAGCTTTCGAGAGCAGGATTGGCGCGATCATTTCGACGATCTCGGCAAGGCGAGCATCGTGGCTGACACCGTGTCTCGGGCGCTGCATTTCTGGAGCGGCGATGGAGAGACCTACCGGGTGTTCCCGACCTCCGTGCCCGCCTCGGATGAGTTGACAAAACGCGGCTATACGGAGGTTGTGCGCAAAAAGATCGGCCCGGACTGGACCCCGACGCCCTCGATGATCGAGCGCAATCCCGAGCTCAAATACATGCCGCCGGGACCGGATAACCCCTTGGGAACGCACGCGATGTATCTTGGCTGGCCCGCTTATCTCATCCATGGGACGCATGACACGCGCAAGATCGGGCGCAAGAGCTCGGACGGGTGTATCGGGCTTTATAACGAGGCGATTGCGCAGTTGTTCGAGATCACCCCGGTCGGCACACAGGTCCGCATCATCTGATCCGGACGCGGGGCGGACAGTAGAAATACGTACTCTGTCCCGTATTCGTTGACTCTCTCGTGACGCGCCGTCACAACACGGGCAATTCCGGATCATAGGGAGAGTTCCATGAAGAAGGTCTATGCAAACGCAAAGGAAGCCCTCGACGGTATCCTGCGCGATGACATGCTTATTGCGGCAGGTGGCTTTGGCCTCTGCGGCATCCCCGAGCTTCTGCTCGAGGCGATCAAGGAGTCGGGCGTCAAAGACCTGACTTTTGCGTCCAACAACGCGGGCGTCGATGATTTCGGCATCGGCATCCTCCTGCAGACCAAGCAGGTCAAGAAGATGATCTCGTCCTACGTCGGCGAGAACGCAGAATTCATGCGCCAGTATCTTTCGGGCGAACTCGAGCTTGAGTTCAACCCGCAAGGCACGCTCGCCGAACGTATGCGCTCTGCAGGTTGCGGCATTCCCGGTTTCTATACCAAAACCGGCGTCGGCACGCAGATCGCCGAGGGCAAAGAAGTCAAGGTTTTCAACGGGGAAGAGTATATCCTTGAAGAGGGTATCTTTGCCGACCTGTCGATCGTCAAGGCATGGAAAGCCGACACCACGGGCAACCTCGTCTTCCGCAAGACCGCGCGCAACTTCAACCCGCCGGCGGCAATGTGTGGCAAGATCTGTGTCGTGGAGGTCGAGGAAATCGTCGAACCCGGCGAGCTTGACCCCGACAACATCCACCTGCCGGGCGTCTACGTGCATCGCATCATTCAGGGCGAGCACGAGAAGCGCATCGAAAAAGTGACCACCCGTCCGCGTGAGGAGGCTTGATCCATGGCTTGGGACCGTAACCAGATGGCCGCACGCGCGGCACAGGAACTCGAAGACGGCATGTATGTGAACCTCGGCATCGGTATTCCGACGCTCGTGGCGAACTATGTCGGCGACAAGGATATCACGCTCCAGTCCGAGAACGGGATGCTGGGGATGGGGCCTTTCCCGTATGAGGGTGAGGAAGATCCAGACCTAATCAATGCGGGTAAACAGACGATTACCGAGCTGCGCCGCACCTCCTATTTCGACAGCGCCACCTCCTTTGGCATGATCCGGGGCGGCAAGATCGCTGCGGCGATCCTTGGGGCGATGGAAGTCGACGAGAAGGGCGACCTCGCGAACTGGATGATCCCCGGCAAGCTCGTCAAGGGTATGGGCGGCGCGATGGACCTCGTGGCCGGTGTTGGTCGCGTCATCGTCGTCATGGATCACACCAATAAACACGGTGATTCCAAGGTGTTGAAAGAATGCACCCTGCCGCTCACCGGTAAGGGCGTGGTCGATCGCATCATCACCAACCTCGGCGTTCTCGACGTGGTCGAGGGCGGGCTGAAGATCGTCGAATGCGCCGATGGCGTGAGCGAGGATGAAATCCGCGCCGCAACGCAGGCGACCATCGTCGGCTGATTTTGATGTCGGTGTAGATACAATGGCCCGCGCGATTCGTGCGGGCCTTTTTCGTTGTGCGACCGATGGTTAAGGCGCAAAACCTGCTGCTGTATCACGTCGGTATTCCGTCGGTATTGCGTCTGTCTGGACCTCAGGAAACGTAATGTTAATGCAGCGTGCGGCGAGGGTCAGTCGCATGGCACCGGGTAGATCAGAGCGAACCGCTCCCCGGCGCGATATTGGTCAAGGC
>NZ_JAKVRD010000003.1 GCF_022814865.1 Shimia aestuarii | reverse complement strand
CGGTCCCATCCCGAACCCGGCCGTTAAGCACCGTCGCGCCGATGGTACTGCGTCTCAAGACGTGGGAGAGTAGGTCACCGCCAAACCTAGTAAGAACCAAATAACAAATTTGTACCTCTCTGAATGATGAAATCAGAATTGCTTCAAGCGCTCCTGACACGGAGCGCTTTTTTGCGTTTTCAGAGCCTTTCCAGACGCGTTTTCAGGAAAAACTGATCTCGACGGAGCCGAAATCTCCGAAATCAGCTGAGATTTGCGATCCGGGTGGGCATTCAATCGGGCGAATGAAGCTCCCGGCCAAGATGATATGTCCTGCTTCGATCTTCTGTCCGTATGCCGCCATGCGACGTGCAAGCCAGACGACGCTTTCCACTGGATCATTCAGCACACCGGCGCCGAGCCCTGTTTCTTCAACCTCGTTATTGCGGCTGACGATTGCGCCGATCCAGCGAAGATCAAGGGATGTGGGAGCAAAACGCTCTGTCCCGAGAACTACGCCGGCGTTTGCCGCGTTGTCGCTGATCGTGTCGAGCACGTTCCTAGACTGGCCTGTTGCGGGGTCTTTTCGAAGAATGCGCGTGTCGAGGATCTCAAGTGCAGGAGCAACCGCCTCGGTCGCCGCGAGGACGTCCTCACGGCCGATATCGTTTCCGGAGAGCGTGTCTTTCATAAGGAATGCGATCTCGGCTTCGATGCGCGGCTGAATGAAACGGCCGGCGGGCACGTCTTCACCTGATTGAAAGAGCATGTGGTCAAAGAGAATGCCGCTATCGGGAATATCGATCCCAAGAGCGTTCTGCATGGCTTTTGAGGTTAGGCCAATCTTCCAACCAATCACATTGCAACCAGCAGCACGTTTCTGAGCGTAGATTTCACCTTGGATCGCATAGGCATCATCCATGGTCATATTCGGATAACGTAAAGACAAGAGATCTATCTGGTGACCGCTGGCTTCGGCCTTTAGCAAGTCGGTCGCAGCGCGTTGATGCTCTTCAGGCGTCATATCTCGTCCTCCACGCCATTGCGCAGGCAGCCAAGGCCCTCGACCTTGATCTCAACCACATCCCCCGGTGCAAGGTAGCGCGGCGGATCGAAGCGCGCGCCGGCCCCGGTAGGCGTTCCTGTCACGATGATATCGCCAGGCTTAAGGGTCATGAACGTCGAGATATAGGCGATCTCTTCCCGGATTGGGAACATCATATTGGCGAGGTGATCGTCTTGGCGAAGCTCTCCGTTGACCCAGGTCTGAAGCCGCGCCTCATCGAGTTGTGCGGGATCCTTGAACGGGACGAGCCATGGCCCCATTGCGCCAGAGTGGTCCCAGTTCTTGCCTTGAGTGACATTGAACTTCGCATGGCGCACCCAGTCTCGGATCGTGCCCTCGTTACAGAGGGTCAGAGCCGCGATGTGGTCATATGCATCCTTGGGGTTGATGCGCCGGCCAGCCTTGCCGATGACGATGGCGACTTCGCCCTCGTAGTCGAGTGTGTGATTCTCGGGAGGGCGCACAAGATTCTGTTCGTGGCCGGTAAATCCGCTCGCGAAACGAGGGAATAGCGACATATGCTTTGGTTGTGCGCTCCCGTCTTTGTACTCGGCATTGCGGTCCGGAAAGTTCACTCCGACGCACAGAATGCGTTTCGCATTGGGAAGGGGCGCGCTGTAGGTGAATGTCCCCGGTGCGTGCGTGCGTTCTGCGTCCTTCGCGGCGTCTTGAAGCGCACTCCATCCATTCGCCTCGATGGCATCGAGCAGGGTTGGCCATTGAGGGAACCTTTTGCTCAGGTCTGAAAACCCGTATTCCCGGATCACGCCATAGTGCTGTTGATCCTTTGCGGTAACTGTTGCGATTTGGATCATCATCTCTCCTTACACGCCGAGACGCGGAATATGGTGGTCACCCATCGCGAATCCGATGTGTTTTTGCTCCATGTAGAATTCGAAGGACCAATCGCCTCCGTCGCGTCCGATCCCGCTTGCTTTGACGCCGCCAAAGGGAGTCGGTAGGTGTCGAACGTTCTCGGAGTTTACCCAGATCATTCCGGCCTCAAGTCTATCCGAGAAGCGCAGTGCGCGGGTCAGGTCATTGGTCCAAAGGTATCCGGTCAGCCCATACGGTGTATCATTGGCGATGCGCAGCGCCTCGTCTTCGTCTTTGAACGCGATTGAAGTCAGGACCGGTCCAAATATCTCTTCGCGCGCGATCCGCATGTCGTTCTTTGCGTCCGTAAAGAGCGTGGGTGGAACGAAGTATCCATCGCTCTTTATTGGTGCGCCGCCCGCTGCGATGGTCGCGCCGTCTTCCTTTGCAATATCGAAATAGGACGTGACCTTTGCGAAATGCTCTTCCCCGATGAGTGGGCCAATGACGGTTTGTGGGTCAAGGGGATGCCCGACTTGGATCGCGTTGACGCGTTCGATCAATCGAGCCTCAAAGTCTTCTCGGATACTCTCCTGAACGAGTAGTCTTGACGAAGAGGTGCAGCGTTCACCGTTGATGGAGTAGATCATGAAGGTCACCGCATCGAGGGCGCGGTCTAGGTCGGCGTCTTCAAAGACGATAACGGGGTTCTTTCCGCCCAGTTCAAGGTGCACACGCTTGAGCGTGTCGGCCCCCTGTTTTTGGATCAGGCTACCAGTACGGCTTTCACCGACGAAGGCAATGGCGCGAATATCTGGGTGCTCGCAGAGGGCCTTACCAGCATCCTCGCCAAAGCCATTCACCATGTTCCAGACCCCTGGCGGAAGACCGGCATCTTCTGCGATCTCGACAAGAAGGCGGGCCGAAAGAGGCGAGAGCTCAGCGGGCTTGTGCACAACCGTGCATCCCGCTGCCAAAGCGGGTGCGATCTTCCATGTCGAGAGCATGAAGGGCGTGTTCCAAGGTGTTATGACGCCGACCGGGCCGAGGGGCACACGGGTTGTGACATTCATCAGGGTCGGAGAGCGCAAGTTCTGCCCATCGCGCGCCGAGGTGACCTGATCTGCGAAGAACCGGAAGTTCTCAGCGCCGCGAATGGCGGCTTTGGACATGAAGCGCAGTGCTTGGCCGGTATCCCAGCACTCGCAAAGCGCTATTTCTTCGGCACGGGCTTCGATGCCGTCCGCGATCTTGAGAAGGATTTTCTTCCGTTCGAGAGCGGGCATGTCGCGCCACGCTGGAAAGGCCTCTTGCGCGGCCTTCGCGGCGGCGTCGATATCTGTCGCGTCTCCTCGTGCGACGTCGCAAATCACGCTCTTGTCGACCGGCGAATGGGTCGTGAAGGTGCCACCCGAACCCGCGCAGTCCTTACCGGCGATCCTGTTTTGGATGCCAGAGACGCGAAAGCGGTCCAGATGCGTTGCCAGATTCTCGAGGTTTTCTGCTAGGGTCGACATAAGGGTTTTCGCCTCTCCATGAAATTAGTTAATATGTTAAGTGATATTTCCGATTCCTGTCAACACTTCGGTAAGCACTGCTATCTCGTGGAGGGTTCGAGAGCTGCATGCTTGGATATGAATGAGGAGGCTGCGTTGCCACATTTCACGATAGAGTACTCCGCGAATCTTGACAGTGACCTAGATGTTTCCGCCTTCTGTGAGGTGATCCGGGCTGCGGCTGCAGAGATAGAGACCTTTCCGACAGCGGGTATTCGGGTCCGGGCGTTTCGCGCGGAGCATTTCGCCATCGCGGACGGGGATGGGAAACACGCCTTCATCGACATGTCGATCCGGTTGCGAGAGGGACGGACGCAGGATGTCATGGAGGATGCGACGGCGCGGATATTCGCGGCGGCTGAGGCGTTCGTGGCTCCAATCATGGCACAACGGTCGCTTGCCTTGTCGCTTGAGATGCGGGAGATCAACGCCTCTCTGTCGCCGAAGACGGGAACCATTCGGGATCATATCTAAGAACCGTCAAAAGGCATATGCGCGACATCCCTTTCTGACGTAGATCAAAGCGCATGTCGGCGAAGGGGATAATGATCGTTCGTGGAAACGCCCTAGCAAGAGGCCCGGACCATGTTTCGCCTATCCCTTATTTTGCACCTTTTCATCGGCTCTACCATTGCCGGCAGCGCGATGATCGCTGCCCTCACGATGGGGTACGATACGCTGACCCCCGTCATGTGGTCGGCGATCGCAGGGTTTATCGTGTCTTTTCCGCTCTCCTATCTGGTCGCGAAAAAGCTTTACGAAACCGGCGCTTAAGCCGCATCTAGCCAGGCCTTCAACGTCTGAATGAATTCGCGGGGTTTTTCGGCGTGAAGCCAGTGCCCCGCGCCAATGATCTTTGCAAAGCGTGCGTTCGGGAAAAGAGTGCGGATGGTCGCGCGGTGCTCCGATTTGACATAGTCGGATTCGGCCCCGCTCAGGAACAGGGTGGGGCCTTCATAGATTCCCGTTGTACCCGGCCAGCCAATGATCTTTGGCATCTCCTTCTCTAGAACATCGAGGTTGAGGAGCCATTTCTTGGTCTCAATATCAAGGGACTGCGTAAAGAAGCTTCGCAGTGCGGCCTCGTTCACATGTGCCTCAAGGGCTTTCATCGCATCAGAGCGTTTTTCGATCTTGGCAAGGTCGACGGCTTTCATTGCGGCAATGTGCTGGCTCTGATCATGGCTATAGGCGACGGGTGCGATATCCGCGACGACGAGGCGATTGACCAACTCAGGACGCGTGAGGGCAAGGACCATCGCCGCCTTACCACCCATTGAATGGCCAAGCACGTCCATCGGGCCGTCCTGCGCGGCGATCACTTCGGCGAGGTCGGCGGCCATGTCCTCGTAAGAATGCGTATCAAACCAAGGGCTTGCACCGTGATTGCGTTGATCGACCGCGATGACGCGGCGCGTTTGGGCCATGCGCTTGGAGATCGCCCCCCAGTTGCGTCCCGAGCCATAGAGGCCATGGACGATCAAAAGGTCGGGGAGGTCGGTGCGGCTTCCGTATTCGAGCGTGTTCAGCATGTATTGGAGATAGCAATTCGTCATCTCGCGCACCAGTCCTGTTGAGAGGTGCGAGTCGCTCGGCTAGGCTAGCGGAAGGGAGGATTTGGTGTGATTGACCCGGTGGAGATTCAACGCAAAAACGCGGCGCTTGCGAAACTTGCGGGCAAGAAGTTCTCTTTTGAACCCAAAGGTTTGGGCCATGCAATGCGCAAAGTGGGGCGGCGTCTTCCTGCAAAGATGCACGCTCATGCGCGTGCTTTGGTTGAGGCAGAACAGAAAGCCGGGCACCCAAAGATCCGTATGCAGCTCAAGGCCGAACCCGTGGAAAAGGCCTATGAAGCTTTGCACGGCGCGCTCGAGGCGCTTGATCCGGCGGATATGCGAAAGGGATTGATCCTGTCGACGCTCGGCATGGTGTCATTCCATGTGATTGCTGTTTTCACGCTTCTGATCGTGGTCCTTGTTTGGCAAGGCTTTCTGTGAGGGGTGGGGTATAGGGCTCTGGCGAGAGAGCATCGCGCAAGACCAGAGTCACCGTCACAAAACTCACGTAGAGCAAGAGATACCACGAGCCCATTTTGGCAAAACTCACCATCTCGCCAGCGCTTTGCCCGGTATAGAGCCATATGCGGGTCATGGTTCCGATGTTCTCGGCCAACCAAAGGAAACCACTCGAAAGAAACGCCGCGAGGGGCAGAGGCATCCAGTATCGGTTCAGGCCGATATGGAACCAGATGCGGGTGCGAGCATAAAGGAGGACGGTGGCTGCAAAAAGCGCGATGCGGATGTCGGGCAGGTAGTGATGTGCGAAGAAATTCACGTAAATCGCGACGGCCAGCGCAACCGTTGCGGCGAAGGGCGGATAGGGCGCGAACCGCATATCAAAAAGCCGGATCACGCGCGCCATGAAGGAGCCGACAGAGGCATACATGAAGCCCGAGAAGAGCGGCACTCCCCAGAGTTTGAAGAGCCCGTCTCCAGGGTAGGCCCAGCTTCCGGCATTGACCTTGAAGATCTCCATGGCGGTGCCGGTGATGTGAAACAACAGGATGACCCGTGCCTCGGCCCAGGATTCGAGTCGGAAGACCAGAAAGAGCCCCTGTAGCACCAGTGCGTAGATCAGAAGCGCATCATACCGCGCGATGGGCCAACCGTCATTCCAGAGACGGTCTGTGGCCAGCATGGCGATCAACAAGAGGCCACCGAACAAGGCGGCCCATCCCTGCTTCAGAACGAACATGAACAGTTCAGCGACGGCGAAGGGTAAACGTGCGCGCATCCAGTCGCCCAGAGTGCGCTCAATCGGTAAAGACTTAATTTCCATCACAGAACAGAAGCCGGACGCGCCAAGAAAGTCCAGCATTTCTCGCGCAACACGGAACCGGGACAAAAAACAACCGCCGTCAATGTCTCAGACGGCGGTTGCAGAAGTGTTAAAGCCGCGCGCGAGGCGCGTGCGCGGACCCGATATCAGAGGTTCGGGTAAAGCGGGAACTTGGCGCAGAGGGCTGCGACTTTGTCCTTCACCGCTTCTTCGACCGCGCTGTTGCCGTCTTCACCGTTAGCGGCGAGACCATCCACGACTTCTACGATCATGTCGGCGATTTGGCGGAACTCATCCTCTCCGAAGCCGCGGGTCGTGCCTGCGGGGGTGCCGAGACGGATGCCCGAGGTGACCATCGGTTTTTCCGGGTCAAAGGGGATGCCGTTCTTGTTGCAGGTGATATGCGCGCGGCCCAAGGCCTTCTCGGTCGCGTTGCCTTTGACGCCCTTGGGGCGCAGGTCGACGAGCATCACGTGTGTGTCGGTGCCGCCGGTGACGATGTCGAGGCCGCCTTTCATGAGCTGATCGGCGAGGGCCACTGCGTTGGCGCGCACCTGCTTCTGGTAGGCCTTGAACTCGGGGCGCAGCGCTTCGCCAAAGGCCACGGCCTTACCGGCGATGACATGCATGAGCGGGCCACCCTGGATGCCGGGGAAGATCGCGGAGTTGACCTTTTTCGCGATCTCTTCGTTGTTAGTCACGATCATGCCGCCACGCGGGCCACGGAGGGTCTTGTGGGTCGTGGTGGTGGCAACGTCGGCGTAGGGGAAGGGCGAGGGGTGTTCGCCTGCCGCGACGAGACCAGCAAAGTGAGCCATGTCGACCATCAGGTAGGCGCCGACCGAATCCGCGATCTCACGGAACTTGGCAAAGTCGATCTGGCGCGGGATGGCCGAGCCGCCCGCGATGATGAGCTTCGGCTTGTGCTCGTTTGCAAGCTCTTGCACCTGGTCGTAGTCGAGCAGGCTGTCCTGTTTGCGCACACCGTATTGGATCGCGTTGAACCATTTGCCCGACTGGTTTGGTTTCGCACCGTGAGTCAGGTGGCCGCCAGCGTCGAGGGACATGCCGAGGATGGTGTCGCCGGGCTGCAGCAGGGCGGTGAAGACGCCTTGGTTCGCCTGCGAGCCGGAGTTGGGCTGGACGTTGGCGAAGTCACAACCAAAGAGCTCTTTGGCGCGGTCGATGGCGAGGTTCTCGGCCACATCGACGTATTGGCAACCGCCATAGTAGCGGCGGCCCGGATAGCCTTCGGCATACTTGTTGGTCATGACCGAGCCCTGCGCTTCCATTACGGCGGCAGAGACGATGTTTTCCGAGGCGATCAGCTCGATCTCGTCGCGCTGGCGACCGAGTTCGTCGGTGATTGAGCCGAAGAGTTCGGGGTCGCGCGAGGCGAGGGATTCAGTGAAAAAGCCGGGGTCGCGAGTCGCGGTCATTTGGCAGTGCTCCAGATCAGAGAATGTCAGATGCCGAGTTCCTAAAGGAAACACCCCTTGGATAAAAGGCCCTTAAGCGACTTGTGGGCTTGTCTCTGCGACGGGGCTGGTGCAGGGGGTGGAGTTGTGATTGCATCGGGTACAGGACGTGCCGGATCGGAAACAAAGGATCGGAGACATGGGCAGAACGATTGCCTTTGTGGCAAGCGAAGCAGCGGTAGCGCAGGTGGCGCGGGCCGCCCTTGTCGCGCGCTATGGAGATTGCGCCCCGGAAGAGGCCGATGTGATCGTGGCGCTTGGTGGGGATGGGTTCATGCTTCAGACGCTGCATGGCTCGATCGGAATCGATACGCCGGTCTATGGGATGAACCGTGGCACAGTCGGGTTCCTTATGAACGAATATGGCGAGACGGATCTACTTGAGCGCCTTGCGGCTGCGGAGGAAGAGGTCATTAACCCGTTGCGCATGAAGGCGACCTGCGCGGATGGCACGGTCCATGAGGCTTTGGCGATCAACGAGGTTTCGCTTTTGCGGGCTGGTCCGCAGGCTGCGAAACTGCGGATCACGGTCGATGGGCGGCTGCGGATGGAGGCGCTCGTTTGTGACGGCGCGCTTCTGGCAACCCCTGCAGGATCAACAGCTTACAACTATTCTGCGCATGGGCCGATCCTGCCTATCGGGTCAGATGTGCTCGCCCTGACAGCGATTGCGCCGTTTCGACCGAGGCGCTGGCGTGGGGCGCTTTTGCCCAAGACGGCGCATGTGAGATTTGATGTGATTGATGCGGTGAAGCGGCCGGTGATGGCGGATGCGGATAGCCGGTCGGTGGAGGATGTGGTGTCGGTCGAGATCCATTCCGAGCCGAGCGTGCGGCATCGCCTGCTGTTCGATCCGGGCCATGGGCTCGAGGAACGGCTGATCCGCGAGCAATTCGTCTAACCCCTTATTTTATTGGGCGCGGCCAGGGCCGCGCGCAGGATTTCTCGTCATCGGCCCCTTCTCAGGGGCCGCTGCCTGCGGATTGCCTCCGGCGGGGGTATTTCTTGCAAGAGGAAGAGATAAAGGCCCCTTGGCGGGGTAAAACCGCGGGTCGGTATCACGTCGGTATTGCGTCGGTATTCCGTCGGTGCGGTTTGGGTGAAAGTCGGGGTTAAGGGGGCGTACGCCCTTACCAAAACGTAAAAAGGCCCCGCGCAGGGGCGGGGCCTTTCTCAAGGGGGGGCTGCGGGTCAGTCCTTGGCGTAGCCGATGGTCTGAAGCGCGTCCTTGATCTCGTCGAGGATGGCCGGGTCGTCGATCGTCGCGGGCATCTTGAAGGCGGTGCCATCGGCGATGTTGACCATGGTGCCACGCAGGATCTTGCCCGAGCGGGTTTTCGGCAGGCGATCCACCACCACGGCAAGTTTGAACGCGGCCACCGGGCCGATCTGATCGCGGACCATCTTGATCACGTCTTTGACCACGTCGTCATGGGCCTTGTCGGCACCTGCGTTGAGGCAGAGGAAGCCGACCGGCATTTGGCCCTTGAGTTGGTCCGTGACGCCGATCACGGCGCATTCGGCAACATCGGGGTGCGCGGCGAGCACTTCTTCCATGGCGCCGGTCGAGAGGCGGTGCCCTGCGACGTTGATGACGTCATCGGTGCGGGCCATGATGTAGACGTAGCCGTCCTCGTCCATCATGCCTGCATCGCCCGTCTCGTAGTAGCCGGGGAAATGCGACAGGTAGGATTTCTTGAACCGCTCTTCGGCGTTCCAGAGGTTCGGCAGGGTGCCCGGCGGCAGCGGCAGCTTGATCGCGATGGCGCCAAGTTCGCCCGCTTTCATCGGGTGGCCGCCTTCGTCGAGGATTTCGACCTCGTAGCCGGGCATCGGCACGGTGGGCGAGCCGAGCTTGATTGGCAACTCTTCAATACCAATCGGGTTGGCGGCAATGGCCCAGCCGGTTTCGGTCTGCCACCAGTGATCGACCACCGGCACGCCGAGTTGTTCCTGCGCCCAGACGATGGTGTCGGGATCGGCGCGTTCACCGGCGAGATAGACCGTCTTGAGGCCTGAAAGGTCATATTTCTTGACGAACTCGCCTTTGGGGTCTTCGCGTTTCACGGCGCGGAAGGCGGTCGGGGCGGTGAAGAAGCTTTTGACGTTATGCTCGGAGATCACGCGCCAGAAGGTGCCTGCGTCGGGGGTGCCGACGGGTTTGCCTTCGAAGACGATCGTGGTGTTGCCGTGGATCAACGGCGCGTAGCAGATATAGGAGTGGCCCACGACCCAGCCCACGTCCGAGGCGGCCCAGAAGACATCGCCGGGATCGACATTGTAGATGTTCTTCATGGTCCAGTTCAGCGCCACGAGTTGGCCCGCCGTGTGACGAATGACGCCTTTGGGCTGGCCGGTGGTGCCGGAGGTGTAGAGGATATAGGCGGGGTGATTGCCTTCGACCGGGACACATTCCGCCGGTTCCACACCGTATTGGAAACCGTGCCAGTTGTAGTCGCGACCCTCGACCAGTTCCGCGACTTCTTGTTCGCGTTGGAAGATCACGCAGAAATCGGGCTTGTGAGTGGATTGGTCGATGGCGGCATCGAGCAGCGGTTTGTAATGCACGACACGGCCCGGCTCGACCCCGCAGGAGGCGGCGATGATGGCCTTGGGCTTGGCATCGTCGATACGCACAGCGAGTTCGTGCGCGGCGAACCCGCCAAAGACAACAGAGTGCACCGCGCCAAGGCGGGCGCAGGCGAGCATCGCCTCGAGCGCTTCGGGCACCATCGGCATGTAAATGATGACGCGATCGCCCTTCTCAACGCCCTTGGCGCGCAGGGCTCCGGCGAGCATGGCAACACGGTTGCGCAGCTCGACATAGGAGATTTCGCGTTTGGTATGGGTGATCGGGCTGTCGTAGATGATTGCGGTCTGTTCACCGCGGCCATTTTCGACATGGCGGTCGACCGCATTGTAGCAGGTGTTGACCTTGGCGTCGGCGAACCATTCATAGAGGTGATCGCCCTTGTCGAAGAGCGCCTTCGAGGGGGCTTCGTCCCAATCGATCGCCTTGGCCGCGTCCATCCAGAACCCTTCCGGGTCTGTCTTCCAGGCGGCGTATACGTCTTTGTATGCCATGGTGTTCTCCTCCAAATACGTTGCAAAGGTGTTACGGGAGGGGAGTGGTTTGCGGCAAGTGCCTTTCGCGACGTCGCGTCAGATTATCGCGAATGTTTTGCAGTTTGGCGATTTTCTGCCTTGCAAATTTTGCAAACCCCGCCGGAAAGGGCGGGATATGCTGGAAATTTCGAGGATTTTGCAAAACTGCAAAGAGGCGGGCTGCAAAACCCACCTTTGGGGTGTGCCTTTGGATCAGCCGTAATGCGCAACCGGAGTCCCGGCGATGGCGGCCATGTTGAGGAGGCCGCGCGCTGTGATGCCGGGGGTGACCACGTGGGCGCGGTTGCCCATGCCCATCAGGATCGGTCCGACCTCGAGCCCGTCGGCGCGCATCTTGAGGATGTTGCGCACGCCCGAGGCGGCGTCGGCATGGGCGAAAACGAGCACGTTGGCCTGACCTTCCATGCGTGAGGCAGGGAAGACACGGGCGCGCAACTCGGGGTCGAGAGCGACGTCGACCGGCATCTCGCCCTCATAGGTGAAGTCGCGGGGACGTGAGTCGAGGATGGCAATCGCGTCGCGCAGGCGGCGGCCCGATCCTTCGGCTTGGTTGCCGAACTGGGATTGCGAGCAGAGCGCGATATTCGGCTCGATGCCAAAGCGGCGCACGTGGCGGGCGGCGCCGAGGATAATCTCGGCGAGCTGTTCCGGGGTCGGCAGTTGATGCACGTGGGTGTCGGCGATGAAGAGCGGGCCGTCCTCGAGGATCATCAGCGAGAGCGCGCCATGGGGGCGCAGGTCGCCCGCGCCGAGCACCTGATTGATGTAGCTCAGGTGCCAGCGGTATTCGCCGAACGTGCCGCAGATGAGGCTGTCGGCCTCGCCACGATGCACGGCAACGGCGCCAATGGCCGTGGTGTTGGTGCGCATGATGGCCTTGGCGAGATCCGGGGTCACGCCGCGGCGCTGCATGATCTCGTGGTAGGAGGTCCAGTAGTCGCGGTAGCGCGGGTCGTTCTCGGGGTTGACGATCTGGACATCCTTGTCGGGGCGGATGTCGAGGCCGATCCGTTCGCAGCGGGCTTCGATGACCTCGGGGCGGCCGATGAGGATCGGGGTCTCGGTGGTCTCCTCGAGGATCGCCTGAGCCGCGCGCAACACGCGTTCGTCTTCGCCCTCGGCAAAGATGATGCGGCGGGAGGCGGCGGTGGCGGATTGGAAGACGGGGCGCATGAGGAGCGCGGATTTGAACACCGATTGGTTGAGGCGGGCCTTGTAGGCTTCGATGTCGTCAATCGGGCGTGTGGCAACGCCAGAGGTCATGGCGGCGCTGGCCACGGCGGCGGAGACCACTCCGACGAGGCGGGGGTCAAAGGGTTTGGGGATGAGATAGTCGGCGCCGAAGGTCAGGTCTTCGCCCTTGTAGGCTGCGGCGGCCTCGGCGCTTGTTGTGGCGCGGGCAAGCTCGGCAATGCCCGCGACGCAGGCGAGGGACATGGCGTCGTTGATCTCGGTCGCGCCGACGTCGAGCGCGCCACGGAAGATGAAGGGGAAGCAGAGGACGTTGTTGACCTGGTTCGGGAAGTCGCTCCGCCCGGTGGCGATGATCGCGTCGGGGGCAACGGAACGGGCGAGGTCGGGCATGATCTCGGGTGTGGGGTTCGCGAGGGCAAAGATGATCGGGCGGTCGGTCATCTTGGCAACGTGGTCGGGCGTGAGGACGCCGGGACCGGAGAGACCGAGGAAGAGGTCCGCGCCGTCGATCACGTCATCGAGCGTGCGCAGGTCGGTCTTTTGCGCGAAGGCGGCCTTTTGCGGGTTCATATCCTCTCTGCGGCCTTCGTAGACGAGGCCATGAATGTCGCAGAGCCAGACATTTTCGCGTTTGACGCCGAGTTTCAGAAGCATGTTCAGGCAGGCGATGCCTGCTGCGCCGCCGCCGGTGGAGACGATCTTGATGTCCTCGAAGGACTTGCCCGCGACACGGAGCGCGTTGGTGGCTGCCGCGCCGACGACAATCGCGGTGCCGTGCTGGTCGTCATGAAAGACGGGGATGTTCATGCGTTCGCGGCAGATTTGCTCGACGATGAAACAGTCGGGGGCCTTGATGTCCTCGAGGTTGATCGCGCCGAAAGTCGGACCAAGGGCGCAGACGATATCGGCGAGTTTCTCGGGGTCGCTTTCATCCACCTCGATGTCGAAACAATCAATATTGGCGAATTTCTTGAAAAGAACGGCCTTGCCTTCCATCACCGGCTTGGAGGCCAGCGCGCCGATATTGCCAAGGCCGAGCACGGCGGTGCCGTTGGAAACCACGGCGACAAGGTTGCCGCGCGCGGTATAGCGGGAGGCGTTTGCGGGGTCGTCCTTGATCTCGAGGCAGGCTTCGGCAACGCCGGGCGAATAGGCGCGCGAGAGATCGCGGCCATTCGCCAAGGGCTTGGTTGCACGAATCTCGAGTTTTCCGGGCTTGGGGTGTTCGTGATAGAAAAGGGCCGCCTGACGCAGGCTCTCCTTGGTTGTGTCCGACATGTCTCCGCCTCCTGAGTCTCTATAGTTTAGCCTTAAACTATTTTTTCGCGGGTGGAAATGGGCGGTTTCCAGCCGCGGCGTGGCCTTGCAAATTCCGGCGCATCGCCGCAGTCTCTCGGCAGTGGTTTCAACAGTTGGGAGAGGGTGCCATGAGTCTTGAGAAAGCGGCGCGGGATGTGCGCGAGAACGCCTATGCGCCCTATTCCGATTTTCAGGTCGGCGCAGCGATCCGAAGCGAAAGCGGCGCGGTCTATGCGGGCTGCAATGTCGAGAATGTCGCGTATCCGCAAGGCACCTGTGCCGAGGCCGGGGCGATTGCGGCCATGGTGGCCTCAGGGGAAACCCGGCTAACAGAGGTCTATGTTATTGCCGACAGTCCGCACCCCGTCACGCCCTGTGGTGGGTGTCGTCAGAAGTTGGCCGAGTTCGGCACCGGCGAAGTCGTGGTGACGATGGCCACCCTTGAAGGCGTCGAAGAGCGCATGACCTTGGCAGAATTGCTGCCGGGTGCGTTCGGGCAGCATCATCTTGGGGACCAACAGGGCTGATCCGGGGATGGATGCGCGCGAGATCATAGCCTCCCTGCGTCGGGGCGAGGCACCAGGCGCGGCGGCGCTACGTTGGTTCGCTCAGGGGCTGGCGGATGGCACGGTGAGCGATGCACAGGCCGGGGCTTTTGCGATGGGCGTTTGCCTGCGGGGGCTGAGCGAAGGCGAGCGCGTGGCCCTGACCGAGGCAATGCGCGATAGCGGGCAACGCATGGATTGGAACCTGTCGGGGCCGGTTCTCGACAAACACTCAACGGGCGGCGTTGGCGATTGCGTGAGTCTCGTCCTTGCGCCGGCTCTGGCGGCTTGTGGTGCCTATGTGCCGATGATTTCGGGGCGGGGGCTTGGCCATACGGGTGGCACGCTCGACAAGATGGAGGCGATCCCCGGTCTTGTCACCGGGGTCAGCGAAGACCGGTTCCGCGCCATTGTGGGCGAGGTCGGGTGCGCCATTGTGAGCGCGACCGCGGATTTGGCCCCGGCGGACAAGCGGCTATACGCGGTGCGCGATGTGACGGCGACGGTCGAAAGCGTGGACCTCATCACGGCGTCGATCCTATCAAAGAAACTTGCGGCGGGGCTTGAGGGCTTGGTTCTCGACGTCAAATGCGGCTCGGGTGCATTCATGAAAACAGCTGACGAGGCGCGGGCGCTGGCCGAAGCCTTGGTCGCGACGGCGAATGGCGCGGGCTGTGCGACGCGGGCGGTGATTTCCGACATGAACGAGCCCCTTGCGCCGAGCCTTGGCAATGCGCTCGAGGTGGCCGAAAGCATGGAAGTCTTGTGTGAGGGCAAGCCGGGGCGGTTGCGCGATCTAACGGTGGTGCTTGGCGGGACGCTTCTTGAGCAGGGCGGGTTGGCCAAAGATGAAGAGTCTGGCGTGGCAAAGATGGCGGCGGCGATTGAGAGCGGCGCGGCGGCGGAAAGGTTCGCACAGATGGTCGCGTTGATGGGTGGCCCGCTACGGTTTGCCGAGGATTGGCGGCGCTTCCTGCCGGAGGCGACGGTGATCCGCGAGGTGGTCGCGCCAGAGGCCGGTTTTGTCACGGCGATGGATGGCGAGGCGCTTGGGCTTGCGGTTGTGCGCCTTGGCGGGGGAAGGCAGGTCGAGAGCGACGTGGTCGATCCGGCGGTCGGGATTTCAGACATGGTTCGCCTTGGGGCAAAGGTTGAGAAGGGCGCGCCGCTTTGCCGGGTGCATGCTGCGCGCGAGGAGGCCGCGGGCAGAGCCGCAGCGGCGGTATTGAGCGCGATCACCATCGGGGAAGAGGCGCCGGACGCGCAGGCGTTGATCCACGAAAGGATCGGCTGATGGCGCGGGCGTTTCTTGTCGTGATGGATAGCGTCGGGATCGGCGGCGCGCCGGACGCGGCGCGGTTTGCCAGCGGTGGTGTGCCGGATACCGGGGCAAACACACTTGGCCATATCGCCGAATGGTGCGCGCGGGAGCGTCCGGAGGGGCCGCTTCGCCTACCCGTCCTTGATCGTTTGGGGCTCGGCGCGGCGCTACGGCTGGCCAGCGGTCTGGAGGCGCCGGGTCTCGGGGTCGCGCCGGAGGGCCTTTGGGGCGCGGCGACCGAACAGGGGCCGGGCAAGGATACGCCCTCGGGGCATTGGGAATTGGCGGGGCTTCAGGTGCCGTGGGATTGGACCTATTTCCCCGAGACCGAGCCGTGTTTCCCAGAGGATATCATCGCGACGGTCTGTGAGGTGGCGGGTGTCGAGGGGGTGCTAGGCAATTGTCATGCGTCCGGCACGGAGATCATCGCGCGGCTCGGGGAGGAGCATATGCGCTCGGGCCTGCCGATCTGCTATACCAGCGCCGACAGCGTGTTCCAGATCGCGGCGCATGAAGAGCGGTTCGGATTGGAGCGGCTCTTGCGGCTTTGTGAAGAGATCGCGCCGATGTTGCACGCGCGCCGGGTTGGTCGGGTCATTGCGCGGCCCTTCGTGGGAAGCGCCGAAGAGGGGTTCACGCGCACGACCAACCGGAGGGACTATGCCGTGACGCCACCTGCGCCGGTCCTGCCCGATTGGGTCGCGGCGGCGGGGCGCGAGGTCTATGGGATTGGCAAGATCGGAGATATCTTTTCGATGCGGGGCATCTCGACCTGTGCCAAGGGAAGCGATGCGGCGCTTATGCGGGCGCTGGGCGAACGGGTCGAGGGGGCCGAGGACGGGAGCCTCACATTCGCGAATTTTGTCGAGTTTGACAGCCTCTATGGCCATCGGCGCGATCCGGCGGGCTATGCGGCGGCGCTTGAATGGTTCGATGGAGAGATCGGCACCGTGATTGCGGGGCTGCGTGAGGGCGACATGCTTCTCCTGAGCGCCGATCACGGCAATGATCCGACATGGGCCGGGACAGAGCATACGCGGGAGCGGGTGCCGGTCCTGTGTGCAGGGGTGGGCGCGGGGGCGCTGGGCCTGTTGGATTTCGCGGATGTGGCGGCGAGCGTGGCGGCGCATCTCGGCATTGAGGCGCGTGTTGAGGGGCGCTCGTTCCTATGAAGGATTTGCCCAAGGTCGAACTGCATCTGCATCACGAAGGCGCGGCCCCGCCGGACTTTATTCGGCGCTTGGCCGGGGAGCGGCATGTGGACCTGTCGCAGGCGTTTGACGCGCGTGGCGGCTATGCGTTCAAGGGGTTCCAGCATTTCTTGCAGGTCTATGAGGCGGCGACCAGTGTGCTCAAGACCCCAGAGGACTATGCGCGGCTCACAGCGGCGGTTCTTGAGGACCGGGCGGCGGAAGGTGTTGTCTATTGCGAGACATTCCTCAGTCCGGATTTCTGTGGTGGCGGCGATGTGGGGGCGTGGCGCGACTACTTGGCGGCCATCGTCGAGGCCGCGCGCGCGGCAGAGGCGCGGCATGGTATCTTGTGGCGCGGCGTGGTGACGGCGGTGCGCCATTTCGGCCCTGAACAAGCCAAGCGGCCTAGCCTATGTGCGGCAGAGACGGTGGGCGACTGGATCACCGGGTTCGGCATGGGCGGGGACGAGACCAAGGGGCAACAGGGCGATTTCGCCTGGGCCTTTGATCAGGCGCGAGAAGCGGGGCTTTGCCTAACGACCCACGCGGGCGAATTTGGCGGACCGGAAAGCGTCTGGCAGGCGTTGCGAGATCTCAACGTGGACCGGATCGGGCATGGCGTGCGGGCCATTGAAGATGCGCGGCTCGTCAGGGAATTGGCGGCACGTCAGGTCACGCTCGAAGTATGTCCGGGATCGAATGTGGCGCTGGGCCTGTACAAGGACTTTGCCGCCCATCCGATTGCCAGACTGCGCGAGGCGGGCGTCAAAATCACGGTTTCGACGGATGACCCGCCGTTTTTCCATACCAATCTGGTGCGGGAATATGACATGTTGGCCGAAAGCTTTGGTTGGGACGAATCCGATTTTCGCGCCCTTAATGAAACCGCTGCCGAAGCTGCCTTTTGCGACGCCGAGACGCGGGCGCGGATACATAAGAAACTGGAGAAAACCTGATGGATCACCTGACCGTCGTCGACCACCCGCTCGTACAGCACAAGCTTACCATCATGCGCCAGACCGATACTTCGACGGGCGAGTTCCGTCGCCTGCTGCGCGAGATCAGCCAGCTTCTGGCCTATGAGGTGACGCGCGAGTTGCCGATGACGACCAAGCGGATCAACACGCCGATGCAGGAAATGGACGCTCCGGTTCTCGCGGGGCGCAAGCTCGCGCTGGTGTCGATTCTGCGGGCGGGCAATGGGCTTCTCGACGGAATGCTCGAACTGATCCCTTCGGCGCGGGTCGGGTTCGTCGGGCTTTACCGCGATGAAGAGACGCTTGAGCCGGTGCAGTATTACTTCAAGGCTCCGAGCGAGTTGGACGAGCGCCTTGTAATCGCGGTCGATCCGATGCTGGCGACCGGGAATTCCTCGGCGGCGGCGATTGACCTTTTGAAGGAACAGGGCGCGAAAGATATCCGGTTCCTCTGTCTTCTCGCTGCACCCGAGGGGGTTGCGCGAATGAAGGAAGCGCATCCGGATGTGCCGATCGTGACCGCCTCGCTTGATGAGCGGCTGAACGAAAAAGGCTATATCCTGCCGGGGCTTGGCGATGCGGGTGACCGAATGTTCGGCACCAAGTAGGCCCAAAGCGCATCCATGGGGCCGGATCGAGGGGTTTGGCCCTGAAAGACAGGCCCGTTGCCCGCTATGGGTGGTTTACTCATATTGAGTTTTGCGGTTATGCTGGCCCCAGATATTGTGGGGGCACAATGAAACTGAGCAGAGCAATTGCGATTGCCGTTATTGCAGGTTCCTTGGGGCTCGGCGCTGCTGTCGAGGCCCAATCCCTGAAAAACGTGGATCAACCGAACGAGTTTCCGCCCGCGTCCTACAAGGCGCGGCAATATGTGGATAGCAAGGGCTGTGTCTATATTCGGGCCGGTGTTGACGGAAGCGTCACTTGGGTGCCGAGGATGAGCCGGGACCGCAAAGTGCTATGTGGGTTCAAGCCGACACAGGTTGCCGGGGCGAGCAAGCAACAGGCCGCACCGCGTCTTGATAAGAACGTTGTGACGCTCAAGGCGGCCAAACCCGAGCAGGGTGCACCGAAAGAGACCGCTGCGCCTGTGACAACTGCACGCGCCAAGCCGACTGCCGCGCCGACACCGCGTCCGGCGGCACCGGCGAAGCCTCGCGCCGTGGCGATTGCACCAGCGAAACCCGCCAAAGCGATGAAGCCCGCCACGAAACCGACTGCGAAACCTGCCAAGACGGTGAGTGCGCCTGCCACCAAGAAGCCGCGCCGCGATCTTGGCCAAGTGCCGCGCCGCGCTGGTGTGGCGTCGCCTTGCCGGGCTGGGGCCGGAACCTACAGAGGCATGGCCGTGCGCTGTGGACCGCAGTCCGAGCTGCCTTACACGCCGGGCACGGGCAACCCGACCGCGACGGCGCCGGTGATCAAGATTGACCGCCGAGGATCGTCCTATCAGGGGGCCGTGCCGGGGCAGGTCGTGCGCGAAGGTGAGGTTGGTCCGGATGTGCGCGTTGTGCCGCGTCATATCTATGAGAACCGCAAATACGCCATGGTGCAGGTGGAGCCGCCTGAAGGGTATGTTCGAGTGTTCGAAGATGGCCGTCTTAACCCGCATCGCGGAGAACAGACGTTTGGCGGCAAGGCGCGGATGGACCAGATTTGGCATGCGGGTGTGCCGCATGAGCTTCGTCGCGGAGAGGCCGGAACGTCGATGGTCGTCTCGAGCAAAGGTGCGGCCCCGGTCGTGTCGACCAAGAGCAGCCCGCGCCGCAAGGCGCTTCGCATTGGTGGGCAGGGCTATGTCAAAGTCGCGACCTATACTGATTACACCGCCGCCCAGAGCGCGGCGCGCAAGGTGCGGGCGCTGGGCATGCCGGTGCGGATCGGCACCTATGAGTCCAAGGGCGTGACCCGGCGCATGGTGTTGGCGGGCCCTTATGGCGATGCCGAGCGCGCAGGAAGCGCGTTGGCCAAGGTGCGCGGGGCCGGGTTCGGGTCTGCCGTGCTGCGCAAGTAAGCCAATTGTGGAGCTGGGGAGGGACGGTGCTAGCCGCCGCAAATCCCCTGAAGCGCCACCCAATCTCCATCTGATAGCACGGGCCTTGGCGAGGTCTCGAAGGGATCGGCCTCGATCAGGGGGAGGGTGCTTTCGCCTGATGGGTCGAGCGCATAGGCATAGGGTGTCGATTTCACTTCAAACTTCGTGAACAAGCCGAGCAAGGTTTCGGACTCGGGGCGCGGTGGCGTGGCCAGGGCCATTTCTTCGGCATGGGCGCGCAGCGTGTTCTCCGGCAACGCGCCGGTGGTCAGCAGGCGCAGCGTTGTCAGGGGGCCGTGCGCTTCGAGCAGGAGGCGTAGGGGATCGCGGGCAGCGGCATCGGCTTTGGCGGCGAGCACGTAGCCCGCGGCCACGTCCGGCTCTTCGTAGTCTTCGACGATGGCGCGGTTGAGAAGGATGGTGCCGCCGGGCAGTGGCAGGGTTTCCCGCACGCCGCCACGCAACACACCCAGACGGGGCACGTCGAGCCTCTCAGCCAGACGCGCCAGCGCGGGCGTGGCGAGAAGCCCGCGGCAGGGTTCCCCCGTCAGCCGCGTCATTTCGCGTTCGAGTTCTTGGCCGATCTCGATGCGCTTGGCGTCCGGCACAACGCTCAACGTGTGATCGAGGAGCGCGCCCGGCAGCCAGAATACCGCCAGCGCCGCCACAGAGGCAATGGACGCGCTCAGCGTCACGAGGCGGAGCCGTCCGGGGCGCGGGCGGCGGCGGTCGATGGCGGCGCGGAGGCTCTCGATAGCCTCGATCATATGCGCCTCGCTTTCGTCGAGCTCGAGGGTTTCGCCGGGATCACCGTCGGGCGCATAAATCGCTGGGCGTTTCCCTTTGTTGAGGCGCGAGACAGCAGGCAGGGACCAATGCGCAAGCGGGCGGTCCTGAAGATCGGAGATCGTCAGGGTGGCCTCGCCGATAGAGATGATGACATCCCGGCGCTGGGCATCGGGCGCAGCACGCCAGAGGCCAGAGGCCTCGAGCCGTTCGAATTTTGTCAGGGCCGTCTTGGTCATGGATGTCGCGCGGGCTGCTCTGCCTCTTGGAAGGCCAAAGGATAGCACGGGCCGGGGCCGGGCGGCAACGCAGAGCGGGATTTACATGCGAGGTTTTGACGGCTAGGGAGCGGACATGTGGACCTCTGTTGTGAAGACGCACCTGCGCGCTTTGGCGCGAATTACGGTCCCGGCCTGAACTGCCGGGCCGGGCTGTCGTCTGCAATTTTTTTCACGTGCCAAGTTCAGAGAGCCGGTGCACGCAACAAAGGTGTTCTTCATGTTTTCAAATGACCCAACCCTACACATGATTTGCGGCAAGATCGCTGCTGGCAAATCGACGTTGTGCGCCGAGTTGGCGCAGGCACCGGGGCATGTGCGCTTGTCTGAAGATGCGTGGCTTGCGGCGCTCTACGGCGAAGAGATGAGCAGTTTGCAGGACTACGTGCGCTATGCCGCGCGGCTACGTGCCGTGGTCGGGCCGCATGTGGCGGCGCTCTTGCGGGAAGGGGTGTCGGTGGTGCTCGACTTTCAGGCCAATACGCGGCAGGCGCGGGATTGGATGCGCGGAATCCTCGACGAAAGCGGCGCGACGCATGTGATGCATGTGCTTGATGTGCCGGACGAGGTCTGTCTCGCGCGGCTAGCAGCGCGCAATGCGGCGGGCGGGCATGAGTTCGCCCCGAGCGAAGCGCAGTTTCGTGAGATCTCGCGGTATTTCACCGTGCCGACGCCGGAGGAAGGCTTTGCGATCCAGTGGCATGATTAGGGGGCGGCCCAAGCGGCTGTTCCCGCTTGGGCGCTCTGGCAATCAGAGGGTTTTCGCCTGCTCGCGCAGTTCGAATTTCTGAATCTTGCCGGTCGAGGTTTTGGGAAGTTCTTGGAACACGACCTTTTTCGGGGTCTTGAACCCGGCGAGTTTTTGACGGGCGAAGGCGATGATCTCGGCTTCGCTCACCTCTTTGCCCGGCAGGAGTTCGACAAAGGCGCAGGGGACTTCGCCCCATTTCTCGTCCGGTTTGGCGACGACGGCGGCGAGCGAGATGGCCGTGTGGCCCATCAGGACGCCTTCGACCTCGACCGAGGAGATGTTCTCGCCGCCTGAAATGATGACGTCCTTGGCGCGGTCGGCGATCTGCACGTAGGTGTCGGGGTGATGCACAGCGATATCGCCGGAATGGAACACGCCGCCCTCGAAGGCCTCGGCCGTGGCTTCGGGGTTCTTGTAGTAGCCCTTCATGACGCCGTTGCCGCGGAACATGATCTCGCCCTGTGCGACGCCGTCGCGGGGGATGTCGTTGAGGTGCGAGTCGGTGACGCGGAGTTCCTCGATACAGGGCATCGGCACGCCCTGACGCGATTTCACAGCGGCGCGTTCGTCGCCTTGGAGCGGATCCCACTTCGCCTGCCATGTGCATTCGGTGGCGGGGCCGTAAACCTCGGTCAGACCGTAGACATGGGTGATATTAAAGCCGAAATTCTCGATCGCCTTGAGGGTCGCGGGGGCAGGGGGCGCACCGGCGGTGAAGACTTCGACGGTATGGTCGAAGGTGCGGCGTTCCTCGTCGAGCGCGTTGACGATCATGTTGAGGACGATGGGCGCGCCGCCAAAGTGGGTCACGCCTTCGTAGTGGATCGCGTTGTAGATCGCCTGCGCAGTGATATCGCGGCAGCAAACAATGGTGCCACCAAGAAGCGGCATCATCCAGCTATGGCACCAGCCGTTGCAATGAAACAGCGGCACGATGGTGAGGTAGGTCGGGTGCAGCACCATGCGCCAGCTCACGACCTGGGCCATGGTGTTCAGGTAGGCGCCGCGGTGGTGATAGACGACGCCCTTGGGGCGGCCCGTGGTGCCGGAGGTGTAGTTGAGAGCGAGGCTTTCCCATTCGTCTTCGGGCATGATCCAGTCGAAGTCTGGATCGCCGGAGGCGAGGAGGTCTTCGTAGGTCATATGTTTGCCAGACGCGTGCCAGCCGTCGAAATCATCGGCGACCTCAATGATCTTGGGGCCGTCCCCGTCCATTTTGGCAATCGCGGCTTCGGCCACGTCGAGAAATTGCGGATCGACAAGCACCGCCTTGGCCCCGCCATGTTCAAAGATATAGGCGACGGTATCGACATCGAGGCGGATGTTGATGGCATTGAGGACCGCGCCGCAGGCGGGGACGCCGAAATGCGCCTCTACATGGGCGGGCAGGTTCGGCAGGATCGAGGCGACGACGTTGCCGGGTTCGATCCCGAGCTTCACGAGGCCCGAGGCGAGGCGGGTGCAGCGTTCATAGTGCTCGGCGTAGGTTGTGCGGTGTTTGCCATAGACCACCGCGAGGTGATCCGGCCAGACATCGCGCGCGCGTTTGAGATGTGTCAGCGGTGTCAGCGGCGCGTAGTTCGCGGCGCATTTGTCGAGCCCGGTTTCATCGGCCATCCATCCCATCGGAGCCTCCTCCCTTGATTCCTCGGTGGTTTGTCGGTTTTACGACAGAACCGTGCGACGATGGTAGTTCGTAATGCTACGTAGGCGCGCCTTGAGGGAGAGAAAATACCGATGGATGGGGCAGGGAACAGACCGCTTGCAGCGGCGTCGGCGATGTTGGTCGCGATGGCCGTGATCGGTTTTGTCGATACGTTCATTGGCGAGATATCCCAGACGGTTGGCCTCTGGCAGTTTCATGCGATGCGCTCGGCCTTTATGATGCCGCTTCTGATCTTGATGCCGGTCTTTGGGCTTGGCGTGTTGCGGCCCCGGCGATGGCGGCGGGTTCTGGCGCGGTCGCTGGTGCTTTCGACCTCGATGATGCTCTACTTCGGGGCGCTCGGACTGATGCCGGTGGCGCAGGCACTGGCGGGGATGTTCACCTCACCGATCTTTGTCCTGCTCATTAATGTCGCGGTGATGGGGCAGCGGATCGGGATCTGGCGCAGTGGGGCGGTGTTGCTTGGCTTTGCGGGAATCCTCCTTGTGTTGCAGCCGGGGACCGCCGGGTTCGGCCCGGCCATGGTCATGCCGGTGGCGGCGGGGTTCTTCTATGCCGTCTCCGCCATCGCGACGCGGAGTTGGTGCGACGGAGAAAGCGCGGTGACGCTTCTTGGGGCGAATATGGCGATGCTCGGGGTGATCGGCCTAGTCGTCGCACTTGGGCTGTCGGTCTGGGGCGGGGGGAGCACGGGGTTCCTTTTGCGTGGCTGGACGTGGGACGTTGGCGCGGCGCTGCCGTGGATCGTGCTTCAGGCGGTCTGCTCGCTTGGGGCGGTGTTCCTGATCGTCCGGGCCTACCAGATGGATATCCCGACCAACGTGGCGGTGTTCGAATACGCCGTGATGGGGTTCGGCCCGGTCTTTGCGTGGCTGCTTTGGGGGCAGGGGCTTGGGATCTGGCAGATCGCGGGAATCGCGCTCATCGTGGTGGCGGGACTCGTGATCGCGTTGCGTTCGGGCGAGGCGCAGCCGGGCTAGCCGGAGGATTTCCGGCGGTGCCGGAAACGAAAACGCGGTATTTCCGAGGGATTATTTCGCGAAATGGAAACAATGCCGCAAAAGGACCGCTTTTCGGACCAACAGGTTCCATAGAGATTTAAGCAAATCCTATCCAGCGAACGCCAATCGCCAAACTGTGAGGGAAAGATGTTTGGATGGGTGACTTCTGGGCCGGATGCTGTTCGGTCGGGACGCGCGAAGGCGCAGTATGAAGATCCGGTGCTGAACGGCGCCGGGTGTGGATTGATTGAGGGCACGACCGTGGCGACGCAGGATGGCTGGCGCGCGGTGGAGACCTTGCGCAAGGGCGAGAGCCTTCTGACATTTGACGGCGGCGCGCAGCAGGTGATTGCCGTGATCCGGGATCAGATCTGGGGCGGGATCGGCGTTTGCCCAAAGCACCTCTGGCCGCTGCACGTGCCACAAGGGGTGATTGGCAATGGCCGGGAGATGCTGGTGATGCCGCATCAGGGCGTGTTGATCGAATCCGATGAAATCCTCGACCAATGGGGCGATCCGTTCGCCGTGATCCCGGCGGCGGCGCTTGAAGTGCTGGATGGGGTCGAACGTCAGGAACCTTATGGCACTGTCGAGGTCGTGTTGCCGATCTTCGAAGAAGACCAAATGATTTTTACCGACCAAGGTGCCTTGTCATTTTGCCAGGCACATTGGGGGGTGAGCGTGGGATATATCCCCAAACATGGCGCGGCGCATAACTACAATATGCTGCCACTCACGGTTGCGGCGCGTCTTCTGGAGGAGAGCTACATGCCGGATAATGTCGATTACGGCATGGCCTGAGCAAACCACATCCCGCGAAACTGAAAACGCCCGGTCCTGAGAACCGGGCGTTTTCGTTTGTTATAGGCTGTTGGCCTCAGGCTGCGGCAGCCTTGGGGCCAAAGCGGCCATAGAAGCTCTGGTTCTTGTCGGCCATCTCGCGCAGGAGCGGCGGGCAGGCGAAACGGTCGCCGAACTTCGCCTGAAGCGCATCGCACTGTTCAGCGGCCCAAGGCGCACCAACGATGTCGAGCCAGGAGAAGGGACCACCGGACCACGGCATGAAGCCCCAGCCGAGGATCGCGCCGACATCGCCTTCGCGGATATCTTCGAGCACGCCAGCCTCGAGCGCACGGACGGCCTCGAGCACCTGCGAGAAGATCAGGCGGTGCTGCACTTCGGTCAGCTCGGGCTGGTCGTCAGCCATCGGGAACTTCTCGTTGAAGCCCTCCCAGTAGCCAAGGCGTTTGCCCTTCTCGTCATAGTCGAAGAAACCAGCCTTGGATTTGCGGCCCAAGCGGCCTTCGTCGACCATCCAGAAGGTCACGTCATCGGCAATCGACTTCGGATAGGCATCGCCCATCGCTTCCATCGTCGCCTTGGCGATCTTTGCGCCGAGGTCGAGGGAGGTCTCATCGACAAGCTGGATCGGGCCAACGGGGAAGCCGAGAAGCTGGGCCGCGTGGTCGATCAGCGGACGCGACACGCCTTCGCCTGCCATCATCACGCCCTCATTGATGTAAGGAATGATGCAGCGGTTGGCATAGAAGAAGCGGTCATCGTTGACGACGATCGGTGTCTTGCGGATCTGGCGCACGTAGTCGAGCGCCTTGGCCACGGCGCGATCACCGGTTTCCTTGCCCTTGATGATCTCGACAAGCGCCATCTTCTCGACCGGCGAGAAGAAGTGGATGCCGATGAACTGATCCGCGCGCACAGACGCCTTGGCCAGCCCGGTGATCGGCAGGGTCGAGGTATTGGAGGCAAAGATTGCATCCTCAGGGATGATCGCCTCTACCTTCTTGGTCATCTCGGCCTTGACCTTGGTGTCTTCGAACACGGCCTCGATGATGAGGTCCACGTCCTTGAGCGCATCAAGGTCAGTGGTGGCGTTGATCTTGGCCAGAAGCGCCTCTTTCTTTTCGGGTGTCGCTTTCTTGCGGGCGATGCCCTTGTCCATGAAGCTTTCCGAGTAGGCCTTGCCGCGGTCTGCGGCTTCCTGGTTCTGGTCGATAAGGACCACATCCATGCCTGCCTTGGCCGAGACCAGCGCGATGCCCGCGCCCATCATGCCTGCGCCAAGAACACCGATCTTCTTGACCCGTTGATCGGGCACATCGGGGCGGTTCGCGCCTTTCTCGAGCGCTTCTTTGTTGACGAAGAGCGACCGGATCATGGCCGAGGAGGACGGGTTCATCAGCACGTGGGTGAACCAGCGCGCCTCGATCTTGAGAGCGGTGTCGAAGGGCACCTGCGCGCCTTCATAAACGGCCGACAGAAGTGCTTTGGCCGCCGGGTAGACGCCCCAGGTGTTGCCGTTGACCATGGCGTTGGCGCCAACAAAGGTCATATAGCCAGCGGGATGATAGGGATCGCCGCCGGGCATCTTGTAGCCCTTTTCGTCCCAAGGCTTGACGATCTTCGGCTCTGACAGCACCCATTCGCGAGCGGCGGCCATCGGGTCTTCGCTCACTTCGTCGATGATGCCTGCGGACTTGGCTTTCTTTGGCTCGACCATCTTGCCCTGAAGCAGGAACGGCGAGGCCGCCATGGCGCCCATCTTGCGCACAAAGCGCGTCGTGCCACCGGCGCCGGGGAAGATCCCGACCATGATTTCCGGCAGGCCGATGCGGGCCTTGGGGTTGTCGGCGGCGAAGATGCGGTGACAGGCCAGCGGCAGTTCGAGGCCAATACCCGCGGCGGTGCCGGGAAGGATACAAGCGACGGGTTTGCCGCCCTTGTTGGTCTTCGGATCCATGCCGGCGCGTTCGATTTTGCGCAGCAGGGTATGCATCTGCATGATGCCGTCGAAGAGGCCCTTGGCCGGGTCGTCGCCCGCCTGTTCCTTCATCACGGCGAGGAGGTTGAGATCCATGCCGCCTGCAAAGGAGCCTTCTTTGCCCGAGGTGATGATGATGCCTTTCACGGCGTCATCGGCCATCGCCTTGTCGAAACAGGCTTCGAGTTCCTCGAGGCCGACAAAAGACATGACATTCATGGATTTGCCGGGCACGTCCCAAGTAATGGTGGCGATGCCGTCGGCGTCGGTCGCGTAGTGGAATTCGGTCATCTTGTCTCTCCTTACACGCGTTCGATGATGGTGGCTGCGCCCATGCCGGACGCGATGCAGAGGGTGGCGAGGCCGACTTCCTTGTCCGAGCGCTCAAGCTCGTCCAGAAGCGTGCCGATGATGATCGCGCCGGTCGCACCGAGCGGGTGGCCCATGGCGATGGAGCCGCCGTTGACGTTGACGAGGGACGGATCGACATCAAACGCCTGCTGGAAGCGCAACACGACCGAGGCAAAGGCCTCGTTGACCTCGAACAGGTCGATGTCGGAGATCGCCATGCCGCTATCGGCGAGGATCTTCTGGGTCGCGGGCACGGGGCCGGTCAGCATGATTGTCGGATCGGTGCCGATCTTGCAGGTCTGACGGATGCGGGCGCGCGGCTTGAGGCCGTATTTCTTGCCGAATTCCGCGTTGCCGATCAGAACGCCAGCCGAGCCATCCACGATGCCCGAGGAGTTCCCGGCGTGGTGGATGTGGTTGATCTTGTCGAGATGGGGGTATTTCATCATCGCGATCTTGTCGAACCCGGGCATGACTTCGCCCATTTCGGCGAAGGAGGCCTTGAGGCTGCCAAGCGCCTGCATGTCGGTGCCGGGGCGCATGTATTCGTCATTGTCGAGAATGGTCAGGCCGTTCACATCCGTCACCGGCACGATGGATTTCTCGAACCGGTTGTCGGCCCAGGCCGCGGCGGCGCGGTTCTGGGATTCGACCGCGAGCGCGTCGGCCATATCACGGGTAAAGCCATATTCCGTCGCGATGATGTCGGCGGAGATGCCTTGCGGGACGAAGTAATGTTCCATGGCGACGGTCGGGTCGACGGCAACGGCAGCACCGTCCGAGCCCATCGGCACGCGGCCCATCATCTCCACGCCACCGGCGATATACGCCTCGCCCGCGCCACCGCGCACCTGGTTGGCGGCGAGGTTCACGGCTTCCATGCCCGAAGCACAGAAGCGGTTGATGGCAAGGCCGGGGATCGATTCATCGAGGTCGGAGGCGAGCACGGCGGTCCGTGCAAGGCAGCCACCCTGTTCCTTGACCTGGGTGACATTGCCCCAGATCACGTCCTCGACCGCGTGACCGTCAAGGCCGTTGCGGGATTTCAGCGCGTTCAGCACCGTGGCGGAGAGGCGCACGGAGGTCACCTCGTGCAGGGCGCCATCCTTGCGGCCCTTGCCGCGCGGGGTGCGCACGGCGTCATAGATATAGGCTTCGGTCATCGTGGGTCTCCTTTCTCAAGCCCGGTCCGCGGGGGATCCGGGCATCAGGTCGTAGGGGTGTTTCCACCCCGGCGTTTGTTGAATATTGGTCAGCCAGCGGTCGATGTTCGGCCATTGGGCGCGATCAAAGCCGAAGGGCTCGGGATAGAAGAGGTAGCCGCAGCAGGAGAGGTCGGCGTTGGTCATGCCGTCGCCGACAATCCAGTCGCGGCCCTCGAGATGGGCGTCGAGCGTCTTGTAGGCAGCCTTGAGGCGGCCTTGCATGAAGCCGATGACCTCGGCCGGGCGCTTGTCCTCGGGCAGGAAGTTCATCAGGAAACGGGTCATACCGGCCTGCGACGAGAGCTTGTGGTTGTCCCAGAGAACCCAGCGCAGGATCTCGCGGCGCTCCTCGGCGTTGGCCCCGCCGAACTTGCCGGATTTCTCGCTCACGTAGTCCTGAATCACGCCGGATTGCGACAGGGTCAGGTCGCCGTCTTCGAGGATCGGCGCTTCACCCATCACGTTTTTCTCGAGGAATTCCGGGCTGCGATTGATGCCGGAAAAGAAATCTACGAAGACCGGCTCCCAGTCGAGGCCGGAGAGTTCCAGCGCCAGCGCCGCCTTATAGGCATTGCCGCTTTCGCCGAAGCAGTGAAGTTTGATGGTCATGGCGTCCTCCCAGTCGTCCTTGCCGCGTGTGATCCGTGTCGGGCAGCGGGGGTTTCACACCCCCGCACCCCCGTGGAGTATTTTTTCAGAGAAGAAGGGGGGCGGTTTTACCGGGCATTAAGGTTAACGCGCCACCTTCTGTCTTGCGGTACAGGCTGGAGAGCCGATGACCGCCAGAGGAGAAGCTCCGTCGTCCCGCCCGGGTGCGTCCGAGACAGACCGCGGCCGGATGGCGGAGTGGACCTCCCCTGTCTTCTTCTCTGGAAAAATACTCAAATACGCCGACCGTGCCAGATGCGAAAACCTGTCGGGTCGGGGGGCAGTCTCCTTCTTTTCTTGCAAAGGCGAGGGCGGGGAGGTCCCCGCCCGTGCCAGTTCGTGTCTTGCTCAGAACGCCTCGGCGTCGAGCCCCATAACGGTGTCGGCACCAGACTGGATGCGCGCGAGGTGCATCGCGGTCGCGGGCAGGCGACGGGCCATGTAATAGCGTCCCGTGGTCAGCTTCGTCTCATAGAACGCTGCGTCGTCCGTGCCAGCGGCCAGCGCGGCGTTGGAGGCCTTGGCCATCTTCGCCCACATCAGCCCGAGGCAGACATGCCCGAAGAGGTGCATGAAGTCATAGGAACCTGCGAGCGCGTTGTTGGGGTTCTTCATGCCGTTTTGCATGAAATACATCCCCGCGGCCTGAAGATCCTTGGAGGCTGCTTTGAGCGGTTCGATGAAGTCTTTGAGACCCTCGTCGTCGCTGTTTTCCTTGCAGAAATCTTTGACCATCTCGAAGAAGGCCATGACGTGCTTGCCGCCATCCTGGCCGAGTTTGCGGCCCACGAGGTCAAGCGCCTGAACGCCGTTTGCGCCTTCGTAGATCATCGCGATCCGGGCGTCGCGGGTGAACTGCGACATGCCGTGCTCTTCGATATAGCCGTGGCCGCCATAGACCTGCTGGGCCAGCACGGTCATGTCATAGCCTTCGTCGGTCAGGAAGCCCTTGATGACCGGGGTCATCAGAGAGATCAGGCCGTCGGCGTCCTTGTCGTCTTTGCGGTGGGCCGCGTCGATCAGAGTCGCCCCCCAGAGAATGAAGGCGCGCGCGCCCTCGGCAAAGCTCTTCTGATCCATCAGCGAGCGACGGATGTCAGGATGCACGATCAGCGGATCGGCGGGGCCGTCAGGGTTCTTCGTACCGGTCACATCGCGGCCTTGCAGGCGGTCCTTGGCGTAGTCAACTGCGTTCTGATAGGCAACTTCGGCTTGCGACAAGCCCTGCATACCAACACCGATCCGGGCCTCGTTCATCATGGTGAACATGGCGCGCATACCTTTGTGCTCTTCGCCGAGCAGATAGCCTTCCGCTTCGTCGTAGTTCAGCACGCAGGTCGAGTTGCCGTGGATGCCCATTTTCTCTTCGATATTGCCGACCGAGACGCCATTGCGGGCACCGACGTTGCCATCGTCATCGACAAGGAACTTGGGCACGATGAAGAGCGAGACGCCCTTGATGCCCTCGGGGCCACCGGGGATTTTGGCGAGGACGAGGTGCACGACGTTGTCGGACATGTCGTGGTCACCAGCCGAGATAAAGATCTTCTGGCCGGAAATCTTGTAGCTGCCGTCACCCTGCGGTTCGGCCTTGGTCCGCATCAGGCCGAGGTCGGTGCCGCAATGGGGTTCGGTCAGGTTCATGGTGCCGGTCCACTCGCAGGACACCATCTTAGGCAGCCATTTGGCCTTTTGGTCATCGGTGCCGTGGGCGAGGACGGCCGACGCGGCGCCGTGCGTGAGACCCTGATACATGGTGAAGGCCTGGTTCGCCGAGGAGAACATCTCGCCGACGGCAGTGCCGAGCACGTAGGGCATGTTCTGCCCGCCGTATTCCTCGGGCATGTCGAGGCCGGTCCAACCGCCTTCTTTGACCTGCTCGAAGGCGTCCTTGAACCCTGTCGGGGTATAGACGACGCCGTTTTCAAGACGGCAGCCCTCGGTGTCTCCGACCACATTCAGCGGTGCAAGCACTTCGGAGGTCAGTTTGCCGGCTTCCTCGAGCACGGCATTCGTGAAGTCGCTTTCCAGCTCCTCATAGCCGGGGATATCGGATCCGGAGACGTTCAGCACATCGTGCAGAACGAACTGCATGTCTTTCACGGGGGCTCTATATGTCGGCATCAGATCTCTTCCCTTATTACTCTGCTGCTTTTTTCGTATTGCTCATCGAGGCGATGACTTTCTCACCCCATTTGAGCTGTTCCTTGAGGTCGTCGATGGCCTCGTTCAACTCGTCGCGTTGTTCCACCATGTCCTGAAGCCGCGCTTGGGCGACTTCATAGGTGCGCTGGAGTTGGGTCGCCTGCTGGTCGCCCATGTCATAGAGGTCGAGCAGCTGGCGGATTTCTTCGAGCGAGAAACCAAAGCGCTTGCCGCGCAGGATCAGCTTGAGCCGAGCGCGGTCGCGCTTGGTGAATAGGCGCTTCTGGCCTTCGCGGATCGGGAACAGGAGTTCCTTGGCCTCATAAAAACGCAAGGTGCGCGGCGTGACATCATAGGCGTCGCACATCTCGCGAATGGTCATTGTTGCATCGTGCATGGCGGTACCCCTGAGCTTGGCGTTCGTCATGATATTTGGTGTCTGAGCGCCGGGTTACAATGTTGCTTGACGTTAACGTAACTGTAACGCCGCGTCACTTCCAAAGTTGACGTGGCGTTTGTGAAGGTAAAGTGACAAATCTCGGAAAATAACGGAAATCTGACGTGGCGTCGCGACCGGACGAGCGAGAAGGCGCGCATGAAAAAGCCCCGGTCGCGGGGCGACGGGGCTTGCCTGAAGCGGGAACGTTTGTGCGGATCAGAGGGCTTTGAGAGCGGTTTCCGTCACGTTGCGCAGGGATTTCAGCTCGTGCATGGCTTCCTCGAGTTGGCTTTTTTGTTCCTCGAGTTCTGCGAACTGCCGGTCGGCCATCTCGATGAAGGCGCGCATCTGGGCCTCGGTGCCTTCCTGTTCGTAGATCAGGAGCCATTGGCGGATGTCTTCGAGCTTGATGCCGAATCTGCGGCCGCGCATGATCAGGGTCATGCGAGCGATCTCACGCGGACCGAAGTAGCGCGAACGGCCTTCGCGCTCTGGCTGAAGCAGTTCGATATACTCGTAATAGCGCAGGGTGCGGGGCGTCACATCAAAGCGCGCGCACATTTCCTTAAAGCTCAATCGGGTTTCGGACATTTCGCGTTTCTCCCTCCGCCGGAAACTTAGGACGCTGCGTGAGAAGGTGCAACCGCCCCCTTGCCGCGCCTGCGAAATAGGGATCATAGTCGGGGGTAAGTGACAAGGAGTGAAAAATGGACTCGGCAAAGATCAAGATGGCGGAACAGTTCATCAACCTTGTGCCGCACTGTAAGGCGCTGGGCATGAAGCTCACCTTGATCGAGGATGGCGTGGCAGAGATGGCGCTTGCCTATGACAAGAAGCTTGTTGGCGATCCGGAGACGGGGGTGCTGCATGGCGGCGCGATCTCGGCATTGATGGATACCTGTTGCGGCACGGCGGCGATGAGCCATCCGTCCTCGCCCGCAGGCACGGCGACCATCGACCTGCGGATCGACTACATGCGTGCGGCGACACCGGGGCAGGATGTGACAACGCGGGCCGAGTGCTATCATATCACGCGGTCCGTGGCCTTTGTGCGGGCGACGGCCTTTGACGACGACAAAAGCCGCCCAGTGGCCACGGCCTCGGGCGCCTTCACGGTGGAGAGGCAATAATGGCAATTAAGACACCCGAACCCGTGCAAATCGTAAAGCAACGCCGGGATGCGGCGCTTAGCGCCTTGGTGCATGGGGTGCCCTATGTGCAGTTCCTTGGAATCGAGTTCGACCGGCGCGGCGATGAGCTGACGGCGGTGATGCCCTATGATGATGGGCTGATCGGGAACCCGATGATTCAAGCGTTGCATGGCGGCGCGATCGCGGGGTTTCTCGAGGTGACGGCAGTGATCGGGCTTGCATGGTCTGTGCTTTGGGAAGAGCTCGAAAACGGCGAGATGAACATCGAGGACATCACCGCCGGGCAAATCCCGCGCATGCCCAAGACCATTGATTTCAACGTCGACTATCTCCGGTCCGGCCTGCCGCGCGATTCCTATGCGCGGGCGCGGGTCAACCGGTCGGGGCGGCGCTATGCCAGCGTTCATGTCGAAGCTTGGCAGGATCAGCGCGCGCGCCTCTTCGCGCAGGCGACAGGGCATTTCCTGATGCCGCCGCGCGACAATGGCTAGGGTTGGTGCGGTCACGCATCGACGCGTTCTCGCCACCGCCATCCCCATCGTGATCTCCAACGCGACCGTGCCAATCCTTGGCGCGGTCGATACCGGTGTAGTGGGTCAATTGGGCGAGGCGGCGCCGATCGGTGCGGTGGGAATTGGCGCCGTGATCCTGACGGGGATCTATTGGCTCTTCGGGTTTCTGCGCATGGGCACGACGGGTCTCACGTCACAAGCCTATGGCGCCGGACGGGCCGGGGAAGTGTCGGCCATGCTCACCCGCGCGCTGATGATTGGCTTGGCGGCGGGGGCGGGGATCATCCTGTTACAGCTGCCACTGTTCTGGCTTGGGTTCTATCTCTCTCCGGCGAGCGCGGAGGTCGAGGGTCTGGCGCGCGACTACCTTGCGATCCGGGTCTGGAGCGGACCAGCGGCGATTGCACTTTACGGGGTCAATGGCTGGCTCATCGCGCTTGAGCGGACGCGGGCCGTCCTTCTGTTGCAGATATGGATGAACGGGCTCAACATCCTTCTTGATCTGTGGTTTGTGCTTGGCCTCGGCTGGGGCGTCGAGGGGGTTGCTATTGCGACCTTCCTTGCGGAATGGAGCGGTCTGGCCTTTGGTCTCTGGCTTTGCCGGGATGCGTTCCGGCAACCTGCGTGGCGCGATTGGGGGCGGGTGTTCGACGCAGTGCGTCTGCGCGAGGTGATGGCGGTCAATACCGACATCATGCTGCGCTCGCTCATGCTTCAGGCGATCTTCATGTCCTTCCTGTTCCTCGGGGCACGGTTTGGCGATGTAACGCTCGCCGCGAACCAGGTGTTGATGCAATTCCTCGCCATCTCAGCTCATGCGCTTGACGGGTTCGCCTTTGCCGCCGAGGCCATCGTCGGTCAGGCGCTTGGGGCGCGTGATCGGGCGACGCTGCGGCGGGGGGCATGGCTTGCGAGCCTGTGGAGCACGATCATCGTTCTGGGCGTGTCGGTCTTCTATCTTGTCGCGGGCGGGTGGCTCATCGACCTTCTGACCACGGCGCCAGAGGTTCGGGCCGAGGCGCGGCGTTATCTGCCGGAGGTGGCGCTGGCGCCGCTTCTCGGAGTGGGGGCGTTCATGCTCGACGGGATATTCATCGGCGCGACACGCACGCGCGACATGCGCAACATGATGGCGCTTTCACTAGTGATCTACGTGGTCGCGGCGATGGCCCTGATCCCAGTGTTTGACAATCACGGGCTCTGGCTTGCGCTATTGGTTTCGTTCGTGGCGCGGGGCTTGACGCTCGGGATGCGCTATCCGGCGCTCGAGCGCGCGGCAGAGGTCTAAGCGGTCTTCAGCCCGAGATTTTGCGCGCCGTCGCTGCGGCGGCCCGGATTTCCTCGGCGATCTCCTCGGCCTCGTCGGGCGAGAAATCCATCGGAATTTCGAGTCCGTCGGCTTCGATGAAGATCCGCACAAAGCCTTGGTCGGTTGGGCCGATCTGAAGGTTGGCTTCGATGTCGCGTTCGGTATTAATGCCCATGACGGTTCTCCTCGTGGCTGGCTTTTCGCCTATCGTGAAGCGCGTCGCTTGGCAAGATGGCACCGGGGGAGGGCTGCCTCGAGGAGCGGGCCAAAAAATCGCGATTCCAGACTTGCAATCGCCGGGCGCTGACGATAAATCCGCCCCAGTGCCGCCTTAGCTCAGTTGGTTAGAGCGCCTGATTGTGGATCAGGAGGTCCCCCGTTCGAGCCGGGGAGGTGGTACCACTCTTCTTTCTCAGGGTTTGTTGATCGCGATGCTCTGGCGCAAGGTGCCGGTAAGTTGGTCGTAGATCAGGATGCGGTTGTCGTCGGTTACGACGGCCCACCAGCCTTCGCCAATGGTCAGTGCCGTGGCGGTCACGCCTTCGGGCAGCGTGATCTCGGAGGGCATTGTCGGTCCGGTCTCATTGAGGCGGATGACAATCAGGGCGACAACCACTAGAAGACCGACAATCATGATCCCTGTCAGCCCTGTCACGAGCAGGCGCAGGAATCGCAAGTTTGCCGGTTCAATCGGCTCGGGAGTCTCGTTCATGGCCTCATCCCTCGTCTCGTTCCGGATCCATGAGGACCCGCCCAAGCGCCTTGATAAGGCGCTTTCGCGCGATGTTCCAGAAGAAGCGGCGCTCTCGCGCACACGGCTGGCGCGTCTGTTGGGCGAGGGGGCGGTGCTGCTCAACGGGGTGGTGACGGAAGATGCAAAGGCCAAGGTCGCAGAGGGCGACCTCGTGGAGATTACCGTGCCGGTTGCCGATGAGAGCCATATCGGGCCAGAGGATATCCCGCTTGAGGTCATCTATGAGGATGCGGACCTTATCGTGATCAATAAGCCCGCGGGCATGGTCGTGCACCCTGCGCCGGGCACGCCGAACGGCACGTTGGTCAATGCGCTCTTGCATCACTGCGGCGATAGTCTTTCGGGCGTCGGTGGAGTGCAGCGGCCGGGGATTGTGCACCGCATCGACAAGGAGACCTCTGGTCTTCTCGTGGTCGCGAAATCGGATCGCGCGCATCAGGGGCTTGCGGCGCAGTTCGAGAAGCACACGGTTGAGCGCTATTACAACGCGGTCGTCTATGGCGTGCCGGATGCCAATGACCCACGTCTGCGCGGTGTGAAGGGGGTCAGCTTTGAAAGCGGCAACATCATGCGGATCACCACGCAGCTTGCGCGGCACAAGACCGACCGTCAGAAACAGGCTGTGCTGTTTCATGGCGGGCGGCATGCGGTGACGCGGGCGCGGATTGTCGAAGCCTTTGGCGCGCCAGGGGTTGCGGCATTGGTGGAGTGCTGGCTTGAGACGGGGCGGACGCATCAGATCCGGGTTCACATGGCCCATGCGGGACACGGGTTGATCGGGGATCCGGTCTATGGCGGACGGCGCAAGCTCTCGGAAAAGGCGCTTTCGCCGGATGGGATCGCGGCGGCCAAAGGGTTCGCTCGTCAAGCGTTGCATGCTGCGGTGCTTGGGTTCGAGCATCCGGTCACGGGCGAGATGATGCGCTTTGAGGCGGCGTTGCCTGAAGATATGACCGCTTTGATCGCTGCGCTACGCGGTTAGGCCCGCGCGCCGCGACCGAACAAGAGCCAGAGCGCGAGGCTTGTTTCCGCGACAACAGGGATCAGGTAGGCCGGTTGCATCAGCGTGTTCAGGTCAGGCGCGAAGAACCGAGTTAGACTGCCGACAAGATAGACAAGACCAGAGGCAGCGATGCCAAACGGGAGCCAGCGTGGTGGGCGGCGCGTGGCGTGCAAGAGCCAAGCCATCACGAAGCAGTTGAGTGCGAAGAAGATCAGCCCGAGGTCATAGCCTGCTGCGTGGCGAGCGATGAGGGGCAGGGGATGGGCCACCTCGGGCGCGGGCCAGACCAGCAGAGCATTTGCGACAAGGATCGCCGCCTGAATGAGGCGCAAGAAGGTTGCGGTGATCGCGGCGGGGCGATGCACGCATTGCAACATGCGCAGAAAGACGAAGGCGACGGCGATATCAAACGCGGCCATCGTGAGGTCAAACCCCACCGAAAGACGAAACCTTAGGGTCTCGCGTCCGAGAGCGGCCGCCGTAGCAGCACCATCGCTCCAGTCTATGAGGGGGCCGCGGAGGGCGACCTCGCCGGTCAGGCCGAGGAGAATGATGCCGAGATAGAGCACCCCGGCGAGTCGGGCGAGGCGTGCAAAGGCGGGGTTGGTCATCGGATCGTCCATCTGTTCTGCGCGTCAGAAGTATAGCGCGCGGGGGTTTGAGAGAGAAATGACGTTGATTTTAGGCGGTTCTGTGTGTTTGCGCACATGGAGGGTGCAATAAGGCGGTGCTTATGGAAATACAGCACACAAGCGCGTGAGACTGTGGTAATCTTTGTGACAAAGCGACAGGAACGCCCTCATATCGCGTTCAGAAATTGATGGGCCGGCGCTTGAAAGGTTGTTAGCGCCAACCTATCTCGATGTTAAGCCCTATAACATTGGAGGGGGACACGACATGAGCAACTATGCAAATCTACCGGCACCGACGCCGGAAGGCGGTCTGAACCGCTACATGCAGGAAATCCGCAAATTCCCGCTCTTGGAGCCGGAAGAAGAATACATGCTGGCCAAGGCTTGGGTCGAGCAGGAAGATACGGAAGCCGCACATAAAATGGTGACCAGCCACCTGCGCCTCGCAGCGAAGATCGCCATGGGGTATCGCGGTTATGGTTTGCCGCAGGCCGAGGTGATCTCGGAGGCCAATGTGGGTCTGATGCAGGCGGTAAAGCGGTTTGACCCGGAAAAAGGGTTCCGCCTTGCGACCTATGCGATGTGGTGGATCCGGGCGAGCATTCAGGAATACATTCTGCGGTCCTGGAGCCTTGTGAAGCTTGGCACGACCTCGGCTCAGAAGAAGCTCTTCTTTAACCTGCGCAAGGCGAAGGCGCGGATCGGCGCGCTTGAAGAAGGTGATATGCGCCCCGAGAACGTCAAGCGTATCGCGCATGATCTTGGTGTCACCGAGGAAGAAGTGATCTCGATGAACCGCCGCATGAGCGGTGGGGATGCGTCGCTTAATGCCCAGATCGGCACCGAGGGCGAAGGCACGATGGAGTGGCAGGACTGGCTTGAAGATGAAGACGCCGACCAAGCTGCCGATTACGAAGCCCGCGACGAGCTTGAGGCGCGTCGGGCGCTTCTTGCAGAGGCGATGGATGTGCTCAACGATCGCGAGAAGGACATCCTTGCGCAGCGACGCCTGGCGGACAAGCCGGTGACCCTCGAAGAGCTGAGCGGCCAGTATGACGTGAGCCGGGAGCGTATTCGCCAGATCGAGGTGCGTGCCTTTGAGAAGCTTCAGAAGCGGATGCGGTCGCTTGCGGCAGAACAAGGGCTTTTGACCTCGGCCTGATCGACGCCCCCCCTTTGAAAACAGGAAAGGCGGTGCCCCCAAAGGGCGCCGCCTTTTTCGCGTGATGCGGGGCGTGCTGGCGAAGGCTGGCGGGCTGCGGAATTGATGTGGTTTGGAAAACCGGGCTGGCACGAGCGGCTGGCACAAGAGAATTGCCCATCTGAGCGATGGTTTGGCTGGCTGGAGACATTGGGTGGCTGTTGCGTGCTGTCTGGCGTGCCCGGAGGCTGGCGAGATGGCTTGCTGTAGCGGCCTGATGAGTCTGGCTTGCTGCAATTCTTGAGACCGTCCTACAGCGAGTCGCAGCCGCGCGCAAGGAAAATTGTTTGATTTCAAATAGTTGATTGATTTTGTCGGGAGTTTGCGGCGCGCGCCGTCTAGCCTTCCCAAGGTGGCGGCACGGGCATGCCGTCCACCCGCACCTCGCCTTCTTCGTTGTCGAGCACCACGGGGCAGTCAAACAGGGTCAGCGTCGGGCGGGCGCCGAAGCGGCCTTCCATCCAGTCGGCCCAGCCCTCATTGAACCAGGCCTCGGCATCTTCGCGGCTATCGAATTCATAGATCCCGTCACCGCCGGCCTCGTTGTTGAGATAATATTTGCGGCGCAATCCCTTGACCTTGTGAAAGATCTTTGTCGACTCGAGCGACTGAGCTGTCACCAGATCTCGGGGGCGTTTGCCCCCGGGCAGCGGGATTTGAACCAGGGCGATGATCATGGCGCACCCGTCAATTCAGGCGCGCGCGCAAGACGCGGATCATGTTGTCGCCCATGACCTTGCGGATCTGTGCTTCGCTTACGCCGATATCCATCAGCGCCTGGGTCAGCGCGGCCAATTCGGATGTGTCGAAGGCAGTCGCGACCGAGCCGTCGAAATCCGAGCCGAGCGAGACATGATCCTCGCCCACGAGGTCAATGGCGGCCTTGATGGTCTTGGCGACTCCGGCGGGGCTATCGTCGCAGGTCACGTCGGCCCAGTAGCCAATACCGATCACGCCCCCGGAAGCGGCGATGCGTTGCATCAGGTCGTCCTCGTAGTTGCGCTTGACCGGACAGTTGTTGCGGATGCCTGTATGGCTCACGACGATGGGAATGTCGGTCATGGCCAGCACATCCTCGGCGACCTGTGGGCTCGAATGGGCGATGTCGAGGATGAGGCCTCTATCGACCACGGCTTGCACCAGTTCACGGCCAAACTCGGTCAGGCCATGATTGCCGTCGCCATGCAGTGAACCGCCGATGGCGTTGTCGAAGAAGTGTTGCAGCGCAATCAGACGATAGCCCGCGTCCTGAAGCCCTTGCAGGTTCTCAAACTTGCCTTCGAGCGGATGCGCGCCTTCGATCCCGAGGATGCCTCCCACCACGTCCTTGCCCTGAGCGCGCGCGGCGAGAAGGGCGTCGAGATCTGTCTCGGATTTGATGATACGCAGTTTGCCGTCGGAGTTTTCTTGGAAATCATGCAATTTCTCGGCTTGGTAGAGGGCGCGTTCATAAAGAGAGGTCCATGTGCGCATTGGCCAAAGCTGCCCGACGGCGAGAAGGGTGATGTTGTCCATGGCGTCGGTTTCGTTGTGCTCGTAGTTTTGGCCAGCGGGGGATTTCGTCACGGCGGTAAAGACTTGCACCGCGACATTTCCCTCGATCAGCCGCGGGATATCCACCTGTCCCCGTGAGCCGCGCTCTAGCAGATCGCGCTTCCACAGAAGGCTGTCGGCGTGCCAATCCCCGATGATCAGGGTCTCGTGCAGCGCCTGTGCCGCAGGCGTCACCGGATAGGGATCGTGCGCGGCCACAGCGTTGCGTTGTTCTTCGACATATGCCGGGGCAAAAGTGACAAAAGCGATGATGGCGATGAGGCATAGCAGCAAAAGCCTGCCGAGCCATTTTCCGAACGTGCGCATGGGGTCCTCCGTTTTCGGGGAGGGTAGGCGGCGTGGAGATTCGCGCAAAGGGTGACGTGACGGGATTGCGGCGGTAGGATCGGGGCGAAAGGAGACCGCCATGGCCGGAGGATGGGCGCGCGACGGCGCGGTGAGCGAGCAGATCGAAGCGACGATCAGCGACGAGCTTCAGCGGATGAAGGCAAGAAAAACCCCTGTGGGAGAAAGCCTTACCCATTGCGCCGAATGTGAGGAAGAAATTCCCCAGAAGCGGCGCGAGGCCATACCGGGTGTGAAGCTTTGTATTGAGTGCCAAGAGGAACGCGACGGTGCGTTCAAGGCACGGGGCGGGATCAATCGGCGCGGTTCCAAGGATAGTCAGCTCAAGTAACGGCGCTGCGACTCGAGAGGTTAATGCCTTCAGGGGCGGTCGGTATCACGTCGGTATTATGTCGGTATTGCGTCTGTATCGACCTCGGAAATCACATCGTGAATGCATCGTGCGGAGGTAAGATTCCTTTCATCGAGATCGGTGCGGACATGTTGGAAACTCCGGGTGCGGGTCGTGGGGGCTTTTCTCCGGTGAGAGGCTCGGCGATAGTCTCGCTCGCGAAACAGGACGACAGGAGGCCCCGATGGCCGAGAGAGATTTCAAGGTGCGCGCCCTTGGCGAGATTGCCATCCGCTGTGTGGACCAACCGGCGATGATCGCTTTTTACCGGGATGTGATCGGGCTTGAGCCGATGAATGACCCGGAGACAAGCCCGATCGCGTTTCTAAAGATCGCCGAGGGGTTTGCCGGGCATACAACGATCCTTGCCTTGTTCCGGCATGACATCGAAGCCGCGGGGCGGACCCGAGGAAGCACCGAGCCGCCTGCAACCGGGCCGGGATCATCGCTGCATCACATTGCCCTTACCGTGCCTTGGGAAGAGCAAGAGGCGGTCATGGCGTGGTATGAGTCGCTTGGGCGGGAATATAACGTCGAGTATTTCGACTGGGTCGGCTGGCGCGGGGTGTTTACCTTTGATCCCGATGGCAACACTGTCGAGCTTGTCGCACAAGACCCGACTTGGCACGCGCCCACAGAGGGCGGCACGGCCTAGGGGCGGGGCATGGTGAGCCGCATGATGTATTGCGGCCCCGCCGCACCACCGAGGTAATCGGCGCCCGTGTCTTCAAAGCCGCTCTTGAGGTAGACCGTCTTGGCGCGCGGGTTGCGGTGGTTCACGGTCAGGTAGCAGGCCGCTGCCACCGGGTAGTGCTCTGGCAGGTAGCTCGCGAGTGCGCGGCAGGCGAAGGTTGCGATGCCGCGCCCCTGTGCGCGGGTGTCGACCGAGAACATGCGCAACCCGATGGTGCCGGTTTCGGCAAAATCATGCGCGTCCGCATAGGCGCGGTCGATGGCGAAGAAGCCAACGACCTTGCCGTCTTCAAGGATCATATGCCCATCACGATCCGGCCCGCCCATGGCCATGACCTCGGGCGGGGGGCTTGCAAAGACCTGTTGGTCGGGTGGCAGATGGATATCTGCGACGAGATCAGTGCGGTCCGGGGGAAGGGGGGCGAGGGTGATCATGTGCCTATTCCGGTCAGAGGGGCGCGTTTGATGCACAGGTTGGTTTGGTGGGTTGAAAACCCACCCTACCGAGTGCGGCCGCAGGCGGGATTCACCCCTCCATCGCCTCCAACTCGTCGATCATGTCGGAGATCATGCTGAGGCCTTTGTCCCAGAATTTCGGATCGGACGCGTCGAGGCCGAAGGGCGCGAGCAGCTCCTTATGGTGTTTGGAGCCACCCGCCTTGAGCATGTCGAAATACTTGTCCTCAAACCCTTCGCCGCCCTCGGCATAGACTGCGTAGAGCGCGTTCACGAGGCCGTCGCCAAAGGCGTAGGCATAGACGTAGAAGGGCGAGTGGACGAAATGGGGGATGTAGGCCCAGTAGGTCTCATACCCGTCCATGAAATCAAACGCCGGGCCGAGGGATTCCGCCTGCACCGACATCCAGAGGGCGTTGATATCCTCGGGCGTCAGTTCGCTTTCGCGGCGGGCGGCGTGGAGCTTGCATTCGAAATCGTAAAAGGCGATCTGACGCACCACGGTGTTGATCATGTCCTCGACCTTGCCGGCGAGAAGCACTTTGCGCTGTTCCTTGGTCTCGGCGTTGTCGAGCATTTTGCGGAAGGTCAGCATCTCGCCAAAGACCGAGGCGGTTTCGGCCAAGGTCAGCGGCGTGGAGGAGAGCATTTCGCCCTGATCGGCGGCGAGCACCTGATGCACGCCATGGCCGAGTTCATGGGCGAGAGTCATCACGTCGCGCGGTTTGCCGAGGTAGTTCAGCATCACATAGGGGTGCACATTGGTGACGGTCGGATGGGCAAAGGCGCCGGGGGCCTTGCCGGGTTTGACGCCTGCGTCGATCCAGCCCTTGGTAAAGAACGGCTCGGCAATCTCGCCCATGCGGGGATCAAAGGCGTTGTAGGCGTCCATGACCAGCTTGCGTGCCTCGTCCCAGCCCACAGTCTTGGTTTCTTCCATCGGCAGCGGCGCGTTGCGGTCCCAGACCTGCATGCGGTCGAGGCCGAGCCATTTGCGTTTCAACTCGTAATAGCGGTGCGAGAGTTTCGGATAGGCCGCGACCACGGCGTCGCGCAGCGCATCGACCACTTCGGGCTCTACATCGTTGGAGAGGTGGCGGCCGGTCTGAGCCGTCGGCATCTTGCGCCAGCGGTCGACGACCTCTTTTTCTTTGGCGGCGGTGTTGTGGACGCGGGAGAAGATCTTGATGTTTTCGGCGAACACACGGGCCAACTCGCGCGCGGCCATCTCACGCTTGGCGCGGTCCTGTTCGGTGAGGTAGTTGAGGGTCGTCTCGATGCCGACCTCTTCGCCTTCCATCTCGAAGGTGAGGCCCGCGATGGTCTCATCGAAGAGGCGCTCCCACGCATCGCCGACCACGCCGAGATCGTGGAGGAATTTCTCCAACTCATCCGAGAGCTGATAAGGCTTCATGGCGCGGATGCGGTCGAAGACAGGCTTGTAGCGGGCAAGCTCGGCATTGGCGGCAAAGGCGGCGGCGAGCGCGTCATCTTCGATCCGGTTCAGCTCGAGTGTGAAAAAGACCAGCGGCGTGGTGAAATTCGTCAGCTTTTCCTGACAGTTCGACATGAACTGTGCGCGTTCGGCGTCGGTTGTCAGTTGGTAGTAGCGCAGACCCGCGTAGGACATGATGCGTCCCGCGACCTGATTGATCTTCTCGTTGCGCAGCACGCAGGTCAGGAGGGCATCGGCGTCGAGGCTTGCCAGCTTGCCTTCGTAATCGGCGGCAAAGGCGGCGCATTCCTTCTCAAGAAAGGCCATGTCGGCCTCAAGTTCCGGCGCGTCGGGGGAGGTATAGAGGTCGCTCAGATCCCATTCGGGCAGGTTGCCAAGGCCATCGGAGCCGGAAGTGGCGTTTGCGTCGCGCACGGGAAAGGGAAGGTTGAGCATGGATCGCCTCTGGTTTGTTGGGTCTGTTGGGAGAAGAGATAGGCAGAGGGGGCGGGCAGGTGCAAGGGGCGCGCTTCAATTCCTCGCGGGCTTGGGCTAGGTCTTGGGCAAACGACTAGGGAGAGAGCGATGAAATTCCTGCGCTATGGTGAGATGGGGGCAGAAAAGCCCGGTGTGTTGGATGGGGAGGGCCGGCTTCGGGACTTGTCCGGTGTGGTGGAGGATCTGGCGGGGGATGTGCTGGCCGATCTGCCGCAGGTGGACCCCGAGAACCTGCCGCTTGTTGAAGGCGATCCGCGCATTGGGGCGCCCGTGGGGGGGGTGGGCAAGTTCATGTGTATCGGGCTCAACTATTCCGACCATGCAGCGGAAGCGGGGATGGACCTGCCGAAGGAGCCGATCTTGTTCATGAAGGCGACGAGCGCGATCTGCGGGCCGAACGATACGGTACGCCTGCCGCGCGGGTCGGAGAAGAGCGACTGGGAGGTGGAGCTTGCGGTGGTGATCGGCAAGCCTGCGAAATATGTCAGTGAAGCCGAAGCGCTTGATCACGTGGCGGGCTATTGCGTGGCCAATGATGTGTCCGAGCGCGCCTTTCAGACCGAGCGCGGTGGGCAATGGACCAAGGGCAAGAGTCCGGACACGTTCGGGCCATTGGGGCCGTGGCTTGTCACGCCGGACGAGGCGGGCGATCCGCAGAATCTTGGGCTATGGCTCGACGTGAACGGCGAGCGGCGGCAGACGGGCAGCACCAAGGCGATGGTCTTTGGCGTGGCGGAGGTGATTTCCTACCTGAGCCAGATGATGACGCTTCAGCCCGGCGACGTGATCGCGACGGGAACGCCTCCGGGGGTCGGTATGGGGATGACACCGCCGGTCTACCTTCGGGATGGCGACGTGATGGAGCTTGGCGTCGAGGGCCTTGGGGCGCAGCGCACGCCGGTTGTCGCGGATAGCTGAGATTTAGCGTGCGGCGGCAATGATGCGCCGCATGAGGGCGAGGAACTGAACTTGTTCCTCGGTCGAAAGAGGGGCGAGCGCAGCGGTGTTTTCCGCCAGCGCCGCCTCGGTCGCGGGGGCCTCGAGGGCGCGGGCGTGGTCGGTCAGCCAGACCCGTTGCACACGCCCGTCTGTCGCGTCCTTCAGCCGGGTGATGAGCCCGTCGCGCTCCATCCGAGCGAGCGTGTTGGCCATGGTCGCCTGTTCGATGTCGAGCCGTTCGACCAGTTGCTTTTGCGTCAGCCCGTCTTCTTCCCAGAGTTCCAGAAGCGCCGGGAAGGTGCCGATGGTCAGGCCAAGCGGCTTGATCCGCGCGGCGAGGCCACGGGCGAAGACGCGGGCGAGATGATTGACGAGATAGCCCGCCGAGTGATCCTTGGAAAATGTCATGGGGGTTTCTAGCACTTGAATAGCCTGCTATGCAATTATATATAGCAAGCTATGTTGATTGGGAGAGACGACATGATGACACGGATACACGCAGGGGCGGGCGCGGTGGCGCTTGGGATGATTTCGGTTTTCTGGCTTTCGACGGTCTCGGTCGAACTCATGGCAGATGCGGCGCGCATTGCACAGGTCAAGCATATGATTTTATGGGGATTCCTTGTCCTCGTGCCAGCGATGGCGCTGGTGGGCGGGACGGGATTTCGGCTTGGTCAAAAGCTGCGCGGGCCGGTTGTCGAGAAGAAACGCAGACGGATGCCGTTCATCGCGGCGAACGGCCTTTTGATTCTCGTGCCATCTGCGTTCTTCCTTGCGGCCAAGGCGCAGGCGGGAGCCTTCGATACGGCGTTCTATGGGGTGCAGGCGCTCGAGCTTGTTGCGGGGGCAGTCAATATCGCGCTGCTCGGGGCGAATATGCGCGATGGGCTTCGGCTCGCGGCGCGGCGGCGAAATCTTTGAGAGATTTCAGGCTGTCTTCTTTTTGAAGATATCCGGCGGGTGAAAATTTGTTCCGCTTTCGTTCTTTTGTCTGTAGGGTGATGCGTGACAGGAGAGGGAGGGCGTCAGATGGGCGAACAAGAGGCGAAATACGAACGCTTGAGGGCGCTGCATGCGCGGGAGGGCGCGTTTGTCATTCCAAATGCTTGGGACGCGGGATCGGCGCGTTTGTTGAGCGGGCTGGGGTTCGAGGCGTTGGCGACAACGAGCGCGGGCTATGCGTTTTCCAAGGGCAAGCGCGATTCCTTTGCAGCACTCAGCCGGGCGGAAATCCTTGCCAATGCCGGTGAGATCGTGGCGGCGACGGGATTGCCGGTATCGGCGGACCTTGAGGATGGGTTCGGGGAAGCGCCCGAGGACTGCGCCGAAACGATTCACGCCGCCGCCCGGTTTGGCCTTGTGGGCGGGTCGATCGAAGATGCGACAGGCGATCCGAGCGACCCGATCTATGACATGGGGCTGGCTGTGGCGCGCGTTGAGGCCGCTGCGGAGGCGGCGCGGGGTTTGCCGTTTCTCCTGACGGCGCGCGCAGAGAACTTTCTTTGGGAGCGGCCCGACCTTGATGACACGATTGCGCGATTGCAGGCGTTTTCCGAGGCGGGTGCGGATGTGCTCTATGCGCCGGGGCTGCCGGATATCGCAGCGATCCGGACGGTCTGTGCGGCGGTGGACAAGCCGGTGAATGTCGTGATGGGCCTGACGGGGCCGCGCTATTCGGTGGCTGAACTGGCCGAGGCGGGCGTCAAGCGGGTCAGTGTTGGCGGATCGTTTGCGCGCGCGGCGCTGGGCGGATTGATGCGCGCGGCGGAGGAGGTCAGGACACAGGGCACGTTCGACTATGCCGAAGATGCATTGCCCGGCGCGGTTATCAGTGCGGCGATGGATCAGGGGAGAGCCGGGGATCGGCGCTAGGCCGGATCAGGCGGTTTGCCGTGCCGCCTTGTGGCGCGCGAGGTGCGCGTCGAAGAAGGCGGCGCAGTCGGCATGGACCTTGTCGCGGATGGCGGGCAGTTCCATGAGCACCTCGTGTTCGGCGCCGTCGATCACCACCAATTTCCCATTTGGCCAGCCCGCCATGCGGTCCTTGATGGCTTCCGGGTCGACGATTTTCTCGTCGGTGCCGAGGAAGGTCAGGCAGGGCATGTCAGGTGCGGGACGGGCGGCAAGGGTGCGCATTTCCATCAGCGCCTCGTTCAGCCAGTGCAGGCTTGGCCCGCCGAGGGCCATGTCGGGGACTTGGCGCATCTGTTCCTGCATGTAGGTGTACATGTCGGGATCGTGCGTGAGGCTATTGCCTTCGAAGGGTTCGGCGAGGACATAGGTCTCGGCCTTGGTGCCGGGGGCGAGGCGGGTGCCTGCGCCGACGCGGCGGCCTGTCCAGCTTAGCGCCCAGGCGGCAGGACGCATGACCGAGGACATCTGGATGCCCCACATCGGGGCGCTGAAGGCGGCGGCGTTGACCGGCAGGCCGGACATGACCGCGCGCAGCCCGATGCAGCCGCCCATGGAGTGGCCGATCAGGAACCACGGTTTCGGCATCTCAAGCGCCTCAAGCGCCGAGAGCATCGCCGCAACATCGTGTTGGTAATCGGGGAACTGATCGACATAGCCCGCGTCGCGGTCGTCGATCAGGCGATCGGCCAGACCCTGACCGCGCCAGTCGATGGCGGCCATGGCATAGCCCTGCGCAGCAAAGTCCGCGGCGGAGCGGCCGTATTTCTCGATATATTCGGTGCGGCCCGGAAACATCAGGACCGTGCCCTTGGCATCGGGTTTTTGCCAATGGGCGACGCGAATACGCACCCCGTCCGAGGTCTTCAGCCAAACCGCGGCGCCAGTCTCGGGACCGTCGGCCACATTGGCGTGAAAGGGGGCGGGGTGCATGTCTCGCATCAGCTCAGGACCGTGCCGAGCTGCATTGCCTTGCCCATATCGCCATCGACGGTGAGCTTGCCCGACATGAAGGCGGCGGTGGGGTTGGTGTCACCTTCGAGGATCGACTGGAAGGTTTCGGCGTCGGCGGTGAGGGTCACGTCGGCCTCGTCATCGGCGGCGCGGGCGCCGTCGGAATCGATCATCACGGCGCCTTCGCCGTCGATCACGAATTTGGCCGTGCCGTCAAAGCCGCCATCGCCAAGTTTTTCGTTCAGGGCCGCCACTGCGGCAGTCACGATATCGCTCATTGGTCCTCTAGTCCTTTTTCCTGGGGCGGGGCCTCTGGCATTTTGGCCGCCGCGCTCTAATATACATACTGTTATGGGTATCCTACGTCGCTTTCTCAAACCTATCGTTGCGGCAACTTTTGGCGCAATGGTCTTTTTGCAATCTGGCCCGGTGCGTGCCGCCGAGCTTGAAACGCTTATGCAACGGTTGCGTGACGCGGATCCTACCGAAGCGGACAAGATTGTGCGCGAGATCGAGCTTGAATGGAGCAAATCCGGCTCGGCCAGTGCGGATTTCCTGCTCAAACGCGGGCGTGCCGCGCTCGAGCGCAAGGAGGTCGAGGCGGCGATTGATCACCTGAGCGCGCTTGTCGACCATGCGCCGGGATTTGCCGAAGGGTATGTGACGCGGGCGGCGGCCTATTTCGAGGCCGGGCTTTATGGTCCCGCGCTGAGCGATCTTGAACAGGCGTTGGCCCTCAACCCCGACCATTTCGGCGCATTGATCGGATTGGGGTCGATCTTTGAGATGCTGGAGCGGCATGAAGACGCCTGGGAGGCCTATCGTCTCGTCAGGGCTATACATCCGACACATCCCAAGGTTACAGAGGCGCTCGACAGACTCGAGCCGCTGGTCAAGGGCCAGACTCTCTAACGCAATAACGGAATGAGCCGATGTCCCTAGAGCGGCGGATCATGGCGGTGCTCGGGCCGACCAATACCGGAAAGACGCACTATGCCATCGAGCGGATGCTCGGGTATCGCACGGGGGTCATCGGCCTGCCGCTGCGTCTCTTGGCGCGCGAGGTCTACGACCGGATCGTGGCCATTCGCGGGCCGTCTGTCGTGGCGCTTGTCACCGGTGAGGAACGGATCGTGCCGCCGCGCACGCAGTATTGGGTCTGCACGGTAGAGGCGATGCCCGAGGGGATGGGCACGGATTTCCTTGCCGTGGACGAGATTCAGCTTTGCGCCGATCCGGAGCGCGGGCATGTGTTTACCGACCGCCTACTCAGGGCACGGGGCACCCATGAGACGCTTTTCCTTGGCTCGGACACGATGCGGGGCGCGATTGCGGAATTGGTGCCGGAGGCCGAATTCATGCGGCGCGAGCGCATGTCGACGCTCAGCTATTCTGGCAGCCGCAAGATCAGCCGGATGCAGCCACGCTCGGCCATTGTCGGATTTTCGGTTGATAACGTCTATGCCATTGCCGAGTTGCTACGCCGTCAGAAGGGCGGTGCGGCGGTTGTTATGGGGGCGCTTTCTCCGCGCACGCGCAACGCTCAGGTGGAGCTCTATCAGAATGGTGATGTGGATTACCTCGTGGCGACGGATGCGATCGGCATGGGGCTCAACCTTGATATCGACCATGTGGCCTTTTCCTCGACGGTGAAATTCGATGGCCGCCGGATGCGGCCGCTGGCGCCCAACGAGCTCGCGCAGATCGCGGGCCGCGCGGGGCGGGGGATGAGCCACGGGACGTTTGGTGTTACCGGCGAAGCGCCGCCCTTGGACGATGCAGTGGCCGAGGCGATCATGGAGCATCGGTTCACACCGCAGAAAAAGCTCAATTGGCGCAATGCGCGGCTCGAATTCGGCTCGGTCGATGCGCTTTTGGCCTCGCTCGATATGGCGCCGAAGGATGAGCGCCTTGTGAAGGCGCGCGAAGCAGACGACCAGATGGCGCTCAACACCATGCGCGCCTCTGCCGAGGTCATGGCGCGGGCGAGTGATGGGGCGTCGGTGCGCCTTTTATGGGATGTGTGTCGGGTGCCGGATTTCCGTGGCATCAGCCATGCGGAACATGCGTCGCTTATTGAGGGGCTTTATGGCTATCTGCATGAGCGCGGGCAGGTGCCTGATGACTGGATGGCGCGGCAGGTCAAGCGGCTTGACCGGACAGAAGGCGACATTGACACGCTGTCTAAACGACTGGCGTATATTCGCACATGGACATATGTTGCGCAGCGAAAAGGCTGGGTCGATGACGAAAACCATTGGCGCGGGGAGACCCGCGCTGTAGAAGACCGCCTGTCGGATGCGTTGCACGAGCGTTTGACTCAGAGATTTGTGGACCGGCGCACATCCGTGCTCTTGCGCCGGCTCAAACAGAAGGAGGCCCTGTTGGCCGAAGTGAATGACAAGGGTGAGGTGACCGTCGAAGGCGAATTCGTCGGTCGGCTCGAAGGGTTCCGTTTCGTGGCGGACAAAGAGGCCTCCGGTCAGGAAGCCAAGACGCTCAAGCAGGCGAGCCTGCAGGCGCTGGCGCCGCAGTTCCATCTGCGCGCGGACCGGTTCTATAACGCGCCCGATACGGAAATCGATTTCACCGAACAGGGGGGTCTGATGTGGGGCGAGCAAGCCGTTGGTAAGCTCGTACCCGGAGATGATCCGCTCAAGCCGGGCATCAAGGTCTTCGTTGACGACGAAGCGGGGGCAGATGTCGCCCAGAAGGTCGCACGCCGCTTGCAGCATTTCATCGACCGCAAGATCGCCGCGCTGTTTGAGCCGCTTTTGAACCTGTCCAAGGATGAAGAGCTTACCGGTCTGGCGCGGGGCTTTGCGTTCCGTCTTGTCGAGACGCTTGGCGTTATTCCGCGCGGTGAGGTTGCGGGAGAGGTCAAGGAGCTTGATCAGGACGCGCGCGGATCGCTGCGCAAACATGGTGTTCGGTTCGGCCAGTTCACGATCTTCATGCCGCTTCTTCTGAAGCCTGCACCGACGCGCCTGCGTTTGGTCCTGTGGTCGCTGGCCCAAGGGCTTGATGAATTCCCCGAAGCGCCGCCGCCCGGCCTTGTGACTGTGCCGTCGGGCAAAGGTGTGCCGCAGGGCTATCACAGCATGGCTGGCTACCGCGCCGCCGGGGAACGCGCGATCCGCATTGATATGCTGGAGCGCCTTGCCGATATGCTGCGCGCGGAGGATAGCCGTGGGGGCTTTGAGGCTAAGGCCGATATGCTCTCGATCACTGGCATGACGCTCGAGCAGTTTGCAGATCTGATGCAGGGGCTTGGCTACAAGGCCGAGAAGGGCGAGCGCGAAAAGGTCAAGGCTGCACCGGAAGCACCGGCAGAGGCTGCGACCGAGAGCACCGAGACAGCCACCGATGCGCCCGTCGAAGACGCGGCAGCAGAGGACGCGGTTGCCGCGGACGCCGCGCCCGAAGCACCGGCAGCGGCAGAGGAGACGCCTGAGGCCACAGAAGGGCCGGAGATGGAGGTATTCTTTACCTTTACCTGGGCTGGAAACCGGCAGGGCAACCGGGGGCCGCGCCGTGGCGCAGACCGTGGCGCGCCGCAGGGCGACAAACCGCGCGGCAAGGGCGGCAAACCCAAGGGTAAGGGCGCACCGCGTCGTGATCAGGGGGCCAAGCAATATCAGGCCCGCCCGCCGAAAAAGGAAAAAGCCATTGATCCGGACAACCCCTTCGCTGCGGCGCTGATGGGGCTCAAGGACAAGGGATAAGAGATGACGGGGCCGGGATTTCCGGCCCCGCGTGGTTTCGTGATGTGAGTGATCCTTCTTCCAAGCAACGGCTCGACAAGTGGCTTTGGCATGCGCGGTTCTTCAAGACCCGCACGCTGGCGGCCAAGGTGGTCACGGGCGGTCATGTCAGGGTCAACGCGGCGAAGGCCGCCAAGGCGAGCCATTCGGTTGGTCCCGGCGACGTTCTGACCTTTGCGCAGGGACGGGCGATCCGGGTGGTGCGAATCGTTGCGATCGGCGAGCGCCGTGGACCGGCCCCCGAGGCGCAGGCGCTCTACGAGGATTTGAGCGAAGTCAAAGACAACGTTCCGCGCGCGCCTAGATATGAAGGACAAGGCCGTCCGACGAAGCGTGATCGGCGTAAACTCGACCTCAAACGTCGTGGTGAACTTGAATGATCCGGCGCACTGGATTAGCTAGGTGCCGGAAAAATGTAGATGAGACTCGACTATGACCTATGTCGTCACCGACAACTGCATCGCCTGCAAATATACCGATTGCGTCGAAGTATGCCCCGTGGACTGTTTCTATGAGGGCGAGAACACGCTGGTCATTCATCCCGATGAATGCATCGATTGCGGGGTGTGTGAGCCGGAATGCCCGGCCGATGCGATCCGCCCGGACACCGAGCCGGACATGGAAAAATGGGTCGAGTTCAACCGGAAATATTCCGAGATCTGGCCGGTGATCATCACCAAGAAAGATCCTCTCCCGGAGGCGGATGAGCGCGACGGAGAAGAGGGTAAGCTTGAGAAATACTTCTCGGAAGCGCCTGGCGAAGGCGGCTGAGACCCGATTCGAATCGCCCGACATGCGGGGCAGCGCCGAAAGGTTTCGGCGTCGTTTGGCGTGTGAAAAGGCGATAAAAACCGTGTGAAAGGGCCGAAAACGGCCCCGAGACCGCCCGTTTCAAGCTGCCCAGCTTGGAGATATGCGGTTTTTATGTTATAACTCTGTCACATAGACATACTGCCCACGAGCCATCCCGGGTCTGCCGAGGATGGTTTTTTGTCCCAAAGAGAAGCTGATGGCCGGGAAGGTCTTTCCCGGGCCTCCGTTTTTTTCGCGGGTGCAAGGGCCTGCGTCAGGAAGGACCCAGATGAGCAAGACCAGTAAGACCGAATTCCGCCCCAACGAATACGTCGTTTATCCCGCGCATGGCGTGGGTCAGATCGTGTCGATCGAGGAGCAGGAAGTCGCCGGCATGCAGCTTGAGCTGTTCGTGATTTCGTTCGAGAAGGACAAGATGACGCTCCGCGTGCCGACGCACAAGGCGACCGAGATCGGGATGCGCAGCCTCAGCTCGCCCGATGTTGTCGATCAGGCCATGACGACCCTTAAGGGCAAGGCCAAGGTGAAGCGGGCCATGTGGTCGCGCCGCGCCCAGGAATACGAACAAAAGATCAACTCGGGCGATCTTATCGCGATTGCCGAGGTGGTGCGCGACCTGCACCGCACCGACGATCAGCGCGAGCAGAGCTATTCTGAGCGTCAGCTCTATGAAGCCGCGCTTGAGCGTCTGACTCGTGAAGTCGCGGCCGTGGGTGGCGGTGACGAGGTGGCTGCCTCGAAGAAGGTTGATGACGTTCTGACATCGCGCGCAGCGGCAGCTTAAGCCACAGGCTAGTTGCAGAAATGAAGAACCGCGCTCCAATGGGGCGCGGTTTTTTCGTGCTCAGGCGGTCAGAGCGATCAGAAGGGCGATTTCCGTCATCTGCTGCGTCGCGCCAAGGATGTCGCCGGTCTGACCGGCGATCTTGGCCTTGGCGATGGCGGCACAGGTCAGCGCAGTGAGCCCGGCGAGAAGCGCAAGACCGATCCCGGAAAAGCCACAGAACAAGAGAGCGCCCAGCGCGGCGAGACCCGCAGCGAGGAGGGCGGTCTCTTGCGGGGCGCGGCCTTGTGCGTGGCTAAGGCCGGTGTCGCGTGCGTGCGGCAGGGCGGCCATAAGCGCGGGCATGGTGGCGCGGGAGAGCATGGCGACGGCGAGGAGCGGCCAGAGCCAGCCGCCGTGACCGAGGAGTAGGCCGACGGCGAGGATGCGTGCGCCGAGCGCGAGGACGAGGGCGAGGACGCCGTAGCTGCCGATATGGCTGTCCTTCATGATCTCAAGGCGGCGGACGCGTTCCCATCCCCCCCAAAGCCCATCGGCGCTATCGGCGAGGCCGTCCTCGTGCATGGCTCCGGTGAGGATCACCTGAAGCGCGACGAACACCACCCCGGCAAGCAGGGGTGCAACACCGAACCAGAGTAGAACGCCCGTCGGCAGCGCCGCGACGAGCGCCACCGCCAGCCCGGCAAGCGGATAGGCCCAAGCGGCACGCGCGCCACGTTCGAATGCGGCGTGCACCGGCAAGCGCGTCAGGAGCGCCAGCGCAGTGGCGATATCGGAGGGCATTGCGAGGCGGGTGTCGTCCTGCGTCATGTGTCGGTCTCTTTCCGGCCTTGCAGGCCCATCGACATCAGGTAAACAACGCACAACAACGAATTTCAACAGGAGCCACGCCATGCCCGCGCCTTTTTCAACGCTTGATGATTTCCGCAAATTGCTCGCCGAGGCACCGAAGGCGGATCAAGGCGTGTTGGACGCGGCAGCAGAGCGCAATGGCCAGTTGACCAAACCGCCGGGGGCGCTTGGGCGGCTTGAGGAGATGGCGATCTGGTACGCAGGATGGCGCGGGACGGCGCGGCCGGAGATCGCGGCGCCGCAGGTGATCGTTTTCGCAGGCAATCACGGGGTCACGGCGCAGGGCGTATCGGCCTTTCCGGCGGAAGTGACCGAGCAGATGGTGCTTAACTTTCAGCACGGCGGCGCAGCGATCAATCAGCTTTCGCGCGCGGCGGGGGCGAAGCTTTCGGTGCATGCGCTCGATTTGGACCGACCCACGGCGGATTTCACCCAAGGCCCGGCGATGAGCGAAGCAGAGGTCATCGCGGCGCTGGCCACGGGTTGGGATGCGGTAGCGGAGAACACCGACCTTCTTGTCGTTGGGGAAATGGGGATCGGCAACACCACAGCGGCGGCGGCTATCGCGGCGGCGCTTTTTGGTGGTGCGGCCGAGGATTGGGTTGGGCGCGGCACGGGCGTCGACGATGCGGGCCTTGCGACCAAGGCACGGGTTGTCGCCGAAGGGCTTGCCGTCAATCCTGCGCGCGAGGGGCTCGAGGTTCTGCGCTGTCTTGGCGGCCGGGAGTTGGCCGCGATGGCGGGGGCGATTGCCCGCGCGCGGAGCCTGTCGATCCCGGTTATCCTGGACGGGTTCATCTGTTGCGCGGCGGCGGCGGCACTTGAGGCGGCAGAGGGCGGCGCGCTTGATCATGCGCTGGCGGGCCATGTGAGCGCGGAGACCGGGCATGTGCGGCTTCTGGAGAAGCTTGGCAAGGCGCCGATGCTGTCGCTTGGCCTGCGCCTTGGGGAGGCGTCGGGCGGAGCCTTGGCGATCAATATCCTGAAATCGGCCATTGCCTGTCATTCCGGCATGGCGACCTTTGCCGAGGCGGGCGTCTCGGACGGGTAGCGCGCAAGGGCTTTCGAAAGCCCTTCTTCACGCGATTTCGAAGGCGCTTGTGCCTTCAGTCCTGCTCTTTGCGCTCGGATTCCAAGAGCGCGAGGAGCGACATCTCCAGCTCTTTCTCCAATTCCTTGGCGCGCGCGATATAGGCGCGGTTCTCGACCGTGGGGACCTTTGGGTCCCAGTGTTGGGCGAGTTCGCGGATCGTGTAGCGGTCGTGTTTGTAGAAGGCCTGTTCGGCCTGTGCGGCCTCGTATTCGCTCAGACCCACATTCTCGAGGACGTAGCGGCCTGCGCGAAGTGAGGAGTCGAACATCTCGCGCACGATATCGTTGGCCCCGGCGTTGAACAGCTCGAAGGTGTGATGACGGTCATGGGCGCGGGCGACGATATGCAGATCGGGTCGGTCGCGCCGCGCGAAGGCGACGAGCTTGGTTGCGGCTTTGGGGTCGTCGAGCGCGACGACGAGAACGCGCGCCTCAGCAAGCCCGGCGGCGTGCAGGAGTTCCGGGCGGGTCGGGTCGCCGAAGAAACCTTTGACGCCAAAGCGGCGCATCAGTTCGATGGTACGCATGTCATGGTCGAGCACTACGGTACGGAAGCCTGCGGAGCGCACGAGGCGATTGACGATCTGCCCGAAGCGTCCGATCCCGGCAATGATGACCGGACCTTGTTCGTCGACCTCGTCATCGGGATGGATCTCGGCGCTATCGCTCATGCGACGGGTCAGAAGGTCATAGGCGATGAAAAGAAGCGGCGTGATGAGCATCGAGAGAGCGACGACAAGCATCAACTCTTCGGCCAGTGCCGGTTCCAACACGTGTTGCTGCAGGGCGAAAGAGATCAGAACAAAGCCGAACTCCCCGGCCTGTGCGAGGCTCAGGGTAAAGAGCACCTGATCGCGGCCCCTGAGGCCAAAGACGCGCCCAAGGCCGAAGAGGATCACCGCCTTGGCAAAAATCAGGGCGAGGGTCAGCGATAGGATCGGAACGGGGTCAGAGAAGAAGCCGGCAAAATCGATCTGAGAGCCGACGGTGATGAAGAACAGACCAAGAAGGAGACCCTTGAACGGTTGAATGTCGCTCTCGAGTTCGTGGCGGAATTCGCTTGTGGCGAGGATCACGCCCGCAAGGAAGGTGCCGAGCGCAGGAGAGAGGCCGACCATGGTCATCAGAAGAGCGATGCCGATCACGATCAAGAGCGCAAAGGCGGTATACATCTCGCGCAGGTTGGCGGAATGGATAAAGCGGAAGACCGGGCGCACGAGGTAGCGCCCGGCGAGCACGACGGCGACGACGGCGCCGACGGTCACAAGCGTCACGCCCCAGCCGGGCAGACCTTCGACAAGGGAGAGTTCGGCGGCGTGCGCCTCGTCACCGCCGACGCTATGAATCGAGCCATCAGTGGCGATCTGCAGGATCGGCCCCGCCGCGAGAAGCGGAAGGATGGCAAGCATGGGAATGACCGCGATGTCCTGCGTCAGAAGGACGGCAAAGGCCGAGCGTCCACCGCCCGTCTTCATCAGGTTCTTCTCCGAGAGGGTCTGAATCACGATGGCGGTTGAGGACAGGGCAAAGATCATCCCAAGCGCGATCGAGGTCTTGACGGGCTGGTCCATCCAGATCGCCCCGGCGGTAATGGCGGTGCCGGTCAACAAGACTTGCAACCCGCCCAGACCGATCAATTTGTGGCGCATGGCCCAAAGGGCGCGGGGGTCAAGCTCGAGACCGATCAGGAAGAGCATCATCACCACGCCGAACTCGGCGAAGTGCAGCAAGTCTTCGGAGTGTTCCACAAGGCCGAGGATCGGGCCGATCAACACCCCGGCCAAGAGATAGCCGAGCACCGATCCCATGCCGAGCCGGGCCGAGATCGGCACGGCGATCACGGCGGTGCCGAGGAAGATCGTTGTCTGGAGTAGGAATCCGTCCATGGGGCGTTAGGTGTCCTTCAGGTGGGCAGGGGCGCGTCGCGCTTGCATTGATCCATGACGATCTGACTCTGGACGCGGGCGACAGCCGGATGCGGCAGAAGCACATCATGGATCAGGGTGTTGAGGGCGGAGAGGTCTTCGCAGAAGACGCGCAACAGGTAGTCGGCATCGCCTGTCAGGGTCCAGGCGCTGATGATCTCGGGGCGGGTCGAGATCATGGAGACAAAGCCTTGTCCGTGCTCAGGGCTATGCAATGCGAGGGTGACTTGTACGAAGGCCTGCACATCGAGCCCGACGCGCGCAGGGTCAAGGCGAGCGGTATAGGATTGGATATAGCCATCGCATTCGAGCCGTTGGCGGCGGCGTCCGGCCTGAGACGGGGAGAGGTTGAGAATATCGCCCAATTCCTGCGCCGTCAGGTGGGCGTTCTTCTGCAGGGCGGCCAGAAGCCGTTTGTCCATCTCGTCCAGCATTGCGAAAAATCCGCGTGATATTGGGGTTTCATGCGTAGAATACCTGAAAAATGTAACATGTGCACGTCAATATGCGCAAAAACTGTGGGCAAGGCGACGTATACTCGGCGGGAAGGCGCTGAACAGGTTAAGTAGAAAGCCGCGCGATCCACCCTTTCCCGACATGGGACGGGTGGTGCGCGGTTCTGGTGTTTGTCGATGCTGACCGGCGTTCCGCTCTTATCGAGATATGACGAACCCGCTCACGGGCGAGGGGGCGCCGCTGCGGTCTATGGGGATGGATCGTGGCGGCGTTTCAATAGGCGGGATCAGGTGCCGTAATAGAGGCCTGGCACGAGGCTTTCGGCCTTCTTCTGGATCAGTTCCGGAGGGCTTCCGGGAGCGAGCGGCGTGCCGTAATGCAGATCATAGCGCCCGCCCAGTTGATCCAGCATTTCGATCAGATACCGCAAAGACCCGACGGTGACGGCGAAGTTGTCGCTGCCACTTAGGCGCCACGCGAGATGGCGCAGGCGGTAGTAGTAGCGCGAGTTTCGCACGTCGATGCTGGCCGGGATGATCGGCACGTTGCAACTCTCGGAGACGCGTGTGGTGCCGGAGCGCCAGCGCGGTTCGATCAACCCGCTTCCGGCGCGGCGGGGCACGCGGCCAGAGCCGAAGATCAAAAGCGCGCCGCCATCGCGCAGATGGGCCTCCATGCCTGCGACCGTGGCGCGGGCAGACAGCGCCCGGTTGTGGCGGTTGACCCGGACAGAGACGATACGGTCGGCGCCAAGGAAGGTGCGGGCGTCATTGTTGGCCACGACCTTGAGATCTGGGCGGCGTTTGAGCAGCGTGCCGGCGTGGGCGATAAAATCGAAAGGGCCGGTCGGATGGGTCGAGGCGATCAGGGCCGGGCCGGTTTCGGGGATATGTTCGAGCCCATGCGGGTCAAGTGCGGTGCCACCTTTGAGCGCCAGAAGCGCATCGACGAGATCCACGTCGGTCGCCATGTCAAGTTCTTGCCAAAGCGCTTCGCATTCGCGCAACCCGAAGAAAGGCTTGCGAAAAAAGGCGCGGCTTGTGCCATCGACGAGATGGATCAGGCCTCGCATGAGCCGCAGTCGCAGGGTCGCATCCATTGGCAGGTGCAGCCGCTCGAGGAGGGTCTGGTCGAGGGGATGGTGCTTCTCTGGCTGCAAGGGAGACCTCTTGGCTTGGGCAGGCGGGGAACAGCCCTAGCCGCGGGGCAGTTTGAGAACGACGTTCTTGCCGGACTTGATGTAGCGCAGTTCAGTGTCACCGATGGCAGCGACCTTGCCGCCGTCAATGCGATCTCCGACCTTCACCTTTTTGAAGCGCCCGTTGGACAGGCGGACCAAAGCGCGGCGAGAATTCGATGTGCCATAGACCCCGATCAGGTTCACCTTGCGCAGGTTCATGGCATTCTGGATCGTGGCCTGCCGGGCGACAGAGGCGCTGCTTGGGATCGAGGGCGTGACGGTGGCGACGGCAGCGGTTGGCTCGACGCGCTCAGCCGGATCGGCGCGGGCGACGATCGCTTCGAAATTCTGCGGACGTGGTTTGGGGCGGAGCGAGGCAGTCACTGCGTATTGTGTCGCGGTGGTGTCCTCGGCTTCCTCTTCGGCCTTTTCGGTCTCCGGTCGCAGACGCGGGCGCATGTTCGACAGTTCCGCGAGGGTGCGGCCACCATTGGAAGCGCGTTCGTTTTGTTCGATCAGGTCTTCGGGGCGCAGGCGTGGGCGCAGCGTTGCAATCCGGGCGCGTTCGACGGGCGGCAGGGCTTCGCCCGGTGCGGCCTTGCGAACCGGATAGGCAGCGGGCAGGACCGGTGGCTTGCCAAGATAGACCAGGATGCCCTCCGGCGAGAGCGCGCCGTCCGGCGTGGCCTTGACCAATCCGCGTTCGTCCATGTCAAAATCGAGCCCGCGCGGCAGCGGTGACATCTGGCGCGGCAGGGGGCGGTCGGTGGCATAAGACTTCAGCGCCGGGAGCGCGACCGCATCCTTGGCAATCACCACGCGGTCGATCGAGGTCAGGTAGAGATCGTCGGTGCTTCCGGACTCAGGCGTTAGAGCCTGATCCGGGGCGCGTTGCCAGATTCCCGTAGCCGCATAGCGGGCCTCGGCTTCGTGCCCGTCCAGCGCGGTCGGGTGATCCGCGTCGGTCATCGCTTCGATCTCGGCACTGTCGGTGATCGTGTCGGGCGACACGGGCGGCAGCGCGGCGGTTTCGAGATTTTCGACCGGTTGGCTTTCGGGGGCGCTGTCGGCGATCTGTTGTGGCGGGTCGCGGCGGAAAAGCCCGGCCAGACCCTCGTCCATGAACAGCGACGCCCAAGCGGCGACCGCGGCGAGGAACACGAGCAGAACGACGGTAAGGGCAAGGCCAAGGTAACGCGGCTTGCCGCCGATTTCGGTGCTGCGCGCACCAAAGACCATCATGCGTTGGCGTTCGTTGGTGGCGGCAGCCTCGGCCGGAACGGCGGAACCCGCGGCGCGACGCGCTCTGCGGGCCTCGCGACGCCGGCTCAGGAAGGCGGTGGCCGCGACCACGGCGCCGGATGCATTCTCGGCCAGTCGACGGCCCCGGCCATCGGTGTCGTCGGTGGCCTCGGTCTGTTGAGGACGCAAGCCTGCTGCGACGCGGGCCGGATCGAAGCGCAGCGCCTGGCCGTCTTCACGGCTTGCGGTCAGGGTGTTTTCACGGCGCGGCGCGGTTTCGGCGCTCCGCTCTGCGCGCAAGGGGGCGGCGGTGCTACGACGACTGCCAAAAGACGGTGTGGGGGTGGCGTCAGGAAGGACTTCCGGTGCGGCGGGCAGGTCTGTGGCGTCTTCCGCCTCTTGCGGTGTCGCTTTCGTCTCAAGGGCGGGAGCAGGTGCCTCTGGCGCGGCAGCGAGCGGCAATTCCGGCTCGGCCTCGGGTTTGGGGGCGGCGGGCGCGGTGGCAAGGCCCGGGGCCGGCGCAGATTCAGGCGCGGCGACGGGCTCTGGTTCGGGTTTGGGTTCGGGCAGGGGGCCGGACGAGATCACGTGGATTGGCAATTCGTCGGGTTTGGCGGTGTCTTTCTTCAGGAGTTTCGGCGCGATCTCGGTCTGTCCGAAGAACGGCTCACCCGAGAAGGTTCCGGCGGGTGGGATGGCAACGAAACAAACCGGGTTGAAGGCGTGTTCGACGGCAAAAGCCTCGGCCTCGACAAGGGTCTCGCGCGCGACGGCGGCGACATGGGTTTCGGGCCCTGCCGCTGTCAGGTCAAAAGCCAGTTCGTCGATACCATACGGTGTCGTCGCCTCAAGCTCGGCAGAGACCGCCGCAATGCGCGCCTCGCGGTCGATTTTGCCGGTGGAAAGCGAGAGGTATTTGATCTGTTCGTTGGGAAGGACAAGCTTGGTTCGGAACGCCTTGCCGCCGATGGATTCGGCCGTATCCCGCAGGGCCTCGAGATCGGCCCCGAGGGTTTCCGAGGTCAGGGCGGCTTCGCCCATAAGGTGCCACCCGCCCTCGATGCGGTAAAGAAGGCTAATCCCTTCAAAGGAAAGGGAAAGGGCAAATTCCGGTTTCATATGGCGGCTCTAGCACCCACGTCATGGCTTGTGGAGTCTCAGCTCCGTGCGCAGGATTTTATAGCAGGGATTCGCCGAAGGGAAGGAAAACAGGCACCCCCGTAGGTTTTGACACACCCCGGCCAAAAGCGCAGTGTCGCCGGGACAGACAAAAGGAGATGTCGATATGCGTTTGTTGGTAATGGTTTTTTGGGTTTTGGGCCTCACGAGCGCCGCACAGGCAGACCCGCGCACGATCAGTGTGACAGGCGAGGGTGTGGTCACGGCAGTGCCGGATATGGCAGTTCTGACGCTTGAGGTCAGCGAGGAGGCGGCGACGGCGACAGAGGCGCTCGATACGGTGGCGAAACGTGCGCAGGCGGTATTTGAGCGGCTTGAGGCCTTCGAGATCGCGTCGCGGGACATGCAGACCAGCGCTTTGTCGCTCAATCCGCTTTGGAGCCGGGACCGGGCGCCGAACGAGGCACCGGAAATTCGCGGTTACCGGGCCGAGACCCGGGTGACGGTGCGGTTGCGCGATCTTGGGATGATGCGCGGGATTTTTGACAAGGTGGTCGCGGATGGCGCCAATGGCTTTGGTGGGTTGCAATTCGCGGTGCAGGATACGGCCCCGCTCCACGAGGCGGCGCGACGCGCGGCAGTGGCCGATGCCAAAGCACGGGCGGCGCTTTATGCGGAAGCGGCGGGCGTCACGCTCGGTCCGGTGCTAAGCCTATCGGAGACCGGTGCCGCGACGCCACGCCCGATGATGATGGCGCGGGCCGAGATGGTCTCGGACGGTGGCATGCCCGTCGCTGCCGGGGAGATGGAAACCCGTGCGCTGGTGTCGATGGTGTTCGCGATCGAAGGCGGGGAGGAGTAGGGGCACGCCCCCTTCTGACGCTGTGCCGGGGGCAAGTCTCCCCGGAGTTCGCGACAATAGGAAAAGAGAAAGGCCGCGCTGTCTTGAGCGCGGCCTTTCCTGTCTTGTGGGGCTATTAGGCGTGGGCCTTGGCCAGCGCCTGTTCGAGATCGGCGATCAGGTCGTCCGCGTCCTCGATGCCGATGGAGATCCGCACCACATTCGCGCTCGCGCCTGCGGCGTCCTGCTGCTCGGGGGTGAGCTGACGGTGGGTGGTCGAAGCAGAGTGGATCACCAGGCTGCGGGTGTCGCCGAGGTTGGCGACGTGGCTGAACAGCTCGAGGCTATCGACGAACTTGACGCAGGCGTCATAGCCGCCTTTGAGCGCCACGGTGAAGAGACCGCCGCTCCCTTTGGGACAGATGCGTTTGGCGCGCTCGTGATAAGGCGACGAAGGCAGGCCCGCATAGGTCACACCGTCGACATGCGGGTTGGTTTCGAGCCATGCCGCGACTTTCTCGGCGTTCTGCGTATGCTTGTCCATGCGTAGCGAGAGAGTCTCGATACCCATCAGCGTATAGTGCGCTGCCTGCGGGTTCAGGGTCATGCCGAGGTCACGCAGACCGATGGCGATGCCGTGGAAGGTAAAGGCGAGGGGGCCGAAGGTCTCGTGGAACTTGAGGCCGTGGTAGGCGGGTTCGGGTTCGGAGAGCGACGGGAACTTGTCCGAGGCGGACCAGTCGAACTCGCCACTGTCGACGACGACACCGCCGGTCACGGAGCCGTTGCCGGTCAGGTACTTGGTCATGGAGTGGACGACCAGCGTTGCGCCATGTTCGATCGGACGGCAGAGGTAAGGGGTGGCAGAGGTGTTGTCGACGATAAGCGGCAGGCCGGCCTTGTCGGCGACGGCGGCCACGGCGTCGAGGTCGGTCACCACGCCACCGGGGTTGGCGACGGATTCGCAGAATACCGCACGGGTGTCGTCATCAATGGCGGCCTCAATGGCGGCGGTGTCGTCGAAATCGACGAATTTCGCCGACCAGCCGAAGCGTTTGATGGTCTGGCTGAACTGGGTGATGGAGCCACCGTAGAGACGGGTCGAGACCACGACATTGCGACCCGGCGCCATGAGCGGGAACAGGGCCATGATCTGGGCTGCGTGACCGGAGGAACAGCAGACCGCGCCCACACCGCCCTCAAGCGTCGCGACACGTTCCTGAAGAACGGCGACGGTCGGGTTGGTCAGGCGCGAATAGATATAGCCCACTTCCTGAAGGTTAAAGAGCGCGGCGGCGTGTTCAGCGTCGCGGAAGACATAGGCCGTGGTCTGATAGATCGGCGTGTTGCGGGCACCGGTCGCGGGATCGGGGCGGGCGCCGGCGTGGATCTGAAGTGTATCAAAGCCGAATGCGGGGGCGTCAGACATGGGGTTTCCTCCTGCAAAATATGTCGCCGCAATCATTAGGCAGAGTCATAGCGCGGTGCAACGGCGCTTTGGCGATCAGGGAAAATGGTTTGGTTTCAGGAAGAAAGACGGAACGAGCGTTTAGCGCATCCAGAAGCCGTTGCGCTTGATCTTGTTGCGGATCGCCTGTTCCTTGCGGGGCAGGTTGTCGCGATCAAAGAGCGCGCGGACCTTCTGGCCGCGGCCTTGGTAGATCATGCGCTTCATCGGGTCATATTCCTTGAGCACTTTCTTGATCTTATTGGGGGCGGCAACGTCTTCGAGGGTCTTGATCACGGCATCAGATTCGCGCGCATAGGCGAGCGGCAGGATGCGGTAATGGCAGGTCACATCCCCGTCGAGATAGCCCTCGGGCAATGCATCGCGGCCGCCGCCGAAGGAATGGATCACAAGCGGCAGGGCGACTTGGTCAAGCCATGGGTCCAGCGGCTGGCAGATCAATTCGGGCGGTGCGTTCCAGTGGATTTCGTTGGCGTAGTCGAGGAAGCGTTCGCCAAAGAGCTTGGGGCATTTGTAGTAGAAGAACCCGGCATTGAAATAGAGATAGCGCCGCCAGTATTCGTCAGGCCAGGAGAGGTCGAGCGAGGTTTCGAAATCGAGGCCGAACTTGTCGTAGAGCGATTTCCAGATTTGCGTGTAGCCGGGGCCGTAGAGTTCAATGGTGGGCCACGTGCCTTCGACCTTGCGCGAGGCACAGGGGCGGTCGAAATCGAAGGGGACGGACATCAGATCGCCCGTGACAAGCGTGTCGGTGTCGAAGAATACGAACGGCTCACCCTCGGGTAGGGCGAGAAGCGCCTCGATCTTGTTGCCATAGGGGTAGGCGCCGCCGAAATGCGTGCTCTCGCAGGGGATGATCTCGGCGCCGAGTTCCTCTAGGGCGCTGCGCACCGGCTCAGAGTGGATGCGCGGATCGCTATCCCAGCTTGGCCCTGGCTGGGGTTCGGCGACGAAGAGGCGTCCTGAGAAATCCGGCGAATTGGCGCGCAGGGAGGCGGCGAAGAGAACCGCTTCGTATTGCAGGCGGCCCGATTGACCGACGATGACGATATTGAAGTCTGGCCGCTTCGACGCTTTTCTTGCCATTTTGACTGCTGCCCTGCACGATACTCATATGCCGCAACTATAACGGCGAAATCCATGTGTTCCACCCGGGATTGCGGGGACGACCTGTTGCGGTGCTGCAAAATCGAAGGGAGGGAGCGAATGTCAAACTATCTAAGGGCCGGATTGCTCGCAGTGGTTGCCGGGGTGGCAGGGATGGCGTTGGCCGATGAGAACTATGCCAAGGAAGACCAAAGTCCGACGGGGAAGTTTCTGACTGCGACGGAGGTGCGACCGATCCTCGAGGCGACCCGTGCGAACTGGATCGCGGTACGAGAGTATAACGGGCTCGACCTGCTCTACTTCACACATCTCTTGTCGTGGCGCTGTGGATTGCACGAGGTGCGGTTCGCGTTGAACGGCGGCGAAAGCATGGTGTTTGACTTGCCGCCTTGTGATGCGGAAGGGCCGTCACCTGCGGCCATTCCCGAAGACGCAGTCATCTACCTCAACTATCCGCTTGGGTCGATCGAGACGGTCGAGGTCGAACTGCTTTACGACGATCTTGGCACGGCTGAGGCCGTCTTCGAGCGCAAGGCGGTGCTCATCCCCTGATGGCGTCAGGCCGGATCCGGGGGTGTTGCGGCGGCGGTGATCCCGGCGGCGCAGAAACGCACCAGTTCATCAAGGTGGCTTGTCATGTCCTGTGGGGCGTCGCTTAGGGCGCGGACGCGCCAGCGGGACGTGGCAAGGGCCAGCATGGCCGAGACCGAATAGACAAAACCGGCGGCGATATCATCGCGTCGTGCATTCGGAAAGAGCGAGGCGATGGCGTCGATAAAGCGGCGCGCGGTGGGGTCGAAACAGCGCTCGGTCAGGTCTTTCCATTGCGGATCGGCCGAGACAATAGCCACCAGTCGGGCATAGGCGCGCCATTGCGGTTCGGCGGCTTCGGCTTTTTCGAGATAGGGGCCAAAGAAAGCTGTCAGCACCCCTTCGAGTGTCGGGGCGCCTGCGTGGTTATGGGCCGCCAGCGCGCTTAGGCGGGCGATGGAAAGCTCATCGGCCCGGCGCGCGACGATCCGTGCAAAAAGCTCTTCCTTGGTGCCGCCATGATGGTTCACCAGACTTGTCTGTACCCCGGCTTCTTTGCCGATATCACGGATGGAGGTGCCGTCGAATCCCCGTGCCGCAAAAAGCCGTTCGGCGGCGTTCAGAATCGCCGCGCGGGTTTCGAGGGCACGTTTGGACGGCGCTCTTTGCCGTTGTTTTTCCTGAGGAATCTTCATCTTCATAAAAACATCTTGCCTTATATTGAACGAGTGTTCAATCTAATATCATTAACACAACAATAGCACAGGGGAGGGTGCATGTTGGAAACGCGCGAGAAATTCGCCCTGATCGGGGCGGGGCCGATGGGGCTTGCAGCGGCCAAGGTTCTCAAGGAGCAGGGCGTCGGGTTCGATGGGTTCGAACTGCATTCGGATGTCGGCGGATTGTGGGATATCGACGCCCCGCGTTCGACCATGTACGAAAGCGCCCACCTGATTTCCTCAAAGCACATGACGGAGTTCGAAGACTTCCCGATGGATGAGGATGTGGCCGAATATCCGAGCCACCATGATCTCAAAGGCTACTTCCGCCGTTTTGCAGATCACTTCGGACTGAGGGAGCATTACCATTTCAATGCTGAGGTGACATCGCTTGCCCCGCTTGGAGGCAGTGGCGAAGGCTGGCGTGTGACCTGGCGTGATGGCGAGGGCGAGCATGAGGCGGTCTATGCCGGGGTGATGATCGCAAATGGCACCTTGTCCGAGCCCAACATGCCGCGTTTTGAAGGCACGTTCGACGGCGAGTTGATCCATGCCTGCGACTATCGCTATCCGTCGCAATTCGATGGCAAGCGCGTGCTTGTCGTGGGGGCGGGGAATTCGGGCTGTGATATCGCGGTGGACGCGATCCACCACGCCAAGCGCACCGATCTTTCCATGCGGCGTGGCTATTATTTTGTGCCGAAATACGTCTTTGGCAAGCCGGCCGATACGCTTGGCGGGGCGATCAACCTGCCGATGTGGCTTAAGCGGAAGGTGGATGGCTTTCTGCTCAAATGGTTCGTGGGGCGGCCCGAGAAATACGGTTTTCCCAAGCCAGACTACAAGCTCTACGAAAGTCATCCGGTGGTGAATTCACTCGTCCTCTATCATGCCGGGCATGGCGATCTGCGGGTGCAGCCCAATATCGCGCGGCTTGAGGGTAAGACGGTCCATTTCACCGATGGCACGCAGGAAGACTATGACATGATCCTCGCGGCAACGGGCTACAAGCTGCATTACCCGTTCATCGAGGATTCACTGCTGAACTGGCAAGGCGATGCGCCGCATCTTTACCTCAACGCGATGCATCCCGAGCGCGACGATCTCTTTGTGCTTGGTATGATCGAGGCGACGGGCCTCGGCTGGCAGGGACGGCATGAACAGGCCGAGATGGTGGCGCGGTATGTGGCCGGTCTGCGCGATGGCACGGCGGCGGCGAAAGAGCTTAAGGCAGAGAAAGCCAAGGGCTATGACAGGGCGACGGGCGGAATGGACTACCTCGATTTGGCCCGAATGGCGTATTACGTGGATAAGGCGACCTATCGCGGCGCCGTCACGAAATGGATCAAACGCCTTCAGAAAGGAGCGCGCGCATGACCCCTGTTGATGACGTGATGCTGAATTTCAGCCCCGGATCCCTGCAACTTCTGAACGGGATCCTTGCCGTGGTGATGTTTTCAATCGCCATTGATCTCAAGCCCGAAGATTTCAAACGGTTGGCCCATGCCCCCAAACCGCTGATCGCGGGGCTGTTCTCGCAATTCGTGGTCTTGCCGGTGCTGACATTCGGGCTTGTCCTGTTGACCAATCCGCAGCCCTCGATCGCGCTTGGCCTGATCCTCGTGGCGGCCTGTCCGGGCGGCAATATCTCGAATTTCATCACCCATCGGGCGGGCGGCAACGCGGCGCTTTCGGTGTCGATGACAGCCTTTGCAACGGTGGGAGCGATCTTTCTCACGCCGTTCAACATCGCCTTTTGGGGCAGCCTATATGAACCGACACGCGAGATCTTGCGCGCCACATCGGTCGATCCGATCTCTGTTGCTATCACGGTGGGATTCATGCTCGTGCTGCCGTTGATCCTTGGTATCTGGCTCAACATGGCGCGTCCGAATATCACCGCGCGCTTGCGCACGCCGCTGCAATGGGTGTCGATGGGGATCTTCATCGCCTTTGTCGTGCTCGCATTGGCGGCGAACTGGAACTACTTCCTGCTTTATGCCGGTCTCGTGGCGGGGCTTGTCTTGCTGCACAATGCGCTGGCGCTTTCAGGGGGCTTTGTCACAGCGACGCTTGCGGGGCTGTCGCCTTTCAACCGCCGCGCAGTCACCATCGAGACAGGGATTCAGAACTCGGGCCTCGGCCTTGTGTTGATCTTTGGGTTTTTCCACGGGCTTGGCGGCATGGCGGTTGTCGCGGCGTTTTGGGGTATCTGGCATATCTTGTCGGGTATGGGGCTTGCCTACATGCTCTCGAGGCGCGAGGCGGCCCAATGAGCAAGATTCTGATTACCGGGGCTGCCGGTTTGGTCGGGCAGGCCTTCCTGCGCGAGTTGGACGGCACGGATCACGAGGTGATCGCGACGGGGCTTTTTGCGCCGGAGCATATGCCCGAGAATGCGCGGTTTGTGCCGCTTGACGTGACCAAAGAGGATGCCGCGCGGGTCTTGGCCGAAGAACGGCCAGAGGTCGTTGTGCATCTGGCGTCGATCGTCACGCCTCCCAAGGGGGCGGATCGGGCCTTTGCCTATGCCGTCGATGTCGAGGGGACCGAGAAGGTTCTCGCGGCGGCGATCGCCGCGGGGACGCGACGCTTTGTCGTGACCTCGTCGGGTGCGGCCTATGGCTATCATGCGGACAACCCGGTGCCGCTGCGCGAGGGGGACCCGTTGCGCGGCAACGAGGCCTTTGCCTATAGTCATCACAAGCGTCTTGTGGAGGAGATCCTTGAACGCGCGCGGCAAGAAGCGCCACAGCTCGAACAGGTGGTGCTGCGCGTCGGGACGGTTCTCGGGCAGGGGACAGAAAACCAGATCACGGCGCTTTTCAAAAAGCCGCGCCTCCTTGCGCTCAAGGGGAGCGAAAGCCCGTTTGTGTTTATCTGGACGCGCGACCTTGCGCGGATTCTCTTTCGTGCAGCGACCAGCGGACCAGCCGGGATCTTTAACGTCGCAGGGGACGGTGCGATGGGGATGTCCGATTTGGCCCGTGCGCTCGACAAGCCGGTGGTGCGCCTGCCTGCGGGGCTTCTGAAGGCGGCGCTCGCCGTGGCGAAGCCTTTGGGGCTGAGCCGCTATGGGCCGGAACAGGTTCGGTTCCTGCAATATCGCCCGGTGCTCGCCAATGATGCGCTGAAGCGCGAGTTCGGCTATGTGCCAGAGAAGACCAGCGCTGAAGTATTTGAGCACTGGCGCCAGAGTGTGCAGCCATGAAAACGGCGGTGATTTCTGGGGGCGCAGGCGGGCTTGGCCGGGCGCTTTCGGCGGCGTTGCGGTCGACAGGGTGGCGTGTGGTTCTTGTGGATCGGGATATTTCCGGGCTTCAGGCGAGCGCGATGCAGATGCCTGTGGCCTGCGACCTGACAGATGGGGCGGCGCGGGCGGCAGTGTTTGACCAGATCATCGCCGAAAGCCCGTCCATCGACCTTGTGATCTACAATGCCGGGATCACGCAGATCGGCGCCTTTGCCGATCTCGACGAGGCGGCGCTGCGGAAGGTGTTTGAGATCAACCTTTTTGCCGCGACGGCCATGGCGGCGGCGTTTCTACAGCCGTTGCGCAAGAGCAAGGGCACGCATCTGGCGATTTCCTCGGTGGCGGGGTTCTCGCCGCTCTATCACCGCACGGCCTATGCGGCGTCGAAACACGCGCTTGAGGGGTTCTTCTCGTCCTTGCGTTCGGAGGAGGCGGCGCATGGGGTGCAGACGCTTATCGCGGCACCATCTTTCATTGCGACCAATCCGGGTCAGGCCGAGCGACAGGAGGATGGCACGGCGCGGCCCGGATCGGCAGGCGACGGGATCGATGCGATGACACCGGAGGAGGCGGCCACGGTGATCCTGCGCGGTGTGGCGCGGCGACAGCCGTTTATTCCAGTGGGGCGCGTGGCAAGGGTCAGCCATATGCTGCACCGCCTGAGCCCACGCCTTTTTCAGTATGTGATGCAGAAGAATATTCGCGGGGCCTAAGGCTTGGATTTCGGCAGCACGGGGGCGGATTTGTCGAGCGCAAGCTCTGCGTCTGAGAAGCGCCACGGGCCGCGCACGCCGGGGATGCCCTCGGGCGCGATCTCTAGGCCGCGTGCTTTTATCTGAGGATCTTCAAAGGCTTCTCCGATGGCGTTGATCGGACCCGCGGGGACGGTTGCGGCCTCGAGCGCGGCGAGGAGGTCGGTCTTGGTCCAGCGGGCCATCGCGGTTTCGAGCGCGGCGGTCAGGGCGTCACGGTTTTCGACGCGGAGCTGATTGGAGGCAAAGCGCCTATCCTCGGCCAGATCGCCTGCCCCAAGCACGCCGCAGAGGCGCTGAAACTGGCCGTCATTGCCGACGGCGATGATGATATGGCCATCACTTACCGGCAGTACCTGATAGGGTGCGATATTGGGATGAGCGTTGCCCTTGCGCATCGGGCTTTGGCCGGTTGCGAGGTAGTTCATCGACTGGTTGGCGAGCATGGCCGTGGCGCAGTCGAGGAGGGACATGTCGATATGCTGGCCCTTGCCGGTGCGATGGCGTTGTTCGACGGCCGCGAGGATGCCGATGGTGCCGTAGAGGCCGGTGACGATATCCGTCACCGCGACACCGACCTTTTGCGGTTGGCCGTCCGGTTCGCCGGTGATCGACATCAGGCCGGACATGCCTTGGATGAGGAAGTCATAGCCTGCGCGCGCGGCATAGGGGCCGTCCTGTCCGAAGCCTGTGATGGAGCAATAGATCAGGCGGGGATTAAGGGCGGCGAGGCTCGCATAATCAAGGCCATATTTCGCCAGTCCCCCGAGTTTGAAATTCTCGATCAGGATATCTGCGTCGGCCACAAGGGCGCGCACGCGGGCCTGTCCCTCATCGGTACGGAAATCCAGAACCTCGCAGTCCTTGCCGCGGTTCGCAGCATAGTAATAGGCCGCGGTCACATCGCCATCGCGCTCGATAAAGGGCGGTCCCCATTTGCGGGTGTCGTCGCCATCGGGGCTTTCGACCTTGATCACCTCGGCGCCGAGATCGGCGAGGGATTGGCCGATCCACGGACCCGCGAGAATACGGGCGAGTTCGACGACTTTCAGACCTTCGAGCGGTTTCATGGGCTTCCTTCAGAGATAGGGGGGCGTGCAGGCAGAGACGACCACGGCCTCGGCCTCGGAGGTGTTGCGAAAGCGGTGCGGCTGGCGGCTGTCGAAGAGATAGGCCTCGCCGGGGCCGAGCACGCGGGTTTGGCTGCCGACGGTGACTTCGATCTCGCCAGAGATAACAAGGCCGCCCTCGCTCGCCTCGTGCTCAAGCAACGTCTCTCCGGTATCGGCACCGGGGGCATAGGTTTCGTGCAGGATTTGCAGGCCCCGTTTCTTTGCGTCTCCGACCTGACGCAATTGGAGCCGCCCGGTCGCGTCGGCATAGAGCGCGGAAGTAAGATCCGAGAACTCGGCGGGGGCGAAGAAAACCTGATCCTCGGGGGCTTCCTCGGGCTCAAAGAACTCGGCCATGGAGATACCAAGCCCGCCGAGGATTTTGCGCAGCGACGAGACAGAGGGGCTCGAGCGGTTGGTTTCGATCATCGAGACCTGTCCGTGCGGCACGTCGGAGGCTTCCGCGAGCTGTCGCTGCGAAAACCCGGCTGCGTTGCGCAGCGTTCTCAAACGTGACCCTACGTCGAACTCTTCACTCATGGCCGTTTCCGCTCTAGGTTCCTCCTCGGTTCTAGGGGGATTGTGCGCCTTGCGCAACTTTTTGTTCGACTTGCTCAAAAAAATGAGCAATAGAGGAGCGAACCTGCGGAGCCGACCTGATGGAAACGCAACCGACCGTATCAAGAATGGGGCGCATATGACCGATCATCTCAAGCCGCAAAGCCGGCCCGACCTTTCGTCTTTCACCTGGGAGGACCCGTTTCTTCTTGAGGATCAGCTCGAGGAAGATGAGCGCATGGTGCGCGATGCGGCGCGGGCTTATGCGCAGGACAAGCTGTTTCCGCGGGTGACGGATGCGTTCGAGAACGAAAAGACCGACCCGGAGATTTTCCGCGAGATGGGCGAGATGGGCCTTCTTGGGACCACGATCCCCGAGGAATATGGCGGGATCGGCGCGGGCTACGTGACCTATGGCCTTGTGGCGCGCGAAGTGGAGCGCGTGGATTCGGGCTATCGCTCGATGATGTCGGTGCAGTCCTCCCTCGTCATGTATCCGATCTATGCCTATGGCACCAAGGAACAGCGCGAGAAATACCTGCCGAAGCTTGCTTCGGGCGAATACATCGGCTGTTTCGGCCTGACCGAGCCGGATGCGGGCTCTGATCCGGGCAGCATGAAGACCGTCGCGAAGAAGACCGAGGGCGGCTATGTCCTGAACGGCTCGAAGATGTGGATTTCCAACGCGCCGATCGCGGATGTGTTCGTCGTCTGGGCCAAGTCCGAGGCGCATGGCGGCAAGATCAAGGGCTTTGTCCTCGAGAAGGGCATGACCGGCCTTTCGGCGCCGAAGATCGAGAACAAGATGTCCCTGCGGGCCTCGATCACCGGCGAGATTGTGATGAACAATGTCGAAGTGTCGGAAGATGCGCTTCTGCCCAATGTCGAGGGGCTCAAGGGGCCGTTCGGTTGTCTCAACCGGGCGCGCTATGGCATTGCCTGGGGCGCAATGGGCGCGGCGGAGTTCTGCTGGCACGGGGCGCGGCAATACGGGCTTGACCGCAAGCAGTTCGGCAAGCCGCTTGCGCAGACGCAGTTGTTCCAACTGAAGCTCGCCAATATGCAAACGGAGATCGCGCTCGGCCTGCAATCCTGCCTGCGGGTGGGGCGTCTGATGGACGAGGCGAAGGCCGCGCCGGAGATGGTCTCGATCATCAAGCGCAACAATTGCGGCAAGGCGCTCGACGTGGCGCGCATGGCGCGCGACATGCATGGCGGCAACGGGATCAGCCTCGATTTCCACGTGATCCGTCACATGGTCAATCTCGAGACGGTGAACACCTATGAAGGCACGCATGACGTCCACGCCCTGATCCTTGGCCGCGCGCAGACCGGGCTACAGGCATTCGTATAAGACTCTGTATCATCGACATAAAAGCCCGCCGTATCCCGGCGGGCTTTTGCTTTGGGATCAGACCTTCTGAAGATGGTCGAACTCTGAGGTTAAGGTCCCGACGCCAAGGCTCACTGAGCGCAATTCGGTGACGATATCGCCCATTTCCGCCGCCGGGATCAGGGCTTGTACCTCGTCCCAACCGGGCCAGCCGGGTTTGGCGTCGAAACCTAGGAGTTGGCCGCGCCGTCCGGTGGCGATGCGCTGCACCTTGGGGGTGAATTCGGACGGGGCGGAGAGGGTCACTTTCTGCACAGGTTCGAGCTTGATCGGGGCGCACTTGGGGAGGGCTTCGCCCATCGCCTTGGCGGCGGCCTTCTGAAACGCCATGTCGGAGCTGTCGACATTGTGGTGGCTGCCATCGACGAGCGTCACGGCGACATCGACGATCGGGTAACCGTCAGGGCCTTTGTCGAGGAAGGCACGGACGCCTTTTTCCACGGCGGGGATATATTGTTTGGGGACCGCGCCACCAACGATGCGATCAACAAAGGCAAAGCCCGTGCCGCGCGGCAGGGGTTTGACCTCAAGCTCGACATCCGCAAATTCGCCGTGGCCGCCGGATTGTTTCTTGTGGCGGGCCTTCTGTGTGATGGATTTGGTGATCGTGCCGCGGAACGGCACAGTCGGGATGTCTTGGGTCAGGGACAGGCCGGTGTCGGCCTCAAGCTCTTTGAGAGCGATCTGTAGCTGGATCGCGCCTTGGCCTTCGAGGATCAACTCGCCAGTTTCGGGGTCATGCGCGGCGCGGATCGAGGGATGGGCCTCGGAGAGACGCGCGAGAGCTGCGGAAAGGCGCACCTCGTCTGCGTGGTGATCGGTTGAGAGGGCAAGGGCGAACATCGGCGTCGGCGGAGCGGGCCAGTCGGCCTTGGTTGTGCCACCCTCAGTCAGGAAATCGCCGGTTCTGGCCTCGGCCATGCGTCCAAGAGTGACCACCGCGCCGGGACCGGCCTTGCCAACAAGCGTTGTCTTGGCGCCGAGCGGTTGGCCCACATTGGCGACACGGTCGCCATTGAGCACATCGCCATCTCCGATCTCACCGGACCAGACCCGCACATGGCTTTGCTTGCCAGCCTTGCCCGCGTAGCCGGTGTTGAACACCTGCGCGGATTTGGCAGCCTCGGGCAGGCCAAGCCGGGCGGCGGTTTCAGCGGGGGAGGGCGCATCGTGGCGCAGCGCCTTCATTAGGCGGGTGACGCCGTTCTCGTTCTCGGCGGAACCAAAGAAGACTGGCACGATCAGGTCTTTGCGCAGGTCACGGACGAGGTTTTCATAGACGTCGCCCGTCGAGGGCGCGACATCCTCAAGAAGTTCCATCATCAGGGCATCATCGAAATCTGCGAGTGATTCCAGCATGGTATTGCGCGCACCTTCTTCGAGCGCGGCCATGTCCTTGGGCATCGAAATCATCTCGGATTTCTTGTGTGGCTCCCAGCGGAAGGCGCGTTCGCTCACAAGGTCGACCATGCCCGTCAACTGGCCGTCTGCGTCGCGGATCGGAATTTCGCGCAGCAGGAGCGGGCGGGACGAGATCGCCTGAAGCGCCTCGAAAGTGGCGCGCACGGAGGCGTCTTCCTGATCCATCTTATTGATGTAGAGCATGTGCGGGATGTTGCGGTCATCCAAGAAATGCAGGACCGGCGAAAGGGTCACGGCGCGTTCCGGCTTGGGATCGCAGACCACCACGACCACATCCGCCACCATCATCGCGCATTGCGCGTCATGGATCAGTTCGACCGAGCCGGGGCAATCGATCGCCGTCCAGGCGTCGCCAAGATAATCGAAAGAGGCGATATTGAGGTCGGTGGACATGGTGCGGGCGCGGGCCTCTGCGCCGCTGTCGCCAAGGCTCGTGCCGTCCTTGACGGAGCCGCGCCGGGGAATCGCTCCGGCGCTAAAGAGGATATCCTCGAACAGGGTTGTCTTGCCGCTTGAATAAGGGCCGACAAGGGCGGCAACGCGCGCGCCATTGGATTGGTCTGTCATGGGTGTCCTCCATCTGCCGAGTGTCTTGGCTCGGACCGCAGGAAGGCAGTCGGGACACCTGCGGTCCCGGTATGGCCACAGTCCGCAGCAGTATGAGACGCGTCCATGACTTGTGTCAAACCGCCGCGGGAATCGCCCGGAAGCACCCGAAGATCAGTGCGAAAAAGGAGGGGGAAAGTGGTGGGCGACCTTGGAATCGAACCAAGCGTGCGTCTCCGCGAGGGAGTTACAGTCCCCTGCCACACCTTGCGGCCTGTCGCCCACTTTCCTTGGCCTTGCGGCCTCGGTGTGAGGGGCTGATTACCGGGACAGAAAGGGGGCGTCAACAAGAAAATCTCTTGCACATGGCCCGCGCCCGTCGCATTGCTGGGGGCTCATGAAAAACGGGGAAACCGGGCAATGAAAAAACCGAAATGGGTCGTGGAAAAGGAACAGCAAAAGCGCAAGGCGGCTGCGGAAACCCTTTGGCTTTTCGGTCTGCATGCGGTGCGCGATGCGTTGATGAACCCGGCGCGCGAAAAGCTTCGGCTTGTGGTGACGAAGAACGCGCATGACAAGCTGTCCGAGGCGATTGAAGCGTCCGGGATCACCCCCGAGGTTGTCGATCCGCGCAAGTTCTCTGTGCCGATTGATCCGCAATCCGTGCATCAGGGCGCGGCGCTCGAGGTGAAGCCGCTGAATTGGGGCACGCTGGCGGAGCGGGCGATTACTGGCGGCGATCGTCCGTTGCGGTTGATTCTGCTCGACCGGGTAACCGATCCGCATAACGTTGGCGCGATTTTGCGCTCGGCCGAAGTTTTCGGGGCGCAAGCGGTGATCGGGACGCGTCACCATTCGGCGCCGGAGACGGGGGCGCTTGCCAAAACCGCGTCGGGCGCGCTTGAGCGCCAGCCCTACGTGCGGCTGCGCAACCTTGCCGATGCGATCGCGGAATTGCAGCAGATGGGATACCTCGTGCTTGGTCTTGACGGTGAAGCCGATCAAACCATTGAGGAGGTCCTTGATGGGCGCACGGATGCGCCTGTGGCGCTTGTTCTTGGGGCGGAAGGGCCGGGGCTGCGCCAGAAGACCAAGGAGACGGTCGATGCGCTTGTGCGGATTGATTTCGCCGGTGGCTTTGGCTCGCTCAATGTCTCCAACGCCGCTGCTGTCGCGCTTTATGCGTCACTGCCGCGCAAGGGCTGAAAATCCGCAGGCTTCGCCCTAGATAGGGGCGAGACCAAGGAGAGACGATGCCCCAGACCCCCAAGATCGCCACTTGTTGTTATTGCGGCACCCGTGCGGCCCTCGTGTTCAAGGACAGCGGGCGGCATGAACTGGCCTGTTCGGCTTGTGGTGCGCCGCTGCATGAGTTGAAGCAGATGCCGAGTGCGCCGCAAAAGCAAGAGCGCGTCAAGGTGGTGCATGTGCCGGTCTACCGCGATTCGAAACCGTCTAAGCCGAAGCGGAAGAAGAAACGCAAAAAGAGCTGGTCCCGGCGGTTCGCCGAGGAGCTTTTTGACGTGGTCGAGGATATTTTCGACTAAACACCTCAAGATCACAGCTTCTTGAGGAGTCTTTAAAAAAACCGCAACACACCTATGTCTTTCTACACGAGAGGCGGCAACGGAACTGCTGTCTCTGCGTTTACTGTCCCTCGTTCCGTACCTAGCGCCCAAGTCTGCACTTGGGCGCTTTTTTCTTCCGCAAAGCCGCGCTAGGGTTTGGCCTATGCAGTACTCTGATCAACTTCTCAAAGATGTCCTGAAGCGCACCAAGTCGGTGGCGGTCGTGGGCGTGTCGATGAACCCGGTGCGCCCGAGCTACTATGTGGCGCGCTACCTGTCGCTCAAGGGCTATACCGTGATCCCGGTCAATCCGGGCCATGCGGGCAAGATGCTCTTTGGTCAGACCGTGCGCGCGAGCCTGTCGGAGATCGACGTGCCGGTGGATATGGTGGATATTTTCCGCCGTTCCGAGGCGGTGCCGCCGATTGTCGACGAGGCGTTAGAGCATCTGCCGGGGTTGAAGACGATCTGGATGCAGATCGGGGTCGAACATGCCGAAGCGGCGGCCAAGGCAGAGGCTGCGGGCCTGACCGTGATCCAGAACCGTTGTCCGAAGATCGAATATCAGCGCCTGTTCGGAGAATTGCGCATGGGCGGGTTCGCGACAGGCGTGATTTCCTCAAAGCTCTGAGCACGTGCTAGCCCTTGGGGCGGGAGGCCTTCTCGACGATGCCGCTGGTGCCTTGGCGGCGGGCGAGCTCGGTCATCACCTCGTCGAGGCTGACGCCGCGCGATTGCAGCATGACCAGCAGGTGAAAAAGCACATCGGCGCTCTCGGAGATGAGGCCGTCGCGGTTGTCCTTGACGGCTTCGATGATCGCCTCGACCGCCTCTTCACCGAACTTCTCGGCGCATTTCTCCGGGCCTTTGGCGAGGAGCTTGGCAGTCCAGCTCGAGTCCGGGTCGGCTTCGGCGCGGGCGGCGATGGTCTTGGCAAGGTCGTGCAGCGTCATGTCAGGTGCCTCATCGGGATGCCGGCGTTTTCCATATAGGCTTTGGCTTCTTGAATCGTGTATTCGCCAAAGTGAAAGATCGAGGCCGCGAGAACCGCGCTTGCGCCGCCTTTGGTCACGCCTTCGACAAGGTGGTCAAGCGTACCGACACCGCCAGATGCAATCACGGGAACGTCCACGGCGTCCGAAATGGCTTTGGTCAGGGGCAGGTTAAAGCCGGACTTGGTGCCGTCGCGGTCCATCGAGGTCAGCAGGATTTCGCCTGCGCCTTTCTCCACGACCAGCTTGGCAAATTCGACCGCGTCGATGCCGGTTGATTTGCGTCCGCCATGGGTAAAGATCTCCCATTTGCCGGGCGAGACGGTCTTGGCGTCGATGGCGACGACAATGCACTGGCTTCCGAACTGTGCGGCGGCTTCGGCCACGACATCGGGGTTGGCGACAGCGGCAGAGTTGAACGAGACCTTATCGGCCCCGGCCAGAAGCAGACGTCTTACATCCTGCACCGTGCGCACGCCGCCGCCGACGGTCAGCGGTACGAAACATTGCTCTGCGCAGCGCTGCACCATGTCGATCATCACGCCGCGGTTGTCATGGGTGGCGTGGATGTCGAGGAAACAGATCTCGTCCGCGCCCGCCGCGTCATAGGCACGCGCCGCTTCCACCGGATCGCCCGCATCGCGCAGGCCGACAAAGTTTACGCCCTTGACCACGCGGCCATCGGCAACATCGAGACAAGGGATCAGACGGGTTTTCAGCATATCGGGTTTATGCGCCTTTTCAGGGAAGTGGGGAAGTGGGGAAGGGGGGATCAGCCCTTCATGACGGCAAGCGCCTCGGCAAGGTCGATGGCCCCGTCATAGAGCGCGCGGCCCGAGATCGCCCCGTTGAGCGCCGCGCCGCAGGATTTGAGCGCCCGCAGGTCGTCGAGCGAGGAGACGCCGCCAGAGGCGATGACCGGGATCGAGACGGCCTTGGCGAGTGCCGCGGTGGCCTCGACATTGGGGCCTTTCATGGCACCGTCGCGCATGATGTCCGTGTAGATGATCGCGGCAACGCCTGCGTCCTCGAAGCTGCGCGCGAGGTCGGTGGCGTCGACGTTGGTTTCCTCGGCCCAGCCTTTGGTTGCGACCATGCCCCCTCGGGCATCAATGCCCACGGCGACTTTGCCGGGGAAGGCCCGCGCCGCCTCGCGCACGAGGTCCGGGTTCTCGACCGCCACGGTGCCGAGAATCACGCGGGCGAGGCCCTTATCGATCCAGCTTTCGATGGTTTTCATGTCGCGGATCCCGCCGCCAAGCTGGGCCGGGACTTTGGTTTGCTTGAGGATTTCCTCGACCGGGGCGGCATTGACCGGCGCACCGGCAAAAGCGCCGTTCAGATCGACAAGGTGCAGCCATTCACAGCCTGCCTTGACGAACTCGAGCGCTTGGGCGGCGGGGTTCTCGTTGAACACCGTTTCCTGCTCCATGTCTCCATGCACGAGGCGCACGGCGTTGCCGTCTTTGAGGTCGATGGCGGGGTAGAGGATCATCTCGGTCGTCCTGTCAAAAATGCGTCGCGGATGCTTTGGCATGAGGTCGCGCGAAATGCAACGTGACCCAAAGTCAGGGTTGATCGGAATCGCGCTCTTGTGGACACTTTCGCTCAGGACATGGGAGGAAAACATGAAAAAACTCGTTCTCGCAGCGGCTCTGACCGCGGCTTCTGCCACTCTGGCGCTTGCCGATCCGGTGCTTGGCACCTGGAAGACCGAAGTGGATGATGGGTCATACGCGCATATCTCGATGACGCCTTGCGGCGACAAGATCTGCGGCACGATTGCCCGCACTTTCGATGCCAATGGCGAATACAATTCCCCGAACAAGGGCAAAACACTGGTGCGCAACATGGTGCCCAAGGGAAGCGGAAAATATGAGGGCAGCGTATGGCGCCCGTCCAATGATAAGATCTACATCGGCAAGATGGATCTGAACGGCAACAAGCTCAAGCTGCGCGGTTGCGTGGCGGGCGGCCTCTTCTGTTCGGCGCAGAACTGGACCCGCGTCAAGTAAGACAAGTGGGTTGGGGGCCGAGCCCCCAGCCCGTCAAGGCCGCCAGGTCAGGAAATTCCCGATCATGCGCAGGCCAACCGCCTGGCTTTTCTCTGGGTGGAACTGCATGCCCAACATTGTGTCGCGGCCAATGATCGCCGTAACGTCGCCGCCATAATCCACATGCGCGATCCGCTCAGCGGGTTTGGCGACGTGGAATTGGTAGGAGTGGACGAAATAGGCGTGATCGCCGGTCGCGATCCCTTCGAGCACCGGGTGAGACTGGTCGATCACGAGGTCGTTCCAGCCCATATGCGGCACTTTCAGAGCGGTGTCGGCCGGGGTGATCTTTTCCACGTCTCCCGCGACCCAATCGAGGCCGGGGGTCTCTTCGTATTCATGGCCTGTCGTCGCCATCAACTGCATACCGACGCAGATACCGAGGAAGGGGCGGCCCTTGGCTTCGACCGCTTCGACCATGGCGTCATAGATGCCCTTGTGGCCGCGCAATTCGGCGGCGCAGGCCGGGAAGGCGCCGTCGCCGGGCAGGACGAGCCGGTCGGCCCTGGCCACGGTCTCGGCGTCGGAGGTCACGACGACCGTGCCGCCATCCACCTCGCGCGCCATGCGTTGAAACGCCTTCTCGGCCGAGTGCAGGTTGCCGCTCTCGTAATCAATGATTGCCGTCAACATGGGCTTAGAGCGCTCCCTTCGTCGAGGGCACGGCGTCGGCCTTGCGTGGGTCGGTCTCGACCGCTTCGCGCAGGGCGCGGGCCACGGCCTTGAAGGTCGCCTCGGCGATGTGGTGGCTGTTGAAGCCGTGGATTTGGTCCACGTGCAGCGTGATGCCGCCATGGGTCGAGAGCGCTTGGAAAAACTCGCGCACCAGCTCTGTGTCGAAGGTGCCGATCTTGGGGGTCGGCATTTCGACGTTCCAGATCAGGTAGGGCCGGGCGGAAAGGTCAAGCGCCGCGCGCACCTGCGCGTCGTCCATCGGCAAGTGGCAGGCGGCATAGCGGCGGATGCCGCGCTTGTCGCCAAGCGCCTGTGTCAGGGCCTGTCCGAGCGCAATGCCGGTATCCTCGACCGTGTGGTGGTCGTCGATGTGGTAGTCGCCCTTGGCACGGATCGTCATGTCGATCAGCGAGTGGCGCGAGAGCTGATCCAGCATGTGATCGAAGAACCCGACACCAGTCTGGTTGTCATAGACGCCGGTGCCATCGAGGTTGATCTCGACGGTGATCTTGGTTTCCGCGGTGGTGCGGCTGATCTCTGCCTTGCGCATCGTCAGGGTCCTTATACGTGGTCTGTCGCGGCTCTTATAGGCGGGTGCAGAGGCGGGGCCAAGAGTGCAGGTTTCGGGATTGTCGCCCCGTGCCAATTGTGCCAGCCTAAGGCCAAAGAGAACGAGGCCCCGATATGAGCACCTGCGTCTATGTCCAGATCCGCTGCAAACCCGGCACCACCTATCGCGTGGCCGAGGAAATCGCGCTGAAGGAAATCCATTCAGAGCTGTTTTCGACCAGCGGCGATTTTGACCTGCTGATGAAGCTCTACATTCCCAAGGACGAGGATGTGGGGAAATATATCAACGATCACTTGCTAGATATTGACGGCATCGAACGGTCGTTGACCACCCTGACCTTCAAGGCGTTCTGAGGGCGGTGTTTGAGTGTGCGCGGCCAAGGCCGCGCGCAGGATATCTCGTCAGCGCCCCCTTGGGCCGCTGCCTGCGGGATGTGCCTCCGGCGGGGATATTTCCGGCAAGAGGAAGATCAGGCCGTTGGTGCGCCGTTGATCCAGGTGGCGCGGACGGCGCGATCGTCGCCCATCATGATTGTGGGGAAAAGTGCTTCCCAGATATCTCCGGCGCGTGCGCTGCGCTGGGCGATGTCGGGCGTCGAGGCGAGGTCGAGCACGACGAGATCGGCTTCCATGCCGGGGGCAATATTGCCGATCTTGTCTTCCATGTGCAGCGCCTTGGCCGAGCCAGCGGTGGCGAGCCAGAGGAGCTGCGCGGCGTGCAGGGAGTTGTGGCGCAGGTGGGCGATCTCATAGGCGGCGGCCATGGTGCGCAGCATCGAGAAGGAGGAGCCGCCACCGGTATCCGTCGCGAGCCCAACGCGCTGCCCTTCCGCCATGAGGCCGCCCATGTCGAACAGGCCGGAGCCGATGAAGGTATTTGATGTGGGGCAGTGGATCAGCCCGGCGCCGACCTCGCGCAGGCGGTCCTTTTCGCGTTGTTCGAGGTGGATGGCGTGTCCGTAGAGCCCTTTTTCGCCCAGAAGCCCGTAGGCCTCGTAGGTGTCGAGGTAGTCGCGGGCCTCTGGGAAGAGGGATTTGACCCAAGTGATCTCGTCCGTCTGTTCGCTGAGGTGGGTCTGCATCAGACAGTCGGGGTGTTCGCCCCAGAGCGCACCGAGCGCGGCGAGTTGATCCGGCGTTGAGGTGGGCGAAAAGCGCGGCGTGATGGCATAGGAGAGGCGATCGACCCCGTGCCATTTGCCGATCAGCGCCTTGCTGTCGTCATAGGCGCTCTGGACCGTATCGCGAAGACCTTCGGGGGCGTTGCGGTCCATGCAGGTTTTCCCTGCGACGACGCGCTGGCCGCGCTTTTGGGCCTCGGCAAAGAAAGCATCGACGGATTCAGGGTGAATGGTGCAGTAGCTGACCATGGTGGTGACGCCATGGGCGCGGGTCAGGTCGAAATAGAGCGCGGCGATCTTGGCGGCATAGGCCGGATCTCCAAAGCGCATTTCTTCGGGGAAGGTGTAGGAGTTGAGCCAGTCGATCAGGCGTTTGCCCCAGCTGGCGATGATGCCGGTCTGGGGGTAGTGCACATGGGCATCGATGAAGCCGGCACAGATCACCCCCTCGCCATAGTCGATGCGCGCCACCTCGGGATGGGCTGCGAGGAGCGTGTCGGCCTCGTCTTCGGCGACGATATGGCCGTCCGCGACCAGAACCGCGCCGCGGCGACGGAAGCGCGCGGCCTCGGCCACCGGTGTCTCGAAGGGATTGGCCGCAAAGCCAAGCGTTTGGCCCAAAAGCAGTTTCGCCTCTGTCATGGTCGTCTCCGAGATGTCAGGCATTTTGATACAGGATACTGTTTTTTGATCTTGTCGTGAAACCCGGCAATTCCGTGAAAGTGTTTCAACATGGCGCCATGTGACGGGAGCGGGGCGGGCGATGCGCGCGAGGGATGCTCAATCGGGCGTATTGCCCGGAAATCAGGCGTGAGATCGCCGCGCGCCATTGAGTTTTCGACCTGCTTTCCCCTAATGTCAGCAGCAAGAGATGCACAAGATCACGCGGAGGGGGCAGCATGAGCCAGACGACCGAAACCGACACCCCCGAAAGCGAGGCCGAGGACGAGGCCTATGTGATCGATCGCAGAGCCATCGCGGCAATCCTCTATGCAGTTGAGATATGGGATCAGGAGAAGCTCTTCGAGCTGATGGAGCCGCTCCATCCGGCCGATATTGCCGACATTCTTGAACAGATCAACGCCTATGACCGTCGCCGCCTGATCGAGTTGTACGATCAGGAATTCGACGGGGAAATCCTGTCTGAACTGAAGGAAAGCCTGCGCGAAGAGGTCATTTCGGTTCTGAAGCCGGGCGTTCTTGCCGAAGCGGTGCGCGACCTTGAGTCCGATGACGTTGTTGACCTTGTCGAGGATATGGACGAGCCGCAGCAGGAGGCGATCCTCGAGGCGCTCGAGGAATCCGACCGGGTTGCGGTGCAGACCTCGCTTGCCTACCCGGAGGAGTCCGCGGGTCGTTTGATGCAGCGCGAAACGGCCTGGGCGCCGGAGCATTGGAACGTGGGGCAATGTATCGACTACCTGCGCAATGCCGAAGACCTGCCGGAGCAGTTCTATCACGTGATCCTTGTCGACCCCAAGATGAAGCCCGTGGGCAATGTCACATTGGGGCGGATCATGGGGTCGCGGCGTGAAGTCCTGTTGCGGGATATCGTCGAAGACCTTTTCAAGACCATACCGGCGACGCAGGACGAAGAAGACGTGGCCTATGCGTTCAATCAGTATCACCTGATCTCGGCGCCGGTTGTGGACGAGAATGACCGGCTTGTCGGGGTCATCACCATCGACGACGCCATGGCAGTTCTGGACGAGGAACACGAGGAAGATATCCTGCGCCTTGCGGGTGTGTCGGCGGAAGGGTCGCTTTCGGACAAGGTCATCGAGACTGCGAAGCAGCGCTTGCCGTGGCTTGCGGTCAACCTTTTGACGGCGATCATCGCCTCGCTTGTCATCGCGCAGTTCGAAGATACGATCAGCCAGTTTGTTGCGCTTGCCGTGTTGATGCCGATCGTGGCCTCGATGGGTGGCAATGCGGGGACGCAATCGCTCACCGTGGCGGTGCGCGCACTTGCCACCAAAGACTTGACCGGGGCAAACGTCTGGCGCGTGATCCGACGCGAGGTTCTGGTCGGGCTTGGCAACGGGTTGGCGTTTGCGCTTGTCATGGGGGTGATCGGGCTGATCTGGTTCGGGTCGATGACGTTGGCCTATGTGATCGCTGTCGCGATGGTGATCAATCTGGTCGTGGCCGGGCTTGCCGGGACGGTGGTGCCGGTGCTTCTTGAGCGCATCGGTGTCGACCCGGCATTGGCCTCGGGCACCTTCGTCACCACGGTGACGGATGTGGTCGGGTTCTTTGCCTTCCTCGGGTTGGCGGCGATGGTTCTGACCTGAGGCCGGAGGGGCGTTTCATGGAGCTTGCAGAGATCAAGAACGCCGCCCGTGCTGCGGCCTTTGCCCGTCGCAAGGAAGCATTCGAGGCGGCACCGCCGGGACAATCGGCGCATCTCTCAGAAGTGCTTGCGGGCTATCGCGGCGTGCCTCTGGCGGGGTTCATGCCGATCCGTACCGAGATCAACCCTCTGGCCGCGATGGCCGAGGCGGCGGCACATGGGCCGGTGGGGGTGCCGGTGATCCAGGGCACGGGCCTGCCGCTCGAGTTTTCGCGCTGGGAGCCGGATTTCGTCCTGCGCGAAGGGCCGTTCGGGGCAATGGTGCCGGAGACGGACGATTTCTTTGAGCCGGAGATCCTCATCGTGCCGCTTGTCGCGTTTGACGCGAAGGGGGGGCGGCTAGGCTATGGCGGTGGATTCTATGATCGCACGCTTGAGCGCCTTCGGGCGCGCCGCGCGACATTGGCCATCGGATTCGCCTTTGCCGCGCAGGAGGCAGAGGCGCTGCCGCTTGAGCCGACGGATCAGCCGCTTGACATGATCGTGACCGAGCAGGACATCCGCGATCTGCGCTAGGCAGATGGGGTAGAAAGGGGCCAGCCCCTCTTGGCCGCGGGGCGGCCAATTCACCCCGGGATATTTCCGGCAAGAGGAAGAACCGTCACGATCGCTTGTGATCCCGCCTGTTCCCTCTTGCCCGCGCGCGGGGATGGCGGTAGCCAGAAACGCATGAGACTTCTTTTTCTGGGTGATGTCATGGGGCGCGCGGGGCGCGCCGCTGTGGCCGAACAGCTGCCGCGCCTCAGGGACGAATGGCGGCTCGATTTCGTGGTGGTCAATGGCGAGAACGCCAGCAATGGCATGGGGCTTTCGGGCGCGCATGCCAAGGACTTGCTTGATGCGGGGGCGGATTGCCTGACGCTCGGCGATCATGCCTTCGACCAGAAAGACATGATGCAGTTCATCCAGACCGAGCCGAGGATCATCCGACCGGTGAACTATGCCCATGGCGATGTGCCGGGGCGCGGCTACCGTGTGTTCGAGGCACGGGGCGGGCGCAAAGTTCTTGTCGCGCAGGTTCTTGGTCAGGTGTTCATGAAGCGTCCCTTCGACGATCCGTTTTCGGCGATGGATGCGATCCTGCGCAAGCATCCGCGCGGCGGCATGGTGCAGGCGGCGCTTGTCGATGTGCATTGCGAGGCGACCTCGGAAAAGATGGGGATGGGCCATTTCTGTGATGGCCGCGCGAGCCTTGTCGTCGGCACCCACACCCACGTGCCCACGGCGGATGCGCAGATCCTTCCGGGCGGGACGGCGTTCCTGTCGGATGCGGGGATGTGCGGCGACTATAACTCTGTGATCGGTATGGAGAAAACCGAACCGATGCGCCGTTTCGTGACCGGCATGCCGAAAGCGCGGTTTACCCCGGCGCTCGGCGAGGCGACGGTTTCGGGGGTCTATATCGAGACCGATGATCGCACCGGTGAGGCGACGCGGATCGAAATGGTGCGACGTGGCGGCCGGCTTGCGCCAGCGGGGCCTCTGTGAGCCGGTTTGCGGCGTTCGGTGTCCTCCTGGTCCTTGGGTCCGGGTGGGGGATCACGATGCCGCTTGCCAAGATCGCGGTCAGCGAAGGCTACCAGCCTTTCGGCCTCATCTTCTGGCAGCAGGCCATCGGCGTCGTGGCGCTTGGCTTGATCCGGGTGGTGCAGAAGAAGCCGATCACGCTCCCGCCAAAGCTCTTGTGGTTCTTTCTGCTCATTGCATTGATCGGCACGTTGATCCCGAACAGCTTTTCGTATCAGGCGGCGATCCACTTGCCAGCTGGCGTCGTGGCGGTGTTGATCTCGCTCGTGCCGCTTCTTGCGTTTCCCATTGCGCTTGGGCTTGGGATCGATCGGTTCACGGGGCTGCGCCTTCTCGGCATCGTGACGGGGGGCATCGGGGTTATCCTTTTGGTTCAACCAGATAGCCTCCCTGATCCTGCAATGGTGTTGTGGGTGCCTGTCGCGATTGCGGCGCCATTTTGCTATGCCTGCGAGGGCAATATCGTTTCCAAATGGGGCACGCATGGGCTTGGGCCCGGCCACGTTCTGTTTGGAGCGTCACTGATCGGGGCGATCCTTGCCTTGCCGCTGGCGATCTCCACCGGGCAGTTCATCGACCCGCGCACCGATTGGGGGCCGCCGGAGTATGCGATCATCTTGTCGGCGCTTGTGCATGTGGCAGTTTATACCGGGTATGTTTGGCTCATCGGGTGGGCCGGGTCGGTTTTCGCGGCGCAGATCGCCTATGTGGTGACCGGGACCGGGGTCATCTGGTCTATGATCCTGCTCTCGGAACGCTATTCCGGATGGGTCTGGGCGGCGATGCTGCTTATACTGGCAGGGATGGCATTGGTGCAGCCGCGTCAAAAGGAGACGCTTGCCCCCTGACTGCGCATCGGCAATTGTGGCGCGAGGCAATACCGGGACATACATGGACCTGTTCGACTTTTCACAGACCACCCAAGCGGTGATCGCGCTTGCGACCGTGGGCGTTATGTTTGCGCTTTTCCTGCGTGAGATTTTTCCAACCGAAGTTGTGGCAATTGCCGGGGTGGCGGCGCTTCTGGCCTTTGGGGTTCTGCCCTATGACAAGGCGCTTGTCGTTCTGTCAAACCCGGCGCCTTGGACCATTGCGGCGATGTTCATCGTCATGGGGGCTCTGGTGCGCACGGGCGCATTGAGCGCCTTTACCCACATGGCCGATAGCCAGGCCCGCACCAACCCGCGCCTTGCCATCGCGATGCTTATGGGCTTCGTCATTATCGCTTCGGCGGTTGTGTCGAACACACCGGTGGTCGTGGTGATGATCCCGGTCTTTATTCAGCTTGCCCGGACGCTCGACACCAATGCGTCCAAGCTATTGATTCCGCTCTCATATGCGGCAATCCTCGGGGGCACTCTGACGCTTATCGGGACATCGACCAACCTGCTTGTCGATGGTGTCGCACGGGCCAATGGCATGAAAGCGTTCTCGATCTTCGAGGTGACGAAACTGGGTGTTATCCTCGTGATCTGGGGCATGATCTACCTGCGGGTTTTCGGTTCGCGCCTCTTGCCGTCACGCGACAGCATGTCGGACCTTTTGTCGGATCGTTCGCGGATGAAATTCTTCACCGAAGCTGTGATCCCGCCGGAGTCAAACCTCATCGGGCGTGAGGTCAATGGCGTGCAGTTGTTCAAGCGGGAAGGGGTGAGGTTGATCGACGTGGTGAGGGGGGATGTGTCGTTGCGGCGCAACCTTGAGGGGGTAACGCTTCAGGTTGGGGATCGGGTTGTCCTTCGGACACGGATGACGGAGCTGTTGTCGTTGCAGCGGGATAAGTCTCTCAAGCGCGTGGATCAGGTTTCGGCGGTTGAGACGACCACCGTGGAGGCGCTGATCACGCCGGGCTGTAAGATGGTGGGGCGGCGACTTGGCGATCTGCGGCTGCGGCGGCGCTTTGGGGTCTATCCGCTGGCCGTGCATCGGCGGAACCAGAATATCGGACGCCAGCTTGACGACCTCGTGGTGCGGGTCGGGGACACGCTTCTCCTCGAGGGCGCACCGGCGGATATTCAGCGGCTGTCGACGGAGATGGATATGGTCGATGTGACCCAGCCATCAGAGCGGGAATATCGACGGGGTCATGCGCCGATTGCCATCGCGGCGCTGGTCGCCATCGTGGCGCTGGCAGGGCTTGGACTAGCGCCGATTTTCCTGCTTTCCGTGCTCGCCGTGGCGGTGGTTCTGCTCACGCGCTGCATTGACGCGGACGAGGCTTTTTCCTTTGTTGACGGGCGGTTACTGGCGCTTATCTTCTCTATGCTGGCGATTGGCGCGGCGCTGGAACACTCCGGCGCGGTCACGCTCATCGTGGAGGCGGTGGCGCCTTATCTCGGCACATTGCCGCCCTTCCTTCTGGTGTGGGCGGTTTACCTGCTCACTTCGGTGCTGACCGAGCTTGTGTCGAACAACGCGGTGGCCGTGGTGGTGACGCCGATTGCCATTGGTTTGGCGAGCGCGATTGGCATTGATCCGCGCCCGCTCGTGGTGGCGGTGATGGTGGCGGCTTCGGCGAGTTTCGCGACGCCGATTGGCTATCAGACCAACATGCTCGTCTATGGGCCGGGGGGGTATAAGTTTACCGACTTCCTGCGGGTGGGTATCCCGCTCAACCTCTCTATCGGGCTTCTGGCCTCGGCGCTGATCCCGGTGTTCTGGCCGCTTTGAGCGGGGGGCGTTCGTGGACCCTTTTCTGACCGTGCGGTGCGGCGGCGAATCCGGGAGGAAAACCGGGGTTAACGCCTGAAATATTGGCTGAAACGGGTTTCTGTATCGCGTCGGTATAACGTCGGTATTGCGTCGGTGCGCGGGCCGTCCGAGGGGCGGTTTAACGCAGCGCGCGATGGTGAACGGGGCGTGCGGGTTAAGGAAACGTGAACCTGGGTTTGAGGGACTTGGGCCGGTGATCGACGCGTTGGTCCGGCGGGCAGAATTTCTGCTCCGGCCTATTGCAAGACACATGCAAGAGGCTCGACCATCGGTCAGTGCGCCTCTTGTATCCATGTCAACATTTCGGGGCCCGCCCTTGCGAGTTGGGCGCGATGCGTTACCCGGTTTGCTGTACCGCGTCCGTCATGCTTGCCAATGCACCGCTGGCCGCGGCGCGGAGGAAGCCTTGATCTGAACTGAGGATAAACGCGGTTGAACCGGCCTTGCGCTGGATCGCTGCGTCTTGGGGGCTTCCCGGCAGGATCGCAACGGGGCGCTTTGCCGCCTTGGCGGCCTGGTGTACCCGGTCGGTCGCATCGCGTAGCTTTGTTGCGACATCGTCGTCCCCGGCATAGGCAGCGGCCAGATCACCGCGCCCGATAAACACGCCGTCCAGGCCCTCGACTGCGAGAATGTCGTCGATCGCTTCGACCGCTTCCGGGTCTTCGATCATCGCAATCAAAGTCACGCGCTTGTCTTCGCTCTTCATATGTTCCGCCTGTCCGGCGTTCCCGAAATCGCCCGCGCGGGTTGTCGGGGCAAAGCCGCGCTTACCGCCCGCATAGCGCCCCGCCGCGACAATGGCGCGGGCGGTTTCGGCATCCCTCACATGCGGCACGAGCACCCCATCCGCACCGCAATCCAGCACAGATAAGATGGCCTCAGGCGCACCCGATTGCACCCGTACAATTGATGCGAGGCCAGATGCGCGACACGCCAGAATAATCCGGTCCGTGGTTTCGCGATTGAACGGCGCGTGTTCTTCGTCGATCACCACGAAATCGTATCCGACGCTACCGAAGATCTCGGCGGGCATGGTCGCGGGCACTTTCAGGAAAGTGCCGAAAAGAAGCTCTTTGGCGATGAAGCGATCCCGGAATGACTTGGCCATCGCTTATCCCTCAAGACCTATGACGGTGGCCGGGTTGGTCGCAACCATGGCCCGCACGTCAGCATCGGAATACCCAAGCGCAAAGCAGGTCGCGATGCCACGTCGCATGCCTTGGAGCGGTGTCAGGGTGCCCACTTGCCCAAGGTCCGACGCAAGGATAGTCCGTTCAGGCCCAACACAATCAATGAAGGCACGCAGCTCTTCTTCGGTGCGGTTGCGGAACTTCGAGCCTTCGGCAAAGAACGCAAGCGAATGCTCGGCATAGGCCCCCATCGCGGCGATCTCTTTCATGTCGTCGAACGACGCGCCGACAATGTCTTCGGGGTGGGTAAAGATGAGCCGCTCCACACCGCGCTTGCGCGCCTCGGCGAAGACCTGTTTCGTTTCAGACACATGGATATGCCCGCTGGCCAGGGCGAGCCCGGTGGCGGCGACAACATCAAGAATGTCCAAAAGCTCTGGCCGCATCTTGCCGTCTTCGAACAGAGGCACGGCGGTTGCGGGACGGATCTTTGCCGTGGCGGCGGGGTGCGACCAGCCTGCGGACTTTTCCCACTCCAGATGGTTTTCAGCGGCAAGTGTCGGCAGCCAAACGATACGCCCATCCATCGCGGCGGTATGTTCGACCCCGTAGGCGTTTAGACCACCGACAACGTTGTTCAGGACGATGCCGGAATACACTTTGGTCGTCAGATCCGGGTAGTGGTCACGGATCATCTGCGCGCACATGACACCGGAATAATCGTGGTCCTTTGTCACCACCGCCCGCAGGCCGGCCTCGGAATAGACCTTGGCCAAGGCGAGATGGTCAATCGCGCGAGGGGCGATTGACGGGCCACTATGGACATGAGGATCGACCGCGCCTTGCAGGATGTCTGAGATACGCGCGTCTTCCTCGCGCTCGGTTTTGATGATGTCGATCATTGCCATTTTCCTTTTGCAGTGGGGTCGGCATCGTGTGCCGCCCCTCTGGATTTGCGACTTAGGCGTATTCGGGCCGGCGCGGGGTGAAGACGTCGAGATTGAGGACCTCTTCATCGCCCACTACGACCGCGTAGTGCATGGTGTCCGGGGGCACGACCAGCATGCCGCCGGGCGTCAGGCGCACGACGTCGTCGCCCACATGGAAATCAACCGATCCGGAAACGATATAGGCGATCTGTTCGTGCGGATGCTTGTGCGGCTTGGGCTCGTGGTCCGGCTGTAGACGATGCAGGGCGACGGTCGCGCCTTCGCCCGAGAACGCCTTTTGTTCGACGCCGGGGCGGATCTGTTTCCACTCCATGCTGTTCCAATTGATTGTGTGAATGTTCATCTCATGTCCTCCAGAAAGGTGGCGCGCCTAGGGGCGCAAAGGGTTCGTTATTTGCTTTGGGGCGGGACAAAGCTTTGCCAGTGGTTGTCGAGTTCGGGCATGTCGGCAAAGGCCTTGCGGGCGTCGGCCGCGCGCCCGATCAGATCGACCACGGTGACTCCCTTGGCATGGCAATAGGCGTCGAGCTCGGAAAGGCTGTCCGAGATGACGTCGAACCCGCGGAGCATGACCGCCGAGGCAAGTCCCGCCGCTGACGCCCCAGAAAGCAGAGCGCGCGCAACGTCGTGGCCACCTGTGATCCCGTTGATCCCGATCAGCGCGTCGTTCGGACCGAGAGCCGCACGGCAGAGCGCCAACCAGTGGCAGGTCAGGGGCAGGTTCCAGAAGCCGCCGAAGCCGCCGGAGGTACCAAGCATGGGTTGCATCGTTTCGAGATCCGGCAGCATTCCGAGCAATCGCCCCGCGACAATCGATGCCTGCGCCCCGGCATCTGCGGCGGAGGCCGCCAGATCGGGAACGTCGCTCGATTGTCCGGTCAGCTTGACCCAGACGGGGATGTCCAGCTTTTCAGTCATTGCCCGCGTCAGCGCTCCCACACGGTCCGCGGCGGTTTCCGTGGAAACAGCGCCCTTGGCCGCTTCGCGCCCGTAAGGTGTGCCGATGTTGAACTCCAGCACGCGAAGGCCGGCCGACTGAACCGCCAATGCCATGTCGATGGCCCGGTCCAGATCGGCCAGGATCAAGCTGGGCACCAACAGACAGTCGTTGTCCCGCGCAATCCGATCATGGGCAACGCATTGCGCCAGCCAATCCTCGAAGCCCAGCGGATGTAGACCTGAGCGCGACAGGATCATTGTCGACGGATCGGCATTCGCCCCCCATGCGACGGGCTGCCATTGCGTATCCAGCGCCACATATTCCGCCGCGCGAAGTTGGGCCTTGGCGGCCTGGCTTTCATTGGTCGATTTGACCACGACAGCGCCAGCACCGGCGTCGATCGCAGCGCGAAGACCACCGTCGGCGATCATGTGTTCGGCAGGCGCCGCGATGATCGGGTTCTTCAGGGTGATATCCCCGATATGTGTTTCAAGACGGTTCATTCGCTACTCCACCAGAACATTCGGCAGGTACAAGACGAGCCCCGGGAAGACCGTGATGATCCCCAGAACGAGGATGGCCAAGCCAACCATCGGCAGCGCATGGATCGAGATCGCCTCGATCGGGCGTTTGGTGACGCCTGACATCACGTACAAACACAAGCCCACGGGCGGGGTTGCGAACCCGATCAGGCAGTTGAACACGACGATCACCCCCAGATGCACCGGGTCCAGTCCAAGCTGTGCCCCGATGGCCATCAGCGCCGGAACGGTCAGGATCAGGATGCCGACGGTGTCGAGGAACATGCCAAGAACCAGCAGGATAATGTTGACCATGATGAGAATGACCCACTTGTTGTCCGACACCGTTGACAGCGTCGTCACAACCGCCTGCGGGAGACGCTCAATCGAGAAGATCAGGGACAGGACATGGGCAAAAGCGATCAGGAGATAGATTGCGGCGCTGACTGTCGCAGTTCTCAGGAAAACATGCCGCAGACGCGAGACTGAGAGCGCCCGATACCAGAGACCCGCCACCAGCAGCGCATAGACGACGGCCACGGCCGCGGCTTCGGTCGGGGTCACAACGCCGCCGCGGATGCCGCCGATGATAATGATCGGAAGGAGGAGCACCGGGGCGCATTTGCCAAGGGCGCGCAGGATGTCCATCAGCCCCATTGCGGGCAGTTTCGGATAGCCGTGGCGATGCGCGATCAGCATGGCATAGGCCGACAGGATCACAGCCAGAATCACGCCCGGTATGATGCCCGCGACGAAGAGTTTCGAAATGGAGGTGCCGGAGAGGGCGCCGTAGAGGATCATTGCGATGGATGGTGGCACCAGCGGCGCCATGATCGAGGACACGCCAATCAGCGCGGCCGAGTAATCCTCGTGATATCCCTGTCGTTTCAGTTCAGGCGTCAGCACAGTGCCAAGCGCCGCAGCGTCAGCCGCCGCCGATCCGCTGACGCCGCCAAACAGGAAGCTGCCCCAGATCGCGGTCAAAGACAGTCCGCCCCGGAACCGGCCTACGAGCGAGTTGGCAAAACCGACCAACCTCTGTGTCAGGCCTCCGACATCCATCAGGTTGCCGGCCAGAATGAACAGCGGGATGGCCAGCAGGATGAAGCTGTCCTGTCCTGCGAACATTCGCTGGGGCACGGCCACGAGGAACCGCAAGTTGTCGGTGGCGATGAAATACCCGATCGACGAAAGACCGAGCACGAAAGCGATCGGAACCCCCATCAGCAGGGTCGTGAAGAAAATTACAGCGAGCCAGATCATTCGATAATCACCACGGGTTCGGCATCAGGATTCTGCGGCCCGCGAAGGAGGCCGATCATGCTTGCCAGAATATGGATTGAAATCAGGAGGGCGCTGACTGCGATGGAGATGTGCAGCCAGAACATCGTCACCGGTAGCGCAACGGCGCGGCCATCGCCGGTCTTCACCGCGAATTGCCAACCGTAGACCACCACCAGCCCCATGGCCGCAAGAACCAAGAGACGGCCTGCGATCTGCACCGCCAGCGAGATCTGTCGCGGCAAGCGGTTCACCAGTATGGTCATGCCGATCATCTCGCCGCGTGAATAGGCAAGCCCGGCGCCAAGCGACGAAATCCAGATCATCGTATAGCGCAGTGCTTCTTCTGACCACGACAGCGAAGCGCCGACGACATAGCGGAAAAAGACTTGTAGCGCGGCGATGATAACTACGGCAGCCATGCCGGTGATCAACATTGTCTCAAGGATCGCCAGATATGCGCGCACAACGCGCGGCAGGGCTGGCGGCTCTACCTGGGCCGTCATCTCAAACTCCTGAATTTGGGGGGGACCCCGCAGCGCGGGGCCCTTGGTCAAGCCAGCGTATCAGTCGCCAGATGTGGCGGCTTCAACGAAATCCGCAATCAACGGATCCCGGTCAGAGTATTTCTTCAGAACCGGCTTCCACGCTTCACGCAGGTCGGCCTTGAGCGCCTCGCTGGCTTCGGTGAGGCTTACGCCTTCTTCGGCGAGCTTGACCTTCAGCTCTTCATCGTAGGCCTTGACCGCCATCACTTGCGGCTCGACAACCTCGGCGGCCGCTTCGCGCAGGATGGCTTGTTGATCTTCGGTCATGCCATCGAAGACGGCCTTGTTGATCAACAGCATACCGGGCCAGAAATAGTGTCCCATGAGGGTCACGTTCTTGGCCGCGTCGAAAAGTCCTTCGGACTGGATCGAGGTCAGGTTGATCTCAACCGCATCAATTGTGCCGGTTTCCAGACCAGAATAGACTTCGCCATAGGCCATCGGCGTCGGGTTCACGCCGGTCGCTTTCCAGATATCGAGGAAAAGCTCGGTCGGGGCGACACGCGTCTTCAGCCCGCCGAAATCCTCCATCGTCGCGACCGCGTCACCGGTGGTAAGAAAGTGGCGCTGTCCCCCCTCATAGAGGCCGAGCCCAATCATGCCGTGGCTACCCAGATTGTCCATGATCGCCTGCGCTTCGGGCGATACGGCCATACGAGCGAAGTCCTCATAGGTCTCCATCACGTATGGCAATTGGAACGCATCCACCGCCGGATCAAGCGTGGCAAGCGCCGAGGACGAATTCACTGTCATGTCCACGGTGCCCAGTTGCACGCCTTCCATCAGCTCTTTCACGTCACCCATCTGTCGCGCGGGAAAGATATCGATCTTCATGTCGCCGTTGGACCGTTTGTCCACGGCGTCCGCAAAACGCGCCGCTGCGTCATGCAGAGGGTGAGATTCGAAAACCGCGTGGCCAAGTGTCAGCGTCACCGATTGCGCCAGAACCGGGGCCGCGCTGAATGCAAGGCCAGCCACAATTCCTCCGAAAGCTGTCGTAAATTTCATTTGATCCTCCCTTAAGTTCTCAATATAAGAACCATAGTTCTCAAAATGAGACTGACATTTTTTCTGAAGGCATGTCAATATGCTTGCAGGGACGGAAAAGATCGGACGGAGGCCATGGCTACATCACGCGTCAAGACATCTGATATGGCATTGACAATCATAGAAAAAATCGCGTTCTCGGATGTCGCGCTCAACCAGACAGAAATCGCGGAAGCCGTGGGTATCGTCAAGAGCGCAGCCCATAAGCATCTGAATACACTTGAGGAAACTGGCTGGATCATGCGCGATCTTGCGTCTGGGCGGTATCAACTCGGCACCAAGGCATGGATCATCGGCCAGCAGGCGACCGCGATCCAGAACCTTGCGGAGGTCGGTCGAGAGCCAATGCGCGCCGCCCGCAACGACACCGGCCTTGCCGTTGTCTTGAGCCTTGTAAATAAGGGCGGCCTGAGCGTGATCTCCGCTCTGCACGGCACCCACCCGATTGAGATCGGCGTGCGGGAGGGGAGCGAACTTGCCCTTCATGCGACGGCGCAGGGACAGGTTGCGATGGCCTTCGGTGGCCCGGCTCTGACCGAAAAAACGTTGAAGGGCGAGCTTGCCGCGCTGACTCCCAAGACGCTGACCAGCCCGGAAAGGGTCCGAGATCGAATCAAAGAGGTGCGGTCGCATGGTTTTGCTTGCGCACCGCAAGAGACACTATTGGGCGTAAACGTGATCGCGGCCCCGGTTTTCGATCACACAAATTCTCTCATAGCGACTGTCGCGCTCGTTGGGTCCATTCAACACCTTACAGACCCGCCAGCCCAAGACCATGTCGAGACGGTTCAGAAACTGTCGGTCGCGATTTCAGTCGCTCGAGGCTATCGGCCCAAGGGCGGCTAGGCGCTTAGGTAAAGGCAGCCGGTCTCTCGGGGGCTGCACGCGCGTCAACGCTTTGTTAGTGCTGTGAGGGAGATGTGCTACAGTGCCCGCGAAACCACGAGGAGGAGCGGGGTTTTGTTGGAAAATGCGCTTGTTCTGAATGCACTCGGGGAGCCGATCCGGCACCGACAGAAGACCCATTCAGCGGATTGGGACGAGGTAGAGGAGTTCTGCCGCACCGTCTACATGCCTTATCGCGTGCGGCCCTTGGACCGCCTCTCTCGCCCTGACGCGACCATGATTTCCGCGAAGGCAGGCTGCGTGACCATGACCCGGTTTGCCTATGGCACCGGCATTCATCTTGACCGGTTCGATCCAGATGCCGGAAACATCCTTGTCCTGAACACGCTGCGCGGTGCTTTGGATCACCAGACTGATGGCGGATCTGTCGGCACCGGTGCCGGGGAGAGCTTCGTGGTTGATTGTTCTCGGGCTGAATACTGGCTTGAGGGTGATGCAGACCACATGCAGTTGAACCTGACGATCCCACATCAGGCGATGGAGGATATGGCGGAGCGGTGGTTTGGTTTTGTCCCCGATGACCGCCTGTGGACGAGCCGCGTCAAGATTGGTGGCGCCTCGTCTGCTTGGCCTGCGCTGCTCGACTATGCCACGCGGGCACTGTCGCAGGATGGCGGTCTTGCGTCCGACACGGTGCTGGCACGACATATCGAAGAGCTGCTCTGCGTCGAGTTGTTGCGGCAGTGGGCCTCTTCGGCGGGGCTGAACCTTGAAGCGGGAGCGCGTTGCGCTGCACCAGCCTATGTGCGAGCTGCCGAAGAAATCTTGGAAGCCGAAGCGCGAGACGCGCCCTCCATTGGCGATGTCGCGAAACGGATCGGTGTTTCTGCGCGCACGCTGTCGGGTGGGTTTCAGAAGTTCCGCGGGATTTCCCCGCGGGCTTTTCTTGCTGCGCGGCGCCTTGAGGGGTTTCGCGAAGACCTCGAGACGATGCCAGGCGATGTGACTGTGACCTCGATCGCGACGGATTGGGGGTTCTCGAATTTCGGGGCGCTGGCGGGTCGATATCGCGAAAGATATGGCGAAACGCCCTCGCAGACCCGGCTACGCTCGGCAGGTCCGTCCCGTCGGCACTAAAACGACTTCCGAAATCGGACAGGGCATGCCGATCGAGGACAGCGCGCCAGCCGCAAGTGCCGCATTCTTCCCTGCACGTCTTCAAGGGAGGAACCAATGAAAGACATCCACACAAAGACCCTGAAAACCCGCTGTGACGCCGTTCTCGACAGTCTGGCGACCGGCCCAAGCCGTGTCCCCGGCGTCGTTGCAATGGTGACAGACCGCGATGCCGACATCTATTCCGGTGCGGCCGGTGAGCGCCGTTTGGACGGTGAGCCAATGACCGAGGATACGGTGTTCGCCATTTTCTCGACGACCAAGGCCATTGCGGGCACCACGGCTCTGCAATGTGTCGAGGAGGGACTTCTGGACCTCGATGCGCCCGCAAAGGAATATGCCCCGGCTCTCGGTGATATTCAGGTGATCGACGGTTTTGAGGCTGACGGCACGCCCCGTCTGCGTGCGCCGAAAAGCGAGGTCACGACACGCCAACTGATGCTGCATACCGCCGGTTTTGGCTATGATTTCTTCAACGAGGTCTACAAGCGGCTTGCTGAGGAGCAGGGCCAGCCATCTGTCGTCAGCGCGAGCCGCGCCTGCATCGAGACGCCTCTGCTCTTCGATCCGGGCACAAAGTGGGAATACGGCTCGAACATTGACTGGGTCGGGCAGGTCGTGGAAGGCATCCGCGGGAAGCGTCTTGGCGAAGTGATGCGGGACAGGGTGTTCGATCCGCTTGGCATGCAGGACATCGCTTTTACCCGGACGTCTGACATGAAGGCGCGCACCGCCACAATCCATGCGCGTGGAGAGGACGGCGATCTGCTTCCCATGGACGACTTCGCGCTTCCCGATAACCCCGAGGTCGATATGGGCGGCCACGGGCTCTATGCCACGGTGCCGGAGTATATGAAGTTCATCCGGATGTGGCTGAATGACGGGGCCGGTTCGAATGGGCGGGTGCTACGGCCGGAAACGGTTGAGTGGGCCGTGCAGGGGGCTCTTGTGCCGCCGCAGAAGGTCACGATGCTGCCTGGTGTGATCCCTTCGCTGTCAAATGATGCAGAGTTCTTTCCGGGGTTGGCCAAGGATTGGTCCTATACCTTCATGGTGAATTCCGAAGAGGCCCCGACAGGCCGTCCTGCCGGAGCAATCGGCTGGGCTGGGCTTGCGAACAGCTACTATTGGATCGACCGCAAGAACGGGGTCGGCGGCTATTGGGCGACACAGATCTTGCCGTTCGCGGATGGCGTCTCTTTTGGGGGATACATGGATTTCGAGAGCGCCGTCTACGCCGCGCTTTCGCAATAGTCGCGCATCGACTGTAAGACGTTGAGGAGCGGGGCGCAGGGGCGCCCCGTTCGCGATGAGGCGCCACAGCCCGACGCGTCGGGGATCGCTTTGGCCCCTCTGCCTCGTGATGACTATGCGCCCTTTCGGCACTGTGAGGGCGGTTCTCGCGGTGATCCCTGTCACACGACCCTATACAGCTCTTCATTTCACTGCTATTTTCAAATGAAGCACACGAATAGGTAGAACGATGAACAAGCTCAAGGCATCCACCGCGCTCGTCTCAGCACTTCTGACATCGCAAGCAATGGCTGATCCGACGGTGATGTTCGGCCTTGCTTTCAACTTCGGCGGTGGCGCGCCGGTGTCTACCGGTCTGACCCTCAAACTTCTCACCGATGATGAGGCACAATCTGTTGTGGGTGCTGCTGGTGTGTCTTACTTCTTCGACAATGGCGGCTATTTCGGCCTTGATGCGGGTGTGGGGTATCTTTTCGATGGCGATGTTGCCACGACGCTGACCTATGACTTCATCAATGATCGTCCGCAGTTCAGCCTCGGTTACGCGGACGTTTGCTAAGCGTCTCCAAGGTATAGATGTCTCGAAAGCCTCCGCCGATGCGTGGAGGCTTTTCTTATTGCGGGGGACTAGGGGTTGTCCTCTAGTAGCTCTTCTGAAGATCGCAGAGGGCAGCTTGCGAGGTGAGCGGCAAGCCCGTCCTCATCGAGCTCCAGATCCATGAACTCTTCCACGATTTTGTCGTAGTTGTCTTCCAGCGTCCTGTCTTGCGGATTGAGCCGCGTGAGCATGAGAAGCCCAGTCGGCGGGCAATCAAGAAAGGTCATCTCCAGGTCAGGCCGGTATTTCCGCAGGATCGGCACCAGTTTCCAGACATCTCCGGTCCACCACTCTGGATAAGGCCCGTCTCGGGGCACGTCGGCATGTTCGCGCACGGTCATCTCGACGCTGAGCGGTAGGCAGTCATGCAGGAAGATGACCCCGCCGGGCGTGCAGTATCTCTCTGTGTGAAACAGATCCCGTAGCAGCGCTTCGAAGAGGTGCATCCCGTCCAGAAAAGCAGAGGTGATCGGGCTTTGCAGGAAATGGCAAGGGTCATGCGCTTCAAAGAACGCATCACTCGTCGTCTGAAAAAGGAATGCCGCCTGTTTCTTGCCCATGACAGGCTTGCGGAGTTGAAACTCTGGATCAATCGCAAGGGTCGTACAGGTCAAGGGAGCGAGCGATTGGCCATGAAAGGTTCCAATCTCAAGGTGCGCATTTGAACCACGTGCTTCCAGGAAGTCGGTGATATAGCTCACATAGTTGCGCCCCCCAAGTTGGACGGCCTGTTCTGAGGCGAGTTGGTCCTTTGTCGGCGCAGTGGCCCTGAAGACACCAACAAGATCGCCCCATTCACTCTCTGTATCATGCCAGCTCTCAATGAGATCGCAGCCAGCATATTTCGCGAGGGCGGTCATCGAGTCCGGGAGGAACCGGTAGCAATCGACGGGGTATCTGTGAATCGGACCGTGCGAAGGCACGATCAAGACGATGAACGCGCCGGGTTTGGCGATCCGCACCATTTCCTCAAACGCTTTCCAGAAGAATTCGCAATGCTCCAACATCTGGCCACTGACCACGATATCCGCGTCCTCGTCTGGAACTGGGTAGGCGTAAGGGTCTTCCGCCACCAGATCGACGCCTTTTCCTGCCACGAGATCGACCCCGACATAGTCAAAGGCAGGGCCCGAGAAAATCTCTCGGTAGCTACCGTTCTCATCCATTGACCCGATGTCCACGATCCGCAGGTTGTCGTCCGGCGCCCCGAGATGCGGCGCGACGTAGTCATCATAGAACCGCTGCATGTTCTTGAGGGACTCAGCGTGCATGGAATACTCCCTGGATCTTCACGTAAATTGGAGAAAGACGAACGGCTGCGCTTGCCCAGAGGTTTTGTCGCTCTGGCACCATCCAGTCATTATTTCCCGTCTCAAGTACCGGCATCGATGCCCCACGCTCTCAAGACGCGGCGAAGCATCTTGCGCTTTTGCTCAAGTGCGGGCGCGCGCACACTCGCCATCTCAAGGCAAAGGTAGTTAAGCGCGGAGTAGCGCGAATAGAGGCTCTTGCGTCCTGCGAGGGATAGGGCTGCCCTGCGTGCAGGGGAGAGGCTTGCACCGCGCTCGTGGAAGACAACGCAATCCGTCACGGCGAGAAGTTCATGACCGGCTGTGCGCATCCTGATCGACAGATCCTGAAACTCACCATACCCCTCGGGGAACAGGTCCTGATCGACACCACCTAGCGCGTCATAGGCCTCGCGGTCGACGAGGACACAGAACCCGTGGAGGATTTGCAACGGCACAAGAGCCCCTTGCTCCCCTTCCGAGATTTCTTTGGATATGTCGGCGCGGCACGGTGCAGACGGCGTCTGTAGTCCCGCAAACCCGCCAGACCGCCCAAGCACTGCGCCGTAATTCTGCCATCCTGCGTTGTTGGAAAGCGGCCCGACCATGGCGGTTTCCGGGGCGGATCGAAGCGCCGCGTGCAACTTGTCGAGCCAACCCTCTGTCACGATCGTATCGCTATTGAGGGCGACAAAGGCCGGGGCCGAGCTTTCTTTGACACCAAGCGCAAGCGCCCGTGAGAAACCGCTCTGTCGCGGGGTTTCAACGAGGACAATCCGATCATCGCTCTTGGATAGCGCCACGAGCCTCTCGCGTGTGTCTTCATCGCTCGCGTCGTTGACAAGGACCACTCGTCCCAGCCGAGCGCCGCTCGTTGCCTTGAGCGATGCGATACATTCCTTGACCGCGTGCCAGGCATTGTGCACCGGGATGATGACATCAACCGCCTCGGTCGCATCGCTCTCGCTGCGGTCCCGCGGCTTTGAAAGCGGTGTGAAGTGATCAAGCCCGTCAAGGAAATCCGCAAGATCTGCGCGTCGGTCGCTTTCATCAAAGGCGCTATAGGCCCGGCGAAAAGCGTCGAGACAATCTCGTGACTCCGGGTGGCGTTCACAGAGCTGCGCCGCAAGGAACATGGCGGACTCAAACTCCTTGCCATGAATAAGCAGATCCACCTCGAGAAGGCGCACTTCGTTTTCTTTGTAGCGACGAGACCTGACAAAGGTGATGTCAGCCTCGGCGCGGTCGGGATTGCCGAGGGCGATCTCCGCACGCGCCCGGCAGAGCCTGCTCTCAAGTCTCTCATCATCCAGTTGCAGCGCCGTATCCGCATAGCTGCGCGCCTCGGCGGGCTGTTCCAGATAGAGATAGGCCGCACTTAGGGACTCCAATGCCTCAAGGTTTTTCGCATCCAGTGAGAGCGCCTTTTGAAACGCTGTGATGGCTTCGGCGGTTTCGCCTTGCTGAAAGTGCAACGTGCCGATGCCGGTGTGGGCCTGTGCAGTCTCCTTGAACCGCAAGGCCTCTCTCCACGATCTTTGCGCCCGTGTCGTCAAACCTACGATCATCTCGCACCGCGCGACACGGGCGTAACTCTCATACCCTGCGCCAGCACGCTCTAGTTCCGCCACCGCATCGCCTAACGCTGCGAAGACCCGTCCTTCTTTGAGATGTCCCGCAATCAACCCGTCGATGGTTGCGCCTTTGAGAACCCGTTTCGCACGGTTTCTCTCTAGAAGACCGGCAAGCGCTTTGTTTTTCGCTTTGGATTGGGGCGTGTCTTGAAAAGCTGTCATTCCCGCGCTCCCGTTTTCTCAGAGCTGTCTTCTTCCACGCACTTGATCGCGTCCTGACGGGCGGAGGAACGCGCGTCCTGAACTTTCTCGAAAAAGCGCCAGATATGAGCGCGTTGTGCCTTTGAGGCGGAGTGCAGATGGACCTCTAGCGACGCAGATAATCTTGATTTCAGCCGTGCATCTGCAAGCGCACGCTCTTCCACATCCCCCCAGGCGTAGCCGAACCATTTATCGAAGAAGTGCTCTGCGCTCTTCAAGAAGACCGTCTGCCGCGACGTCTGTTCTGGATGTTGGCGCCAATTCGTGACGGTCACCGGACAGAAGCTCGTCTTGTATCCGGAGAGCAGCAGCCGAAGATAGAGATCGTCGTCTTCATAGCCCACCAAGGCCGGATCAAATCCCCCGACCTCGGCAAAGCTCTCGCGGCAGATCAGAGCGGCGCTCGGAAACATCACCGCGTCTCGCGCGATGAACTGGCTTGGGCGCTCTAAGACGGGATGGGCCGGATATGGGAAAACGGCCTCAGTCAGAATTGCGCCGTCGCGATCCATCTGTGCGACATCTGCAAAGACCCACCCGAGAGTCTCCTGATGCGAGATCGCCTGGCGCCAATGTGCGACGAGGATTTCGTTATGGTTCGTTCGAAACGTGTCATCCTGATCTAGAAAACAGAGATGCGTTCCCCGTGCAGCCTTCGCTCCGGTATTTCGCGCACCGCCTTGCCCCATGTTCTCTTGGGAAAGGAGGACGATGTCCTCTTCGTCGGCAACCGCCTCGAGCCAGCGTGTTTCGGACTCGTCAGATCCGTCATTGACGACAATGATCTCTCGCGCAGGCAAGGTCTGCGCCTTCACAGAAGCGATCGCGTCTCGAAGGAAGGCGCTGCCGTTATAGAAGGGGATCACCACAGAGATGGCGATGTTGCCCGGCCGAGTATGTTCAAGGTCTGTGATCTTTGGTGCGTCGCGTGTCACGTTGGGCGGCACGCAATACGTGCCATTGAGGAGCTTTCCGGCCCCGGTAATATGCGCTTTCGTGCCGTGGACCATACGCGGCCCGAGTTCAGTCTGTTCCCGTGATCCCTTGCGGATCACGACCATTGAGTTGAGGATCTCCACAGATTGGACGGCTGCGAGGATGCTCGGATCGAACTCGAGATCATAGGCGCGGATGAATCTTTCGAAACGGCTCTCGACGCTCGTCGCGACCTGCCAATGTTCCCGGTTGATGACATTGGCCACTTCCTTGAAGAAGGCGAGCGACGACGTCTCAAGATCCAGGCCGCCTTCAAACTCTTGCCAGAAACTGCAAGACATATCCTCGACGATGAACAGACCATCCTGCGCCAAGACAGGAAAGAAGGATAGGAAAGCGCGTATGATGTCGCGCGACTGGTGCGAACCATCGTCGATGATGATGTCGAACTGACCACATGCCCGCATGGCCTGTGTCCGGGCAATTGGCGCGCCAGCGTCGTTCACGATGACTGAAATACGCGGGTCTTCGTAGACGAGTTCTGCACAGCCGGGGTCGATGTCGCAGCCGATGAACCGGCGTCCGTTCGCAAAGTATTTCGACCAGATCTGTAGCGATCCGCCGTTCTGGACACCGATTTCGAGCAAACGCACCTCGCGGTCCCGGTGATCCCGGAGCAATCGCTCATAGTGAAGCAGGTTGCCGGTCCATTTGTCCGAGACAAAATCGCGATGGTCCTCGTGGAGCTGGTAGAGTGTCGGCGGCGTGTTTGGGTCACGCTCATGCCCCTCATCTTGCGGGGCATCCTTGTCGCCATTCGCGTAGATGCGCCCGAAATCAGTATCGCCATAAAGCGCTGAGGCTTTGGTGATTTCTGTTTCGCCATCCCAGAGCATGATCTTCTTGTCTTGTGCCGCAGCGACACAGCCGAAGGCGCGCTCGATCACATGCTCTGGTTGCCCATCATTGTCTGCATGAGCAACGAAACAGGTTTGCGGATAGAGTTCGACGAAGTCCACGAAGGCGCTCGGTCGGCACCAGAACATGGTTCCGGCAAAGAACCCGTAGCGCTCTGGCATAGGCCCGTGTTGCAGCGCCAGCGCCTTTTTGCTGAGTCCTTCGTGGCTCGGTCCGTCTAGGTAATACTCTCGCGGCCCCGCGAGCACGAGTTCCGGCTCAGCTTCAAAAGCGTCGCGATAGGCCCGGACTGTCTCAGGATTGCCCATGAGCCCTCGCACCAGAGACCTGCGCCACCTCGTGTGTCGTCCCTCGGACCGTTTGGTGTGCATTTTGCAGACCAGATCGAATTCCGTGAGACGCGGCAGTAGGGCAAGGAACGGCGCCACATCTCTGCCGAGATTTGGCACCGCGCGCACGTCTGCCTTTGGAAAACATCTGTGGATCTCATCGCCGAACGTGCTCTCGGGCTTCAAGGTAACAAATAACGAAAAGGGTTCGTCGATATGGCGTAGCACGGCTTCGAAATCTGGCCACTGATCTTCGTAATGAAGGTGGATGACAACGGCACAACTGAGCTGTTTAGAGCGCGCGTCCGTTCTCGAGGAGGTCTTCTTAGTCAATGCGTCTTATCCAAACCGCTTCAATCTTGTCGCTATGGCCCTTGGTGTGCCTCTCGATCACCGCCAAGGCAGGCGAGGCCCAATCAGTTTGGCTTTTCGCGACAGGAACTACTCTGCACGAAGACCCAACCTGTCCACAAGTCCGGAGGTTCTCAGAGGTATCACCTGCCGGGGGGGCGCGCGATGGTGAGCGGGGCGTGCGGGTTGAGGAGGGGGCCGCGAAGAAAAACCGGGACGCCGTAGCGCCCCGGTTTCGGTGTGTCGTTCCCGTGCGAGGGTTTAGTCGTCGCGGGAGTGGCCTGCGTGGCCGCCGGCGATTTCCTCGGTGGCTTCGGCGGCAAGCTCTTCCGGCAGGATCAGGTTCAGCACGATGGCGATGATCGCGGCCGGCAGGATGCCGGAGGTTGCGAGGACTTTCAGCGTGCCGGGCATGTATTGCAGCGCGCCGGGTTCGAGCTGAAGCCCGAGGCCGAGCGACAGGGCAATCGCGAAGATCACCATGTTGCGGCGGTTCCAGTCCACGTCGGAGAGCATCGAGACGCCTGCCGCGACGACCATGCCGAACATAACGATCACGCCGCCGCCGAGCACTTCGATCGGGACTGTCGAGATGATCGCGCCGACCTTGGGGATGAGACCACCAAGGATCAGGAAGAGCGCGCCGATGGTGACGACGTGGCGGCTCATGACGCCGGTCATGGCGATGAGGCCGACATTCTGGCTAAACGACGTGTTGGGAAGCGCGCCAAAGAGACCGGAGATCGCGGTGCCGATCCCGTCTGCGAAGGTCGCGCCCTGGATCTCTTTGTCGGTGGCTTCACGGCCTGCGCCGCCCTTGGTGATGCCCGAGACGTCGCCCACGGTTTCCACTGCGGAGACGAAGGACATGAGGCAGAAGCCCAGGATCGCGGCGAAGGAGAATTCCAGCCCGAAATGCAGCGGGTTCGGAAGCGCGATGGGCGCGGCGCGGCCGACATTGGCGAAGCTCACCATGCCCATGAAATAGGCCACGACATAGCCGACCAGCAGGCCGAGCAGCACGGCAGAGACCGACATCATGCCTTTGGCGTAGAATTTAAGGCCGAGGGTCACGACGATCACGAGGCCCGCGATGAACCAGTTTTGCAGGCTGCCATATTCCGGCGTGCCGATGGCGGGAACGCCGCCCGCGGCATATTGGATGCCGACTTTGACCAGCGCGAGGCCGATCATCGTCACCACGAGCCCGGTCACGAGCGGCGGCAAGGCAAAGCGGATTTTGCCGATGAAGAGGCCAAGGATGGCGTGGAAGAGGCCGCCGACAAGCACACCGCCCATAAGGACGGCGACGGCATCGACGCCTTTGCCCGCAACAAGCGGGATCATGATCGGGATGAAGGCGAAGGAGGTGCCTTGCACAATGGGCAGGCGCGCGCCGACGGGGCCGAAGCCGATGGTCTGAAACAGGGTCGCGATGCCTGCGAAGAACATCGACATCTGGATCATGTAGATCATCTCGGGGAAGTCGGGCGAGTTGGAGCCAAAGCCAAACCCTGCCGCGCCGCAGACGATGATCGCGGGCGTGACGTTGGAGACGAACATGGCAAGCACGTGCTGGATCCCGAGGGGCACGGCCTTGGCGAGCTGGGGGGTGTAATTGGGATCGCGGAGCTGTTCCGGGGTCCCGATCGACGTATCAGTCATTCTAGTCCTTCCTGTTCCAGTATGTTGCGGGCCCGTTTCTTGGCGACGGGTTGGAGTTTCTACGGGGCGACGACGGTATAGGGGTCGTCGAACCAGTATTCTTCGAGGTTCGTGCCGTCCCCGATCCGGTCCACCACGGCGAAAAGGCCGGGGGCATGGAGCGGTGTCAGGACGCCGTGCCATGTATTGATGTGAAAATTGATGCCCTGATGCGGCGCGGTCAGGAAAGCGCGCGGCGTGCCGGGCGTGCCGTCCTCATCCGGTGCGACGATGACGAGGAACGGCGCCGGGGTGAGCGGCAGGAAGGCCTGGCTTCCGAGCGGGTGACGTTCGACCATGTCGAGATGGTAGGGAAAGGCGCGCGGGGTCGCGTCAAAGAGGCTGATCCCGGCGCGGCCACCGTCGAAATCCAGCGTGGCGAGGTCGTGGTGACGCCCGCAAAGCCCCTGATTGATGATCTTGTCGGGGGTGTCCCGCAATTCGATCACATCGCCGAAGGGCGCGAAGGCGTCGGCGGTGAGGGGCTGGGCTGTGATCGTGCGGCTCATGGCAGGAGGTCCATCAGGCGGAACTCTGCGATGCGCTCGACCTGGCGGCAGGCCTCGTTCATCTCGGTCGCGGTGTCATTGTCGATGCGGCGGGTGAAGGCGGCGAGGATCGAGGCCTTGTCGTGGTCGCGCACGGCGATGATGAAGGGAAAGCCGTGTTTTTTGACATAGGCGGTATTGAGCGCGGTGAAGTTCTCGCGTTCCGTGTCGGTGAGCATGTCGAGCCCGGCGCTGGCCTGTTCGGAGGTGCTTTCGCTTGTCAGGCGGCCTGCGGCGGCGAGTTTGCCGGCGAGGTCGGGGTGGGCGTTGAGCACGGCGAGGCGTTTGTCGTCCGAGGCGGTGCGGAAGATGCGGCAGAGCGCGTTGTGGACACCTGCGGCGCAGTCATGGGCGGGGCCAAGCTCGAGCCCATGCGCGCCTTCTGCGATCCATGGGGAATGCTCAAAAATGCCGCCATAGGCCGCGACGAAGTCTTCGCGCGACATCTCGGAGGGGCGTTGCCAGCGGGCATGGGGATGGGTCTTGGCCCAGTGCTCGGCAATGTCGATGCGGCGCGGGGTCCAGACGCCTTCGAACCCTTGGATGTAGTCGAGGAAGCGTTTCAGGCCCGCGAGCTTGCCCGGACGGCCGATAAGGCGGCAATGCAGGCCGATGGACATCATCTTGGCCGCGCCTGCCTCGCCCTCGGCGTAAAGCGTGTCGAAGGCGTCTTTGAGGTAGGTGAAGAACTGTTCGCCGGTGATATAGCCCGGCGCGGTCGCGAAGCGCATGTCGTTGGCTTTAAGCGTGTAGGGGATGATGAGCTGATCGCGCTCGCCGACCTCCAGCCAATAGGGCAGGTCGTCATCGTAGGTGTCGGAGATATAGTCGAACCCGGCTTCTTCGGCGACGAGGCGGACGGTATTGGCGCTACAGCGTCCGGTATACCAGCCGCGCGGGCGCGCGCCCACGACCTCGGTATGCAGGCGCACGGCCTCGGCGATGGCGGCGCGTTCGTCCTCTTCGGGCATGTCCTTGTGTTCGACCCATTTGAGCCCGTGCGAGGCGATTTCCCAATCGGCGGCTTTCATCGACGCGACCTGCTCGGGCGAGCGGGCGAGTGCGGAAGCGACGCCGTAGATCGTCACCGGGATGTCTGCGCCGGTAAAGAGGCGGTGCAGGCGCCAGAAGCCGGCGCGTGCGCCGTATTCATAGATCGATTCCATGTTCCAATGGCGTTGACCGGGCCAAGAGGCGGCCCCCGCGATGTCAGACAGGAACGCCTCGGAGCCTGCGTCGCCGTGAAGGACGCAGTTTTCACCGCCTTCTTCGTAGTTGAGGACGAATTGGACGGCGATCTTGGCGCCGCCCGGCCATTGAGGATCGGGCGCGTTGGGGCCGTAGCCACGCATATCGCGGGGATATCTGCTCACGTTTGGGTCTCCGGTCATGATCGTTTATCTCTATCTCACAACAATTCGAAAAACTTTCATTGATTTTTTGAAAGTGTTCTTTGCTACTGGTGCCTGTCTTTCGGGCGGATTTGTCGCCACAAGGGGGCGATTGAACAGATTGGGAGCATAGCATGTCTGGATATCTCACAACGCATGTTCTGGATACCGCGCAGGGGTGTCCGGCGCAGGGGATGAAGATTGACCTCTACCGGATCGAGGGCGAGGCCCGGACCCATCTGCGTAGCCTTGTGACCAATGCGGACGGGCGCACGGATGCGCAAATCCTGCCTAAGGAAGAGTTTGCGATTGGCACCTATGAGCTTGTCTTTCACGCAGGCGACTATCTCGATGCCTGTGGCACGCCGCCTGAGGAGCCACGCTTCCTTGACGTGGTGCCGCTTCGGTTCGGGATGAGCGAAGCCGCGCATTACCACGTGCCGCTTCTGCTCTCGCCGTTCGGCTATTCGACCTATCGCGGTAGCTAGACCGGGTCTGACAGCACCTGTCGCTTGGCCAGTTCGTCCTGAATCCGTGTCGCCATGAAATCGATGAAGAGCCGGGTTTTCGGGTCTTGGTGGCGGCGGTGGGTGTAGAGGCAAGCGAGGTGAATTGGCACCGGGGGCGAGTCTGTGAGGACAGGCACGAGAGCGCCGGAGGCGAGGTGTTCTGAGATCTCGAAGACGGGTTTGAGAATGATGCCGTGGCCTTCGAGCGCCCAGTTGGTCAACACGTCGCCATCATCGGATTCAAACGGCCCGCGCACGGCGAATTTTCGATTGCCGTCTGGGGTTTGCAACGTCCATTGGAATTCCGGCGCACCGGGATAGCGCAGGTTCAGGCAGTCATGTTTGCCGCTCGTCAGCTCGTCCGGGGCGCCCGGTAGGCCGCGCGTTTCGAGATAGGTTGGCGCGGCGCAGAGCACGCGCGGACAATCCGCGAACTTGCGCATCCGAAGCGTGCTATCTTCCGGCACACCCAGAAAAAAGGCCACATCGAGCCCTTCGGCGGTCAGGTCGAGCTTGCGGTCGGACAGGCGCAGGCGGAGGTCGATTTGCGGGTATTGCGCCTTGAAGGCGGGCACATGCGGCGCGATGAGGCGGCGCCCGATGCCTAGCGGGGCCGCGACATGCAGGCTCCCGCGTGGGGATTGGGTGATGGAACTCACCGCTGCCTCGGCCTCGTCGATCGTGTCGAGAATCTTGCAGGCGCCACCGTAGAAGACCTCGCCCTGTTCTGTGGCGTTCAACTGACGGGTGGTGCGCATGAAGAGGCGCACGCCAAGGTATTCTTCGAGCTGTGAAATCCGTGACGAGGCGACGGCCGCAGAAATGCGCTGATCGCGGGCGGCTGCGGACATATTGCCCAATTCATAGACGCGCACAAAGGTGCGGATATTGTCGAGATAGGACATGTTGATTTTCTGGTTTTCTTTGAAGCTCTTCGGATTTTTTCTACAATAGAGGAAAAGTCTCGCAGGCGCTACGGTGCCCGCACGGCAAAAACAGGGGTGTGCACCATGGTTATGACCTTTCTGATCGACTGGGCGGAGTTCGCCCTGCGCTGGCTTCATGTCATCACGGCGATCGCGTGGATCGGGTCGTCCTTTTACTTTATCGCGCTGGACCTTGGCCTGCGCCGCGAGGGAGACCTCGGGGGCGCGGATGGCGAGGAATGGCAGGTGCATGGGGGCGGGTTCTACCATATCCGCAAATACCTCGTGGCCCCGGCGGCGATGCCGGAACACCTCATCTGGTTCAAGTGGGAGAGTTATTCCACGTGGCTCAGCGGGGCGGCGCTCTTGATGGTGGTCTATTGGATGGGGGGCGAGCTTTACCTCATCGATGCGAGCAAGACCGAGATGGTTCTGTGGCAGGGGGTGCTCTTGTCGGCGGTGTCGCTTACCATTGGCTGGATCGTTTATGACCGCCTCTGCAAATCGGGGCTGTCGGAAAAGCCGACGCTTTTGATGCTGCTTTTGTTCGCGCTGCTTGTGGCGATGGGCTGGGGCTATACGCAGGTCTTCACGGGTCGGGCGATGATGCTTCACCTCGGGGCGTTCACCGCGACGATCATGACGGCGAATGTCTTTTTCATCATCATGCCGAACCAGCGCATTGTGGTCGCGGACCTCAAGGCCGGGCGCAAGCCAGACCCGAAATTCGGCAAGATCGCCAAGCTGCGCTCGACCCATAACAACTATCTCACGTTGCCGGTGATCTTCCTGATGCTGAGCAATCACTACCCGCTGGCATTCGCGACCGAGTATAACTGGATCATTGCGGCGCTGGTCTTCCTGATGGGGGTCACGATCCGGCATTTCTTCAACACGATGCATGCGCGCGGTGGGATGAAATGGTGGACCTGGGGGGCGACGGTGGCGCTTTTCGTGGCGATCATGGTGCTGTCGATGGCGGGGCCGGACTATAGCAGTCTTGAGGAAGAGGAAGCGCGCGCCTTCACCACCACCGAGCAGGTTTACGCCAGTGCGGACGGGTTCGAGGATGTGACGGATATCGTCCTCGGGCGCTGCTCTATGTGCCATGCGCGCGAGCCGTTCTGGGACGGGATCGGTCATGCGCCGAAGAACGTGCTTCTTGAGACGCCGCAGGAGATCGCGGCAGAGGCCAAGCGGATCTATACGCAGGCCGCCCTCAGCACCGCGATGCCGCCCGCCAATATAAGCTGGATGGAGCCGGAAGAGCGGCGGATCATCGCGGAATGGTTCAAGGCGGCACAGGGCGGCTGAAGCGCGGGCGCGGAATTCTTTGAAAGTTCCGGGCCGTTTTGTTTTGAAGATAACGGGTCAGGCCTCGTCGCGCAGGCGGGGCAGGAAATCGGCCTTGAGCGCGAGGATGAAGTCGCGCACGGTTTCCAAAGTCGGGGTCATGCGCAGGTCGGTGCGGTGCAGCAGATACCAGTGCCGCACGATAGGCAGGCCCGGCACATCAAGCGCGACAAGGCGGCCTGAATTCAACTCGTCCGTCACCGTGTGCTGCGAGATCATGGCGATGCCAAGCCCGGCGATCACGGCCTGTTTGATGGTCTCGTTGCTGCCCATCTCGACTTGGCGGTAGGTCATGCCTTCGCCCACGCGGTCGAGGTAGCGCATCATCAGGATACGCGTGCCAGAGCCAAGCTCGCGCGAGATGAAGGTCTCGGAGAGGAGGTCGGCGGGGCTTATGTTGTCGACCTGAGCGAGGCGGTGGCTGGGCGCGGCGATGATGACGTGCGGGTGCGGGCCGATCTCGTAGGAGATATTGGCCGGGCTGCGCGGGGGGCGGCCCATGATGGCAAGCTCGATGGCGCCTTGTTTTAGGTCGCCGATGATCTTGTCGCGGTTGCCGACTTTCAGGATCACGTCGATATCGGGGTGCGCATCGCGCAGGCGCACAACGAGGCCCGGGGCGAAATACTTGCCGGTCGAGACCACGCCGAGCACGGCAACCCCGGATTGGCCGTCACGCAAGGCGCGCACCTTGTCGAGGCAGCTATCCAGGACGGAATCGATTTGCAGCGCGGTGGACAGAAGCGCCTCGCCCTCGGCGGTCAGCACGGCACCGCTTGCGCCGCTGCTGGTGAGGACGCGAGAGCCGATGGCGGCGTCGAGACCGCGCAGTTGGGTGTGCACCGCCGGGGGGGTGAGGCCGAGTGTCTCAGCCGCAGCGGTGATGGTGCCGTGATCGGCCACTGCCGCCAGCGCACGTAACTGCTTGAGAGTTATGGACTCTTTCTTTGGCATCCTCACCGCATATTAAAATGTGCTTATGCAGCACGTCTATTTTTTAAATTTTCTAACAATCTCGATTATGGAATGCAATGTCCAACAAACGCCAGTTGGGACAGTGCCATGCCTGAAAACATCTCTCCGATTGTGACCGATCACATCCCCGAGCCGCTGCGCCCGGTGATGGCGGCGATCTGCGCCGTGTCGATGGATGTGGCGCGGATCATTGCGCGCGGGCCGCTTGGCGCGGCGCTGGGCGCGCAGGTGGGGGCGGCGAATGCTGATGGCGACGATCAGAAGGCGCTCGACGTGATTGCCGACGAGATGTTCGCCAAGGCGCTTGCCGCGACCTCGACGCGGTTCTGGGCCTCGGAAGAGCGCGACGAAGTGATCGAGCTCAACCCGAAAGGAAAATATGTCGTTGCGATGGACCCGCTTGATGGGTCGTCGAATATTGACGTCAATGTCTCTATCGGGTCGATCTTTTCGATCTATGAGGCCAAGGAGACGGGCGAGGCGAGTGTCTTGCGACCGGCCTCGGAACAGCTTGCGGGCGGCTACGTGATCTACGGGCCGCAGACGGGGCTTGTCGTGACCTTTGGCGATGGCACGCAGCACTACATCCTTGATCCCGAAACGGGGCGGTTCGAACTTGCCGAGGCGCGGGTGGTGATCCCGGCGCAGAGCAGCGAGTTTGCCATCAACGCTTCGAACTATCGCCATTGGACCAAGCCGGTGCGCGCCTTCATCGACGATTGCATCGCGGGCGATTCAGGGCCGCGCGGGCGCAATTTCAACATGCGTTGGGTCGCGTCGCTTGTCGCGGAAACCCATCGGATCATCACGCGGGGGGGCGTGTTCCTTTATCCGTCGGACGAGCGTGAAGGCTATGAGCAGGGGCGGCTGCGGATGCTCTATGAATGTGCGCCGATTGCCTTTGTCGTCGAACAGGCGGGCGGGCGGGCCACGGATGGCTGTGACCCGATCATGGGCAAGGGCGCGAGCCGCCTGCATCAGCGCACACCCTTCGTATTTGGTTCGTCCGAGAAGGTCGCCCGCGTCGCGACCTATCACGATCTTCCCGACCACGAGGTCTCGGCGCTGTTCGGCAGCCGTGGTCTGTTCCGCAACTGACGCGCGCAAAGGACTCTGACATCATGAGCAAGAAACACCCTATCATCTCTGTCACGGGCTCTTCCGGCGCGGGCACGTCGACGGTCAAATCCACCTTCGACCAGATTTTCCGCCGCGAGGGGATCAGCGCGGTGAGCATCGAGGGCGATGCGTTTCACCGCTATGACCGCGCGGCGATGAAGACCGAGTTGGAAAAGCGCAAGGCGGCGGGCGACGAGACGTTTAGCCATTTCTCATATGATGCCAACGAGTTGGGCGAATTGGAGCGGGTGTTTCGCGACTATGGCGAGACCGGCAAGGGCCGCACACGGCACTATGTGCATGACGATATGGAGGCCGAACGCTATGGCGTGGCGCCGGGGCTTTTCACCGATTGGTCCGAGTTCGAGGAGGGATCGGACCTATTGTTCTACGAGGGGCTGCATGGGGCGGTCGTCAATGACGATGTGAACCTTGCCAAGTTTGCAGATCTCAAGATCGGGGTGGTGCCGGTCATCAACCTCGAATGGATCCAGAAGATTCACCGCGACAAGGCGCAGCGGGGCTATACGACGGAGGCGGTCACGGACACGATCCTGCGCCGGATGCATGCCTATGTGCATTGCATCTGTCCGCAGTTTATCGAAACGGACGTGAACTTTCAGCGTGTGCCGGTGGTCGATACCTCGAACCCGTTCTGTGCGCGTTGGATTCCGACGGCGGATGAAAGCATCGTGGTGATCCGGTTCAAGAACCCGCGCGGCATCGACTTCCCCTATCTCACCTCGATGATCGAGGGGAGCTGGATGAGCCGGGCGAATTCCATCGTCATTCCGGGGGGCAAGATGGACCTCGCGATGCAGCTTATTTTCACGCCGATGGTTCACCGTCTGGTGAGCGAGAGCAAGCGCGCCTGAGGCGTGCGCGAGAGGGAGGAGAGACCATGAACCAGCAGGCCAAAATTTCGACCGATATGGAGACGCAGATGGCCAATGCCATTCGCGCGCTCAGCATGGACGCGGTGCAGGCGGCAAATTCGGGCCACCCCGGTGCGCCGATGGGTATGGCGGATGTGGCGACGGTGTTGTTCAACCGTTTCATGACTGTGGATCCGAGCGCCGACACGTGGCCGGACCGGGATCGCTTTGTGATGAGTGCGGGGCATGGCTCGATGCTGGTCTACGCGATCAACAACCTCTTGGGCTATGACGATATGGGCATGGACCAGATCCGCGCCTTTCGCCAATGGGGATCGCGCACGGCGGGACATCCGGAATATGGCCATGCCAAGGGGATCGAGACGACAACCGGCCCGTTGGGCCAAGGGATCACCACGGCGGTCGGCATGGCGCTTGCCGAGCGGATGATGCAGGCCCGGTTCGGGGATGAGCTGGTCGATCACTACACTTATGTGATCGCGGGGGATGGCTGTCTCATGGAGGGGATCAGCCACGAAGCGATTGATTTTGCGGGCCATATGGGGCTTGGGCGGTTGGTTGTGCTTTGGGACGACAATGACATTACCATTGACGGCAGTGTGAGCCTCTCGTCCTCGACGGATCAGAAAGCCCGGTTTGCCGCGAGCGGCTGGCATGTGCAGGCGGTGGACGGGCATGACCGCGAGGCGGTGGCCGAGGCGATTGCGGCGGCCAAGGCGGATGCGCGCCCGTCGCTCATCGCGTGCAAGACGATCATCGGGTTTGGTGCGCCGACCAAGCAGGGCACCAGTGCGACGCATGGCGCGCCGCTTGGGGCAGAGGAGATCGCGGCGGCGCGGAAGGTTTTGGGCTGGCCGCATGATCCGTTCGTGATCCCGGCGGAGGTGCGTGAGGCGTGGGAGGTGATTGCCGCGCGCGGCAAGCGGGCGCGGGAGGCTTGGGAGGCACGTCTTCAGGCCTCGACGTCGCGGGCCGCTTTTGAGGAAGCGATGGCGCCTGTGGATGGGGCCAAGCTCGGCACGGCGATCAATGCCTATAAGGCCAAGCTCTCGGCGGACGCGCCCAAGGTGGCGACCCGCAAGGCGAGCGAGATGGCGCTTGAGGTGGTGAATGCGACCTTGCCGAACACCGTGGGCGGCTCGGCGGACCTTACCGGCTCGAACAACACCCGCACCGGCGGCATGACCCCGGTCAGCCGCGAGAATTACGGCGGGGAGTATATCCATTACGGTATTCGCGAGCATGGCATGGCGGCAGTGATGAACGGGATCAGCCTGCATGGGGGTCTCAAGCCCTATGGCGGCACGTTCCTGGCCTTTGCGGACTATTGCCGCCCGGCGATCCGCCTCTCGGCACTGATGCAGCAGCCGGTGGTTTACGTCATGACGCATGACTCGATCGGGCTTGGCGAGGATGGGCCGACGCATCAGCCGGTCGAGCATGTGGCGAGCCTGCGGATCATGCCGAACGTAAACGTGTTTCGGCCCGCCGATGCGATCGAGACGGCGGAGGCTTGGGAAATCGCGATCAGCGACCCGTCCACACCTTCGGTCCTTGCGCTCTCGCGTCAGGGATTGCCCACGGTGCGCACGGAGCATGACGAGGAGAACCGAACCAAGCGTGGGGCCTATGTCCTGCGCGCGGCGGAGGGCACGCGCGACGTGACCCTGATGGCAAGCGGGTCGGAGGTTGAAATTGCGCTCACAGCCGCCGATCTGCTTGCTGCTCAGGGGGTGCGGGCGGCCGTGGTTTCGGTGCCTTGTATGGAGCTTTTCGCAGCGCAGGACGCAGGCTATCGCGCCGAGGTTCTTGGCGCTGCGCCACGCGTCGCCGTTGAGGCGGCGGTGCAGAGCACGTGGAACGCACTCATTGGAGAGAATGGCGGTTTCGTGGGCATGACAGGCTTTGGCGCGTCGGCCCCGGCGGAAGACCTCTATCGCAATTTCGGCATCACGGCAGAAGCCGTCGCCGACAAAGCCCGCGCCTTGATGGCCTGAGCTGGGAGAGAACAAGACACATGACGATCAAGATAGGCATCAACGGCATGGGGCGCATCGGGCGATGCACCCTCGGCGCGATCATCGAGAGCGGGCGGGACGATATTCAGGTGGTGAAAATGAACGCCACCGGCCCGATCGAGACCAACGCCCACCTGCTCAAATATGACTCGGTGCATGGCCGGTTTCCTGGCGAGATAACCGTCGACAGCGATACGATGGATGTCGGGCAGGGTCCGATCAAGGTCTTCTCGACCTATGATCCGACCGAGCTCGATTGGTCGGGGGTCGATGTTGTCCTTGAATGTTCGGGGCAGTTCAATTCGCGCGAGGCCTCGGCGGTGCATCTGGGGCAGGGGGCAAAGCGTGTGCTTGTCTCTGCGCCTGCGAAGAATGCCGATCTGACAGCGGTTTACGGTGTGAATCATGAGAAGATGGAGGCCGGGCACGCAGTTGTCTCGAACGGATCCTGCACGACGAATTGCCTCGCGCCGATTGCCAAGGTGCTCAACGATGCGGTGGGGATCGAGAACGGGATCATGACGACCGTGCATTCCTATACCGGGGATCAGCCGACGCTCGACCGGCGTCACAAAGACCTCTACCGCGCGCGGGCCGCAGCGATGAGCCTCATCCCGACCTCAACCGGGGCGGCGGCGGCGATTGGCGAGGTGCTGCCGGAGCTGAACGGGAAGCTCGACGGGTCGGCCATACGCGTGCCGACGCCGAATGTCTCGGCTGTGGACCTGACGTTTCAGGCAGGCAAGGATGTCACCGAGGCCGATATCAACGCGATCATCGCAGAGGCGGCGGCGGGCCGGATGCAGGGCGTCCTGTCCTATGAGACCGAGCCGAAAGTCTCGGTCGACTATAACCACAACACCCATTCGTCGAATTTTGCCAGTGACCAGACGAAAGTCATGGGCGGACGGCTTGTGCGTGTCCTTGCTTGGTATGATAACGAGTGGGGGTTCTCGTGCCGGATGGCCGACAACGCCGCTTACATGGGCCAGCTTTAAGGAGACCGCCGACATGGCTTTGATTACGCTTCGCCAACTTCTCGATCACGCCGCCGAAGAGGGCTATGGCGTGCCCGCGTTCAACATCAACAATATGGAACAGGGCCTTGCTATCATGAAGGCGGCCGAGAAGGTCGATGCGCCGGTGATCCTTCAGGCGAGCCGCGGGGCGCGCTCTTATGCGGGCGATATCATGCTGCGCCACATGGTGCAGGCGCTGGCCGAGATGTTCCCGCAAATCCCGGTCTGTATGCATCAGGACCACGGCAACAACGAGGCGACCTGCATGACAGCGATTCGCCACGGGTTCACCAGCGTGATGATGGATGGCAGCCTCGAGGCGGACATGAAGACGCCCGCCTCCTATGAGTACAACCTCGACATCACCAAGCGCGTCACCGACATGGCGCATTGGGTCGGTGCGTCGGTCGAGGGCGAACTTGGTGTTCTTGGCTCGCTCGAGACTGGCGAGGCGGCAGAAGAGGACGGCTCCGGTGCGTCCGGCAAGCTTAGCCAAGAGCAGCTTTTGACCGACCCGGATCAGGCGGTCGATTTCGTCACCAAGACGCAATGTGACGCGCTCGCCATTGCCTGCGGCACGAGCCACGGTGCCTATAAGTTCACCCGCAAGCCCGATGGCGACATCCTGTCGATGAAGACCATCGCGGCGATCCATGAAAAGCTGCCCTCGGTGCATCTTGTCATGCATGGCTCGTCCTCGGTGCCGCAGGAATTGCAGGACCTCATCAACGCCTATGGCGGCGAGATGCCCCAGACCTATGGTGTGCCGGTCGAAGAGATCGAGAAGGGCATTAAGATGGGGGTGCGCAAGGTCAATATCGACACCGATTGCCGGATGGCGATGACCGGGCAGTTCCGCAAGGTGGCGACGGAAACCCCGACGCAGTTCGACCCGCGCAAGTTCCTCACCGCTGCGATGAACGAGATGGAAGACCTCTGCCGCGACCGGTTTGAACGCTTTGGCACGGCGGGCAACGCCTCGAAGATCACCGTGATCGACATGGACGACATGGCTGCGCGCTATGCCGACGGGGCGCTGGTACAGAAGTCCGCATGAGTTTCTGAGGGGCGGAGGCGTGTCCTCCCCTCAGATGCCCGGCGGGGCGGTCCTCCACTGCCCCGCCGTTTTTGGAAATATATCAGGGGGCTGACCCATGACCTTCAACCGCAACATCAAGATCGCGCCGTCGATCCTTTCTGCTGATTTCGCCAATTTCGGGGCGGAGATTCGGGCGATTGAGGATCAGGGGGCGGATTGGGTGCATGTGGACGTGATGGACGGCCATTTCGTGCCCAACCTGACCTTTGGCCCGCCGGCAGTGAAGGCGTTTCGCCCGCACGTGAAGACCTTTATGGACGTGCATCTGATGATCGCGCCGGTGGACCCGTATATTCAGGCCTATGCCGATGCGGGCGCCGATATGATCGTGGCGCATTTTGAGGCCGGGCCGCATCCGCACCGCACGTTGCAGGCGATCAAGGCGACGGGGGCGAAGGCGGGGATCAGCCTTAATCCCGGCACGCCAGCTTCGGCGGTCGAGTATCTGCTTGACCTGTGTGACATGGTGCTTGTGATGAGCGTGAACCCCGGCTTTGGCGGGCAGAAATTCATCCCCTCAAGCGTCGAGAAAGTGCGTCAGATCCGCGAGATGATCGGCGATCGGGAGATCCATATTCAGGTCGATGGCGGGGTCGATCCGACGACGATTGGCGCTTTGGTCGAGGCGGGCGCGGATTGCTTTGTCGCGGGCTCGGCGGTGTTCAAGGGCGGCACAGTGGACACGCCCGAGGTCTACGGCGCGAACATCCGTGCCTTGCGCGAGGCAGCGGCGAAGGCGGGGTAGGCATGAGCCCATTGCTATTCATATCTGTGAATGTCAGCATGTTCAGCATCTCGAAACAGGATTAAGAGGATGTTCACATGACACTGACGCGGAGGACCCTTCTTCAGGGGGCAGTGGCCGGAACAGCATTGGCAGGGCTTGGCGGGCGTATGGCCTTTGCCTCGGACAGCGCGACACTTGGCGAAAAGACACTCACCACGCTTTCGGACGGGAACCTTGTCTTGCCAGTCGATTTCACCTTTAACGGTGTGTCCGAGGCCGACCGTGCGCCGATCTTCAAGCAGTTCGGCTTTGGCGACGGGATGCTTGAGCCGGAGTGCAACGTCACGCTTTTGCAAGACGGGGAGCGGACGATCCTGTTTGACGCGGGTTCTGGCCCCGCTTTCATGCCGAGCGTCGGGAGGCTTCCCGATGCGCTCGACGAGATGGGGCTTTCGGTCGACGATATCACCCACGTGGTCTTTACCCATGCGCATCCCGATCACCTTTGGGGCGTGCTTGATGATTTCGACGATCCGCTCTTTACCGAGGCGACCTATATGATGGGGCGCAAAGAATGGGACTATTGGTGGAACCCCGAGACCGTCGATACGATCGAGGAGTCGCGCAAGACCATGGCCGTGGGCGCCAAACGCCGGATGGAGGCGCTTGAGGACGCGATCACCTTCTTTGACGATGGTGAGGAAATCCTGCCCGGCATCGCAGCGCGCGCCAGCTATGGTCACACGCCGGGGCACATGGCCTTTGAGGTGCGTTCGGGAAGCGAGAGCGTCATGGTTCTTGGCGATTGCATCGGCAACCACCACGCGGCCTTCATGGCGCCGGGGCTTGGCCTTGGTTCGGATCAGGACCGCGAGACAGCGGCTCAGACGCGGCTTGGCCTCATGGATCAGCTCGCTGCCGAGCAGACCCGTATCATTGGCTACCACCTGCCCGGCGGCGGCATGGGCCGTGTCGAGCGCAAGGATGGCGCCTATCGCTTTGTGCCGGAAGGCGCATAATCATGGAGTGCTCGCATGGCCACAATCCCTCCTGTCTGTGACTTCGGATGGCGGGCGCCGGATTTCAGGCTCCCGGCCACGGATGGCAAGACCTATGGGTTTGGGGATGTGGCCGGCGAGAACGGCACGCTCATCATGTTCATCTGCAACCACTGTCCTTATGTGATGGCGGTGCTGGACCGGATCCTGCGGGATGCGGAAGACCTGCAAGAGCTTGGCATCGGTGTCGCGGCGATCAGTTCGAATGACGCCGAAGCCTATCCGCAGGACGGGTTTGACGAGATGAAGAAACTCGGCCTGCCGTTTCCCTATCTTTATGATGAAGATCAATCGGTTGCGCGGGTCTTTGACGCGGTTTGCACGCCGGATTTCTTTGGCTTCGACGCGACAGGGGGTTTGCAGTATCGCGGGCGTCTCGATGCGTCGCGCAAGGAGGCCGGGCCGCCCGATTTGCGCCGCGATCTTTACGAGGCGATGAGGCAGGTGGCCGAGACGGGCAAGGGGCCGCAAGACCAGGTGCCCTCGATGGGCTGTTCGATCAAATGGAAGGAAAGCGCATGAAGGCGATCATCTTTGACCTCGACGGGACGCTTATCGATAGCGCGCCAGATATCCATGCTTCGGTGAACAAGATGCTGGCGGCCGAGGGGCAGGACGCTTTGGACCTTGCCACGGTGACGGCGTTCATCGGCAACGGGCTTCCGAAGCTTGTCGAGCGGGTGATGCAGCGGGTCGGGATGGATATGGCGGAGTTTGATCGGATCGTGGCGGATGTGCTGGCGATCTATAACGCCCCTGCCGCCGATCTGACGCGGCCCTATCCGCATATGGCGGAGGTGCTGGCGGGTTTGAAAGAGGCCGGGTATCGGCTTGGCGTCTGCACCAACAAGCCGCATGAGCCAGCGGTGATTATCCTTCAAGATCTGGGGCTTGAGGGGTTTTTCGATGTGGTGATCGGGGGCGATAGCACGGATGCGAAAAAGCCCGATCCCAAGCCCCTGCAAGCGGCGATGGCGGCGCTTGGGGGGGATGTGCTTTATGTGGGTGATAGCGAGATTGATGCCGAGACAGCGGAGCGTGCGGGGGTGCCGTTTGCGCTCTTTACCGAAGGGTATCGCAAGGTCGGCATCGACGAGATGACCCATGCTCATGCGTTCGACGATTTCCGGCAGCTGACCGAGATCACGGGAGCGGTTTTCGCGTGACGCTCAAGGCGTTGATTTTCGACGTGGACGGGACGCTGGCGGAGACGGAAGAGGCGCATCGCGCGGCGTTTAACCGGGTGTTTTCCGAAGAGGGCTTGGGCTGGCATTGGTCGGTTGAGGACTATCGCGCGCTGTTGAAAACCACCGGCGGGAAGGAGCGGATACGGGCGTTTTGCGGGATGCCCGAGGCCGGGGGCGTGACGCTTTCCGACGCGGAGATTGCGCGGATTCATCGCGTGAAAACAGGCTATTACGTGGATATTCTGGCGCAGGGGGCACTGCCCTTACGGGATGGCGTGCGGGCGTTGATTGAGACGGCGCGGGCCAAGGGGCTGCGCGTGGCGGTGGCGACGACGACCTCGCGGGAGAATGTCGAGGCGCTGTGCCAGTGTTGCTGGGGGCAGACGGGGGCGGATGTGTTCGACGTGATTGCCGCAGGAGACGAGGTCGCGGCGAAGAAACCGGCGGGGGATGTGTATGAGCTGGCGCTCGCGCGGTTGGGGCTTCGGGGGGAGGAGTGCCTTGCGTTGGAGGATAGCCGCAACGGGGTTTTGTCGGCTCGTGCGGCGGGGATTCCGGTTGTCGTGACGCCGTCGGTTTATACGGAAGCGGATGATTTCAGCGGGGCGGAGGCGGTGGTGCCGTCGCTTCGGGGGGGGGATTTGGCGGGGGCGCTGGTGGCGGGTTTGGTGGGGTAAGGCCACGTCGGTATCGCGTCGGTATCACGTCGGTATTGCGTCGGTGTGGGTTTTGGGGTGGTGGGTTGGAAACCCACCCTACGGGGGTGTTTAGGTCATCGCCCTTGCCAGAGGATGCGGGATGCCTGCATCCCGCACGCGCCCGACCCGCCCCCATGGGCGGGCGCGTTCCGCACCCACCCTCGGGATCGGGCGCTTGGATGGCGGTTGATCGTGATGCTAAGAAACGTCAATACTGCTTTTGGCAAGTTAACTAGTGAGGCAGCTACATGAGCGCAGATGAAGAAAAGCCCGGCAAGGTTAGCGACGCTTTGAATGCGGCAGCCAACTTGGCCAAAGCTGTTCCTATCTATGATGATGCTCTTAAACCAATTGCGACCGAAACAGGAAAAGCTCTCGGAACTGTGGGGAAAGTGGTCAATGTTGCGCTTGCGCCGGTCCGAGGGTTGGTTTGGAGCGCTGAGTTCGTCGAGAAATGGGTTGAGCAATCCGTGTCGCAGAAGCTGGAAGGGGTTCCTGAAGAGGAAATCCGGACACCGGATTTGGCGATCGCGGGGCCGACTATTGAAGCGCTGAAGTTCTACGGTCAGAATCCGGAATTGAGCGAAATGTTCGCGAACCTACTAGCCTCTTCTATGCAAACGGCGAAAGCTAAAATAACCCACCCGTCGTTCGTTGAAAAAGTGAAAGCAATGAGTTCACTAGATGCACAGGTGTTTGCCTATCTAGCGAATGAGAAGGCTGCAAGCACAATTACTGTTCAAGACGTATACAAAGACAACGGCGGTCGAAGTGACCTTTACCAGTTCTGCAACCCGGACCTTCTACTGCTTGCACATCAAGCGGGATTTAGAGGCAAAGATGTATATCTTGCTGTGCAGGCTAGCATTGAAACCCTATCAGGGCTGGGGCTAGTTCACCCTAGAGCTGATGCAACCCTGACGTCTCCAGAGAAAGTCAAAGACTACAACTCGTTTGAGGAAAGCGATTGGTTCAAAGCCTTTACGGAACTACCGAAGAAAGAAAGCAGGGCGATAGAATTGAAGAGAAACTGCATTCTGACTACCGAAGTGGGAAATCGGTTTGCGGAGTCGGTTCTAGCCAAATAGTGCAAACGCCTTCCCCTCAAACATCCAACTCCTCCACGAACCGCGCGTTTTCCTGAATATACTGGAAGCGCAGTTCCGGCTTTTTGCCCATCAGACGCTCCACCAGATCGCCGGTTTCGCCGGGCTCGTCCTCGTCGATGGTGACGCGGATGAGCTTGCGTGAGGCGGGGTCCATGGTGGTTTCTTTGAGGTCTTTGGCGTCCATTTCGCCCAGGCCCTTGAAGCGGCTCACGTCCATTTTGCCTTTGCCGCCGAGACCTTTGGCGAGGACGGCGTCTTTTTCGGCCTCGTCGAGGCAATAGACACGGCGCGCGCCTTGGGTGACGCGGAAGAGGGGCGGGCAGGCGAGGTAGAGGTGGCCTGCGTCGATCATCGGACGCATCTGAGTGAAGAAAAACGTCATCAGGAGCGAGGCGATATGCGCGCCGTCCACGTCGGCGTCGGTCATGATGATGACCTTATCATAGCGCAGGTCGTCGACGTTGAATTTCGAGCCCAGCCCGACGCCGAGCGCCTGGGTCAGGTCGTTGATCTCCTGGTTGGAGCCGAGTTTGGAGGACGCGGCGCCAAGGACGTTGAGGATCTTGCCGCGCAGGGGCAGGAGGGCTTGGGTCTTGCGGTCGCGGCCCATCTTGGCCGAGCCGCCCGCCGAGTCGCCCTCGACGATGAAAAGCTCGGTGCCTTCGCGGTTGGTCGCGGTGCAGTCCACGAGCTTACCCGGCAGGCGCAGGCGCTTGGTCGCGGATTTGCGCTGCGTTTCTTTTTCCTGACGGCGGCGCAGGCGTTCCTCGGCGCGCAGGATGAGGAAATCGAGGATGGCGCCAGCGGATTTGGTATCGGCGGCGAGCCAGTTGTCGAAATGGTCGCGCACGGCGTTTTCAACAAGGCGTTGGGCCTCGACGGTGGCGAGGCGGTCCTTGGTTTGGCCGACGAATTCCGGTTCGCGGATGAAGCAGGAGACGAGGGCGCAGCCCCCCGTGATGAGGTCTTCGCGGGTGATCTCCTTGGCCTTGCGGTTGTTGACCAACTCGCCATAGGCCTTGATCCCCTTGAGGATCGCCGCCCAGAAGCCCGCGACATGGGTGCCGCCTTCGGGAGTGGGGACGGTGTTACAGTAGGACTGGATGAAACCGTCGCGCGAGGGGGTCCAGTTGATCGCCCATTCGACCTTGCCCGCGGTGCCGAAGCGTTCCTGAAAATCGACGGTGCCGGCGAAGGGCTGGTCGGCATAGGTCGAGGAGCCGTTCATCGTCTCCTTAAGGTAGTCCGAGAGGCCGCCGGGGAAGTGGAAGGTGGCCTCGGTGGGCGTTTCCTTGTCGTCGATGGCGGATTTCCAGCGGATCTCGACACCGGAGAAGAGATAGGCCTTGGAGCGGATGGATTTGAACAGGCGCGCGGGTTTGAAACGGTGCGAGCCGAAGATATCGGGGTCGGCGTGGAAGGTGACGGTCGTGCCGCGCCGGTTGGGGGCAGCGCCGACTTTTTCCACCGGGCCTTGCGGCAGGCCACGCGAGAAGCGTTGCTCGTAAAGCTCTTTGTTGCGGGCGACCTGAACGATCATGGAATCGGAAAGCGCGTTGACCACGGAGGCGCCGACACCGTGGAGGCCGCCCGAGGTCTGATACGCCTTGCCGGAGAATTTCCCGCCCGCGTGAAGGGTGCACAGGATCACCTCGAGCGCGGATTTGTCCGGGAACTTGGGGTGCGGATCGACAGGGATACCGCGGCCGTTGTCGCGGATGGTGATCGAGTAGTCCTCGTGCAGTTCGACCTCAATCCGGTTGGCATGGCCTGCAACGGCCTCGTCCATTGAGTTGTCGAGGACTTCGGCGACCATATGGTGCAGCGCGCGCTCATCGGTGCCGCCGATATACATGCCGGGGCGTTTGCGCACCGGTTCAAGCCCCTCGAGAACCTCGATGGAGGAGGCGTCATAGGTTTGCGATTGGGTCTCGGTCAGGAGATCGTTTGCCATGCGGGTGCGCTGCTCTTCTTGGTGTTGATTGGCACGCATTATGGCAGGGGAGCGGGGCAGGGGAAAGAGCGGTTTCGCGCTGTGCGATCCCCGCAGATTAGGTCATTGGGCGGTGGGAAGGTCTTTGTTCCGCTGCGGCATTTGGGGGTGATGTAGGGGAAGAGTGCAGGCAAGGAGTGTTGCCAATTCTTTTTGCTACCTCTAGAAGAAACTCTTTAAGCGACTTCAATCATTTGGGTGGTTATCCTTACTATGCTCGGACCAGTTATTCAGGGAATTTCAGTGCTTGCACTGTTGGTATCATTGGTGCCGACCTTTTGGCATGGCTACAAATGGAAGCAGAGACATCCAGAGAAGCTTGGCTTTAATTGGGGATACTTCATCGCCTATAGCACGGCATTTTTTTATGTCTTTCCGTTGGGCGGATTGCTTGCGGCTGTTGTTGGGAGCCCGAAAGGCGTTGATTTCGAGTTCGCAGCCCCCCTAGCGGTGCTTCTGGTTGTGATAGTGGTGGCATCATTTATGGCCGTGAAGCGCCGTAGATGGGCTTTGATCGTGGTGACGCTGCTTTCGCTGAACCCGCTCTGGATGATTATCAATGTGTTTTACCTGAGAAACCGCTGGGCAGAGTTTCGAGAGGAAGCGGCGGGACGCAGAGCGATTCCTTCGACCTGAAATGCATTGAGAAAGGGTTTTGCCCTGCGTCTGGGTATGCGGAATTGAGCCGCTGACGTCGCAAGCAGATCGAGAGTCAATCGGGGCCGAACTTGGAGATCAGCTCCAGTCGATCACGAGCTCTTCGCGGAAGGCGAAGCGCAGGATGTGGCGGTCGACCACGTCGCGGAAGGTTGCGAGGTCGGCTGTATCCGGGGTCGTGGCCTGCATGGCGAGGTGATCGGGCGCGGCCTGCATCGCCAGCGTGTTGCCATTGGGAAAAGCGATGGTCGCGGCTTCGGGGGTCATGGAGACCTCGGCCTTGTGCGACCAGTGTTTGCCGAGTTGTTGCAGGTAGCGCGAGGCGTGCGCGGTTTGCGCTGTGGCGGTTGCTGTCTGGGTCATGGGGGGTGTCCTATGTTGTGTTGCCCAAGATATCGGCGTTGGCGCGGTTCTGTGCAACGCACAGGAGCGCACCGCCTCTGTGCGCAAAAACAGGCCCGACAAAGGCGCGATTTGTTGACGTGTATCAAGGCCACGTCAAGCAGGATGCAGTAGTCTTCGCACAAGTTCAGAAAAAGGAGACACGAATGACCGCATCCCCTGCGAATGCCCCTGCTGCGATCACGAAAGCCGAAGAGGAGATCAAGGTTGCCTCGGTGAAAAAATCCAGTGCCAACCGCAAGGTGCAGCCGACCGCCGAAGAGGTGCGCCGCGCCTTTGAGACGGGCGAGTACCCTTATGACACCAAGCTCTCGCGCCGCGTCTATGAGCGTCAGAAGGCGCAGATTCAGGCCGAGCTTCTCAAGGTGCAGATTTGGGCACAGGAGACCGGGCAGAAATTCGTGCTTCTGTTCGAGGGCCGGGATGCGGCCGGCAAGGGCGGCACGATCAAACGCTTTACCGAGCACCTTAATCCGCGACAGGCCCGCGTTGTCGCGCTGAACAAGCCGACTTGGGAGGAAAAGGGCCAGTGGTATTTCCAACGCTATATCCAAGAGCTTCCGACAGTGGGCGAAATGGTGTTCTACGACCGCTCTTGGTACAACCGCGCCGGTGTTGAGCGGGTGATGGGCTTTTGCGAGCCGAACGAATATCTCGAATTCATGCGCCAGACACCGGACCTTGAACAGATGCTCGTGCGCTCGGGTATCCGGCTCTACAAATACTGGTTCTCGGTGACGCAGGATGAACAGCGCGCCCGTTTTGAGAGCCGGGCTACAGACCCGCTCAAACAGTGGAAGCTGTCGCCGATCGATAAGGCGTCTCTCGACAAGTGGGACGACTATACCGAGGCGAAAGAGGCGATGTTCTTCTATACTGACACGGCGGATGCGCCTTGGACGGTGATCAAATCGAACGACAAGAAACGCGCGCGCCTGAACTGCATGCTGCATTTCCTCGATTCGCTCGACTATCCGGGCAAGAACCTCAAGATTGCCCATGCGCCGGACCCGCTCATTGTGTCTTCGGCTCACCATGTGATCCACCGCTCCGAGCATATCCTCGGCACGGCGCTGCATCCCGATACACGCAAGGGATAAGGGCCTTCGTAGCACTGTCGCAGGAGGGGCGCGGTGCTGTCTGAACGTCGAATGGTCCTTACTGGACGGCTCTGATCGATGGGCGATCAGGGCCGTCTTCGTCTTTCGAGGCCAAGCCCGCCCGCGCTGGGCCGGTCTCGTCGCAGAGATACGCCTGTGTCATTTGTGTCGCGGGGGGCTGCTGGATCGCGCATAGCGTGTCTTGCCAATCCCGAAATCCGCTTCTACTGCTTTTGCCATGACGACGCGAACCCTACCTTCTGCGATGACCCCTCGGGGCCATCTGGCCGCGATTCTCGGCCTTGGCGTGCCCCTGATCGGGGGCCACGTGGCGCAATTTGCCATCCATCTGACAGATACGGTCATGCTGGGCTGGTATTCGGTCGAGGCGCTTGCGGCAGTGGTGCTTGGGTCGAGTTTTTTCTTTGTCCTGTTCATCCTTGAATCGGGCTTTGCCATCGCGGTGATGCCGCTGGTGGCCGAGGCGGCGGCCGAGGATGACGAGACGGCATTGCGCCGTGCGACGCGGATGGGCATGTGGCTCTCGGTGATCGCGGCACTTCTGACTTTGCCGGTAATGTGGTTCTCCGGGCCGATCCTGCGTGGACTCGGGCAAGCACCGGCGCTGGCGGCGGATGCGCAGGTGTATCTGCGGATTGCGGGGGTGGGGCTTATTCCGGCGCTTCTCGTGATGGTGCTCAAGTCCTATCTTGCGGCGCTCGAGCGCACGCGGGTGGTGTTCTGGGTCACGGTCGGCGCGGCGGTGTTCAATGCGGTGATCAACTACGCGCTGATCTTCGGCAACTGGGGGGCACCAGAACTCGGCCTGCGTGGCGCGGCCATTGCCTCGCTCGGTGTGCAGGCGGTGTCGCTCTTGGGGATCGCGCTATATGCGGCGTGCGCCTTGCCTGAGCATGATCTTTTTGCCCGGCTCTGGCGGCCCGACTGGGATGCGTTTGCGCATGTGTTCCGGCTTGGTGTGCCAATCGGGGTCACCAACCTTGCTGAGGTCGGGCTTTTTGCAGCCTCGAGCGTGATGATGGGCTGGCTGGGGACGGTGGCGCTTGCGGCGCATGGGATCGCGCTACAACTGGCCAGTGTGAGCTTTATGGTGCACTTGGGCCTCTCCAACGCGGCGACGGTGCGTGCGGGCAATGCGCTTGGGCGGCGGGACGCGGATCATCTTGCGCGCGGGGCATGGATCGTCATCGCGCTCTCGATGGGGGTCGCCGTGGCGACGGTGGCGGTTTTCCTGACCGTTCCCGACGTGCTTTTGGGTCTGTTCCTTGCGCCGGAAGACCCGGACCGCAGCCTGATCATCGCCACCGGGGTGATGCTCTTGATGATGGCGGCACTGTTCCAGGTGGTGGATGCGGCGCAGGTCATGGCGCTGGGGCTGCTGCGCGGGGTCAAGGATACACGAGCGCCGATGATCATCGCCACGGTGAGCTATTGGATTGTGGGCGCGCCCTTTGCCTATGTCTTCGGCTTCGTACTGGGCTGGGAGGGGCCGGGTGTGTGGTTCGGCCTCGTCATGGGGCTGAGCGTGGCGGCGGTCCTGCTGATGCTGCGCTTCTGGCGTGGCAAACTGCCTGCGCTCCGCAGCCATTTCGCGCGCTCCTGATCTTCCCCTTTGTGGAAATACTCCGGGGGTCTGGGGGCAGGGCCCCCAGTTGCAAATGGGGTCTGGGGGCTGCGCCCCCAGCCACGCCCAACGCTTTGACGGCGCAGGCCTTGGCCTGCGTCTCAAAGAGGCGGGAGCCTCCCCCTCAATCCTCTTTCATCAACCGGTCGGCCTTCTTGCGCACAAGCACCGAGCGCAGGTCATGCATCGCCAGAAGAAGCGCATCCGTAACCTCTTCGAGCTGGTCTTCCGAGGCGCGGGATTGGGCCCATTGCGTCGTCAGGTTGAGGTGATCCACTGTGCGCAGGATATCGTCGATGTCACGGGCGGCGAGGACGCCCTGGCGTTCGCTCATCCAGTCGCGGATGACCGCGACATCTTCTTCCGACAGCGCGCGATCGCCATGCGGCTTGATCTCGCCGTTGCGGATATTGACCACGGCGATCTGGTCCATCTCGATCCGGCGCTGGCGGTTGTCGCTATCGACGCGGAACACCACGGCGCCGTTCTCGCGGACGCGGAAATAATACTCTGGCAGGTCTGCGCTCATGCCGGGCCTCCGTCTTCCATGATCCGCCACAGGCTGCCGTCGGGATCAATCATGCAGAACATGCCGGGCACGTCGCCCGCTGGGTCGGTGATCCCGGTCAGGCGGGGAATATCCGTCTCCTCTGACCAGCATCCTGCCGCGGCCCAGCGGTCCCGGATCGGCGCAATCGCAGGAGTGCGCAGCCCGGCGGAGAACCAGCTTGTCTTCGGGTCGAGATCCGGATGGGGGAAGAATTCCACCAATAGACCGTCGAGATGCAGGATCATCCAGCCATCCCCGCGGTAGGCGCGTTCAAAGCCGAGCGCGGCGTAGAACGCCTCGGTCGCGTCGAAATCGCGGCTGGGGAGGTTGGCAGTGATCCTGCTTTGATTCATGACAGCCCCGCGCAGAAAGCCTGGATCCGGGTGCAGGCTTCTTTGAGGTTCTCGTCCGAGGTTGCATAGCTGACGCGGAAGTTCGGCGAGAGGCCGAAGGCCGCGCCAAAGACCACGGCAACGCCGGTTTCTTCGAGCAAGGCAGTGGCGAAGGCCTCGTCGCTATCGATCTTGGCGCCGCCCTTGGACGTCTTGCCGATCAGACCGGCGATCGAGGGGTAGACATAGAACGCTCCTTCCGGCACCGGGCAGGTGATGCCGTCGATCTCGGACAGCATGGAAACCACGAGGTCGCGGCGGCGTTTGAAGATCTCGTTATTGGTGGGCAGGAAATCTTGCGTGCCGTTGAGCGCCTCGATGGCGGCCCATTGCGAGACCGAGCAGGGGTTCGAAGTCGATTGCGACTGGATCTTGCGCATGGCGGCGATGAGTTCGACCGGGCCAGCGGCATAGCCGATCCGCCAGCCGGTCATCGCATAGGCCTTGGAGACGCCGTTGCATGTCAGGGTGCGGTCATAGAGCGCCGGTTCGATCTCCGCCGGGGTGCAGAACTCGAAATCGTCATAGGCGAGGTGCTCGTACATGTCGTCGGTCATCACCCAGACATGCGGGTGCCGCATCAACACATCTGTCAGTGCCTTCAACTCGTCGCGGCTATAGCCTGCGCCGGTCGGATTGGAGGGCGAGTTAAAGATCAGCCATTTGGTATTGGGGGTGATTGCCGCCTCGAGCTGTTCGGGGGTCAGTTTGAAGCTGTTCTCGAGCGTCGCGGCGGCGATGACAGGGATGCCGCCCGCGAGCAGCACCATGTCCGGATAAGAGACCCAATAGGGCGCCGGGATCACCACCTCATCGCCTTCGTTCAGCGTTGCCATGAGGGCATTGTAGAGGATCTGCTTGCCGCCCGTGCCGACGCTCACCTGCGCCGGGGTATAGGACAGGCCGTTGTCGCGCTCGAGCTTGGCGCAGATCGCCTGTTTTAGCTCGGGGATGCCGTCGACGGGGGTATATTTCGTCTTGCCAGCGGCGATGGCGGCGACGGCGGCGTCCTTGATATTCTGCGGCGTATCGAAATCCGGCTCGCCCGCGCCGAGGCCAATCACATCCTTGCCCGCAGCGCGCAATTCGGCGGCCTTGGTCGTCACGGCGATGGTCGGTGACGGTTTCACGCGAGAAAGCGTCTCGGAAAGGAAGGACATGGGAACCTCGTTTGTGTTCAGTACCCCCATGTCTTAGGGTGCGCCCGGGACCCGATCAAGCGGTTAGGCAGAGGAGACCGATAAATGACGGAAGAAACCATCTTGGACCAGACGGACGACAACTGGTTCGGGGAGGACGTGGCAACGTTCGGAGATCGTCTTGCCGCGGCCCGCAACAACGCCTCGATGACGCAAGGCCAACTTGCCCGCCGTCTGGGTGTCAAGCTGACGACCGTGAAAGGCTGGGAGGACGATATTTCCGAGCCGCGCGCCAACAAGCTTCAGATGATGGCCGGCCTTTTGAACGTGTCGGTTGGCTGGCTCCTGATCGGGGAAGGCGAAGGCGTCGACCTCACCCCAGAGGAAGAAGCGGTCCCCGGTCTTGATGCGATCCTCGTCGAGATGCGTGATTTGCGCACTGATCTCAAATTGAAGCTTGACCAGATGGCGCGGCTGGAAAAGAAGCTTCGGTTGAAACTGAAGGATATCGGCTAAGATGACAGAACCCCGCGAGACCCGCCTGAAACGCCTCAAGATGCGCTCTATGCGCCGGGGCATCAAGGAAATGGATATCATCCTCGAGCGCTATGCGGATGATAACCTCGCGGGGATGGATGCAGCGGCTCTCGATCTTTACGAGGATCTGCTGCACGAAAACGATCAAGACCTCTATCAATGGGTGACGGGCCAACAGCCCGCACCCGACCGGTTTCAGGGGCTGATCGGGAATATCTCGCGCGCCATCAGCGGCTAGCGCAGCTTTCACTTTGCATTTTATCTATTCTCGACGCGGTTTAACCGATTGTTGGGCTTTGTCGCGCAATCTCCGACCTCAACACGGACGAGTCGGAGATGCAGATGAGCATTCACACACAGCTTGAGACGCGCCTCGATCAGGGGTTCATGGCCTCCTATCTTGATGCGCTGGCGCTTGTCGAGCGGCTGCATCGGCTCTTGCTCGACGTCATCAAGGACGAATTCGAGCGAGTCGGGGTGCCAGAGATCAACGCGGTTCAGGCGCTTCTTTTGTTCAACATCGGCGACAACGAGGTTACGGCGGGCGAGTTGAAATCGCGCGGCTACTACCAAGGCAGCAATGTCAGCTATAACCTCAAGAAACTCGTCGAGATGGGGTTTATGCACCATCAACGCTGTGAGATTGACCGCCGCTCGGTGCGGGTCCGGCTGACGCAGAAGGGGCGCGAAATCCGCGATGTGGTCGCCGCCCTGTTTGAGCGCCATGCGGATGGCTTGCGCGACAAGGGCGTGCTTGGGGCGGAGGGGATCGAGGAGATCACCTTTGCGCTGCGCCGGGTCGAACGCTATTGGGCCGATCAGATCCGCTACATTTACTAGGCTGTGCATCCCGGACCCCGCGCGTTTTGCACAGTCCTTGGTTAACGAGTGCGGGTGTCTTCCACAGGGGGCAGCAGGCCGAGCGTCGGCGGGCTTAGTTCGCGCTCCAACTTGCGCTTCATGGCGCGTTCGAAATCGGCATAGCCTGTGGCGATCTCGAGAAAGGCGCCGGGGCCGTGCAGGACTTCGTTCTTGTAATATGGGATGAGATCGGTTTCGGCCTCGAACTCAGCAGCATTGATCGCCAGACCGTTGACCACGATGTCACGGAAGGCAAAGGCGTTGTAGGCCTCTTCCGGGCCGAAGCCTTCGTTGTTCTTGCCGTCGCCGGAGACATCGATCGTATTGTAAAGACAGCGTGGCGCGGATTGGAACATCGTCGCGCCATAGCCAAGCGCATAGCCAAGCGCGGTGGGGAATTTCGTGGTGCTGCGCTCGGAGGACGCCAGTGTCGCCGCCGCCTCATAAAGCGCGGCAGGGCTCTCAATCAGGGTCCAGTTAAGGAGGATCTTCTGATTGTAGCGCCCGCTCCATTCATAGACCGCCAGCGCCACATGCTGCGGCGCGATGAAGAAGGCGCGTTCCACATCTGGCGACAAGAGCGCGCGGGCAAGGCCGCGCCGTTGCAGCGCGTCCTCTGTTGCATTGACCGAACTGGACACATCGAGCGCCAGCAGCAGCGCCAGACGACACTCGACCGCACGCGCAGGCCCGGCCGCAAGAAGCGCAAGCCCGGCAGCGGCATATCCCAGCCGCCGCACAGTGCGGAAAGCGCGACCGCGCATCGCGATCACCAGTGGCCCGTGCTTTCCATGCTGAGCCAGGGCTCGGCGGCAGGCAGGGCCTCGCCCTCTTGCAGAAGTTCGATGGAGATATTGTCGGGCGAGCGCACGAAGGCCATGCGCCCATCACGCGGCGGGCGATTGATGGTGACGCCGTTGTCCATCAGGTGCTGACACATCTCGTAGATATTGCCGACCTCATAGGCCAGATGGCCGAAATGACGCGAATCCGAAGGCAGCTCGTCATCGCCGTCCCAGTTATAGGTGAGTTCGACCGGGCAGTCTTCCTGCCCCTCTGGCGCCATGAAGATCAGCGAAAAGCGGCCCGCCTCGCTATCGTAGCGGCGCGTTTCCTTGAGGCCGAGCAGGGCATAGAAGGCCATCGAGGCCTCGAGGTCTTTCACGCGGACCATGGTGTGCAGGTATTTCAGATGCATGTGCGGTTTCCCTTGTCGTCGCTCTTGTTCGTCGTTGCCCCGATGAAAGCAAACCCGCGCCGCCATGGCCAGTGTAATCCGCCTTCCAACGCGATCACGAAGTCTTTATGAGAGAAGGGAGGGATTTTGGATCAGGGAGACCGCCCGTGCAGCAATATCACGACGCGCTGAGGACGATTCTGGATCACGGGGTGGAGTCCTCGGACCGCACCGGCACCGGCACGCTTTCGTATTTTGGGATGCAGGCGCGCTATCCGCTGGCGGATGGGTTTCCGTTGGTGACGACGAAGAAACTGCACCTGCGCTCGATCATCCATGAACTGCTGTGGTTCCTCGCGGGCGATACCAACATCGGCTATCTCAAGGACAATGGCGTCTCGATTTGGGATGAATGGGCCGATGAGAACGGCGACCTTGGCCCCGTTTACGGCCATCAATGGCGCCATTGGCCGGGGCATTTGGGTGAGATCGACCAGGTGGCCGATCTTGTCGAGGCGATCAAGACGACGCCGGATAGCCGCCGTCTCATCGTGTCGGCATGGAACCCGGCGGATGTGCCGGATATGGCGCTGCCGCCGTGTCACACGCTCTGGCAAGTGCGGATCGCGGGCAACAAGCTGCATCTGCAGCTATATCAGCGGTCGGCGGACATGTTCCTTGGCGTGCCGTTCAACATCGCCTCTTATGCGTTGCTGCAGGTGATGTTGGCGCATGTGACGGGCTATGAACCGGGCGATTTCATCCACACGATCGGCGACGCGCATATCTATTCCAACCATATGGAACAGGTTCAAACACAGCTTGCGCGCCGCCCGAAACCCCTGCCGCAGTTGCGGATCACGCGGGATGTGCCATCGCTTTTTGATTTCAAATACGAGGATTTCGAAATCCTCAACTATGATCCGGACCCGGCGATTTCGGCTCCGGTTGCGGTGTAACTCTATGATTTCATTGATGGTTGGTCGGGATCGTAACGGCGCGATCGGCAAGGACAACGATATCCCGTGGCACGTGCCGGAAGACCTCAAGGCGTTTCAGCGCGAAACCCTCGGCGGTGCGATCATCATGGGCCGCAACACTTGGGATAGCCTGCCCGTGAAGCCGCTCAAGAACCGGATGAACATCGTGGTGACACGGCAGCTGGGGCTCACAGAGCATCAGGCGGGCTCGGTCGAGGAGGCGATCGCAATCGCCTATGCGGCGGGGTATCGGCGGGTCTATGGCATTGGTGGCGCGGGGATCTATCGTGCGATGATGCCGCTGGCCGAACGTCTATTGGTGACGGAAGTGGATCTTGCCATCGAGGATGCAGATACGTTTTTCCCGGACTTTTCGGAAGAAGATTGGCGGCGGGTTGGGACGTATGATCTGCGGGCGCAAGACCCGACTTGTATCCTGCATGAGTACCTGCGGCGCTAAGCCCGTGAGGGCGCTCCGGAAAACACCTTGTTTCCACTAGGGAAATTGACAGCGCGGCCAGCGCGCCCGTAGGATCGCGGCATTCAACATGCATATTCTCTTCGATGGGAAGGATTCCCGATGACGACGGTTCTCAAGACGATTTCCAAGCTGTCTGCGGCGCTCGTGTTAATGGCGGCGCCGGCCATGGCCCAGACCTGGAGCAGCAACGCGCCGCAGATTGGCCAAGTGAACAAGCCAGAAGGCCTGATGATCCACCCCTATCCGGCCTCGGGCAACTACTGTCCGAGCGGGCTTCAGCCGATCACGATGGGGGGTGTGATCTGTTGCGGCACGCCGAACACGGGCGAAACCTATTATAACCGCGCCTCGTATCGCCGCAGCTATGGCGGCTACGATTGCCCGGCTGGTGTCAAAGGGTGTGATTGAGGCAAATCTCGCCGAAAGAGCGGGGCGCTGATCCGGCGCCCCGGCCCACAGCGGGCGTCAAAGCGCCTTGAGATCGCCTGCCATCTGTCGTCCGTCGCGGCCTTCAATCAGTTCGAATGAAATCTTCTGATTGTCCGCAAGTCCGGTCATACCCGAACGTTCCACGGCGGAGATATGGACAAAAATGTCCTTGCCGCCATCTTCCGGCTCAATAAAGCCGTATCCCTTGGTGGTGTTGAACCATTTAACGGTGCCGACCGGCATACCGTGTCTCCTTCTATTGCCTTGCTTGCCGCCGGAGTTCCGGCCCGACGACCGCATTCAGCCGCGCACCCCGGGCCATGGCGCCGCGAGACGAACGGAAATGCTACACCGAGGATTGCACGGCGATTGTAAAAAGCAAGCAAAACGACTTGAAAAACAGGCGTCTTGGCGTCAGGTCTTGGCGCAAAAGAGGGGTAATCCATGCGACTCTATGGTCTTAAGACATGCGATACGTGCCGTAAGGCGTTGAAGGTTCTAGGAAATGCAGAGTTCGTGGATGTGCGGGCAGAGGGCGTTCCGGAGGCGCTTCTCAATCGGGCATATGCGGAATTTGGCGACGCTTTGGTCAATACACGGTCAACGACATGGCGCGGTTTGAGCCCGGCAGAACGCCAAGAAGCACCGATTTCCCTTTTGCAGAAGCATCCGACTCTGATGAAACGACCGCTGATCGAGGTCGATGGGGCGCTCTATCTTGGCTGGGGCAAGGATGTGCAGGCGGCTCTTGGCTAAGGGCGCGGGCGCTCTTATGTAGACGGTCTGACACGACAACAGGAGGCCTCATGCGCAACGCGGCTTTGACCCTTGGAATTATTGCCGGGCTCGGCGGAATGCTGATCGGCTTTTTCAGCTGGGGCTATACGGACCTCATTGATCGCTATGGCGAGGTGCCGGACCTGTTTGAGCAGGTGCAGAACGTGCAGCTTGTGCGTTTTGGCGGGCTGTTTGCGCCAATGCTGGCGATTGCCGGGGGTGCGATGGCGCGGGCGCGGGCGCTTTGGGGCGGTGTTCTGATGCTTCTGTCGGCGCTAGGCATGTATGTGGCGTTTGATTTCAATGCCTTCACCATGTTCCCGATCAGCTTTGCCCTTCTGGGCGGTGTGCTGGCGATTGCCGCCGGGAAGCCGGATGAGCCGAAATCACATTTCTAAGGCGCGGCGGGGCGCAAGCAGGCGGTCGAGAGCGACCGGGCCTGCGCCCTTGATGACCAGAACCAGCAAGAGAAACACCCAGAAGGCGCGTTGATCGAGGATCACGGCATCGGGGATGCGGTCGAACCATGCGCCGAGGGTTTCGGCGTGTTCGATACCGCCGTGGCCATAGAGATCGGTCAGGGATTGCACAGTGACGAAGCCGATCATGCCAAGCGCGGCGAGGCGGGTTGCGAGGCCGAGAACGATTAGGGCGGGGAGGATGAACTCGGCCCAAGTTCCGGCGAGCACGACGAGGTATTGCAGCAGCGACATTTGCGAACTGTCATAACCTGCGGCTTCGAAGGCGCGCGGGAAGATTTGCACGTATGCGCCTGTCGAGGGAGAGAAAAGCCCGGACACGCCATCGCCGAGCTTGGTCAGGCCGGAGGCCCAGAAATAGCCAAGCAGAACGGCAGCGAAGATCAGCCGCGCAAGAAGCGGCAGGAGGGCATCAAGGCGGGACACGCGGGCGGTGACGGCGGTGTAGAGCTGGATCAAGGACGACATGGGAAGACCTCAGGGTAGGATCGCGGTGATGGCCTCGGCAGAGAGGAGGCACGCGAGACAGGTGGACAGATCGAAATCGGGGCTGGCCTCGGCGGCGGTCTCGGCGGCGTCGCCGAGGGTTTGGCCCGCCATGAGGGCCGTTGCAAAGGTGAGCCCGCCGGGCGGCAGGAGATGCGGCAGGGGATCATAGCCGGTGCGCGCGACGAGGACGGACTGTGTCTCGGCGCGAGGCTTGGGCGCCTTGGGATCAAGGGCAAGGCGGTAGATCGAGAGAAGCGGCCACTCGGAGCCCAGAAGGCAAACCGCCGGGGCAAAGCCAAAGCGCGTCTCGGGCAGGTCTTCGGGCGCGATATGGGCCAGCGCGTCGGGCGCAATCGGCGCGTGGTCGGCGGCGTGATATGCAGCGCGCAGGGCCTGCTCGAGGTGCGCCACGTCAGCGAGGTAGCCCTTTGCGGCCAGCGCGTCGAGCGAGGCGAGGAAATCGGGAAACCCGGCGCCGTAATGCATCATCAGGGGGCTTTCCGGCGGCGAGCTGCGCAGGAAGCGGCCCGCGACAGAGCGGAAATTCTCGTCCCCGAGAAGGCGTGCCGTGGCAGGAAAGCTTGCCTCGAGCGCCTCGGTCAGGGAAACCGCGACGTTGTTGCGATAGACGTTGAAGCGTTTGGTCGCACTGCGGCCCAGCCCGTCCTGAAGATCGGGCGGCGCGGGGCGCTCGGCGTCAAGGATTGCGGCGCGAAAGGCGCTTTGACGGCTCATGCGGGCACCTTGGAGAGGGCGTCTGCTGCGCGGGCGGCTTCGGATTCTAGCTCGGGCCAGGCGGGCACATCATTGTCCCACTCGATGAGCACAGGGCGCGGGCCGGAGAGGGCAAGCGTGTGGTCCAGAAGCGCCCAGACGGGATCGACGATGGGCGCGCCGTGGCTGTCGATGAGGAGCGGTGCGCCGTGTTCGTCTTCGTCCTCATCATGGCCGCCGAGATGAATCTCGCCCACGGCGTCGAGGGGGAAATCGTTGATATAGCTGCGCGGATCATAGGCGAGGTTGGTGGCGGAGACGAAGACGTTGTTGACGTCAAGGAGCAGGCCACAGCCGGTGCGGCGGCTCACTTCGCGCAAGAAATCGGGTTCGGACCATGTGCTTTCGGCAAAGGCGAGGTAGCTTGACGGGTTCTCGAGCAGCATGGGGCGGTCGAGGGCCTCTTGCACCTGATCGATATGGGCGCAGACGCGGGCCAGGGTATCTTCTGTGTAGGGCAGGGGCAGCAGGTCGTTCAGGAAGGCGCTTTCATGGGTGGACCATGCGAGATGTTCGGAGAAGGAGGCGGGGTTGAGCCATCCAATAAGGTGTTTCAGGCGCGCGAGGTGATCGGGATCAAGCGGGGTTTCGCCGCCGATCGAAAGGCCGACACCGTGCACGGAGATCGGGAAGCGTTCGGCCAGCGCACGCAGCTGTGCAAGCGGGCGGCCGCCATCCCCCATGTAATTTTCGGCATGGATTTCGAGCCAGCCGACGGTGCCGGGGTTTTCTACGATGTCGTTGAAGTGCTGTGGCTTGTAGCCGACACCCGGCGTTGCGGGCAGGGCAGGAAAACGGGAGCTTGCATCGAGCATCGGAGGCACCTTTCGTCAGAGAATGTGGCGCCCCGCCGAGGGACGGGACGCCGGGGGTGGCTTATGCCGGCAGGTCGCGGTCGAGTTCTTCGAGCGAGCCCATACGCTTGGAGCCGTCTGCCATGTCGGGCAGTTCGATATCCATGCAGGTGCCCGCGTCGACGAGGGTCCAGGCGTTGCCTTGGTAGTCAACGGTCGAGGTGCCTGCGCAGGTCGTGCCAGCGCCTGCGGCGCAGTCGTTTTCACCTGCGAGCGAAACACCGTAGCACTTTTCCTTTTCCATCGCGGAGGCCGCTTGGGTGGTTGCGGTGAGGGCAGCAGCGACGGCGCTTGCGACGGCGAGGGTTTTGACGGTCTTGGACATAGTTTCTCTTCCCTTTGGTTTAGAAAACTGGCCGACCCGATTGGGCGGCATGGGAAGAACTTAGGTGTGGCAGCCTGTCACGGACCAATCACGGGGCCGTGTGTCACGCGTCCGTCAGGGGACGTGACAAAAGCGTGAGAAATCCACGTTGGATCGGGCGGTTTTGTTTCAAAACGCGAAACGCGCCCCGGTTTTCCGAGGCGCGTCTGCGATTTTGTTGCAATTTCGGCCAACTGCGCTAGGCGAGATCGGGCGGCAGTGCCTCTTTCGCGAGTTCGGTTACAATCTCATCAAGGCTCTGGACCTTGCTTTGCTTCTCGCCAAGGCGGCGGGTCGAGACAGTGCGCTCTTCGACTTCCTTGCGTCCGATGGCGAGGATGACGGGCACCTTACCGACCGAATGTTCGCGGACCTTGTAGTTGATTTTCTCGTTCCGCGTATCGGCCTCGGCACGCACACCCTTGGCGCGCAGGGCGTCTACGACCTCGTACACGTAGTCATCGGCCTCGGAGACAATGGAGGCCACGACAACCTGACGGGGGGCAATCCAGAAAGGCAGCTTGCCTGCGTGTTCCTCGATCAGGATACCGATGAAGCGTTCGAACGAGCCGAGCGTCGCGCGGTGCAGCATGACCGGGCGGTGTTTCGCCCCGTCCTCGCCGATATAGGTCGCGTCGAGGCGTTCGGGCAGGACGAAATCGACCTGCAGCGTGCCACATTGCCAATCACGCCCAATGGCGTCGGTCAGCACGAATTCGAGCTTCGGCCCATAAAAGGCGCCTTCACCGGGGTTCAGATCGAAATCACAGCCCGCCGCGATGGTCGCGGCCTTGAGTGCCTCTTCGGATTTGTCCCAGACCTCGTCCGAGCCCGCACGGGTATCGGGGCGATCGGAGAACTTGATCGAGAACGTCTCGAAGCCAAGGTCGCGATAGATGCGCGACAGGAAGTCGATAAACTTCTTGGTTTCGTCTTCGATCTGAGCTTCGGTGCAGAAGATATGCGCATCGTCCTGCGTAAAGCCGCGCACGCGCATGATGCCGTGCAGCGCGCCCGAAGGCTCGTAGCGGTTACACGAACCGAACTCGGCCATGCGCAGGGGCAGGTCGCGGTAGGACTTGAGGCCTTGATTGAAGATCTGCACGTGGCAGGGACAGTTCATCGGCTTCAGGGCGTTGATCGCCTTTTCGCGCGCATGTTCCTCGTCCACTTCGACGATGAACATGTTTTCCTGATACTTGTCCCAGTGGCCCGAGGCTTCCCAGAGCTTGCGATCGACAACCTGCGGTGTGTTGACCTCGACATAGCCGCCACGGGTCTGCTGGCGGCGCATGTAGTCTTGCAGCATGGTGTAGATCGTCCAGCCGTTCGGGTGCCAGAAGATCTGACCGGGGGCTTCTTCCTGCATGTGGAAGAGGTCCATCTCGCGGCCGAGCTTGCGGTGGTCGCGCTTGGCGGCCTCTTCGAGCATGTGGAGATGCGCCTTGAGGTCTTCCTTGTTCTTGAAGGCGACACCGTAGATGCGCTGAAGCATGGCGCGGTCACTATCGCCGCGCCAATAAGCCCCGGCGACGCTCATCAGTTTGAAGGCATCTGCGGGCACTTGGCCGGTGTGCTGAAGGTGCGGGCCGCGGCAGAGATCTTGCCAATGGCCGTGCCAATACATGCGCAGCGGTTCGTTGCCGGGGATCGCTTCGATCAGCTCGACCTTATAGGGCTCGTTGTTGGCCTCATAGAAAGCCACCGCGCGGTCGCGCTCCCAGATTTCGGTGGTGACGGGATCGCGACGGTTGATGATTTCCTTCATCTTCTTCTCGATGGCGCCGAGATCTTCGGGAGTGAAGGGCTCTTCGCGGTCGAAATCGTAATACCAGCCATTGTCGATCACCGGGCCGATGGTGACCTTCACGTCAGGCCAGATCTCTTGCACGGCGCGGGCCATGATATGAGCGAGGTCGTGGCGGATCAGTTCGAGCGCCTCGGCGTCGTTGTCCTTCATGGTGTTGATGGCAATAGAGGCGTCGGCCTCGATCGGCCATTGCAGATCCCAATGCTGGCCATCGACGGTCGCGGAGATCGCTTTCTTGGCAAGGGAGGAAGAAATGGAAGACGCGACTTCGGCAGGCGTTACGCCTTTGCCGTAAGAGCGTGCATTACCATCAGGAAAAGTCAGGGAAATATCGGCCATCAGCCTCAAGCTCCTCGTCAGTTTGGCGCCCACGGAACGCCCGGTTGCGGGTATATGGTTCGGGGACTATTTGCGCCGGATGCGCAGACATGTCAACCGGGCAGCACGCGCCGCCCGGTTGCAAAGATCAAATGTCGCGCCAGATGGTCAAGCGCGCATGCGTGGCACGTCATGGGGATCAAGGTGCAGCTCGATCAGGGCCGGACCGGATTTATGGCCGCGCAGCATGTCGAGCGCCTTTTCAAGATCCGCATCCGAGCGCACCTCGACCCCGATTCCGCCAAGGGCGTTTGCCGTGGCGGCGAAAGAGGGCCATTGGAATTCCGACAGAGATGGATCCATCTGGCGGTCTAGGAACTGAATATGTTCGGCGCCATAAGCGGCATCGTTGGCCACGATCACCGTCAGGTTCAGCCCCATACGCACGGCGGTGTTGAACTCGTTGATGCCACCCATCATGAAGCCGCCATCGCCGGTAAAGAGAACGGTGGGGCGGTCCGGATCGGCCACGGCGGCGCCGATGGCTTCCTGAAGGCCAAGGCCGATGGAGCCGAAATTCACCGTCGGCACAAAGCTATGCGGGTTCGGCACGGAGAGGCGGCACCAGACCTCGGTCATGAAGCGGCCGCCGTCAGTGACGAGGATGCGGTCCTTGGGGAAGAGCTCTTCGAGGTGTTCCAGCGCGTGCACGAAGTTCACGCACCCTTCGGCGGTCTTGTTGGGGCCGACCGGGTGATGGGTCAGTTCGCTGGTCTCGAGGTCGCGGGTAAAGCCGCTGCCGGGGATTTCGGCCTCATCGAGCCAATAGAGGATGGTCTCTGCAGTGAGGCCCGCATCGGCCACGAGTGCGGCATCGGGGTGCAACCCGCCGCCGATCTGCGACGGGGCGATATCGATCTGCACGATGCGTTTGCCCGACATCAGCTTGCCCTTGTCGGTGGTGAAATCATGCAGGCCGGTGCCGAAACAGACGATGCAGTCGGCCTTGGCGATGAGATCATAGGCGGCGGGTGTGCTCAGCGTGCCGAAGATGTCGATATTGTAGGGGTGATCATTGAACAGCCCCTTGGCCTTGAGCGTGGTGGCGAGCGGTGCCTCGAGGCGGTCGGCAAGCTTGATGAGTTGCTCGCGCGCGGCGACAGCACCCAATCCGGCAAGGATCAGGGGGCGGCGAGCGGAGGCGATCATGCCGATGGCATTGTCGAGCGTATCACCCTCGGCGACGCCGCCGGGGGCCGTGAAGACGTCGAGCACATGGGTTTCGTGGGTCGTCTTTTCCCACATGAAATCAGCAGGCATGTTGAGGACGATGGGGCGGCGTTCGACCTGGGCGCGGTAGAAGGCGCGGGCCAAGTCCTTGGCGGCGGTGGCCGGGCTGCGCAGTTGTTCGAAGCCTGCGCCGGCGGCTTTCACCACCTCGCGCTGGTCAATGCCTTGCAGGTGGCGCGGGTTGTCGACGGGGGTATCGCCCGCGAGAAGAACAAGCGGGACGTGGCCGCGCAGCCCCTCGGTCAGGGCGGTCATGCAGTTGGTGAGCGCCGGGCCGTGGGTCACGGTTGCGACGCCGACCTTGCCCGCGACATGATGATAGGCCATCGCCATCAGGACGGTGCTACCCTCATGGGCGGCGGGGACGAAGCGGCCTTCGCATTCGCGCACGTAAGCATCGACCATGAACAGGTTGGCATCGCCCATCAGACCAAAGAGGGTCTCTACGCCTTGATCGGCAAGGGCGCGGGCGATGGATTGGTGGACGTGGATTTCCTGGCTCATGGGGGTGTCTCCTGTTGCGTTTTGTCCTTGATAGAGGAGGAGCGATGCGGGGTGTGCGTAATCTCGCGCGTTTGTAAGGTGATCTATGCGGTGTCTTGCCTTTTTTGTGTAATTCAATGCGTGAAATGCGCGTCAAGGCGGGTGGATATGCGCTTTGGCGAATTCGAGACGCGGGAGTTGTGGAGCACGCCGTCCCCCGGCATGATGCGGGCAAGACCAACGGGAGACAGAGCATGCATGCCCAATATCTGGACACGCCACAAGGACGGCGGATCGCCTATCACAAGAGCGGGAAGACCGGGCCGACGGTGGTGTTCCTTGGTGGCCTCAAATCCGACATGGAAGGCACCAAGGCGCTTTACCTTGAGGCGTGGGCCAAGGCGCGGGGGCAGAGTTTTCTGCGCTTTGATTACTCGGGGCATGGAGAAAGCTCTGGCACATTCGAGGAGGGATGTATCGGGGATTGGCACGAGGATGCGCTCGCGGCGGTCACGGCGCTGACCTCCGGGCCGCTGGTGCTTGTGGGTTCGTCCATGGGCGGCTGGCAGGCGCTCTTGCTGGCCCGTGCGATCCCTGAACGGATTGCCGGCCTTGTCACCATCGCCGCTGCGCCGGATTTCACCGAGGACAGCTATTGGGCAGGCTTCTCGGAGGCGCAGAAAGAGGCGATCGAGACCGTGGGACAGGTAGAATTGCCGTCGGATTACATGGACCCCTATATCGTGACGCGCCGCATGATCGAAGATGGGCGCAAGAACCTCGTGTTGCGCGCGCCTTTGAAGTTACCGTTCCCGGTACGGATGGTGCAGGGAACGGAAGACGAGGCCGTGAGCCGTGAGGTGGCGCTGCGCCTGCTCGATCATGCGGAAGCAGAGGATATCCGTCTCATCTTTGTGAAGGGGGCGGACCACAGGTTCTCGGATGAGGCTTGTCTTAAACTGATCGAAGAATGTGTTATTTCGGTTATAGACGTCAAGGAATCTGTCTAATGCGAACATTTGGGCGTTTCTTGGGGCGGCTGCTTCTTCTTGTGGGTCTGCTGCTTGGCGGGCTCTGGTTTTTTGGTCCGCGTGAGACGGTTTCGCTTGTTCCTGAGTTTGACCCTGCCACGATTGGTCCGGATGTAGACGCCTATCTCGCCGCGCGAGAAGCCGGGTATTCGGGGCTCACGCCGGGTGTGGAGAAGCGCGTTGTCTGGGCCGGGACGACCTGAGAGGCCACGGACCAGGCGATTGTCTATGTGCACGGCTTCTCGGCGACCAGTGAGGAAATCCGCCCGGTGCCGGATCTTGTCGCGGCCGAGCTAGGCGCGAACCTTGTCTATACGCGGCTTGCCGGGCACGGGCTTGGAGGTGCGGCATTGGCGGAGGCGCGCGCCTCGGAGTGGATGAGCGATGTCGCGGAAGCTATTGCTGTTGCTCATAAAATTGGAAATGATGTTATCATCATTGCGACATCGACAGGGGCGACGCTTGTTGCCGAGGCGGCGTTGCAGCCGGAGATGATGCAGGGTGTGGCGGGGATCATCCTCGTCTCGCCGAACTTTGCGATTGCTGATCCCGCCTCTGTTGTGCTGACCTTGCCTGCCGCACGATATTGGGTGCCGACAGTCGCCGGTCAAACGCGCAGCTGGGAGCCGGGGAACGAAGGCCATGCGACCTATTGGACCCATCGCTATCCGACGCAGGCGCTTTTCCAGATGGCGGCATTGGTGAAACACGCGCGGGGGCAGGACTATGGCGCCGTCACAATCCCGGCGCTGTTCCGTTTTTCAGACGCGGATCAGGTCGTCGACCACCGCGCCACGCGCGCGGTCGTGGATGCTTGGGGCGGGCCTGTGACGGTTCAGGCGGTGCAGATGGCCGAAGGCGATGATCCTTCATCCCACGTTATTGCAGGCGATATCATGTCCCCCGGTCAGACGCAGGATGCGGTCACGGCTTTCGTAAATTGGATCAATGCGTTGTGATGGAAAGGTCAAGTCATGGATGAGGCGATTTTCGAGCAGCGGGTGAGCCTCATCACCCTTGCTGTAGGCGATATGCAACGGGCAGCGGCCTTCTATGAAGCGCTTGGGTGGTGCCGTGTCGAAAGCCCGGATGGCGTCATCGCATTTGACCTCATCGGGCAGACGCTCGGTCTTTATTCCCGCGCTGCCTTGGCCGAGGAAACCGGTTTGCCGGAAGAGGCGCTTCGCGGATCGGGCGGCATGACCTTGGCGTATAACGTGCGCGAGAAGGAAGATGTTGCGACACTGCTCGCGCGGGCGGTGGGCGCGGGCGCGCGGTTGTTGAAGCCCGCGCAGGATGTGTTTTGGGGCGGGCATCACGGGTATTTCGAAGACCCGGACGGACATATCTGGGAGGTGGCGCATAACCCGTTCTCGCCGCTTGGGCCGGATGGGGCGTTTCGCTGGAACGGATACGGGTAAGTGTTGACCTAGATCGCGCATGGGCGGAAAGTAGAGTTGCAAACGTCAGAAGTTGCGGTTCAAGAGAGGCGAGATGAGCATGTCGGAACCCTTGGTTCTGCTTCCCGGAATGATGTGCGATGCGCGCCTGTTTGGGCCGCAGATCGCGGAATTGTCGTCGGAGATGCCGGTGATGACTGCGCCCGTGACGGGCGGGGAGCGCGTATCAGAGATCGCGTCGGGGTTGTTGCCGCTCTTGCCGCAGAAATTCGCTTTGGCGGGGTTGAGCTTTGGCGGGATCGTAGCGATGGAAATCCTGCGGCGTGCGCCGGATCGTGTCACGCGCATCGCGCTTTTGGATACCAACCCGCTTGCAGAGACGCCGCAAAGCTCGGCCGCGTATGAGCCGCTCATCGTGAGCGCGAAGGCGGGACAGCTTGGCAAGGTGATCGAGACGTTTATGCAACCCGACTATCTTGCCCCCGGACCGCAGCGGGCGGAGATTCTTGGGATCGTGAAAGAGATGGGTCTTTACCTTGGGCCGGATGTGTTCATCCGTCAGGTGCGGGCGTTGCAACGTCGAAGGGACCAACAAAGCACGTTGCGCAAGTGTAAGGTGCCTGCGCTGGTGATGTGCGGTGAGCATGACACGCTGACGCCGGTCAAGCGCCACACGTTCATGGCCGAGTTGATCCCCTATGCGGAATTGAAGGTGATTGAGGGGGCGGGGCATCTTCCGACGCTCGAGCAACCGGCGGCGACGACGGCGGCGCTTCGTGATTGGATGCGACAGCCTTACGTTCTTCAGTAGTCCAAAGAAGAACGGAGCCCCGAAAGGCTCCGTTTCATCATGAAAGCGTGCGGTGCAATCAGGCGGCGCTATTCTTGTTGGCCGGTTTCGCGGCGGCTTTGGCCTTGGGGGCCTCGGCGTTGGCGTCAATGAATTCGAGCACCAGCGGACGGATATTGTTGCGCCAGCTTTTGCCAGCGAAGATGCCGTAGTGGCCTGCGCCCGGTTCCACGTGGCTCGCCTTTTTCTCGTCCGGCAGGCCGGTGCAGAGGTCGAGCGCGGCGATACACTGACCGGGGGCCGTGATGTCGTCCTTATCGCCTTCGACGGTCTTGACTGCGACGGTCGTGATCTTGCCGATATCGACCTTGCGGCCCGCGACGATGAATTCGTTCTTGGCAATCTCACACTTCTTGAAAATGCGGTCGACGGTTGTGAGGTAGAATTCCGCCGTCATATCCATCACGGCGAGGTATTCGTCGTAGAAACGGTTGTGGGCGTCATGATCAGAGGCCTCGCCGCGAGTCACGCGCATGATCTGGTCGCGGAAGGCTTTGCCGTGGCGGTCGGCATTCATCGACATGAAGGACGAAAGCTGTAGCAGGCCGGGATAGACGAGGCGTCCGACGCCAGGGTATTTGAAGCCGACCCGCTGAATTGCGGTTTCCTCGAGCTGGCCCATGGTGACGCGGTTGCCGAAATCCGTCACTTCGGTGGCGACGGCATCGGGGTTGATCGGGCCGCCGATGAGCGTCAGAGAGCGCGGCTGCGCCTCGGGATCTTCCTCGGCGAGATAGGCCGTTGCGGCAAGGGTCAGCGGCGCTGGCTGGCACACGGCGATCACATGGGTGTCGGGGCCAAGCTCTTTCATGAAATCGACAAGGTAGAGCGTGTAGTCTTCGACATCGAACTTGCCAGCGGAAACGGGGATGTCGCGCGCGTTATGCCAGTCGGTGATGTAGACCTCGCAATCGGGCAGGAGCGACAGGACCGTAGAGCGCAGCAATGTTGCGTAGTGGCCGGACATCGGTGCCACGAGGAGCACCTGACGCTTGCGGCGTTTGCGGCCCTGAACGGCGAAATGGATCAGGTCGCCAAAGTCACGTTCGACCACGGTTTCGATCTGCACGAGGTGGTCGCGGCCATCCTCACACGTCACAGAGTGAATGCCCCAGTCGGGTTTGACGACCATGCGTTGGAACGTGCGCTCGGTCACTTCGCCCCATGCGCGCATCCATTGAAGCGCGGGATTGGGCACAAGCGCGAAGGCCGGGTAAGAGGCCATGGCGGCGGCGGACGCGCCCAACCATTGGTTCGTGTTCCGAGCCGTTTCCATCAAGTCGTACGTCGCCATATAGCGCATTTGCGTCTCCTGATTATCCCGTCTACGGTAATTGATGCGGGAGCGGGGAGCCCTGAGGAGGGCCTTTGTTATGCTGCGTAGCAGCGAGGATAGGGCTATTTTTTGAATATGACAACAAAAGAGAATAACTCAGACGCCAATCTGGACGCGCTGAACGAGAACCTGGCGCGCGTGGAGGAGTTGTCGAAACGACTTTCCGAGGTCATGTCGCACCACAAACCGCTGCGCCGCGATCTCAACGCCCCGGACGAAGAAGTCTTCGTCAATGCCGCCAACGCTTATATGCAATCGTTGAACCACAATCCCGGCCAGTTGATTGAGCATCAGCTCGATTTCTGGACGAAATCCGTCAAACATTTCGTTGAAGCGCAGCATATGTTGCTTCAGGGCAAGCTCGAGGCGGCCCCGGATGAAACGCCGTCGGACCGGCGTTTTTCCAATCCGCTTTGGCAGACGCATCCCTATTTCAATTTCATCAAGCAGCAATACATGCGCAACGCCGAGGCCATTCGCACCGCGGTCAAGGATGTGGAGGGGCTTGCCGACAAGGACCGGCATCGGCTCGAGTATTTCTCGCAGCAGATCATCGACATGATGTCGCCGACCAATTTCCTCGGCCTCAACCCGGATGTGATCGAGAAGGCGATCGAGACGGACGGCGAATCGCTTGTGCGCGGTCTCGAGAACCTGATTACCGATCTCGAGGCGAATAATGGCGAACTACTGGTGCGGCTCTCGGACGAGAACGCGTTCGAGATTGGCGGCAATATCGCCACGACGCCCGGCAAGGTCGTCTTCCGCAATCGCATGTTCGAGCTCTTGCAGTTCACGCCGACGACCGACGAGGTCCACGCGACGCCGCTCATTATCTTCCCGCCGTGGATCAACAAGTATTACATCCTCGATCTCAAGGCGCAGAACAGCATGATCAAATGGCTGGTGGAGCAGGGCTATACCGTGTTCATCGTCAGTTGGATCAACCCGGACCGGTCTTATTCGGATGTCGGGATGGAAGACTATATCGAGGACGGGTTCCTTACCGCGATCGACGAGGTGAAGAAGATCACCGGCGAGAAGCAGGTCAACGCGGTGGGCTATTGCATCGCGGGCACGACGCTTCACCTGACGCTTTCGCTGATGAAGCATCGCAAGGACAAGTCGGTCAAATCGGCGACCTTTTTCACGACGCTCACCGATTTCTCGGATCAGGGGGAATTTACGCCGTTCCTGCAGGACGACTTCATCGACGGGATCGACGAGGAGATTTCGGAAGAGGGCATACTGCGGTCTTTTATCATGCAGCGGACGTTTTCGTTCCTGCGTTCCAATGACCTGATCTATGGCCCGGCGATCAAGAGCTACATGATGGGCGAAGCGCCGCCCGCATTCGATCTTCTTTATTGGAACGGCGATGGATCAGGCTTGCCGGGGCGTATGGCGCATGAATACCTCCGCCAGCTTTGCCAGCAGAACCAATTCGTCACCGACGGGATCGAGCTTTGCGGCGAACGGCTGCATATTTCGGATGTGGAATTGCCGCTCTGTTCAGTCACCTGTGAGACCGATCACATCGCGCGCTGGAAGGATTGTTATCGCGGCTTCCAGCAGACCGGCAGCAAGAACCGCACCTTCATCGTTTCGCAATCCGGGCATATCGCCGGGATCGTCAATCCGCCGAGCAAGAAGAAATACGGCCACTACACCAATAAGGATGTGAGCGGCACGGCAGAGGAATGGATGGACGGCGCGAAATTCACTGAAGGCTCTTGGTGGCCGCGGTGGGACACGTGGCTGTCATCTCGCTCTGGCAAGATGGTTCCAGCGCGAAATCCAGGTGATTCGGAGCATCCCGTGCTCTGCGATGCCCCCGGAACCTACGTGAAGGTCACGGCAACGCGCTGAAATCACGAGATAATCTGAAAATATGCTGCGGTGCAGCAAAAAATACTTGAAATGCTGCACCGCAGAAAGCATATTGTTCCCAGAAGATGAAACGCGGGGTTGGCCCGCACATCCGAAAGGAACTGTAAGATGGCTAAGACTCAAGATCTCAACACGATGCTCAAAGACATGATGGGCGCATTCCCGGTCGACACTTCGGCAATGGAAGACGCGTTCAAGAACACCGCGTCCATGAACGAAAAGCTGACCTCGGTCGCTCTCGAAGCTGCAGAGAAATCTTCGGAAATCTCCTCGAAGTGGACCAAAGAAACCATTTCCAAGCTCTCCGACATGGCGAAAGCCAAGGACGAGCCGGCCGACTACGCCAAGGCAATGACCGATTTCGCTTCGGCTCAGGCAGAAGTTGCCGCCGAGAACATGGCCGCTTTCGCTGAAGTCGCGAAGAAAGTTCAGATGGAAACCGTCGAACTTCTGATGGCTGCCGGCAAAGACGCCACCGAAGAGGCAACCGCCGCTGTCAAGAAAGCCACCGACGAGGTGACTTCGGCTGCCAAGAAGGCAACCGCGAAGTAATCGCGCGCGAATATATCGGCACCACTCTCCTCCCTGTCCGGTGCCGAGCGCGAGGGCGAGCCATTGGCTCGCCCTATTTTTTTGGAATTGCGCGCCCTATGGGCCAACGCCTTGCGTGTTTTTGTTTGTGTTTTCGCTGCAGTCGCATAAGGTTTTCTGCATCGCGCAAGAAATTGGGGAGATGATTGTGGCCGACGACAAGAAACCGCTTCTTATCAAACGATATGCGAGCCGCCGGCTCTACAACACCGAGACCAGCGATTACGTCACGCTTGAGGATATCGCGAATTTCATCCGCGATGGGCGCGAGGTTCAGATCGTGGACCTGAAGACCGGGGATGACCTGACGCGGCAATACCTGCTGCAGATCATCGCCGAGCATGAGAGCCGCGGTGAAAACGTGCTTCCAGTCAATGTGCTCAACGATCTGGTGCGCGCCTACACGACGCAGGCCACCAGCATGGTGCCGCAGTTCCTTCAGACCTCCTTTGACATGCTGCGCGAGAGCCAGGAGAAGGTCATGGAGAGCATGGGCGGTGGTATGAAAGTGCCCGGGCTCGAGGCCATGCAGGCCCAGCAAGAGGCATTCCTCAAGGCGATGACCGGAGGTATCAACCCCTGGACCGCGGGTAGCACGACGCCCGGCGAGAGCGAGGATGCGTCCGAAGAGGGCGAGGATCTCGACGAGATCAAGAAGCAACTCGCGGAGTTGCAATCGAAGCTCAACAAGATGAAGTGATCTTTGGCCCGAAAGGGTCGGACCGCAGAAAAAAAGGCGCCTCGCGGATGCGGGCGCCTTTTCTCTTTGGTTTGGCAATGGCTCAGGTGCCGTAGGCGGCCTGTTGCGGGGTCATGACGTCTTCGGCAGCACCGGTCAGGGCGCCCGCGATAATGTCGAGCTCGTCTTTCGTAAGCCGCGCGGGCAGGCGCACGTCACAAGCGTTCATCAGCATGGCGCGGGTCTTTGGCAATTCCGGCAGATCCTTGATGAATTGCCAATTCCAGAAGGCGCGGGCGTTGTCGGTTGAGCGACCAAAGACCTGCACCTTGACGCCACGCGCGTTGGCGGCGGCTTGGAAGGCGAGAACCTGATCGTCATCCATGTTGACGATATTGAATTGGATCGAATCTGGCGCGCGCTCTTCCGGGGCGAGCTTTTCCGGCACGGTGAGCCAGGGCGAGGCGTTCAAGAGGCCCGCCACGTAGTCATGATTGGCACGGCCATCGCGCACGCGGCGCGGCACCTCGAGAAGCTGCGGACGGATCATCGCTGCCGACATGTTGTTGAGGCGCAGGTTGTAAAGCGGCAGCATGTTCTGCCAACGGGCAAAGGCCAATTCGAGCGCGCCGGTGTTGTCGCCTTCCGGGGCTTTATGCTTCTGCCAGGTGTGTTCGTAGGCGCCCGACATGATGACGGCGCGTGCCACGAGATCGGCGTCGTCGGTGATCAGGATGCCGCCTTCGCCCGCATTCACCAGCTTGTAGGATTGAAACGAGAAACAGCCGATGGCGCCGATGGTGCCAATCTTCTGGCCGTGCCATTCGGTGCCGAGGCTATGGGCGGCGTCTTCGATCACGGGGATATCGCGCGCGTTGCAGAGCGCCATGATCGCGTCCATGTCCGAGGTATGGCCGCGCATATGACTGATGATGACGGCGGAAATGTCGTCGTCGAGGCGGCGTTCGAAATCGGCGATGTCGATGCGGTAATTCTCGCCCACTTCGCAGAGTACCGGTGTGCAATCGGCATGTACGACCGAGGACGGCACGGCGGCGAAGGTAAAGCCGGGGATCAGCACGCGGGCATCGCGCGGAAGGTTCAGCGCCTTGAGCGACAGGAAAAGCGCGGCGGAACAGGAAGACACAGCGAGCGCGTATTTGGTGCCCATCATCTTGGCAAACTCTGCCTCGAGAAGCGAAACAGGCGCGTTTTCCGGCGCGGTATAGCGGAACAGGTCGCCCGATTGCAGAAGGCGGTCGATCTCTTCGCGCGCGGAAGGCGGGATGGGTTCGGCGTCATATACGTTCGGCGGCAGGGTCATAGTTTTCACATTTCTTAATTCGAGTTGTGAAATTTATAAAACAAAAGCCGAAATAAAGCCAGTGGCCGAGGGGCACCTCTTCGTGAATTTTCGGTAACAGATCAGATGCCGAGGCGGTCGCGCAGGGCAAACCATGTCATCGCCATGGCGAGAAGTGGGGTACGGAACATGCCGCCACCGGGGAAGGGCGGCGCCGGGACGCGGGACATGGTGTCAAAGCCTTCGCTCTGCCCGGCGATGGCCTCGGCCACAAGACGGCCCGCATGGGTTGCGGTGCCGACGCCATGGCCGGAATAGCCTGAAGCCGAGAGGATATTCGGGGCGAGCCGGGCAAAGACCGGCATCCGCTTCATGGTGATCCCGAGGGTGCCGCCCCAGGCATAGTCGATCTCGATATTGGCGAGCTGGGGGTAGATCTCGGTCATCGGTTTGCGCACCAGCGCGGCGATGTCCGAGGGGAAGCGATAGCCATAGCTCTCGCCGCCACCAAACAAGAGGCGGTTGTCGTGGCTGAGGCGGAAGTAGTTGATAACAAATTTGGAATCGGCGATGGCCACGTCCCGGCGCAGCACGGTTTGCAGCTCGTCTTCGGTAAGTGGTCGGGTCGCGGCGATATAGTTGTTGATCGGCATGACTCGCGCCGCGACCTTGCGATCAAGCGTGCCGAGATAGCCGTTGCAGGCAAGCACGACGTGCTCGGCGCTCACCCGGCCCTTGTCGGTGCGCACGGTCGGGCGGGGGCCCTTGTCGATATGGTGGACATGGGTGTTCTCATAGATGCGCACCCCGGCGGCCTTGGCGGCGCGGGCAAGACCGAGCGCATAGGTGAGTGGGTGCAGGTGGCCTGCGCCCATATCGAGCGAGCCGCCGACATATTTCGGCGAGGGGCAGATCGCCTGAAGCGCGTCATGGTCGAGCGCCTCGATCTGGTCATAGCCATATCGGTCCTGAAGATGGTCGACATAGGCGTGTTCATGCCGAACTTCGCGGGCGTTGAAACAGGCATGCGCGACGCCCGGCTTCAGGTGGCAGGCGATGTCGTGCTTGGCGATGAGGCCCTTGGTGACGTCCTTGGCCTCTTCTGCGAGCTGCCAGAGCTTGAGCGCGTCGTCCTTGCCGACGAGCGTTTCGAGACCGTCCTGTTCCATGCGCTGGCCCGAGCCAAGCTGGCCGCCATTGCGCCCCGAGGCGCCAAAGCCGACGCGATGCGCCTCGAGCAGGGCGACATCATAGCCGCGCTCGGCCAGATGGAGCGCCGTCGAAAGCCCGGTATAGCCCGCGCCGATGACACAGACATCAGCCTTTGTCTCGCCGCGCAGCTCTTCGAATGGGGCGAGCGGATCAACGGTCGCCGCGTACCAGCTTTGGGGATATTCCCCTTTCTTATCATTGGCATAAAGGAGGTTCATTGCGGCGCTTTCGTCTTCATCTTGGCCAAATACTCGTGCCGAAGGCAGCGGGCGCAGGCCGCGCCCGGCCGAGGTCAGACGTTGAGCAACAGGTGCTCACGTTCCCACGGTGAGATCACGGAGAGGAATTCCTCATACTCCGTGCGTTTCACGATGGAATAGACTCGGGCGAATTCCGGGCCGAGCACCTCGTGCAGCTTTTCGGCCTCGTCAAAGACATCAAGCGCGCCACCAAGGATACGCGGAATCGCCTCTTCGCCGTCATAGGCGTCGCCCTTGAATTGGGCGGTCGGGCGTTCCTGTTCGATGAGGCCGAGATAGCCACAGGCGAGGGAGGCCGCGATACCGAGATAAGGGTTGCAGTCCATGCCTGCGAGGCGGTTCTCGACGCGGCGCGCCTTGGGCGAGGAGATTGGAATGCGGATACCCGTCGTGCGGTTGTCGCGCGCCCATTCGAGATTGATCGGCGCGGCGTGGTCGCGCACATAGCGGCGATAGGAGTTCACATAGGGCGCGAGCATTGCGATGGCCGAGGGCAGGTGATTTTGCAGGCCGGCGATGAAATGGAAAAACGCGTCCGTTTCGCCACCTTGCGGACCGGAGAAGATATTCTCGCCGGTCTCGATATCGAGGATCGAATGGTGCACGTGCATGGCACTGCCGGGTTCGTCCTCGATCGGCTTGGCCATGAAGGTCGCATAGCAATCATGGCGCAGCGCGGCTTCGCGGATCAGGCGTTTGAAGTAGAACACCTCGTCGGCGAGCTTCACCGGGTCGCCGTGCAGGAGATTGATCTCGAGCTGACCGGCGCCGCCTTCCTGGGTGATGCCGTCGATCTCGAAACCCTGCGCTTCGGCGAAATCATAGATGTCGTCGATCACCGGGCCGAATTCGTCCACGGCGGTCATGGAATAGGCCTGACGCGCGGCGGCGGGGCGGCCGGAGCGTCCCATCATCGGCTCGATCGCCTTGGCGGGGTCGATGTTGCGCGCGACGAGGTAGAACTCCATCTCTGGTGCGACGACAGGTTCCCAGCCCTTGGCGCGGTAGAGATCGACTACGCGTTTGAGAACGTTGCGCGGGCTATAGGGGATCGGATCGCCCTTGGTATCATAGGCGTCATGGATGACCTGAAGCGTCCAGTCGCCGGTCCACGGTGCGGCGGTTGTCGTGTCCATATCGGGGCGCAGCACCATGTCTTTCTCGATGAACCCGTCATCGCCCGCAGCCTCGCCCCAGCCGCCGGTGATCGTTTGGTAGAAGATCGAGTCGGGCAGGTGGAAATAGTCCTGACGTTCGAATTTCTTGGCCGGAACGGCCTTGCCGCGTGCAATGCCGGGAAGATCACCGATGATGCACTCCACCTCGTCGAGCCGGCGGCCTTCGAGATATTCTCGGGCGGCCTCGGGGGCGGTCTTGAGCCAGTCACTCATGCTGTGCGCTCCTTGCGGAAGAAATCCGCCATCTGGTCGGCAAAGCTTTCGCTTGCCGTGGGTTTGTCGAGGTTGTTCGCTGCGGCGTCGAGTAGGTCGTCGGGCACATTGCCGCGTCCACGAGTCTCGATCAGGCCGGCGATAAAGGCGGCGTCGAACTCGGGGTGGGGCTGCACTGTGAGGATCTGGTCGCCATAGAGCAGGGCGGCGTTCTCGCAAAAGTCGTTGGAGGCCAACACGATGGCGCCTTCGGGGCGTTCGGTGACCTGATCCTGATGCCAGGCGTTAAAGGCGAGCGGTGCGCCGCCGAAGTCATAGGTCTGGTAGCCCACGGCCCAGCCGCCGGGGTATTTCTCGACCTTGCCGCCAAGCGCTTGGGCGATGATCTGATGGCCGAAGCAGACACCGATCAAGGGGCGGCCTGATTCCGCGATCTCGCGGATGAGGTCTTCGAGGGGGGGAATCCAAGGGTGATCCTCGTAGGCGCCGTGTTTGGAGCCAGTGATGAGCCAGCCATCCGCGGCAAGTGCGTTTTCAGGAAAATCGTTGTCTACAACACTATAGGTTTCGAAGCTAAACCCTTGTCCATGCAGCAAATCTTGGAACATGTCTGTGTAGTCGCCGAGGACGGGTTTGAGGTCGTCGGGGGCATGGCCGGTTTGGAGGATGCCGATTTTCATGACGTCACCGATTTTTTGATCAAATTGAAGGTAGCCGAGCGAATCGTTTCCGGCAAGGGGGACCGCTTGTCCCGCCGCTAGCCGTGTCCCGCACGCAGCCCTGCGTGGGCCGCGTGGGGCGCTCAGACCCTTTCGAGGTAGAGCTTCCAGCGATCCCGGCGCGGCACGTCGGCGAGGTTGCGCAACTCCTGCCGCTTGGTCATCACGAGGTTGCGGATCAACATACGCGGCAGACAGCGGGCGATGAAGGGATCGCTCTCGAAGAGGTCGATCGCCTCGGCCCATGTCGGGGCAAGTTGCGGCAGGTCGTGTTCATAGGCGTTGCCGTCGATGGGCGGCGGCGGGGTCAGGCCTTCTTCGATGCCTTCCATCGCTGCGCCAAGCACGGCGGCGAGCATCAGGTAGGGGTTGATATCGCCGCCCGCGACGCGGTGTTCGATGCGGCGCGCGGCGGGTGGGCCGCCGGGAATACGGATCGCCACGGTGCGGTTCTCATAGGCCCATGCCGCGCCGGTGGGCGCGTGGGAGCCGGGTACGAGGCGGTCATAGCTTGGCCCGTGGGGCGCGAAGATCAGGGTCGAGGCGGGCATGGCGGCGACGCAGCCCGCGACCGCCTGCATCAGCGTCTCGGTGCCTTCAGGGCCGCCATTGTCAAAGACGTTCTTGCCGTCCTCATCGACCACCGAAAAATGCACATGCATGCCGTTCCCCGCGTCTTCGGCATAGGGTTTGGCCATGAAGGTCGCGGCCATGTTGTGCTTACGCGCAAGGCCGCGCACGAGGAGTTTGAACAAGAGCGCGTCGTCGGCGGCGCGCATGGCCTCTTGATGGGTGAGGGTCACTTCGAACTGTCCAAGGCCCGCCTCGTTGGTGATCGTCTGCACCGCGAGGGACATCTTGCGGCAGCCCTCGTAGAGGTCGGTGAAGAAGTCCTCGAAGGCGTCCAGTTCGTCAATCGAGAGGATGTCGGGGCCGAAGAGGCGGCGTTTGGAGCGCGGATCACGGGGCGGGCGCAGCACCTTGTCGCTATCGTCGACGAGGGAGAACTCCATCTCGGTCGCGGCCATGACGGTCCAGCCACGGGCGCTATAGCGCGACAGCACATCGGCCAGAGCGGCGCGGGGATCGCCGAGGAACGGCGCGCCATCGTCGGTCTTCATGGTCATGAGAACAAGGGCCGAGGGGGAGTTCAGCCACGGCATGCGGACGGGGCCGCGCTCGGTCGGGACGAGGATGCCATCGGCATCACCGGTCTCGAAGACAAGCGGCGAGTCCTCGATATCGGCGCCCCAGATATCGACGTTGAGGGCGGAAAGGGGCATGCGCACTGCGCCCTTGGCGAGCTTGTCCGCGTTGGACGCGGGGATGCGCTTGCCGCGCAACTGTCCGTTGAGATCAGCCGCGCCGACGCGCAGCGTTGGGAACTGGTCCAGATCCATTGGTCACCCGTGGGTCGGAAAATTTGATCAAAATATTCCCGTCATGCCTGCAATTGTCCAGCCCTTTGTGTCGAGAGGGCCGAAAATGGCACATCTGCATCGCGTCGGTATCACGTCGGTATTGCGTCGGTGCGCGATCGCTTTGAAATAATTCCGCCCGAAAATTTCACGGAAACCGGGGGGCAACGCCTCAGCGGATGAGGTTCGGGCGCAGCTTGACCCGCCGGCGAGCGTTCGAGGGCAGGTGGCGGTTCAGGTGCCGATTGGCGAGACCGAACAGGCCGACGATGCAGAGCGTCAGCAGGATGAAATAGCCTGCGAGGATCGGGTAGGGGATGAAGGGGTTGAACGTCTTGTCGGCGAAGTAATTCGCGTAGTAGAGCGCGTCGCCCTTTTGCCGCCATGCCGGGAAGCCAGAGAAGAACACCAGCGTCGTCGCGTGGAAGAGGAAGATCGCTTCGTTGGTGTAGGCGGGCCATGCGAGGCGCAGCATGGTGGGGAAGGTGATGCGCCGGAAGCGCGCCCAGCCGGACATGCCGTAGGCGTCGGCGGCTTCAAGGTCGCCCTTGGGGATCGACAGAAGCGCGCCATAGAAGATCTCGCCGGAATAGGCGGCGGTGTTGAAGAACAGCACCACCAGCGCGCCGAGCCAAGCGGAGGTCAGTGGTGAGAAGAACGGCACCACCTGTTTCAGGGAGAGGAACAGGAAGTAGGCAAAGAAGAACTGGATGAACAGCGGCGAGCCGCGAAAGATGAAGATGAACCATTCCGCCGGTTTGCGGATCCAACGGTTGCCGGAGGATTTCCCGACCGCCAGTGCGGTGGCAAAGAAGAACCCGGCCATGAGCGCGAGCGCGCCGAAGTAGATATTCCAGATCATCCCCGAACCGATCAGGGTAAACTGTTGGCAGAGGGTAAAGTCTTCTTTCGGCAGCAGGCGTTCGCCAATGCCGACCGAGCGAAACGCGTAATCTGCGATCGTGTCCCAACAGCTCATGCGGCGGCCTTTCTCTGGGCTTCGCCAGCGGCCGTGGCCTGACCGTGGGTGAGTTTCTTCATGATCCGGTCGAGGGCGATTTCGGAGACCTTGGTAAAGGCGAGGTAGAAGACGAGGAGCGCGAGGAAATACCACATGCGCCAGTCGCCATGCGGGTAATCGGTAAAGCGGGCGTTCTTGGTGCCGCCGAGTTCACGCGCCCAATAAACGATGTCTTCGACTCCGAGGAGGAAGAGGAGCGGTGTCGCCTTGATCAGCACCATCCAGAGGTTCGACAGGCCGGGCAGGGCATAGACCCACATCTGCGGCACCATGATGCGCCAGAACGCCTGGCGTTGGGACATGCCATAGGCTTCGGCGGTTTCCATCTGGGCGCGTGGCACGGCGCGCATGGCGCCGAAGAGGACGTTGGCGGCAAAGGCGCCGAAAACGATGGCGAAGGTCAGCACCGCGAGGAAGAAGCCGTAGGTCTCATGCACCCATTGCGGCGAGGTCGAGAGCGGCAGCTTGGCCGCGGCGCAGACCACGAAGTCATTGCCTTGGCGGACGGGTTGATCCCAGTCTGAGCAAAGCACCTTGTGGCGCAGCCATTCAAAGCCCTGATCAAGGGCGATGACGAAAAACAAGAAGAAGGCGATGTCCGGCACGCCGCGCACGATTGCGGAGTACCCTTTGCCAAGCCAGCGCAGCGGCGCGATATGCGAGCGGGCCGCGGTCGCCCCGGCAAATCCGAACAGGAGCGCGACAGGCGCCGTGATGGCCAGCAGCACAAGCACGGTCACGACCGAGATATAGAGGCCCATATGCTTGCCCGTGGTCAGGTAGCAACTCAGCCACGTGAGCCCGTCTAGCGTCGATGGATCTGCGCAGTAGGAAAACATGCTTGGGTCTGTCCGGTCTGGTCCTGTCAGTGACAGAAGGGTCCGCAGCCTTTGGGGCCGCGGACCCGGGTGTCCCTTTGCGGGATCAGTTTACCACTGGGAAGCGACTTCCCATTTGGCGATCAGCGCGTTGAGCGTGCCGTCGTCTTTCATCGACTGGATGGCCGCGTCAAACTTGGCTTTGAGCTTTTGATCGGATTCGCGCACGCCCATGCCGACGCCGCCACCGATCTGCTCCATGCGTTCGAGCATGACGAGACCGTCGGTGCCTGCCACGGTGTCGAGGAAGCTTTTGTCGGCGAGAACCGCGTCTGCTTCGCCGTTCTTGACGGCGGCAACGGTTTCATCGGGGGTTGCGAATTCGACCAGCGTCCAGCCTTTTTCGGCGATGAAGGCCGCCTGGATGGTGGTCGCTTGTGCCGCGATCACGCCGCCTTCGACATCCACGTCAGCCGACATGGCGACATAAGCGGACGGATCCGGCGGGGTGTAGGCTTGGGTGAAGTCGATGACTTCATCGCGCTCGGCGGTGATCGACATGCCGGCGATGATGGTGTCGTAGTTGCCCGAGACGAGGTTCGGAATGATCGAATCCCAGTCGTTCTTGACCCATTCGCAGGTCAGATCGGCGCGTTTGCAGAGCTCGTCGCCCAGTTCACGCTCGAAGCCGTCGATTTCGCCAGCGTCGTTGACGAAGTTCCACGGTGCATAGGCGCCTTCGGTGCCCATGCGCACGGTGTCTGCCGCGGCGAAGCCTGCGGTCAGCGCCAGTGCGGCGGTGGTCAGGATCAGTTTTTTCATTGATACACTCCCGTTTGGTTGGTTGTTAATGGGCCGTTGCGGAAAGGAACCCGCGCAGGCGTTCTGTCTTGGGGTTTCCGAACAGCTCTTCCGGTGCCCCTTCTTCTTCGATTTTGCCTTGGTGCAGGAACACGACGTGATCAGACACGTCATGGGCCATCTTCATATCATGGGTGACGATCATCATGGTGCGCCCTTCGGCGGCGAGATCCTTAATGACGCGGATCACCTCTTGCTCGAGCTCGGGGTCGAGCGCCGAGGTTGGCTCGTCAAACAAGAGCGCCTCAGGCTCCATGCACAGTGCACGGGCGATGGCGGCGCGCTGTTGCTGGCCGCCCGAAAGCTGGGCCGGGTAGACATCGCATTTGTCGCCGATCCCCACCTTGTCGAGATAACCCCGTGCGGCCTGTTCGACCTCGGCGCGGTCGCGGCCCAGCACGGTCAGCGGTGCTTCCATGACGTTTTGCAGGATCGTCATGTGGGCCCAGAGATTGAATTGCTGGAACACCATGGAAAGATTGGTGCGGATGCGCAGAACCTGTTTCGGGTCGGCCGGGTGGCGGCCATGGCCAGTGCCTTTCCAAGTCACCGGTTCGCCCTTGAACAGGATGTCGCCCTTTTGGCTATCCTCAAGAAGGTTGGCGCAGCGCAGAATGGTCGACTTGCCGGAGCCGGACGACCCGATCAGGGAAACGACATCGCCACGGCGTGCCGTGATGTCGACGCCCTTGATGACTTCGAGGTCACCATAGGCTTTGTGCAGGTCACGGATGTCGAGAACGGGCGTGTCGTCAGGCAAGGGCAATCCCAGGGGTCAGTGGCAGTTTCAGGGGAACAATAGGACGGAAAAAACGGCTGATTGCAATGCGCAAAACGGCTGACGCAGGGGGAATTCCGGCGAAATGGGCGTTTGGCTGTGCGAATGGTCAGTCGCGATGCACAGGCGCGGGCGGGATCGGCTGGGCAAGGTAGTCGGCGGCGGGCAGGCGGCAGAGGCCGCGCAGGCCGAGCGTGGCGCGATCTTCGTCCGAGAGATCGGCAATGGCCCCCTCAAGCGCGGCGGCAAGAGCTTTGGCGTCGCGGGCGGAGGCGGTGATGAAGGGCAGGGCGGGCGTCGGCGCGGTGCGTGTCACCTCGACCAGATCGGCGGCGAAGGCGTCATAGCGCCGGATCAATTCCCATGTCAGGGCGTCGAGCGCGGCAAAGCGGGCAGTGCGGTTGGCAACGGCCTCGGCGGAAGCGCGGTGGCCGCCGGTTTGTACCAGTGCGGCAGGCACAAGACCGAGACCCGACAGATGCGCCTCGGGCGCGGCCCAACCTGATTGTGAGAGCGGTTCGTTATAGGCGAGCGCGCCGGTGGCGAGTTCTGCGAGGGAGGCGCCCGCATCGTCGCGATGGGCGACAAAGACACTATTGTAATGACCGGGCGGACAGCCGGGCAGGCCGTAATCAGGAGTCGCCACGAGCGTCACCTTGTCATGCAGGCGGGCGCGATAGGGCAAGCCACAGGTCTGGGCGAGCAGGAGGTCGGGCGATTGCCATGCCTCCCAGAAATCGCAGCCTCGGCTCAGAGCCTCGGGGCCATAGCCGAGACGGGCGCGGATCGCCGTCCAGAACCGATCATTGGCCGCCGCCGTCTCGGGGCGGTCATACATCCCGAGCAGAACGATCATGTGTCAGGCGTCACGCGTTGGCGAGCGAGCGCCGAATCGCGGTCATTGATGCCAAGCAGGTTTGAGGCGAGGCGCACCAGCGCGTCTTCTTCGGCGTCGCGGATGCCATCGGCAAGGACGACTTTCCAAAGCGCCTCGATCACGCCAATCCGGTCGTCGTAGGGCACGGCGTCCTTGATGGCGCGGGTAAAGCGGACGGTGTCGGGGGCGCTGGCCTCGACCTCTTCGGCCTGTTTGCGCAGTTCGGTCGCCTCAAAGGGGGACAGGCCGTAGCGGTCGCGCGAAACGCGGTCGATCTGGTCGGCCTCTTCGTGGGCATATTCGCCATCGGCGCGCGCGATCCGCACCAGAAGCGCGGTCAGGGCAAGGCGGGCATCGTCATGGGAAACGGTTTCGGGGCTGGCCTGTGTCAGGCGTTTGAAGAACTCTGCAAGCATGGTCTTGATTTACGTCCCGGCCCGGATGGGCGCAAGGCACCTCCTCAAAGCGTGATCCGGTCTTCGGGTTTGATACCGAGCATATCCTCGATTTCAAGCACAGTGTCCTCTTCGGCCTGCACGTGCACGCCATCTGCGATCACCACGCGACGAAAGGCGGGCAGGATCGAAAGCCGGTGGGCATAGTCGATGTTCTGGCGGATCAAGAGGGCAAAATCCGGCGTGCCGGGGGCCTGTGCCTCGAGACGTTCGCAGGTGGCGCGCATCTTGGCGGCCTCGACCGCGTTCAGATCAAAACTTTCCTGCAGGATATGGTCGATCTCGGAGATTTCCTGAATGTGGTAGTGCGAATCGGATTTTGCGATCCGTACCAGAAGTGCGCCAAGGGCGAGGTGTTCGTCCGGCTCGGGCAGGGGCGGCGTCGACGGTGTGCCGGTCAGGCGCTTAATCAGGTTCTCAAACATCAGGCGTCATACCCTTCCACGATCACGAGTTCACCAGTGCTCACCGGGTCGCGAAGGGCTTTCGCAGCCTGATAGCCAGCGGAATGGTAGCAGTCGAGCGCAGCCTTGTAAGAGGGAAATTCGATCACCACGTTGCGCGACCGGGCCGCGCCCTCGACGGCCTCATAGGTGCCGCCACGCACGAGAAAGCGCGCACCATATTCGGCAAAGGGGGCGGCGTTGGCTTTGACATACTCCTTGTAGGTGTCGATGTCGTCCACTTCGATGCGCCCGATCCAATACCCCTTGGCCATTGCGGTCTTCCCTTCGTTTTTAGAAATCTCAGTAAAGTCTTTGGGTAACTTGGAAGAGGATGTCGTCCAAGGCAATCCCTCCCGGATCGAGATTTGTCACGAGCACGCCTGCGATGCGGGGCAGGTCATCGGAGGTGCGCAAGCCGATCTCGGTGATGCCGGGGCCGGGGCGGAGGGTGTTGCGGGCAAGCTGCTTGCCGGAACGGTCGTAGATATGGAGGGTGACGACGCCTTGGGGGCGGGCGCGACCGAGGGGGGCGGCGTAGTCGGTATGAAGCCGCAGGCCAAAGGCGGATTGGTCGCTATCGAAGAGGAGCGCCACCGCGCCTTCGCCACGTCCGGAGAGGCGGGCAAAGCCGTCAGGGCCGAGTGGCAGAAGCGCGTTGGAGCCAAAACCGCGGGGAAAGGCCACGGGGAGGGTTTGGCCGGGCGCATCGGTGCGCAGCGGGAGGGGGCGGGGCGGCGTGCCGGGGCCAGGGGCGTCATGAGAGGCGCCGGGGGGGCCTTGGCGCGTGATCAGGGGCTGCCCCGCGAAATGGCTGCCGATGGTGAGGCCGGGGGTGCGTATGTTCTGATTGAGGTTGAAGCCCGGCTCTGGCCGGAGCGGCAGGGTCTCGAAATCCTGCCTCGCGCCCAGTGTCGCGGCGAGCTCAGCGTAGGGCACAGGCCGAATCTCGGCCCGCAAGGGAAGGGCCGAGAGGCAGAAGGCGATGAAGAGGGCCAAGCGCATGGGCAAAGGATAGCGCGTTTGGCCAAGGGACCAACGCCTTTTGAAAGGCGTTGGTGCGCGGGCCTCAGACGAGGCGCGAATTGTCCTTGGCAGCGCGGATGAAATCCTTGAACAGCGGATGCGGATCGAAGGGTTTCGATTTCAGTTCCGGGTGGAACTGCACGCCGATGAACCACGGGTGATCCTGCCATTCGACGATCTCGGGAAGGCGGCCGTCGGGGCTCATGCCGGAGAACTTGAGACCGACCTCTTCGAGCTTTTCGCGGTAGGTCGTGTCGACCTCGTAGCGGTGGCGGTGGCGTTCCTCGATGGCGGTGTTGCCATAGACCTCGGCCACTTTGGACCCGCCTTCGAGCACGGCGTCATAGGCGCCGAGGCGCATCGTCCCGCCCTTGTCGTCGCTGGCCTTGCGGGTGACCTTGGCGTTGCCCTGCACCCATTCCTTGAGGTGATAGACCACGGGTTCGAAACGTTTTTTCCCGGCCTCGTGGTCAAACTCCTCAGAGCCTGCGTCTTTGATGCCGGCCATATTGCGGGCGGCCTCGATGACGGCCATCTGCATGCCAAGACAAATGCCGAGGTAAGGCACCTTACGCTCGCGGGCGAATTGCGCCGCCTTGATCTTGCCTTCGGTGCCGCGCTCGCCAAAGCCGCCGGGTACGAGGATGGCGTCGAAGCCTTCGAGATAAGGCGCGGCGTCTTCCTTGTCGAACACCTCGGCGTCGACCCATTTGACATTGACCTTGACCCGGTTGTGCATTCCGCCGTGGATCAGGGCCTCTTTGATCGACTTATAGGCGTCTTCGAGTTGGGTATATTTGCCGACGATGGCGACATTGACCTCGCCATCGGTCTTGTGGATGCGGTCGTTGACGTCTTCCCAAGTGCGCAGGTCCGGTTTTGGCGCAGGCGCGATGTTGAAAGCGTCGAGCACCGCTTGGTCGAGGCCTTCACGATGATAGGCCAGCGGCGCTTCGTAGATCGAGTTCAGGTCATAGGCAGCGACCACGGCCTCTTTGCGCACGTTACAGAACAGGGCGATTTTCTCGCGTTCCTTTTCGGGGATCGGCTGTTCCGAGCGGCACACGAGGATGTCGGGGGCGATCCCGATGGATTGCAGCTCTTTCACGGAGTGCTGGGTCGGCTTGGTCTTCAGTTCGCCCGAGGCCGCAAGCCATGGCAGAAGTGTCAGGTGCATGAAGATGCACTGGCCGCGCGGTTTGTCATGCGAAAACTGGCGGATCGCTTCGAAGAAGGGCAGGCCCTCGATGTCGCCGACCGTCCCGCCGATTTCGCAGAGCATGAAGTCGACCTCGTCATCGCCGATATCAATGAACTCTTTGATTTCGTTGGTGACATGCGGAACGACCTGGATTGTCTTGCCGAGGTAATCGCCGCGGCGCTCTTTCTCGAGCACGTTGGAATAGATGCGGCCCGAAGAGACGGAATCCGTCATGCGGGCGGGGACGCCGGTAAAGCGTTCGTAATGGCCAAGGTCGAGATCGGTTTCGGCGCCGTCATCGGTCACGAACACTTCGCCATGTTCAAAGGGAGACATCGTGCCGGGGTCAACGTTGAGGTAGGGGTCCAGCTTGCGCAGGCGCACGGTGTAGCCGCGGGCCTGAAGCAATGCGCCGAGCGCGGCAGAGGCAAGGCCCTTGCCCAGAGACGACACAACACCACCGGTGATGAAAATATACCTTGCCATGGGTCGGCAACTCCCGTGATTTCAAACTTTCTGAGGTGCCCACGACAGGAGTTTCCAAACAGAATCTGTCGCAGCATCACGGGACTTAAGTGTATCAGGATTCGCACAGGCTTGGCAACCGAACCGCAAGATGCTGTTGCGATTCAGAGGGATTAATCAAGCAGTGGTGGGGAGGGTGCACAGCAAGGCGCACCCGAATGAACCGGTCGGGACGTGCCGATCAGTCGGCGCGCGGCACCAGCGGCGCGTCTGCGTCATCGCCGCTCGGCGGCAGAAGCGTATCGCTTGCCGGTGCGTCCTCGGTCTCTTCGACCGCGGCGGGCTGATCGCTCAGACGATCGAGCACCGAGCTGCCGGAAGCGTTTTGCGCGGCAAGAATGGTCAGGGTGATCGAGGTCGCGATAAAACCAATGGCAAGAATCCAGGTCAGTTTGCCAAGCGCGGTTGCCGCGCCACGGCCGGATACGGCACCGCCGCCCCCGCCACCCATACCAAGGCCACCGCCTTCCGAGCGTTGCATCAGCACGGCGCCGATCAGCGCCAGCGCGAGGAGGAGATGGATTGTAAGGACGACGTTTTCCATGGGACCTGTCAGCGTTCGGTTGGTTCAGCGCGCTATGTAGGCAAGTTTGCCGCGCGGGGCAAGCGGGTTTCCGAAAGGAATCTGGCGCGCGCGGTCCGTGCGTGCTCAGTGTTCGACGTCGTCGGTATCGAACTGCCCCGAGAGCATCCGGCGCACGATCGACCAGCCGAGACCGATCCCGAGCACCGCCGACAGCGCGAAGATGCCGAGCCATGTGTTGAGGTCAGGGTTTTGCAGCGAGAGCATCTCCCAATCATAGAGCACCCAGATCAGTGCCCCGACCACAGACAGCACGAGGAACATGCCAAAGCCACCGATCGAGCGCAGGGTGGCGCGCAGATAGATGATATAGCCAATCGCAAGGAGCAGCCCCAGAAGGACCGTCAGCGGCGTCTCCTCAAGATAGTTGCCCCGGCTCCAACGGACGTAATTCCATTGGGTGGGATTGTAGGTGAGGGCCAGCAGAATGAATGCAAAGACCCAACGCAGGAACAAGCCCATTGTCTCTCCAAATGCTTTTACAATGGTTTGCTAAAATTTGCGCCCGCTGTCCAGTGCCATGGCACATTTGCGGTTTCGCGCGCCGAACAACGCAGCTAAAAGGGCGCGGGTTTGACCTCTGAAAGGACCGGATATGGCTAACGTTGTCGTCGTGGGCGCCCAGTGGGGCGATGAAGGCAAGGGCAAGATTGTGGATTGGCTGAGCGAGCGTGCCGATGTGATCGCGCGTTTTCAAGGCGGTCACAATGCGGGCCATACGCTCGTGATCGACGGGAAGGTTTACAAGCTGCATGCGCTGCCGTCTGGCGTGGTGCGGGGCGGCAAGCTTTCGGTGATCGGCAATGGCGTCGTGCTTGATCCGTGGCATCTCATGAACGAGATCGAGACCGTGCGTGCGCAAGGGGTCGAGATCAGCCCCGAGACATTGATGATCGCGGAGAATACGCCGCTGATCCTGCCGATTCACGGCGAATTGGACCGGGCGCGCGAAGAAGCGGCCTCGAAGGGCACGAAGATCGGCACCACCGGGCGCGGCATCGGTCCGTGCTATGAGGACAAGGTCGGTCGCCGGGCAATCCGGGTTGCCGATCTCGCCGATGATGCGACGCTCGAGGCGCGCGTCGACCGCGCCCTTCAGCATCATGATCCGCTTCGCAAGGGGCTTGGGATCGAGGCTGTGGATCGCGACGCGCTTTTGGCGCAACTCAAGGAAATTGCACCGAAAATCCTGCCTTTCGCGGCACCGGTCTGGAAGGCGCTTAACGAAAAGCGCAAGGCGGGGAAGCGGATCCTGTTCGAAGGGGCGCAGGGCGCGCTTCTCGACATTGATTTTGGCACCTATCCCTTTGTCACCTCGTCGAATGTGATTTCGGGGCAGGCGGCAACGGGCGTCGGCATCGGGCCGAACTCGATTGATTACGTGCTTGGTATCGTGAAGGCCTACACCACCCGCGTGGGAGAAGGGCCGTTCCCGACCGAGCTTGACGATGATGACGGGCAGCGCCTTGGCGAACGCGGGCATGAATTCGGCACCACCACCGGGCGCAAGCGGCGCTGTGGGTGGTTCGATGCGGCGCTGGTGCGGCAGACCTGTGCGATCTCCGGCATCAACGGTATTTCGCTGACCAAGCTTGACGTGCTCGACGGGTTCGAGACGCTGAAGATCTGTGTCGGGTATGATCTCGATGGTGAGCGCCTCGACTATCTGCCGACGGCGGCAGATCAGCAGGCGCGCTGCCAGCCGATCTACGAAGAAATGCCGGGCTGGAGCGAATCGACGGAAGGTGCGCGCAGCTGGGCCGAGCTTCCGGCGAACGCGATCAAATACGTGCGCCGCGTCGAGGAGTTGATTCAGTGCCCTGTGGCCCTACTTTCCACATCGCCGGAGCGCGAGGATACGATTCTCGTCACCGACCCGTTCGCGGATTGAGGAAAGGGCGATCATGGCACTGAGCTACAAGGCGCGCAAACGCTGGGCATTGTTGATCCTGCTGGTGGGGATTCCGGTCTATCTCGGGGTCGCTTGGGGCGTGCTGAGCCGGTTGTCACTCTGGCAGTTGCCGGTGATGCTTGAGTTCGCGATCTACGTCTTCTTTGGCGTGATCTGGGTCTTTCCGCTCAAGCCGATCTTCAAGGGGATCGGACAGCCCGATCCGGAAGATCCGGATCAGGACCTGTCGTGATCGCGACCAAATAAAAAGGCCTCCCGCTTGGGAGGCCTTTTTGGTTTCCGCCGGGGCGGGCGATCAGCCGGCCGCGCGCTCTTCGGGTTTGAAGGCGATGGAGTCGGAGGCGGTAAAGCGGCCGCCCTCGAGCTTGGCGATCTTCTTTTCGCGCAGCAGTTGGCCAAAGGAACGCAGCGTGTCCTCGCGCGAACAATTGTCCTCGTCGACATTGCGGGCCATGCGGATCACCTGCGGGCGCGAGAATTTCTCCCGGCCCTCGACGAATGTCAGGTAGGCCGCGGCCGCCTCGAGCACGTCGGGCAAACGTGTGGCCCCCATGTTCTCGGCGAAGTCGGCAAAGTCTTGCGCGCTGGCGGCTGCCGCAGCGACCGGCGCAGTGCTGCGCGGCGCGGGGTCGGCCTCCTTGCGTTCTGTTGCGGAGACGCGGCGCGGACGCACGGGCGCGCGCGGCGCTTCCGCGGCCTCTTGCGGGGCGGCGTCCTCCTCTTGGGGGCTGTCATCGACACGTTGCTCGGCGACGAGCTTGAGCGGGGCAGGGCGCTGACCGGCGGGGCGCTTGGGCGTCTCACCGACCACCGAGGCAAGATCTTCGCGATAGGCTTCGGTCTCGTCCGCGGCGTCTTTGGCGTCCCCGGCTTTCTTTTCGGCCTTGGTGGCCGCGACGGCGGCGCGCAGATGGGCGATGGCCTGGCGACGGCGGTTGCCTTCAGGTTCGTCCATATGGTTGTCGGTTTCGCGCATCAGGCGCGACATGTCAGTGCCAGCTTCCGAGAGCGCTTTGGGACGTTTCGGCGCGACGGGGGCGGCCTCTTCCTCAGCGGCGGCGGCGTCGCTCCGGTTCAGTTCGGCCTCGACCTGCGCCAGTTCTGCCAGAAGCTCGGCCTCGTCCTCCGGAGAGAGGCTTGTCGGCATGTCCTGCGCGTCGGCGGCTTGGGTCGCGTCGGCCTCGGCGATTTCGTCGGTGTCTTCTTCTTCTGGCTCGGCCTCGAGAAGACCGTCTGAGACGGCGGCTTCGAAATCGGACTTTTTGAGACGCAGCACGCGGGCACGCACCTCGCGCGGGGCGGGGTCGGCGTCCGGCATGGCGTCTTCGGCGACGCTTTCCACATCGTCCTCAACCGCGGCGGCGGCCATTTCGTCGTCCAGCTTCAGAACGGATTCGATTTCCCGGCGGGTGTCGGCCAAGAAGCTCTCGGCGTGCTCATCCTCGGAAAAGTCCTCTTCGTCCGGCTCTTGTGCGGATTTGGAGACAACGGCGCGAATGCGCTGAAGCTTGGCTGCGATGCTATCGTCTTCGGCCTCGAAATTCTCTTCCGGTTCAACGATTTCGGCGTCTGCGAAGTCGGCCTCGTCTTCTGTGATGACCTCGGCCGTCTCTTCGACCGCTTCGACGACGACGTCGGCAGCGATTTCACCTTCGGCGGTGTCTTCGATGTCGTCCTCAGGTGCACCGGCTTCGTCCATGGGGGCTTGGGCCTGCACAGCTTCGAGGATTTCTTCGGTCACGTCCTCGACTTCGACCTCGGGCTCGGCTTCGACCTCGGGCGCGCCCTCGACCTCTGCGACGTCGGGCGTTGCCTCGGCCTGCTCTTCGAGTGGCGTTTCCTCCGGTGCGTCGGCGGGTGCCTCGGCTTGCGGTTCTTCGGGCGTCTCGAGGTCGGGCTGCGGAGTGTCCGCCGCCACGTCGACAGCGGCCTCTGCGACGCCTTTATTGTTCGCGCTCAGATAGATGGCACCCGCTTCGGTGCGCGCGCTGACACGGCGTTCGATCTCGCGCTCGGCAATACGAGCGAGCATCTCGGCATCAGGTGTGGGCGGTTCAGCCCCGAAATAGCGGTCGTCGGCGGCAAGATCGCGGAAATACTCGGCAATCGCCTTCATCGTATCAAATGAGTCGTCGAACCCTTCGAGGGTGCATGAAAAAGTCCCATACGAGACCGTCAAAACTTTGTTATTCGTAACCATAGAAGCGGGTCCTTTGAACTACTCGGCGTTCTGTTTACCACGTAAGGCAAGACGAAAGCTGACCGATTCTGTGCAATGCAGCGTATCATTTCTGGGCCAATTTGTGGCGAACTTGCTAATAAAGGGTAAGAATTGACTGTATCCTCCGAGATTGTTGAAGATTTGGAACCAATTACACTGGTCGGGGCCGGGCGTCTCGATCTGGGCGACATTGCGCTCGCGCGGGGGCATGCGCCACGTGTTGTGGCGGCAGATGGTGGCGGGATTACCTGTCTCGATGCGGGCATCGAGCCGGAGCTTATCATCGGAGATATGGACAGTAGTGCGGGCCTTGAAGGGCGTGACACCGGCGCAGCGCGGATCCTTCGGATCGACGAACAGGACAGTACGGATTTCGACAAGGCGCTGCGCCATATCCGGTCGCCGTTGGTGATTGGCGTCGGGTTTTCAGGGGCGCGGATCGATCATGAGTTGGCGTGCTATAATGCGTTGGTGCGCCATGCAGAGCGACGGTGTCTCTTAATCGGGGGCGAGGATCTTGTGTTCCTGGCGCCTCCGCATATCACGCTACCGCTTGCGGCGGGCACGCGGGTGTCGCTTTTCCCGATGGGGGAGGTGCAGGGGCGCTCAGACGGCTTGCGTTGGCCGATTGAGGGGCTTCGGTTTGCGCCGGATGGCCGGATTGGCACGTCGAACGTGGCGGACGGGCCGGTGGTCCTTGAGATGACGGCGGCAAAGATGCTTGTGATGGTGCCGCGCGCCTGTCTTGATCTTGTGGTGGCGGCGCTATTGGAGACCGAGGCGGGCTGGACCCGCTAAAAAAGCGGGCCGGTACAAGACCGGCCCGACAGGGAGCGAGTTCGGCGGATACACAATAGCCGAACATCGGGGAAGGTCCTTGGGACGTTTCCGGGAGTAGGAACCCGCCCCCTCCGAATGCAAGCAACAGGTGGAGGGAGCGGGACATCCGACCTTAGATGGCCAGATATTCGGAGCGCAGCTCTTCGTTGGCGAGCACTTCGTCGGCAGAGCCGTCAAAGACGATGCCGCCCGTGTCGAGGATCACCGAACGGTCCGCCAGTTCGAGCGCGCGCACGGCGTTCTGTTCGACGATGACGGTGGTGATGCCTTGTTCCTTGATGATGCGCAGGGTCTTTTCGATCTCGTCAACGATCACCGGGGCGAGGCCTTCGTAGGGTTCGTCGAGCAGCAGCACCTTGATGTCACGGGCCAGCGCGCGGGCAATGGCGAGCATCTGCTGTTCGCCGCCCGAGAGCGTCACGCCTTCCTGCTTGCGGCGTTCACCGAGGCGCGGGAAGAGTTCGTAAAGACGATCCAGTGACCAGCCGATGGGCGGGGCGATCTGGGCCAGTTGCAGGTTTTCCTCGACCGTGAGGCCGGGGATGATGCAGCGATCTTCGGGCACAAGGCCGATCCCGGCCGCCGAGGCCTCATGGCTTTTCATCAGGTGCAGCGGCTTGTGGTCGAGCCAGATTTCACCATGCGTGACCTGCGGGCTATCCATGCGGGCGATAGAGCGCAAGGTCGAGGTCTTGCCCGCGCCGTTGCGGCCAAGGAGGGCAAGGATCTCGCCCTCGTGCACGTTGAACGAGATGTTCTGCACGATGTAGCTCTCGCCGTAGTAGCTCTCCATGTTCCACACAGAGAGGTAGGCGGGGGCGGTTTCGGCCAGGTTGTGGCCCTTGGAGAAGTCGGGTTTGACGTTCATGGCAGGGTCTCCTTATGCCGTCTCGCCGAGATACGCTTCGCGCACCTTCGGGTTGCCGCGGATGTTTTCCGGGTCGTCTTCGACAAGGGGCGTGCCTTGGGCGAGGACGGTGATCCGGTCGGCCAGCGAGAACACCACGTGCATGTCGTGTTCGATGATGGCGATGGTGATGTCGCGCTCGTCGCTGATCTGCTTGAGTAGGTCGATCGTGTTGTTGGTATCGGCGCGCGCCATACCGGCGGTCGGTTCATCAAGTAAGAGCAGGCGCGGTTCTTGCGCAAGGCACATGCCGATCTCGAGGCGGCGCTTGTCGCCGCGCGACATCGAGGCAGAGTGCATGTCCTTCTTGTCGGCCATGTTCATATCAACAAGCATGGCTTCGGCTTTTTCGACCACATCCTTCTCGTTCATCATGCTTTCGATCGCATGCATGCGGAACGATCCGTCGCGCTTGGCGAAGCAGGGGATCAGCATGTTTTCCATGACGGTCAGTTCGCCGAAGATCTCGGGCGTCTGGAACACGCGGGAAATGCCCATCTGGTTGATCTCGTAGGGCTTGCGGCCGAGCACGGACTGGCCGTCGAACATGACGGAGCCGGTATCCGGGATAAGCTTGCCCACGAGGCAGTTGAGCAGGGTCGATTTGCCGGCACCGTTGGGGCCGATGATGGCGTGAACGGTGTTTTCCTTCACGCTCAGGTTGACTTCGGAGAGCGCCTGGAGGCCGCCGAACCGTTTGCCAACGTCTTTGACTTCAAGAATACCCATCGGTCAATTCTCCTTATTCTGCCGGTTCGGTCTTGGCGGTGTTGCTGTTGTCGTCTTTCTTGCTCACGAGCTTCTTGAGGCGCTGACCGCCTTCCACGAGGCCACCGGGCAGGAAGATCACGACGAGCATGAACAGGATGCCGAGGGTCAGGTGCCAGCCCTTGCCGATGAAGGGGTGGATGATGAAGACAACGAAGTCTTCGAGACCATCGGGCAGGAAGCTGAACCAGCCGTGCAGGATGTTGTCGTTGATCTTCGAGAAGATGTTCTCGAAATACTTGATGAAGCCTGCACCGAGGACCGGTCCGATCAGGGTTCCGGTGCCGCCGAGGATGGTCATCAGCACGACTTCGCCAGAAGCGGTCCACTGCATCCGTTCCGCACCAGCGAGCGGGTCCATTGCGGCCATCAGGCCACCGGCAAGGCCGGCATACATGCCCGAGATCACGAAGGCCGCAAGCGCATAGGGGCGCGGGTTGAGGCCTGTGTAGGCCATGCGGGTGTTGTTGGACTTGATCGCGCGCAGCATCATGCCGAAGGGCGAGCGGAAGATGCGGATCGCGAGGTAGAACATCACCATCAGGACCACGGCACAGAAGTAATAGCCATTGTTGAAGGTGAACTCCCAACCGCCCATGGTCAGCTTGCTTGACTGGTTCATCACCAGACCGAAGAGATGCGGCGAGTTGGCTTCCGTGGCCCCCAAGAGAACCTGCGGGTCTTCGGTATAGACCTGAAGGCCGGTCTCGCCGTTGGTGATCGGGGTCAGGACCGAGTAGGCGAGGTTGAAGGACATCTGCGCAAAGGCCAGCGTCAGGATCGAGAAGTAGATGCCCGAGCGACGCAGGGAGACATAGCCGATCAGGAGCGCGAAGACGCCCGCCGTCGCGACGGCCAGGGGCAGGCCCCAGATAACGTTATAGTCGAGCAGCTTGTACATCCAGACGACCGAGTAAGAGCCCACTCCGAGGAAGGCCGCGTGGCCGAAGGAGAGGTAGCCGGTCAGGCCGAACAGGATGTTGAAGCCGATGGCGAAGATGCCGAAGATCGCGAAACGCTGCATCAGGTCAGGATAGCCCGCGTTGAACTGCGCCATGGCGCTGTCGACGGGGAACGGGTTGAGCAGGATCGGCGCGCCGAGGGCGAGGATCGCCACCACGATCATAAGGCTGGTGTCTTTTTTGTTCATTCCGAGCATGGCTTATTCCTCCATCACGCCTTTGCGGCCCATGAGACCCCGCGGACGGGTGAGCAGGATGATGATTGCAACCAGGTAGATGATGATCTGGTCGATACCGGGTAGGATGGATTTCACTTCGTTCATCGAAGCGAAACTCTCGAGCACGCCAAGGAGGAAGCCTGCGGCCACGGCGCCCGGAAGCGAGCCCATGCCGCCAACAACCACCACGACGAAGGAAAGGACGAGGAAGTCCATGCCCATGTGATAGTTTGGCGAGTTGATCGGCGCATACATGACGCCCGCAAGTCCCGCCACGGCGGCGGCGATGCCGAACATGATGGTAAAGCGGCGGTCGATGTTGATGCCGAGAAGGCCGACGGTTTCGCGGTCTGCCATACCGGCCCGCACCACCATGCCGAAGGTGGTGAACTGAAGGAAGGCAAAGACCCCGCCGATGACGGCGGCTGCGAAGAAGAAATAGACGAGACGCCAGTAGGGGTAGATCACCGTGTTGGGATCAAAGCCGAGCAGCGTGCCGAAATCGAACGCGCCGGTCAGAGCGTCGGGCGCACCGGTGGGGATCGGGTTCGCGCCGAAGAAATATTTGACCACTTCCTGCAGGACGATGGCGAGGCCGAAGGTCACGAGGATCTGGTCGGCGTGCTCGCGCTTGTAGAAATGTTTGATCAGGCCGCGCTCCATGATGAAGCCGATGGCGATCATGATCGGGATCGAGAACAGGATCGAGAGCGGCACCGCCCAGTCGATCAACGAGGCGCCGAACTCGGGGCCGAACCAAGCCTCGACATAAGGGGTCTTCACAACCAGCGGATTGCCGAGGAAGTCCTTTTGCGTCGGGTCGATGGTCTCGAAGCTGATGGTCAGGATTTTCGAGAGGGTGACGGCACAGAACGCGCCGATCATGAACAGCGCGCCGTGTGCGAAGTTCACAACACCGAGCGTGCCGAAAATAAGTGTGAGCCCCAGCGCGATCAGCGCATAGGCCGAGCCCTTGTCGAGCCCGTTCAGAATCTGAAGGATGATTGCGTCCATGGTCCCCACCATTTGACTATTGGGAAAGGCGCCTCATTGGGACATCTGTTGCGTCCCTGTCGCGGCGTTGGCGCTTGCCGGAAAGTGGCGGGCGGAAACCCCGCCCGCCACTCCGCGTGTCGCTAGGATCAGGCGCCCGGGTTGCAGGTGCCGAGCGATGCTTCGGCGCCGCCGAACATTGCGTGATCCGGTGCGTAGGTGACCTGATCGACCGGCGTCTTCTCGACCACTTCGAGCGTATCGTACTCGTTGGTCGGGTTGTCGCGGCCTTTCATGACCAGCACGTCTTTGAAGCACTGGTGGTCTTCTGCGCGGTAGAGGGTCGGACCGTTGCCGAGACCATCGAATTCGAAGCCTTCGAGGGCTTCTGCGACGGCGCAGGGGTTGAACGAACCGGCGCGTGCCACGGCGTCTGCATAGAGCAGGGTCTGGGCATAGCAGGTCTGAGCCGAGTTGGACGGCGGACGGCCATACTTCTTGCCGAAGGACTGCACGAATGCCTTGGTGCCTTCGTCCTGAAGCTGCCAGTTCCAGTTCATCGAACCGTAAACGCCTTTGATGTTCTCACCGGCACCAGCCGCCATCAGCTCGGAGTAGAGCGGAACGACGATCTCGAACTGTTTGCCGTTGACCATCTTGTCACGCAGGCCGAACTGAATCGCGTTGGTGAGCGAGTTGACCATGTTGCCGCCGTAGTGGTTCAGAACCAGCACGTCCGCGCCGGAGTTCAGAACCGGGGCGATGTAGGACGAGAAGTCGGTTGCGGCGAGCGGGGTCAGCACGTTGTTGACGGTTTCCCAGCCCATGGCTTCGGTTGCGGCCGCGATCGACTCCTGCTGGGTCCAGCCCCAGGTGTAGTCGGCGGTCAGGTGATAGGCGCGACGGTCCTTGCCGTATTCTTTCGCCAGCACCGGTGCCAGAGCGGCAGCGGACATGTAGGCGTTGAAGAAGTGACGGAAACCGTTGGCCTTGCGGTCCTTACCGGTGGTGTCGTTGGAGTGGGTCAGGCCAGCCATGAAGATGATGCCTGCCTCTTGGCAGAGACCCTGAACAGCCACGGCCACGCCCGAGGACGAACCGCCGTTGATCATCACGACGCCGTCTTTTTCGATCATCGACTTGGCCGATGCGCGGGCTGCGTCCGATTTCGTCTGCGTGTCGCCGGTGACGAACTCGACCTTCTTGCCGAGAACACCGTCGCCGCCAAGAGCCTTGGAGCTGAAGGTGTTCAGCGCGCCGCCGTCACCCATGCCGTTGATGTGCTCGATGGCGAGCTCCTGAGCGCGCAGCTCGTCCATGCCTTCGTCGGCATAGGGGCCGGTCTGGGGCACGTTGAAGCCGAATTTCACGGTCGAGCCGGTCGGTTCGTTGGTATAGGCAGCCGCCGAGCTGGCGGTGAAGATGGTCGGCAGCGCAACACCCGCGTCAGCAACGGCACCGGTCTTGAGCACGCCGCGACGTGTCATAGTGGTTTTGGACATGTAATCCTCCCATTTTGTAAATCTTGGCACGCGGCTCCTCTTCCGCAGGCCAAACGCACAGATGTGCAAAGTCATTATCAGGGAGGGATGGAAAATTTCGCAACAACTGCTTTCAAAGCAACAATTTTTTTGTAAAGTAATCCACAATACCATGGTATGCATTGTAAAGAAATTATTCTGCGTTGCGGAAAGCTGTTGAAATAACGGAGAAATGCCCTTGGCTCGTGACACCTTGACCGGAAGCCGTATCCGCGAGCGCCGCGCGATGTCGGGAATGCGTCAATCGGAACTGGCGCGGGAGGTCGGGATCTCGGCGTCCTACCTCAACCTGATCGAGCACAACCGGCGCAGAATCGGCGGCAAACTCCTTGTAGATATTGCGCAGGTATTGGGTGTCGAGCCTTCTTTGCTCAGCGAAGGCGCGGAAGCGGCGATGATCGCGACGCTGCGTGAGGCGGCAGCGGGCACGGGGCGCGCGCAGCCCGAGCTTGACCGGATCGACGAATTCGCGGGGCGGTTTCCGGGCTGGGCGGAGTTGGTGGTCGAGAACCATCGGCGGATTGCTTCGCTGGAGCGGGTGGCGGCGACGCTGACCGACCGGCTTACGCATGACCCTCATCTTGCGACCTCGATGCATGAGGTTCTGACGATGGTGACGGCAATCCGGTCAACCGCGTCGATCCTTGCCGAAACGCAGGAAATCGAACCCGAATGGGAGAAGCGGTTTCAGCGCAACCTCAACGAGGACAGTCGCCGTCTTGCCGAGAGCACCCAGCAGCTTGTGTCATACCTCGACGGAGCCGGGGACGTGGGGGCGAGCCTCACCTCACCGATGGAAGAGGTTGAGGCGATGCTTGCGGCGCACCGCTATCACTTTCCGCAGTTCGAAGAGGCGGACGCGGAGGCGCAGCTTGACCTCGAGGCCTTTATCGCAGAGCAGCCGCAGCTGACCTCGCAGGGCGCGCGCGATCTCGCCTTGGCGGCGCTGCGTCAGTTGCGGGCCGATGCGCGGGTGATGCCGCGGGACGAATTGTCGGGCGTGCTTGAGCAGCACGGCATGGAGTTCACGCAGATCATGCAGCATTTCCGGGTGTCGATGGCCACCGTCTTCCGGCGGCTCGCGATTTTGTCGGACACGCTCTTGCCGCAGTCTCTTGGGCTTGTGATGTGTGATGGGTCCGGCACCTTGATGCTGCGCAAGCCGGTCGAGGGTTTTCCGGTGCCGCGGTTTAGTGCCGCCTGTCCGAAATGGCCGCTTTTCCAAGCGTTGAACCGTCCGTTGCGCCCCATTCGGCAGGAGGTCACGGTCACCGGGCGCGAGGCGCGACCGTTTGAATGTTTTGCCGTGACAGAGGCCATCGGCACGGCCGCGTTCAACGAAGATCCGCTCTATCATTCTTATATGTTGGTGGTGCCGATGGAACGCGCGGTCGCGCAGGCGCGCGAGGTTGGGTCGAGCTGTCGGGTCTGCCCGAGCGTCGATTGCGAAGGGCGCCGGGAGCCTTCGATCCTCATACAGGGTCTCTGATTGTGGTTTGGCCTGCTTTTTTCTACCAGGACCAACAGGCGCGGGGCCTTTGGGATGGCCACGCCTCAACGCCGAAAACGGCGCGAGATCAGGGGATTGCTTTGCACGGTCACGGCCGGGTGGTATGACAGGAAAAGCACGCAGTTGAGGCCGAGCCTTCCGCTCGCCCCTTCGGGTTTCGCGGGGTTCGCGCCATACGTCGTTGCATGGCTTTGAAATAGAACCACTATTCCTGCGCCCATGTGCCTTGTGAGCTGCGAGAGCTGCGGAACTGAGGCGTGGACATTAACGGGCCCTGTGCATAAGATCGCCAGACTACATAAGACGCACAGCGCGTGTCGGGGAGGGCAAGCGGTATGGGCAAAAGGGTTCTTCTTATTGAAGACGAGCCGAATATCATTGAGGCCATCAGTTTCATTCTTTCGCGGGATGGCTGGGCCGTGGCCACCCATTCCAATGGACATGACGCGGTCGATGTCGTGCTAGGCGCGCCGCCGGACCTACTCATCCTTGATGTGATGTTACCGGGCAAAAGCGGGCTCGATATCCTGCGAATGCTGCGCGAAAAGCTCGGGCCGGGGGACTTGCCGGTGATGATGCTGACGGCGCGGGGACAGCTCAAGGATCGTGAGATGGCCGAAAAGGCCGGGGTCAATCGCTTTATGACCAAACCGTTCTCGAATGCAGAGATGCTGGAGGCGGTGCGCGAGTTGGTCGAGACGTGAGCGAAGGACGCTCTCCTCTCTTCCTCGAGCGGCAGGGCTATCGTGGCCGTCGCCTTGTTGATTTTCTGCGCATCCTTCCCTTGATTGGCGGCCTGCTTTGGGCTGTGCCGCTGCTCTGGCCAAGTGGGCCGGACAGTTCGGTGACCACTTCCGAAGCCATCATCTATATATTCGGGGTCTGGTTCTTCATGGTCTTGGTGAGTGCGGTTGTGTCGCTTTTCCTGCGTCGCTCGGGGCTCGATCTTGAGCGCAAGGACGGGTAGGCCGCCATGGCGACAATGAATATCCTTGTCGCGGTTTGCCTTGTTTACGTGACTTTCCTGTTCGCGGTGGCCTTTGGTGCCGAGCGCGCGGCGCGGCAGGGACAGGGCGGCTGGTTGCGATCGCCGTTGGTCTACACGCTCTCCCTTTCGATCTATTGCACCGCTTGGACGTTTTATGGCGCGGTTGGGTATGCGGCGCGTTCGGGGATGGAATACCTGACCATCTATATCGGTCCGACGCTTGTGATGATCGGCTGGTGGTGGTGCCTGCGAAAACTGGTGCGGATCGGACGCACGCAGCGCGTCACCTCCATCGCCGACTTGATTTCGTCGCGCTATGGCAAATCGAACCTGTTGGCGATCGGAGTCACGGTGCTCGCCGTGATCGGCACGACGCCCTATATCGCGTTGCAGCTTCAGTCCGTGACCCTCAGTTTCTCGGTGTTTGCCGATGCCTCCGAGAGCAATGGCGCGCTGGCCGATATGGATTCCACGGCGCTTCTCGTGGCGATGGGTCTGGCGCTTTTCACGATCCTGTTCGGGACGCGCAACCTTGATGTCAATGAACGCCACCATGGGGTCGTGATCGCCATTGCGGTCGAAGCGATTGTGAAGCTATTCGCGCTATTGTGCGTCGGGGCCTTCGTCGTCTGGGGCGTTGTCGGGGGTGTCGGTGAAATGATGGCGCGCATTGATGCGTCAGAGATCGGACATTGGCAGATGCGGGGTGATCGCTGGGCGTCTCTTATCTTCCTGTCGGCGGCGGCCTTCCTCTGCCTGCCGCGGATGTTCCAGGTCATGGTGGTCGAGAATGATGACGAGGGCCATCTGCGCACCGCGTCCTGGGCCTTTCCTGCCTATCTCATGGTGATGAGCCTGTTTGTGGTGCCGATTGCCGTCACCGGGCTCGACCTGTTGCCGGAAGGGTCGAACCCGGACCTTTTTGTCCTGACCTTGCCTTTGGCCATGGGGAAGGAGGGGCTTGCGATGCTTTCCTTTATTGGTGGGTTTTCTTCGGCAACCTCCATGGTCATCGTCGCGGCCTTGGCGCTTTCGACGATGGTTTCGAACCATATCGTTATGCCGATCTGGCTCTCGTTGACGGGCAGCGGTGCGATGGTGTCGGGCGACGTGCGCAACGTGGTTATCATGGCGCGGCGGTTCTCGATCGCAGGGGTTGTGGTGCTTGGCTATCTCTACTTCCGCTTTTCCGGCGGCGGCGCGGCGCTGGCCTCGATCGGGCTTGTCTCCTTTGCCGGGGTGGCGCAGTTTCTGCCGGTGCTTCTTGGCGGTGTGTTCTGGCGCGGGGCAACGCGGGTTGGCGCGTTCACGGGGCTGAGCGTTGGCTTTGTGGTCTGGGTCTATTGCCTGCTTCTGCCGAGTTTCGGCCCGGATGTGCTCATGCCGACACAGATTATGCAGGAGGGGTTGTTCGGTTGGTCCTGGCTGCGTCCACAGGCGCTATTCGGGATCGAGGGGATCGACCCGATGGTGCACGCGATCCTGTGGTCTATCTCTCTCAACGGGTTGAGCTTTGTGCTTGCTTCCATGCTCGGCTTCCCGACGCCGCTTGAGCGTTTGCAGGGCGCGCAATTCGTCAACGTCTATGAACATAGCTCAACCCCGCAAAGCTGGAGCGGGAATGCGGCGCAGAGCGAAGACCTGATGATCATGTCGCAGCGTATCCTTGGGGCGCGCGAGGCGCAGGCCCTGTTTGAGAGCGAAGCGCGGCGGCAGGGTGTGAGCGGCTATCTCCCGGACACCACGCCGGATTTCCTACAGGCGCTGGAACGCGCGTTGTCCGGCTCGGTCGGCACGGCAACGGCGCATGCGATGATCGGGCAGATTGTCGGCGGCGCCTCTGTCTCGGTGGAAGACCTGCTAGCGGTGGCGGATGAGACGGCGCAGATGATGGAATACTCCAACCGTCTTGAGGCGAAATCCGAAGAGCAGGCGCGCACGGCGCGGCAATTGCGGCAGGCCAACGAGAAGCTACAGCAGATTTCGGTTCAGAAAGACGCCTTCCTCAGTCAGGTGAGTCATGAATTGCGCACGCCGATGACATCGATCCGGGCGTTTTCGGAAATCCTGCGGGACAGCGAAAAGCTTAGCGAGACGGAGCAAGTCAAATACGCCTCGATCATCCATGATGAAGCGCTGCGCTTGACGCGGCTTTTGGATGATCTTCTTGACCTCAGCGTGTTGGAAAACGGTCAGGTGAACCTCAATATCCAGCAAGGACAGCTCTCGCGGGTTCTTGACCATGCGATTGCCTCGGCGCTGACGGGAAGCGGGCAAGAGGGCCTAAAGATCAGCCGCGACACGGCGCAGGAAACGGTGCTGCTTAGCACGGATCTCGACCGGCTTAGTCAGGTGTTTATCAATCTCATCTCGAACGCGCGCAAATATTGCGACGCGGAGGTGCCCGAACTCGTGCTTCGGGTGACCCATCGTGATGACACCATTTTGATTGATTTCATCGACAACGGGTCGGGGATATCGAAGAACGATCAAGCGGTGATCTTCGAGAAATTCGCCCGCGTTGGCGCGATGCGTGCCGGCGGGGCGGGGCTTGGGCTGGCGATCTGTCGCGAGATCATGGCGCGGCTTGGCGGATCGGTCAGCTATCTGCCGGGACAGGGCGGTGCGGCGTTTCGTGTGATCCTGCCAGCATCAAGCGCAATGGCCGCGCAATGACAGGCCTGTAAAGGGCTTGGTAACCCAGGCGCGTTAAGGATTGGGCATGACGCAGAATGCCATGACCCATGCCTGAGACCGCCAAACCATCGATCCTGCAGAAGATGACCTCGCCGAAAACCGGTGCGGGGCTTCCGGTTGCGCGCCAGTTGCGGCGCGCGTTGGAAACCGCAGCGGACCGCAGGCTTGGATTGTCGGTTGAGGTGCGGGCGGTGCATCAATCCCTGCGCCCGCTCGAAGAGGTGCGCGGGCTTCTTGACGGAAGCGGCTTTCTTGCCCTCTTGGAAGGGCGCCCCGGGGCCGGGTTCGGCCTCGACATGGCGCTGCTTGGTGGCTTGGTCGAGCACCAGACGATTGGTCATATCCCGTCGCGGGCCGATGTGGCGCGGGCGGCGACCCGGGTAGACGCGGCGCTCCTTGCCCCGTTGCTAGACGATTGCCTTGTGCGGTTCAGCGAGGCGCTCGTGGCGGATGGCGGGGGGCCTTGGGGCTGTGGCTATGGGTTCGGAGCGATGGTCGGCGCCGCGCGGGCGCTTGTTCTGGCGTTGAATGAGGGGCTTTACCATGTGTTCGAATTGGACGTGGCGCTCATGGGGGGCGTGCGGGAAGGGCGGATGGTTTTTGCCTTTCCCGACAAGGTCGAGGCCCCACAATGCGCAGAGAAAGAGGAAAAGACCCCGGTCCCCCCGGGCGAGAGCCTGCGCGCGGGTGTGTTGACGGCACAGGCGACGCTCGATGCGGTGCTGGCGCGGGTACCCTTGCCGTTGGCGCGGCTACAGGGGTTGCAGGTTGGAGAGATGATTGCCCTCCCGCCGGGTGCCCTCAAGGAGGCGCGGCTCGAGATGGGGGGCGACGGCGGCGGTCTTTCGGTCACGCTTGGCCAGTTGCATGGTTTTCGTGCCGTGCGGCTTAGAACCGGGCAAGACCGGAGCCGCGACGAGGCGGTCCTGGAGACATCGAAGCCCCCCGCGCCGTCATTGCGCGATGCGCTTTCGGAGACGCCGGATGTGGCGGAGGTGCCGCTTGAGGCGGTGGCGGTCGCGGAGGAGGTTGACGCAGCAGAGGGCCTTGATGCGCCTGTCGCGCCTTCGGCGGAAGACCCGCTAGAGGATCTCGATGATTTGTTGGACGAAGCGGAGCTGCCAGAGGCGTTACCCGCCTGAGTCACCCTGTGACTGTGCTTCGAGATAGGGTTGGATCGGCGAGAGATCATAGCCGGCCTCTGCCGCGGCGGTGAGAATGGTCTCGGGCGCGAGAGCCCCGGCATTGGCGAGGCCCCAGACGAAGGTCGACCGTGTGCCAGAGCGGCAATAGGCCAGCGTCTTGCCGGTTTCCGTCGCCAGCGCGTCTTGCTGAAGGGCGATGTTGTCCGGGGTCATGCCAGCATTCGAGACCGGATTGAGCACGAACGCGAGACCCGCGGCCTCTGCGGCCGCGCGCAGGGCGTCGGCCTGAAGCTCTGGCGGCACTTCTTCGTCCGGGCGATTGCAGATGATCCGGGTAAATCCGGCCTCGGCAAGGGCAGGTATGTCTTCCACCGCGATTTGCGGGGCAACGAAATAGCTATCGGTGATTTTACGCGCGTCCATATGGTCTTCTATACCGTATCGAGAAAGGCCTGCAACGAGGCTTTTGCAACAGGCGGCCTCTGGTGGGGAGATCGCCTGCCGGTGGTCTCGGGCTGGTGTCAGGCGGCAGAGCCGCGCCCATCGACCGCGCGTCGCAGGGCCGGGGTCAGGGCCATGCCAAGGAGCATCGCGCCGAAGAAGACCCAATGGGGCCAGCCGCCGTAGCTTAGCGAAGCGATGGCCGGGCCGGGGCAAAGGCCGGCGAGCCCCCAGCCTGCGCCGAAGAGGACCGAGCCGACGACAAGGTCGGAATCCGTTTCCGCCTTGGCGCGCTCGGGGAAGGTGCCGCCGACAAGCGGTTTGCGGCCCTGTGTGAGGCGCCAAGCGATGAGCATCGGCAGGATCGCCCCGCCCATGACGAAGGCCAGTGTCGGATCCCAGTCGCCAAAGACATCAAGCCAGCCCTGCACCTTCTTGGTGTCGGTCATGCCGGAGATGAATAGGCCTGCGCCAAAGAGGCCCCCAGCGAGAAAAGCAAAGATCTTGCGTTGCATCAGATGACCCCCAGGATGTGACGGAACAGGAGGACGGTCAGGCCGCCCGCGAGGATGTAGAACACCGTTGCGACGATGCCGCGCAGGGAAAAGCGCGAGATGCCACAGACGCCATGCCCAGAGGTGCAGCCATTGGCGATGCGTGTGCCGATGCCAACGAGAAGTCCTGCCGAGATCAGCACTGCGAGGTTCTCGCTCGCATGGGTGGAGAAGGGGCGGTAGATCGGGTTGAGGAGGATTGGCAAAAGCACCACCCCGGCGAGGAAGGCGAGGCGCTCGCCCGCGCTATTGCGGCCAGACCCATCGACGAGCCCGCCGAGAATACCGCTTGCGCCCATAATGCGGCCATTGGCGAGGAGGTAAACCGCGCCGCCGGTGCCGATCACTAGGCCCCCGATCAGGCCCCAGATCCAGTCTGCGGGAATGGAGTCAAACATATGCGTTTCCTTTTTCAGTCCTTGGCACCGCCGAAGCGATGAGAAAGCGCGGCGCATCCCTGTTCGCGGTGGATGCGCCGTCTTGTTGGGGGTGGCCCTTATAGTTTGTTGACCGGCACTTTGAGGAAGACATCGCCCTGCTCGTCGGGCTCGGGCATTTGGCCCGCGCGCATGTTGACCTGCAGCGAGGGGATGATGAGCTTGGGCATGGCGAGGGTGGCATCGCGGGTGTCGCGCATCTCCACGAAGGTGTTCTTGTCCTTGCCAGCGCCGACATGGATATTCGCGGCCTTCTGTTCCCCGACCGTGGTTTCCCATGCGTATTCATCACGGCCCGGCGCCTTGTAATCGTGGCCGACGAAGATGCGGGTTTCATCCGGCAGGGCGAGGATTTTCTGGATCGAATTGTAGAGCGTCTCGGACGAGCCGCCGGGGAAATCGCAGCGCGCGGTGCCGAAATCGGGCATGAAAAGCGTATCGCCCACAAAAGCCGCGTCGCCGATCACATAGGTGAGGCAGGCGGGCGTATGGCCCGGCGTGTGCAACACGTCGCCGCGCAGCTGGCCGATGTGAAAGCTGTCGCCTTCTTGGAACAGCTGGTCAAACTGGCTCCCGTCGCGTTGGAATTCGGTGCCCTCGTTGAAGACCTTGCCGAACGTGTCCTGCACGATCTTGATCCGATCGCCGATGCCGATCTTGCCGCCGACGCGTTCCTGAATATAGGGCGCGGCCGAGAGGTGGTCGGCATGGACGTGGCTTTCGAGGAGCCATTCCACGGTCAGCCCTTCCTTCTGCACATGCGCGATCACGGCGTCTGCGGATTTGGTATCTGTGCGGCCCGAGGAATAGTCAAAGTCGAGGACACTATCGATGATGGCACAAGAAGTGCCTTGCGGGTCTTTCACGACGTAGGAAATCGTATTCGTGGCGTCGTCAAAGAATGCGGTGACTTCAGGGTTCATGTCGCTACCTCCGTTTCGAAGGAACATATAAGGCTTTGCGCATGTGTCGCAAGGGGCGACTGACGGTTGACCTATGTCAATGCCTTCTTGAAGTGTTCATGACAGGGTGTTTCGGCAATTGAAGGAACACGCGATGATTGATATCGAAGCACGCAAGACCGCGCTTATGGACCGTCTTCGGGAGTTGGATACGCGTCTTCACGAGATCGAAGACGAGCTGGACAATCCGCCCTCCAAAGACTGGGAAGAAGCTGCCGTGGAGCGGGAAGGGGACGAGGTTCTCGAACAGCTTGGGCAAAGCGGGCAAGACGAAATCCTGCGTATTCGTGCAGCATTAAAGCGGATACGTGATGGAGAATACGGCATTTGCGTCCGGTGTGGCGACGAAATCTCGCCTGAACGTTTGGATGTGCTTCCGGATGCGCCATTGTGCAAAGATTGCGCGGCAGCCGTCGCGCGGTGACATTGGGACAGATTGAGGAGGATCCCGCCGTGACCATTGAAGACCTTTTGGAAAAAGCCAAATCGCTTGAAGCAAAGATCGCGACCGCTGAGGGGGATGCGCGCTATGCGTTGCATCAAGAGCTCCATCGCGCGCTTGAAAACATTCGCGCCAAAGGCGGCGCCGTGCCTGCGCATTTGCGCAATCTCGATCTTGAGCTCGTGGATGAGGAGGTCGAAGACTCCTTCGACAACATGCCGGTCTGACGCCAACACAAGATCGGTTCTGACATCTACCACACCGGGCGCGCGCAGGTTTCTGCGGGCGCCTTTTCCATTGCAGGCTTGCGTGAAAGGGCGGTCCGCCTAAAGATAAGGTTAAGGTTTTGTGAAAGTGTGTCCGGGAGGGCAGCGGCACATGGGAGAGACGGTCGGCTACGAGGTCAAGGAAGGGATCGCGGTGTTAGCGATCCGCAATCCGCCGGTCAACGCGGTTGGCGCGGACGTCCGCAAGGGATTGGCCGAGGGGCTGCGTCGCGGCATGGCCGATTCACAGGTGGCCGCAATCGTGATCCTTGGGGCTGGGCGCACCTTTCCGGCGGGGTCGGACATGCGCGAGTTTGGCGAGAGGCCAGCCGATCCATGGCTGCCGGGGCTTTGCAACGAGATCGAAGCCTGTCCGAAGCCGGTCGTGGCGGCCATTCACGGCACAGCGCTTGGCGGTGGGTTCGAACTGGCCTTGTCGGCGCATTATCGTATCGCCTCAGAGCGCGCGCGGATCGGTTTTCCGGAGGTGACGCTTGGCATTCTGCCCGGTGCGGGCGGGACGCAGCGCGCGCCGCGCCTTGCCGGAGCGGCGGATGCGCTTGACCTCATGTTGTCCGGACGCCCGATCGGCGTCACACGCAAGGAGGCGGCGCCCTATATTGACCAGATCGTGCATGGCGATCTTGAGACCGAGGCGATTGCCTTTGCGCGGGGCCTCCTGGCGCAGGGCAAAGGGCCAAGGCCGACGCGGGACTGTCGGAAAGGGTTTGACGATCCCGCCGCGTATCAGAGGGCGATCACGCTTCGCAAAGAAGTGGTCGCGGACCGACCGGACCGCGCGCCGGGGGAGATCGTCAAATGCGTCGAGGCGGCCGAGCTATTGTCCTTCGATATGGGGATGGCCTTTGAGCGCGCGGCCTTTGAAGATTGCGTGCGCTCGGATCAAGCCGCGAGCTTGCGGCACGTTTTCTTTGCCGAGCGGCGGGCCGCCAAGTTTCCAGAGCTTGATGGCACACAGCCAAGGCGCGTTGCGCAGGTCGGGATCGTGGGGGGCGGCACCGCGGGGCGGGGCCTTGTCCTTGCCTGTCTCGAGGCCGAGTTCGATGTGGTCCTGATCGAGCGCAATGGGCCGGCGCTGCGCGACAGTCTTGGCAAGATCAATGCCTATCTCGACCGACAGGTGGCGCAGGGGCGCCTCCGGGGGCAGCTGCGCGACGAACGCATGATGCGGCTACATGGCAAGACAGATTTTGTTGCCCTGTCAGAGGCCGATCTGGTGATCGAAGCGGTGGCAGATGACCTACGCGAAAAAGAGCAGGTGTTTTATCAACTTGATGCTGTGGTGCCGGAGGGCGCGGTGCTTGTCACTACGACGATGCGCCATGATGTCAGCCGGATTGCAAAGCAGACCGGCGATCCGGGGTCTGTGCTTGGGCTTGGGATCGGGACACCTGCGCATCTTCAGCGGGTGGCAGAGGTGATCGTGCCCAGCGAGGCCTCGGCGGATGCGGTGGCTGCGTTGGTGGGTGTCTTGCGCCAGATCAGAAAAATTCCTGTCCGGGTCGGGGGCGCGACGGCGCATATCGGACGTGCGATGGCTGATGCCTGTCGTCATGCGGCCGAGCTCATGGTCGAAGATGGGACGACGCCTTACCTCGTAGATGAGGCGATGCGTGCCTATGGCATGGCGATGGGGCCATTCGAACGGCTTGACCGCGACGGTCTTCGGGAGGACTGGGCGCTGCGTCGGACGATGGCGGAGCGCGGTGCGCCGGAGGGGCGGCAGGTTGCCATCTTGGACCGGCTTTGCGAGGCGGGGCGTTTTGGCAAGGCCGCGGGCAAAGGGTATTACATTTATGACAGCGAGAGCCCGCATGGCCGCAGGGATCCCGAGGTGATCGCGCTTATTCGGGCCGAACGCGAAAGCAAGGGGATTCAGGCGCAGGGGATCTCGGCGGACGAGATCCAGCGCCGGTGCCTTGCTGCGATGGTCAATGAGGGAGCGCGGCTCTTACGGCTTGGCGTGGCGCGGTGCCCGTCGGATATCGACGTGGTGATGGTGCACGGCTACGGGTTTCCGCGGTGGCGCGGCGGCCCGATGAAGGCGGCAGACCTTATCGGCCCGCGCATCATCCAGAGGGACATCGAGAGCTTTGCAGCGCAAGACGGCGTGTTTTGGTCGCCAGAGCCCGTCTTTGACAGTTTGTTCAAGGCCGGGCAGGGCTTTGATGCGCTGAACGCCTAGCCGAGAAAAATGCCGAGGATCACCAGCATCAGGCCGATGACCGACAGGAAGAGCGAACCGAGGTTAAGCGGCATAACCTTTTGAACGGCGGCGCGCAGCTCTTCGTCCGACAGGCCAGCCTTGCGGGCGCGCGCGACGCGCACGATCGAGAGAACGAGGCCACAAAGCCCCACGAGCGAGACGGTTGCCCCGCCCCAAACCAGCCATTCCATGCGTTCATTCCTTCAGGCATTGATTGCGCAGGACGTAGCCGATGGGCCCGGATTGGGCAAGCGGGCAAATTTTCGCGCGGGCGGGGCTCTTGGCCGCTTGCGACGCCGCAGGGAGGGCGATAGGTTGCGGCTTCGTTCCCATTGCCGATCCGCTTCGGCCAATCCCATAGGAGTGCTCAATGAGCGATAATCCAAGCGATGAAAGCTATCGCGTGACGGCTGGCGAGCTGCGCCAGTTCATTGAACGGTTCGAACGGCTCGAGATCGAGAAGAAGGACCTTGCGGACCAACAGAAGGAAGTCATGGCCGAGGCCAAGGCGCGCGGGTACGACACCAAGGTGATGCGCAAGATCGTGGCGTTGCGCAAGCGCGACAAGGACGACATTGCCGAGGAAGAAGCGGTTCTCGAGATGTACAAGGAAGCGCTCGGGATGTGAGCGCGGCGCGGGGTCCTAGGGGGAGATGAAGGTCACCCCGGGCATCCGCGCGATTTCATAGACGTCCTCGTCGTAGATATCTGTCAGGGCGTCGACGACATCCTCGGTCCAGCCGGGGATGTCCAATTCTTCCTCAAGCTCTTCCTCAATCGCAAATTTATCGAGGAAGGCGGCGATGACCCGGCGCTTTTGCATCTCGGTCAGGCCGGGGTGTTTCTCGACATAGGCATCGAACCGCTCGAGCCCTTCGACTGTCATGATTTCATGCAGAAGGTCGTTGCCCCCATCCAGCGGTTGAGTCGGTTCGACTCCCGAAAGCTCTCGCAGCAATTGCTCCCAGATCAGCGGCGTATCTTCGTTGCACCAGACCGTCAGCGAGGCGTTCGGCAGGGCGTGACGCACGCGGTGGATCATTTCTGACCAGCGCAGCGCGGTCGGTGCAGAGCCGCCGGTGATATCGTCAATACGGTCGTCCGGCGTGCCGTCGAGCAATGCAGGAAGGAGCGTGGCCGGATTGCGGATCGCAAAGAAGATTTCGACCTCGTCACTATGGAAGATGCTGCAGAAATCCTGCAGCCGTTCCTCGCCACGCGGATAGTAGGCATTGTTGCGGATCGCGAGGCGCGGCACGCAAAAGAAGCTGCTATTGGAGAAAATGATGCGGTCCGGTTCGCTGACGCTTGGGTCTTTGAGGTCGGAAAGCACGTCTTCGCGCACGGTTTCGTCGATCAGATGGTCATGCAGGAAGCCACGCAACTTGTTGCGATAGCTTCGCGGTTTGGGAATGGAAACACCGCGTGCCGCCAGAACGTCCCGGTTTTTCCCCAAGGATTTCAAGAGCCTGTCATCGTCAGTGAAATGGGCGCCTGCGTGAAGGACTATCTGCATTGCGTTTCGGAAGGCCTTTGCTATCAGCGTCTCATTATATCTTCGTTTCTGGACAGTGAAACCAGATTCAGGCAACACGGGGCGCATGAAACTGTCGCAGTCATTTTCGGGGCCGTTCCCCTTCCGAATCCGGGTACCAAGCATCTGGTCCATCGGGGCGCTGGTGATTGCCGCGGTCGTGCTGCTTCCGATCGCCGCGGTGGTCGTTTTGGCGCTCAATCCGACCGAGAACATCTGGGGGCACCTGATCTCGACGACCCTGCCGCGATACATGCGCAACACGGTTGTTCTCATGCTTTGTGTCGGGCTTGTTGCTGCGAGTATCGGGACGGTGGCGGCGTGGCTCGTGACCCGATACCGCTTTCCGGGCGTCGGCTGGCTGCAATGGGCGCTCTTGTTGCCGCTGGCGATCCCGGCCTATGTCGGGGCCTATGCGCTCGTGGATTTCCTCGAATATGCCGGACCGGTGCAGACGGGGCTGCGCACGCTGTTTGGTTGGCAGAGCGCCCGAGACTATTGGTTCCCGGAAATCCGCTCTCTCGGCGCGGCGATCCTGGTCTTGTCCGCGTCGCTATTTCCTTATGTCTATATCCTTGCGCGCGCCGCGTTCCGCGAGCAATCCGGCGCAGGCGAAGAGGTCGCGCGCTCGCTCGGGGCGGGGGCCTTTGAACGGTTCTGGCGCGTCGGCCTTCCGATGGCACGCCCGGCAATCGCCGCAGGCACAGCGATTGTCATGATGGAAACCGTGAATGATTTCGGCACTGTCGACTATTTCGCCGTGCAAACACTGACCACCGGCATTTTCAGCGTCTGGCTTGAAAGCAACAATGCGGGCGGCGCGGCACAGCTTGCCTGTGTCGTCCTTGCTTTGGTGATCTTGCTGGTGACCATGGAGAAGGTCAGTCGCCGCAAACTCCGTTATTTCAGCATGACAACGCGCCAACGCCGGCCCGAGCCGACAGAGCTTCATGGGGGCGCCAAATGGATCGCGACCTTGGCCTGTCTGATGCCGTTCCTCATTGGTTTTGTCTTGCCGATCAGTGTCATCACCTCGCATGCCATCGGGAATTTCGAACGGTGGAGCGATCCGATGTTGCTCCGCGCGCTTGGTAATACGCTCATGGTGGGCGGTCTGGCTTCGGTGATCACCGTGGCGGCGGGGGTCTTCCTTGTCTACGGGGTGCGGCTCTCGGGGCGTCGCATGCCACGGTTGCTTTTGCCGTTGACCACGATTGGATATGCGGCACCGGGTGCCGTTCTTGCGGTCGGTATCCTTATTCCCTTGGCCCTTCTCGACAATCGCCTTGCCGATTTCCTCGAGGCGCTCACCGGTCAGTCGATGGGGCTTCTTTTGACCGGGTCGTCCTTTGCCATCGTGCTTGCCTATTGCGTGCGTTTCTTTGCCATTGCGCAAGGGGCGGCGGATGGTGCGATGGGGCGCGTGACGCCGAGCCTTGCCATGGCGGCGCGCTCGCTTGGACGCACGAGAGGGCAGGTGCTTGGCGATGTGTATTATCCGCTGATCCGCACCACGATCGGCTCGGCCTTGCTATTGGTCTTTGTCGATTGCGTGAAGGAGTTGCCTGCGACCATGCTTCTGCGACCTTTCAACTTTGATACGCTTGCCACACAGGTCCACGATCAGGCGAGCCTTGAAAACCTCGGGGATGCAAGCCCTGGCGCGGTTTTGATCATGCTCGTCGGGCTTTGTGCCGTTGCTCTTCTCGCGCGGGCAAACCGATAGCGGATTTAGACTTGCAGGCCTGAGATTTTCACCGTAAATCCCCTCCAGCGCCCCTATAGCTCAGCTGGTAGAGCAACTGATTTGTAATCAGTAGGTCCGCGGTTCGAGTCCGTGTGGGGGCACCATCTTCCTGCAATTTGCGATGCTGTCAGCCTATGGTGAGCTGGGTGGCGATCTCGTTGGGCAGGTCGAAGTATGTCTTGCCCAGCACGGTTTTCCAGAACGGCAGGTTGTAGAGTTCGAAAGCGTGGCATCCGGACGGAAGCTGTTGGTTGTTGAGGTCATAGAGGGTTTCCGGGGCCGCTTCGAAGGCGAAGCGTATCGCGTCTTCGGTCGGGGCGAGGCGGTAGTCTTGGTTGATCTTTGGCGCAACCTTGCCCCAGAAAAGATCTTCGTTGATCCGGGTTCTGAGCGGGCCAGTGGTTCGCGCGAGGATGTATTCGTGCTCGATCTTGTTCAGGAGGTTCCAAAGCGTGCTTCGAGAACGGCCCCATTCTGTAAAGGGAGCGTGGCGAAAGTCCGTGAGGGTCTGGAGCGCGCGTGGGATGGAGCGGAGCGAATAGCCGCCATTGCCAACGCCTTTCATGCGTAGATGCGGGAAGGGACCGGGCTCTGTCGGCTCTTTGACCCATTCGATCCAAGGCGCGCCGATGTAGTCGTACCCGGCCGCGCACCACTGCTCGAGATCATCTCTGAAGGTCAGCGTGTCGGTCTGGGCGATCAGCATGTAGTCATAGGCCGCGAAGGTCTTGAAGAAGGCAGGCGACATCAAGAGCTTGTTGTAGGTCTTGGTGGAGCGGAAGAACGCCGCATCAAACGTCTCGAGGTGGATTTCTGCGCCATTCAGGCTTTGGGGGGCGACCTGGTGGAGCCACGGCGGCCCGACCATGTAAATATCGTGATTGCACAGGACTTGCGTGGTCTTGTCGACCGAAAGCGCGTCCATCCGAGTCAGGGGCCAGCGATAGATCGGAATGATGATCGCGCAGGTGCGGTGCGGTTGTCGCGGTCTTGCTGACTTGGCTGACTTCAGGTCTTTCATATCAGGTTTCTAGTACCTCGAGGGCCAGCGCCGCGCGCCAAGAGGACGGCTTTGGTCTTCAACCTGCCTTGTTTGTGCAGATTGATCCAGTGGGTTCTGTGCCGCTAGCAAATGTTCGAAGAACGGCATGTGGCGCGTGCCGGCACAGAGGGGCGTGCCTGATGTTGACAGGGGCGCGTTCGGGTGATGTTGTCGGCGGCGTTTTACCTTGTCTCACGGGAGCGTAGCGATGACTCTTCACCTTGCCGATATCCTCGCTGCGCGTCAGCGGATCAAGGGCGTTGCCGATGCAACGCCACTTATCCCATCGCCTTTCATGTCCAAGGCAATCGGGCGGGAATTCCTAATGAAGATGGAGATCATGCAGCCGATTGGCGCATTTAAGCTGCGTGGGGCAGTGTCGGCAGTGATGGCCTTGCCTGAGGATGTGCAGGGGGTGACGTGTTGTTCGACAGGTAACCATGGCCGCGGCGTAACCTTTGCCGCGAACCAGCGTGGCATGAAGGCCGTGATCTGCATGTCGGAGCTTGTACCGCAGGCCAAGGTCGACGGGATTCGCGCGCTTGGCGCAGATGTGCGGATCGTGGGACAGTCGCAGGACGAAGCAATGGCCGAGAGCCAGCGTCTTTGCGAGGCGGAAGGTCTTGTCGAAATCTCGCCTTTCGATGATCCGCACGTGATTGCCGGGCAGGGGACCATCGGGGCCGAGATGCTCGAGGCGCGGCCTGATCTCGAGACGCTTCTGGTCCCTCTGTCTGGTGGTGGTCTCGCGGCGGGCGTGGCGGTCGCGGCGAAAGCGATCAATCCTGAGATCAGGGTGATCGGTATTTCAATGGATCGCGGTGCGGCGATGTATGAAAGCATCCGCGCAGGGCATCCTGTTGAGGTGCCGGAATATGCCTCGCTTGCCGATAGTCTTGGCGGGGGCATTGGTCTTGAGAACCGTCTGAGCTATCCCTTGTGCCGCGAACTCTTGGATGACACGGTGCTTGTCACCGAAGAGGATATTCGCCGCGCGATGCAGGTCATGTTCTACGAGGATCGCATTGTGGCGGAAGGGGCCTCTGTCGTTGGGCAGGCGGCATTGCTTGCAGGTAAGATCGCCATGCCAAAAGGGCCAGTGGGCACGATTGTCACTGGGCGCAACCTTGATATGGCGAGTTTCGCGCGCATCATGGTGGGCGAAGATGTGGAGATCGGGGATCTTCTTGTGAAAGGACAAGCCTATGGCGCATGACATCCAGATTGTCACCGAGGCCCAGCTTCGCGAGGTCGTCTCGCTTGATCTGCGGGTTGTGGATGTGGTCGAACAGGCTTTTGTCGCGCTCGCCGGTGAGGGCGTCGTGATGCCGCCGATCTTATCCATGGACCTGCCGGAGGCGAATGGCGAGGTGGATGTCAAAACGGCGTTCATTCCCGGCTTTGACGGGTTCGCCATCAAGGTCAGCCCCGGCTTTTTCGACAACCCGACACTCGGTCTTGCGAGCCTCAACGGGTTGATGATCCTGTTCTCAGCCAAGACGGGCCTCGTGGAGGCGCTCTATCTCGACAATGGATACCTCACGGATATTCGCACGGCGGCGGCGGGCGCGGTGGCGGCCCGGCATATGGCGCCGGAGACCGTCGAGACCGCGGGCGTGATCGGAACCGGCGTGCAGGCGCGGCTCCAGATGCAGGCGGCGCATCTCGTGCGACCGTTCAAGCGGGTGCTGGTGTCGGGGCGCGATCTCGAGAAAGCGGCGCTTTGCGCGGCGGACCTTCAATACATGCTGGGAGTCGAGGCCGAGGTGGTGAGCGATCCGGCAGAACTCGTGGCGCGGTCTCAGCTTGTGGTGACGACGACGCCCTCGCGCGCGCCGGTCTTGAAGGCCGAGTGGCTTCATCCGGGTTTGCATGTCACGGCGATGGGATCGGACCAGACCGGCAAGAACGAGATCGACCCGGCGGCACTTGCGGCGGCGGATGCCTATGTTTGCGACCGGGTGAGCCAATGCGAAGTCAGTGGTGAGTTGGAGGCAGCGATGGCTGCCGGAGTCTGGGATAAGGGGACGCCTGCGGAGCTGGGCGAGGTGATCCTTGGCAAAGCCACTGGTCGACAGGGCGACAAGGATGTCACCATCTGTGATCTGACAGGCACCGGTGCGCAGGACACGGCGATCGCGAGTTTTGTGCGCCAAGAGTTCGCCCGTATCGGCACCGTGATCGAGGCCTGATGCGAGATGCAGCTTGATCAACGGGATATCGAGATTCTGCGTGTTCTAACGCAAGAGGGGCGGATCACAAAGGCCGCGCTGGCCGATCGTATTGGTCTTTCGCCGACGCCATGTTGGGACCGTCTGCGCAAGCTTGAAAAGGCGGGGCTTATTGAGGGGTATGGCGCGCGGGTCAACCTGCGCAAACTCGCGCCGCATGTGACGGTTTTCGTGGCCGTTGAGATCGCAGATCACACGGCAGCGAGCTTTCGCGCCTTTGAAGAGGCGATGGAGCGCTATGACGAGGTAGTGGCCTGTTGGGCGCTTGGCGGGGGGTTCGACTATATCCTGCAGATCGTCACCCGCGATATCGACGCCTATCAGAGGCTGATTGATGCCATGCTCGATGCGCGGATCGGTTTGTCGCGCTATTTCACCTATGTGGTGACCAAGCCCGTCAAAGGCGGTGGTGTGCCTCCGTTCGATATCCTTCTCTCTGACGAGTGATGAAATCCGGGCTGTGAGAAGCAGCGCGCGCAGTTGAATCGTCTGCGCGCGGGCAAAAGTTCAGCCACCTTTTCTGTGACAAACAGGCACTCTCTCTGGGCAAACAGGGGAGAAAGCGATGTGTGAGACAGCTCTTTCAGCGCGCAGCGATATTGAGGACAAGGCGCTTGTGCGGTCTTTTTCTTATATCAACGGCAAATGGTGTGCGGCCAAGGATGGCGCCGCGATCAAGGTTACGGACCCATCGAACGGCGAGTTGATTGGCGACGTGGCAAGCCTTTCAGCAGAAGAATCAACTGCGGCAGTGGATGCGGCGCAGGCCGCATTCGACGCCTGGGCCAATCTCTTGCCACAGGATCGCTCGGCGCTTCTGCGCAAATGGTTCGATCTGATGATCGCGCATAAGGAAGACCTTGCGCGGATCATGGTGCTCGAGCAGGGCAAACCGCTTTCCGAGGCGCGGGGAGAGATCGACTATGGCGCGGCCTTTGTCGAGTTCTACGCGGAGGAAACCAAGCGTCCGAACATCGAAGGCGTGACAAGCCACCTGCCGGATGCCGAGGTTGAGCTTTGGCGCGAGCCAGTGGGCGTTGCGGCACTCATCACGCCTTGGAACTTTCCCTCGGCGATGCTCACCCGCAAAGCCGCCGCTGCGCTTGCCGCAGGCTGCACGGTTGTGGCGCACCCGTCGGCGGAGACGCCGTTCAGCGCGTTGGCGCTGGCCGAGTTGGCCGAGCGTGCGGGCATTCCCGCCGGGGTCTTCAACGTGGTGACGGGGGATGCGGCGACGGTCGTCAAGCCTTGGACCGAAGACCACCGCGTGCGCGCGCTCTCGTTCACCGGCTCGACGCCGGTCGGAAAGCTGCTTTATCGCCAGTCGGCAGATACGGTCAAACGGCTCGTGATGGAGCTTGGTGGACATGCGCCGGTCATCGTTTTTAAGAATTGCGACCTCGACCTCGCGGTAGAAGAAACCATCAAGGCGAAATTCGCGACCTCCGGGCAGGATTGCCTAGGGGCGAACCGGATTTTTGTCGAGAAGGCCATCTACGATGCCTTTTGCGCCAAGTTCGTCGAGGCGACCAAGGCGTTGAGCGTCGGAGTTGGCATGGATGACCCCGATATTGGGCCACTCATGAACGAGAAGGCGGTTCTCAAGCAGGAAGAGCATGTCGAGGATGCGCTTGCCAAGGGGGCGAAGCTGGCTTGTGGCGGTGCGCGACTTGATCTTGGGCCGCTGTTCTATGCGCCGACGGTCCTTGTTGATGTACCGATGGAGGCCAAGATCATGCATGACGAGACCTTTGGCCCGGTCGCGGCGATCACGCCGTTTGAGACCGAGGACGAGGTCGTCGCCAAGGCCAATGACACGGAGTATGGCCTTGTCGCCTATCTCCACAGCCATGACCCACGCCGCATCTATCGCATGAGCCGGTCGCTGCAATTCGGGATGGTCGCCGTGAACCGCACCAAGGTCACTGGCGCGCCGATTCCCTTTGGCGGGACCAAGCAATCCGGCCTTGGGCGCGAGGGATCGCGTCTTGGCATGGAAGAGTTTACAGAAATCAAATACGTCTGCCGTGATTGGGCATAAGAAAGGACAACAAATGCTTCGTAATGACCAACTGGAACAATGGGATCGCGAGAACTTCTTCCATCCCTCGACCCATCTTGCCCAATTCGCGCGCGGCGAAGCGCCGAACCGTGTCCTCCGCACCGCCGAGGGCGTCTTCATCGAAGACCGTGACGGCAACAAGCTTCTCGACGGGTTTGCCGGGCTTTACTGTGTGAATGTCGGCTATGGTCGTCAGGAGATCGCCGAGGCCATCGGTGAGCAGGCGAAAGAGCTTGCGTATTATCACGCGTATGTGGGTCACGGCACCGAGGCGTCGATTACGCTTTCGAAGATGATCCTTGATCGCGCGCCGAAGAACATGTCGAAGGTCTATTTCGGTCTTGGCGGCTCGGACGCGAACGAAACCAACGTCAAGCTGATCTGGTATTACAACAATATCCTTGGCCGCCCCGAGAAGAAGAAGATCATCTCGCGCTGGCGCGGCTATCATGGCTCTGGTCTCGTGACGGGCTCGCTGACCGGGCTGGAGTTGTTCCACAAGAAGTTCGACCTTCCGGTCGAGCAGGTGATCCACACCGATGCGCCCTATTATTTCCGCCGCGAGAACCTCGACCAGACCGAGGCAGAGTTCGTGGCCGAGTGCGTGGCTTCGCTCGAGGCGCTGATCGAGCGCGAAGGCGCGGATACGATCGCGGCCTTCATTGGCGAGCCGGTGCTTGGCACGGGCGGGATCGTGCCGCCGCCGGCGGGCTACTGGGAAGCGATCCAGGCGGTGCTCAAGAAGCATGACATCCTTCTCGTCGCGGATGAGGTTGTGACCGGCTTTGGCCGTCTCGGGACGATGTTTGGGTCTGAGCATTACGGGATCGAGCCGGACCTCATCACCATCGCCAAAGGTCTGACCTCGGCCTATGCGCCGCTTTCAGGCTCCATCGTGGGCGACAAGATGTGGAAGGTGCTTGAGCAGGGCACGGACGAGAACGGCCCGATTGGCCACGGCTGGACCTATTCGGCCCACCCGATCGGAGCGGCGGCAGGTGTCGCGAACCTCAAGCTTCTGGACGAGTTGAACCTCGTGTCGAACGCAGGGGAGGTTGGCGCCTATCTCAACAAGGCCATGTCGGACGCGCTTGCAGGTCATGCCAATGTCGGCGATGTGCGCGGCGAAGGGATGCTCTGTGCGGTTGAGTTCGTGAAGGACAAGGACAGCCGGACCTTCTTTGACGCCGCCGACAAGATCGGCCCGCAGGTCTCGGCCAAGCTTCTCGAGCAGGACAAGGTCATCGCACGCGCCATGCCGCAGGGTGATATCCTCGGCTTTGCGCCGCCGTTCTGCCTGACGCGTGAGGAGGCCGACACCGTGGTCGCCGCCACCGTGCGCGCCGTGAAATCGGTTCTTGGCTAAGTGCCAGACAATACAAGGGAGAGGCCGGCCATTGCGCCGGCCTTTTTCATGTCAGAGCACGTCGAGTGAGACCTTGACCCGGTCCATGACCACGGCGGTCTTGAAGCGGCTGATGTTGGATTCATCAAAGAAATAGGTCTGGGTGAACGCCTCGTATTCCTGAATATCCTCGACGGTGAGGATCAGGACGAAATCCGCTTCGCCAGTGGTATAGTAGCATTGCTGCACACAAGGTGCGCCACGCATCCGGCGCTTGAACGCGTCGAGATGGGCGCGGCTTTCACGTTCAAGGATCACCTCGACGATGATCGTCATCTCGCGTCCGAGCTTCGATGGCGACAGGACGGCGATATCGCGTTCGATCACCCCGCTTTCGCGCAGGCGTTTGAGCCGCTTCTGAACGGCGGGCGCAGAGAGTCCGACCTCGTGGCTGATCGCGTCTGCGGTCAGGCGAGCGTCACGTTGTACGAGTCGCAAAATGTCGAGGTCTTTGTCATCCATGTGCCGATTTTGATCGCTCAAAGCGCGATTGGAAATGAAATTCGTCACGGTGGCGGGAATTTCGACATTGCGCCGCCCGTGTTTGCGCTAGGCTGGCGCAACAACGCTGGATCAAGACAAAGGCCCAATGGACACGTTCGAACAAAAGCTGGTGGCGCTTCGGCATGCCTTCCACAAGTCGCCGGAGATCGGGTTCGCCTTGGATCGCACCAAGGCGCGGGTGGCAGACGCCCTGCGGGATCTCGGTCTCGAGGTGCATGAAGGTGCGGGCGTGGTGGGTATCCTGCGCGCGGGGACGGGCAATCGCGCCATCGGTTTGCGCGCGGATATGGATGCGTTGCCGATTCAGGAGCGCGGGACGCAGGACCATGTCTCGGAAATCGAGGGGGCTATGCATGCCTGCGGCCATGATGGGCATATGACCATGCTCCTTGGGGCGGCGGAAACTCTTGCCAAGGACGGCGGCTTTGACGGCACGGTGGTTTTCTTGTTCCAACCGAACGAGGAGCACGGCCTCGGTGCGCAGGCGATGATTGCGGAGGGGGTGCTTGAGCGGTTCCCGGTCGAGGAGGTTTATGCGATCCACAACCTGCCCGGTGCGCCGGTGGGGCAGGTCTCGACCCGAAAGGGGCTTATCTGCAATAGCGAGAGCCTTTTCGAGATCCGTATCAAGGGCCAGGGCGGACATGCGTCGATGCCGCATGTGGGGGTGGATGCGCTCACCGTGGGGTCCGAGATGGTGCTGGCGCTTCAGACGGTGATCGCCCGCAAGATGGCTCCGGGGTCGGGGGCGGTCTTGTCTGTGACGGAATTCTTAACCGATGGACAGCGCAATGTCCTGCCCGGCGAAGCGGTGCTCAAGGGGGAGGCGCGTGCCCGGGCGCCGGAGGATCGCATCGCGCTTGAGACGCATATGCGGCGGCTTGTCGAGGGGATTGCGGCGGCGCATGGGGTCAAGGCCGAGATGTCCTTTGAGACAGAGTTCATCGAGACGATCAACGCATCCGGGCCTGTCGAGGCGGTCTATCGCGCGGCAGAGAGTGCGGGGCTTGCCGTGGTGAAAGAGCGCCCGTCGATGAGTTTCTCCGAGGATTTCGCGCATTTCGCCGCCGCCGTGCCGGGGTGTTTCCTATTGATGGGGAATGGCGAGGACGGGGCGCATGGACAGCCGCTCCACTCGGATACGTATGATTTCAATGATGCTCTGCTCACCCAAGGGGCCGCGTTCTGGGCGTCGCTTGTGCGTGATCGACTGAAGACGGAAAGGACAGATCCATGAACGAGGCATTTGCCAAGGCCAAGCTGGCGCATGTGGCCGTAGCACCCGAGAGAGGCGACGCCGCAGAGCGGGTCCTCACGCGGGATGATTTTGCGCGCGCCTATGAGGAGATCACGCAGTGGACGGGCTATGCGCCGACGCCTTTGGTCTCCTTGGAGGGGGTGGCCCGTGCGCTGGGCGTGGCACGGATCGAGTATAAGGACGAAGGGCCGCGCTTTGGACTTGGCAGTTTCAAGGCGCTGGGCGGGTCTTACGCGGCGTTGCGCGTATTGCAGAGAGAGATCGTGCGACGCACAGGAGAGGAAGTGGCACTCGAAGCGATCAGGGAGGGACGCTATGCCGATGCCTGTCGTGAGATCACGCTTGTGTCGGCGACGGATGGCAACCACGGTCGTTCGCTCGCCTGGGGGTGTCAGCGGTTTGGCGCGCCTTGCCGGATCTATATCCATGCGGAGGTGAGCGAAGGGCGCGCACAGGCGATGCGCGATCTTGGCGCCGAGGTGGTGCGAATTGCCGGGGACTATGACGACTCGGTTGCGCTTGCCAAGGCAGAGGCGGAGGCGAATGGCTGGTTTGTGGTCTCGGACACGTCCTGGCCCGGCTATAGCGCCCCGCCTCGTGACGTGATGGCAGGCTATGGCGTTATGGTGCGCGAGGCCTGCGAAGCGATGGAGGCCGCGCCGACCCATGTGTTCCTGCAAGGCGGGGTCGGCGGGCTTGCGGCTGCGGTGGCGGCGGCCCTGCGCCAGTATTGGGGGGCGGAGAGCCCCCGTGTTGTTGTGGTTGAGCCGGAGCTTGCCGCGTGCTTGATCGAGAGCGCCCGCAAAGGGGCAGCGACGCAGGTTGTCATTGCCGAAGAAACGATCATGGCGGGGCTCTCTTGTGGGGAGCCTTCGGAGATGGCTTGGGAAGTGCTTCGGGAGGAGGCAACGGACTTTCTCACGATCCCCGACAGTATCGTCGCGCCGACCGTGCGCCTCCTTGCGCGCCAAGAGACCGGGGACGCCAAGGTCGAGGCGGGCGAGAGCGCAGTCGCGGGACTTGCGGCATTGATCGCGGCACAGATGGATGACACGCTTTGGCAGGCACTTGGCCTTGGGGCAAACTCGCGGGTGCTGTTGATTGGCTCCGAGGGCGTGACAGACCCGGAGATTTTCCGGCAGATCATGGAGGGCGATATGCATGGCTAAGACGCCGCTGCGTGGGTTCGCGGAAGCGGAGTTCAGCGCGCGCACAGAGCGGGCGCAAGCGGGCATGAGGGAAAAGGGGCTTGCCGGGCTTCTTCTTATGACCGAGCCGGAAGTGCGTTATTTCACAGGGTTCTTCACGCCGTTCTGGCAAAGCCCGACGCGGCCTTGGTTCCTGTTTGTACCAGTGAAGGGCAAACCGATTGCCGTGATCCCAGAGATCGGCGCGGTGCTCATGGGTAAGACTTGGATCGACGATATCCGCACATGGGCGGCCCCGTGCCCGCAAGATGACGGCATCAGCCTTCTGCGCGACCTTCTTCAGCCGCTTGCGGCGGGTGGCGAGAGTGTCGGGCTGATGATGAGGCATGAAACAACGCTCCGGATGCCGCTGGCCGATTTCGAACGGCTGCGCGCGGCGTTGCCGGGGTTGATGTTCCGGGATGCGACGGACCTCGTGCAGGGGTTGCGCATGGTGAAGTCAGAGGCGGAGATCGCGAAGATCCGCCATATTTGTGGGATTGCGTCCCGTAGTTTTGACCGTGTGCCAGAGTTGATCTCGGAAGGCATGCCCTTTGAAGAGGTCTTTCGCAGCTTCCGGCGCGAGGCGCTTTTGCAAGGGGCGGATGAGGTGCCGTATCTTGTCGGCGGGGCGGAGGAGGGCGGCTATCACGACGTGATCTCTCCACCGTCGATGCGACCCTTGCAGGCTGGGGATATCTTCATGCTCGACACGGGCATGACCTGGGACGGGTATTTCTGTGATTTCGATCGGACTTATGCCGTGGCACACGCGGATGCAGCGTCCTGTCGCGCCTATGAGACCCTGTGGCAGGCGACAGAAGCCGGTATTGCCGCGGCACGACCCGGTGCGACTTGCCGCGACGTGTTTGCCGCAATGAACGGTGTTCTGAAGCAGGCCGGGGGCGAGGGCGGCGATGTCGGGCGGCTTGGCCATGGATTGGGGATGCAACTCACCGAGGTGCCCTCGATCGCGGGGTTTGACGAGACGGTTCTTCAAGAGAACATGGTCTTGACCCTCGAACCCTCTCTGGACTACGGCGAGGGGCGTCTCATGGTGCAGGAAGAGAATATAGTGATCCGCGCGCAGGGCGCAGAACTGTTGACGAAACGCGCGCCGGAGCGGCTTCCGGTGATCGGTGGAACTGCATGAAACTTGGCTTCGAAACAGACAACGGCATTGGCACCCGTGCGACGCTCGGTGCAATCGTTCTGTCGACGGATGAGACCTTTGAGCCGGAACTGGCGCAGATGACAGGCGTGCTGGATCATGTGGCGCTCTACCATAGCCGCATCCCAATGAAGACAGATGTGAGCGAAGCCACGTTGGCACAGATGGAGGCGGACATGCCTGCCTCCGCGGCGCTTCTGCCGCAGGCGCTTGATTTTGACGTGATTGGGTATGGCTGTACCTCGGCATCCTCGGTGATCGGGTCAGAGAACGTCGAGAAGGCAATTCAAAGTGTTTTTCCCAAGTCGCGCGTGACAAATCCCCTTGCCGCGATCATTGCGGCGGGAAGACGGCTTGGGATGACGCGGATCGGGTTTGTGACGCCCTATGTGCCTGCTGTGTCGGCGCGGATGCGGTCGCGGCTGGAGGATGCGGGGTTTGCGATCGCGGGGTTTGGCTCTTTCGAGGAAGGCGACGACCGCGTGGTGGCGCGGATCACCGAAGCGTCCATTGAAACAGCGGCACGCAAAATGGCGGAGACGACCGACTGTGACGGGATCGTCATCGCCTGCACCAACCTGCGGTGTCTCAATGTGATTGACCGGGTTGAGAGCGCGACCGGGGTTCCTGTCCTGTCGAGCAATCAGGCGCTGGGCTGGCATATGTTGCGCCTTGCGGGGGTGCAGGAGGCGATGCCGGGTATGGGGCGGCTTTTCACATGTGACCTGCCCGAGGGCTAGTCCCTAGAGGTCGAGCAAAGCAAGGCTCTGATCGGCGATCACGTGCTCTTCGTTGGTGGGGATCACGAGGGCTTTGACCTTGCTGCTCTGCTTGGAGATCACGCGCGCGTTCTTGCTGTTGGCGTCGTCGTCGAGGTCTACGCCAAGCCATTCACATCCTTCAAGAATTCCCTTGCGCACCGTGGCGGCGTGCTCGCCGATCCCAGCAGTGAAGACAATCGCATCGACCCCGCCAAGCGCGGCGGCCTTGGCGCCAATTTGAGTCACACAGCGATAGATGAAGAGGTCGATGGCTTCTTGTGCGGCGGGATCGGCGCTGGCCGAGAGGTCGCGCATGTCGCTGCTAAGGCCGCCGGAGACACCGAGCAGGCCGGATTGCGAGGAAAGGAGGGTTTCGGTCTCGTCGGTGTTCAGACCCTTGGCGCGTTGCAGATGAAAGATCACACCGGGATCAATCGCGCCGCACCGCTTGCCCATCATTAGCCCGTCGAGCGCCGTGAACCCCATGGAGGTCGCGATGCTTTGGCCGTCTTTCATGGCGCAGAGACTCGCGCCGTGGCCGAGATGCAGGACGATGACGCGGCGGCGATCTTCTTCGGCGAGGTGGGCAGGGAGCCGGGAGGCGATGTAGTCATAGCTCAGCCCGTGAAAACCGTAGCGCAGGATGCCTTCGTCGCTCAATGCGCGCGGGATCGCGAAAAGCTGGGCGAGGCGCGGTTGCGAACGGTGGAACGCGGTGTCGAAACAGGCGACCTGTGGCAGGTCGGGCCAAACGGCGGCAATGGCCTCGATCCCGGCAAGGTTATGTGGCTGATGTGCCGGGGCGAGTGGCGAAAGCGCTGCAATCTTTTCAAGGGCTTGCGGGGTGATCCTTGTGGGCTCTGAGAAATCCTGTCCACCGTGCACGACGCGGTGCCCGGCGGCGATCACTTGCACCTCGGGGAAGCGAGATTGCAGGCGGTCCGTCAGCCATGCGAGGGCGGCTTTGTGGTCGGTGCCGCCGGATGTCGGCAAGGGGGTGTCGCCCTCGGTATCATGATGCTCAGGGGATTGGCCGATGCGATCGATCAGTCCCTTGGCGATCAAGGGGCGCTCTGTGTCGGTGCCATAGAGGGCATATTTGATCGACGAACTGCCGGCGTTGAGGGTCAGGATCGCGGATTGGCTCACAGGATGCCCTTTCCGAGGCGGTGATGCACGAGAAGTTGGGCCAGAGCGGCAGAGACCACGCGCGACAGTGTGCCGTCGGCGCGGCTTGTCAGCATGACGGGCACACGTCCACCAAGGACAAGGCCCGCGGAATCGGCGCCGGCGAGATACATGAGCTGTTTTGCGATCATGTTCCCAGCCTCGAGATCGGGAGCGATCAGAATGTCGGGATCACCCGCCACATCCGAAACAATCCCTTTTGTTTCAGCAGCTTCCTTGGACACCGCGTTGTCGAAGGCAAGCGGGCCATCGAGGATGCCACCAGTGATCTGACGCCGGTCGGCCATCTTGCAGAGCGCGGCGGCTTCGACCGTGGATGGGATGCGCGGGTTCACGGTCTCAAGTGCCGACAGGATCGCGACTTTGGGGGTGTCGACGCCGATGGCCTGGGCCAGTTCGATGGCGTTCTGGACGATGTCGGCCTTGGTTTCGAGGTCGGGGAAGATGTTGATGGCGGCGTCGGAGATCAGGAGAGGCTTGGGGTAGGTTGGCACATCAAGCACAAAGATATGGCTCATGCGGCGTTCGGTGCGCAATCCGCGCTCCTTGTGAACCACTTCGCCCATCAATTCGTCCGTGTGCAACGCGCCTTTCATCAGCGCCTGTGCCTTGGCCTCATGCACCAGACAGACCGCTTTCTTGGCTGAGTCGTGACTGTGCAAAGAAGGAACAATTTCAATGCCTTGGATGTTGAGGTTCGCAGCCTTTGCGGCGGCGCGGATCTTGGCTTCAGGGCCGACGAGGATGGGGGTGATGAGGCCGTTTTGTTGGGCGTAGAGGGCGCCTTCTAGGGAGGCTTCGTCGCAAGGATGCACCACGGCAGTCGGGATCGGGTCGAGATCGCGGGTCGCGACGAGCATCTGATCGAAGGTGGCGCCCTTGGCGTGCACTTCCTTTGTGGCGTGATCGGCGGGATCTACAGGCAAAATCAAGGGCTTGTCTCCTATGTCGGCGCGTGCGGAAGGGGCACGGGGAAGCGGGGTTGCCCCGTCATAGACCAGTTCTAGCAAGGGCAAATGACATAGGGCAAATTCCGTTGCGTATCGCAGGGGTTCCGTAACGGAAGTGCGTGTCATTTCGGCAAAAAACGCGGGTCTGCATCGCGTCGGTATCACGTCGGTATTGCGTCGGTGCACAAGTCACAAAGGAAAACCCCCGGTGCAAGGACCGGGGGCTTAAGGGTTTATTCGGCGTTGTAGGTAAAGAGCTTTTCGCCGTTCAGCGTGTAGCCATCAATCAGGGCCTTGGCGCGGTCACTCAGGAACCAGTCCTGAAGCTTGGCGGCGAGGTCGGCTTTTACATGGCCGTGCGTCTCGGGGTTCACGATGATGTAGCTATATTGGTTGAACAGCACCGGATCGCCGGAGAACAGCAGCGCCAGATCGCCCTTGTTGGCGAATTTGAGCCAGCTCGCGCGGTCGGACATGATGTAGGCGTTCATGCCGGAGGCGGTGTTGAGGGCCGCGCCCATGCCTGCGCCGACGGCGCGATACCATGCGGTGTCGAAGTCGGCGGCCTCGAGCCCTGCACCGGACCAGAGCGAGAGTTCTTTCTTGTGGGTGCCGCTATCGTCGCCACGGCTGACGAAGGGCGCCTCGGCGGTACGGATCGCGTTCAGGGCGTCGGCGGCGGTCTCGGTCGAGGCAATGCCTGCCGGGTCGGCGGCGGGGCCGATCAGGACAAAGTCGTTATACATGAACGGCACGCGCGCGACGCCGTGGCCTTCGGAGACGAATGCCTCTTCGGCCGCCTTGGCATGGACGAGGATTGCGTCCACGTCGCCCGCGCGGCCAAGGCGCAGGGCTTGGCCCGTGCCGACGACGACGAGGTTCACCGTCAGATCGAGGTCTTCCTTGATTTCGGGCAGGAGGACTTCGGCGAGACCGGAATTGTGGAACGAGGTCGTGACGGCCATGCGGATGTCATCGGCAAGCGCCTGACCGGCGAGGAGGGTTGAGGCCGCAAGGGCCATGAGTGTGGTGCGGATCATAGGACGATATCTCCCTTGAGGAAGGCCCTGGCTTCTTGGGTGGCTGGGCCTGTGAAAAACGAAGTGGCGGGGGCGTGCTCTTGGACTTTGCCTTTGTGGACAAAGAGCACATCTGTTGCGAGGCGGCGGGCCTGACCGAGGTCATGGGTGGCCATGACGAGGCGGGTGCCGTGTGCGCTTGCGTCTTGCAGGAGGGCTTCGATCTCGGCGGTGGCCTGACCGTCGAGATTGGAGCAGGGCTCATCCAGGAAAAGCACCGAAGGCTCGCGAATGAGGGCGCGGGCCATAGCCATCTTCTGTCGCTCGCCGCCGGAAAGCGTATTCGCGGCGCGGTTGGCATGGGCTGTGAGACCGATCCGGTCGAGCCAGTCGCAGGCCGCATCGCGGGCGGCCTTGCGGGGCGTGCCGTGGGCGATCAGCGGGTAGGCGATATTGTCGAGCACGGAGCGGCGCAGGAGGATCGCGTGTTGGAAGACAAAGGCCTGATGCAGGTGGGCGATGTCGCGTGGTGCAGCCCAAGAGAACGAACCGGAGGCGGGGCGGTCGAGCCCGTGCATGAGGCGCAGGAGCGTTGATTTCCCGGCACCGTTGGGCCCGAGGAGGATCGTGGTGCCGGGGCCGGAAAGGGTCAGGGACACAGGGCCGAGGATCGTGCGGCCACCTTTGCGCACGCTGGCGTCGGTCACGGTCAGGGGCAGGAGATCTACCATCGCGGCGTCCTTTCCGTCCGCGACAGGCCATGCACGGCGAGGTTCACGCCAATGGCCAGGGCGATCAGGATCAGGCCGAGGGCGAGCGCCATGGCGAGGTTGCCCTTGGAGGTTTCAAGCGCGATGGCGGTCGTCAGAACGCGGGTCACGTGGTCGATATTGCCGCCGACGATCAGGATCGCGCCGACCTCACCGATGGCGCGGCCAAAGCCTGCGAGCGAGGCGGTCAGGAGCGCGCGGCGTCCGTCCCAGAGAAGCGTGCGGATGCGGGTCAGGCGGCTTGTCGAGATCGAGATCAGGAGATCATGGTACTCCGCCCAGAGATCGCGCAGTGCTTGGTGGGCGATGGAGGCGATGAGGGGGGTGATAATGATGCATTGGGCGATGATCATCGCTGTGGGGGTAAAGAGCAGCCCGAGGACGCCGAGGGGACCGGCGCGCGAGAACATCAGGTAGACGATCAGGCCGACCACGACCGGCGGCAGGCCCATCAGGGCGTTCAGAAGTGAGATCACCACGCGGCGCTGGCGAAAGCGGCTCACGGCGAGCCATGCGCCAAGTGGCAGGCCAATGGCGGAGGCGATGAGCGTGGCGGTCAGCGTGACATAGAGCGAGCGGCCGATGATCTCGAACAGGTCCGCATCCAGCGCCACGATAAGGCGCAGGGCCGCGAGCATGCCTTGCCAGAGGTCGTCCATATCTATCGCGCTTTCCTGCCGAGTCGGGGGCAGGTTAGGCGATTAAGGCGCTGGAGCAAGGGGCTGAAAGCGGCAGGGTTTGATGCGAAAGCGGATCAGGCGTCTTGAAAGGTGCCGTAACCGTGCTGGCTAAAGATCAGGGGTTTGCCGGTGTCGTTGAGGAAGACGTTTTCCACGGCGCCGACGAGGATCGTGTGGTCGCCCGCGTCGTGGCGGGCCTCGGTGCGGCATTCGAACCGGGCGAGGCAGGAGTCGAAGACCGGGACGTTTGCGGCGTTGAGGCGGGGCGAGACGAGCGAGAGCGCGTCGGTGTCCTTGGCAAAGGCTTTGGCGATGTCGAACTGATCCTCGCGCAGCACATGGATGGCAAAATGCGTCGCCTGCTTGAAGATCGGGTAGCGCAGCGAGTCTTTGGCCGCCGACCACAGGATCAGCGCCGGGTCGAGCGAGACGGAGGCGAAGGAGTTCGCGGTCATGCCGATGCCGCCCTCGGGGGTGGGGGCGGTGATGACGGTGATGCCGGTCGCGAACTGCGCCAGCGCGTGGCGGTAGTCGCGTTGATGGTCGCCCTCGGGGATGAACGTCGTGGCCATTGTCTCGTGCTTTCCTGTTCGCGCGTCCCGCCGCATGTAGCGGTGGCGGCGTCGGGTGTCCAGCAGGTCAGTTCAGGTCTTCGAGAAGGCGACCGTGTTTGCGGGTCTGGCGGATGACCTCGCCAAAGGTCACGTAGCCGCGCGACTTGAGCATCGGGATCATCTTGCAGAGCACTTCTGCCGTGGCCTGCGCATCTCCGAGTGCGGTGTGGCGCAAGTGCGGCGGGATGGTCACCCCGAGCCGATCACAGAGCGCGTCGAGCGTATGGGTTTCCGAGGCCCCGAAGAGCACGGCCGACAGGAGCACCGTGTCGATGATCGGGTGATCCCACGCAAGGCCGAGGCGTTTGCCGTGGCGTTTGAGGAAGGCCATGTCGAAGGGGGCGTTATGGGCGACGATGACGGCGCCGCCGGCGAACTTGTGAAAGTCGCTTGCGGCAGTGTCGATGAGGGGCGCGTCGGCCACCATGGCGTTGGTGACATGGTGTACCTTGGTCGAGGCGGGCGGGATCGGCATGCCGGGATTGACCAGTTGGTTGATCTCTTCGCCGGGCACGATACGGCCATTGACGACACGCACGGCACCGATCTGGACGATCTCGTCTTTGTGGGGCAGGAGGCCCGTCGTTTCGGTGTCGAAGACCACGTAGGTCAGCGATTGGATCGCGCGTTCTTCGATGGCGCGCTCGCTGTCGTGTTCCATGAGGTCGAAATCATAGATCAGCGGCCGCGCGGCCTCGGGCGAAATCTCGGCGTGGGCGTCGTCGATCAGGAGCATGTACCCCGGCGCGTGGCCAAGCGGCTTGAGGCGGGCGTCAAAGGAGAGCTGACCCTCGGAGCCGTGGGCAGTAAAGGGGATTTCCTCGTCCTTCTCGATCAGCTTGGCATGGGCGGCGCGCAGTTCGTCCTCACGCAGGTAGTCAAAGATCGAAGCGTTGAGGCGGGGCGGGTGAATCTGGCCCAGAACAGAGGCGGCCTGACCATCGTAGAGCACGATCTGGTGGGTCGGGCTTATGAGGACCATGGCGACGGGAATCTCGGTCAGGAGCGCGGTGAGGCGTTCTTTCTCTGATGCGAGGCGGGCGGTCTCGGCGGCGACGGCCTCGGCGGTGTCGAGGGTTGATTGGCTCAACTGGGTTGAGACGGCGGCGGCAGCGGGTGCGAGATCGCCGAGGTAGCGCGCCGCGTGCGTGTCGAGATCGAGCGATACGCCAGCATGGGCGCGGGTGCGCATGGAGGCGGCGATACGTTCGATTGGTTTGGCCACGTTCTCATCAAACAGAAGCCAGACCCCTGCGGCGAGCGCCGACAAGCCAAACCCGGACAGGATCGCGGAGAATAGGAAGGCTGAGCCGAGACCGGTGTCGCCGCCAAGGCTGCGGCGATAGCCGACGTAGAGGGCGCCGGAGGTCACGACGATCCCGGCGAGCGCAAGGAAGACGAAGAAGAGGAAGACGCGCAGGCGGAGGCTCAGGGTCATCAACATCAGCTTACCTCGCACATGGTCGAGACAAGCGGATCATCCAGCGGCACGGGGAGCCAGGCCGCGCCAGTGGCGGAGCCATCGGCGTTCAGGGTCACGCCTTCGGTGACGGCGGCGCGGCGCAGGGCGGCGCAGTCGGCAATCACGCTTAGTTTGTTCACCGGGGCCCAGCGGCCGAAGAAATACATATCGGCCATACGCATCGCGGGGGCCTCGTCGTGGCGCTGCACCGATTGCACGTCGAGCGCGGCGAACCGGTCGACATAGGGACGCACGTAGGTCCAGGGGCGGTAGAGCGCCTTGCTTTCAACGGTATCGACGATCATGAACTCGTCGGGGAGCGATTTCGACGTGCGGCCATACCAGCCGTATTCATTGGAAATCGTAGCAGCGATCATCGCGGCTCCCGCCGCAACGGGCGTGAGCCATTTGGGCAGGCGTCCACCGCTGGCGCGGGTGATAACCATCATGATACCGGCGGCTGCGATCCCGGCGACAATCGTCGCGATCAATTCTAGAAACATGTTTTCCTCCTAAGGGGTGTTTGCCCCGGCCCGACCTGTCCGGCCTCCGCTCCGGCCAGATCGGGGTAGATGACTTATTAGCTTAACATGCCCCGGCCGTGGCCGATGGCGGATTGTAGGGTTTTGACGACGACAAAGGCGTCGCGCAGGTGGCTGCGTTCGAAGTCCGACAGATCAGACGGCAGCAGATAGTTGTCCGGGGAGTCGCCCCGTTTGACGAGATTTGCCTGATGCTGAAGCCGGGTTTCGGCAATCAGGTCATAGGCGTCGATCAGGTCGCGCGCACCGGAGGCGCTCAGCACGCCCGCATGTTCGGCGGCCTCGAGCCGGGCGCGGGTGTTGATTGCCGTGAGCTCGCCCTGAAGCGTGTAGATGCGGGCAAGATCGACGATTGGCACGACGCCGTTGTGTTTCATATCGAGTTGGTTCTTGTGCTCGCCCGAGCGGATCGTCGCAAAGCCGCGCAGAAGGCCGAGCGGCGGTGTGTGCTTGAGAGAGTTGGAGACCATATGGGCGACGAAGATCGAATTCTTGGCCGCTTTGCGTAGGGTGTCTTCCTGCAGGTCTTGGAACAGGTGGGTGTGGCCTCCGATGGGGCGCAGATCGAACATCACCGAGGCGAGCATCTGTGCCTCTGGATCGGGCTTGTTGATCCAGCCCTCGAAATAGCTCTGCCAGACTTTCAGCGGCTGGCACCAGCGCGGGTTGGTGGCCATCATATCGCCGGGGCAATAGACATAGCCGCAGGTGTTCAGGCCGTCGCAGACGAAGGCCGCGAGGTCGCGGAAATAGGGCATGTCGGCCTCGGTCACCGAGTCATGCAGGAAGAGGCAGTTGTCCTGATCCGAGACGCCGGTCTGTTCCTGGCGCCCTTGGGAGCCGCAGGCGAGCCAGAGGTACGGTGCGGGCGCGGGGCCGAGTTTCGCCTCTGCAAGGGCCAAAAGGCGGCGCGTTGCAGTGTCGGCGATATCGGTGATGAGCCGGGTGACGACTTCGTGGCGATTGCCGCCCGCAACAAGCTGTACGAGAAGTTTCGGAATGCGGGCCGTGACCTTGGCCATCTCCTCGGGCGTGTTGGCCTGAGCGATTTCGGAGACCAGTTCGGCAGAGGATACCGCTTGAAAGCGGGTGAGGTCGGTCTGTGTCACCATGCCGACGAGCTTGGCGTTCTCGACGATGGGGATATGCGAGATGCGCCGTTCCATCATCACGTGCAGCACATCCGAGCCAATGGCAGAGGGGGCGAGGGTGACGGGGTTCGGGGTCATGATCTCGGAGACCGGGGTCGCGACGGGCAGGGCATTGGCCAACACCTTGCCCGAGAGATCGCGGGTCGTGAGGATGCCTTCGAGCGCGCCGGATTCGTCACAGATACAGACTGACGAGATGCGTTTGTCGCGCATGAGGATGGCGGCGTCCTGTGCGCTGGCATCGGCGGCGCAGGTGACGGGGCTATGGGCCATGAGCGTTTCGACGCGGCTCGTCGCGAGGTCGTTGCCGCGGGGCTTCTCGACACGGGTGCGATCAAAGAACTTGCGCGCCACCTCGTGATCTTCGACCAGCTTGTAGAAAGGAATTGGCGGCAGCACGAGGACGATGGAATGTGCCTCGGCGCGGGCGCTTGTCGCGGCGGTGCCGTCGCGCAGCAGGCCACGTTCACCAAAGGAATTGCGGACACCAAGATGCGAGACCACCACGTCGTTCTCATCGCGCACCTCGATCTGACCCTCATAGACGAGGAACAGGCCGGGGAGCTTGTCGCCAAGGTCATAGACGGAAAAGCCCTGTTCGACCTCCCAGGCCTCGAAGAGCGGGACGAGGTCTTCGACAACGCCCGGCGCGAGCGCGTCATAGGGGTGCACGGATTTCAGAAAGCGAATGATCTGGTCTTGGGTGAGCGGCATGGAAATCAGCCTTGCAAGCGATAAAGAAAAAGTCCTGCCCGATATGCACCGGGCAGGACCAGATTAGAAGAGGACGGGCCGTCGCAAGGGGCGGCCCATCGAGACCATCTTAGTGATCCTGCGCGGCGCCTGCACCTTTCGGCACGCGGACGCTTTCGACGAGATCCTTGATCTCCTGCGGGGTCTCTTTCGTTGCGTTCGCCACGAGATAGGCAACGGTGAAGTTCACCGCGGCCCCGATGGCGCCGAACGAGGTCGACTTGACGGTGCCCAGCAGCGGGTCCGCATCCGTGAAGGAGTTGGTGCCCGGTACGAAGAACCAGCCTTTGTGCAGGAAGATGTAGATGAGGGTCACAACCAGACCGGCCAGCATACCAGCGACTGCGCCGGTGTTGTTGATCTTGGTCGAGAAGATACCCATCATCAGCGCCGGGAAGATCGACGCAGCGGCCAGACCGAAGGCGAGAGCCACGGTTTGCGCGGCGAAGCCCGGAGGGTTAAGGCCGAGATAGGTTGCCACGGCAATCGCAACAGCCATCGCAACACGTGCCGACATCAGTTCGCCTTTTTCCGAGATACCCGGGTTGATGGCGCCTTTGATGAGGTCGTGCGACACAGCCGAGGAGATCGCGAGCAGAAGGCCTGCTGCGGTCGAGAGGGCTGCGGCGAGACCACCGGCTGCGACCAGACCGATCACCCAACCCGGCAGGTTGGCGATTTCGGGGTTGGCCAGAACGAGGATGTCACGGTTGAAGTTGGTCAGCTCGTTCTCAGAGCCCCAGCCGGCCGCTTCCATCTTGGCCACGGTGTCTGCGTCTTTGTCGTTGAAATACGCAATCTTGCCGTCGCCGTTCTTGTCTTCCCAGCCGAGAAGGCCAGTCTGCTGCCAGGTCTGCATCCAGTCATAGGCGGCATCGTTGGCGATGGTTTCCGAAGAGACCGGTTCGCCCGAGGCGCCGTTCGGCCAGAACTGTTCAGAGATGTTCAGGCGTGCCATGGCACCTACAGCAGGCGCGGTGAGGTACAGAAGCGCGATGAACACCAGTGCCCAACCTGCCGACCAACGAGCGTCTGCGACGCGCGGGACGGTGAAGAAGCGCATGATGACGTGCGGCAGACCTGCGGTACCGATCATCAGCGACAGGGTGAAGAGCACCATGTTGAAGGTATCGGCGTGATGCGCGGTATACTCGTTGAAGCCGAGCTCGGTCACGATCGCGTCGAGTTTCGCCAGAAGCGGCTCGCCCGATGCTGCGTGGTCACCGAACAGGCCGAGGGCCGGGATCGGGTTGCCCGTCAGTTGCAGCGAGATAAAGATCGCCGGGATGGTGTAGGCCATGATGAGCACGACATACTGGGCCACCTGGGTGTAGGTCACACCCTTCATGCCGCCGAACACCGCGTAAGCAAACACAACACAGGCGCCGATGAGGAGGCCGGTGGTGTTGTCCACTTCGAGGAAGCGACCGAAGGCCACGCCAACACCGGTCATCTGACCGATCACGTAGGTGGTCGAGGCGACGATAAGGCAGACCACGGCCACGATGCGGGCGGTCTGGCTATAGAAACGGTCGCCGATGAATTCCGACACGGTGAACTTGCCGAACTTGCGCAGGTAGGGCGCGAGAAGCAGGGCGAGAAGCACGTAGCCGCCGGTCCAGCCCATCAGGAAGGAGGAGTTGTCATAGCCGGTGAAGGCGATGAGACCTGCCATCGAGATGAACGATGCTGCCGACATCCAGTCGGCGGCGGTTGCCATACCGTTGGTGACGGGGTGAACGCCGCGACCTGCAGCGTAGAATTCCGATGTGGAACCCGCGCGGGCCCAGATCGCGATGCCGATGTAGAGCGCAAAGGACGCGCCAACAAACAGCAGGTTGATAGTAAACTGATCCATCTGTGTCTGTCCTTCTTACTCTTCACCGACGCCGTGTTCGGCATCAAGCTTGTTCATCCGCCAGGCATAGTTGAAAATCAGTGCCAGGAAGACGAGGATCGAACCTTGCTGGGCGAACCAGAAGCCCAGATCGGTTCCGCCAACGGCGATGCCGCTCAGCATGGGGCGCAGCAGAATGCCGAACCCGAAAGAGACCAGCGCCCAGATGACGAGGCTGATCAGAATGATCCGCACGTTTGCGGACCAGTAGGCGTTGTTATTGGATGAGTTGTCGGCCATTTTTGGCTCCTCCCTCTATATCCGTTTCCTCCGCAAGAAGATCGCCCGCCAGGCGTGCAATCCCCCCACATTCCCCTTTGCGCGCTTGCCGAAACGGCCCTCACGCTCAGATTTGCCGCGAGTGCGCCCGTGTCGCCAGAGGCGGGGGCGGTCGAGGCTGCCCTTGTCCTGAAATCCTGGACCGGGGCGGTGCCGGGTGACCGTGATGGCACGTATTCTTGCTGTCACGGTGTCGGCGATATCGTCGGCGCGTCATTAGAAATCCGTGCCGCCGCATCTTCTTGCGGTCTGCCCGTTGGGGCAGGCCGCGTTCTTACGTGTTGGCCTAGCTCCCGGCCTTGTCGATGATCGCGCCGATGCTGACCGCGACTTCGTCGATCGCGCCGAGGCCATCAATCGACTGAAGGGCGCCCTTGGCGTGGTAATAGCCAATCAGCGGCGAGGTCTTCTTGTAATATTCCATCAGACGCAGCTTGAGGCTCTCCTCGTTGTCGTCCGCGCGGGCCGTTCCGCCCGCGGCGACTGCCTCGGCAGCGCGGCCCACGATGCGGCCGACGAGAACCTCGTCATCCACCTGCATCTCGATCACGGCATCAAGGCTCTGGCCGGTCTTCTCGAGCAATGCGCCAAGCGCGTCGGCCTGGGCCAGCGTGCGCGGGAAGCCGTCGAAGATGAACCCATTGCCTTTGGCGGTGGTCAGTTGTTCTTCGATCAGGCCGATCACGATCTCGTCTGTCACAAGCTCGCCACGGGCCATCACGTCGGCGACGCGCTTGCCCATTTCGGTGCCGCTGTCCTTGGCGGCACGCAGCATGTCGCCGGTGGAAAGCTGCACCATGTTGCGTTCTTCCACGAGGCGGGCGGCTTGAGTGCCCTTCCCGGCGCCCGGAGGGCCGAGAAGGATGACGTTGACGGGGGTCTTTGCAGTCATAGTGCCGATTACCCTTTGTTCATGCGGTTTTCGATGAGGTCATCGACCACCGAAGGATCGGCGAGCGTCGAGGTGTCGCCGAGCGAGCCGTAGTCGTTCTCGGCGATCTTGCGCAGGATACGGCGCATGATCTTGCCCGAACGGGTCTTCGGCAGGCCGGGAGCCCATTGGATGAGGTCGGGCGATGCGATCGGACCGATCTCGGTGCGGACCCAGGTGCGCAGTTCCTTGTAGAGTTCATCGGAAGGTTCGACGCCGTTCATCAGGGTGACGTAGCAATAGATGCCTTGGCCCTTGATGTCGTGCGGGTAGCCGACAACGGCGGCTTCGGCGACCTGTGCGTGGGCGACGAGGGCGCTTTCGACCTCGGCGGTGCCCATACGGTGGCCGGACACGTTGATGACGTCATCGACGCGGCCGGTGATCCAGTAGTCGCCATCTTCGTCGCGACGGCAGCCGTCACCTGCGAAGTAGTAGCCTTTGTAGTCGGAGAAGTAGGTCTTCTCGAAACGCTCGTGGTCGCCCCAAACGGTGCGCATCTGCGAAGGCCAGCTATCGGCGATGCAGAGCACGCCCTCGGTCGGGTAGCTGTCGATTTCCTCGCCGGAATGCGGGTCGAGGACGACAGGTTTGACGCCGAAGAAGGGTTTCATGGCCGAGCCGGGTTTGGTCGCGTGGGCGCCCGGCAGCGGGGTCATCATGTGACCGCCGGTTTCGGTCTGCCACCAGGTGTCGACGATGGGGCATTTCCCTTTGCCGACAACGTCATTGTACCAGTTCCAGGCTTCCGGGTTGATCGGCTCGCCCACGGTGCCGAGGATGCGCAGGTCAGAGAGATCGCATTTTTCGACATACTCGTTGCCCTGACCCATCAGGGCGCGGATCGCGGTCGGCGCGGTGTAGAATTGATTCACCTTGTGCTTTTCGCAGACCTGCCAGAAGCGCGAGGCGTCCGGGTAGGTCGGCACGCCTTCGAACATGACGGTGGTCGCGCCATTGGCGAGCGGGCCGTAGACGATATAGGAGTGGCCGGTGACCCAACCCACGTCCGCGGTACACCAGAAGATGTCGCCGTCTTTGTAGTCGAACGTGTATTCGTGGGTCATCGAGGCGAAGACAAGGTAGCCGCCCGAGCAATGCACAACACCCTTCGGCTGACCTGTGGAGCCAGAGGTGTAGAGGATGAAGAGCGGATCTTCGGCATTCATCTCGGCGGGCTTGGAATACTCGTCCGCCTCGAGCGCCATTTCATTGTAGTCATAGTCACGGCCATCGATCCAAGTGGTCTGGTCGCCGGTGCGCTTGACCACGAGGCATTTCACCGTGTCTTTGCAGTGCAGCAGCGCCGCGTCGCAGTTCGACTTGAGCGCGGTTTTGCGGCCCCCGCGCGGTGCGGTGTCGGCGGTGATGACAACTTTTGCGTCAGAGCCGTTGATGCGGGCCGAGAGCGCGTCCGGGCTGAAGCCTGCGAAAACGATCGAGTGGATCGCGCCGATGCGGGCACAGGCCAGCATTGCGTAGGCTGCTTCAGGGATCATCGGCAGGTAGATGACAACGCGGTCGCCTTTGCGCACGCCGAGATCTTCGAGGATGTTGGCCATCTTGCAGACCGACACGTGCAGCTGCTTGTAGGTGATGTGCTGGGCCGCTTCGTTGGGATCATCGGGCTCAAAAATGATGGCGGTCTGGTCGCCGCGGGTGGCGAGGTGACGGTCGACGCAGTTGGCGGCGACGTTCAGCGTGCCGTCTTCAAACCATTTGATGTCGATGTTGCCCGGGGTGAAGGAGGTGTTCTTGACCTTCGTGAAGGGCTTGATCCAGTCGACCCGCTTGCCGTGCTCGGCCCAAAAACCTTCCGGATCATTGATCGAGGCCGCGTACATCTCCTCATATTTCGCGGCGTCGATATGGGCAGATGCGGCGAGCTCTTTCGACGGCGGATAGGTGGGGTTTGCGGTTGCGTCAGACGACATCGAGGTTCCTCCCTCATTTCAAAAAGAATGCTGTGGTGAACAGCCGGACTGCCGGAAAAATGCGGTTATCCGGAGTTGCGCAGATCATACCCAAGACTGAAAATTTTGAAATAAGTGCCGAAAAGGAAAGGAAGTTTTTGTAAAAACATTTCCATTTGTAAAGGGTGCTTTGTAAAGACTTGTGAAAATGTTAAGAAAACAAAGTAAAAGCAATGGCTTGCTAGTAAAGGGTGCGGGGGTGTTCTTGCACGGTATCACGTTCGTGTGAGGTGTTTTCCGCTCCTACCCAAAAATAGGTATGAAAACCTGATCTTTTGGTCAAGCGACGCGGCGTCACTTCGCGGGAATCAAGTCCTGCTTGTTTTCGGTTTCGCTGTGCTCCAAATCATGGCAAACGAGGGCTTTCGCGCCGAGGGGTGCGGTTTGCTTGCAACGAGAGGCTCGGGGAGCGGTTGTTCGGATGACGGCGACGGGACAACTTGATTGGGCGGCGCGCCTGTCGGTGGCGCCGATGATGGACTGGACGGACCGGCATTGCCGTTACTTCCACCGTCTCATGTCGCGCGAGACATTGCTTTATACTGAGATGGTCACATCGCCCGCATTGGTGCGGGGCGGGGCGCTACATCTTCTTGATTACAACCCCGAGGAACACCCCGTCGCGCTTCAGCTTGGTGGGTCAGATCCGAAAGAGCTTGGTCAGGCGGCGAAGATCGGGGCGGATGCGGGCTATGACGAGATCAACCTCAACGTCGGCTGTCCGTCTGACCGGGTTCAGTCGGGCACGTTTGGCGCAGTTCTGATGCGCCAGCCGGAGCTTGTCGCCGAGTGTGCCGCGGAGATGATCGCGACGCAGGGTCGGGAGGTCACGGTCAAATGCCGGATCGGTGTCGACGATCAAGAGCCGCGCGAGATCCTACCACAGTTCCTTGAGACTGTGACCAAGGCCGGGGTGCGTCGCTTCACGATCCATGCGCGCAAGGCGTGGCTTCAGGGTCTGTCGCCCAAGGAGAACCGGGATATTCCGCCGCTCGACTATGGTCTCGTGCAGGAGATGAAGGCGGCCTATCCCGCGCTTCACCTGTCGATCAATGGCGGTATCGAGACGCTTGACGCGGCAGAGGCGTTTCTTGCCGCGGGTCTTGACGGTGTGATGATCGGGCGCGCGGCCTATCATACGCCGGCAGATATCCTGCTTGAAGCGGACGCGCGGATTTATGGTAGGGCCCATGCGACGACGGCGCGGCAGGCGGTGATCGACATGCTGCCTTATATCGAGGCGCACCTGTCGCAAGGTGGCAAGCTCAACCAGATCACACGGCATATGCTTGGCGTGTTCGCCGGAAAACCGGGCGCGCGGGCGTGGCGGCGATATCTTTCGGAAAACGCCTCGCGCCCCGGCGCAGGGCCAGAGGTTGTCCTTGATGCGCTCGCGCATGTGGATGAGGCAGGGGAATTCAACAAGGTGGGGACGGCGTGATGCCATCAATCGTAGATATCTGGCCGCTGGTGGTCATGCTCGTGGTGATCGGTGGCTTTGCCGGGGTCCTTGCGGGGCTTCTTGGGGTCGGTGGCGGGATCATCCTTGTGCCAGCGTTCTTCTATGCGTTTCAGGGTCTAGGCTATGGCGGGCCGCAGATCATGCAGGTCTGTCTTGCCACGTCGCTTGCTACGATCATTGTCACGTCGATCCGATCGGTGCTCAGCCACAACAAGAAAGGTGCGGTGGATTGGTCAATCCTGCGCGCCTGGGCGCCGGGAATCGCGATTGGTGCGGTACTGGGCGTGCTTGTCGCTGCGTCGCTACGTTCCATGACGCTTCAGGCGATCTTTGGCTGTCTCGGTGTCGTGATCGGCCTTTATATGGGGTTCGGGCGGTCGGAATGGCGGCTTGGTGAGGCGATGCCCGGCGGTCTGCGCCGTGCGGTGATGAGCCCGGTGGTCGGGTTCCTTTCGGTTCTGATGGGGATCGGCGGCGGCAGTTTTGGCGTCCCGCTGATGAGCCTCTACAACACGCCGATCCACCGAGCGGTGGCCACGGCGGCGGGTTTTGGCGTTCTCATCGCGGTGCCGTCCGTGGCGGGGTTCCTGCTTTTGGACATCGCAGCGGAGTCAAAGCCGCCCTACACGGTCGGCGCGGTGAATGTGCCGTCCTTTCTTCTGGTGATCGCGATGACGCTTTTGACTGCGCCGATTGGCGTCAAGCTGGCGCATTCGCTTGATCCCAAACCTCTCAAACGGGTGTTTGCGGTTTTCCTGACGCTTGTGGCGTTGAACATGCTGCGCAAGGCGTTCGGATGGTAGACGCGCTTTTGCAACGTGGCTGGTGCCGCTTTGCAGAGGATGCGGCGGTCCGCGCTTGGGCTGAGGCGGCGTTGCCAGCCGCGCGGGTGGCGATGCACGATCCCGCGCAGGCGCATTGGTGGCAATGCGAAGACACATGGTTTGTCGGGGTCGACGCTCTCGACAATGATGCACGGGGCGCGGTGGCCGGTGGGCCTTCGCTTTGCGGCGCACCTGTGAGCGTCATTTCAGAGATGTTCGGGTCGCTGCCCGCGCTGCACAAAGCACAGGTTTCGGTGGTGCGGGAAGGGTATCCCAAGCCGCGCGCGGGCGAGAGTGAGGCGGCGTTCGGCTATCGCCTGCGCCGGGATGCGGCGCATGTGGATGGCATTCGCGCCGAAGGGGCGGCGCGGCGGCGCAGGATCGCGGAGCCACATATGTTCATCCTTGGCCTGCCGCTTACGGATGCAGGGCCGGATGCGGCCCCGATGGTGCTTTGGGAAGGCAGTCACGAGATCATGCGCACCCGTCTTCGCGACGCACTCGCAGATCACAAGGCCGAGGATTGGGGGCAGGTCGATATCACGGAGGCCTATGTCGCGGCGCGGCGCGAGGTCTTTGAGACCTGCGAGCGGGTCGAGGTGCATGCTGTGCCGGGAGAGAGTTATCTTCTGCACCGGCTGACCTTGCATGGTGTTGCGCCGTGGCGCGCGGGGGCAGGGGATCGCATCATCGCCTATTTCCGTCCCGAGGTTGCCACAGTCGCAGAGTGGATCGAAGCGCCCTAGCGGTCGAGGCGTGCAGCCCGCCCGCCGCGGCGTTTCTTGAGGCGCGGCGCGCGGGAGGGCAGTTCCTGCATGATGGCGCGGCGCTCTTCCGGGGTCTTGCGGGCCCAGCCTGTGATTTCTTCAATCGACCTGTAGCAGCCCGTGCAGATGCGTTCCTCAGGGTGAATCACGCAGAGCTTGATACAGGGACTTTCAATTTCGTCGCGTTTCCAGACCTTGTCTGTCTCGGTGGGTCCGCTCATGACAGGCTCCTCAGATGGCGCAGGCGATCCAGCGCTCCTTGGAGGATATAGGAGGCGGCGACGTGATCGATAACCTCTGCGCGACGTTTTCTTGACGTATCCGCCTCAAGCAGCGCACGTTCGGCGGCCACGGTCGACAGGCGTTCATCCCAGAAGCAGATCGGGATTGCCGTCAATTGCGCCAGATTGCGCGCGAAAGCTCGGGTCGATTGGGCGCGCGGGCCTTCGCTTCCGTCCATGTTGCGAGGGAGGCCGAGGACGATACCGCCGACGCTTCGGGACTCGATGATCTCGATCAGGCGAGCGGCATCTATCCCGAATTTCTTGCGCTTGATGGTCTCGGTGGGCGTGGCGACCGTCTGGAAGCTGTCGGAGAGCGCGACGCCGATGGTCTTGGTGCCAAGATCCAGCCCCATGAGCGTCTGGGTGTCGGCGATGGCCGGCAGGAAATCTTCGACGCTTTCATGGATATGGATCATTCGGCCACACCTGCGCGGGCAGCACCGTTGAGCAAGATCGCCAGAGCGGCCTCATCCCCGGCAAAGATCTCTTGAGCTTCGGCATAGGCGGCTGCGGCGCGCGGCGTGTCGCCAAGGACGCCATAGGCGCTGATGAGTTGCGACCATTCCATCGCGGAGCCGCCTTCCTCGGCGAGACGCTCGGAGAGCTGCGAGACCATGTTCTGAATCATCGCCTGCTGGTCCTCTGCGGTCATCTCGGAGGCGTTTTCCATGTCTTCCTCGCTCGGACCGCGCAGCATCGGGGCGTTTGTGGCGGGCTGTTCTGGAGGAAGGGTGAACTTTTCGCCCGCGCGCCATGCGAGTTCTTCGATCCGGCTTCGGATGGCGGGAATCCAGGGCGCGTTCGGCGGGCCTTCGCGCAAGAGGCGTTCCCACATGTCAAAGGCAAGGTCCGGGCGATCGCTTTGAACCAGCATCAGGCCCCAGTAGTAGCGCACAACCGGGTGGCGCGGGTTCTTCTCCATCGCGGCGCGCAGTGACGCTTCGGCTTCAGGCGAGACATAGCCCTGTGCGGCGTTGATGAGCAGTTCTGCATGGAACAGGTAGTCTTGCACCTCGGCCTCGGCACCCTTGAGGCGCAGAACCTCGCCCTGTGCCTTATAGGCGGGGCGCACATTGCCGAGATTGGCCTCGTTCCGTGCAAGGAGCACTTGTCCCTGAAGGTCATCGGGGCGTTCGGCCACCGTGTCGCGTAGCTTGGCGATCAGATCCTTGAATTCGCCCTGCGGTTCATTCAGGGGCATTGGCGGCAGCTTGGCTTCGTACTCGGCTTGGCTTGGTCGCGTGTTGTGCTTTTCCTCGGCTTCGGCGATGCGGGTTTCGAGGGGCAGGTCGCGGAACCCTGGTTTTCCGACGGTGAAATAAAGACCAACGCCACCGGCCACCACGATGAGCGCGACAAGAGCGGCAAGGGGGGCGTCGCCGCGGGTATCGGATTTGCCGCCCTCTTCGGCGTGGCGCAGCTGAGCGTCTGCCGACAGGATGCGGCGCGAGACTTCGGCGCGCAGACGTTCGCCATCTTCTTCGCCGATCACACCGCGCGCGACATCCTTGTCGATCTCCTTGAGCTGATCTCGGTAGACGCGGAGATCATAGGCAGCGGGATGCTCTTGGCCTTGCTGGCCACGCGTCAGGGCGCGGGCCAGAAGCCCTGCGACGATCAACGCGAGAACGAGAGCGATAATCCAGAATGCCATGGTGCCTCCTTGGGGTGCCAGCAAAGGTATTTCGCCTCTTCATCTATAGTTTCGGGGCGATGTGAAAAAGGGCAAATGGACGCGGACGACATAGATGTCGCAACCAGGATGCAAACTGACGGTTTACGGTCGTGGTTTTTCTGCGTGACGGTCCAATACAGGATGACACCCGTTTCAGATCGGAATCAGCTGCACATGAGACGTTATTCAGCCTTTGCCATCGCCCGTGAAGCCGCCCGGTATCATACCGGTTGGGAGCGCGCATGGCGTTCGCCCGAACCTAAGAAGAAATACGACGTGATCATCGTCGGTGCCGGGGGGCATGGTCTTGCGACCGCCTATTACCTCGGTAAGAACCACGGCATCACAAATGTCGCGATTATCGAGAAGGGGTGGCTTGGCGGCGGCAATACCGGCCGGAACACGACCATCATCCGCTCGAACTATCTTCAGGATCCTTCGGCCGCGCTCTACGAAAAAGCGCGCTCGCTCTATGAGACGATGAGCCAGGACCTGAACTATAACGTGATGTTCTCGCCGCGCGGCGTCATCATGTTGGCGCAGACCCAGCACGAGGTGCGCGGTTATCAGCGCACGGCCCATGCCAACGCGCTTCAGGGTGTGCAGACCGAATTTATCGGGCCGGAACGTGTCAAGGAATTGGTGCCGATCATCAATATCGACGGGCCGCGGTATCCGGTGCTCGGCGGTCTCTGGCAGGCGCGCGGCGGCACGGGCCGTCACGATGCAGTGGCCTGGGGCTATGCGCGGGCCTGCTCGGATATGGGCATGGATATCATCCAGAAATGCGAAGTCATCGGCGTGCGCCAGGAAAGCGGCAAGGTCAAAGGCGTGGATACCACCAAGGGCCCGATCGACTGTGACAAGCTCGGCCTCGTGGTCGCGGGAAATTCCGGCGATCTCGCCAATATGGCGGGCTTCCGTCTGCCGATGGAATCCGTGGCGCTTCAGGCGCTGGTCTCCGAGCCGATCAAGCCCTGCATGGACGTGGTCGTCATGGCCAACACGGTGCATGGCTATATGAGCCAGTCCGACAAGGGCGAGATGGTCATTGGCGGCGGCACCGACGGGTTCAACAACTACACGCAGCGCGGCTCGTTCCACCATGTGGAAGAAACCGTGCGCGCGCTTTGCGAGACCTTCCCAATCGTGTCGCGCCTGAAGATGCTGCGCCAGTGGGGCGGGATCGTGGACGTGACCGGCGACCGCTCGCCCGTCATCGGCAAGACGCCGCTTGGCAATTGCTTCATCAATGCGGGTTGGGGCACCGGCGGGTTCAAGGCGATCCCGGGCGGTGGCTGGGCCACGGCGGATCTCATCGCCAAGGGCGAGCCCGGTCCGCTTTGTGCCGAATTCGGCATGGAACGTTTCATCGAAGGCCGCTTTATCGACGAGAGCGTCGCGGCCGGTGTGGCACACTAAGGAGAGGGCAAGGACATGTTGACACTTCAATGCCCCTATTGCGGCGTTTGGGCCGAGGAAACGGAGCTTCATGCCGAGGGCGAGGCGCATCTTAAGCGCTTTGGGCCCGGCTCGGAAGACGAGGCTTTCGAAGGCTATCTCTTCATGCGCGAAAACCCCAAGGGGGTGCATTTCGAGCGCTGGCGCCATTCGAACGGCTGCGGCAAGTTTTTTCACGCCGCGCGCTCGACCACGACGCTTGAGGTCTTTGGCACCTATTCGGCACAGACTTTGGAGCCGCCGCAGGAGATCAAGGACAAGATTTCGGCCAAATATCCCGGCTGGAGCTGGAGGGAATTCGCATGAGCACGCGTCTCGCACAAGGCGGCCGTCTGCTGAACAAGGGCAAACAGCTCCATTTCAGCTTTAACGGCAAGCAGTTTACCGGCTACGAGGGCGACACGCTCGCCTCGGCGCTTCTCGCCAATGATCAGCTCATGATGGGCCGGTCGTTCAAATATCACCGTCCGCGCGGGCCGGTGGCGAGCGGGGCCGAAGAGCCCAACGCGCTCGTCAACCTCGGCAAGGGCGGCAACTTCGAGCCGAACCAGCGCGCCACGACGACCGAGCTTTTCAATGGTCTGACCTGCGAAAGCCAGAACCACTGGCCGAGCCTCGAATTCGATGTCGGCGCGGTCAACAACTACATGACCCGTTTCTTCCCGGCGGGGTTCTATTACAAGACCTTCATGTTCCCGCGCGCAGCGTGGAAGCACGTCTTTGAACCCATCGTGCGCCAGTCGGCGGGCCTTGGCAAAGCGCCGAAGGATCGCGACGCGGATACCTATGAGCATTTCTACGCCTATGTGGACGTGGTCGTCATGGGCGGCGGTGTCGCCGGTCTTCAGGCGGCGAAAGCGGCGGGTCTCTCGGGTGCCAAGGTTCTCCTGATGGAGCAGACGGCGCATTGGGGCGGTCGCTCTATGGTCGATGGCGGTGAGGTCGATGGTCAGCCGGTGGCGGACTATGTCGATGCCCTCGTGGCCGAGCTTGAGGCAATGGAAAACGTCACCCTGCGCAACCGTATGATGGGCGCGGGCGTCTATGACCATGGCTATGTGCTTGGCTATGAGCGGGTGCGCGATCATGCACCGCTCGAGTCTGGGCCGCGTCATCGCCTGTGGCGCATCCGTGCCAAGCAGATCGTCACCGCAACCGGCGCGATCGAACGGCCGCTTTCTTTTGCGGGCAACGATATTCCGGGCGTGATGCTCGCCTCTGCGATCCGCGATTACGTGGTAGACTATGGCGTGTCCGTTGGGGATCGCACCGTGGTCGTGACCAACAATGACGATGCCTATCGCACTGCGATTGCCATCAAGCAGGCGGGCCTCGAAGTGCCGGTCATCCTTGATGCGCGCGCCGGTGGCGGCGGGGCGCTGGCCGATGAGGCACGCGCGCTTGGCATCCGGGTTGAGAACGGTAAAGGCATTGCCAAGGTCAAAGGCGGCAAGCGCGTCACCGGTGTGGCGATCTGTGCGCAGGCCGGGGAAGGCGCTGTGCTCGAGGAAATCAAGTGCGATGCGGTCGCCATGTCGGGCGGTTGGTCGCCAGTGGTGCACCTGTGGTCCCATTGTGGTGGCAAGCTCACCTGGGACGAGGCGCAGGCGCATTTCCGCCCCGACCCTTCGCGCGCGCCGACGAGCCATGATGGCGAGGCCTTTGTGACTGTGGCCGGGTCGGCCAATGGCTATCTCGATCTCGCGCTAGGGGTGAAAGACGCCCATGATGCGGGCAAGGCCGCGGCCAAGGCGGCGGGCTTTACCGCGACGCGCAAGGCGGCACCGAAAGCCGCAGAGGCGCCCGAAGCAGCGATGGAGCCGGTCTGGCTTATGCCGCAGGGTGCAGGGCCGGAGCTTCGCATCAAGGCGTGGCTCGACTATCAGAACGACGTGAAGGTCTCGGACGTGCGGCTTGCCGCGCAAGAGGGCTATGAGAGCGTTGAGCACACCAAGCGTTACACCACGCTCGGCATGGCCTCGGATCAGGGGAAACTCAGCAACATCAACGGTCTGGCGACGCTCGCCGGTCAGTTGAACGCGCCGATCCCGTCGGTGGGCACCACCACGTTCCGCCCGCCCTATACGCCGATTTCCATGGGGTCGATCGCGGGCGAGGCACGGGGCGACGTGTTCCAACCGCTGCGCCGCACGCCGATCCACGCATGGCACGATGAACAGAAAGCGTTCTTCGAGCCGGTGGGCCATTGGCGCCGTCCGTACTGTTATCCGCGCACTGGCGAGAGCCACGGCGAGGCGGTCAAACGCGAAATCCTGCAAACCCGCAACAGCGTGAGCATGCTCGATGCCTCGACCCTCGGCAAGATCATTGTCAAAGGGCCGGATGCGGGCAAGTTCCTCGACATGCTCTACACCAACATGATGAGCACGCTGAAACCGGGGCGCTGTCGCTATGGTCTGATGTGTAACGAGAACGGCTTTCTGATCGACGACGGCGTTGTCGCCCGGATCGACGAGGACACCTTCCTCTGCCACACCACCACCGGCGGTGCGGAACGTATCCACGGCTGGATGGAAGACTGGCTCCAGTGCGAATGGTGGGACTGGAAGGTCTTTACCGCCAACGTGACCGAGCAATATGCGCAGATCGCCATCGTGGGTCCGAATGCGCGCAAGGTGCTTGAGAAACTCGGCGGGGATATGGATATCTCGAAAGAGGGCCTGACCTTCATGGGCTGGAAAGACGGCAAGATCGGCGATTTCGATGCGCGGGCCTACCGAATTTCCTTCTCGGGCGAGCTTTCTTACGAGATTGCCGTCCCGGCAAGCCAGGGCCGCGCCTTCTGGGATGCGATCCTAGAGGCCGGCGAAGAGTTCGGGATCATGCCTTACGGCACCGAAGCGCTGCACGTGATGCGGGCCGAGAAGGGCTTTATCATGATCGGGGACGAGACCGACGGGACGGTGATCCCGCAGGATCTCAACATGCAGTGGGCGATCTCCAAGAAGAAGGAAGACTTCCTTGGCAAGCGCGCGCAGGAACGCCCCCACATGGCGAGCCCGGAACGTTGGAAACTCGTCGGCCTCGAGACGCTCGACGGATCGGTCATTCCCGACGGGGCCTATGCGATTGCCGAAGGTGAGAACGCCAACGGCCAGCGCAACACCCAAGGGCGCGTGACTTCGACCTACTATTCACCGACCCTTGACCGGGGCATCGCGATGGCGCTTGTCCATCACGGGACGGATCGGATGGGCGAGGTGATCGAACTCAACAAGGTCGATGGCAGCACCGTGAAAGCGAAAATCGTCGATCCGATCTTCTTCGACAAAGATGGAGAGAAGCAAAATGTCTAATGTCGTCAGTGCATTGAATGGCGTCTCCCAGTCGGGGATCGCTTTGGTCGAGGAAACCGGCCTGCGGGGCATGATCACGGTGCGGGGCGATCTCGCATCCAAGCCGATGGCCAAGGCCCTGAAAGACGTGCTTGGCGCGTCGGTGCCGGAACAGCGCCAGATCGCCAGTGGCGAGAAGGGCGCGGTGGCCTGGATGTCGCCGGACGAGCTTCTTGTGATCTGCGATCACGGGGCCGCCGAGGACATCATCGCGTCCCTCAACGCGGCGCTGGCGGGCGAGCATGTGCTTGTCGTCAACGTCTCGGATGCGCGGGCGGTGTTCAAGGTTTCGGGCGAGTGCGCGCGCGAAGTCATCGCCAAACTCGCGCCGGTCGATCTTGCTCCGGGCGCGTTCGAGCCGGGCATGATGCGCCGCACGCGGTTTGCGCAGGTCGCGGCGGCGTTCTGGATGAATGATGATGGCTCTTTCGAGATCATCTGTTTCCGCTCGGTGGCGCGGTATGTATTCGACCTGCTTTGCGTCGCCAGTGTGGACGGCAGCGAGGTTGGCTTCTTCAACTGAGCCTTCGCAGCGCAGGACTTTACCGGACGCCGCCTCGCGATGAGGCGGCGTTCTGCGTTTCCAGGGATCACATTTGCGCCAAATGGCCCGGGTTCGGCGCGAATTGGTTGAGATGCGCGGGCAGGGCGGGTAGGTCTTTGCCTGACTGTTCTTAAAAGGATCGCTGCCCCGTGTTTACATTCCACCAAAGCTCTGTCCTTGCCGCAGGGGCGCTTTCCCTGCTGATCGCCGCGCCTGCGCTGGCCGAGACCTATGAGTGCGAAATCCGCCAACGGAGCTGGGCCGGGTTGATCTCGGAGAGCTACCGTTTCGAAATCGAGGCCGAGAAAGGCCGGGTTCTGGTGCTTGACCCGATCATTCGCTTTGCCGAGGGCAAACCCGTCAAAGGGGCGTTTGAAAGCCTGTCGGATACGGAGTCGCGGGTCATGTGGTCGGTCGAGGACGTGCCGATCGCGCCGGAAGGCGGACCGACGGATGCCACGTTTGAAGCGGTTCTGACCAAAGACGAAACCACCACCGTGCAAGTCAAAGCAGTTTGGTCCGATGAGAGCGATGCGGGCAACGGCAAGGGGCGTTGTGTGCTGGCGCAGTAAGGGGTTTGGGGATTTTCGGTTGAAAACCCGGGCTTTTAGGGCGCTTTGGGGTTGACCTTCCGGGGGTGACGGACCCATTTGTTGTGCAGAACAACCGCACGAACACGAAGGAACCTTACAATGGCTTTTGAACTTCCCGATCTTCCCTACGCTCATGACGCGCTGGCCGATTTCGGCATGTCGGCGGAAACGCTCGAGTATCACCACGACCTGCACCACAAGGCCTATGTCGACAACGGCAACAAGCTGATTGCTGGCACCGAATGGGAAGGCAAGTCGCTCGAGGACATCGTAAAGGGCACCTACGATGCAGGCGCCGTGGCGCAGAACGGTATCTTCAACAACGCGTCGCAGCACTGGAACCACATGCAGTTCTGGGAAATGATGGGGCCGGGCAAAGGTGCGATGCCGGGCGCGCTTGAGAAAGCGATTGTTGAGAGCTTTGGCTCGGTCGACGAGTTCAAATCGCAGTTCTCCGCAGCAGGTGCTGGTCAGTTCGGCTCGGGCTGGTGCTGGCTCGTGAAGAACGCGGACGGCTCGCTTGCCGTGACCAAGACCGAGAACGGTGTGAACCCGCTCTGCTTTGACCAAACCGCGCTTCTGGGCTGCGACGTGTGGGAGCACAGCTACTACATTGACTTCCGCAACAAGCGTCCGGCGTACCTCACGAACTTCCTCGACAACCTCGTGAACTGGGAAAACGTGGCGTCGCGCCTCTGATCGTTTTTCAATCGCATTTCAGGAGACCCCGCAGCCCCGCGCTGCGGGGTTTTCTTTTTGTCCCTTGCCATTCCCGCTGCGCCTCGTCAGCAATGGATCTGTGAGACGAGGGAATTGCGCGATGAATGAGACACGGGCCGGTGTTCTGGCGATGGTGACGGCCTGCGTGGTGTGGGGTTTGTCGCCGCTCTACTACAAGCTCTTGGCGCATATACCGCCGATCGAAGTTCTTGCGCATCGCACCTTCTGGTCCGCAGTGATCTTTACCGGTGTGTTGCTGCTACAGGGGCGTCTTGGCCTATTACGCAGGGCCCTGGGCACGTGGCGCTCTTTCGGGATCGTGGCGGCGGCGGCACTGGCGATCTCGACCAATTGGTTCGTCTTTATCTGGTCGATTGGGGCGGGGCATGCGACCGAAGCCTCGCTTGGCTACTTCCTCTTTCCGCTTGTTGCGGTGTTGATCGGGCGGCTTGTCTTTGGCGAAAGCATGGTCGGTCTGCAGGGCGCGGCGATTCTCATTGCCGGGGCGGCTGTGGCGCTCTTGACCTTTGGCCTTGGCGTGGCGCCGTGGATTGCGCTTATCCTTGCGTTTAGCTTTGGCATGTATGGGCTCGTGAAGAAGCGCCTTGAGGTCGGGCCGGTGGTCTCGGTGACGGGCGAGGTCGTGGTCTTGGCACCGATCGCGCTTGTGGTTTTCTGGTGGCGCTATAGCGCGGGCGAAGCCGCCTTCGGCGCCAATACACAGGACACGGCGCTTCTCGTCTTCTCCGGCGTGCTCACCGCGACTCCGCTTATCCTGTTTAGCTTTGCGGCCAAGCGGGTTGCCTTGGCGACCGTCGGGCTCATCCAATACCTGAACCCGACGTTACAGTTTTTCTGCGCCGTGTTGGTCTTTGGCGAGCCATTCGGCCTCTGGCACGGGATTGCCTTCCCGATGATCTGGACCGCGCTTGCGCTTTATACGCTTGCCTCGTGGCGTCAGGAAAAAGCGCGTTCGAGCGCGGCTTCCAATGTCGCGAGATCGCCAACCACCTGAAGGAAGTCTTTCAAAGAGGCATCGGCAAAGCCCTGTTCGATCACATGATCGACGAGGCCCACGAGCGGATCCCAATAGCCATTGATATTGGCAAGGATGATCGGCTTTTCATGCAAGCCGAGTTGGCGCCAGGTGAGAACTTCGAAAAGCTCGTCAAGCGATCCCGCCCCACCGGGCAGGACAACGATGGCGTCAGAGTTCATGAACATGACCTTCTTACGTTCATGCATGTTTTCCGTGACGATGAAGCGGGACAGGTCAAGCTTGCCGACTTCACGCTGCATCAGGTGCACAGGGATGACGCCGAAGGTCTCGCCGCCGGCCGATTGCGTTGCATTGGCCACCGCTCCCATCAGGCCGACATCGCCCGCACCATAGACAAGGCGCCAGTTCCGTGCAGCCAAACGCGTCCCGAGATCGGTTGCGAACCGATGATATGCCGGGTCTTGCCCCGAACGTGAGCCGCAAAAGACACAGATCGATGGGTTGGACATGGCGTGCTCCAGAAAGTTCAATGCTGTTTTGACCAGTGTTAGCGGGGTTGATATGGTCGCTCAACCGGAATGGCGGGCTGAACCTGGGGAAAGGCTGGCATGAGCAAATTTGCATCGCTCCTGAGTGGGAATATCGTTGCTGTGGGGGGCGCTGCTGCAGTTGTGGTCGCGGGCGTCGCAGCGGCTATTATCGGAGGGGTCTTTGAGAAGGATGCTGTTGCGCCTGAACCGAATGCCCCTGTCGTTGAGGCCCCTGTGGTCGAAGAGGCACCGATTGCCGCCGCGCCGGACCCAGAGCCCGTCGTCGAGACGATCTTACCCGCGTTTGACGTGGTGCGCGCCGAGGTGGACGGGACGACGTTGATTGCCGGAAACGGTGCTCCGAAAAGCGAGATCACCGTTCTGATGGACGAGGCAGAGCTTGTCGTCGCCAAGACCGATGCAGCCGGGAAATTCGCCACTTTTACCACCATCGCCCCGAGCGACGCGCCGCGCGTTCTTCAGCTTGTGCAGCGGCGCGCAGAGGGAGACCTGTTTTCCGACGCCAAGGTGATCCTTGCGCCCACACCAGAGCCCGAACAGGAGGTCGTGGCGGAGGCCACGCCTGAGCCCATCGAGGACGCCCCAAAGACACCGCGCGCGCCGACCGTGCTTGTTCAGACCAAAGACGGTGTGAGCGTCATGCAGTCTTCTGCGACGCTGGACGCCGCGCCGGACGTGATGGCAAGCGTGGCCCTTGATGCGATCAGCTACTCCGATAGTGGTGAGGTCGAACTTTCTGGGCGCGGCAGGGAGGACCGGTTTGTGCGGGTCTACCTCGACAATAGCCCGATCACGACTTCACGCATCATGGAAGGCGGGAGCTGGCAGATGCAACTGCCGCAAGTGGATACCGGGATCTATACGCTGCGCGTCGATGAGGTGGATGATGACGGCACCGTGGTGTCGCGCATCGAGACACCGTTCAAGCGCGAAGATCAGGCGGTTTTGCAGGCGGCCCCGAAACCGGATGTGCCAGCCAAGGTGGTGACTGTGCAACCGGGATCGACACTCTGGGCGATTGCTGCGGAGCGCTATGGCAGCGGTACGATGTATGTGCGCGTCTTCGAGGCGAACAAGGACCGGATACGTGATCCCGACATGATTTTCCCCGGTCAGGTCTTTGACATCCCCGAGTGATCGACGCACCGCCGGGCGGAAAAGTGGCGGCTGACTCTGGTCTTTCAGCGGGGGCGGGGTTACCTCCAGTGCAAAGACATCCGAAAGGCTTTGCATGAGTAGTTGGCACACGGCATCCGCCGAGGAACTGGCGCGACAGGAACAGCGCTCGGGTATGCGCACGATCCGCAAGGTTCTTCCTTATCTCTGGAATGATGATGAGCCATGGGTGAAACGGCGCGTGGTGCTGGCGCTCGTGGCGCTCATGTTTTCCAAGCTGATCGCGGTCGGCGTGCCGATGATCTATAAGGCAGCCGTGGATAGCCTTGCGGGCGAAGGTGTGTCGCCGATGCTTCTCGGGGCGGTGGGGCTGACCGTGGCCTATGGCATGGCCCGGCTGATGACCGTTGGGTTTCAGCAATTGCGCGATGCGATTTTTGCGCGGGTTGGGCAGCGGGCCTTGCGGTCTCTCGCGCTCGAGACCTTTGAGCATATCCACCGCCTTTCCATGCGTTACCACATTACCCGCAAGACCGGTGGCCTTAGCCGGATCATCGAACGCGGGGTGAAAGGCGTCGATTTCCTGTTGCGCTTCATGCTGTTTTCAATCGGGCCGCTTGTGCTTGAGCTTTTGCTTGTCGCGGTGATCCTGTTCTGGCTCTTTGACGCTTGGTATCTCGCGGCTGTGGCGCTCACCATTGCCCTCTATATCTGGTTTACCTTCAAGGTTACGGAATGGCGCGTGCGTCTGCGGCGCGAGATGAACGACCAGGATACGGATGCAAACCAGAAAGCGATCGACAGCCTTCTGAACTTTGAAACGGTCAAGTATTTCGGCGCCGAGGCACGCGAGGCGAAACGCTACGATGAGTCGATGGAAGGCTATGAGAGCGCCGCGCTGAAGACTTCTTATTCGCTGGCCTTTCTCAATTTTGGCCAATCCTTCCTCATCACCAGCGGCCTTGTCGCGGTGATGGTGATGGCGGCGATGGGTGTGCAGGCGGGAGAGCTTACCGTCGGCGATTTCGTGATGGTCAATGCTTACATGGTGCAGATCACCATCCCGCTCAACTTTCTTGGCACGGTCTATCGCGAAATCCGCCAGAGCCTTGTGGATATGGGTGAGATGTTCGACCTACTCGAACAGCCGAGCGAAGTCAGCGACAAGCCGGGTGCGCTCGATCTCAAGGTTGACGGTGGGGCCATCCGCTTTGACAAGGTGTCTTTCGGCTATGATAGCGCGCGGCCGATCCTACACGGTGTCAGCCTCGATGTGCCAGCGGGGCATAACGTGGCCATCGTGGGCGCGTCGGGGTCGGGGAAATCGACCATCGCGCGGCTTTTGTTCCGCTTCTATGACGTGAGCGGCGGCGGCATCGCGATAGACGGGCAAGACCTCCGCGACGTGACACAGGTCAGCCTGCATGATGCAATCGGGGTCGTGCCGCAGGATACGGTCCTGTTCAATGACACGATCCGCTACAACATCGCCTATGGGCGTGACACGGCAAGCGAAGCGGACGTCGTCGCGGCGGCCAAGGCGGCGCGGATTCACGATTTCATCCTGAGCCTGCCGGAAGGATATGACACGATGGTGGGCGAACGGGGGCTGAAACTCTCGGGCGGCGAGAAGCAGAGGGTCGGCATCGCGCGGACACTTCTGAAGAACCCGCCAATCCTGCTTCTCGATGAGGCCACCTCGGCGCTTGATACGCAGACCGAAGGCGAGATCAAGGAAGCGCTTGCACGGGCAGGGCAGGGGCGCACGGTCATCACCATTGCGCACCGCCTGTCGACGATTGCCGAAGCCGACCGGATCATCGTGCTCGACAAGGGCGAGATCGTCGAGGAAGGCACGCATGAGGCGCTCTTGGCCGAACGCGGACGGTATGCGGCGATGTGGACGCGTCAGGCAGCGGCAGAGGATGATCTCGACGGAGCGGAAGGCGCGGCGTAACATATAGCGTCAGACATAGAAAAGGGCGGCCTTTTGCGGGGCCGCCCTTTTTGGTTTGTCCTTGGCACCAGTTATTCAGCGGCGCGCAGATCCTTGTCGAGAACGGTGCCGTCTGCAAGCACCTCGGGCGCATCGTCGGGGGCGCCTTCGTCATCCCACATCAAGAGCGGTGCCTTGACCTTCTTGGCCTCGCGGCGCAGTGCCCAATCGCGGGCGGCCTTGCTGCCACGGCCCATCGAGAGGCGCGCAAGCACCGACGCGATCCAGTGCACATAGGTGCTCAACCAGACCCGCAAAGCGAGCATCGAAGGCGTGAAGACAAGGGTCAGCACAGTTGCGATCCCGAGGCCGAAGACCACGGCGGTCGCAAGTTGTTTCCACCAAAGCGAGGTTGGGCTGTCTATGGCGTAGCCGCCGTCGATGAAATCGAGCGACAGGCCGAACATCATCGGAGCAAGACCCGCCATCGTGGTGACGGTTGTCAGGAAGACCGGGCGAATACGAGCCTGTGCGGTGCGGGTGATCGCCTCGAGCCGGGGCATGTATTGCGAGTATTCCTGATAGGTGTCGATCAGAACAATGTTGTTGTTCACCACGATCCCGGCAAGCGCCACGATCCCTGTCCCGGTCATGATGATCGAGAAGGCCTGATCCATGACGATCATGCCGATCAGCACCCCTGTTGTCGAAAGGACGACCGCCAGAAGCACAAGCACCGAGTTGTAAATGCTGTTGAACTGGGCCAGCAGGATGATGAACATCAACCCAAGTGCCCCGGCAAAGGCGCTTCCAAGGAAGGCTTGGCTTTCGGCCTGATCTTCCTGATCACCGGTCCATTGCCATTCGATCCCAGCCGGGAAAGGTTCGGTCTCGAGCCACTGGGTCAGGGCCTCGATGCGCTCATTGGGGTTAAGGGGCTTAGCGCTAAAGCCCTGCGCGATCAGGTCTTGTTTCTGGGCCACATCATTGGTCCAGGTCTCGGTCGAGACAAGCCGCGTTTCTCCGGTTTCGCCATTGGTGAGGATCATCTGACCACTCATGACGTTCGCCTTGACGTCGAAATAGCGTTTCTGGTTGGTGCGGTTGATCTCGGCGAGCTTTTCGACCGGTGTGCGGGTGATGAAGTTCGACAGGGGAACAAGCCCGTCTTGTGTCCGAACCTTGAGGGTGTCGAGCGTCGAGAGTACGCGGTCGTCCTCGGGAAGGCGGACGCGAATCTCGATTTCCTCGTCGGAACTATCAACGCGCATCGTGTCGAGCAGGATACCACGCGTCACGAGTTGCACCATCGCGCCGACGGTGGCGACGTTGGCGCCGTAGCGACCGGCTTTCTCCACGTCGACATTGATTTGCCAGTCGATACCGGGAAGCGGGCGGGTGTCTTCGATCAAGGTCAGCCCGGGGGAGGCGTCAAATTTCTCGCGTGCAACGCGGGTGGCGTCGATCAGCGTTTCCCAATCGTCCCCCAACAGGCGCAGGTGCACCGGCTTGGCCGAGGCGGGGCCGCGGCTGGCCTCGAAAATCTCGATCTTCGCGCCGGGAATGCGGGAAAGGGCGACCTCAAGCTCGTCAATGACCGTATTGCCGTCAAATGCGGGGTCTTTGACGTGCCGTGTGACCTCGTAGCCAATCAGCGGCACCGTGAACCAAGCTTCGTCGATGTCCGGACGATCTTCCCACGGGATGGTTTCGAGGTTGATCTGGCCGATGGCGTCTTTGGGAGCCTGCGCGCCGCCAGTGTTCTGATTGAGACCGCCTTCGCCGGCAAAGGCAAAGGCTGTGTCAACGCCGGGGTGGGCGAGGACGATATCCTCGGCCTGATGCATGAGGTGGTCTTTTTGTTCAAGCGAGAGGTTTCCGCGTGCCAGCACGTAGACGATCGCCTGCTCCGGTTCGGATTCGACGAAGAATTCGGTGCCTTTGTTGTTCTGGCCGTAGTAGGCAAAGACCGAAACCACGAGGAAGATCACGCTGCCTACGGTGACGAGGGGGAGGATCGGGTTGCCTGTGATGAGGTGGATCAGGCGACCGAAGGGCGAATAGCCGCTCTCGGTTTCGATCTTGGTTTTCACGCGTTCGATGCGTGCGGCGTCCAGCGTGATCGAGGCCGCAAAGGCCCCGAGGACGAAGAGGACAAAGCCCGGCAGGAAGCCCATGAGGCCACCGCTCGGTGCGGCAGGCCCAAGCAGGAGCGCCGGGTTCAGCGCGACCATGATGCCGAAGAACAAGAGCGCAATGGAAGGCAGTACCAGCACGGCACGAAGCCACCACGAGGTCCGGGCGCGCAACCATTCAGAGGCGAGATGGAATTTGCGGCTCAGTCGGCCCGAGACGCCGCCCATGACAGGCAGGTAGATCAGCGCCACGACGAGCGAAGCCGACAGCACAAAGATCAGCGTGACGGGCAACATGCCCATGAACTGTCCCGGCACGCCGGGCCAAAAGAGCATCGGCAGGAAGGCACAAAGCGTCGTCGCGGTCGATGAGACGATCGGCCAGAACATGCGCCGGGCCGCCTCGACATAGGCGTGCATCGGGCCCGTGCCTTCGGAGATACGCTTGTCAGCGTATTCCACCACAACGATGGCGCCATCGACGAGCATCCCCACGGCGAGGATCAGGCCGAACATGACGATGTTGGAAATCGAGACATCCATGAGCGCTAGAAGCGCGAAGCAGAGCAGGAAGGAGGTCGGGATCGCGAAACCGACGAGCAGCGCCGCGCGCGACCCGAGTGCCGCAAGCACCACGATCATCACCAGCGCGATGGCGGTCATCACCGAACCTTCTAGCTGTTTCACCATGGATTCAACGACGCGGGATTGGTCATTCGATGTGCCGACCTCAATGGCTGTCTGAAGGCCTTCAGGCCATTCTTCGGATTCCTTTGCCACTTCTTCCCGCACGAGCGCGGCGGTCTCGATCAGGTTGAAGCCCTTGCGCTTGACCACCTGAAGCGCGACCGTGGTTTCACCATTGAAGCGGGCGGTGCCCTCGCGGTCCTCAAAGGTGAGCTTGATCTCTGCCAGATCGCCAAGTGTGACAACGCGGTCGCCATTGGTCTTGACCGGCAGGTTATAGACATCCTGTGGCTCGTCGAAGGACGAGGGGATCTTGACCGAGAATTTACCCTGTGCGGTCTCAACTTCGCCTGCCGCGATCAGTTGGTTGTTGTTGACCACCACATTGATGAGCTCGGTCGCCGTCACATTGTAGGATTCAAGGCGCAGCGGATCGATCGTCACCTCGAGCATCTCGTCACGCCCGCCCGCGATCCCGGCTTCGAGCACGGGTTCAAGGGATTCAAGCCGATCTTGCAGGCCGTTGGCGATCTTCGTCATTGTGCGTTCGGGGATGTCGCCGCTCAGGTTGACGATGATGATCGGGAATTCCGAGAAGTTGATCTCGTTGATGGAGTATTTCTCAAACCCATCTGGGAACTTTGATTCCGCGGTGTTCATTGCATCGCGCACGTCGGCGATGGTCTTGGACTTGTCCCAGCCGAAATCGAACTCGAGAAAAATCCCGGCATAGTTTTCCTGCGCGAGAGAGTTCATGTTGTCGAGCCCGTCGAGGTCGGCCAGTTCGGTCTCCATCGGCTTGATCAACAAGGTCTCGGCATCCGAAGCAGAAATGCCGGGGAAGGGCACCGAAACGAAAAGAGCCGGGATTTGAATGTCCGGCTCGCCTTCCTTTGGAAGGTTCATGTAGGAGTATCCGCCCACGAGGATCGAAAGCGCGATGAAGGCAAGGATCATGCGGGCGCGGGACGCGGCCCAATCGACGATGCCGGTCATTGGGCCGGCTCCTCTTGGTCAAAGACCGGTTCAACCTTGACCCCACGGACCACGAATTCCTGGCCAATGGTGATGATATTGGCGGTTTCAGGCAATCCAGAGAGCCAGAGCCCCTCCGTGGTGTCGCGCAGGATATCGACTTCGGAGAAGCCAACGATGCCATCTGCGTCGACGGTGCGAACGCCTAGCGTGCCGTCATCATTCAGGGTCAGAGCCGATTGCGGCACAAGATGCGCCTTCGTGCCTTCGGCCCCGATGACGATTTCCGCCGTTTGACCATCGCGGATTTCGAGGTCGGGGTTCGGGACGTTGATTTCGACCCGGAAGGTGCGGGTCGCAGGGTCGGCGGACCGGGAGAGGAAGCTCACTGTGCCGGTGATCTCTTGCCCGGTGGTGAGGCGTGCTCCTGCCGGAGCTCCGAGCATGACGCGTCCGACCTCTGTCTCAGGTACAAATCCGACAACGCGGATCGGGTCGAGGCGGATCACGGTGGCGCAAAGTGATCCCGGTTGTAGCAGGCTTCCGAGTTCTGCTGTGTCGGACTCGAGCAAGCCATCAAACGGCGCTGTGATCGTCAGGCGTTTGATCTCGCGACTGGCCGAGGCCACGGCGGCTTCGGCGGATTCGACACCAGCCTGTGTCGATTGCAGCCCCGATTGCGCGGCGGCAACACCCGCTTGGGCCGAGCGCACGGCGGCTTGGGTCGAGGCGACACGCGCTTCCGAGGCAAACCCATCCTCGGCCAGCTTGCTCGCGGCGTTGAAGTTGATCATTGCCTCGTCGAGTTTGGACTTGGCCTCGTCAAGGCGGGCCTCGGTCTCGGGCTTGCGGGCGCGCGCTTCGAGGAGGCGTGCCTTGGCCTCCGCCAATGTTGCTTCGCGTGTGCCGGGGTCAAGACGGCAGAGCACGTCCCCCGCCGCAACCGTGCTGCCACGGGCGAGCGGCTCTGAAATCACCTGAGCCGAGGTTTCGGCGCGCACATCGACTTGGCGGTCGGCCTCTGTCTGGCCGCGTAGGATAACTGCGCTGGAGATGGTCTTGGCCTCGGAGGCAAGTGCCACAACACGCAGCCGGGCTGGCTTCTCAGCGTCCTTGGCCGGTGTCGGCGCGCTATTGTCGCTCTGTTCATCAGGGCTCGCCGCAGCAAGCGCAAGCAGCGTGTCACGTTCGACAACAACATAAAAAAGAAAGAGCGTCACCAGAATGGCGGTAAGAATAGGAATGGGGCGCATGTCGCCTCGCCTCGCTTGTGGGTTTGGGTCGCCGAAAGAGCGTAGACCTGTTTCGCGAAATAATCGCCCCGCGCATGATTGCAAGCGATCATTGCTTGTTTCTGAACTGTTCGGTTCAGTTTATGCGGTTTGCGCCTGTGAGGCAAGCTTCTGCCCGGTCAATGAGCAGGGAGTCTTGGCACTTGTCCGGCTTCGGGTTAAGAGGGGGCAAATCAAGGGAGGCCGGGCGTGAGCGACACCGACAGTTTCATCGAAGAAGTCACCGAAGAAGTCCGCCGCGACAAGCTTTTTGCGTTGCTGCGCAAATATGGCTGGATCGGTGTTCTTGCCGTGCTGCTGATCGTTGGCGGCGCGGGTTTCAAAGAGTGGCAAAAGGCGCAAGCGCGCGCCGAAGCCGAGGCCACGGGCGACATGCTCTTTGCCGCCGTCGAAAAGAACGACGATGCCGCGCGTGCCGAGGCGCTGAGCGCGCTTGAAGTGCCGTCGCAAGAGGCCGAGGTGGTTGTCGATCTGCTAACCGCCGCGCATCAGCTTGCATCCGGCGATAAGGCTGCCGCGTCTGCAACGCTTGACGGCCTGGCCGGTGGCGATGCCGAAACGCTCGAGATCTACCGCCAGATCGCATTGTTCAAATCCGTGGTGATCCAAGGTGCTGCGATGCCATCTGACGAACGTCGTGTGCGCCTTGAGTCGCTCGCGACGCCCGGCGCGCCGCTGGCGCTTCTGGCAGAGGAACAACTTGCGCTCGTGGATATCGAAGACGGCAATGCGGAGGCCGCGATTGAGCGCCTTCAGGGCGTGATTGCAGATGCTGCGGTCACGGCGGGCTTGCGTCGACGCGCATCTCAGTTGATTGTAGCGCTAGGCGGTACGCCACAGGCGGCGAACCAGTAACAGACAAGCGGCGAGGGCCTGGGCAGTGAAACGACAGAATTTGATTTTGGCATTGGTCGGTGCAGCTGTGATTGCAGGCTGTTCGGAGCGGGAATTCATTCTACCCGGCAAGCGCGAGAACCTGCGCGGCGACGAAGCCAAGGCGACGGAGATCGTCAATGAGACCCGCGCCATTCGTCTTCCGGGACAATCCCGAAATGCAGAATGGACGCACCGGATCGGTTCGCCGTCCTTCCGTGTCTCCAATGCGGCTCTCTCGCAGACACCGGCCTTGGCCTGGACTGCGAATATCGGCGCCGGGAATGCCAAGCGCAATCGCATCACCGCCGATCCGGTTGTCGCCGATGGGCGCATCTACACGATGGATTCGGAAGGCCAGTTGGCCGCGGTCTCGACCAGTGGCGAGCTTATCTGGACCCGTGACCTCACCCCAGAAGGGGACAAATCCGACGATGCGTCGGGCGGCGGGCTGGCTTACGGGGCGGGCGCGCTTTTCGTCACCACCGGGTTTGGACGGCTTGAAGCGGTCAATCCCAAGGACGGCACCGTCCTTTGGGAGCAACGCCTTGGTGCGATCGGCAATGGCTCTCCCACGGTCTACGGGAACCTCGTTTACCTTGTGTCCGGCGATGACAAGGGCTGGGCGCTGGACGTCAAGTCCGGCAAAGTCGTCTGGCAAATCAACTCAATCCCCGATGTCGCCAATGTTCAGAGCCCGGCAGCGCCCGCGGTGAATGAGCGTGTCGCGATCTTCCCGTTCGGCTCGGGCGAGGTTCAGGCCACCTTCCGCCGTGGCGGCTTGCGTCTCTGGGATGCAGGCGTCGCTGGGGAACGCCTTGGCCGTGCCGCGAACAAGATCGGCGATATTTCCGGCGATCCCGTGATCGACGGGAGCGTGGTCTATGTCGCGAACCACTCTGGCCGTCTTGTGGCCTTGGAAACCGAGACGGGCGAGCGCAAGTGGACCGCGGAGCAAGGCTCGCTTGGTCCGGTCTGGCCGGTCGGGGGATCGGTGTTCCTTGTGAATGACAAGAACCAGATCATCCGCCTGAACGCACGTGACGGGAGCCCGGTCTGGGCCGTGGATCTGCCGCTCTTCGTCAAGGATCGTCCCAAGAAGCAATCCGCGATCTTCTCGCATTATGGTCCGATCCTTGCCGGTGGCCGCCTGATCGTGGCGTCCTCGGATGGTGTCTTGCGCAGCTTTGACGCGACCTCGGGCGAATTGGTGCATTCCGTCGAGATCCCGGGCGGTGCAAGCTCCAACCCGGTTGTGGCGGGTGGTGTGCTGTATGTCGTCGGTGGCAAAGGGCAATTGCACGCTTTCCGTTGATCCGGAAATGGTATATCGGGGCGTCTTCTGACGTGTCGGAGGCACAAGATGAGTTTCACTCTCGCCATCGTGGGGCGGCCCAATGTGGGCAAATCCACCCTGTTCAATCGCCTTGTGGGCAAGAAGCTCGCGCTGGTTGACGACCAGCCGGGGGTCACGCGTGACCTACGTGAAGGCGAGGCCAAGCTTGGCGATCTGCGCTTTACGGTGATCGACACGGCTGGCCTTGAGGATGCCACCGATGACAGCCTTCAGGGGCGGATGCGCCGCCTGACCGAACGGGCCGTGGATATGGCCGATATCTGTCTTTTCATGATTGATGCGCGGGCAGGTGTGACGCCGACCGATATGGTTTTTGCCGAGATCCTGCGTAAACGGTCAGCGCATGTGATCCTTGCCGCCAACAAGGGCGAGGGGGCGGCAGCGGATGCGGGTGTGATCGAAGCTTATTCGCTTGGCCTTGGAGAACCGATCCGCCTTTCGGCAGAACATGGCGAAGGTCTCAACGATCTTTATGCGCAATTGATGCCGGTGGCTGACAAATTCAGCGAAGCCGCAGAGGTCCATGCGCCCGAGGTTGACATCGCGCTCGAGGAAGACAGCGAGCACGAGGAAGATGAGACTCCACAGCCAACCGCCTCGAAACCCTTGCAAATTGCGGTTGTGGGCCGGCCGAACGCAGGCAAATCGACGCTTATCAACAAGATCATCGGCGAAGACCGTCTCTTGACCGGGCCGGAAGCCGGAATCACCCGAGATGCGATCTCGTTGCGGACCGAATGGAACGAGACGCCGGTGCGGATCTTCGACACGGCGGGGATGCGTAAGAAAGCCAAGGTGCAGGACAAGGTCGAGAAGCTCTCGGTGTCCGATGGCCTGCGCGCGGTGAAATTCGCCGAAGTGGTGGTGGTGCTTCTCGACGCGGCGATCCCGTTCGAGCAACAGGATTTGCGTATCGCGGACCTTGCCGAGCGCGAGGGGCGGGCCGTTGTTGTGGCGGTCAATAAGTGGGACGTCGAGGACGAAAAACAGCAGAAATTGCGCGACCTTAAGGAGGCGTTCACACGTCTTCTGCCGCAGTTGCGGGGCGCGCCGCTCATCACTGTGTCTGCCAAGACGGGACGGGGGCTTGATCGCCTACATGATGCGATCCTGCGTGCTTATGATGTGTGGAACCGCCGGGTGCCGACCTCGCATCTGAACCGTTGGCTCACGGGGATGCTTGAACAGCACCCGCCGCCTGCGCCGCAAGGCAAGCGGATCAAGCTGCGCTACATGACCCAAGCCAAGACACGCCCGCCGGGTTTTGTTGTCATGTGCTCCCATCCAGACAAGGTTCCGGAGAGCTATTCCCGCTATCTTGTCAATGGGTTGCGCGAAGACTTTGATATGCCTGGAACGCCGATCCGGCTTTATATGCGCGGGCAGGGGGATCAGAACCCCTATAAGGGCAAGAAGAAGTCTACGCCGTCGCGCCTTCGCAAGCACCTCAAGGGGCGGTCGTCGGACTGAATTCACGCGTTGAGCGTTATGCGCTATACTCCGCAGCGCAGGCGTCCTGTCATGTGGCTGTTACGCCTGCGTTTCATGGTCCCAACGGGGGTGTGTGAGCGGGGGTGCGATGGATATTCGCGAGCGTTTAAAGGCCTATACGGTACAGGATGACAGGATCGGCGCGGCGAGTTTCTTCGGCACGTTCGGCGCTTATTTCCTATCGCTCTATCTGGCGATTTTCCATGTGGATCAGTGGCTTATCTTCGTTCCCGCGGGCGTTATAAGCGCTTTTGCGGCGGTGCGGCTCTACGTGTTGCAGCACGATGCCGGGCACGGGACGCTTTTTTCGAAGCGTTGGATGAATGTCGCGGCGGGGCATGTGCTTTCTGTATGGTCGATGGCACCGTTCACGATCATGCGGCACAATCATAATCTGCACCATTCCCATGTCGGCAATCTTGAGGAGCGCGACACGGGCGAAGTGCATACGATGACCGTCGCGGAATGGCAGGCGGCGGATTGGACGACGCGGCTTTTCTATCGGCTTTATCGCAACCCGTTCATCCTTATTCCGCTGGGATCGGCGTTCACCTATTTCATCCGCTACCGCTGGCCGAAGAATGCCGCAGAGATCGGGCTTCGGGGGCTGGCGTTGCACAATCTCGCACTGGCCGCCTGGGTCTCTTTTCTATATTTTTCAGCGGGATGGACAGGGGTTCTTGTGTGGCTCGGTTGGGGCTTTGTGGGCGGGATGATTGGCGTTTTCCTCGTCTATCTACAGCATAATTTCGAGGACACGCATTGGGATCGCAAGCCGTCGCTCAATCCGCGCGTGGCGGCGCTTGAGGGGGCGTCGGCGCTTGATCTTGGGTGGTGGATGGATCTTGGGTCGGCCAATATCGCCTATCACGACATCCATCATTTCAACGCCCGCATACCGCATTACAACCTGCGCCGCTGTCATCGGGAGATACGCGAGGCGTATGGTCTCAGGGTGATCCGGTGGCCCGAAGCGCTTAGGAGTTTCACGCTCAAGCTCTGGGATGAGGAGCGCCAGCGGCTTGTTCCGTTCCCTGCGCATTCGCCCGGTGCGGAGGCGATGAAGGCGTAGGGGTTAACCCCGAAATGCCACGTCGGTATTACGTCGGTATTGCATCTGTATCGCGTCCGTGCGGGGCGCGTCGAACCGTCAAACCTTAACAGCGGCTGATCCTCCACAAGACCGTCAGAGACAGATGAAACCGGCGTCGAATAGATCGGTGCGGGTATTGGAATCGAGGATGCGGACGTTGGAGTAGAGGCTTTCGATGCCATCGCGGCTCACCGCCATGATCGCGTAGCGGTGGTTATAGGGGTAGGGCGGGATCACGTCTTCGACCTGTGCGGATGTGCCGATCTGTGGGGCACCGTTCAGGGGGTGCTGGCCCATCGGATAGTTGCCCTTGTAGACGGCACGGTAGAGATTGAAGCCGAGCAAGCGATCGCTGCCTTCGTCCGGGTGATGCCAAGCGAGATCGACATAGAAGCCAGCGGGCTTTTGATTGGGGGCAAAGATCGGCCCCGGCTGGGGGCGCAGGATCGCCATGTGCAGGATCGGGCGCTCGGGGAAGATCAGGTCGGGGAGGGCCTCGGAGAGGAATATCTGATCCCCGCCAGCAACAACCACATCTGCAAACCCGTTGCCGGGGATGCGGTCTTCGTCGACATTGCCGCTTTTGGTCATGTGACGCAGGACGACATCCGCCGCGTCGTGATTGAGCAGGCGCAACCGCCCCGGCACGCCCTCATTTGCGGCGGTGATGGTGAGGCGATCGAACTTCTCGAAGATCTGGCTGCTGCCTCCGGCGAGCATCAGATTGCCCGCGGTCTCGGCGCTGGTTTCGAAGCGGGCAACGATGACCGTGCCCGCCCCGCTATGGTTGGTGATCTCAACCTTTGTCCGTAACATGGATCACTCTTCTTCGCTGGCCATCAGGGTATCGTCCTCCGGGGTGGCCCAGTGGATGTGGTTGGCATGGCGCAGCAAGTATTGGTTCATGCTGACCGGAACCACGATCAAGCGGTCGCCCACGTCGAGATCATAGATATGGGAGGCGCCAACATGTGGGTTGAGGAACTGCTGTTGGATGTTCTGCCCATTGGTGCGCAGGAGGTTGACCTCGTAGAAGCAGGCGTTGTGCGCCCGGTTGGTCAGTTTGACCGGCGGATCCTGATGCAGGCGGATATACCACATGGTCAGGAAGCTGAAGTTCTGCACGGTCTGGGCGCCATGCGGCGGAATGCGCAGCCGGGCCTGTTTGCCGGAGAAGTCGATATGCAGGCCGAGAAGATGCCCTGTCGGGTCGATGTTGCGGATCTCAAGGGAGCTGTGCAAGTGGCGTTCCTTGGCCTCTTGCGCGGCAATCGCGGCCATCTTGGCAATATCCAGCTTGGCCAAACCTGCTTCGAGTTGTCCATAAAGGTCGTCTACGTCGATTTTGGAAATGTCGAAATGTTCAGTCATGGTGTGTCTCCTTATGAAGTCATTCAAATTCGCCGGTGGGAATAAGCATCAGCATCTCATCCTTGCGCAGGCTCAGCCGGCGTTTGCGTGGGCCGATCAAGCTTCGCTGGCGTAGGGTCCGGTTTTCCGAGATGCGATACATGTCGAGCCGGGCACCTTTGCCGGGCAGGTGAAGCTCGAGCCGCAACACACCGGGCTCAACGCTTTGCACCGCCAGAAAGCGCCATAACGGCAGCGCCTTCTGTTCGTCTTCCGCAAGGTAGATGATTTCGGAAAGGTCGCCCGAACGCCCTTCGATTTCGGCGCTGATGCGGGATAGGTTGGTTACTCTCAAGTAGCTCATAACACCCTCCTTTCGCTCGTAGATTGTACTGCGAAAGCGGAGGGCGCGCCTTGTCTTAGGTCATGTTGGCGCCTTTTCGGGGCGCCAGTGCGACCGGATCAGCGGCGCAAGTTGTCCAAGGCGCGCAGTACGGGCCATGCAAGGAGCGGGAGGCCAAGGCCGCAGAGCGCGACCACGGCACCGTTCAGCGGCGAGACATTGTCCACGAGGATGCCGACCGTGGCCCAGATCACGGCGAGGCCATATTCGGGGGTGTCGGCGACGCGGGTTTGGACCCAGAGCGCGAGGAGAAGGGCGAGGGCGATCATTGCAAGTGCCGCGATTTGTTCTGAGAGGAGGCCATGCCCGGCGAGGACGAGCCCTGTTGCGACGCAGGAGGCCGCGGTCAGCCAGCCGGTATAGAGACCGATGGGGGCGCGCAGCCAGAAATGGTCAGAGCGCCCGGCACGGGCCAGCGCGGCCAGCCCCGCGCCAAGCATGATCCAGATCATCGCGGTGGCGGCGACCGGATCCATATTTGCCGCCGGGATCCAAGCGGCGCCGACCACCAGTGACAGAATCAACGGCCAGCGCATAGTGGTCCAGTCGCGGGCCCGGTCGCGCTTGAAGAGACCGAAGAGCGCCCCCGCCATGAGCCAGAGATAGATCACGCCCCAGATCGAGAAGGCATAGCCCGCGGGCTGAACGGGGGGATCGGTCTGGGGGATGGGGAACTGATCGGCGGTGAAACCGTTAAAGCCAGAGGTGGAGAGCGGCGACAGCAGGAAGGCGAGCGCCGCTGTCACTACGAAGATGGCTTTCATACGTTCCATGGGGGTGTCCTCTTGCCATGTGACTCATGGCAAGAGATAGGGCGGTGTGGCCTGACGAAAAGGGATCAGGCGAGGGTGCCGTCCGCCGTCAGGACCGACTTGCCGCCAAGATAGGGGTGCAGCACTTCGGGAAGGGCGACCGAGCCGTCCTCGCGCTGGCCGTTTTCCAGCACCGCGATAAGGCAGCGGCCCACGGCGAGGCCAGAGCCGTTCAGCGTATGGACAAACTCCGGCTTGCCGCCGCCCGCCGGTTTGAAGCGGGCGTTCATGCGGCGGGCCTGAAAGTCGCCGCAGACAGAGACCGAGGAAATCTCGCGGTAGGTGTCCTGACCGGGGAGCCAGACCTCGATATCATGGGTGCGCTGTGCGCCGAAGCCGATGTCGCCGGTGCACAGGGCGACAGTGCGATAGGGCAGGCCGAGGCGTTCAAGGATACCCTCGGCGCAGGCGGTCATGCGGTCCAGTTCTTCGCGGCTCTTGTCCGGGTGGGTCACCGAGACCATCTCGACCTTCTCGAACTGGTGCTGGCGCAGCATGCCGGAGGTGTCGCGGCCTGCGCTGCCCGCCTCGGAGCGGAAGCATTGGGTATGGGCGACGTAGCGGTGGGGCAGGGTTGCCTCGTCTACGGTCTCGCCGTTGATGATATTGGTCAGCGTCACTTCGGCGGTCGGCACCAGCCACCAGCCATTGGTGGTCTGATAGGAATCCTCGCCGAATTTTGGCAGTTGCCCTGTGCCATACATCATGTCCGGCTTTACGAGGACCGGGGTCCAGGTTTCTTGCAGGCCGTTTTCGTCGACATGGGTGTTGATCATGAACTGCGCGAGGGCGCGGTGGATGCGGGCAACGGCGCCGGAAAGGACGACGAAGCGCGAGCCGGAGAGTTTCGCGGCGGTCTCAAAGTCCATGCCCGGCTTGACCCCGTCGAGGTCAAAATGTTCCTTGGGCGCGAAGGAGAAAACGGCCGGGGTGCCCCAGCGTTTGATTTCGACATTGTCATTCTCGTCTTCGCCATCGGGCGTGTCGGCAAAGGGCAGGTTGGGGATGCCCATGAGCATGTCGGTGAGCTTTTGATCGAGCTCTTTCGCTTCGGTCTGCATCGCGGCAACCTCGGCCTTTTTCTCGCCCACGAGGGCGCGCAGGCGCTCGAACTCGGCTTCATCACCGCTCGCCTTGGCGGCACCGACGTCTTTGGCGGCCTTCTTCTGATCGGACTGCGCCTCTTCGGCGGCTTGGATCTTGGCGCGGCGCTCGGCGTCGAGGGCGAGGATCTCGGACGACAAGGGCGCGGCCCCGCGGCGGGCGAGGGCGGCGTCGAAATCGGCCGGGTTTTCGCGGATCGCTCGGATGTCGTGCATGGGTCTTCGTCCTATCGATGGTGAATCACTTTTCAGAGCCAGCTTATGGCGCATTTTTTGCCGGATCGTAAGCGGCTCTGGCGGCTCGGGCGCAAAACTCTCTCGATTGGGACATTTTCGGGACCGTTCCCGCCTTGCAAGTGCGCCCAATGCCTCATAGGTTCCCTGCGACTTGGCGGGGGGTGGCCCCGCACGCAAACGAGGAACACCCACATGGAACAATTCGGCCAGTTTCTGCCGCTTATCCTGATCTTCGGGATCATGTATTTCCTGCTCATCCGTCCGCAGCAGAAGAAAATGAAAGACCATCAGAAAATGGTCGAGGCCCTGCGCCGGGGCGATCAGGTCGTCACGCAAGGCGGTCTCATCGGCAAGGTGGCGAAGGTCAAGGACGACAATGAAATCGAAGTCGAACTGGCCGAGGGCGTCAAGGTGCGTGTGGTCAAGTCGACCATTGCCCAAGTCCTGAGCAAGACCGAACCGGCGAGCGCCGAATAAATCTCCTGCTGACAGGGTTCTGACGATGCTGCAAATCGACCTTTGGAAACGGGTCCTGATCTGGGCCACTTGTGCGATCGGCTTGCTTCTTGCGACGCCGAACGCGTTCTACGAAAGGGTCGAGGCGAGCAATGACGCCGTGGCCGCGCTTGAGCTTGGCTATAGCGGCAACGGGTTGGAGGAGCAGGCGGCGCTTTGGCCATCGTTCCTTCCATCGGGCCTTGTCAATCTTGGCCTCGACCTTCGGGGCGGGGCGCATCTTCTCGCAGAGGTGAAGGTCGCGGATGTCTATGACACGCGGATCAAGTCCATGTGGCCCGAAGTGCGTGATCTTCTGCGCGAAGAGCGGGCCACCATCGGCACCATCCGTCTTCAGGACTCGGCCCCCGGCATCATGCGGGTGCGGATTTCCAAGCCCGACCAGGTGCAACAGGCGGCGTCGCTTGTCCGTGGCCTTGCGCGGCCCGTGGCCTCTGTCGCGGCGGCGGGACAGTCGGATATCACCGTTCGTGTCGAGGGTGCGGATATTATCGTCGAACTTTCGGAAGCCGAGAAACTTGCCACGGACGAACAGACCGTGCGTCAGGCGCTCGAGATCATTCGGCGCCGGATCGACGAGGTTGGCACCCGTGAGCCGACCATCCAGCGACAGGGTGCAGATCGTATCCTGATCCAAGTGCCGGGCATTGGCTCTGCGGCGGAACTTAAGGAAATCATCGGCACCACGGCACAGTTGACCTTCCACCCGGTTGTCGGGCGCGGCGCGGATGCCGAGGCAAACCCCGGACCGGGCAATGAGATCGTCCCGGCGCTCGACCAAGAGGGCGTTTTCTACTCGGTGGAGAGCGCGCCAGTCGTGACGGGCGATGAGCTTGTCGATGCACAGCCGTCCTTTGACCAGAATGGCCGTCCTGCGGTGTCGTTCCGGTTCAATGTCGGGGGCGCGCGCAAGTTTGGCGACTACACCGCCGAGAACATCGGATCGCCCTTTGCCATCGTGCTTGACGGCGAGGTGGTGTCGGCGCCGGTCATCCAGTCGCATATTCCGGGCGGCTCGGGGATCATTACCGGCAACTTCACCGTCGAAGAATCCACCAATCTTGCTGTTCTGCTGCGCGCGGGTGCGCTTCCGGCGGGGCTTGAGTTCCTCGAAGAGCGCACGATTGGCCCCGAGCTTGGCCAAGACAGCATCGAGGCGGGTAAGGTCGCGTGTATCGTGGCCTTTGCCGCGGTCCTCGTCTTTATGTTCCTCAGCTACGGCACCTTTGGTCTTTTCGCCAATATCGCACTGATCCTCAACGTGGGTCTGATCTTTGGTCTTCTGAGCCTTGTCGGCGCGACGCTGACCCTGCCGGGGATCGCGGGGATCGTCCTCACCATCGGTATGGCGGTGGATGCCAACGTGCTTGTCTTTGAGCGTATCCGCGAAGAGAGCAAGGCGGGGCGGGGTCCGGCGCGGGCCATCGACCTTGGCTATGAAAAGGCGCTTTCGGCGATTGTCGACGCCAATATCACCACCTTCATCACTGCGGCCATCCTGTTCGCTGTGGGCTCCGGCCCGGTGCGCGGCTTTGCCATCACCCTCGGCCTCGGCATCGTGACCTCGGTCTTCACGGCGATCTACGTGACGCGCCTGATGATCGTGATCTGGTACGAACGCCGCCGACCCAAGACAATCGAGGTATAAGCCATGCGTTTGAGACTCGTTCCGCAAGAGACCAAATGGGATTTCTTCAGCCGGCCTGCGCTTTGGCTTGGCATCTCGGGGTTTCTGATGGTGCTCGCGCTGGTGAGCTTTTTCGTCCAAGGGCTCAACTACGGCATCGACTTTCGCGGTGGCACGACGATCCGCACCGAGAGTGCGCAAAGCGTGGATGTCGGGGTTTACCGAGACGCGATCGCGCCGCTTGAGCTTGGCGATGTGACGATCACGGAAGTGTTCGATCCCAATTTCGACGAAAACCAGAATGTCACGATGATCCGTATTCAGGCTCAGGATGGGCAGGAATCGGTGACGGCCGACGTGATCCAGCAGATCGAATCCGCGCTTCGGGGTGTGGTGCCGGATATCAGCTTTGTCTCGGTGGAATCGGTTGGTCCGAAGGTTTCGGGCGAGTTGATCCAGACAGCCGTGGTCGCGGTGCTTCTCGCGATTGGTGCGGTCCTGATCTATATCTGGCTGCGCTTTGAGTGGCAGTTCGCGCTCGGCGCGGTGGCCGCACTTGTGCATGACGTGGTGTTGACCATCGGTGTTTTCTCGGAGCTTCAGATCCGCTTTGACCTTGCGATTATCGCGGCGCTTTTGACCATCGTGGGCTATTCGCTCAACGATACCGTGGTTGTGTTCGACCGGGTGCGGGAGAACCTGCGCAAGTATAAGAAGATGGAGCTCAAAGAGGTTCTCAACCTCTCGATCAACGAGACTCTGAGCCGGACGGTGATGACCTCGGTGACGACGCTTCTGGCGCTGATCTCGCTCTTCGTGCTTGGCGGCGACGTGATCCGCGGCTTTGTCTTCGCGATGATCTGGGGCGTGATTGTGGGGACGTATTCCTCGGTCTTTGTGGCCTCGGCAGTGCTTCTCAAACTCGGCGTGAAGCGCGATTGGTCCAAGCCCTCGAACACCTCGGGCAACCAGTTCGCCAATATTGATGCCTGATCTTCTTGGTGGGGTGGCCTCGGTCGAGGGGCTGCCCTGGCTTATCCTTGCGGCCTTTGTCGCCGGGACGGTGCGAGGGTTTTCAGGCTTTGGCACCGCGTTGATCTACCTGCCCCTCGCGGGGCGGTTCATTGATCCGATCTGGGCCATCCTGACGCTGGCGGTCATGGATATGTTCGGCCCGCTTCCAAACGCCCCGTCGGCGTGGCGCAATGGACATCCGCGCGATGTCATGCGGCTTTGGGCCGGGACGTTGGTGGCGCTGCCCATTGGCCTTATGGTGCTTTACGCGGTCGATCCGGCGGTGTTTCGCTATGGTGTGTCTTTCCTCGCCCTTGGGATGCTTGCGGCCTTGGTTCTTGGGCTGCGGTATCAGGGGATGGTCACGCGGCCCATGGTCTACGGGATTGGCGGTGCGGCAGGGTTCCTTGGCGGCGCGGCGGGCCTGCCGGGGCCGCCGGTGATCCTATTTTACATGGCCAGCCCGCATGGCGCGCGTGTGGTGCGGGCCAATACGATGATCTACCTGTTGGGGTATGACGTGTTGCTCATGGGGGTTCTGGCGCTGCAAGATCGGCTGACGCTGACGCCGGTGCTTCTTGGAGTGGCGCTCGCGGTGCCGAACATCCTTGGCAATCTCCTTGGGGCGCGGATCTTTGACCCAGCGCGCGAGACCCTTTATCGCTGGGTGGCCTATGCCATGATTGCCGCCTCGGCGATTGGCGGATTGCCGTTCCTGTCGGGAGGACATTGAACATGAAAATGAGCGAAGTGCAGTATGACGAGGCCGTGCCGATCGAAGGCTATGGGCCGGGGTTCTTCCGCGTTGGCGGCGAGATCATCGAGGGCGGCGCGATCATTCATGCGACCGGCGCGCGCAGTTGGCAGGGTTATGACGATCTGGACAGTGTCCTTGCGCTCGGGGGGAAGGTCGATGTGATCCTGATGGGGACGGGAGAGACCATGGCGCCGATCCCGGCGACGTTCAAAGAGCCGCTCGAGGCGGCAGGGATCGGGGTTGAACCGATGGCCTCGGCCTCGGCCTGCCGAACCTATAACGTGCTGGTCTCGGAGGGGCGGCGCGTGGCGGCGGTGGTCCTGCCAGTGGGGGCGGCGGACTGAGCGCCCTGCGACATCGCTTCCCGGTCCAAGCATTTCCCTTTTGTCAGGGGGCGCGATGGGGTAAGCGAATGCCATGACTTTGACGGTGACAGACCTGACCATTTCTCGCGGCGGTATCCCGGTGCTGGAGGGGCTTAACTTCACGCTCGCACCGGGGCGTGCGCTCGTGTTGCGCGGGCCGAACGGGGTTGGCAAAACCACGCTTCTGCGCACGGTCGCGGGGCTCCAGCCGCCGGTGCGCGGCACGGTGACGGCCGATCCTGAGAGCATGGCCTATGCGGCCCATAGCGACGGGCTCAAGGCGACGCTGAGCGTGCGCGAGAACCTCTTGTTCTGGGCCGATGTGTTCGGCACCAAGGAGATCGACGCGGCGCTTGACGGGTTTCGTTTACGTGAGTTGATTGACCGTCCGGCGGGCGGGCTTTCGGCGGGTCAGAAACGCCGTCTTGGCCTTGCGCGGCTACTCGTCACCGGGCGGCCGATCTGGATCTTGGATGAACCGACCGTCTCGCTCGATGTGGAGTCGGTCGCGCTTTTTGCGGATGCCGTGCGCGCCCATCTTGCAGGCGGGGGCAGCGCCCTTATCGCGACGCATATCGATCTTGGTCTTGAGGCAGATGTGTTCGATGTCGGCCCATACCGCGCCAAGGCGACCTCGAACCACGATGCGTTCTCGAGCGATTTCGATGAGGGCTTCTTATGATTGCCCTTTTGATGCGGGATCTGCGTCTTGCGATGCGCGCAGGCGGGGGCTTTGGGCTTGGCCTTGCCTTTTTCCTCATCGTGACGGTGCTTGTGCCGTTTGGCGTCGGGCCGGAGAGCACGCTTCTGGCCAAGATCGCGCCGGGCATTCTTTGGCTTGGCGCGCTTTTGGCCTGCCTGTTGTCGCTTGACCGGATTTTCGCCCTTGATTGGGAGGATGGCTCTCTCGACCTTCTGGCGACCTCGCCTTTGCCGATGGAGGGCGTGGTATCAGTCAAGGCGCTGGCGCATTGGGTGACGACGGGCTTGCCGCTTTGCCTTGCGGCGCCGATCTTTGGCGTGCTGCTGCACCTGCCGGATCAAGGCCACACCTGGGTGGTGCTTTCGCTCCTTATCGGGACACCGGCGCTTTCGGTGATTGGCACGTTTGGCGCGGCGTTGACGGTGGGTCTCAAGCGGGGCGGGCTGCTTCTGTCGCTGCTCGTGCTGCCGCTCTATGTGCCGACGCTCATCTTTGGCTCGGAAGTGGCGCGGCGTGGGATTGAAGGCTTGAGCACGACGACACCGCTCTTGATGTTGGGCGGGATCACCTTTGGCACCATTGCCTTGCTGCCCTTTGCCAGCGCCTTGGTGCTTCGGGTCAATCTTCGGTAGGGAAACGTAAATGCGATCCGCATCATTTGATCCGGATCAGGGACGCCGGGGCGGCTCACTGTCATGTGAGATGCAAGAGGCGCAAAGGAGCGTTAGGAGACGATATGGCATCACTCTGGGAATATGCGAATCCGGTCAAGTTCATCCGCACCGCGGAAACCGTTCTGCCGTGGGTGTCCATTCTCGCGACCGTGACTCTTGTTGCCGGGCTGGTCTGGGGGTTCTTCTTTACGCCGGATGATTATCGGCAGGGATCGACCGTGAAGATCATCTATATTCACGTACCGGCCGCCCTTATGGCGATCAACGTGTGGTTCATGATGCTTGTCACCTCGCTTGTCTGGCTCATCCGGCGGCACCATGTTTCGGCGCTTGCGGCCAAGGCAGCGGCGCCGGTGGGGGCGATCATGACGGTGATTGCGCTTGCCACCGGGGCGATCTGGGGTCAACCGATGTGGGGCACGTGGTGGGAATGGGATCCGCGTCTGACCTCGTTCCTGATCCTGTTCCTGTTCTACCTTGGCTACATGGCCCTTTGGGAGGCGATTGATAACCCGGATACGGCGGCGGATCTGACGGCGGTTCTTTGTATTGTGGGGTCGGTCTTTGCGATCCTGAGCCGCTACGCGGTCAACTTCTGGAACCAGGGGCTGCATCAGGGGGCGTCCCTTTCGCTTGATAAGGAAGAGAACGTGGCGGATGTGTTCTCGACCCCGCTTTATATTTCGATTGCCGGGTTTATCTTGTTGTTCATCGCGCTTGTGTTCCTGCGCACGCGAACGGAAATCTATAAGCGGCGCACGAAGGCGCTGCTCGCTCGGGAGAGACTCGGATGATGCCGGATCTTGGGAAATACGCGGACGCGGTCCTGTCGTCCTATGTGGTGTCGATCCTCTTGTTGGTCGTGCTTGTGGTGATGAGCCTGCGCGCCGCGAAAAAGGCGCGTGCGGAGTTGCAGAAACTGGAGGATCGCCGTCGTGGCTAAGATCTCGCCCCTGATGATTGCCCCGCCTGCGATTTTTGCGGGCCTTGCGGCGTTGTTCTTCATCGGTATGAACCGGGATGACCCGGATGCCTTACCCTCGATGCTTATCGGGAAACAGGTGCCGACCGTGGAGGGGCTTCAACCCTTGTCGGGGACAGAGCTCCTCACTGATGAGGTTCTACAGGGGCCGGGGATCAAACTGGTGAATTTCTGGGGCACGTGGTGCGTTGCCTGTCGGGCGGAGCATCCGACGCTTTTGGTCATTGAGGACATTTTGCCGGTGACGCTTCATGGTGTGAATTTCGACGACACCAAGGCTAAGGCGGAGAAATACCTTGCCGAAGAGGGCAACCCGTTCACCACGCTCGGCGAAGCGTCGACGACGCGGACCAAGATCGATTGGGGCGTCTATGGCGCGCCTGAGACCTTTGTCATCGATGAGGACGGCACGGTGCTCTATCGCTTTGCCGGGCCGATCACCAGCCGGGTGATCGAGACGACGATTGGCCCAATCGTGGCAGAGGCGCTGGCGGACTGATCTTCGCGGAAAACTGGTAGTCAGTGGAGTGGCCCCTGTTCGGGGCCACGCTTGTTTGAGCCTTGGTCTTTGCGTGGCAAAGCCCAAGGCGGAAGGTCTGCTCGGAGTCACCAAAGCAGCGACATCGGGGGAAACGAAAAAGCCCCGCCGGGCGTGGCGGGGCTTTTCTGTGTGTTGGAGGGGGTCAGGATTTGGCGAGGTTGCGCAGCACGTAGTGCAACACACCGCCGTTCTCGACATATTCCTTTTCCGGTGCGGTATCGATGCGGCACTGGAGGGTGATGGTCTTGGTGCTGCCATCCGCAAAGGTGATGTCGCATGGGACCTGATCCTGTGGCTCGATCGTGTCGAGGCCGTGGATGGAGACGGTTTCGTCCCCTGTCAGGCCGAGGGTCTTGCGCGTGTCGCCGCCGGTAAACTCGAACGGGATCACGCCCATGCCGACAAGGTTGGAACGGTGGATGCGCTCGAAGCTTTCGGCGATGACGGCCTTGACGCCGAGCAGTGCAGTGCCCTTGGCGGCCCAGTCGCGCGAGGAGCCCGCGCCATATTGTTCGCCGCCGAACACGACAAGCGGTGTGCCGTTCGCCTGATGCGCCATGGAGGCGTCGAAGACGGAGGTTTGCGCGCCGTCGGGGCCTTTGGTGTAGCCGCCTTCAACCCCGTCGAGCATCTCGTTCTTGATGCGGATATTGGCGAAGGTGCCACGCATCATGATCTCGTGGTTGCCGCGGCGCGAGCCGTAGGAGTTAAACTCGCGCGGCTCAACCTGACGTTCCATGAGGTACTGGCCAGCGGGCGAGGATTGCGCGAAGGAGCCTGCGGGCGAGATGTGGTCGGTGGTGACCATGTCACCGAGCAGCAGGAGGACGCGCGCCCCTTCGATATTGGTGATCGCGCCTTTTTCCATGCCCATGCCCTGAAAGTAGGGCGGGTTCTGGATATAGGTCGAGGCGGGGGGCCAGTCATAGGTTTCGGCATCCGTGGTCTCGACCCCGCGCCATTTCTCGTCGCCCTTGAAGACATCGGCGTATTTCGACTGGAACGCCTCGCGGGTGACGGTCTGTTCGACAAGCTCGGCGATTTCGGCCTGGGTCGGCCAGATGTCCTTGAGGTAGACATCCTTTCCGTCGGGCGTCTGGGCGATGGGGTCGGTGGCGATGTTGATGTTCATGTCACCGGCCAGCGCATAGGCCACGACGAGGGGCGGCGAGGCGAGGTAGTTGGCGCGCACGTCGGGCGAAATGCGGCCCTCGAAGTTGCGGTTGCCCGAGAGCACGGAGGTTGCCACGAGGTCGCCCTCGGCGATGGCTTCGGAGAGCTCTTTCTGGATCGGGCCGGAGTTGCCGATGCAGGTCGTGCAGCCGTAGCCGACGAGGTTGAAGCCGATGGCGTCGAGGTGCTTTTGCAGACCGGCGGCCTCGAGATATTCGGTCACGACTTGCGAACCGGGGGCGAGGGAGGTTTTGACCCAAGGCTTGCGGTTGAGGCCAAGCTCGTGCGCCTTCTTGGCCACCAGCCCGGCGCCGATCATCACATAGGGGTTCGAAGTGTTGGTGCAGGACGTGATCGAGGCGATCACCACGGAGCCATCGCGCAGTTCATAGTCTTCGCCCGCGACTTTCTGGGATTTGCGCGGGTCGATGATGGGGTCGGGGGTGGGGCCTTCGGAGGCCATGTCCTCGGCCTCGGCGGTTTGGCTTTCGCCGCGGTATTCGGAGACCACGTTGAAGAAGGCGTCCGCGGCCTGATCGAGCGGGGTATAGTCCTGCGGGCGTTTGGGGCCGGAGACGGCGGGCACGATGGTACCCATGTCGAGCTTGAGCGTGTCGGTATAGATCGGGTTGTAGCTCGCGTCGCGCCAGAAGCCGTTTTCCTTGGCGTAGGCTTCGACGAGGGCGATGCGGTCCTCGTCGCGGCCGGTGTTGCGCAGGTAGCGCAGGGTTTCGCCGTCGATGGGGAAGAAGCCGCAGGTGGCGCCGTATTCGGGGGCCATGTTGGCGATTGTGGCGCGGTCGGCGAGCGGCAGGCGGTCGAGACCGTCGCCGAAGAATTCGACGAATTTGCCGACGACGCCTTTTTCGCGCAGCATTTCTACAACCTTGAGAACGAGGTCGGTGCCGGTTGTGCCTTCGACCATTTCGCCGGTGAGTTCAAAGCCGATCACCTCGGGGATGAGCATCGAGATTGGCTGGCCGAGCATGGCGGCTTCGGCCTCGATCCCGCCAACGCCCCAGCCGAGGACGGCGGCACCGTTGACCATGGTGGTGTGGCTGTCGGTGCCGACGAGCGTATCGGGGTAGGCGACCATCTCGCCGTTCTGGTCCTCGTCGCTCCAGACGGTCTGGGCGAGGTATTCGAGATTCACCTGGTGGCAGATGCCGGTGCCGGGGGGCACGACGCGGAAGTTGTTGAACGCCTTCTGACCCCATTTGAGGAATTGGTAGCGCTCCATGTTGCGTTCATATTCGCGGTCCACGTTCATCTGGAAGGCGCGGGGATTGCCGAACTCGTCGATCATCACCGAGTGGTCGATGACGAGGTCCACGGGGTTCAGCGGGTTGATTTTCTGGGCGTCGCCACCAAGCGCCTTGATGCCATCGCGCATCGCGGCAAGGTCGACCACGGCGGGCACGCCGGTAAAGTCCTGCATCAGCACACGGGCCGGGCGATAGGCGATCTCGCGCGGGTTCTTGCCGCCATTCGCGGCCCATTCGCCAAACGCCTTGATGTCATCGACGGAGACGGAAAAGCCGTCATCTTCGAAGCGGAGCATGTTCTCGAGCACCACCTTGAGCGCGGCGGGGAGGTTTGCGAAATCCCCGAGACCGGCTTCTTGGGCGGCGGGAATGGAATAATAGGAGATCGTCTTGCCGTTGACGCTCAGGGTCTTGCGCGTCTGGGCGGTGTCCTTACCTACCTGGATTGTCATGGAAAAATACCTCCGAATCAACGTGGCATCAAGCAACGGCGGCCTTGCCGCTGCCAATTGGCATATAAGCAGTTCTTAGCACATTAAAAGCGATCCCGCAGGGCGCGGCCACCCTGATTGGAGGCTTGGGAGAAATAATTCCGGGCTTGGGGCGATCAGGAGGTGCGCTTTGCGGCGACTTGTGAGACATGAAGGAAAACGCCGCATGTCTTGCAACCAAAATGGAGTTGGTATACAGCGGCATACAATTGCATTTCGAGAGTCGGCACGCTCCGGTTTGGGCCGCCTGACTTTCCAGTTTTTCAGACACTAGACCGTAGGGAATGTCATGAGCCTGTACACCGACTACCTAACCGAGATCGAGACCCGCAAAGCAGAGGGTCTGCATCCGAAACCCATCGACGATGGCGCGCTGGTCGAGGAGCTGATTGCGCAGATCAAGGACACGGGCCATGCCGACCGCGCGGACTCGCTTGAGTTCTTCATCTACAACACGCTGCCCGGCACCACGAGCGCGGCAGGTGTGAAGGCGGCGTTTCTCAAGGAGATTATCCTTGGCAATGAGGCAGTGGCAGAGATCACGCCGGAATTCGCCTTCGAGCTGCTGTCGCACATGAAGGGCGGGCCGTCGATCGCAGTGCTTCTTGACATTGCGCTTGGCGAGGATGCGGCGCTTGCGGGGCAGGCGGCCGAGGTTCTGAAGACCCAAGTGTTCCTCTACGAGGCCGATATGGAACGCCTTGCCGAGGCCAACACGGCCGGCAACGCGGTCGCCAAGGATATTCTTGAAAGCTATGCCAAGGCGGAGTTCTTCACCAAGCTTCCCGAGGTTGAGGACGAGATCAAGGTCGTCACCTATATCGCCGCAGAGGGCGATATTTCGACCGACCTCCTCAGCCCCGGCAACCAGGCGCATTCGCGTTCGGACCGTGAACTGCACGGCAAATGCATGATCACCCCCGAGGCACAGGAAGAAATTCAGGCGCTTCAAAAGGCCAACCCGGATGCGCGCGTCATGCTCATCGCGGAAAAAGGTACGATGGGCGTCGGCTCGTCGCGGATGTCGGGCGTGAACAACGTTGCACTCTGGACCGGCAAAAAGGCCTCGCCCTATGTGCCTTTCGTCAACATCGCACCGGTTGTGGCGGGCACGAACGGCATCTCGCCGATCTTCCTCACCACCGTGGGCGTCACCGGCGGTATCGGCATTGACCTCAAGAACTGGGTCAAGAAGATCGGTGAGGACGGCAAGCCGGTTCTCGATGCCAATGGCGATCCGGTGCTTGAGCAGGTCTATTCGGTCGAAACCGGTAAGGTGCTGACCATCAACACCAAGGACAAGACGCTCTACGATGCCGAAGGCAATGCGCTCGTCGATATCTCGGCGTCCCTCACGGCGCAGAAGGTTGAATTCATCAAGGCGGGCGGGTCTTATGCCGTGGTCTTCGGCAAGAAGCTGCAGACATTCGCCGCTGAAGCGCTTGGGCAGGAATTGAAATCGGCCTATGCGCCGTCTCAGGAAGTCTCGGTGGCAGATCAGGGCCTGACCGCTGTTGAGAAGATCTTTAACAAGAACGCACGTGGCACGACGCCCGGCAAGACGCTTCATGCCGGATCGGACGTGCGGGTGCAGGTGAACGTGGTCGGGTCGCAGGACACCACCGGCCCGATGACGGCGCAGGAGCTTGAGGCGATGGCCGCGACGGTGATTTCGCCTTCCGTGGATGTCGGCTATCAGTCTGGCTGTCACACGGCGTCGGTCTGGGACAAAAAGGCCCAAGCCAACATTCCGCGCCTGATGGCGTTCATGAACAAGTTCGGCCTCATCACCGCGCGTGACCCGAAGGGCGAATATCACGCGATGACCGACGTGATCCACAAGGTGCTGAACGATATCACCGTGGATGATTGGGATATCATCATTGGTGGCGACAGCCACACGCGTATGTCCAAGGGCGTGGCCTTTGGCGCGGACTCGGGGACTGTGGCGCTAGCGCTGGCGACCGGCGAAGCAACGATGCCGATCCCGGAATCCGTCAAGGTCACCTTCAAGGGCGCGATGGCTGATCACCTCGATTTCCGCGATGTGGTGCACGCCACGCAGGCGCAAATGCTCAAGCAGCATGGCGACAACGTCTTCCAAGGCCGTATCATCGAAGTGCACATCGGCACGCTTCTGGCGGACCAAGCGTTTACCTTCACCGACTGGACCGCAGAAATGAAGGCGAAGGCCTCGATCTGTATTTCCAATGATGAAACGCTTATCGGGTCGCTCGAACTGGCGAAATCGCGCATTCAGGTGATGATCGACAAGGGCATGGACAACGCCGCGGGGACGCTTCAGGGCCTGATCGACAAGGCCGACAAGCGCATCGCCGAGATCAAGTCGGGCGAAAAGCCGGCGCTGACCCCGGATGCCAACGCGAAATACTTCGCCGAGGTTGTTGTTGATCTCGACGAGATCACCGAACCGATGATCGCGGACCCGGATGTCAACAACGCTGATGTCTCCAAACGCTACACGCATGACACCATCCGCCCGGTATCGTTCTACGGTGCCGAGAAGAAGGTTGATCTTGGGTTTGTCGGCTCGTGCATGGTGCACAAGGGGGACATGAAGATCGTTGCCCAGATGCTCAAGAACCTCGAGAAGACCGCCGGTAAGGTCGAATTCAAGGCGCCGCTCGTTGTTGCTGCGCCGACCTACAACATCATCGACGAGTTGAAGGAAGAGGGCGATTGGGAAATCCTTGAGCGCTACTCGGGCTTTGAGTTCGACGATCTCTTCCCGAAATCGCAGGCGCGCACCGAGTATGAGAACATTCTCTACCTTGAGCGTCCCGGCTGTAACCTCTGCATGGGCAACCAGGAGAAAGCCGCGAAGGGCGACACAGTGCTTGCCACCTCTACGCGCCTGTTCCAGGGCCGCGTCGTGGAAGACAGCGCCGAGAAGAAGGGCGAGTCGCTTCTGGCGTCGACCCCGGTTGTCGTTCTGTCGGCGATCCTTGGCCGCACGCCCAACATGGACGAGTACAAGGCCGCCGTGGAAGGCATCGATCTCACCAAGTTCGCTCCGCCGCTTGCCAAGCCGGAAGGCGCGCGTTCGGTGCACTTCTAAGATGGCGGCCCGGTGACGGGCAGAGCCGCGTATAGAAGGGGCCTCGCGGCGATCCGTGAGGCCCCTTTTTCATGTTTTTCGGATGCGTCTTTGTAACATAGCGCTCGCGAAACCTTTATTGGCCTTTGTGGCGCTGTGAGCCTAGTTTCATCAGCGTTCAGGCAAGGGGCGCCACCACAATGAAATCACTTTTCGCACTTATGACATTCGGTTGGCTCGCGCTCGCGGGCAGCATGGCAACGGCGCAGTCCGGGCCTGTTGTGGTCGAGCTTTTCACCTCGCAGGGGTGTTCTTCGTGCCCGCCAGCGGATGCCTATTTCGCGAAGGAGCTTGCGGGGCGGGAGGATGTGATCGCCCTCGCATTGCATGTGGATTACTGGGACTACCTTGGCTGGAAAGACAATTTCGCCAACCCCGCCTTTACCAAGCGCCAGAAGCAATATGCGCGCGCGTCGGGGCATCGGATGGTCTATACGCCGCAGATCATAGTCGGAGGACGCGATCATGTCGTCGGCAATCACCCCAAGGAAGTCAAAGCGCTGTTGAAGTCGCATCGTGCAGCGCCCTCTGCGGTGCGCGTTAATCTCAAGCGTGTCGGCGGCCGGGTTGAAATCAAGGCGAGCGCCAGCGAGACACCGGGGGCGATGGTCGTGCATCTGGTGCGCTATGAGCCAGAAGACGAAGTGGCGATCAAGCGCGGTGAGAATGCGGGGCGCAAGCTCGTCTATGCCAATATCGTGACGGATTGGCACGTGGTGGCGGAATGGGACGGACGTGCGCCGTTGCAAATCGAAGCCCCGGCGGCAGGCGATGCGCCTGTGGTCGCTCTGGTGCAGGGCAAGGGCAATGGCCCGATCTTTGCTGCGGACCGGATTGAGTAGCCTCAGGACGAGGCGCCGGGCTTCTTTCGTAGGTCGATGTCGGCGTATTTCCAGCGGCGGTGAATCCAGAACCATTGATCCATGTTCTCCCGCACGAGGCTTTCCAGCCCGTCATTGACGGCTTGCGTCATGGTGATGGGATCGGAATGGGGGATTTCATCCTGCGCCACGATGCGAAATCCGAAACCGTCAGGATCGCGTAGTCCGTAAACCGGGATCAGCGCGGCGTTGAACTTGAGCGCGAGCTCGGCCGTGACGAGGGAGGTGCGGGCCTTCTGACCGAAAAAGTCGAGCGCTTCGCCGTCCTGCACGTAGAGATCGGTGAGGATGCCGAGGATGCCGCCGGCCCGGATATGGCGCACCATCTCGATCATCCCCTTGCGGCCTTGCTCAAAAAGTGGCGTACCGATGCGCGAGATGGAGCGCACGTAGTGGGCATTGAAATAGGGGTTCGACATGCGCCGATACAGCGCGCCCATGTTGTAGCCGCGATGGATCAGGTTGGCGCGCACGGCGTCGTAATTGCCCATGTGGCCGGTGACGAGGATCACCGGTCGGCCCTCGGCGCGGGCAGCTTCGAGCCGGGCAAGGCCGGGGCCCTCGATCGGGGCCTCGATGGCGCGGGCGACAAACTCGGGGCCGGAATAGATTTCGATCAGGGTGCGGCCGACATTGTCAGGCACCGCGTGGCAGAGCCTGTCGACCTCGGCCTGCGGCAGCTCTGGGCAGGTATGGGCGAGGTTCTCGCGGATGCGGCGGCGATAGCCTGCGATCGGTGCGATCACCTTAGCCACAAGCCAGCCCATGAGGCGCACGCGCGTCTCGTAAGGAAGGGCGAGCGCACCGCGGATCGCCCCGCGCAGGACAAGGTTGCTCAGATAATCGGTGCGGCTGCCCTTTGGGCTTTGGATGGGATCGGACATATGCGGGACCGGGCCTAGCGGAAGGTTTCGCGGTGCCAGACATATGTCCCGGCACCGGCAATCACAAGCGCGCCGACAATCGTCCAGAGATCGGGGACTTCGCCATAGAAGATGAGACCCCAGACCGTGGCAAAGATCAGGCCGGTATAGGCGAAGGGGGCGAGAAGGCTTGCTTCGCCCTCAGAGAGCGCGCGGATCAGCAAGAGTTGCGACAGGGTGCCGAACGCCACGAGAAGACCCATCAGGCCAAGCGCGGTCATGTCGGGGGTCTGCCAGTCGGGCAGGACAATCGCCGAAAGCACGATGGCGCCAAAGAGCGCGGTGTAGAGCATCGAGGTCCAGACGTTTTCATCTTTGCCGACAAACCGGGTGGCGAGGGCGTAGCCTGAATAGAACAGGGCAGCGCCGAGTGGGTAGACCGCGTAAGGCGAGAAGACATCGGTGCCAGGGCGGATCACGATCAGCGCCCCGACGAGCGACACGGCAATCCCGGCGATGCGCCGCGGCCCGAGCCGTTCATGCAGGAAGAGTGCCGCGCCAAGGGTGATGAGGACGGGATTCACATCCATGATCGCGGTCGCCTCGGCCAAACCGATATGGGTAATCCCGGTGAAAAAACAGAAGGTTGCGCACATCAGGAAGACGGAGCGCATGAGTTGCAGTTTCGGATAGCGCGTCTTGAGCACGCCGGGTATGTGCCGTGCGACGAGGATCAGGACGATCAATGTTTGCCCCGCGTAGCGCGTCCAGAGCGCCTGCATCACGCCGATACGTGGCGCGAGCGCCTTGGCGGTGGCATCCATCAGAGAAAAGAACAGGATGGCGCAGATCATCAGCAGGATGGCGCGCGCGTTGGGTGAGAGGCTCTTCATGGCCTCTTCCCTATGCCGGGGCGCGCGGCCTGTAAACTGTTAAGCGGTGTCGGCGTCCTCGTCGTCGGGGTTGCGCAGCGTGATCTCGCCCGCATCTGCCAGAGCACGGATCGCGCCGACGATTTCGGCCATGGCGGCTTCGCCCTCGGGCGGCGGGACGCGGCCGCGCTCTTCAACCTCTTCGCGCAGTTGATCGGCCATTCGGCTCGACATGTTGTCGAGGAGAAAGGCGGCGACCGGCGACGTTTCGGGGGCAATGGCCGCCCCAAGGGCGGCGATGAGGCGGGCCTGATCCACGTCGCGGATCACGCGGGGCACATCGCGCGGACTGAGCCGAGCGGGGATGTCAGGGAAGGTGAAGATCGCCTTGCGCACGGCCTCGGCAAAGGCGGCGTCGGCCTCGTCTAGGCCAGTAAGCACGTCATCGCGGGTTGTTGAACGGGAGTAGTTCAGGATCGCGCCGACGCGCGAAGAAGGATCGTCAGCGAAGGCGCGGGGCGGTGTGTCGTCAAGTTGCGCGACGAGCGAGAGGCCAATCCGGTCCACCGCGTCCGGGGTCACGGCGCCGGTGAGGGACATGGCATAGGTGATGCGGCGGGCCTTCTCGCCGGGCAATTCTCCGAGAAGTTCGGCGGCGCGGCTCACGTCGAGCTTGGCCAGCATGACGGCGGCGACTTCTGTGCTCTCCCGGTCGCATATTTCGGTCAGTTGCTCCGTAGAGAGCGCCCGCAGCCGTTGCCAGGGATCGCCCGCCTGCCGCACCCCGGCCTCTTTGCGAAGGCGCGCGGCGGTCAACGGTGAGATCCGCCCTTCAAGCGCAGAGAGCGCCCCGCCGATCCCGGCAGGAAAGGTTAGGCCCACGGCCTCCAACTCGCCCGCAAATTCAAGCACCACCTCGGCCAGCGTTTCGCGGTCGATATAGCGCATGTCGCCCATGAGTTTGGTCAGGTCGGCCTGCATATCGTCGGGGAGGTCGGAGAGCGAGACATCGGCGCCTTCGTTCAGCAGGAAGCGCACGATGATCGCGGCTTTCTGGCGGCGGGAGAGGTGGGCAGAAGGGAGGGCGCCCGGCCGCGGGGCGGCCAGGGGAATTGGTGCGGTCTCACTCGGCATGGGCTACCTCCTTTCCGGTCGGAGGCAGTTAACCCACCAAGGGTGAAGAAACCCTTAGTAGCTGTAGGTCGAACCTGAGCGGATCGCCGTGGCGAGGGCGGTCTCAGCCCATGTATCTTGCCCGCCACGGGCGCGGATTTCGCGCAGTTGCGCCTTGGCGAAGGAGATCTGGCCAGACTCGACAAAGGATTGCCCCATATAAGAGCGCACCAGAAGGTTATCGGGATTGGTCTTGAGCGCCTTGTTGTAGAAGCTCATACCAAGCGCGCGGTTGCCAAGTTTGCGGTGCGTAAAGCCCCAATAGGTCAGGACGCGATCATCGCTTTGGTCGGACATCGCGGCAAGGATCGCTTGGGCGGTCTCATATTGCCCGGCGTAAGCATATTCGCGCACCGCACCATAGAGCACATCATCAGAGAGGCGCGATTCACGCGGCGCGACGCATTTCTTCTTGGCAGGATCCCAGACCTCGCCTTTCTTGCAGTCCTTCGTGGTCTGCGTTGGCTTTGGCGGCGAGAAACTGTCGGAGCCTGCGGCAAGGGCGGCCATGGGAAGTGCAAGACAGGTTGCGGCGATCACTAGGGATTTGTGTAGCATGGGGTGTCCTGTGAGAGAGGGATGTTGGGATGCTATTTGGGGGCGTAGAGCGACGTCAAGCGAGGACGCTTCGCGGGGAAAAGCTACCGGCGCAGGGTATCTGCGACGCAGGTTTTCTCTTCGGCATCCCAGTAGTAGCCATCATTACAGTTCTCACGGTTCTCATCCGAGAAGATCGTCAAAGTGCTGAAATGGCCCTTGGGCAGCAATTGGGCCTGGGCGATGGCGGGGAGGCTGGCAAGCGTGGCAATCAGGGCAAGGCGTGTCATCGGAGTCTCCTGTGAATATTATTGCGCATGTAGCGGGCCGCTTGGGGCGGGCCAGTCGGGGCGTTTCACATTTCCGTCAGAACCAATCCCGTCACCGAGTTGCATTGCCGGGTCTGCGCCCGGCATAGTGGGGCTGCGGGCCTTTTGGGTTCGACGGCAAGAAAGGGAAGACATATGCGGGTCTTTCAAATTCTGATCTCGGACAAACCCGTCACGGAAGACAGGTTCTCGCCCGACCTCAATCGCAATATCGTCTCGCTCAAGGCGACCTATCCAGAGGCGGACTATGTGCGCTATGGCGAGGAAGAGTTGCTTCAGTTTCTGGCGGATGAGTACCCAAAGGAGGTTCTCGAAGCCTATACGGCGCTGACGGCGTTTGCCTTCAAGGCCGATCTCGCCCGGCTTTGCCTGCTGTATCACTATGGCGGGGTGTATTCGGATTTGTCCTATTTTCATCTGCGTCCCATGGCGCTTCCGAAGGACAAGGATATGATCGCCTTTCGAGATATCGCGGGGCATCCGTCTTGGGCGACGAGCAATGGCATGATCTGTGCCCGCGCGGGCGCGCCGCAGCTTGCCCGAGCCATTGATCGGATCGTGGCGCATCACAAGGCGCTCTATTACGGGCAGCATCCGCTAGATCCGACGGGGCCGTTCATGTTCGGCCGGGTGCTTTGCGAAGGCGAGGATTGGCCGCGTGTGGCGTTCGGGGACTCGCGGTCGCTTGGCAAGGACGCAGGCGGGCGCAATCAGATCGCCAAGATCCTACCTGGTGGCGAGATCGTCGCCATCCGCAACAAGGACCGCGATTGCTGTATCGACGAGATGGTGAAGGGGCATTCCAATCACTACGTGAAAATCTGGGAGTCCGGACGGCTTTGGAGCGAGCCGGGGATTGTGACGCGGCTGAGATCAAAGATCTTGCCTTGAACCAGGCGCTGGACTGTGGTCGGGTTTCGTTTTCGCAGGTGCGAATTTCAATGTGACAAGAAGGGGTTAGACGGTGATGTTGCAAGACGCAGGGGCACAAGTTGCAGAACTTGATGCGGAGGGCGTGTGTGTTCTGAGCGGGGCGCTTGATGCGGAGAAGATCGCAGCGCTGCGCGACACCTGCCTTAGGCAACGTGGCCTCATGGGCCAGACGCGCGACATCGACCACTCGCAGCACCTTGCCGGGTTTCACCGCTTCGACGCCTTTGCCGGGGTGGATCAGGCGTTTCAGCACTGCGATGCAATCAACGGGTTCCTCGATGCTTATTTTGGTCCGGGAGCATACGCGCCCATCGGGCTGAGCGATATCACGATCAATCGCTCTCAACACTGGCATACGGATTTGCTGCGCGGGCCCTATGCGCGGTTTCTGGACGGTGTGGACCCGTGGGCATCGACACGAGGAGAGTGCCTCAAGGCTTTGATTTACTTGCAAGATGGCAAGAGCTTGCGGTTTGTGAAAGGATCGCATCGCGCGCCGTCGCCGCTTGACGATGCGGCGCTGGACGAATTGGCGCGGGCGCAGCGGGATACACAGCTCGACATCAAGGCGGGCGACGTGGTGATGATGGATATTCGCGGTTTGCATCGCGGCGCGACCGATGCCGAGATGGCGCGGGCCGAGATGGTCGATGCGCCCAAGATCCTCTTGGCGCATGTGTTCGGAAAACGCGGCGCGCCCTTCGCAGAGGCGATGGAGAAGGGCAATGCGGCGCGGATGCAGGACTGGGACGCCAAGTTCCTGCCCGAAGGTCTTCGCCCCGCATGAGGCATGAAAAAGCCGACCTGCGGGACAGGTCGGCCTTGTTGTTCAGTGACGTCTGTCGGGCTTAGCCGAACACGCGCTTGAAGATCGTATCGACGTGTTTCGTATGATAGTCCATGTCGAATTTCGCCTTGATGCCATCGACACCGAGCGCCTTCACCACGTCCTCATCCGCGAGCAGTTGCTCTTGGAAATCGACGCGCTCTTCCCAGACCTTGAGGGCGTTACGCTGAACCATGGAATAGGCGTCTTCGCGGCTCACGCCGGCTTGGGTCAGGGCAAGGAGGACGCGCTGTGACATGACGAGGCCCGGGAATTTGTTCATGTTGTCGAGCATGTTCTCGGGGAAGATCAGCATCTTCTCGACCACACCGGCAAGGCGGTTCAGCGCGAAGTCGAGCGTCACGGTGGCGTCCGGGCCAATGCCGCGCTCGACCGAGGAGTGCGAGATGTCACGTTCGTGCCAGAGGGCGACGTTCTCCATCGCCGGGATCACCGTCATCCGCACGAGGCGGGCAAGGCCGGTGAGGTTCTCGGTCAGAACCGGGTTCTTCTTGTGCGGCATCGCCGAAGAGCCTTTCTGGCCCATCGAGAAAAACTCTGCGCCTTCAAGGACTTCGGTGCGCTGCATGTGGCGGATTTCGATGGCGATATTCTCGATCGAGGATGCGATGACGCCGAGCACGGCAAAGAACATGGCGTGGCGGTCGCGCGGGATCACTTGCGTCGAGATCGGCTCGGGCGAGAGGCCCATTTCCTTGCAGACGTGTTCTTCGACCGCCGGGTCGATGTTGGCAAACGTGCCGACTGCGCCGGAGATCGCGCCGGTGGCAACCTCGTCGCGGGCTTGTTGCAGGCGCGCCTTGTTGCGGTCCATTTCGGCATAGAAACGCGCGAAGGTGAGGCCCATGGTGGTCGGTTCGGCGTGGATGCCGTGGGAGCGGCCGACGCGGACCGTCATCTTGTGTTCCATGGCGCGGGTCTTGAGGGCGGCGAGCACCTTGTCGAGATCGGCGAGCAGGATGTCGGCGGCGCGCACCAGCTGCACATTGAGGCAGGTGTCGAGCACGTCCGAGGAGGTCATGCCCTGATGGACAAAGCGGGCCTCTTCGCTGCCGACATGTTCGGCGAGATGGGTGAGGAAGGCGATCACGTCATGCTTGGTCACGGCTTCGATCTCGTCGATCCGGGCGACGTCGAATTCCACGTCCTTGGCTTTCCAGACGGCCTCGGCGTTTTCCTTCGGGATCACGCCAAGCGCGGCCTGTGCGTCGCAGGCGTGGGCCTCGATCTCGTACCAGATTTTGAACTTGGTTTCCGGCGACCAGATGGCGACCATTTCGGGGCGGGCATAGCGAGGGATCATGTCTCGGGCTTTCCGTATTGTGTGCGTGGACCTGTTGCGCGCGGTTTAGACCGAAGGGGGCCTGTGGGCAAGGTGCCGGGCGCGCACGGTGGCGAAAGACCTGCAAAAAAGGCGTTCTGCGGCGATCTGTATCGCGTCGGTATCACGTCGGTATTGCGTCGGTGCGCCGAAACGCCCGCTTTGGTTCACAGAGTTTGCCAGAAGGTGACCGCCACCCGGCTAGGCATCGCCCATGAGACGGGGATCGAACGGGTATTGCGTCAGGTTCTCGTGGCCGGTCTCGGTAATCAGCACTTGATCCTCGAGTTTGATCGAGAAGTCGCCGCCCACGGCGCCGGCGAGCACCTCGACGCAGAGCACCATTCCGGGCTCCAACTCGTAATCGAACGCGCCTTCGACCATGCGGTCGGGATAGGCGATCAGGGGCCATTCATCGCACAGGCCCACCCCATGCATCATGCAGCCGTATTTCTGATCCTGAAACTGGTCGTCGAGGCGGTGACAGGCGCGGGAGATGTCTTGCATGTTCACGCCGGGTTTCAGAAGCTCCATGTTGGTCATGATGTGCTCATGGGCATGTTGCATGGCATAGATCATGTCGGGGCGGGGGGCCTGATCCCCGATCCACCATGTGCGCGAGATGTCGACGCAGATGCCATAAGAGCCGACGAGATCGGTATCGAAGGCGACGATCTCGTTGTTCTGGACAATGCGGGGGCCGCATTCCTGAAACCACGGGTTGGTGCGGGGGCCGGAAGTCAGGAGGCGGGTCTCGATCCATTCGCCGCCGCGGCGGATGTTTTCGGCGTGCAGCACGGCCCAGATATCATCCTCGCTCATCTCGCCGCGCGGCACGCCGCTGCGGGCGGCGTGTTCCATCGCGGCAACCGCCGTTTCGCAGGCATGCGAGGCGCAGCGCATGGCGAGGATTTCGTCGGGGCCTTTGACGGAGCGGGCCTTCTCGGTCACTTCTTCGCCCTCCATGATCTCAAAGCCTTGCGCCTTGAGGGCGCGAAGCCCGTGGATCATGATCTTGTCGACGGCGAGGCGCGTGTTGCCGGGGCTATGTTCGGCGAGGATCTGGCGGACCTCGTTGGAGAACGTATCGGCGGCGATGTCGATCTTGTCGCCACGGTCGAAATAGAACAGGTCGGCACCGGAACGGGCTTCGCGCACGAGCGGGTTGAATTCCGACAGGAAGGGCGAGTTCTTGTAGTCCCAGATCACCATGTAGCCATCGGCGCACAGGAGCAGGGCGCGGAAGGGGTTATGGGTGTTCCAGAGCTGCATATTGGTCGAGTCGGTGGCGTAGCGGATGTTGAGCGGGTCGAACATCAGTAGGCCCGCATAGCCGCGCTCGACGATATGATTGGTCAGCCGTTCCCAGCGGTAGCGGCGCATCGCCTGAAGATCGGGCAGCACCAGCCCCGCCGCGTCCCATTCTGCGAGCGCGAGGCGCGTCGGGCCGATCTCGACACGGTTCATGTCGTTCGGGGTATTGTCGCGCGTGCGCTCGCCTTGGGTCGGGTCGATCTTGCGGATGTCACGGTAATGATCGCGCATGGCCAGTCCTCCTCTGGGTCGCGAGAAGGGTGGCGCGCGATTTGCCGGCGATCCTATCCGTTTGCGACGTGGTTCATGTCTTTTTTCGGCTGTGACCGGATTTTGGCGGTGCTAGGGTCCGGACCATGAGCGAGATATTACAGACGACGATCCCCTTTGAGGCGCTGTCCGAGGCGCGCTTGCCGGGGATTTCACCGCTGGAGCCGACGGATTGGATTGTCATCGACGAGGCCTATGACGGGCAGATGGCGCGGCGTGAGGCGTTGTTGGAGGGGCGGCGCGCGACGGTGCTTGCGCTGGACGAGCGCGCGCGTCCTGCGGCGCGGGAATTGCTTGAGACCGTGTTGGCCGCGTTGGACGCGCGGGCGGATTTCATCGAGGCCGGGGCGCAGGTCATCTGTCCGGATGGGCGAAGGGTTGCGATTGATTGGGACGACCCTCTCGGCACGTTGGGGCGGCTTGTGCAGGAGGATTTCTGTCTGCTTGAAAAGCGCGGCGAAGAGCATGTGTTGATCGGGGCGGTCTTGTGTTTCCCGGCAAGCTGGACGCTGGCGGAGAAGTTCTTGCAGCCGCTCGTCGGCATCCATGCGCCGGTGCCCGAGTATACCGAGGATATTGCGCGGCGGGTGCAGCGGCTCTTTGACGGGGTGCGTCCGGAGCGGCCCCTGTGGCGGTTCAATGCGCTTTGGTATGATGATCCAGAGCTACATCAACCGCGCTCGGCCAAGGAGCCGAGGCGGGTCTCACCCGGCGAAAGCGGCCCCTATTTCAGGTGCGAGAAGCAAAGCATCCTGCGTCTGCCGGAAACGGGCGTGGCGGTATTTTCGATCCATACTTTTGTGGTGGCGCGCGAAAATATGATGGCGGATCAGAACGCGCCCATGGCCAGCCCCGCGCCGAGCGCCTGACCAAGCTCGCGGCATTGGGCGAGGGCCTCCTCGGGGAGGGTTTTCTCGGCAAGGATGGCCTCGGGGGTCTGGGCGGCGGTGTTGATGATGAAACCGGGCTGAACTTCCTTGAGGCGCCAGCCGGTGGCGATGCGGGCCAGTTGGCGCTTGGCGTTTTCACCATCGGAGCCGGCACAAATCATCAGCGCATAGGGGCGGCCTTCGATGCGGCCCAAGACCGGGTAGTAACAGCGGTCAAAGAACTCCTTCATCGCGCCGGACAGGGCTGCGAGGTTCTCGGGGCCGCAGAAGATATAGCCATCCGCAGACAGGAGATCGTCGGGGTTCGCGTCCTCGGCCCTGAGGAGGGTCGTGTCGACCTCCTCCTTGGCGGCCGCGTAGGCGGCCTCCGCCATCTGACGGCTTCCGCCGGTGCGGGAATGATAGACGATCAGCAGTTTCGGCATGGGGCCTCCGTTTGGGGAGAGCCTAACGGGATTGGGGCGGCGAGGGG
>NZ_JAKVRD010000002.1 GCF_022814865.1 Shimia aestuarii | reverse complement strand
GTATCGGGGGATGTGGGGGAAGGCTATGGGGGGAGTTCACGGTTGTCGGCGTTGAGGGCAGGCTTGCGGGACAAAGTGCGCATTCTCTTTGGCACTCGCCAGTGCCCTCTTTACCATTCAAGTTGGTAAACTCTGATTCTCCGTCCAATAGCCCCTTTACTGAAGGTTTTGAGAACCCTTAGTATGATCCGACCCACCCCTGACCCCGCATAGCCTACGATTGCATGGCGAGCACAAACTTGAAGGATACTTCATGGCGATTCCAAAGGAAGGGAATGATCAAGAAATTCTATCTAGTGATTCCAAGGCGACTATTAGGTATCTTTCTGGAATAGTCGACACAATGAGAGATCGTGTTGCTGCTTTAGATGCAAGAGAGGAAAAGCTAGCCAAATCCGCAACCACTGCGACCTGTTATTTACGATGGGCGCTCGGTTCGTGGACACTTATTCTTTTTGGTGCGCTAGTTGCAAACACCGTATCCTACTACAGGGCAGACGAAGTAATTCAAGAGTCAAAAAACGAAGTAAGGGCTCTTGCAGGCACAACAAGGCCTGAAAGCCTAGAATGGGGAAGGATCGAACCAGGCAACCCCGACATCCTCGTCTTTTACTTTAACATATCTGAATTAAGTAATGGTCGTGCTCTACTAAAAGCGAAGATTTATCCGAAGCTGATGGTTACGGGGGCGCCCGCGATAGTATCGGGTTGGCGTTACACGCTTAAAGACGAAATGCTAAACTGGTACACAAGCAGCAAAGAGTTCGCGCTCGATAATGTCTCCCGTGCATTCAGAGAAACTGAGGATTATCGGCGCGCCCAAGCCCAGTTTGGAAACATCATTTGGACTGAGAATAATCGCCAGCAAATTAGGCTCCGGCTTGTGCCAGGCGCGCCGTGGTCTGGATTGATTTCACTTAGTGTTGTTTATGGTAGCTGTGATGAAGCCGTTCGGGCTGGAAATAGAATGAGTACGTTAAGCGAAAAGGGTCGTTTGGGCCAGATAGGTCTCACGCCAGTTGTTGAAAACTATTCAGCTAGAGAAAGAAGGTTTGATGTAGAAGCGCTTTTCTTTTTGGATAGAGACTTTGAATGCTGGCCGCGAGAAGGGGAAGTTCCTATTGATCCGATTCCTCAAGCTCCGGGACCAGACAGCCAAGAGCTATGATCGGCGTACGGAAGGATGGGCAGACGACGTTCGTTCACCGCGCAACATCGGTCACTTCGACTTCCCCCCCCCTCGCCACGCTCCGCATCTAACACCGCTTGCTACACCGCCCCCCACATCCCTCCAAAACCATAGGGCGTGCGCCGGGCCGTGGGCAGGCGCTGCGACCTCTGAACCTGGCACTTTATGGTCGCCAAATCCGGCACAGATCAGAGCGAAGCGCGCGGGTGCAGATGCGCCTGACCGCCGGGACGGTTCGGCGCAGGCCCGGGCAACTTTGTTGCCATTCCGGGCGAAACGGCCCTTAACCTCCCATTAACCCGGCACGATGCGGTAACCACCGCACGCCCCGTCAACACATCGCCATTTCACCCCCCACACCGACGCAATACCGACGTAATACCGACGCGATACAGCCCCCCATTTTGGCTGTTAACTAGGGGTTTCAGGGTGATTCGGGGCAAGTCTTAACGGCGGGCGCACGCGGCTTGCGATGGGTTGGGTCGGGGTGGCGTCAGGCTTCGTTCAGCACATCCGCGAGGACGCTCACGGCCAGTTTGCGGGCGTCGCGCACAGAGGGGATAAGGCCGATCGGCCCCCGCACCCGGGCCAGTGCGTCTGCGGAAACACCAAGCAATGTCAATTCGTTACGCCGCATCTCGGCGGCGCGCTGGCTGCCTTGCGCGCCGATATAGAACGCCTCGGTTTCCAGCGCCGAGGCAAGGATCGGCGGCTCCCAATCGTGGTCGTGGAAGAACAGCAAGACCGCCGACATCTCGTCAGGGTGAAGGTCCGCAGGGAATTTCGCCGCCGTCAGATGCCGCGTCTCACACCCCGCCGCCCGCGCAATCTCCAGCGTCTCCTCCTCCGGCGAAAGCAAAACGCTCGGATACCCCGCCGCATGCACAAGCCCCGCAAAGGTGATCGCCTCGGGCCCCTTGCCGAAGACGTAAAAAGCCAACTCGGGGTCGATGGCGACGGTGAACATCTCGCCGCGCCAACCGGTCTCGCCGGATGGCACAATCGCGACAGTTCCGCGCCGCGCGTCGATCTCGAGCGCGGTATGCTGACGGGCCGAGTGCTGCGCGATCAGCGCGATCAGAACATCGGTCTCCGGCTCGGGCACCAGCAAGATCTCCAGCCCCCCGCCACAGGGCAAGGTGATATCGGCAAAGGGCGATCCCTTGCCATAGACAACCGAGACCGGCGTCCCGTTCTCAAGGGCTTTCATCGCATGAAGCGCAATATCGGCTTCGACACATCCCGAGGACAGCGTGCCGACACGACGGCCATCGTCCAAGACGGCCATCATGGCACCCAGAGGGCGATAAGACGGCCCGTCGATCCGCGTCACCACGGCCAAGACACCGCGCGCCTCGCTCAGCGACCGGATCGGCTCGATCACCGAACTTGCATCAAGGGCGGGAACGCTCATGGACCTCTCCAACGTAGTGACGTGACAGCCTAGCATGTGCCGCCCCCGGTGCAAGATAGACACGAGCGTGCTCGGCTGTTCTAATGAGCGCGGACCTGAAGCAATAGAAAATCCCACATGGCCGCACTCCCCGCCTCAATCGACGACACCATCGCCCTTCTCGCCGAGGAGAACTATGTCTGCGGCCGCGCCTTGGGCACGGTGGCCTATCTTTCGCTCAAGCTTGGCAAGCCGCTCTTTCTCGAGGGCGAGGCCGGCACCGGCAAGACGGAGATCGCCAAGGCGCTGGCTTCGGCGCTGGGGCGGCGCCTTATCCGGCTGCAATGCTACGAGGGGCTTGATGCCGCCTCGGCGCTCTATGAATGGAATTTCTCGGCCCAGATGGTCGCCATCCGCACCGCCGAAGCAGCAGGCACCGCTGACCGCAAGGCTCTGCAAACCGAGCTGTTCTCCGAAGACTATCTGATCAAGCGCCCGCTTCTCGAAGCACTTGAACCACAGCAAGACGGCCCGCCCGTCTTGCTTATCGACGAATTGGACCGCACCGACGAACCGTTCGAAGCCTTCCTCCTCGAGGCGCTGTCTGACTTTCAGGTGACGATCCCCGAGCTTGGCACGATCAAGGCCGCAGAGCCGCCGATAGTCATCCTCACGTCGAACCGCACCCGCGAAGTGCATGACGCGCTAAAGCGCCGCTGCCTCTATCACTGGGTCGACTATCCCGCGTTCGAACGCGAGGTCGAAATCCTCAAGGCGCGCCTGCCGGAATGTTCCGAGCGCCTGACCCGCGAGGTGGTCGCCTTCGTACACGCGCTGCGCGGCGAAGACATGTTCAAGACACCCGGCGTTGCCGAAGCGATCGACTGGGCGCGCTGCCTCATCGCGTTGGATGCGGTTTCGATTACGCCTGATGTGGTCTCGGACACGCTTGGCGCCTTGCTCAAGTATCAAGACGACATCGCCAAGATCACCGGCTCCGAGACGGCGCGGCTTCTCGACGAGGCACGCGCCACGCTGGCTGCCGAATAATCCATGCACGCGCTGCCCGACACCGAAGGCAAGCTGGCGGAAAACGTGATCCATTTCGCCCGCGCCCTGCGCAAGGCGGGGCTCAAGGTTGGCCCGGCACAGGTGCTCTCTGCCATCGAAGCCGTGGAAGCGGCGGGATTTACCCGGCGGGACGATTTCTACAACACGTTGAAAGCGACGCTCACCGTCCGCCCCAATGAGTTCGAGACCTTCCATCAGGTCTTTACCATGTTCTGGCGCGATCCCGAGTTCCTGCAAAAGATGGTGCGCTCCATGCTGCCGCTCCTACAGACCATGGGACAGGATACCCCAGAAGCCAAAGCCGCCCAGCGCCGCGCCGAAGAGGCGTTAAACGAAGGGGCAGACGAGCCCCCCGAAGATGCGCCCGAACGGGACATGCTCGAGCTTGATGCCCAGATGAGCCTTTCGCGCACCGAGGTGCTTCGCAGCCTCGATTTCGAGCAGATGAGCACCGCCGAAGAGGCCGAAGCCGCCGCCGCGATTGCCAAGCTGCGCCTGCCGGCCCCGCCGCTCAAGACTCGCCGCATGGCCGCGTCGCACCTCGGCCACAGGCCCGATGCCCGCGCCATGTTGCGTGATGCGTTGCGCAAGGGCGGGGAATTCACCGCCCTACCCAAAAAGGCGCCGCGCAGCCGCCCGCTGAACCTCGTGGTGCTCTGCGATATCTCGGGATCGATGTCGGCCTATGCGCGGATGATGATGCACTTCCTGCATAGCCTCGTCTGGGCGCCGAACGCCGGCTGGGGCCATGTGCACGGGTTCACCATGGGCACCCAACTCACCAACATCAGCCGCGCCCTGCATCAGCGCGACGTCGATGATGCCCTGAAGGCTGTGGGCCATGACGCGCCCGACTGGCAGGGCGGCACCCGCCTTGGCGATGCGCTGCACGCCTTCAACAAGCATTGGTCTCGCCGTGTCTTGGGACAGGGCGCGGTGGTTCTGTTGATCACGGACGGGCTTGAAACCGGCGGCACCGAGACCCTTGCCAAGGAAGCTGAACGCCTCGCGCTTTCCTGCAAACGGCTTGTCTGGCTCAACCCACTTTTGCGATTTGATGGCTTCGCGCCAAAGGCGGCGGGGGTGCGAACCCTGCTGCCCTTGGTGAGCAGTTTTCATGCCTGTCACAACCTCGACAGCCTCGAAGATCTGACCGCTGCGCTTGGCGGACCCTCGCAGAAGCCCTTATTTCTCTCGCAACTTTGACACGAAAACAAAAGCTTGCCTCGAATCGTTCTGCGTCTAACACTCATGACATGCGAACAGAAAGGCTGCGGACTTCCCCATGGATATGACGGGTGAACACACGATTGCCGCGTCCCGAGACGATGTTTGGGCCGCGCTCAACGATGTTGATGTGCTGCGGGCCTGCATCCCCGGATGCGAAGAGCTGGAACAGACCTCTGACACCACCATGGAGGCGGTGGTGAAGCAAAAGATCGGCCCGGTGAAAGCGACGTTCAAAGGCGCGGTCGAGTTGCAGAACATTGACGCGCCCAAAAGCTACACCATCCAGGGCGAAGGCCAGGGCGGCGTTGCGGGCTTTGCCAAGGGCGGGGCCAATGTCACGCTCGAGGACGTGCCCGAAGGCACGCTTCTGCGCTATGAGGCCCATGCCCAGGTCGGTGGCAAGCTTGCCCGCCTCGGCAGCCGCCTGATTGATGCGACCGCCAAGAAGCTGGCCGGCAAGTTTTTCGACAATTTCCAAGAACACTTAAACGGGCCTGCAGAGCCAGAGGAGGGCTAGGCGGAGTCTATAACGATTGAGAACGGTTGGGAGGCCGTTCAAAAGGGAGGACCAAATGACCAAAGTAAAGATGACCGTGAACGGCAAGGCCGTCTCGCGCGAGGTATCGGACGAGACGCTCTTGTCCGAGTTCCTGCGCGAAAACCTGCGTCTGACAGGCACGCATATCGGCTGTGACACGTCCCAGTGCGGCGCCTGCGTCGTGCATGTCAACGGCAAGGCCGTGAAATCCTGCACCACACTCGCGGCGGCCACTGACGGCGCCGACGTGACAACCATCGAGGGGCTCGCGAACGGCGGGCTGCACCCGATGCAAGAGGCCTTCAACGAACACCACGGTCTGCAATGCGGCTTCTGCACGCCGGGAATGATCATGACGGGTGTCGACATGGTCAACCGCTACAAGGCCGAGGGCCGCGAGTTGACCCAAGAGGCCATCCGCCACGAACTCGAAGGCAATATCTGCCGCTGCACGGGCTACCACAATATCGTCAAGGCTGTCGAAGACGCAGCCTCGAAAATGTAACTGGCAAGGGAGGACCACGACATGACAACTGGAATTGGTGCCCGCGTCAAACGCAAGGAAGACAAGCGTTTCATCACCGGCAAAGGCAAATATACCGATGATGTGCGGATGGAAAATCAGGCCTACGCGGCCTTTGTGCGCAGCCCTGTTGCGCATGCGAATGTAAAGAGCATCGACAAATCCGCCGCGCTCGCGATGGAAGGCGTTGTCGATGTGCTCGACGGCCATCAGCTTACTGGCGATGGCATCGGCAATATCATCTGCGGCTGGGCCGTGACGTCCAAGGACGGCACCCCGATGAAGATGGGCGCCTGGTCGGCTCTGGCAACCCAGAAGGTCCGCTATGTCGGCGACGCAGTGGCCGTTGTCATCGCCGATACGCAACAGCAAGCGCGCCTCGCCGCCGAGGCTGTCGAGGTCGAGTATGAAGAACTGCCCGTCGTGGCCTTTGCCGACAAGGCGCTCGCCGAGGGCGCGCCGCAAATTCACGACGAAGCCGAGGGCAACCTGATCTACGACTGGGACATCGGCGACGCGGCCAAGGCCGACGCGGGCCTCGCGGCAGCCAAACACATCACCGAGATGGAGATCACCAACAATCGCCTCTCGCCCAACCCGATGGAACCGCGCTCGGCGGTGGCGACCTATGACGAGGCCGAGGAGCATTACACGCTCTACACCACCTCGCAGAACCCGCACGTGGCCCGCCTCGTTCTGAGCGCGTTCTACAACGTCGCCCCCGAACACAAGCTGCGCGTCATTGCGCCGGATGTGGGTGGTGGTTTCGGGGCCAAGATTTATATCTACCCCGAAGAGATCACCTGCCTCTGGGCTTCGATGAAGACGAACCGCTCGGTCAAATGGACAGCCGACCGTTCCGAAGCCTTCATCACCGACGCACACGGGCGCGATCATATCTCGACGGCCAAAATGGGCTTTGACGAGAATGGCAAAATCACCGGCTTCAAGGTCGACACGATCGCCAACCTTGGTGCTTACATGTCGCTCTTCTCAAGCTCGGTGCCGACCTATCTCTATGCCACGCTGCTTTCGGGACAGTATGACATCCAGAACCTGCACGCCAATGTGCGGGCGGTCTATACCAACACGGTCCCGGTAGATGCCTATCGTGGCGCCGGACGTCCCGAGGCCTGCTACCTCATCGAACGGATGATGGAGACGGCCGCGCGCGAGATGGGCATGAAACCGGCAGAGCTCCGCGCGAAGAACTTCGTCAAGGAATTCCCGCACGAAACGCCCGTGATCATGACCTACGACTCGGGTGACTTTGACGCCAACCTCGCCCAGGCCGAAGCCGCCGCAGACGTTGCCGGCTTTGCCAAGCGCAAGGAAGAGGCGGCCAAACGCGGCAAACTGCGTGGGCTTGGCTATTCTTGCTACATCGAAGCCTGCGGCATCGCGCCCTCGGCGGCGGTGGGCGGTCTCGGGGCGGGCGTCGGCCTTTGGGAAAGCGCCGAAGTGCGCGTGAACCCGGTCGGCACCATCGAGATCCTGACAGGCTCGCACAGCCACGGCCAAGGCCACGAGACAACCTTCGCCCAGATCGTTGCCGAACGCTTTGATCTGCCAATCGACAATGTCTCGATCGTCCATGGCGACACCGACAAGGTCCAGTTCGGCATGGGCACCTATGGCTCGCGTTCGGGCGCGGTCGGCATGTCGGCCATCGTCAAGGCGATGGACAAGGTCGAGGCCAAGGTCCGCAAGATCGCAGCGCACCAGCTCGAAGCCTCCGAAGACGATATCGTCATCGAAGGTGGCGAGGTCAAAGTGGCTGGCACCGACAAGGCCTTGGGCTGGCACGAGATTGGCTTGGCCGCCTACACGGCCCACAACCTGCCGCCAGATATGGAGCCGGGTCTGAAGGAAAGCGCCTTCTACGACCCCTCCAACTTCACCTTCCCCGCAGGGACATATATCTGCGAGGTCGAAGTGGATCCCGAGACCGGCGTCACGGAGGTGGTTCAGTTCACGGCCTCCGACGATTTCGGCACCATCATCAACCCGATGATCGTCGAAGGACAGGTGCACGGCGGTCTCGCCCAGGGCATCGGTCAGGCCATGCTGGAACAGGTGATCTATGATGACGACGGCCAGCTCATCACAGGGTCCTACATGGACTACACCATGCCGCGCGCGGCAGACCTGCCGAACTTCTCGGTGCATCATGCGTCGACGGTTTGCCCCGGCAACCCGCTCGGTATGAAGGGCTGCGGCGAGGCAGGGGCCATCGGCTCGCCACCTGCCGTCATCAACGCCATCACCGACGCGATCGGCAACAACGATCTGGCCATGCCAGCGACGCCGCAAAACGTCTGGAACGCGCTTCAGGCAGTCTCGGCTGCTCAGGCGGCAGAGTAAGGGAGGACCAAGGCATGTATCCGACAAAATATCTCAAGGCCGCAAGTATCGACGAGGCCGTCAAAGCACTCGGAGCCTCCGACGAGGCCAAGGTCTTGGCAGGGGGGCAAACCCTTCTGCCAACGATGAAGCAGCACCTCGCCGCGCCCTCCGATCTCGTGGACATTCGCGCGATCGACGGCATGGTGGGTGTGTCTGTCGACGGCAACACGCTCACCATCGGCGCGGCCACAACCCACGCCGAAGTGGCCAGTAGCGCCGATGTGCAGAAACATTCGCCCGCGCTGGCCTGTCTGGCCGCAGGGATCGGCGATCCCGCCGTGCGCAACGCAGGCACCATCGGAGGCTCGGTCGCCAACAACGATCCCGCTGCCGACTATCCAGCTGCGCTTCTGGCCCTCGGGGCGACGGTCGTGACCTCCAAACGCGAGATCGCGGCGGACGACTTCTTCGACGGGCTCTTTGCCACGGTGCTTGACGAGGATGAGATCATCACCGCCGTCAAGTTCCCCAAGGTCGAGGCCGCGGGCTATAGCAAGTTCCCGCAACCGGCCTCGCTCTATGCGCTGGTCGGGGTCTTCGTGGCCAAGACGGCGGATGGCGTCCGCGTCACCGTGACAGGCGCAGGCGAAGACGGCGTGTTCCGGAGTGAAGCGCTCGAAGCCGCGCTGGCCGCAGACTTCTCCGAAGCTTCGGCCAAGGGTGCTGACGTGCCCGCCGAGGGCTTGATGTCCGATATCCACGGCGCCGCAGGCTACCGTGCCAACCTGATCCGGGTCATGGCCGCCCGCGCCGTCACCTCGGCCGCCTAACCAATCCGCGCGCCGCTTTTTGGGCGGCGCGCGGTTTAATCTATTGGTAACGGTGCACGGTGCCTTAACCGACGCACGCCCCGTCAACACATGGCCGTTCCGCCCCTCAGACAGACGCAATACCGACGTGATACCGACGCGTTACAGACCGCCCTTTTGGCCGTTCACCAAGGGATTTGAGGGTGATTCGGGAAGAGTCTTAAGGCGCCCGCCTACCAGCGGCTGAGCGCATCCTCGTCCTCGTCCTTCGCGGCAACCCATTTCCCCCCATCTGAGGTGAATTCCTGCTTCCAGAACGGCGCGCGGGACTTCAGGTAATCCATGAGATATTCCGCCGCTTCAAACGCATCCTTGCGGTGCGGTGCGGCGGTGGCAACCATCATGATCATGTCGCCAGGACGTAGGTCGCCATAGCGGTGAATCACCAAAACATCGCCGAGATTCCAACGGCTTACCGCCTCTTCGGCGATCCCCTCGAGCGCCTTTTCCGTCATCCCCGGATAGTGTTCGATGACCATCCGATCAAGCCGGTCGCCCGCGATATCGCGCACCACGCCGGTAAAGGTCACTATGGCGCCCATGTCGGTATGGCCGCTGGCAAAATCCTGCGCCTCGGCCCCAAAGTCGAACGGCGCCTCCTGCACCACGATCCGCATGGGTCAGCCCCCCGTCATCGGTGGGAAAAACGCCACTTCCCGCACACCCTCGAGCGGCGCATCAAAGTCGGAAAGCTCCTGATCCAAAGCCACCCGCAACGCAGAAAGATCAGCAAAAGCAGCAGCATAGCGCTCTTCGCCTGTGCAAAGCTCAGCAACGAGATCGGCCACTGTCGCCGCTTCGGTTTCCACCGTCTCGCGCGGCAAACCGATCCGTTCGCGGACCCATGCAAAGTAAAGCACCGTGATCGTCATCGCTTCAGTCCTCCAGATGGGCGCGCGCCTTGAGGAAGTAATCCACGCCCGTGATCCCCGTAAGCACCGCCGCGATCCAGAGCAGGATCATCCCGGCCCAGCCGGTCCAGACATCTCCAATCGTGCCCGGCCCCATGTGGTGCTCAAAAACGCCCTGTCCAAAAAGGCACGTGATTGCAACCATTTGCGTCGCCGTTTTCCACTTGGCAAGCTTCGTGACCTTGAGCGTTCCCGCCACGTCGCCAAGGAACTCGCGCAGGCCAGAAACAAACACCTCGCGGAACATGATGACCGTCGCCGGCAGGACAAGCCACGGCGACATCGAGGAATACCCCACGATCACCATGAGCGCGATCACCACCATCGCCTTGTCTGCAATCGGGTCGATCATCGCGCCCATCTTCGTCTCCTGCCCCCAGGCGCGGGCGAGATAGCCGTCGAACCAGTCCGTCACCGAGGCGAGAACAAAAAGACCAAGCGCAAACCAATCCGCATAAAGCCTTTCAAAATAAAGAAACATCACTGCCACCATCGGCGCGGCGAGGAGGCGAAGCACGGAGAGGATATTCGGGATATTCCAAGTCATGTCTCTTCCTAATCGCTTTCGCGCCGATGCTGAACACGTTTTCGCAATCGCACCGCATCGGGCTGTGTATTTTCAGCATCTATCCGCTGTTTACGACAGAACCGCTATACATCCTCGCCCAATCAGTCTAGGTGCAGAGCCTTGCACCGCAATGCTGCGCATGGATCTCCCCGTGTAAGTGGCCCAAGGCGGCTGACCGGCCCAGATGGCCGCAACACGAAGTGATCAATACCTTGAAACAAGCTCTCGCCGATGCGCTTTCGCATCGTGGATACGATACCCTGACCCCCGTTCAAGAGGCGGTCTCCAACCCTGATCTCATTGGCCGCGATCTCCTTGTCTCGGCCCAGACCGGCTCGGGCAAAACCGTTGGCTTCGGCCTCGCCATTGCGCCGACCGTGCTTGGCGACGACGAGACGCTGCCGGGTGCCGCCTCGCCCCTCGCACTCGTCATCGCCCCGACTCGCGAGCTCGCGCTACAGGTCAAACGCGAATTCGCCTGGCTCTATGGCAAGGCAGGCGCGGTTGTCGCCTCCTGTGTGGGCGGCATGGACATGCGCGACGAACGCCGCGCCCTCGAGCGCGGGGCGCATTTTGTCATCGCTACGCCGGGCCGCCTGCGCGACCATATCATGCGCGGCTCCATCGACCTGTCCGCGATCCGCGCCGTGGTCCTTGACGAGGCCGACGAGATGCTCGACCTCGGCTTCCGCGAAGACCTCGAGTTCATTCTCGGCGAAGCGCCCGAAACCCGTCAGACGCTGCTGTTCTCGGCCACCGTGCCGCGCGAAATCGCCACCCTCGCCAAGAGCTATCAGCGTGACGCGGAGCGTATCCAGACGACCTCTGGTGCCTCGCAGCACGCCGACATCGCCTATCGCGCGATGGAAGTCTCTCCTCGCGATACCGAAAATGCGATCATCAATGTGCTGCGCTACTACGAGGCGCCCAACGCCATCGTTTTCGCCAACACGCGCGCCATGGTGAACCGCCTGACGACACGCCTCTCTAACCGGGGGTTTTCCGTTGTCTCCCTTTCGGGCGAGTTGAGCCAGGCCGAACGCACCCACGCGCTTCAGGCGATGCGCGACGGGCGCGCCCGCGTCTGTGTCGCGACCGATGTCGCCGCGCGCGGCATCGACCTGCCGAACCTCGATCTCGTGGTGCACGCCGAACTCCCCAACAGCCATGAAACCCTGTTGCACCGCTCCGGCCGCACCGGCCGCGCAGGTCGCAAGGGTGTGAGCGCCCTGATCGTGCCGCCCAAGGCCCGCCGCAAGGCCGAGCGCCTTCTGAAAAGCGCCAAGCTCACGCCGGAACATTGCGCCGCCCCTTCCGCGGATGAGGTCAACGCCCGCGACGAAGAGCGCATGATGGCCGAGAGCGTCTGGTCCGATGCCGTGACCGAAAGCGAGAAGCCGAGCATCGACAAACTGCTCGCCGCCTTCTCGCCTGAACAGGTCGCCGCCGCTTACCTGCGCCTCTACAAGGATCGCCATTCCGCCCCGGAAGAGCTGAGCGAACCAACACAGGAGCGCACCAAGCCACGCCCCCGTTCTGAGTTCGGCGCAAGCGTCTGGTTCTCGGTCGATGGTGGTCGCGCCGCCGGGGCCGAACCCCGCCGCGTGTTGCCAATGCTGTGCAAAGCCGGCGGCCTGAGCAAAGATGACATCGGTGCGATCCGCGTCGCGCAGGACAAAACCTATGTCCAGATCCTCGCGACAAGCGTCGATGCCTTCCTCGCCGAGATCGGCCCGGACATGACCGTCGAACATGGCGCGCGCCTTGCCCGCCTTGAGGGCGCGCCCGACCTGCCCGCCGAACGCCCCTTTGGTGGCAAGCCCAAGCCGCGCAAACCCTACGCGGGAGGTGGTCATCGCAAGGGCGACGCCCCGCGCCACGACGACAAGCCGCGCACCAAGCGTCCGCCGAAACCGGAACAGACCCGCCCCGAGGGCGTCGTCACCCCGGCCAAGCCGCGCCACAAATCCAAAAGCAGCGACAAGCCCAAAGGCCCACCGCCGCCCAAGGGCAAACCCAACAGCAAGAAGAACAAGGCCCGCGCCGCCGCTGCTAAGGCGATGAAAGGCAAGGGCGGCAATGCTGCCCCCAAACGCCACAAATCCTAAGCGCGGCCCAAGGCTTCCTCTTGCCATAAATATCCCGGGGTGAATGCCCGCCTCATGAGGCGGGCAGAGGGGCAGCGCCCCTGCCCCGACTTGGGCTCGCAAACGCCGCGCGTGCGGGGCGTTTACCCTTTTTCGTGAAAGTAGTCGTAGATTGTCTCCGCGAGCGCGCTGGAGATTCCCTCGACGGCCTTGAGATCGGCAAGATTGGCGCGGCCCACGGCCTTGGCCGATCCGAAATGCGCCAGAAGCGCGCGCTTGCGCGTCGCGCCGACGCCCGGCACATCGTCAAGCGGCGTCGCGCCAACGGCCTTGGATCGTTTCGCGCGATGGGTGCCGATGGCGAACCGGTGCGCCTCGTCGCGCATCCGCTGGATGAAATAGAGCACCGGGTCATTGCGGCGGAGCGCGAAAGGCCGCTGGCCGATCCGGTGGAATTCCTCCTTGCCGTGATCGCGATCGACGCCCTTGGCGACGCCCACCATCGGGATATCCTCCACCCCGTGCTCGGCCATGATCTCGGCCACAGCCGAGACCTGCCCCGCGCCCCCATCGATCAAGAGGAGGTCAGGCCACATGCCCAGCGTCCGGTCCGGGTCTTCTTTCAGGAGGCGTTTGAACCGCCGCGTCAGCACCTCTTTCATCATCCCGAAATCGTCGCCGGGCGTGAGGCTTTCGCCCTTGATATTGAACTTGCGATACTGGTTCTTCATGAACCCATCCGGCCCCGCGACGATCATCCCGCCAACGGCATTCGTGCCCTGGATATGGCTGTTGTCGTAGACCTCGATCCGTTGCGGCGGCGCATCAAGGTCGAACGCCTCCGCAATGCCGCGCAGGAGTTTCGCCTGCGTCGCCGTCTCGCTCATCTTCCGCGCAAGGCTCTCACGCGCATTGCGCGCCGCCCCGGCAATGAGCTCCGCCTTCTCGCCCCGCTGCGGCACAAGAACTTCAACCTTTCGCCCTGCCTTCTGCGAAAGCGCCTCGACCATGAGATCTTCATGCTCAATCGGATGCGAGAGCAGCACCTGCCGCGGCGGCTCCTTGGTGTCATAGAACTGCCCGAGAAACGCCTCGAGCACCTCCGCCGTCTCGATCCCTTCCCCAACCCTCGGGTAGTAGTCCTTATTGCCCCAATTCTGGTTCGCCCGGATAAAGAACACCTGCACACAGGCCTGCCCGCTCTCGAGGTGAAGCGCGATCACATCCGCCTCGGTGACACCACGCGGGTTGATCCCCTGCACCGTCTGCACCTGCGTCAGCGCGCGAATCCGGTCCCGCAACGCGGCGGCGCGCTCGAACTCCATCGCATCCGACGCCGCCTGCATCTGCTTGGCGAGCGTCTCCTGAATCTGCGTCGATCGTCCGGCAAGGAACCGCTCCGCATCGCGCACGCTCTCGGCGTAATCCGCCTCACTGATCTTGCCGACGCACGGCCCCGAACAGCGCTTGATTTGATAGAGAAGGCAGGGCCGCGTCCGGCTCTCGAACATCGAGTCCGAACAGTTGCGCAGCAAGAACACTTTCTGCAACTGGCTCAGCGTCCGATTGACCGCCCCCGCGCTCGCGAAAGGGCCATAGTAACTCCCCTTCTCCTTCTTCGCGCCGCGATGCTTCTTGATCTGCGGAAACGCATGCGCGCGGCTGACAAGGATATTTGGAAAGCTCTTATCGTCGCGCAGAAGCACGTTGTATTTGGGCTTGAGCTGTTTGATGAGGTTCTGCTCAAGAAGCAGCGCCTCTGTCTCGGTCTTCGTCGTGAGGAACATCATCGACGCCGTTTCCGAAATCATCCGCGAAATGCGCGGCGAATGCCCGGTCGGGCGGGCATAGTTCGACACCCGCGCCTTGAGGTTCCGCGCCTTGCCGACATAGAGCACCCGCGCCTGCGCATCGAGCATCCGGTAGACACCGGGAGACGAGTCCAGCGTCTTCAGGTAGCTTCGAATAAGCGCATGCCCGGTCTCTTCAGGCTGTCCGGTCTCGTTGCCAGGTTCCATGCTGTCCATGGTTATGATTCTTTCCTGCCCGCTGCAATCTCCGGCCCCCAAGGGCAAGAGAAAACATGTCCACGGTTTCTGTGGATAACTCTGCCGATAACTTTCCGTGAGGTGGAATTTTCTGTTGTTTTCAGCCCGCTTCCGTGAAGTGCCTAAAAAATAGGCGCAACTTTAACTTATTGAATTAAAACAGAAAATTTTTCAACCCCTTGCAAACGACTGAAAACATTAAAGAAAATGTAACACTTTTCCGACGGTCATTTCACACGTGCACAACTTGTCGCAACGGCAGCTTTATTCAACCCCGAGAGCATCCGGCGTCTGCCAACCAAGATGCTGCCCGCCATCGACGCAAAGGAGTTGCCCGGTGACGCTTTTTGCTTCCAGAAAATAGCAGAGCGCGGCGACGATCTCTTCGGGTGAGGCGCCCCGACCAAGCACCGTTGCGGCCCGTTGCGCTGCGAAATCGGCCTCTGTTTGGCGCGGCCCCTGAAGGGTTGGCCCCGGCCCAATGGCATTGACCCGCAGGTCAGGCGCCAGCGCTTGCGCCGCCGTCTGTGTCAGGGTCCAAAGAGCCGCCTTGGAAAGGGTGTAGGAGGTGAAATCCGGGGTGAGCTTGCGCACGCGCTGATCGATCATATTGATCACCAGACCCGCGGCAATCGGCTCTCCGGCCGCGTCCGGTTCGGCCCGAAGCCCCTGCGCCGCCATGGCCTGCATAAGCACGAAGGGCGCGCGCAGGTTGCTTTCCATATGTCGGTCCCAGCTATCGCGGCTCACATCGGCGATCTGGTCGCGTTCAAAGATCGAGGCGTTGTTGACCAGAACCGTCACGGGACCGCCCAGCGCCGCCGCCGCCGCCGGGAGAAGCGCCTGCGTCTCGTCTTCCTGCATGAGATCGGCTCGCAATGTCGCAGCGGTCCGCCCGAGGGCACGAATTTCCGCGGCTGTGTCCTCGGCATCCTCTGCCGATCCGGCGTAGTGCACAGCAACGTCATAGCCGCGCGTCGCCAAGCCGAGCGCAAGCGCCCGTCCGATCCGCTTTCCCGCCCCGGTCACAAGCGCCCGTGTCATGCCATCTCTCCTAGTAGGTGAACACGACTACGACATAGAGCAGGTAGAGCAGAGTCAAGACCACGCCGAGCGGGCGGTTGATATCCCACTTGAAGAATACGAAGGGGATCAGGAGCAAGGACGCCCCAAGCATCACCCAAAGGTCAAAGCGCAGGAACTCGGGTGCGACCGGCAGCGGACCGACCATCGAGGCGATCCCGATGATGGCCAAGAGGTTAAACATGTTCGAGCCGATCACGTTGCCAAGCGCCACATCCGCCTGCTTGCGCAGTGCCGCCATGGTCGTGGTGGCGAGCTCTGGCAGGGAGGTGCCAAGTGCCACGAGGGTAAGGCCGATCGCCGCTTCACTGATGCCGAATTCGCGTGCGATCACTTCTGCGCTGTCGATCAACAAATCCGCCCCAAGCGGCAGCCCGATCAGACCGAGACCAAGGAAAACAAGGATTTTCCACCACGGCATATCCGGGTCCGCCCCTTCCGGTTCCTCAAGGTCTTCTTCCATACCGGCACGGCGATGCGCCTGCGCGGCGCGGAATGCAACGAAGAGGATATAGCCCAACACGGCGAGGAGAACGAACCCCGCCGTCGCATCAAACACGCCGCGAAAGGCCAGCCCGATGAAGATCAGCGAGGACACAATCATCTGAATAAAGGTCGCGCGCGAGTCACAATGCGAGGTATGCAGCACCGTGAGCATCGCAGGGAAGCCTAGCACCAGAAGGATGTTGGCTGTGTTGGAGCCGACCACGTTACCGATCGCAATGCCAGGCACGTCCTTTAGAACCGCCTGCACCGAAATAAGAAGCTCTGGCGCCGAGGTGCCGAAGGCAACGATGGTAAGGCTCACGATCAACGCCGGAATACCAAGGCGCAGCGCAAGGTTCACCGCCCCGCGCACCAGCGTGTCCCCTGCCAGAAGCAGAATGACGAGACCCAAACCGGCATAAAGCCATTCCATGGTCTATCCCTTCCCCTGTGTGCAGGGGCATGGCCCCTTTCCAATCCTGTAACGCCCGCACTTGGGGCATTTCGCAGATTGCAGCCGCTTTTTTCCCGGGTAGGTGAGTTTGCCAAACATGGCGAGAACGCCCATGCCCACAAGGAAAAGAGTGACGATCTTGAAAATCATGTCAGAGCCCGAACCGGGCGAACTCGGCCCGCTCTTCGACCGCTGCGATGGCATCGCTCGCCACCTGTGCGCCGAACCGCTGCAAGAGCGGGCGACGCATTCCGTAGCGGCGCAGGCGCACCTTGTCTCCGAAACGCTCTTTCATCATCGGCACAAGATGACCGATCCCGTCGATGAGGCCAACCTCCTGCGCGTGGCGCCCGATCCAGATCTCTCCGGTGAAGAGTTCCGGCACCGTGTCGAGCTTGCCCGCGCGACGGGTTTTGACGTGACGAATGAAATTGGCGTGAATCTGTTCGAGCATGCCCTTGAGGCGTTTGACGTCCTCGGGTTTCTCTGGCTGGAACGGGTCCATCATGGATTTGGAACTGCCCGCCGTATGCACCCGACGTTCGATCCCTTGGCGGCTAAGGAAGATATGCGCGCCGAACCCGGCAGAGATGACGCCGATAGACCCCACGACCGAGCTATCGTCGGCAAAGATCTCATCCGCAGCCGCCGCGAGCCAATAGCCCCCAGACGCCGCTACGTCCTCGACAAAGGCAATCACGGGAATGCCCTTCTCTTCCGACAGGCGCCGAATGCGCGCGCCGATCATCGAGGATTGCACAGGGCTCCCACCGGGCGAATTGATCTCGAGCGCGACAGCCGCCGGTTTGCCGCGGCTAAACGCTTTCTCAAGGAGCGGGGCAAGCGCGGCGTCACTTAGGGGCGCTCGCGTTCCGCTACCAATCGTGCCCGAGAGGCGCACAACGGCCACCGTCGGCGGCGATTTCATGAAAGGGATCCAACGTCTCATGCCATGGCATTTATAAGCGCACCCCCACAAGGACAAGGCACGGCCACGAGGAAAGATGCCCCGTGGCCGAAATAACCCGCCAAACGGCCGCTGACGCCGCGTCTTTGCGCGTTAGCTGCGGATGCGCCAGCCGGTGCGGAATATCCACCAAACCGCCGCGAGACAGATCGCCGTGAACGCCCCGATGGCAAGAAGACTGAACCCGACCGGCACATCGGCCATGCCAAAAAACGCCCAACGGAAACCTGAGATCAGGTAGACCACCGGGTTGAACATGGTGACCGTCTGCCAGAACGGCGGCAGCATCGAGATCGAATAGAACGAGCCGCCAAGAAAAACGAGCGGCGTCACGATCAGGAGCGGCACAAGTTGCAGCTGTTCAAAGTTCTGCGCCCAGATCCCGATGATAAAGCCCAAGAGCGCGAAGCTCAGGCAAGTCAGGACGAGGAATGCCACCATGGCGACCGGATGCTGTACCGTGAGATCGACGAAAAACGTTGATGTCCCAAGGATCACCGCCCCAATGAAAAGCGCTTTGGTCGCCGCAGCCCCGACAAAGCCGATAACGATCTCAAGGAAGTTGACCGGCGCCGACAGAAGCTCATAGATCGTGCCGATGAATTTCGGGAAATAGATGCCAAACGCGCCGTTGGTGATCGACTGCGTGATAACCGAAAGCATGACAAGCCCCGGCACGATGAAGGCGCCATAGCTGACCCCCTCGACCTGATCGATGCGGCTCCCAATGGCGGCGCCAAAAACGATGAAGTAAAGCGAGGTCGAAAGCACCGGCGACAGAAAGCTCTGCGCCAGCGTGCGGAAAAATCGCATCATTTCAGAGGTGTAGATTGCCCAGATCGCTTTCCAGTTCATGCCGCGCCCTCCTTGACCAGCGAGACGAAGATCTCTTCGAGACTGCTCTCCTCGGTGCGCATATCACGCATCACCAGACCCGCCTCCGCGATGTCATTGAGAAGCGAGGTAATGCCTGTGCGCTCGCCTGTCGAAATGAACGTGTAGCTTAGGACACGCCCATCCGCGCTCAGACGCAAACCCCGATCCGCGAGCGGTGCAGGCAGGGTCTCAATCGGCTCGGTCAGTTCGATATGCAGGTCTTTCTGCCCGAACCGCTTCATGAGTGCGTCCTTCCCTTCCACCAGAAGAAGCTCGCCGCCGTTGATGACCCCAACACGATCCGCGATCGCCTCGGCCTCTTCGATGTAGTGCGTGGTAAGGATGATCGTGACACCGCTGGATTTCAATTCGGCCACCACGCCCCACATGTCCTTGCGAAGCTCGACATCTACGCCCGCCGTCGGCTCATCAAGGAAAAGAACCCGCGGCTCATGCGCGAGGGCTTTGGCAATGAGAACCCGCCGTTTCATCCCGCCCGAAAGCTCCCGTGTGCGCGCATCGCGCTTATCCCAGAGCGAAAGCTGGCGCAGAATTTTCTCGATATAGGCGTCGTCCTTCGGCTTGCCGAAAAGACCACGCGTGAAGCGCACCGTATCGATCACCTTGGTAAAGGGCTCAAGATGGATTTCCTGCGGCACGAGGCCGATCATGCGCCGCGCTTCGCGGAAGTCGCGGACGACATCATGCCCCCCGACGCGCACCGTGCCATCTCCCGGCATCGTGATACCACAGATCGTCGAGATCAGCGTCGTCTTGCCCGCGCCGTTCGGCCCGAGAAGCGCAAGAATCTCACCTTCTTCAATGCTGAGTGAAACCCCTTTCAGCGCCTCGAACCCGCCTGCATAGGTCTTGCGTAGGTTCTCAATCTCGACAATGCCCATAGATAAAGCCCTCCAGTTCGCCCCCCTTAGATAACAACAAGTGCGGCGGCGCAAAGGAGTATTTTGAGAGGGTCGCCTGTGCGAATTTGCGCTGCCCCCACGTCACGACCTAGCGGTTGCTCTTGGGGATCTCCTCGTTGCGCGTCCAATCGAACGTGCCCTCGTCGCGTTCGCGCACGGCCTGTTTCCAACCCACAGCTTCCGAACGCGCCTTGAAATTCATGCCCTCGGGCGAATGTCGCGTGATGCCATCGAACAGCGTTGCAAGGCGCTGCGTCTCGTTAAGGCCCATCGCTTCGATCGCTTGGTTGATAACCATCTTCTGCATTGCCAACTGGTTGATCGGCACGCTGGCCATACGCGATGCAAGGCGCTCGACCTCATCGTCGAGATCGGCCTCCGGCACCGCCTTGAGGACAAGCCCCATATCCGCCGCCTCGCGCCCTGTAATCTTATCGCCGGTGAGCATCATGCGCTTGGCTTTCTCCATGCCGAGCCGATAGACCCACATCTGCGTCGTCGGCGACCCCCAAACCCGCGCCGGCATATAGCCGATCTCAGCCTCCTCGCTCATCACCGTGAGATCGGCGCAAAGCGCGATATCCGATCCACCAGCAACCGCAAAGCCGTGCACCTTGCAGACCACCGGTTTCATTGCCCGGAACAGAGACATGAAATCCTGAGTGAACTGCCACATGAATTTGTAGTCCTGCATCGGATCCCAAGGCATCTCTTGCACACCGGGGTTGGTCCCCTTCGCCTCGGCAAAGGCGGTGAGATCGTAACCCGCGCAAAACGCATCCCCCGCGCCGGAAAGCACCATAACATGCACTTCCGGATCGGCCTCTGCCTCGGCAACTGCCGCCGCGATCTGTCCCGGCATCTCAAGCGAGATCGCGTTCATCACCTCGGGCCGGTTGAGCGTGATACGTCCGATGCGCCCGTCTTTTTCATAGGATACATGTGCCATGGCAATCTCCTCCCCTGTCTTGCCAACTGCGTGTTGCACCAAGACTGTCAGGAAATCCGCCGACACCCCAGAGGAAGATCGTGTGACGTTGCGCTCAGCCCGCGCCGGCCAGCCACCTCTGTATCTTGTGCGCGATCTCGATGGCATTGGCCTGGCGCACAATATCCCAATGGTCCCCGGACATCACGAAATGCTCCAACGGACCGTCAATCGCCGCCGACCACCCCTTGATATCCGCCTTGCGCGACGTTTTGCAGGTGATGAGAAGCGCGCCCTTGGTCTTGAGGCGGGCGGGGCGGTAATCATAGTCCCCCTTGTAGAACCCTTCGAACCCAAGGGCGGGCGGGGCGCCTCGGCGCGCCTGCTGCCACGCCCGAAACCGTCGATACCAGCCTTCGGAAAACGGCCCAATCGGGTCGATGAGGACGATCTTGCTTTCCATGCCAAGCAGGTGCGCAATCTCGAACGCCACGCGCCCGCCGAAACTATACCCCATGAGAACAGGTGGCGGTGTTGTCGGCACTTGCTGCACCGCTTCCTGCGCCTTTTCCCGCACCGGAAAGGACCGGCTACGTTGGGAATAGTCGGCACAGATACCGGACACCTGCACCCCCTCGCCCATCGCCCGCGCAATCTCGAGATAGTCGGTCACGCCCCCACCATAGACATGCCCGGCCACAATATGTGTCTCGCCGGTGCCGGGTTTGAGCGTCCGAAGCTGTGAGCGCTCCGCCGGGCGCTCAAGCAACCCCGCGAGCGCCTCGATCGTGCCCCCGGCAAGGATGACCCGATCGAGTGTGAACTGACGTCCTAGCCGTTGATTGATAAGCATCAAGAGCTCCATCGCCCGAAGGCTGTCGCCCCCGACATCAAAGAAATTGTCGGTGGTGCCGAAATCCGAATGTCCAAGCACCTGCTGCCAGACTTCGGTCAGGATCACCTCATTCTTCGTGCGCGGCGCAATGCGATGGGCCCCGGAAAGGTCCTGGGGCAGCTCGAGCTTGCTCCGCTGAAGCTTCCCGGTGGGTGTGCGCGGCAACGCATCGACCGACAGGAAGAACTGCGGCAGCATAAACGCCGGAATACGCTCGGCGAGCCATGCCTTGAGCACCTCCGGCGCAACCGTTCCCTCGTAGAAACACGCAAGACGCGGCAATCCTCGGGCGCAATAGCTGACCGTGACCGCCGCCGTATCGACGCCCGGATGCGGTGCAAGCTCCTGTTCGATATCTGAGGGCTGGACGATCACATTGCGAATCTTGATCTGGTCATCCCTGCGACCAACATAGTGGAGCACGCCCTGACCATCGAGATAGCCAAGATCCCCGGTCAAGAAACTCCACGTGCCATTTTCGCCAAGCGTAAACGCCTTCGCGGTGCGCGCGGGATCGCCGACATATCCCGGCGCGACCCGTGGTGAGCGGTTCACGATCTCCCCGATGCTTTCGGACCCGGCGGGCCGCCCGTCTTCGCCGATGATGACAAGATCGTTTTCAAGGCCCGGCGCGCCCGCAGGCACGCGTTCATATGTCAGTGTCTCACCGTTGCGGAGTCTAAAGACAGCGGCTGTAAAGGTCTCTTGCTGGCCATAGACATTGAGAAAAGTCGCCCCCGGACATGTGACGCGCCCAAAGAGCTCAAAGTCGCGTCGGAACACAGCCTCACCACATAGCAGAAGCGTCTCGAGATCGGGCAGCACGCCCTTGGCATCCTCAAGCGTGCGAAACAAGGCCGGATACACATACCAGAATGTCGCCTTCTCCGCCGCCAGCCAATCCAAAAGATCCTGTGGCGTGCCTTCGTTTACGTCATAACAGGCCACGCGCGCACCGATCGCAATGGCAGCCAGGATATAGACGGCCCATGTTGTGCCAGCATTCGCAAAGACCGAAGTCTCATCCAACCCGAATTGCGCGGCATCAAGCATCGCCACCCGACCAAAGGACTCGCGTGTGTGACCAACGATCTTTGGGGTGCCAGTGCTGCCCGAGGTGCTGCTTGCAAAGCAGAGCACAGACCCCGGCACTGGTGGGATTTCAAACGGCACCTCGTCCATGTCGCCCTGCGGCAGCTCCATCGCGACTGCTCCGGGCACATTGTCTGGCAAGGGTAGGTGCGAGACAAAGCACTTCACCTGCGCTGTGCGAAGGATCTTGGCAACGCTGAGCGGTGGAAACTTGGGGCTGATCGGAAGAAACACCAACCCCGCCTTGAGACAGGCCAGAAACGTGACGACAAACGGCGCGCCAGTCACGCCGAGATACCCCACGAAATCCCCGACCTGCGCGCCCTGCGTGACAAGCTTGCGCGCCATATGGTTGGCGCGCGCGTCCAATTGCGCATAGGTGAGGCAGAGCGCCCCATCTGTCAACGCCACCTTCTCAGGCCACTCCGCCCACTTTCGGGCCGCCGCCTCAAGCAAGGCTTCCAGGCTGACCTCTGGCTCAATATCCTTCATACTCAAATGTTTACGCAGTCCGGCGCGTTTGTCCATTGTTTCGGCACCGCCACACTGGCCATCGGAGACTCTGAGCGCGGGCTCCTACGCCCCGAGGCGAAGCACCCTGTCAGGCGACAACGCGCGCAGGAATGCACGATCATGGCTCACCACGAGCACCGCGCCATCATACGCGGCAAGCGCCGTCTCCAAGGCTTCGACGCCCTCAAGATCAAGGTGGTTGGTCGGTTCATCAAGGATCAGAAGCGACGGCGGCGGCTTCCCTCCAAGCGTGCAGGCAAGCCCCGCTCGCAGGCGCTCACCTCCACTCAAAGAGCGCACCTGACGCAAGGCCTCTTCTGCGCGAAACCCAAACCGCGCCAACGCCTCATGCGCCATATGTCGGTCTGCCGTCGGGTTACGCCGCAAGAACCCATCCCGCAGGCTTTCGTGCGGCGCGAGCATCCCCACATGTTGATCAAGGAGTGCGTAAGGCACCCGGAGGTCCACCGCGCCCGCACTCGGCGCAAGCGCCCCGGTGATGAGCTTCAGGAGAGTTGTCTTCCCGCTGCCATTCGCGCCTTCGATCGCGATCCGCTCCGGCCCAGTGACAGTCAGCGACAGCCCCCGGATTACAGGGCGCTGGGTCTCGTATCCGCCCGAAACCTGATCGACCCGCAAGACTGTCCGCCCCAAAGGCAAGCCCGTCGATGCGATCTCCATATGGATCGGCTGCAAAACCTCGATCGCCGCGCGTGCTGCCTCCACGGCCTCATCTGCTGCTTCGCGGCGCGCCTCGCGCAAGCGTTTCCCCGCCCCGCCCGAGGCTTCGGACCGCTCTTTTGCCGCGTCCATAACGATCTTGGGCTGAGTCCCCTTGGCGCGGGCCCTCTGCCCCATGCGATCCGTGCGCGCCTTGCGCTCTGTCGCCTGTTGTGCCCGTCGCGCGGCCTCGCTTTGTGCCTGCTCTGCATGAGCCAGGTCTCGCGCCGCCGCCTCAAGTTCCAACGCCTTTGAAGCGCGATATGCCGAATAGCCGCCGCCATAGCGCGCCGCACCAAGCGAGGAGAGTTCGACAATCGCATCCATCTCTTCAAGAAGCGCGCGATCATGGCTTGCGATGATCGCGCCCCCGGTCCAGCCCCGAAGCACTTCCAACACCGCCTGACGCCCCTCCCGGTCGAGGTTGTTTGTCGGCTCATCCAGAAGAAGTATATCCGGCTCGGCAAAGAGAAGCGCCGCAAGCGCCGCGCGGCTTTGCTCTCCACCGGAAAGCGCCCTGAGCGGGGTCTGCGGCTGAACCGCAAGCCCCACGCGCACCAGCGCCGCCTCAAGCCGCATCGGCAAGGTCCAATCTGCCTCGGCCATATCCTCGACTGAGGCCCGCCCCGCCTCGGCCCGCGCCAAGAGATCGGTCGCCTCTCGCACACCGAACAGATCGGCGATCGTCGCGTCCGCGTGTGCCATCGCCTCCTGACGCATCATCGCGACAGAGCCTGTTGCACGCACCTGTCCGGAGGTTGGGTTTAGGTCGCCCGACAAAAGGTGCAACAAGGTGCTCTTGCCGGCGCCATTGCGTCCGACAAGACCAGTGCGCTCGGCACCGAAACTCAGGCTGATGTCTTTGAAAAGCGGGTTGCCGTCAGTCGTGGAAAAGGACAACTCGGACAGGGTTAGGGATGCAGGCATGGGTCAGGACGTCTCGCAGGGGAACCAGATTGCTGAAGGCGGCGAGTGTCTTGTCCATGGCGGTTGCGTCTCCTGTCATGCGCTGTCCGAAAAATAGGGACGCGCCCGCGATCTTGCAAGGCGGGTGAGTTTCACACCGATTCAAGCGAACCGAACGTCTGAAAGCTGGATGGGAAGGAAAATGGCGCTCTGGGGAGGATTCGAACCCCCGACCCCTTGATTCGTAGTCAAGTACTCTATCCAGCTGAGCTACCAGAGCGCGGTGAAGCGTGATCTAAAGAGAGCGCCGGGGGTTTGCAAGGGCAAAAAACGAGAATTTTTGCGCGAGGGTCAGGACCCTAAGCCAAATCGCCTTTTGGCAGGCTGATTTCAAAGCGCGTGCCGTTCATGTCTGTCTGCACGAGAGACAATCGCCCGCCATGCCCGCGGATCAATTCCGCCGCAATCGCAAGCCCGAGCCCCGAACCACCCTTGCGCGCACCGCCCTGAAACGGGGTAAAGAGATGTTCGCGCGCTTTCTCGGGCAGGCCCGGCCCCGTGTCCGACACAGTGATGACCCACGCCTCATCTTCTTCGATCCCCGCGACAAGAATCTCGCCCGGTTTCCCGCTTGCCGAGATCGCCTGCCGCGCATTGCGCAAGAGGTTAGAAAGCACGCGGTAAATCTGTTCCGGGTCTGCGCGAAGCATGAGACCTGCCGGGACATCCTCGCCATAGCTCACATCTTCCTCGCCCACCGCAAGGCGTTCGCCTGCGATCACATCCGATACGATTTCCGCCAAGGACACTTGGGTGAGCCGCGGCGGCGGTTCTTCGGCACGCCCGAACGCGAGCGTGCTTTCGCAGAGATTGACCGCCCGGGTGATTGAATTGACGAGTTTTGGCGCCATACGCCGCACACCGGGGTCTTCGCTCCGCTCGAGCCTGTCGGTGAAAAGCTGCGCCGTCGTCAGGATATTACGTAGATCATGGCTGACCTTCGCCACCGCCCCGCCAAGCTGGGCAAGGTGTTCTTTCTGGCGCAACGCGGCGGTGAGTTCGGTCTGAAGCGATTGCAACGCCTCTTCCGCTTCGCGCAACTCGGCCACACTTGCGCGTGGGGTGATGATCCGGCGCGCATCTTCCGGCGCGGCGGCATAGGCCTGCATGTATCCGACCACGCCCTTGATCGGCCGCACAAGAAACCCCCGCACCGCGAGGAACAAAAGCGAGGCCGTCACCGCCGAGATGACGAGAGACAGCCAAAGGATGTTGAGCCCGTAGTCAATCATCGCGCTCCGCAAGCTACCGGTCTCCATGGTGATCTCGATCAGGAGTCCCGCCTCGAGAACCGGTGCGCCGATCACGCGGATCACCCGATCCTCACTATCGAACAGACGTAGCATCGCGTCCCGGATCAACTCGCCCGCCCCCGCATCGCGGAGGTCAAAGCTCCCGTCGATGGGTTGCGGCATCGGCGCCGACAGCACAAGCTGGCGCATCTCATCGCGACGCAGCACGACGTTAAAAACTTCGGCTGTGCGCAGAAGCTCTGCCTCGAGCTCCGAATCAATCACCTCATCTGCCAAAAGCGACAGCGACGCGATCTGCGCCCGCTCTAGCCGCGACAGCAGATAGTCTTCACGGAATCGCGCCACCGAAGGCACAAAGATCAACACCTCTGCCAACATCACAAAGATAATGGTCAGAACAAGAAAGCGTCCTGAGAGCGTGTTGAACATATCTGTCCCCTGTCAGGGCAGCCACCGCTGCACCAGCCTGACAATCCCCTTGACCCGAGGATTGTCAAACAATCTAGGAGAGAAATAAGCGCCCGCGGCGCGTTTGCCAATCTCCGCCACGGTCGGATATGGCGCAATCATGCCTGCGACCTGGCTCATTTTGAGCTGATTGGCGATCGCCAGCGACCAAAGCGCGATATGTTCGCCCGCTTGTGGCCCGACGATCGAGGCCCCGACAGGGCGCCCCTTCACCACCATGATCTTGATCCGCCCACGTGCCTTGCGCTCGGCCACGAGCCGGTCATTGCCATCAAGGTCAAACCGCACGACTTCAAGCTTTTCGCCATGGAGGTCGCGCGCCTCTGCCTCGGTCTGGCCGACCTGTGCAAGCTCGGGATCGGTATAGGTCGCATGCGGGATATGGGCCACTTGCGTCTTCGCCGGAATCCCGAATAGCGCCGAGCGGATGACGATACCAGCATGATATCCCGCGACATGGGTGAACTGCTTGCCGCCCGCCACATCACCAATGGCATAGACCCTGCGATTGCTGGTCTTCAGGCTCGAATCGACCTTGATTCCCGTTTTCGTCGTCTCGACCCCCGCCGCCTCAAGGTTGAGCCGCTCGATATTCGCCTTGCGCCCCACCGCGACAAGAAGATGCGACCCATCAAACACCCGCCCGTCCTTTGCCTCGACCCGGATTGCGCCCGCCTTGCCGCTGATCTTTTCGGCAAGCGCGCCTTCCTCGATCTGCAACCCTTCCGCGCGCAGCTGATCGATCACGAACGCAGCCATTTCCGGATCGTCGCGCCCGAACACCTTGTCGCCCTCGATCACGGTAACTTTGCAGCCAAGCCGCAAATGCGCCTGCGCCATTTCCATCCCGATGGGACCGCCGCCGATGATGAGAAGATGCTCGGGCCGCTCGGTGAGATCAAACAGCGTCTCATTGGTGAGATACGGCACATCCGCCAACCCCGGAATCGGCGGCACGAAGGGCGACGACCCGGTCGCGACTACGATTCGCCGCGCTTTGATGCGATAGCCGCCCGCCTCAACCTCGCGCGGCGCCACAAAGCGCCCGAATTCCGAGATGACCCGCACGCCCAAACCTTCGAATCTCTCTACGGAATCATGCGGCGCAATCTGGGCGATGACATCGGCCACATGTGCCTTGGCGGCAGCATAGTCAATCTCGGGCGCATGATCCGCAACGCCCATCCCGCCTGCATGGGCCTGTGCATAGGCGGCCTTGCCGCTGGCCAGCAGAGCCTTGGAGGGGACGCATCCATAGTTGAGGCAATCGCCGCCCATCTTGTGCCCTTCAAGAAGCACAACATCCGCCCCCATCTGCACCGCCCCGGCTGCGACCGAAAGCCCGCCAGACCCGGCCCCGATGACAAGGATATCCGTCTTGATCTGTTCCATGCTCAAATCTCCTTCCCGCCGCGCAGCGCCTTGATGACAATCGGCAGCGCCGCCAGCGCGCAAAGCCCGAGAAGCGGCAAGAGAATCTGCGGTTCGAAGATCACACCGAGATCCGGCGCTTCGCCGCGTTCAAACACCTCACCTAGCCCCGCGCCCACCGATGTATAGACCACACCGCCGGGAATGATGCCGATAAAGGTCGACAGGACAAAACGCATCAACGGCACCCCGACAAAAGCCGGCAACAAGTTCGCAACAAAGAACGGCACCGCAGGCACAAGGCGGATCAAGAACAACATCGACCATTGGTTTTCATCGAGCGCCGCCTTGATCCGTTTCACTCGGCCTTCCGACGAGTCCATACGTGCCGACAACCGCTCGCCAAAACCCCAGCGCGCGGCAAGGAAAATGGCCGTCGCGCCGATGGTGGCGGCGGTGATATTGAACACCGCACCGGGAAAGACCCCGAAAAGAAACCCGCCGGTCAGCGTCGCCACCGTCGCCCCCGGAAGCGAGAAGGCGACGATCACCACATAGGCCGCCATGAAGACAAGCACCGCCGCGCCATAGTGGGAATCGCGGAACGCCAGTAGCGCCTCACGGTTTTCGCGCAGCGTCTCAAAGCTCAATTGATCCCCAAGCGTGAGCGCCCCAACCCCTGCCACGACAAGGATCGCGATGATGGGAAGGAACCGCCCCACCCCCGATTTGCGCTCTTGGTCTGCCATCTGGCTCATATCCTCTTCTTGCGTGCTCATGCCTTTCAACATGCGCCACGTGCTCTGCAAACAACAGGGGCTTCACGGGCGCTTGATCTTGCAGGTGATTCCCGTGAAGATCAGCCCGTTCCGGGGCCTGTTTTGAAACATTCCGCGCCGGAGGGGCATTTCCGCCCCACTCGGGCGCAGGTTTTGTTGCAAAACCGCGATCCCGCGTTTGACTTATGTGAAACACCCCCCTATAGACCGGGCTTCGAATAGCACATGGGCCAGCGATTCCGCGCTTGGCGCCCTGACAGATACGGAGACGGAGCGATGAAACGCACCTACCAACCCTCGAACCTGGTTCGCAAGCGCCGCCACGGCTTCCGTGCGCGTATGGCCACCAAAGCTGGCCGCAAGATCCTGAACGCACGCCGCGCACGCGGCCGCAAGTCGCTGAGCGCATAAAGCGTAGCGACCGTTCTGACGGACATGACACCGCCGGAGGCCCCCAAGGATGGCAACGCCGCCCAAGGGGATACGCCCCCGGCGGTGTCCGTTTGTCTTGAGGTTCTGAAAAACCGAAGCGAGTTCCTTGCCGCCGCCCGCGCCCGCAAACAGGGCACCAAGGCGATGATGGTGCAGGCTCGCAAACGCCGTGAGGGTGAGAACCCGGCGCCGGAGGCTATCCGCGTCGGGTTTACCTGTTCCAAGAAGGTCGGCAACGCCGTGGCGCGCAACCGCGCCAAGCGCCGCCTGCGCGAAGTCGCCCGCCTGATCCTGCCAACCCATGGCCAACCGGGCTGGGATTACGTGTTGATCGGTCGTGCGACCGAGACCGCCGCGCGGCCCTTCGAGACGCTTCAGGGCGATCTCGTCTACGCCCTGCGCAAACTCCACGCCCAGAAATGACGCCGCTCGCCCATATCGTCGCGTTGCCTGTGCGCGCCTACCGTCTGATCTTTTCGCCCTGGGTCGGCCACAACTGCCGCTTTCAACCGACATGCTCGGCCTATGCGCTCGAGGCGCTCGAGAAACACGGGGCGATCCGGGGCACGCTCTTGACCCTGCGCCGTCTCGGCAAATGCCACCCTCTCGGAAGCGAAGGCTACGATCCCGTCCCCGAGCCCCGCGACCGGGACTGACCGCGCCACACCGGCCATTCTCTGCCGCTCGGTGGTATTTTTCCCCGGAATACTGATTTACACTCTCCTGAACAGCGGCCGGGGATTGCGTCGCCCGCAGGCCGATAGTAGGCAGAGAACGCAGAATTAAAGGGGGTGTTGGCGCATGGATGATCCCAAGACGCTGGTTTCGACGGAATGGCTCGCGGCCCATATGAAAGACCCGGATCTTCGGATTCTTGATGGGTCATGGCACCTGCCGACGGTGGATCGCGACCCAAAGGCCGAATACGAGGCGGCCCACATTCCCGGCGCGCGCTTCTTCGACATTGATGAAATCGCCGACCTGCGCAGTGACCTGCCCCACATGGCGCCACCGGTCGAGAAGTTCATGAGCCGCATGCGCGCCATGGGCGTCGGCGATGGCCATCAGGTTGTGGTTTACGACAGCGGCGGCACCACAGTGGCGACCCGCGTCTGGTGGACCTTCCGCCTCATGGGTTTCAACGACATTGCCGTGCTCGACGGTGGCCTCCCCAAGTGGCAGGCCGAAGGCCGCCCGACCGAGGACATGCCCCCGATCGTGCGCGACCGTCACATGACCGTGCGCCGTCAGAACCACCTCGTGAAGGATGTGACGCAGGTCGCTGCCGCCTCCAAGCTCGGCGATTACGAGATCATCGACGTGCGCGCCCGTGGCCGGTTCATCGGCGAGGATGACGAACCCCGCCCCGGCCTGCGCAAGGGGCATATCCCCGGCTCCAAGAACCTGCCGTGGAATGACCTCCTGAACGAAGACGGCACCATGAAAGATCCCGACACCCTGCGCAGCCTGTTCGAGGCCGCCGGGATCGACCTCACCAAACCCGCCATTACGACCTGCGGTTCGGGCGGCACCGCGCCCATTCTCTGCATGGCCATGGAGCGTATCGGCAAGACCGATCACGCCCTCTACGACGGCTCTTGGGCCGAATGGGGCGCCTTCCCGACCCTTCCCATCGCGACCGGAGACGCATGATGTTCGACAAACTCAAAGCTCAACCCGCCGACAAGATCCTCGCCCTCATGGCGATGTATCGCGAAGACCCGCGCCCGACCAAGATCGACCTTGGCGTTGGCGTCTACAAGAACGCCGAAGGCGTGACCCCGGTCATGCGCGCGGTCAAGGAAGCCGAGCGCCGCCTCGTCGCGGAACAGACGACGAAATCCTATGTCGGCCTGCCCGGCGATCCGGCCTTTGCCGACGCCATGATCGACCTCGTGCTCTCTGAGACCGTCGAGCGCGAGCGCATCGCCGCCATCGCGACCCCGGGCGGCACGGGTGCCGTGCGTCAGGCATTCGAACTGATCCGCAACACGAGCCCCGACGCCACCGTCTGGGTTTCGAACCCGACCTGGCCGAACCACGTGTCGATCCTGAACTACCTCGGGATGAATCACACCGCCTACCGTTATTTCGATGCCGAAACCCGAAGCGTCGATTTCAACGGCATGATGGAAGATCTCGCCGAGGCCAAGCCGGGCGATGTGGTGCTTCTGCATGGCTGCTGTCACAACCCGACCGGCGCCAACCTGAACTTGACCGAATGGCAGGCCGTGGTGGACCTCCTGAACGAGAAGGGCCTCCTGCCGATGATCGACATTGCCTATCAAGGCTTTGGCGATGGCCTTGAATCGGACGCCGCTGCCACGCGCCTCGTGGCCTCGAAGGTGCCCGAATGCCTCATCGCCGGTAGCTGCTCCAAGAACTTCGGCGTCTACCGCGAGCGCACCGGCATCCTGATGGCGATCTCCGAGACCGCCGAAGGCACCCCTGTGACCCAAGGCAACCTCAACTTCCTCAACCGTCAGAACTATTCCTTCCCGCCCGACCACGGCGCGCGGGTCGTGACGACGATCCTGACCGATCCCACCCTGCGTGCGGATTGGGCGGCGGAGCTTGAGGATACCCGCCTCGGCATGCTCGCCCTGCGGGAACAACTCGCGAGCGAACTTCAGCGCCTCTCCGGCTCGGACCGTTTCGGCTTCCTTGCCCAGCATCGCGGCATGTTCTCACAGCTTGGCACCACACCCGATATGGTCGAGCGCCTGCGCGCCGAACATGCGATCTACATGGTCTCTGACAGCCGCCTCAACATTGCGGGTCTGAACAAGACCACGGTGCCGATCCTCGCACAGGCCATCGTCGACACCGGCATCTGATCCGGCAAACCACACACACGAAGGCCGCGCATCTCGACATGGGCGGCCTTTGTCTTTGGCGCGACACGCGCTTGGTATAGGGTCGCGGCAACGACACGCGCGGCACAAGGGTAATGGTCATGTTGAGACCCATTCTGGCACTCTGCCTTTCGGCAGTCTTCGCCCTCTCCGGCTGCGCCGCTCTCTATGACCGTAGCGCTGTCGTCCCTCCGGCAGATCGCTATGAAGAATTTCAGCCGGTTGGCTTTGACCGCCCGATCCGCATGTATGACGACGCCCGCGGCGAAGATCTCGAAGCCCTGCTCGGCTCTTATCGCGACTGGGCCGCGCATTGGCCGGGGTCGCGCCGTGGTCTCGACATCCTCGCCCTGTCCGGCGGCGGCCAGTACGGCGCCTTCGGCGCAGGCGTTCTTGCAGGATGGACCGAGGCCGGCACCCGCCCCCGCTTCGACATGGTCACCGGTGTCTCAACCGGCGCCCTGATCGCGCCCTTCGCCTTTCTCGGCCCCGACTATGACGACCGCCTCAAGCGGTTCTATACCCAGACCTCCACCAAGGACATTCTCTCGATCAATATCGCGGGCCTATTCGGAGGGCGCGGAGCCGTCGCCTCGACCGCGCCTCTCGCCGCCGCCATTGAACGCGAACTAGACGCTGACCTGATCCGCGCCATCGCCCGCGAAGCCCGCTCTGGGCGGTCTCTCCTGATCGGGACGACGAATATCGACGCCGAGCGCCCGGTGATCTGGGATATCGGTGCCATGGCGCAGGTCGACACCCCCGAGGCCCACGCCATGATCCGCCGCGTGCTGCTCGCCTCCGCCGCAATCCCGATCGCCTTTGAACCTGTCCGCATCCCCGTCACCGATGGCACCCTCTTGCGCGAGGAATTGCATGTCGATGGCGGCCTCACGCGCCAAATCTTCGTCTACCCCGGCAATCTCGACATGCGCCGCCTGCTCCGCGAGATGGGAGCGTCTGGCAAACGCAACGAAATCTGGCTTCTGCAAAACCAACGAATCAAACGCCGCTTCGAGGCCCAGAGCGTTGGCATCGCCAGGATGGGCAAGCGGACCTATGATCTTCTACTGCAGAGCCAGAGCATCGGCGACGAGGACTTTATCCTCTCGCTCGCCGCGCGCGACGGTTTCAACGCCCACACCCTCGCCATTCCCGCGCGGTTCGACGCGGAACCCGAAGAGGTCTTTGACCCGGAATTCATGGGGAAGCTGTTCGACCTCGGCTTTGAGATCGGCAAGTCCGGCGATCAATGGAACCGCAACGCCCAACGCCGCTTCAAATAATCGGAATCACCCCAGATGGGGAAAATCCATCTAATGCATCGCCGTTTGTGGTTCCGGGTGGGTTTGACGCCTCATCATCTGCGGTGCGTCTCGCAGCAAGCTGGACAAGGCGACCGCGAGCTCCATAGCGAGTCCGGCGAAAGGCCGCGCCACGTCCGGACGCACGACCAAGGCCGCAAAAAGCCCAGCCTCATCCGGATCATCGTCGAGTGCTGCCTCGATCAACCCCGCGAACACGGCCTCATCGGCACCAAGGCAATCGCAATCCGGCGCGTGGCGTATGAACGGACGGCGGCCATACCGACTTGCGATATGCATCATCTCGTTCATGACCTCGAGCGCCGCACGCGCACGCACCGCACCAAGCCCATGTGCCAAGATCGCAAGAAGGCGCGTCTGACTTGCCGGGTCCAGCGACCAGATGCGCAGACAGGACACGGCAAGTTGCTCCACCGGGCTAAGATCGGCAAGGACCCCCACCCGCCGTGCGCCGCGCTGCGCAATGACGGTATGCCGGGTCATTTCGTCAGGATGAGCTTGCCCGCGCGCGTAATGCGCAGCGTGTAAAGCTGATCGTTCAGCCGGATATGCGCAAGGCCGTTTTCACCGGTCAGGCGCTCGGCATCATGCAAGGGCAGGCTGCGCAGCGAGTCGGCAGTCATGGGCGTTTGAATAGTCATGTCAGGTCCCCTCTTCGGGTCATGCAGTCGAATCGATGATGTGACGAATGGCTGGCCGGGACGCTGGCGTGGCTGCGCTTAATCTGACTTTTTTAGTCAGATTAATCAAGCGGGTTTTTCAAGGGTCCAAAAGAAAAGCCCGGGCGTCTCCGCCCGGGCCTGTTTTTCTTCGATGTGCCAGCGGCTTAGCCGTTGGTGAACTCGGGGTAGGCTTCCATGCCGAGCTCTGCCATGTCGAGACCGTTGATCTCGGTTTCTTCATCGACCCGCAGACCCATGATGGCCTTGAGGACGAACCAGCAGATGCCCGAGAGGATCACGGTTGCGCCGCCGATGACCACGATACCGTAGAGCTGTGCACCGATGGACGCGTCACCGTTGGTGAAGACAACCGCGATGGTGCCCCAGATACCTGCGATGAGGTGAACCGGGATCGCGCCGACAACGTCGTCGATCTTGAGCTTGTCGAGGAACGGAACCGCGAAGACCACGATCACACCACCAACTGCACCGATCAGCGTCGCTGCGCCGAGGGTCGGGGTGAGCGGCTCAGCGGTGATCGACACGAGACCAGCCAGGGCGCCGTTGAGAACCATGGTGAGGTCCGGCTTCTTGTACAAGATCTGCGTCAGGATCAGGGCCGCGATGGCGCCGCCTGCTGCTGCGGTGTTGGTGTTCGAGAAGATACGCGACACGTCAGCCACATCACCGACCGAGCCCATTGCGAGCTGCGAGCCACCGTTGAAGCCGAACCAGCCGAGCCACAGGATGAACGTACCCAGCGTTGCGAGGGTCAGGTTCGAACCCGGCATCGGGATGGTCTTGCCGTCTTTGTACTTGCCGATACGCGGGCCAAGGATGATCGCGCCGGTCAGAGCGGCCCAGCCACCCACGGAGTGCACGATGGTCGAGCCAGCGAAGTCCGAGAAGCCAGCTTCGCCCACGAAGCCACCACCCCAGGTCCACGACGCGGTCAGCGGATAGATGATACCGGTGAGCAGGATCGTGAAGACAAGGAACGGCCACAGCTTGATACGCTCAGCAAGCGTACCAGAGACGATCGACGCGGTTGCCGCGCAGAACATCAGCTGGAAGAAAAAGTCCGAACCAGTCGAGGCATAGGAATAGTCGTCTGCCGCGTCGGCGGTCACGCCAACGGCTTCGAGAACACCGGGGCCCCAAACGCCCGACAGCACGCCTTCGACCGACCAGGTGCCGAGCGGGTACATCAGGTTGTAGCCGATCAGGTAGTAGAAGATCGACGCGAGACCGAACAGCGCCATGTTCTTGGTGAGCTGCATGGTGACGTTCTTGGAGCGCACGAGGCCCGCCTCGAGCATGGCAAAACCGGCTGCCATGAAGAACACGAGGAAGCCGCCCACAAGGAACAGCAGCGAGTTCAGGATAAACACGGTATCGGTCGACGGGTTCACACCCGCAGCCGGACCTTCCTGGGCAAGACCCATCACCGGCATCGCGCTAAGCGCGATGGGCAGGGCAAATTTCGTAAGTTTCGTCATTTCTTTTGTCCTCCTGCACCGATTAGAGTGCGTCTGCGTCTGTTTCGCCGGTGCGCACGCGGATCGCTTGCTGCACGTCGAGCACGAAGATTTTGCCGTCGCCGATTTTGCCGGTCTGGGCCGTCTTGGTGATGGTTTCCGCGACCTGATCGGCCATGGAGGCCGGAACGACGATTTCGAGTTTGATCTTGGGCACGAAATTCACAGCGTATTCCGCGCCGCGATAGATTTCTGTGTGGCCCGACTGAGAGCCGAAGCCCTTAATTTCCGTGACCATCATGCCGCGCACGCCGATTCCGGTCAGCGCCTCGCGGACCTCCTCGAGCTTGAACGGTTTGATCGTTGCAATAATCAGTTTCACCGTTTTCCCCTTTCTTGGTACAGGGTTTGTCCCTGCGTCTGTGCAGATGCAGAAAACCCCTGAATCAGGTCCAAAACGAAGACTCCGCCTAAGATTCCGCCGCTTAAATCGTCCTTAGTGCACAAATTTTAATCACCACAGGGTCGCCGCACAAAATTTAGGCAAATCAAAAACGCGTCACCCGGACTGATCGGCTCAACATTCGCACCGAACCCGGTTAAAGTGACCGCAACAGAGAATGCCGGGCAGAGCAGCAGATGAGTGATTCAGGTCGTAAGAAACCGCCCCTCGTGGCGGAGAACCGCTATGGGCGGAAACCCAAACCCGCACCCAAACCGCGGGCCAAACCCAAGCCGACACGCAAAACCGCGGCCAAGTCCCGCTTGAAACCCAAGGCCCGGCGTGGTGGCAAACGCCCAAGTGGCGGCCCCTTCGCCCGTCTGGCCCGGCTCGTGCTGTCTCTTCTACGCTGGATCGGACGCCTGATCTGGGCCGTGACATGGCGCACGGGCATGGTCTGCGCTCTCATTCTCGCGATCGCCATTGGATATCTCTATACGACACTGCCCGACCCGGCCGAGCTCTTGGACGGACGGGCCCGCGGCTCGGTGACACTCCTCGACCGCAACGGCGATGTCTTTGCCTGGCGCGGCGATCAGTTCGGCGGCGTGGTCACCGCCGAAAGCGTCTCGCCCGACCTGCGCAATGCCGTGGTCGCCACCGAAGACAAACGCTTCTACCGCCATTTCGGCATAAGCCCCCGCGGCATCGCCAGCGCCGTGCGCATCAATCTGAGCGAAGGACGCGGCCCCCTGTCCGGTCACGGCGGCTCAACCATCACCCAGCAAACCGCCAAGCTCCTCTGCCTCGGCGTCGCCTATGACCCCGAACAATGGGAGAGCGAGGCCGACTACGTGCGCGATTGCCGCCGCACGACCCTCTGGCGCAAAGCCAAGGAAGCGGTCTTCGCGCTGTCTATGGAGGTCAAATATACCAAGGACGAGATCCTCTCGATCTACCTCAACCGGGCCTATATGGGCGGCGGGGCCTATGGCGCCGAGGCAGCAGCCCAACGCTATTTCGGCAAACACGCCGCCGTGGTCAACGCCGCCGAGAGCGCCATGCTCGCCGGCCTGCTGACCGCACCCTCCTCCCTCGCCCCGACATCGAACCTCAAACGGTCGCAGGACCGCGCTGCCACCGTGCTGCGCCTGATGAATGAACAGGACTACCTCAGCGACGAAGAAACGGCCTATTGGCAGGAACACCCCGCAACCCTGAGCCAAGCCGCCAAGGCAAGCACGGGCGGCTATTTCGCCGATTGGGTCATGGCCTCCGGCCCCGAATTCTTCACCCGCAACACCACAGAGGACGTGATCCTACGCACCACGCTCGATCCCCGGATCCAGAAAGCCGCCGAAGACGGTCTGCGCGAGATCTTCGAGAATAAGGTCCGCGACGGCTCCAAGGCACAGGCGGCCATCGTCGTGATGAGCGCCGACGGCGCCGTGCGCGCCATGGTCGGTGGCCGCGACGTCGAGGCAAGCGGCGCTTTCAACCGCGCCGTTCAGGCCAAGCGCCAAACCGGCTCGGCCTTCAAACCCTTCGTCTACGCCGCCGCGCTCGACCTCGGCTATGCCTATGACGATCTGGTCGAAGACGCCCCCTATTGTCTCAATATCCCTGGCTCTGGCGAATGGTGTCCGAAGAACTATACCGGCAAACACTACGGCCAGGTGCCGCTGACCTTCGCGCTGAAGAACTCGCTCAACATCCCTGCGGTGAAAATCTCCGAGGCGGTGGGCCGTGAAAACGTGCGCGCCGTGGCAAGCGGCTTTGGCATCGAAAGCGATCTCGCCGCTGGCCCGGCACTGGCCCTCGGTGCTTCCGAAAGCTCGCTTCTCGAGATGACAGGCGCCTATGCCGGTATCCTCAACGGCGGCTCCTCCGTGACACCCTACGGCCTCATCGAACTGCGCCTTCAGGGCGAGAGCGATCCCCTCATGGGCACTGGCGGCGGCATCGGTGAACGCGTCATCACGGAAAGCGCCGCGCGCGAACTGACCTACATGATGTCCAAGGTGGTGAGCGAAGGCACAGGCCGCCGCGCCGCCCTCAACGGCTGGCAGGTGGCGGGCAAGACCGGCACCACTCAGGCCGCCCGCGATGCCTGGTTCATCGGCTTCACCGCGGAGTATGTTGCCGGGGTCTGGATGGGCTACGATGACAACACCCCCCTCACCGGCGTGACCGGAAGCGGCCTGCCCGCCGAAATCTGGCACGAGGCGATGGTGCGCGTGCACGACGGGATCGCCCCAACACCGCTCCCGGCCTTTGTCCCCAAACCCAAGCCCGACACCCCCGAGCGTCGCCCCGGTGGCGGTATCGAAGGGGTGCTCGACGGGATCATCCGGGACATCTTCGGCGGCCGCTGACTGCCCCCCAAACCTTCACCTTTGTGGAAATACTCCGGGGTGAATGGGCCGCCTGCGGCCAAGAGGGGCAGCGCCCCTGATCCGCGCCCCTCGGGGCGCATGTCCTGCGCGCGCCCGAAGGCGCGCACCGCTGAATAGCTCCGGCCACGAAAAAAGCGCGCCCCGCTCGGGACGCGCCTTCAAATCCAAACATCTGCGGGTCTCACCCGGCGGATTTCAGATCCGCAACAAGCTGGTCGATATTGCCCTTGCGACGGTCGAGCATCGCGCCGATCTCTTCCTTCTCGCTCAGGCGCAGCGAAATCCCCTCGATGATCATGTCGAAGAAGCGCGGCTTGCCCGACTTGTCCGAAACAAGGAAGTTGACCTGAAAAGGCGACTGCCCGCGCAGCTTCACCGAAGCACGCACCTCATGAAAACTCTTGACCTGGCGGGTGCCCTGAACGGTGATCTCGCCGCCCACGAACTCCTCAAAGCGCTTGCCGTATTTGCGCGCGATATAGCCTTGGAAAGCCGAGGTATAGGCCCGAAGCTGGCCCGACGAGGCCCGCCGCGCATCCACGCCCAGCGCCGAACGCGCAATGATCGGCACATCAGCGTAACGGGCGAAAATACGCTCGAACTGGCTAATCATCTGCGACAGGGATCCGCCGCTCGCGATGACTTTGTTAATGTCGGCGACCACGCGGTCGACAAGCTGCGTGGCCTGCGCATCGCTCAGCGCGAGAGCCCGTGCGGGGGTCAGGGCCACAAGGCCGCTGGCCGCAACGCCCCCAAGAAACATGCGCCGTGTCGTCTCACTCTGCATAAGGGTCTCCTTAGGGTTCGAGATAGGGGTCGGCATACGCATCGCCCGAGGTGATCCCGAGGTCGAAGCGCCGGTTCTGAATGTAGATGCTGCGCGCCTGCGCATAGCTGTCGGCGCTCTCATATAGGAGCGAGTCGATGGTCGCGTCATAGTCATAGCGGTTGCCAAGCTTGTTCAGCACATAGGCCCCAGTGCCAAGATACCGCTCCGGCGCCTCAAGCGCGACCGTCACCGGATCGGTCACGAGGTCAACCACGAGCCCGACCGTATCGCGAGTTGTCGACGGGCCGAACAACGGCAATTCGACATAGTTGCCTTCCGGTGCGCCCCACTTGTGAAGCGTTTCGCCGAAATCGGTGTCTGCGCGCTGCACGCCCATCGCCGTGGCCGGATCGAAGAACCCGCCAAGCCCGACGATCGTGTTGACCGCGAACCGGAAGGTATTGTGCATCGCACCGCCGATATCGGCCTGCAAAAGGTTGTTCATCACGTCATTGGGAAGCGACAGGTGATCGGCAAACCGACTCACGCTGTTGCGCACGGGTTTCGGAACGATCATCCCGTAGCCGTCCGCGACCGGAGAAAAGAGCACCCGGTCCACGTCCTTGTTGAAGGCGTGCATTTGACGGTTCTCGGCCTCACGCGGGTCGCTGACCCCTTGAGTCGAAACCTCCGGATCAACCGTGGCACAGGCCGATAGCAGCAGCCCTACCCCCAGGAAAGACGCGCGAATGATGTAAGTCAGGCGAGACATTAAGGCACCAGTTATTATTGGTATTCTATCTTTGAACTTCGTATCAGGTCATTTAGACCAATCAGGGCGCGGGTCGAAACGTTTTCGCCCTCTTTCATCACCACCTGTGGCGCAGGAGCGACAGAATCGGGCATTTCCCGGCGATCAGGTCGAGACTAAAGCGATTTAGACGGCAGGTAAAACATCCATGAAGCAAACCTCCAACCAGAAAGGCCTCGAAGAACTCCGCGCCGCGCGCCGCGAAAGCCGCCGACTCTACTGGGGTGTGGGGGTGTTTAGCTTCTTTGCCAACCTTCTGATGCTCACCGGGCCGCTTTACATGTTGCAGGTCTATGATCGCGTCCTCGGAAGCCGCTCCGAGGCGACACTGCTCGCGCTTTCGGTGTTGGTGGCCTTTCTTTATGGGGTCATGGGGCTTCTCGATTTCTCACGCGGCCGTATTCTGGCCCGCGTCGGCGCCCGCTTTCAAACCCGGCTGGATCGACGCGTGTTCGATGCAGTGCTGCGCAAATCCGCCGTTGCGCCCGATGCCAACGCCCAAACCGGCCTGCGCGATCTCGAATCGATTCAGCGGCTGATGTCCTCTCCGGTCCTGATCTCGGCCTTTGACATCCCGTGGACCCCGTTCTTCCTCGCCGGGATCGCCCTGTTTCACCCCTGGCTTGGCCTGCTTGCGATCGGTGGTGGGGGGCTGCTGATTGCTGCGACCTACCTGAACCAGTCGGTGACGCGCTCTCCGCTGCTCAAAGCCAGCACGCGCACGCATCGTGCCGAAATGCTCGGCGAACAGATTCGGACCGAATCCGAGATGGTGCAGGCCATGGGGATGCGCACCGCCGCCTTTGACCGCTGGCAGAGCGCGCGCGATGCCTCGCTCAAGGCACAGGTGGCCGCCTCCGACCTGAGCGGTGGCTTCACCTCCACGACCAAGACATTCCGCCTTTTCCTGCAATCCGCGATGCTCGGCCTCGGGGCCTATCTTGTTCTTCTCGGTGAACTGACTCCTGGCGCGATGATCGCAGGCTCAATCCTGCTCGGACGCGCCTTGGCGCCCATCGAACTGGCCATTGCGCAATGGCAAACGGTGCAACGCGCACGGCAGGGCTGGAACAACCTTTCCGAATTGCTGTCTGCCGTGCCTCCGGAAGGCGCGCGCACCGAACTGCCTGCCCCCAAAGCACATCTCGACGTGCATCAGCTCACGGTCTTCCCCCCCGGCGAGAAACAGGCGGCCTTGCGCGGCGTGACCTTCGCGCTGCAACCCGGACAGGCGCTTGGCGTGATCGGTCCCTCCGGCGCAGGCAAATCGACGCTGGCACGCGCCCTGACCGGAGTCTGGCCCCCGGCCGCAGGGAAGATCCGCCTCGATGGCGCGACGCTTGATCAATATGATCCCGACCGTCTCGGCGAATATATCGGCTACCTGCCCCAGCGCGTGCAGCTCTTCGAAGGTAGCATCGCCGAGAACATCGCCCGCCTCTCGGGCGCGCCCGATGCCGAGAAGGTGGTCGCCGCCGCGAAGAAAGCCGCAGCACATGACATGATCGTGCGTCTTCCCGATGGCTATGACACCCGCATTTCGCAGGGTGGTGGGCGCCTCTCCGGCGGTCAAATTCAGCGCATCGGCCTCGCCCGCGCCCTCTACGCCGATCCGGTGATCCTCGTGCTGGACGAGCCGAATTCCAACCTCGACAACGAAGGCTCTGTTGCGCTCAACGGCGCGATCAAGGCCATGAAGGCCGCGGGCAAATCGGTGCTCATCATGGCGCACCGCCCCGCCGCGATCCAGGAATGCGATCTTTTGCTCGTCATCGACGGAGGCCTGCGCACGGCCTTCGGACCCAAGGATGAGGTACTGCGCAACATGGTCGTCAATCATCAACAGATTCAGCAAGCGACCGGTAAGGGAGGCGGTGTCCAATGAGCGACCCCAAGACAACCTGGTCTGCCCGCACCCCGCTGACCATCGGATTCGTTGCGCTCCTGATCCTGGTCGGGGGCTTCGGCTCTTGGTCGGTGTTTTCCGAACTCTCTGGCGCGGTGATCGCCAGCGGGCGCATCGAGGTCGATCAGAACCGGCAGGTGGTGCAACACCCGGATGGTGGCGTGGTCGAAGAAATCCTCGTCGATGAAGGCGACTTGATCGAGGCAGGACAGACCCTGATCCGGCTGGATTCGACCCTTCTCGCCTCCAACCTCGCCATCGTCGAGGGACAGCTCTATGAGCTGATGGCGCGCCGCGGACGTCTCACCGCCGAACGCGACGAGAGTGCTGAGGTGGTCTTTGACGACGAACTTCTCGAGATCGCCCGCAACAATCCCAACGTGCAGGATATCCTCGATGGCCAGCGCCGTCTGTTCCGCGCCCGGCTCGACTCGCTGGATCGCGAAGTCGATCAACTCGGCAAACGCCGCGGTCAGATCGCCGATCAGGTGCGCGGCATCGAGGCCCAGCAGGAAGCCCTCGAAGTGCAGCTTGCGCTCATCGTCGAAGAACTCGTGGATCAGCGTAGCCTCCTCGCCAAAGGGCTCGCACAGGCAAGCCGCGTCCTGTCCTTGCAACGCGAAGAAGCCTCGCTAAGCGGTCGCGTTGGAGAGCTTGCCGCCACCCGCGCACAGGCCTTGGGCCGCATCACCGAGATCGAAATCGAGATTATCAAGCTCTCGACCCGCCGCCGCGAAGAGGCCATCACCCGCCTGCGCGACCTGCAATACCGCGAGCTTGAACTGGCCGAGCAACGCCGCGCCCTGCGCGAACAACTCGCCCGCCTCGACATCACCGCGCCCGTGTCCGGAATCGTCTACGGGCTGCGGGTCTTTACGCCGCGCTCTGTGATCCGTGCTGCCGATCCGGTGCTGTTCATCGTGCCGCAGGACCGCCCCCTCGTGATCGCCGCCCAAGTGCCGACGATCCACGTCGATAAGGTCTTTACCGGACAAGAGGTCATCCTGCGCTTCTCCGCCCTCGATCAGCGCAACACCCCCGAACTCTTCGGCGCGGTGACCAAAGTCTCTGCCGACGCCTTCACCGACGAACAGACCGGCATCTCCTATTACCGGACCGAGATCGTCCTCCAAGATGGGGAAATCGAGAAACTACCGGACAACGCGCGCCTCGTCCCCGGCATGCCCGCCGAGACCTATCTGCGCACCGGCGACCATGCCCCGATCGCCTATCTGCTGAAGCCGCTGACCGACTATTTCGTCAAGGCGTTCCGCGAATAAGACCATTGGTCAAACGCGTGCCGGTCCTGTCCTCCGGCACGCCGATTTTAGCCTTTCCTTGCCGCCCGGCCCGGTCTAGCGTCGCGGCAAGTCGTACAGGAAAGGATGACCCCATGAGCACAATCGAAACCCGCCTCGCCGACCTCGGCGTGACGCTGCCCGACGCCCCGGCCCCGGCCGCCAACTACGTGCCTTATGTCCAGACCGGAAATACCGTCTATGTCTCGGGTCAGATTTCCATGAACGAAGAGGGTCTCATCATTGGCAAACTTGGTGACGACATGGACACCGAGGCGGGCGCCGCCGCCGCCAAGACCTGTGCCATCGGCCTCCTCGCCCAAGTGAAGAAAGCGTGCGATGGCGACCTCGAGCGCCTGGTACGGGTGGTCAAACTGACCGGCTTTGTAAATTCGACCGGCGATTACACCGACCAACCCAAGGTCATCAACGGAGCCTCCGACTTCTTCGTCGAAGCCCTCGGCGAGGCCGGCCGCCATGCGCGTTCCGCCGTCTCCGCCGCCGCGCTGCCGCTTGGCGTGGCCGTCGAAATCGAAGGCATCTTCGAAATCAAATGACCCCGCTGCCCCCGGCCTTCCTCGCCGCGCCCATCGCCCACCGTGCCCTGCATGATCTGGCCGATGGCCGCCCGGAAAACAGCCGCGCCGCCATCCGTGCCGCGATTGAGGCCGGCTATGGCATCGAGATCGACCTTCAGCCCTCCTCGGACGGGCGCGCCATGGTGTTTCACGACTACGCCCTGAAACGCCTGACCGGTCAGGAGGGCACGATAAGCACGCAACCCGCCAAAACCCTCGGCGGGATCGCCCTCCTTGGCGGCGACGAGGGCATCCCGACATTCGCCGAGGTGCTCGCCCTTGTTGCGGGCCGGGTGCCGCTTCTGGTCGAGATCAAGGATCAGGACGGCGTACTCGGCCCCAATATTGGCGCGCTTGAAGAGGCCGCGGCGCGCGATGTCGCGGGTTATGATGGCCCGCTCGCCTTCATGTCCTTCAATCCCCATTCCGTCGCCGCACTGGCCTCCCTCGCGCCCCACGTACCGCGTGGCCTCGTGACGGATGCCTATGACGACAAAGGCTGGCCTCTCGTGCCACCCGCGCGCCGCGACGAGTTGCGCGCCATCCCCGATTTCGACCGCACCGGCGCAAGCTTCATAAGCCACCGCGCAGCCGACCTCTCCCGCCCCCGCGTCGCCGAGATCAAGGCCAGCGGCGCGCCTGTGCTGTGCTGGACCGTGCGCTCGCCCGCCGAGGAGGCAGAAGCCCGCCGCGTCGCCGACAACATCACCTTCGAAGGCTACGCCGCACCGATCCCCGCTTGATCCGCCCCCGCCGCGCCCCACATAGTCAAAAGGCGAACGAGGGAGAGCCGCACATGGACGGCGCACAGATCGAGATCAGCCTATCCGAGACGATTTCCAGCATCGGCCAAGCCGACTGGGACGCCTGCGCCTGCCCTGAGGCCGCGGATGGCACCCGCCCCGCCGATCCCTTTACGACCTACCGCTTCCTTTCCGCTCTCGAACAAAGCGGCTCGGTCGGCCCCGGCACCGGCTGGGGGCCCCGTTACCTCACCGCCCGGCGCGACGGCGAGGTCATCGCCTGCGCCCCGCTCTACGTCAAATCCCATAGCCAGGGCGAATACGTCTTTGACCATAGCTGGGCCCATGCCTACGAGGGCGCGGGCGGGCGCTACTACCCGAAACTGCAGATCGCCGTGCCCTTTACCCCCGTCACGGGCCGCCGTCTCCTGACCCGTCCGGGCTTTGAGACCACGGGCGCCTCCGCCCTCGTCCAAGGCGCGGTGCAGATCGGCGCCGACAACGGACTTTCCTCCCTCCACCTGACCTTCTGCACCGAAGCAGAGGCCGAGGCCGGGCGGCAAATGGGCCTCCAGCACCGCACCGGGCAACAGTTCCATTGGATCGACCAAGGCTACGAGACCTTCGACGGCTTCCTCGCCTCGCTCTCCTCGCGCAAACGCAAAAACATCCGCAAGGAACGCGCCCGCGCGCAAGGTTTCGGCGGCGAGATCGTGACCCTCACAGGCGACCAAATCCGCCCCGAACACTGGGATGCCATGTGGATGTTCTATCAGGACACGGGCGCCCGCAAATGGGGCACGCCCTACCTCACCCGCGCTTTCTTCGACCTCCTGCACGACACGATGCGCGACGACATCCTCCTGATCTTCGCCGAGCGATATGGCCAGCCCATCGCTGGCGCGATGAACCTGATCGGCCGCGACACGCTCTTCGGGCGCTACTGGGGCTGCATCGAGGACCATGCCTGCCTGCATTTCGAACTGTGCTATTATCAGGCGATGGACTGGGCGCTCACGCATGGCCTGTCCCGCGTCGAAGCGGGCGCACAGGGCGAACACAAACTCGCGCGCGGATACCTGCCGGTCGAGACTCATTCCCTGCACTGGATCGCGGATCAGGGTTTCGCCCGCGCCGTGGAAGAGTATCTTGAGGCCGAACGCCGCGCCGTGAGCGAGGAAATAGAGGTGCTGACCTCCTGGGGTCCGTTCCGACAAGACACACGAGAGGATCACGAATGAGCGAAAGACTAAGCGACACCGCCCGCGAGGCCCTTCTGGCCCCGCTTCTCGCCTCCGGCTGGACCCTCGTTGAGGGCCGCGACGCGATCCATAAACAGTTCAAATTCGAGAGTTTCACAGACGCCTTCGGCTGGATGACCCGCGCCGCCCTCTGGGCCGAGAAATGGGACCATCACCCGGAATGGAGCAACACCTACAACCGCGTCGAAGTCACCCTGACAACTCACGATGTCGACGGGCTAAGCGCCCTCGACGCCAAACTCGCGCGGAAGATGGATAGTCTCTAAAACAGGCTCTCACAAAGGCAAAACGGGCCGCAACCGGCCCGTTTTTTCGTCTCGCGGATCGCCCTCAAAGCGCCGCGAGCAGCTCCTCGCCGGAGGTGCGTTCGAACACGCCGGCTTTCTCTTCTTCCTGAATCCAGGTGACCTCACCGTCCTCGACGATGGCGGCAAAGCGGCGGGTGCGGTTGACGAAGCCGACCGGCGGCGCCGAAAACTCAAGACCCATGGCAAGCGTGATCGACGCGTCCGGGTCGCTGAGGAGCGTGACGCCATCGCCGCTTGCTCCCGTGACATCGTCCCACGCCTTCACGACCCAAGGGTCATTCACCGAAATACAAATGATCTCGTCCACGCCCTTGGCTTTGATCGCCTCGACATTGCGCGTAAAGCTCGGCAAATGCGCGTTGGAACAGGTCGAGGTGAACGCCCCCGGCAGGCCAAAAAGCGCGATCTTGCGCCCCTTCACCAGCCCCTCAAGGGCGACCGGCTCGGGTCCGCCTTCACCAAGACGCATCAAGTTGCCTTCGGGTAGCTTATCGCCCACAGAAATCGTCATCTCTTGTCCTTTGTTCAATTGCGTTTTCCCAAGTCCCAGATATAGGCTCCATCCCTGAAAAGGAAACAGGTGATATCGAGGTGAGGACATGACGCATGTCGTGGTGATCGGTGCAGGACAGGCGGGTTCGGCCCTCGTCGCAAAGCTGCGCAATAGCGGGTTCGACGGCAAGGTGACGCTGATCGGTGAGGAACCTGTGCCCCCCTATCAACGCCCGCCACTGTCCAAGAAATACCTGCTTGGCGAGATGGAGCTCGAACGGCTCTATCTGCGCCCCGAAAGCTTCTATTCCGAGAACGGCATCGACCTGCACCTGAACGAAACCGTGCAATCCATCGACACTGCCGACAAGGCCGTGATCGCGGGCGGGCACCGGATCGACTATGACGAGCTGGTCCTGACGACCGGCTCTGTCCCCCGCCGCCTGCCGCCCGCCATCGGCGGCCTGCTCGAAGGCGTCCATGTGGTGCGTGACCTGCGCGACGTGGACACCATGGCGCCGGACTTCGTCGAAGGCCGCCACGCGCTCATCGTGGGCGGGGGATATATCGGCCTCGAAGCCGCCGCCGTCGCCGCCTCACGCGGGCTCAAGGTCACGCTGGTTGAAATGGCCGACCGCATCCTGCAACGTGTCGCCGCGCCCGAAACCTCCGCCTACTTCCGCGAGATGCACGCCCGCCATGGGGTCGAGATCATCGAAGGCGTGGGCCTCGAAACCCTCGTCGGCGACACCCGCGTCACTGGTGCGCGCCTAAGCGATGGGCGCGAGATCGATGTGGATTTCGTCATTGTCGGCGTCGGCATCACCCCCGCCACGACCCTCGCCGAAGAGGCCGGGATCGAGATCGAGAACGGCATCAAGACCGACGCACAGGGCCGCACCTCAACCCCCCATGTCTGGGCCGCGGGTGATTGCGCCTCCTTCCCATACAAGGGGGGGCGCATCCGCCTTGAAAGTGTGCCCAACGCCATTGATCAGGCCGAATGCGTTGCCGAAAACATCATGGGCGCGGGCAAGGACTATACCGCCAAGCCGTGGTTCTGGTCCGATCAATACGACATCAAGCTCCAGATCGCGGGCCTCAACACGGGCTATGACAGCGTCGTAACCCGCGCGGGCGAAGGCGACTCCGTCTCCTTCTGGTATTACGCGGGCGACACGCTCCTCGCCGTCGACGCCATGAACGCACCGCGCGATTACATGATCGGCAAACGCCTGATCGAAGGCGGCAAATCGCCTGCGCCCTCGCTCATCGCTGACCCGGAAACCGACATGAAGGCCCTGATGAAGCTGTGAGGATCATCGCCGGAACATGTCGCGGCACGGCGCTGGCCAGTGTCGGCAAGGGGGACGCGGGCGCGCATCTGCGCCCGACAACGGACCGCGTCCGCGAAAGCCTGTTCAACGTCCTCATGGGCGGCAAGTTCGGCGACCCCATCACCGGCGCGCGCACCCTCGACCTTTTCGCAGGCACCGGCGCGCTTGGCCTCGAGGCGCTGTCGCGTGGCGCTACCTGCACAACCTTCGTCGATGACGGTCGCAAATCCCAAAGCCTCATCCGCGAGAACATCCGCCTGACGCGCAGCAAAGCCGCGACGACCCTCATTGCCCGCGACGCCACACGCCTACCCGCCAACACCGGCGCGCCCTATGATCTGATCTTCCTTGATCCGCCCTATGGCAAGGGCCTCGGCACCACCGCGCTCGCCGCCGCACGGGCGGGAAACTGGATCGCGCCCGACGCCCTCATCGTCTGGGAAGAAAACGCGCCCCAGCCCGCGCCCGAGGGCTTCGACCTTCTCGATTGCCGCAAATACGGCGACACTCATGTGACCTTCCTCGCCCCTATCTCGCAATCGTGAGGGCGCGGACGGCGCATTTGTGATACTCTCAAGGGACACGGCAGGCCGCCGCCTTCGGCACAGGGCTCTGCACATTCATGTCCCATGTGCCACGCGCCTGCCCTAGACCATTAGGGAGGACGCCATGGTTCAGACAATCGGTAACCCGCTCAGTTGGGGCGCTCAGGCAGCGGTCGGCACAGGCCACGCGCTTGCCGGGGCCACCTCGGGGATGCGCAGCGACCCCAACGTGTCGCCCCGCGTGAACACAATCGGCCTACGAGAGGTCGGACTTGCTCTGCGCCTCGGCTGGCGCGATTTCCTGCACCTGCGAAGCGACGTGCTGATGCTCGTGGTGATCTACCCCATTGTGGGGCTGCTTCTGGCGGGCTTTGCCTTTCACGCCGCGCTTCTGCCGCTTCTCTTCCCGCTGGTTTCGGGCTTTGCGCTGCTTGGCCCCATCGCCGCCATCGGCCTCTATGCCATGAGCCGACACGCTGAAACCGATCCCGCCCCGCGCTGGGGCACCGCGTTCGCCTCATTGGACGGTCACATGATCGGCCCGGTGCTGACGATGGGTCTCTACCTATTGGCGCTGTTTACGCTCTGGGTCGCCTCGGCCCTTGCGATCTACAACGTGACCCTCGGCCCCGCCATGCCAACGAGCGTGATGGGATTCGCCCGGGACGTGCTGACAACCGCAGAAGGCTGGACCCTCGCATGGCTCGGCATCGGCGTCGGTGGCATTTTCGCCCTAATCGTCCTTGTGACCACGCTCACAAGCCTGCCGATGCTGATCGACCGCCCCGTTGGCCTGCCCGTCGCAGTCGCCGCATCCCTGCGCGTCGCCCGCAAGAACCCGCTTGCCGTCATCGCATGGGGCATCGTGGTCGCGGCGCTCCTCCTTTTGGGAAGCCTACCGCTCTTCCTCGGGCTGATCGTGGTGCTTCCGGTCCTTGGGCATGGCACATGGCACCTCTACCGCCTCGCCATCGACTTCGACGACTGACACGAAAAAGGCGCGGCCTTCCCGGTCGCGCCTTTCCAATCCGTCTTGCCGAACCTGTTAGATCGCGGCCTTCATGCTCTCGTCGAGGTAAATCTCGCGCAGGCGCTTGGCGATCCGCCCCGGCACCCCGTCGCCAACCGTTGCCCCGTCGATCTCCACAACCGGCATCACGAAGGCACTCGCAGAGGTCACAAACGCCTCGTCCGCGTCCTTCGCCTCTTCAATTGTGAAAAGACGCTCTTCGATTTCCATCTGCGCCTCTTCCGCCATCCGCAGAACCGCCTTGCGGGTGATCCCGTGCAGAATGTCGTTCGAAAGCGGGCGGGTCACGATCTTGCCGTCCTTGACGAAATAGGCGTTGTTGGACGTGCCTTCAGTGACATAGCCATCCTCGACCATCCACGCGTCATCCGCACCCGCCTTCTTGGCCATCATCTTGCCCATCGACGGATAAAGAAGCTGCACCGTCTTGATGTCGCGACGACCCCAGCGGATATCCTCGATCGAGATAACCTTGATCCCTTCCTGCGCCGCTGGCGCATTGGCAAGGCCCGGCTTGTTCTGGGTGAAAAGAACGAGGGTCGGCTTGGTGTCTTCCGACGGAAAGACAAAATCCCGGTCGCCATCCGATCCGCGCGTGACCTGAAGATAGATCATCCCCTCTTCGATCCCGTTCAACTCAACAAGCTTGCGGTGAATCTCGAGAAGCTCCTCCTTCGTGCACGGCGCCTGCATGTCGAGCTCCTTGAGCGACCGCTCAAGCCGCACCGCATGGCCGTCAAAGTCTATGAGCTTGCCACCAAGAACCGAGGTGACCTCATAAACCGCATCCGCCATGAGGAAGCCCCGGTCAAAGATCGACACCGTTGCCTCACCCTCGGGCAGGTACTCTCCGTTTACAAATACAGTGCGGGTCATTTCCGTCTCCTTAGCCCCAGAGCGCCGCCACAGGCGGGTGCACCCCGGAATCGTCAAAAATCAAAGGTTGCGGACGGTCTTCTGCGAGAAGAAGCGGCCCGTCAAGGTCCGTCACCATCGCGCCTTGCGCCACAAGCGTCGCCGGCGCCATCGCAAGCGACGATCCCACCATGCATCCGACCATAACCTTATAGCCCTCGGCAAGCGCCGCCGCGCGCAGCGCAAGCGCCTCGGTGAGGCCGCCCGTCTTGTCGAGCTTGATATTCACAACGTCATACTTGCCCTTGAGCGCCGCAAGGCTCCCCCGGTCGTGACAGCTCTCATCGGCACAAACCGGCACCGGCCGCTCCATGCCCAATAGCGCGTCATCCTCTCCCGCGGGCAAGGGCTGCTCCACAAGCGCCACGCCAAGCCGCACAAGATGCGGTGCGAGATCGGCATAGACCTCGGCGCTCCACCCCTCGTTGGCATCGACAATGATGGTCGATTTCGGCGCGCCCGCGCGCACCGCCTCAAGGCGCGGCATGTCATCGGGCGTGCCGAGCTTGATCTTGAGGAGCGGGCGAAACGCGTTTTCCGCCGCCTGCGCCTGCATCTTTTCGGGTGTGTCGAGCGAGAGCGTATAGGCCGTGATCTCCGGCCCCGGCTTTGGTAGACCCGCAAGCTCCCAAACGCGCTTGCCCGCCTGTTTCGCCTCGAGATCCCAAAGCGCGCAATCAACCGCATTGCGCGCCGCGCCCGCAGGCAGAAGATCATAAAGCGCCACCCGGTCGAACGTCGCGGGCAAGCCCTCGATCTCCGCGGTCACACTCTCGAGCGTCTCATCGTAACGCGCATAGGGCACGCATTCGCCCCATCCCGTGACACCGTTCTCCTCGATCCGCACCGTGAGCACCTTCGCCTCGGTCCGTGACCCCCGCGAAATGGTGAACACCTGCGCCAGCTTGAAAACGTCCCGCGTGACGGAAACCTGCATGCCCCGCTCCTTCCTCTTGCTGAAAATATCCCGGGGGTGCGGGGGCTGGCCCCCGCTCCTGCCCGTTGCTCAGGCGAGCTTACATCGCCGCCAGCGCGTCGACCAGCTTGCCCGCGCCAAAGCGATAGGGGTCGGTCGCCGGAAGCCCCATGCTTTCCTCGAGGCCACCGAGGTAGGCTTTCGCCTCCTCCTCACCCATGTGCTGGGTGTTGACCGAGATGCCGACAACCTTGCACGCTGGGTTCGCCACCTTCGCCAGCGCCAGCGCCATGTCACGCAGCTCTTCAAGGCTCGGCTGCTGATAGTCCGGCAGGCCCCGCATATGTTCGCGCGTCGGCTCGTGGCTGAGGATAAGCGCATCCGGCTGCCCGCCATGGATAAGCGCCATGGTGACCCCCGAATAGGACACATGGAACAGGCTCCCCTGCCCCTCGATCAGGTCCCAGTGGTCGTCGTCATTGTCCGGCGTGAGCCATTCCACCGACCCGGCCATGAAATCCGCAATCACCGCATCGAGCGGCACACCGTCGCCAGTGATCAGAATGCCGGTCTGCCCGGTCGCCCGAAAGCTCGACTTCATCCCTCGCTCGCGCATCTCCGCGTCCATGGCGAGCGCCGTGTACATCTTGCCGACCGAACAATCCGTGCCCACCGCAAGGCACCGCTTGCCGCTGCGCTTCTTGCCGTTGGCGATCGGGTAATCCACCTCCGGGATACGCACATCATGCAAGCTCTGCCCCGTCGCCTCGGCCACGGCCACAAGGTCCGGCTCGTCGCGCAACAGGTTGTGCAGGCCCGAAGCCAGGTCAAACCCTTCCTCGAGCGCCGCCACGAGAACCTTTTTCCACGCCTTGGAAATGACGCCGCCCCGGTTGGCCACGCCAATGACGAGCGTTTTCGCCCCCGCCGCCTTGGCCTCGGCCAGCGTCATGTCGGTCAGGCCAAGATCGGCCTTGCAGCCTTCCATGCGGAACTGGCCCACGGCGTTTTCCGGACGCCAGTCCTTGATCCCTTGCGCCACTTTCGCGGCAAGTTGGTCGGGCGCGTCGCCCAGGAAGAGAAGATACGGTGTCTGAATCATGGCAGTAATCCTGTCTTTTTCTCCTTCACCTTGCCCCAGCCGCCCCACGAATGCTTTGCAAATGCTGCGCTCTTTTCGGAACAGTTTGAGAAATCCTCCCGCAAAAAGCGCTCTCTACGCAAAAATCTTGACGCCTCCGGGCCAGATCACTCCGAATCCAACCACAGCCTCCGGCCCCTGTCGCGCGCCGGGACAGTCTCGCATTGCTGCACCTGCAAAACAACGCTTGCGAAGACATGCGCAATATTCTACCGAATGGCGTGAAAAAATCGAAACTTCCTTACCCGAGAGGATCGACATGAGCTTCCGCATTCAGCCTGCCGCCCCCGCCCGTCCCAACCGCTGCCAGCTGTTCGGCCCGGGTTCCAACACCAAGCTCTTCGCCAAGATGGCCGCCTCTGCCGCCGACGTCATCAACCTCGACCTCGAGGATTCCGTCGCGCCGACCGACAAGGACATGGCCCGCGCCAACGTCATCGAGGCCCTGAACACCGTTGACTGGGGCAACAAGTATATGTCCGTCCGTATCAACGGCCTCGACACCCCCTATTGGTATCGCGATGTGGTAGACCTCCTCGAACAGGCCGGTGACCGCCTCGACCAGATCATGATCCCCAAAGTCGGCTGTGCCGAAGACGTTTATGCCGTCGACGCCCTCGTGACCGCCATCGAGGCCGCCAAGGGCCGCGCCAAGCCGATCTCGTTTGAGGTCATCATCGAATCGGCCGCCGGCATCGCCCATGTCGAAGCCATCGCCGCCGCCTCGCCCCGCCTTCAGGCCATGTCGCTCGGCGCCGCCGACTTCGCCGCCTCCATGGGCATGCAGACAACCGGCATCGGCGGCACGCAGGAAGCCTATTTCATGCTGCACGACGGCGCGAAATACTGGTCCGACCCCTGGCACTGGGCCCAGACCGCCATCGTCGCCGCCTGCCGCACCCACGGCGTCCTGCCCGTTGATGGCCCCTTCGGCGACTTCTCCGATGACGAAGGCTACATCGCCCAGGCCAAACGCTCCGCAACCCTCGGCATGGTCGGCAAATGGGCCATCCACCCGAAACAAATCGCGCTGGCCAACGAGGTCTTCACCCCGTCGGAAGAAGCCGTCTCCGAGGCCCGCGAAATCCTCGCCGCCATGGAACAGGCCAAAGCCAACGGCGAAGGCGCCACCGTCTACAAAGGCCGCCTCGTCGACATCGCCTCGATCAAACAAGCCGAAGTCATCGTCGCCCAAGCCGAGCTGATCGCCAAGAACGGCTGATCCCGGCGGTTAAGGTGAAAAAGCAAACGCCCCCGCAGGAAACTGTGGGGGCGTTTTGTGTTGGGGGATCTGGAACGGATTGCGCAGGCCGACCTCGGCTTTCGGCCCTGGGCAGCCGAAGCTGATCGGAAAGGTAGAGGGGGCGGAAAGCTGACCTTTGGCAATTTCTGCACCGAGGTCTGCTATGCGGGACTTTGCTTCCGTTTTCGACGAAAGTCAGCTAGCAACATCCAGCAGAGATTTCAGAAGGAGCTCTACCGTGGGTACGTGGGGTGTCGGCGTATTTGAAAACGATGCTGCAAGTGATTGGCTCGCTCACTTGGAGAAGCTTGGCTTCCTTGCCATTCCAACACCGCTTGCCGTCATCGGGGAACACTTCGACAAGAAGGAGCTCATTCCCGCGGATGTTGAGCAGAGCTTTTGGGCGATGTGCGAAGTCATTGGTATTGCTGGTGGGTTTGGGCAAGTGGCTCAAGTAGCCGGACATAGCGAGACCATTAGGCGTAATGCCGAGCGCATACTCAAAATCCCTAATCTGGAGCAACGTGTCCTCTTGGCACTCGGTCGATTGGAAGGCGAGCCAAGTGAACTAGCAGTGCTGTGGGATGATGCAGGTGACGGCGAGGCTTTTCGTTTAAATCGGGACCGCGCGAAGGATGCAGCGCTCAAAGCCCTGAAACAAAGCGCGTGGTAGGTCTGGGCTCAGAGCAACCCTTCGCCGCATTCGTCTTGAAGATCCCCTTCCGGGCCGCGCTCCACTTTGCACTCCCCCCTCCCTTCCCCTACCCTCGCGCCCATGACCCAAATCACCCTCCTGCATACCGCCGAGGCCCATGTCGCCACCTTCGACGCCCTGCGCGACCGCATTACCCCCGGCGCGGTGCTGCATCATGTCGTGCGCCCCGACTGGCTCGCAACCGCCCGCGCGTCCGGCCCGACCGAGGCGCTGATAAAAGAAATCACCGAAGCCATCCAATCGGCGCAAGGCACCGCGCTTTGCACCTGCACCACCATCGGCGACATGGCCGAGACGGCGGGCGCGCTGGTGATCGACCGCCCCGCCATGACCGAGGCCGCCCGGATCGGCGGGCCGATCCTCATGGCCTATGCGCTTGAGAGCACCGCCGCCCCCTCGCGCGCCGCACTCGAACGGGCCTTGGCCCGAGCGGACAAAACCGCAGACGTCATCCCCCTGCCGCTGCCGCAATTCTGGCCGCTCTTCGAATCGGATGAGCGCGACGCCTTCGCCGCCTGCATCGCCGGGGCGATCCGCGATGCCCTGCCCACGGCCAAACCCGCCTGCATCCTGCTCGCACAGGCAAGCATGGCCCCCGCCGCCGCGCTGCTCTCCGATCTCGACACCCCCGTCCTGACCACGCCGGAAACCGCGCTGCGCGCCGCGCTCGCGCGCTGACGCCCACTCTTCCTCTTGCCCGAAATATCCCGGGGTGAATTGAGCCGTAGGCTCAAGAGGGGCAGCGCCCCTCAACCCTTAACAAAACCCCACGCGCAAGAATCCACACCACCGCGATACAGACCCAATACCGACGTAATACCGACGTTGATTTTCGCCGTTAACTTTTGCCTCAGGCGCGCTCGTCCTTCGGGCTTCCCATGACCACATACGAGGTGATCGCGTTCACATGCGGCACGGTCCCAAGAACCTCCGTGTGGAACCGTTTATAGGCCACAAGATCCGCCGCCTCGACCCGAAGAAGATACTCCACCGACCCCGTGATATTATGGCATTCGCGCACTTCCGGCGCCCGCTGCATCGCCCGCTCGAACCCTTCCTGCGCCGCCTTCGTATGCTCGTTAAGCCCCACCGTGATATAGGCCACGAACCCGACGCCAAGCGCCGCGCGATCCGTAACCGCCCGGTATCCCTTGATAATTCCACTGCGCTCAAGTTCCTGCACCCGGCGCAGGCAGGCCGAGGGCGATAGCCCGACACGCTCGGCAAGCTCGAGGTTGCTCACCCGCCCATCGCGGCCAAGTTCGCGCAATATATGCTCGTCGATATGATCCATCCTCGCCATTAATTGCAAAAATAGCCCATCTCCGCACAAAAAGGCAATTTCATAGCGCGGATTTCGCGGCAAACTCTCCCCATGACACCAGACCTTCTCGCCGCCTTCGCGCTTTTCGCCTTCGTCTCCTCGATCACGCCGGGGCCGAACAACCTCATGCTGATGGCCTCCGGCGCCAATTTCGGCCTCTGGCGCAGCATCCCGCACATGCTCGGGATCGGCGTCGGCTTTGTGGTCATGGTGATCCTTGTCGGCATTGGCCTCATGCAGGTCTTCGATACCTTCCCTATCGCCCACACCATCCTCAAAGTCCTGAGCGCCGCCTATCTCCTTTATCTTGCTTGGAAAATTGCCCATGCAAGCGCCCCCTCCGAGGGCGGTGGAGAGGGCCGTCCGCTGACCTTCTTGCAGGCCGCGCTGTTCCAATGGGTGAACCCCAAGGCCTGGTCCATGGCGCTCACCGCCATCGCTCTTTATGCGCCGGACCGGTCCCTGATGGCCGTGCTCCTCGTCGCCGCGATCTTCGGCGCGGTGAACCTGCCCTGCGTCAGTAGCTGGACCCTCCTCGGCCAGCAAATGCGCCATGTCCTAAGCACACCCACCCGCCTCACGGCATTCAACTGGACCATGGCCGCGCTTCTTGTCGCCTCGCTCTATCCGGTGCTCTTTACCGGCTGACGCAGGATCGTGCGGAGCTTTTCCGGCTGAACCCGCCTCGGGTCTGAGAGATAGATCTCGTGATGCGCCCCGTTGAAGGCCAGCCCGGCCTCCGGCATCACCCGCTCATGCAGGTCTGCAAGAACCGGAGCTTCCGCCGTGTAGGGGCCGACATGGAGGGTCTGAAGGCATGCGCCCTCTTCGAAAACGCGCCGCGCAATCTGCGCCAAAGGCTCAATATCTACGCCTTTTTTCAAGAGCTTGACCCGCACGCTCTCACGCACCTCCTCGACGATCTCATTGCTGACACGGTCCGGCATCCGAAGCATCGCCCGCCATTGCCACGCCGCCCGATTCCCCGCGACAAAAGCCGCCGGATCCTCGGCCCACCAGAGCGCCTCAAGCGGCGGCACGACGTAATCCGCGCCCTCGGACTTGCAGGCGAACTTGACCCCATAGGCCAGCGGATAAAGCACCCCGAGCGCCGCCGCATAGCCCGGCCCGTTCGGATCGCCCTGCCCGTCAATCGCGAGGAACGTCATCTGGGGAAGCGTGATCCGGTCCCACCGCCCCTGCTTGCCGCCATAGAACGCCTTGTCGACCTTTTTGAAATCAAGCTTGTCCATGCTCCAACCCAATGACTACGCGCCACCCGATCATATCAGACCAATCCGAACGCGTCCCTATTGTTGCAATTGCCGTGTCCCGGCGTCATATAGCGACGTGACGACGTGGACCGGAGACCCCCATGACCAACTACCTCGACTTCGAAAAACCGCTCGCCGAAATCGAAGGCAAAGCCGAAGAACTCCGCGCCCTTGCGCGGCAAAACGAGGAAATGGATATCGCCGACGAGGCCGCCGCTCTGGACCGCAAAGCGTCCGAGATGCTGGACGAACTCTATGGCAACCTGACCCCCTGGCGTAAATGTCAGGTGGCACGTCACCCCCAGCGCCCGCATTGCAAAGACTATATCGACGCGCTCTTTACCGAATATACCCCGCTCGCAGGCGACCGGAACTTTGCTGATGACCATGCGGTCATGGGCGGCCTCGCGCGCCTTGATGGGCGTGCCGTGATGGTGATCGGCCACGAGAAAGGCGACGACACCAAGAGCCGCATTGAACGCAACTTCGGCATGGCCCGCCCCGAAGGCTACCGCAAGGCGATCCGCTTGATGGAAATGGCCGACAAGTTCGGCCTCCCGGTGGTGACCCTCGTCGATACCCCCGGCGCTTATCCCGGCAAGGGCGCCGAAGAACGTGGCCAGTCCGAGGCCATCGCGCGCTCGACCGAGAAATGCCTGCAGATCGGCGTGCCGCTGGTCTCTGTCGTGATCGGTGAGGGCGGCTCTGGCGGGGCTGTGGCCTTTGCGACCGCGAACCGTGTCGCGATGCTCGAACATTCCGTCTATTCCGTGATCTCGCCCGAGGGCTGCGCGTCGATCCTGTGGAAGGATTCCGACAAGATGCGCGAAGCTGCCGAGGCGCTGCGCCTGACTGCGCAGGACCTCTACAAGCTCGGCGTCGCGGACCGCATCGTTGACGAACCGCGCGGCGGTGCCCATCGCGACAGCAAGGCCACGATCGAGGCCGTCGGCAAGGCGATCAACGCCATGCTCAAAGACCTCGACGGCAAGAGCCCGAAAAAGCTCGTTTCCATGCGTCGTGAGAAGTTCCTCGATCTCGGCAACAAGGGCCTCGCCGCTTAAGTCGGCAGGCCTATCGCGCCAAAAGCTTCAGGCCCTGCGTCACGTCCGACCGCACCGCAAGCCGCAAGCCCGGCTCGTCGCCGGCGCGCAACGCCGCAATGATGAGCCGATGATAGTGCGGCGGCTCTGTTTTGCGGAGCTTACCGTAGAGCGCCCGCATCGTCGGCCCAAGCTGAAGCCAGACCGTTTCCGCCATGGCGAGCATCGCTGGCGCCTGCGCCCGCAAATAGAGCGTGCGGTGGAATTCAAGGTTGCGCCGGATATAGCTCACGGCATCGCGGTTCTCGACCGCCTTGGCAACATTGCCGTTGATCGTCTGAAGCCGTTCTATCAGCGCCATATGCGCCCGTGGCAACGCCCGGCTCGCAAGCTCCACCTCGATCAACGCCCGCAGCGCGGCCAGTTCCTCGATCCGCTCACTGGTCAGTTCCGGCGTCGAGACACGCCCCGAACTTGACAGGAACAATGCCCCCTCTGCCACCAGCCGCCGCACCGCTTCGCGCGCAGGCGTCATGGAGACCTCGTATTCTCGCCCGATCCCGCGCAGTGTAAGCGCCTCGCCGGGGCCGATCTCGCCATGCATGATCCGGGTGCGCAAACGTCGGTAGACCCTGTCATGGGCCGAGCTTGAGATATCTTGAGAGCGGGACTGGGTCAGCATGATTTAAATGTGATCACAAAATACAATCTGGTCAATCTGCAAAACGATACCGATGCAATTCTTCACCATGATCGCGCAGCCATCGGCGCGGCGCGGCATAGGGGCCATGGATCTCTTCCACCAGATCCCAAAAGCGATCACTGTGGTTCATCTCCTGCAAATGCGCGACCTCGTGGCCAGCAACATATTCGAGGACCGAAGCCGGAGCCATGATCAGTCGCCAACTATACATCAGCGCCCCCTTGGATGAACACGACCCCCAGCGCGACCGCGTATCGCGCAAAGTCAGCCGCGCATAGGGCCGCCCAAGACGGGCTGCATAGCGATCCGACGCCGCCACGAGCCGCGCGCGCGCCTGCTCCTTGAGAAAACCCTGCACCCGCGCACCGACACGAGCCGGATCGCCCGGCACCGCAATCTCTCCGCCCGAAACGCGGACCTGTCGCCCCGTACCGGCCACGACCTGCAACCGCCGCCCCTCGAGCAGCACCTCGCTGCCAAGCCCGACCCGGACCTGATCCGGGCGATCCGCAAGCTGTTTGCGCAGCCAATTCGCCTTCTCGAGCACGAACTCGAGCCCCTCGCGTTCGCGCACGCCCTTCGGCAAAGTCAACGTTACCCGACCATCCAGCCGCGACACCCGAAGAGAAATGCGCCGCGCGCGCGACGACCGACGCATAACCACCGGGATATCCGGTAGTCCGGGTAGGAAATGTTGCGTCATATACGCTCCCTGAAGATTCGCACGCTTATACCCTTTGACACGCCGCGATTGTTATGGCAGGTGGCCCGAACCGTCGACAAGACTATGAGATACTGAAGGGGATATCCCATGCCCAAGGAAGAATGGGGCGTTAAGCGCGTATGCCCGACCACTGGTAAACGCTTTTACGACCTGAACAAAGACCCGATCGTGTCGCCCTACACCGGCGAGAAGGTTGAAATCGAAGCCGGCAAAAGCCGGATGATCGAGGCCGACTCCGAAGACGCCGCAACCCTCAAGGCCAAAGCGGCCACCGCTGAGGATGCCGAAGTGCTCGAGGATGACGACTCGGTTGATCTCGATCTCGGTGATGACGTGCTCGACGATGACGATGATGACGATAACGTCTCTCTCGACGAAATCGCCGACGTCGCCTCCGAAGACGACGACAGCTAACGCATTTCGCCTTTGTGCCGGAACACCGGATAAAGGCGAAACATGCACGGCGCTTTAAATTTTTCGGAGCGGGTTTTTTCGCTTGATCCCGCTCCGACATACGCCTAAAGAAGCGCGCACAGGCCAATAGGCCTGCAAGTTTGGGGCCTTAGCTCAGTTGGGAGAGCGCTTGCATGGCATGCAAGAGGTCAGGGGTTCGACTCCCCTAGGCTCCACCAAACTTCCCTCGACATTCTGAAACAATTGCGACCGGTCCATACGGGTCTCGTGCCGTCATTGGAATTTTTCCGTGTTCGCTCTACGTTCTTGCCCATGCGAGTCGATCTGAACAGTGCCTTTCCCCTCCGTCCTGCCCGCGTCCATGAGGTCTGCGGCGCGGCGGCGGTGAGCTTTGCGGCGATTGCCGCGCGCGGGACGGTGCTTTGGATCCGCGAGAGCTGGCTGCCCGAGACTCTGCACCCGCTCGGCCTGATGCCTTTCCTCGCCCCCTCCCGCCTGCTCCTTGCCCGCCCCAAGGATCAAACCGATGGCCTCGCCGTCGCAGAAGAGGCGCTAAAGGACGGCGCGCTGCCCTTTGTTGTGATCGAGATCACCCGGCCATTGGACCTGCGCGAAGGACGGCGGCTGCAACTGGCGGCCAAAGCAGGCGGGGCCACGGGGCTTTGCCTGATCCCCGAAGGCATGGGTTCGAACGCCTCCGAAACCCGCTGGAAGGCGACACCGAGCTTCGATCCGCACAGGGAAGACTCGACTCTGATGCGCTGGGAAATTATTAAGAACAAATCGGGAACAAATGGAGCCTGGAATGTTCGATGGGATCAGGAAACGCATCGTCTGCATGTGGTTTCCCCGGCTGGCGAGCGACCGGGTTCTGCGCGCCCGCCCGGTTGATGGCCCCTTCGTCCTCACCCTGAGGGAAAGCAATACGGACCGTCTCTATTGCCTCAACGCAGCGGCGGAACGGCTCGACCTTGCCCGCGGCATGAGCCTTGCCGATGCCCGCGCCTTCTGTCCCGACCTGCTAAGCCAACCGGCGCGCCCCGACCTCGACGCGCAGTTCCTCACCGCCCTGCGCCGATGGGCGCTGCGCTATTGCCCATGGGTCGGACATGAAGGGGTGGACGGATTGGCCCTCGACGTCACCGGCGCGACCCATCTTTGGGGCGGCGAGGAGGAGATGCTCGCGGATATGCAGGCACGCGCCACCCGTGCGGGGCTGACCCTGCGCCTCGGGATCGCAGACAACCGTGGCGCAGCATGGGCATTCGCGCATTTCGGCACGGGGCAGAACAGGCTCGAAGACCTGCCCGTCGCCGCCCTGCGCCTTGACGACAAAACGGTGACCGGCCTGCAACGCCTCGGCCTGCGCCGCATCGGCGACCTGACCACCGCCGCCCGCGCCCCGCTCGCGCGGCGCTTTGGTCCGGCCCTGATGGAGCGGCTGGACCAGGCGACAGGGCTCCTCCCCGAACCCGTTACCCCCGAGAAAGAGCCGCCGCATTACGCCGTCCGCATGAGCCTGCCCGAACCGATCGGCCTTGCCGAAGATGTCATGGGGGTCTGCGCCCGCCTGCTCGCCCCGCTCTGCGACAAGCTCATGGCCCAGGAGACCGGCGCGCGCCAACTCTGCCTGACCCTGCGCCGCGTCGATCAGGGGAGCCAGCAGGTCGAACTGCACCTCGCCGCCCCGATGCGCGATCCAAACCGGATATTGCCCCTGTTCCGGCGTGGCGTGGACGCGGTCGACGCGGGCTTTGGCATTGACCAGATCCGCCTCGAGGCGACGCAGGTCGAACCCCTCGCCGTGCAGCAGATCGGCAGCGCCCAAGCCGCCCCTGACCAACTCAACGATCTCATCACGCGGATCGGAACCCGCATCGGGCTGGAGAATATCCAACGCTACCTCCCCGCCGATAGCCACATCCCCGAGCGCGCCTTCTCCATCGCCCCCGCCGCCTTCAGCGCGCCACAAAACGGCTGGTCCGCACCGCGTCCACGCCCCTTGCGCCACTTTCCCCCGGAAGCGATTGCCGCCACCGGCCCCCGCCCACCCGCGCGGTTTCGCTGGCGGCGCATGACGCTCACCACGGGGCGCGCCATCGGGCCGGAACGGATCGCGCCCGAATGGTGGATGTCGGACGAGGCGTGGCGCTCGGGGCTGCGCGATTACTGGAAGATCGACACGCGCGAGGGCCGTCGCCTCTGGCTCTTCTACACGCCGCAGAACCCCGGCTGGTTTGTGCAGGGGGAATTCGCATGAGCTATGCCGAGCTTTGCATCACCTCGAATTTCACCTTCCTCACCGGCGCATCCCATCCCGAGGAACTGGTGCTGCGCGCGGCGGAACTCGGACTTGAGGCGATTGCCATCACCGACCGCAATTCGCTGGCCGGGGTGGTGCGGGCCTATTCCGCGCTCAAGACCCTGCGCGACGAGGCCGCCGAATCCTTGCGCGTGCGCTCCTCGCATCAGATCGACCCCTCCTCGCGCCAGTCCTTCGGGCAACCGCAAGACCTGCCCGCCCCGGCCACGCCCCGCCTGCCGAAACTCATTGTCGGCGCGCGTCTTGCCCTGCACGATTGCTCAGTGGAGTGGATCGCCCTGCCCACGGACCGCGCCGCTTATCATCGCCTCTCGCGCCTCCTGACCCTTGGCAAGCGGCGGGCGGAAAAGGCCGAGTGCCACCTCGACCTTGCCGATCTTGAGGCGGGCTGTGCCGGGATGATCCTGATCGCCCTGCCACCGCGCAGGCTGCGCGAGGCCCGCGCCCCGCTCGAGCGGCTGCAACGGCGCTATCCGGGTCAGGTCTTTCTTGGGGCCCCTCCGCGCTATGACGGCTCGGATCAGGCGTGGTTCGATGCCTGTGCTGCCCTCGCCTTGCGCTGTTCGACACCAATGGTGGCCGTGGGCGACGTGCTGATGCATCACGGCAAGCGCCGCAAGCTCGCCGATGTGCTGACCTGCCTGCGTGAGGGGCTGACCATCGACCGCATCGGCACGCGCGCCCTGCCCAATGCCGAACGCCGCCTCAAGGGCGCGCCCGACATGACCCGCCTCTACCATCGCCACCCGGCCGCCCTCCGGCGCAGCCTTGAGATCGCGGCGCGCTGTGGCTTTGACCTCTCGGAATTGAGCTATGAATATCCCGACGAGATGTCCGAGGGCGAAACCCCACAGGCCCGGCTCGAGCGGCTGACCGGCGAGGGGCTGCGGCGACGCTACCCGGACGGGGCTTCGGCGCGGGTCCACGCCTTGATGACGAAGGAACTAAACCTCGTCGCGGAGCTTGGCTACGCCCCCTATTTCCTCACCGTCCATGACATCGTGGCCGAGGCCCGCGCGCGCGGCATCCTCTGTCAGGGGCGCGGCTCTGCGGCCAATTCCATCCTCTGCTACCTCCTCGGCATTACCGATGTCGGCCCCGACGTAATCGGCATGGTTTTCGAGCGTTTCATCTCCCGCCACCGGGGAGAGCCGCCCGATATCGACGTGGATTTCGAACATGAACGCCGCGAAGAGGTGATCCAGTGGATTTACGAGAAATATGGTCGCGAACGCGCCGGACTTTGCGCCACGGTGATCCATTTTCGCACCCGCGCCGCGATCCGCGAGGTTGGCAAGGTCATGGGCCTCTCGCAAGACCTCACCGCCCGTCTCTCGGCGGATATCTGGGGGCTGACGAACTCGGGGGCCGACATGCAGCGCGCCAAGGAACTTGGCCTCGACCCCAAGGACAAACGCCTTGCCCAGACCATCGCCCTCATCGGCGAGATCATCGGCTTTCCCCGCCACCTGAGCCAGCATGTCGGCGGCTTCATCATCACCCGCGGACGGCTCGACGAGCTTTGCCCGATCGAGAACGCCGCGATGGAGGGGCGCACCGTGATCGAATGGGACAAGGACGATATCGACGCCCTCGGCATCCTCAAGGTCGACATCCTCTCGCTCGGGATGCTGACCTGCCTGCGCAAGAGCTTTGCGCTTTTGGCCGAGCATGAACAGACCGCCCTCTCCATCGACACCGTGCCGCAAGAGGACAAGGCGACCTATGACATGCTGCAACGCGCCGACGCCGTGGGCGTGTTTCAGGTCGAAAGTCGGGCCCAGATGAATTTCCTGCCCCGCATGAAACCCGCGACCTTCTATGACCTCGTGATCGAGGTCGCCATCGTCCGCCCCGGCCCGATCCAAGGCGGCATGGTCAAACCCTATATCCGCCGACGACAGGGGCTCGAGGCGCCCGAGCCCTTTGGCCCCGCCCTCGAAGAGGTGACGCGCAAGACCCTCGGCGTGCCCCTGTTTCAGGAACAAGCGATGCAGATCGCTGTCGTGGGCGCGGGTTATACCGCAGAAGAGGCCGACAAGCTGCGCCGCTCTCTGGCCTCGTTCCGGCGCATGGGAACCATCGGCGAACACCGCGACCGTTTCGTGCGGGGCATGATGGACAACGGCTATGCAAGGGACGTGGCCGAGGCCTGCTTTTCCCAGATCGAAGGTTTTGCCGATTACGGCTTTCCCGAAAGCCATGCCGCCGCCTTTGCCATGCTGACCTATGTCTCCTCATGGCTCAAATGCCATCACCCGGCGATCTTTGCCTGCGCCCTGCTGAACTCCCAGCCGATGGGTTTTTATGCCCCGGCCCAGATCGTGCGCGACCTGCGTGACCACGGAGTCGAGGTGCGTCCCGTCTGCGTCAACCGCTCCGACTGGGACAATGCCCTCGAACGCCGCGCCGATGGCGCACTCGTCCTCCGGCTCGGCTTTCGCCAGATCAAGGGCTTTCGCGAAGAAGACGCCAGATGGATCAGCGCAGCGCGCGGCAATGGCTATCAAGACCCCGAGAGCGTCTGGCTACGCGCGGGCGTATCGCCCTCCGTCCTCGAACGTCTGGCCGAGGCCGATGCCTTCATCGGCATGGGCCTGACCCGGCGCGACGCACTCTGGCAGGTGCGTGCGATCCGCGCCCCGAAACCGCTGCCGCTCTTCTCCGATCCGATGGATGGCGAGGGCATCCACGAGCCGGACATGCACCTGCCCGGCATGCATCTGGGCGAAGAGGTGGTCGAGGATTATGTCGCCCTGCGCCTCACGCTGCGCGCCCACCCGATGGAGCTTTTGCGCCCTTCGATTCCGGGCCTGACGCCGCATGATCGCCTGCCCACCGCACCGCTCAGGCGCACCACGGTCTGCGGCCTCGTCATCACCCGGCAACGCCCCGGCACGGCCTCGGGCGTGATCTTCCTCACGCTCGAGGATGAAACCGGCGTCTCCAATGTCGTGGTCTGGCCCAAGGTTTACGAGCGTTTCCGCCGCAGCGTCATGGGCGGACGGCTCCTGCGCGTGACGGGACATCTCGAACGCGAAGGCATCGTCGTGCATCTCATCGCCGACCATATCGAGGATTTATCCCGCAAATTGTCCGAGCTTGGCCACCCGCTCGATGACGCAATCGGCCTGACCCAGCCGCAGGCCGATGACGCCCCGAGACCGCGCCAGAAACCCACCGCAAGACACCCCCGCGAACAGGCCAAACGCCTCTTCCCGAGCCGGGATTTTCATTGATTCCAAAAGGCGCGCCGCGCGGCTCAGACCTTGAGTTCGAGCGCGTGCTTCATCTCTTCCATCGACAGGCTCGAGGACACGTCATAGATCGCCACGCGCGACACCAAGGTCTTGTAAAACGCATCGAACGCCTCGGTGGATTCGACCTGCACCTTGAGGATGTAATCCGTCGTCCCGGCAAGCCTGTGAGCCTCTGTAATTTCGGGCATTTCTTCGATTGCAGCGCGGAACGCATCAAGCCACGCCGCGTCATGTGCCGAGGTTCGGATACTGACGAAAAACGTTTCCCGAAGCCCGATTTTCCGCGGGTCCAAGATCGCCGCCTGGCGCAGGATCGTGCCGTTCTGCATCATCCGCTGAAGCCGGTTCCAAACGGTGGTTTTGGACAATCCGACCTTCGTCGCGATTCGCTCGAGCGAGCGGTTGGTATCCTTTTGCACTTCGCGCAGGATTTTCCGGTCGTCATCGTCGATGTCTGGCGTTCCCCGGCTCATGGCACCCCCTGAACAGCACTCCGCCTCGAGGCGGCATTTGGAATACTGTTCATACCAGCAGGATCCGGAATTGCAAATCCGGAACATCCGTCCACATTTTCCTTCAAAGCGAGCGAATTTCCAATTCTCAACCCACGGAGCCCGCCATGACCGAGTCCCAGAACCGCACCGGCATCCCCGGTCAGACCATCCTCGTTGCCGGGGCCGGTGACTGTGCCGTCAAGGCGCTGCGCGGTCGTGTCGGCACCGGTCCGCGCCTGCGCGTCTTCGGCCCCAACCCGGCACCGCAGATCGTCGCTTGGGCCGAGGCAGGTGCGCTGTCGCATATCCCCCGCGCCCTGACCCGCGCCGACGCAAATCGGGCCGCCGGGCTGATCCTTGCAACCGGCAATCCCGCCGGAGACGCTGCCGCTGCACGCATTGGCGCAGATGCCGGGATCGGCACGGACGTCACGCAGGGCACCGAGCAGAACGCCAAACAGGGCCATGTCTTCTTCATCGGCGCTGGCCCCGGTGATCCCGAACTGCTGACCATGCGCGCCCATACGCTCCTGAGCGAAGCCGAGGTCGTCATTCATGACCGCCTCGTGCCCGCGCCGATCATCGCGCTCGCCAACCCGGCGGCCGAGATCATCGAGACCGGCAAGACCGCCTTTGGCCCCTCGTGGAAACAAGAGGACATCAACGCCCTCCTTGTCGCCCGCGGCAAGAACGCGCGTGTCGTGCGCCTCAAGTCCGGCGATAGCGGCATCTTCGGCCGCCTCGACGAAGAGATGGACGCGCTCGACGCCGCGGGCATCGCGTTTACCATCACCCCCGGCATCACGGCCTCTGTCGCCGCCGCTGCAACCCTCAAGGCAAGCCTGACCAAACGCGGACGCAACACCGGTCTGCGCATCATCACCGGTCATGACACCGAGGGATATGCGGATCAGGACTGGCGCACGCTGGCCGAACCCGGCGCCGTTGCCGCAATCTACATGGGCAAATCCGCCGCCACCTACCTCCGGGGCCGACTGCTCATGCACGGCGCCGAAGACGCAACACCTGTGACCATCGTCGAGAACGCCTCGCGCCCGGATCAACGCATCCTGCCGACGACGCTCCTGTCGCTGCCCGAAGCACTCGACGCCGTGACCGGCCCTGCGGTTCTCATGCTCGGTCTCGCCCCGCGCGACGCCACCGCCATCGCTTTGAAGGAGGCCCTCTGATGCCCCGTCCCTTTAGCCCCAAAGTCGCCACCACAAATCACCTGATCGAAGGGGACGTGATCTACTTCACCGATCCCGGCTGGAGCCGTGAACACACGGATGCCGCAGTCGCCACGACAGAGGAGGAGGCCAACGCGCTTCTCGAGCGTGCCTCGCAGGAACCCCACCTGACCGTTGGCGTCTATCTCGCTGACGCCGCGCTTGTCGACGGCCGCCCGATCCCAACCCACTTCCGCGAGGAATTCCGCACCCGCGGCCCCTCCAACTACTTCCACGGAAAGCAGGCAGACTGATGTATATCTATACCGATTTCGACCGCAATTTCCTGCGCGCCCGCGTCGCCGAGTTCCGCGATCAGGTCGAGCGCCGCATCGATGGCTCTCTGACCGAGGATGAATTCAAACCGCTGCGCCTGATGAACGGCCTCTACCTGCAGCTTCACGCTTACATGCTGCGTGTGGCGATCCCCTATGGCTCCCTGCGTTCGGCGCAAATGCGCAAGCTCGCCGAGATCGCAGATCGTTGGGACAAGGGCTATGGCCACTTCACCACCCGCCAGAACATTCAGTTCAACTGGCCCAAGCTTTCGGATGTGCCGGACATGCTCGACGCGCTGGCCGATGTGAATATGCACGCGATCCAAACCTCGGGGAACTGCATTCGCAACGTGACCGCCGATCACTTCGCCGGCGCGACGCCGGACGAGGTCGAAGATCCGCGCATCACCGCCGAGCTGATCCGCCAATGGTCGACCGATCACCCGGAGTTCGCCTATCTCCCGCGCAAATTCAAACTCGCCGTGACCGGCACCGAGGAAGACCGCGCCGTGATCCGCTTTCACGACATCGGCATCCGCGTGCGCGAACAAGATGGCGAAGTCGGCTATCAGATCGTGATTGGCGGTGGCCTTGGCCGCACGCCGATGATCGGCAAAGTGGTGCGCGAGTTCCTGCCGCGCGCCGATCTCTTCGCCTATCTCGAGGCGATCCTGAAAGTCTATAACCTCTCGGGCCGCCGCGATAACAAGTATAAAGCGCGGATCAAGATCCTCGTCCACGAGACCGGGTTGGAAGAGCTGAAGTCCCGGATCGAGACCGAGTTCGCAACCCAAAAGCGCCTGCTGCCCGACCTCAACCCCGAGGTCGTTGCCAACGTCCGCGCGAGCTTTGTGACACCGGCGTTCAAAGACACTGATTTCGACCCTAACAAAGCGCAATCGCCCGCTTTGCGCGCCTTCCTAGACACCAACGCCCGCGACCACGCGCGCGCCGATCATGCGAGCGTCACGGTTTCGATCAAACCCATCGGCGGCACGCCTGGCGATGCGACCTCGGACCAGATGCGCGCGCTGGCGGATATCGCTGAAGCCTACGGCTATGACGAATTGCGCATCAGCCACGAGCAAAACGTGATCCTGCCACATGTGCACCGCGCCGACCTGCCCGCCGTCTATGACGCCCTGCGCGCCGCAGGACTGGCGACGGCCAATGTCGGGCTGATCTCGGATATCATCGCCTGCCCGGGCATGGATTACTGCGCGCTCGCAACCGCGCGCTCGATCCCCATCGCCCAGCAAATCGGCGAGGCCTTTTCCGACCTCGACGCCCAGCATGATATCGGCCCGCTCAAAATCAAGATCTCGGGCTGCATCAACGCCTGTGGCCATCACCATGTCGGACATATCGGCATTCTCGGCCTCGACCGGGCCGGCGTGGAGAACTACCAGATCACGCTCGGTGGAGACGGAACCGAAGAGGCCGCCGTCGGAACGCGCACCGGCCCCGGATTTGCCTATGACGAGATCGTGCCCGCCGTAGAGCGCCTGATCGAGGCCTATCTCGACCAGCGCCTCTCGCCCGAGGAAACCTTCCTCGCTGCTTACCGCCGTCTCGGTCTCGCACCGTTTAAGGACGCCCTTTATGGAGATGCACATGCCAAGGCCGCATGACGCCCTGCCCACCGCGCGGCTCAACACGCGCTTTGGTGACGCCTCTGCCGAAACGATCCTCGCCGTGGCGCTGGATCGCTTCGACGGAGAGATCGCAATGGTGTCCTCCTTCGGGGCGGATTCCGCTGTGCTCTTGCACATGCTGTCCGCACTCGACCCTTCCGTGCCGGTCCTGATGCTCGATACGCTGATGCTCTTCCCCGAGACCATCGCCTATCAACAAGATCTCTCCGAGCATCTCGGCCTGACGGATGTGCGCCGGATCACCCCAGCGCCGGAAGCCGTCGCCGCGGCCGATCCTGACGGTACGCTCAACAAGAGCGATAGCACCGCCTGCTGCGACCTGCGCAAGGTCGTACCGCTGCGCGACGCGCTCGGCCCTTTCACCGCGTCGATCTCTGGCCGCAAACGGTTCCAGACCGGCCAGCGCGCCGCCATGCGCGCCTTCGAGGTGGATACAGACGGTCTGATCAAGGTGAACCCGCTCGCGGCTTGGACCCCGGCGGACATCGCCGCCTATCTCGACCGCCACGACCTGCCGCGTCACCCGCTTGTCGCCAAGGGCTTCCCCTCCATCGGCTGCGCCCCCTGCACCACTCCCGTGGCACCGGGCGAAGACTCCCGCGCCGGGCGCTGGCGTCAGGAAGACCGCCAGGAATGCGGCATTCACATCACCCCGGACGGACGTATCGAAAGGAAAGCCGGATGACCGAGACGACCCAGATCATCACCCGCGAAGGCTTTGTCGAAGACCGCTTTGCCGGAACGAACATCCCGACGCTTGAGGAGTATACAGGCGGCGGCGCAGTGCTGTTGCCTGTCGATGCCAACCCGTCCGCTCTCGCGCCCCATCTCTCGACGCTCGCGCTTGTGGTCATCCCCTTCGCAAGCTCAGCAGATGGGCGCGGCTTTTCCCACGCCGCCGCCCTGCGCACGCTCGGCTTCAAAGGGCATGTCCGCGCCCGCGGCCATGTCCTTGTCGATCAATTCCGCGCCGCCCTGCGCGCGGGCTTTGATGATGTGGAGATTTCCGCCGCACAGGCCGCCCGCAACCCCGAGGCGCAATGGCTCGCGGTGCCGCATGACACGTGCTACCAGACCCGGCTCTTTGCGGCGTAAAACCTAGAGGCGGCCTGCAAAGGCCGCCACGACCTGCTCATAGACGCCACGTTTGAACGGCACGATATTGTCGATCAACTCGTCCACCGGGAGCCAGCGCCACTCCGAGAACTCGGGATGCTCGACCTCGATATTGACGTCCTGATCCGTCCCGTGAAAGCGCAGCAAGAACCATTTCTGCTCCTGCCCCTTGTAGCGCCCCTTCCAGATGCGCGGCACGATATCGGCAGGCAGGTCATAGGAAATCCACCCCTCGGTTTCCCCTTCAACCGTGACCAACGACGCCGACACCCCGGTCTCTTCCTCCAACTCGCGCAGCGCCGCCTCCTTCGGGCTTTCGCCCTTATCGATCCCACCCTGCGGCATTTGCCAGGCCGGTACCTCGCTATCGAGCCGCTGGCCGACAAAGGCATGCCCCTCGGCATTGACGAGCATCACGCCCACGTTGCGGCGATAGGGCAGTTTGGCGATCTCTTCAGGGGTCATGGCACATCTCCGGCTTGGCACAACCCAACACCTACCCAAGCCGCGCCCGTCAGGCAATTCGCCTTTCCGCCACGCTCTCTTTCTCTTGCCAAAAATATCCCGGGGTGAATTGCCTGCCGTGGCAGGCAAGAGGGGCAGCGCCCCTGCACCATATGAAAAGGGCGGGGAAATCCCCGCCCTCTCCCTGTAATTTGGCCGGGGCTTACTGCTCCGGGCCGAGCTTCGAAAGACCTTTGAGGATGTCGATCGCATAGGCGAGCTGATAGTCCTCTTCGCGCAGCTTCGCGGCCTTCTCGGCCTTGGCGCGGTCGGCCTCGATCTGGCGAATTTGATCTTCGGTCAGGCTGTCATTGTCGAGGCTGCCCCGCAGGTCCGCTTCCGACCGGAAACGCCGCTTGGTCGTGTCCTCTTCTTCCTCGCTCGCGTCCTTGCGGCGCGGCTGCGCAACGACGATATCGGGCGACACGCCAAGCGCCTGGATCGACCGGCCCGAAGGCGTGTAATAGCGCGCCGTGGTCAGGCGCATCGCCCCATCACCCCGAAGCGGCATCACCGTCTGGACCGAGCCCTTGCCGAAAGATTTCGTCCCGACCACGATCGCACGACGATGATCCTGAAGCGCACCGGCAACGATCTCCGAGGCCGAGGCCGAACCGCCATTGATGAGAACCACGATCGGCTTGCCATCCGAAAGATCGCCCGGCGTCGCGTTGAACCGGTCGCCATCGGCGGGGTTGCGACCACGGGTCGACACGATCTCGCCCTTCTCGAGGAAGGCATCCGAGACCTTGATCGCCTCGGTCAGCAAACCACCGGGGTTGTTGCGAAGGTCGAGCACAATGCCGTTGACGTTGTCCATCCCACCAAGCGCCTCGACCTGTTCGGCAAAGCCCGACTCGAGGTTCGGCGTGGTCTGGTCGTTGAAGGTGGTAATCCGAAGCACCACCGAATCGCCCTCGGTGCGCGACCGCACAGCGGTCAGCTTGATCGTGTCGCGGATGATCGACACATCGAACGGCTCTGCCTCGCCTTCGCGCACAACGGTGATGACGATCTCCGATCCCACCGGGCCACGCATCAACTCGACGGCCTCGTCAAGGTTCATCCCCAAAACGCTTTCCCCATCCACATGGGTGATGAAATCTCCCGCCTCGATCCCCGCGGCATCCGCCGGGGTGCCATCAATCGGAGAGACGACCTTCACGAACCCGTCTTCCTGCGTGACCTCAATGCCAAGCCCGCCGAACTCGCCACGGGTTTGCACCCGCATATCCGCGGCATCTTCCGGCGACAGGTAGGAGGAATGCGGATCAAGCGAGGTCAGCATGCCGTTGATCGCCGCTTCGATCAGGTCTGCCTCATCGACCTCTTCCACATACTGCGCACGGATGCGCTCGAAAATATCGCCGAACAGGTCAAGCTGCTCATAGACGTTGCTGGTCTTCGCGCTCTCCTGCGCAAGAAGCGGCCCGGCCACCTGCATGGCAAAGAGCGCGCCCGTGAGAGTGCCACCCAGCGCGGCAATGACAAATTTCTTCATCTATAGTTCATCCTTGTCTGTCCGGAACCACGTTTCCGGGTCCACGGTGGTCTTGCCTTGTCTGACTTCTATATAGAGCGTTTCTGTCCGTTCTTGACCAGAGCCATCACTGACCTGTGAAAGGATTGCCCCGATTTCCGGGTCATTTCCGCCCATAAGACCCACGGGCGTGCCCTCGGGGATCACCTGACCGGCATTGCCATAGACCGCCTCCATGCCCGCAAGCACGAACAACAGCCCCGGCTCCGCTTCGAGGATCACCACGTTGCCATAGTCGAGAAGCGGCCCGCGATAGCGGATCGTCGCCGCAGTCGGCGATACCACGAGCGCACTGGGCCGTGTCGCGAGCACAAGCCCCGGACGGCGCACGCCCGCCGCATCCGCTTCGCCCGCGCGGCGCAGCACCTGCGCCTCCGCCGGCAAGGGAAGCTCGCCCTTGCGGGCATCCAGATCGGGAAGCACCACGGCGCTCTCTCCGGTTTCCTGAATATCGACGAGACCGCTGGCAAAACCGTTGAGCGTTTCCGTCGATGCAATGAGAAGCGCGATTTTGACCGGATCATCGGCAAAGCGCTGTGGCAGATCAGTGCGATCCGCGATGGCCTGCGAAAGCTCGGTGCGCGCTGTCTGAATACCGCTCAGGCCATCCTGCAGGGCCTCCGCAGCGTCTTCCTGCAAGGCGCGCAGGATCTCGATCTCTTCGAGGTCAGCCCGAATGCGCGCCGCCCCTGCCTCGAGCGCCGGGGTCACATCGGCAAGGATCATTCCCGCCCGTGCCGTTCCTGTCGGACCATCCGGATGGAGAAGCATGACCGGACCACCGCCCGGCCCCATGCCACGCCCGACCGATTGCAGCACACCAAGAAGACGCGCCGTCTCCCCCTCGCGGCGCTTGAGATCACGACGCAGCCGGGCCTCGCGTGCCGCCGCCCGGCGCAACCCTTCGCGCATTGCCTGCAACCCGGCCTCGAACCCCTGCACCGTCTCGGTCAGGGCTGCGACCCGATCGCGCGCATCCCCCGCCTCTTGCAAGGCAAGCGATGCGGTCTCGATCTTCTGCGCGGCCGCCCGTGCTGCGTCTGCCGGACTCGCCCCACCCTCTGCCGTGGCAGAGCCTGCAAACCCGAAGGCGATCAGAGCTGCGGCGGCGAGATGTTTCATCGCAGGATCAGGCTCTCCCCGGTCATCTCCGCGGGCTTGTCGATCCCCATCAGGTCAAGCAGCGACGGCGCGAGGTCCGCAAGCCGCCCCTTGCGCAAGGTCGCGCCTTCCGGCCCTCCCACGAGGATCACCGGCACGGGGTTCGTCGTATGCGCCGTGTGCGGCCCACCCGTCACCGGGTCCACCATGGTTTCGCAATTGCCGTGATCGGCGGTCACGATCATCGCACCGCCCGCCTTTTCAAGCGCCGCGCGCACCTTGCCAAGCCCTTGATCCACGGCTTCGCACGCCGCCATCGCCGCCTTGAGGTCGCCGGTATGGCCGACCATATCCGGGTTGGCATAGTTGGTCACGATAAGGTCATAGCCCTCTTCGATCGCGCCCACGAAATGCTCGGTGACTTCTTCTGCCGACATCTCCGGCTGAAGGTCATAGGTCGCAACCTTGGGCGAGGCCGCCATATAGCGATCTTCGCCCGGCTCCGGGTCTTCCTTGCCGCCGTTGAGGAAAAAAGTGACGTGCGGATATTTCTCCGTCTCGGCAAGGTGGAACTGACGTAGCCCCTTCTTCGCCACCCATTCGCCAAGCGTGTTGACGATCTCCTGTTTCGGGTAGGCGGTGGTCATGTAGGTGCTGTGCTCCTCCGAGTAATCCACCATACCCAGAAGCGCGGCCCAATTCGGGCGCTTGCCAGTGTCGAACCCGTCGAAATCCGGCTGCCCGATCGCGGCAAGGATTTCCCGCGCCCGGTCGGCCCGGAAATTGAGACAGAAGAACCCATCCCCATCCAGTGCCCCGGCATAGTCGCCGATCACTGTCGGCGTGATGAACTCATCGCTTTCCGAGCGGTTATACGCATTGCTGACCGCCGTGACCGCCGTCGCCGCATGGTTGCCCTCACCCTTGACCCAGGCGTTATAGGCTTCCGAGACCCGGCCCCAGCGGTTGTCGCGGTCCATCGCAAAGTAGCGACCCGAAATCGTGACGATCTTTGCCCCCTCCGGCATCCGCTCGGCCATCGTCTCAAGATAGGTATAGGCCGATTTCGGCGCCACATCGCGCCCATCCGTGATCGCGTGCAGAGCAACCGGCACGCCCGCGTCTGTCACTGCTTTCATCGCCGCGAGGATATGCTCGATATGGCCATGCACGCCACCATCCGAGATCATGCCCATGAAATGCGCCGTGCCGCCGCTCGCCTTGAGCGTCTCGCAGAAATCCTTGATCGCCGCGTTCTCGAAGAACGACCCATCCTCGATCGCAAGATCAATCTGCCCAAGGTCCATCGCCACCACGCGGCCCGCGCCGATGTTCGTGTGGCCAACTTCTGAATTGCCCATCTGCCCGCTCGGCAGGCCCACATCCGGCCCGTGCGTGATCAACGTCGCATTGGGACACTCTGCCATCATCGTATCGAAGACCGGGGTGTTGGCCAGTGCAGGCGCGTTCGCCTTCGTGGTCTCGCTAAGTCCCCAGCCGTCGAGAATACAAAGCACGACAGGTTTCGGTGTGGTCATATCGGACGGCTCCATCTCTCTTTGCAGCGCCTTCTACCCCTTGCCGCCCCCCGCGTGAACCGCTTTCTCCCTGCCTGCCACCATTTGCCCCTTTCCCGCCGATCCCCGCCCATGCGCCTGCTGCCCCGATTTCCATCTGGCGCGCCCCTGCCCCGCATGGCACAACAAGGGCCATAGCAAGACACCAAGGGAGCGCGACATGGACACCGGATTCGGCAAGGGCTGCCATTTGCACCTGATCGACGGCTCGGCCTTCATCTTCCGCGCCTATCATGCCCTGCCGCCACTGACGCGCAAATCCGACGGGCTTCCCATTGGGGCGGTCGCGGGCTTCTGCAACATGCTCTACCGCTATGTTGAGGCCAATACCGGCCCCGACGCGCCGACACATGTCGCCGTGATCTTCGACCATTCCGGCAAGAGCTTCCGCAACGATCTCTACGATCTGTATAAGGCCAATCGCCCGCCCGCACCCGAAGACCTCGTGCCGCAATTCCCCCTGACCCGCAAAGCGACCGAAGCGTTCAACATCGCCTGTAAGGAAGTCGAAGGCTTCGAGGCCGACGACATCATCGCGACGCTCGCGTGCCGCGCCCGCGAGGCCGGGGGTCGCGTGACCATCATCTCATCGGACAAGGACTTGATGCAGCTTGTCGGCGGCGGTGTCGAAATGCTCGACGCAATGAAAAACAAACGCATTGATAGCGAAGGCGTCGAAGAGAAATTCGGCGTCGGCCCGAACCGCGTCGTCGATGTGCAGGCGCTCGCAGGCGATAGCGTCGACAACGTCCCCGGCGCGCCCGGCATCGGCGTCAAGACCGCCGCGCTTCTCATCAATGAATTCGGCTCTCTCGAAGAGCTTCTCGACCGCGCCGAAGAGATCAAGCAACCCAAGCGCCGCCAGACCCTGATCGAGAAACGCGAGCAGATCGAGATGTCGAAACGGCTGGTGCAGCTCGACTGCGACATGACGCTCGACTTCACCATCGAGGATCTCGAGGTGCGCGACCCGGAACCCGAGACCCTCCTTGGATTCCTCTCCGAGATGGAGTTCCGCACCCTTTCCAAGCGCGTCGCCGACAATCTCGGCGTCGAGGCCCCTGTCATCCCCGAAGCCCCCGCCGCCACCGGTCCCGCACAAGGCGGCGCCGCGGATGCGCCCGAGGACAAGCCGTTTGACGTGGAGGCCTATGAATGGGTCAAGGACCGCGCCGCCCTTGATGCGTGGATCGCCAAGGCCCATGCGCGGGGCTATATCGCCGTCGATACCGAGACCACCGGGCTTGACGAAATGGTCGTCGATCTCGTCGGCATCTGCCTGTCCGTCGAGCCGGGCGAGGCCTGCTATATCCCCGTCGGCCACAAGAAAGAGGCCGGGACGGACGATCTCTTTGCCAGCGACGAGTTGGCCGAGGGGCAATTGCCCCTGAACGAGGTGATCGACGCGCTCAAGCCCGTGCTGGAAAGCCCCGCGATCCTGAAGATCTTCCAGAACGCCAAGTATGACGCCAAGATCCTCTCGCGCTACGGCATCACCGTCGCGCCGATCGACGACACGATGCTCCTGAGCTACGCGCTTCATGCGGGCCTGCATGGACACGGCATGGATACGCTCGCCGAACGCTACCTCGCGCATACGCCGATCCCGATCAAATCCCTGCTCGGCTCCGGCAAATCCGCGATCACCTTCGACAAGGTGCCGCTCGACGAGGCGGTGAAATATGCCGCCGAGGATGCCGACATCACGCTCCGCCTCTGGCAACTCTTCAAACCGCAACTGCACCAGAAACAGGTGACGACGGTCTACGAGACCCTCGAACGCCCGCTCTCGCCCGTGCTGGCCCAGATGGAACGCCACGGCGTCAAGGTCGACCGCGACACGCTAAGCCGCATGTCCAACGCCTTCGCCCAGAAGATGGCCGGCCTCGAGGCCGAGATTCACGAGTTGGCGGGTGAAAGCTTCAATGTCGGCTCTCCCGCGCAGGTCGGCGAAATCCTCTTCGACAAGATGGCCCTGCCCGGCGGCAAGAAAGGCAAGACCGGCAAGTATTCGACCCCCGCCGATGTCCTCGAAGACCTCGCGACGGAACATGACCTGCCCGCCCGCATCCTCGACTGGCGGCAGCTTTCGAAACTGAAATCGACCTATACCGACGCGCTACAGGACCACATCAACCCCGAGACGGGCCGCGTCCATACCTCCTACGTGCAGACCGGCGCCAATACCGGCCGCCTTGCCTCGACCGATCCCAACCTGCAAAACATCCCCGTGCGCAGCGAAGAGGGCCGCCGCATCCGCGAGGCGTTCGTGGCGGAAGAGGGCAAAACCCTGATCGCGCTCGACTATAGCCAGATCGAACTGCGCATCCTCGCCCATATCGCCGATATCGACGCCCTGAAACAGGCGTTCCATGACGGGCTCGACATTCACGCCATGACCGCGTCCGAAATGTTCGACGTGCCGCTGGACGAGATGACCCCCGAAGTGCGCCGCCGCGCCAAGGCGATCAACTTCGGCGTGATCTACGGCATCTCCGGCTTTGGCCTCGCCCGCAACCTGCGCATCCCACGTGGCGAGGCGCAGGACTTCATCAACCGCTACTTCGAACGCTTCCCCGGTATCCGCGCCTACATGGACGACACCAAGGCGTTTGCGAAAGAGCACGAATACGTCCAAACTCTATTTGGTCGCAAAATTCATATGCCCGAGATCAACGCCAAAGGGCCCCGCGCGGGTTTTGCCAACCGCGCCGCGATCAACGCACCGATTCAGGGGACTGCCGCTGACATCATTCGCCGCGCCATGATCCGCATGCCCGAGGCGATTGCCGACCTGCCCGCCAAGATGCTCCTACAGGTGCACGATGAACTCATCTTCGAGGTCGAAGACAGCGCCGTGGACGAGACAATCGCGGTCGCTCGCGACATCATGCAGGGCGCGGCCGAGCCGGTGGTGAAACTGAACGTGCCGCTCATCGTTGACGCTGGGCAAGGCGCCAACTGGGCCGAGGCGCACTAGGCAGGCTGTTTCACAAGACGCATCGTGATCCTGCGCGCCAGCGGCGCCACGAAAAGCACGATCGGAAACGCCACGACCCAGGCTGAGAGCCAGCCACTGACCCATAGGCCAAAGAACCCTTCGACGAACCCGGCAAGTCGAAGGGTCGAGATACCGATGATCAGGAAGGACATCATACCCGACATGAAGAAGGCAAAGAGAAACGGCTGAAAGCGTGGTGGGAACATATAAGATCTCCGGAATGTTTTGCCGCTATGTCCCTCTTTCCCCTGCCCACCGCAACGCGCACCCCCCTGTGCACGCCTGCACAAGCGACCTAAGCGCACAGCCCCTTGTCTCCCTCACACCCATGGCGCACCCTCTGTCCAAGGAGTGCCGATGCCCCACGATCACCACCACCACCACGCCCTACCCGATACCGGAGACACACGCGTCCTCTGGGCTGTGATTGTCAATGTCGCGCTGACGCTGGCGCAGATCGTCGCCGGAGTGATCTCTGGCTCGCTCGCCATGATCGCCGATGCGATCCACAACCTCTCCGACGCCCTCTCCCTCATCATCGCCTTTTTCGCCCGCCGGATCGCACGGCGCCCTGCCGATGCCGACATGACCTTTGGCTATGGTCGTGCCGAGGTCGTGGCGGCGCTGGTGAACTACACGACACTGATCGTCATCGCGCTCTATCTTGTCTCAGAAGGCATCGGCCGCCTGTTCAACCCGGTCGAAGTCGAGGGCTGGATCGTCGTCATCGTCGCCGGGATCGCCTTCGTCGTCGATGCCGTCACCGCGCTTCTCATCATGCGCCTGTCACGCGACAGCGTGAACATGCGCGCCGCCTTTCTGCACAATATCGCCGACGCACTCGGCTCCATCGCCGTGATCGTCGCAGGGGTCTTGATCCTGCTCTACGATTGGCGCCTGATCGACCCGATCCTGACGCTCGTCATCGCGGGCTATATCCTCTGGCATTCCGCCACCGGCCTGCGCCCCGTGATCCGCATCCTCATGCTGGCAAGCCCTGATGATCCGCCCCTTGAAGAGGTGCTCGCCGCGCTTGAAGGCATGCCCGGCGTCGCCTCAATCCACCACGTCCATCTCTGGCGCATGCAGGAACACGAGGTCTCGCTCGACGCCCATGTGGTGATTGACGGCAGCAAAGCCCCCGCCGAATTGCGCGCGGCCCTGCGCCAGATGCTCTCTGATCGTTTCGGCATCCACCACGGCATGATCGAGATGGAGACCGCCGAGGAAAGCTGTGCCGACGCTGCGCGGATCGGCCACTAAAAACGGCTCATCCAGCCAAGCTCTGCCACGGTGCCCGCCTTGCCCGGAAGATATTCTGCGCTGACGTACCCATCATACCCATCCCCCCGCAACGCCGCGAAAAGCGCGTCGAAATCGACCGCACCACCAAGCCCCGGCGCAACGCGCCCCGGCACATCAGAGACCTGCACATGCCCGGCCCGCGCCCCATACGCGCGCCACACGGCAAGCGCATCCCCGGTCAACATCTGCGCATGAAACGCATCGTATTGCAGGGTCAGGTTTTCCGCCCCCACCGCATCGATAACCTCGACCGCAAGCGCATAGTCGTTGAGGAAATACCCCGGCATACTCACCGGGTTGAGCGGTTCGATGCTGAGCCTCTGCTCCGGTGCCATTGCCGTGGCCCAGCGCAGGTTCTCAACCAGAGTGGCGCGCGCCGCGTCGCCCTCGGCAACGCCTGACATCACGTGAATGATCCCCGCATCAAGCGCCCGCGCATAGCGAAGCGCCTGCTCGAAATCCTCGCGGAACCGCCGCTCCTGCCGCGGCACGGCGGCCCATCCCCGCGCGCCTGCGGCCCAGTCCGTCGGCGGCGTGTTGATCAGCACGACAGGTAGCCCCGCCGCCGCCTTCGCGGCGCAAGGCCTTTCGATCGGCGTCTCATAGGGAAACAAGATCTCGACCGCATCGAACCCCGCCGCCTTCGCAGCCGTGAACCTTTCGAGAAACGGCATCTCATCAAACAGCATGCTGATATTGGCGGCAGAGCGGATCATGACTCTCACCCTTGCCTCGACCCGCACCCAAGACAAGGTCCGAAAACGACACACTGTCGAAAATGAACAAGAAACCGCGCCCGAATCACGCGAGGGACGAGGGGTCGGCCCGTATTTCCGGGAGACGTTTCAAAATCAGTTTCGACCTTGCAGGAGAGGTGTGGCATGTCCTCGACAAGCCCCAATCCCGTGCGGCCTATTGCGGTCGGCGGTACCCGCCGGACTCTGTCCGGAAACGCCCTTGGCGTGGCCTCGATGTTCGCCTGGGCCTGTGGTTTCCCGGCGGCAGAGGTGCTGCTTGCAACATGGCCGACACTGGCCCTCATCACCGCACGTTTCGCGCTCGCTGTGACGATGCTGATGGTGCTTTGGCTCCTCGTTGATGGCCCCCGCGCCGTTGCCTCGGCGCGTTGGGGGCGCGGCACGCTCATTGGCGGGCTGACCTTTGGCCTCGGCACCTACCTCCTCCTGCTCGCGCAATCCCTGACCGACGCCGTCACCGTCGCCATCATCGCCACAGGCACCCCCATCGCCGCAACCCTGATCGAAATGTGGAGCGGTGGGCGACGCCTCAACACGGCCTTCGTTCTTGGCATGATCGCCTCCGTCGCGGGCGGCGTGATCGCCACAGGCGGCACAGGCGTTGAAACCCTCGGCGCGGGCGTCCTCGCGGCGCTCGGGTCCTGTTTCCTCTTCGCGCTCGGAAGCCACTTTACCGTGCGCGACTTCTCCGACCTTTCCCCGGTCGGACGCACGACGATCACGCTTGCAGGTGGGCTCGTCTTCAACGCGACGATCTTCCTCGTCGCCTATGCGATCGGTACAGACGTGCTGCCCCGCGCGGTGATCGACACCCACCAAATCACCATGCTTGCGATCTATGCCCTCGCCGCCGGCGCACTCAGTCAGGTGATGTGGATCGCCTCGGTCGGTCGCCTCGGCATCGCCGTCGCCTCGTTTCATATCAACGTCGCGCCGTTCTACGTCATGCTCTTGATGCTCGCGCTCGGGGACGGCTGGAACTGGACCAAGGCCTGTGGCGCAGGCATCGTCATCCTCGGTGTCATCATCGCCCAGCGCGGCGAGACCCGCCGCGTCGCGGCCTAGTCCAACGCCTCAGCCGCGATAAGCGGAAAGAACGTGCCGCCCGACCAGATGCCAAAATGGCGCGCACCATCGATCTCGGCCTCCTCGCCCATCTCAACCATGCGATAGAAACTCTTGCGGTCGATCCGCGCCTCAAGCCCACCGCGCACCATGACATAAGGCGCTGGATCTTCCTCTCCACCCTCAACGCGGATGGGGGTCTCCGCACCAGCCTCGACGACGTCGCCGACATTGGTCACAAACCGCAAGACTTGAGTCTCTCCGCGCCCCTCGGCCTCGACATCGACGGCGACAAAGGCCGCGTCCTCGACCGTGATCCGCCATTTCTCAACCGGCGTGACAAGAAAGGTCTCGTCGCCTTCCCGTTTGAGAATCGTCGAGAACACCCGCACCAGCGGTGCGCGCCGGATTTCGCCACCTTCGTGATACCAACGCCCGTCTTTGGCGATCCGAATGTCGATATCGCCCGAAAGCGGCGGATTCCAGAGATGCACAGGCGGGAGCGTCTTGCCTTTTCCCGCATCACGCGCCGCCTCCGCGATCCCCTCAAACGAGGATGTCACGGGAATTTGTCCGCTCATTGCTTTTGCCATTTCCGTTCCCCGCGATATGGTTTCTCTTAGGATATAAACCTAGCGGAGGACTTGTCATGGCCCAAGACGCCGATCTTGTCGCGGATATCGAGGCGCTGACCGGGCAGCTCGCAGCCGCCAAAACCGCCATCACCAAGCGGTTCATCGGTCAAGAGCGCGTCGTCGACCTGACGCTTTCGGCGCTTCTGTGCGGGGGACATGCCCTGCTGATCGGCCTTCCCGGCCTTGGTAAGACGCGGCTTGTCGAAACCCTTTCGACCGTGATGGGCCTCAATGGCAACCGGGTGCAGTTCACGCCCGATCTCATGCCTGCCGACATTCTCGGCTCCGAGGTGCTCGAGAAAGGCAAGGGCGGCACGCGCGAGTTTCGTTTTGTCCCCGGCCCGATCTTCTGTCAGCTCCTGATGGCGGACGAGATCAACCGCGCCAGCCCCCGAACCCAATCCGCCCTCCTTCAAGCGATGCAGGAGAAAAAGGTAACCGTCGCGGGTGAGGATCGCCCCCTCGATGCGCCCTTCCACGTGCTTGCAACGCAGAACCCCATCGAACAGGAAGGCACCTACCCCCTCCCCGAGGCCCAGCTTGACCGCTTCCTCGTGCAGATCGACGTGCCCTATCCCGACCGCGACACCGAACGCGACATTCTCCTCGCGACGACAGGCGTCGAAGAGGAAGAAGCGCACGCCGTCTTTACCGCCGCCGACCTCATCGCCGCCCAGACTCTTCTGCGACGCATGCCCGTCGGCGAAAGCGTGGTGGAAATGATCCTCGACCTCGTGCGCGCTTTCCGGCCCGAAGATCCCTCCGCCTCCGAAGCCGTGCGCGAGACCGTTGCATGGGGGCCCGGTCCCCGCGCCGCACAGGCCCTGATGCTGACGGTGCGCGCGCAGGCGCTCCTGCATGGCCGCCTCGTGCCCTCCGCCGAAGACGTGACCGCGATGGCTGTGCCGGTCCTGTCGCACCGCATGGCGCTGACTTTCGCGGCCCGCGCCCGTGGCGAGACCGTGTCCGACCTGATCGCCGAGACCCTCGCCGGGATGGACGGGATCGGAGCCGCCGCGTGACGGACACCGCCCATCTTCGCACGCGCGCCGAGACCGAGGCCGCCCGCCTGCCGCCGCTCCTTGCCGAGGCCGAACACCTCGCCGGGACGGTGCTCTTGGGTGAACACGGGCGGCGGCGCGCAGGTTTGGGAGATGATTTCTGGCAGTACCGCCCGATCCAACCCGGTGATTCCCTGCGCATGATTGACTGGCGCCGCTCGGCGCGCTCAGACGCGCAATTCGTGCGTCAGCGTGAATGGCAGGTGGCGCAATCGGTGATGCTCTGGGTGGACCGCTCTGCCTCGATGGACTTCACCAGCCTCAAGACAGGCATGACCAAAGGCGACCGCGCCCGCACCCTCGCGCTTGCGGTGGCGATCCTCCTGATCCGTGCCGGAGAACGCGTCGGCCTCACAGGCACCGCCCTGCCCCCGCGCCGGGGCGAAGGCCAGATTCTGCGCCTGACCGAGATGCTTCTCGGGCCAAGCGGAGAGGATTTCGGAACTCCCGAAGCTCGCGCCATGCTGCCTCATGCCCGCGCGCTCTTTATTTCGGATTTCCTTGGCGATTTCGACGCCGTCGAGGCCGCCCTCTTCAAAGCCGCCGACCGGGGCATTCGCGGCGTCATGATGCAGGTGCTCGACCCCGCCGAAGAGAGCTTTCCCTTCCACGGTCGCGCCGTCTTCGAGAGTATGGGCGCAAGCCTCAGCCACGAGACCCGCAAGGCCTCCGACCTGCGCGACCGCTACATGGAGCGGCTGATCGAACGCCGCGCCCGGCTCAAGGCGCTTGCGGCAACAACGGGCTGGCAATTCGCGCCGCATGACACGACGCAATCGGCGCAATCGGCGCTTCTCTGGCTCTATCGTGCGCTGGAACGTCGCCCATGATGGGGGCGCTTTCCATAGGCTTCACGACACCCTGGCTGCTCTATGCACTGCTGGCGCTGCCTGTTTTGTGGATTCTCCTGCGCGCCATCCCGCCCGCGCCGATCGTGCGCCGCTTTCCCGGCGTCGCGCTTCTCATCGGCCTCACGGATGAGGATACCGTCACCGACCGCACCCCGTGGTGGCTCTTGCTCTTGCGTGCACTTGCCATTGCCGCGCTCATCCTTGGGCTCGCTGGCCCTGTCCTCAACCCCGAGCAAACCGACACCGCCCGCCAAGACCGCCTCTTGGTCCTGCTCGACGGCGGCTGGGGCGCGGCGTCGAACTGGCGTGCGCAAATGGCCATGCTCGACACCCGCCTCGACGAAGCTCACCGCGCGGGCCGCGAGGTTGCGCTGGTGCAACTGACCTCTGCCGAGACCCCACGCTTCCAGCCCGCAGCCACGTGGCAGGCACAGCTCGCAGGGATTTCACCATCCCCATGGCAACCCCTGCCCGACACCCTCACAACCCTCGCCGACGCCCTTCCCGACACCGATTTCGATACGCTCTGGATGTCCGACGGTCTTGAGAACTCCGAACGTCGCACGCTCCTTGCCGCGCTCGAAGACAAGGGCCGGGTCGAGATCGTCGAAGGCAGCCGCGCGGCTCTCGCCCTCGCCCCGACCGAGGTCTCCGAAGGTATCCTGACCATCGAGGCCCGCCGCGCCGCCACGCCCCTCGCGCGCGATATCACCGTCGAAGCCCACGGCCTCGATCCCTCCGGCGCCGCCCGTGTCCTTGCCACCGCGCCGCTCTCCTTCGCACCCGGCGATGCCACCGCATCAACCGACCTCTCCCTGCCTGCCGAATTGCGGGCGCGAATCTCCCGGTTTGAGATCGCGGGCCAACGCTCCGCCGCCGCCGTTTCCCTCTCTGATGACTCCCTGCGCCGCCGCGAAGTCGCCCTGATCGCCGGACGCGAATCCCGCGAAGGGCTCGAACTCCTGTCGCCGCTGCACTACCTGCGCCAAGCCTTGAGCCCCAATGCCGACATCCTCGAAGGCGCGCTCTCCGATGTCCTGCCCGCGAACCCGGATGTGATCGTGTTGGCCGACGTGGCGACACTCTCGGACGGAGAAACCGCCGATCTCTCCGACTGGATCGCCGAGGGCGGCCTTCTGCTGCGTTTTGCCGGACCGCGCCTCGCCGCAGCCAGCGCGGGCGGCACCTCCGAAGACCCGCTCCTGCCCGTGCGCCTGCGCGCCGGAGGCCGTAGCGTTGGTGGCGCCATGAGCTGGGGCGAGCCGAAGGCTCTCGCCCCCTTCCCTGCCGAAAGCCCGTTCCACGGCCTCCCCGTCCCTGACGAGGTTCGCATCGAGGCACAGGTCATGGCCCAGCCCGACCCCAACCTCGCCTCCCGCGTCATCGCCGAGCTCTCAGACGGCACGCCCCTCGTCACCCGCAAGCGCCTCGGCGAAGGGCAGGTCGTTCTCTTCCACGTGACCGCCAATGCCGAATGGTCCGGCCTGCCGCTTTCCGGCCTCTTCGTGCGCATGCTCGACCGCCTCGCCATCCTGAGCGCGACGACACTCTCCGACGAAGAGCGCCTCGCCGGCACCACATGGCAGCCCGTGCGCGTCCTCGATGGCTTTGGCCGCCTACAGGACGACCCCACCCTCGTGGGCGTCTCCGGCGAAGACCTTGCGACCGCCCCCCTCGGCCCGGCGCTCCGCCCCGGCCTTTACCGCTCCGGCGCCCGGCTTGTCGCCCGCAACGTGATCGCCACCGAGACCGAGCTCCTCCCCGCGAACTGGCCCGCAGGCACCGTCATCACCGGCTTCGAAGCCGCGCCCGAACGCCCCCTCGCCGGGCCGCTCCTTGCCGGCGCTCTGGCGTTATTGCTGCTCGACATTCTTGCCTCTCTCGCCGTCTCCGGTCGCCTGCGTGGCGCGCGCGCGGCGACAAGCATTGTCCTGCTGCTCGCCCTGCCCATTCCCGAGGCGCGTGCCGACGAACGCCGCGCCATTGCCGATACCCGCGAAGTGGTGCTCGCCCATGTCCTGACCGGCACCGCCCGGATCGACGACACCGCCCATGCGGGCCTCCTCGGCCTGTCGGAAACCCTCTTCTTCCGAACCTCGGTGGAGCCGACCGAGCCTGCCGCGATCAACCTCGAAACCGACGAGATCGCCCTCTACCCGCTCCTCTACTGGCCCATCACCCCGGACCAGCCGATCCCCTCCGACGAAGCCTATGCCAAGCTCAACGCTTACCTGCGCGCGGGTGGCATGATCCTGTTTGACACCCGCGACGCCGATGTTGCCCGCTTTGGCTCGGCAAGCCCCAATGGGCGCAAGCTCCAACGCCTCGCCGCGCCGCTCGACATCCCGCCACTCGAACCCGTGCCTGGCGACCACGTGCTGACCCGGACCTTCTACCTCCTTCAGGACTTCCCCGGCCGCTATACGAGCCGTGATGTCTGGGTCGAAGCCGCCCCCGCCGATGCCGAAAAGATCGAAGGCATGCCCTTCCGCAACCTCAACGATGGTGTGACGCCTGTGGTCATCGGCGGCAACGACTGGGCCGCCGCTTGGGCCATGGATCGCAACGGCAACGCGCTCTACCCCGTGGGCCGGGGCCGCAGCGGCGAACGCCAGCGCGAATTGGCCTACCGCTTCGGCGTCAACCTCGTGATGCATGTGCTGACCGGCAACTATAAATCCGATCAGGTCCATGTCCCCGCCCTTCTCGACAGGCTCGGCCAATGACCGGACACGTGCTCTTCGATCCCCTCCTGCCCCTCTGGGCACTTGGGCTTCTCGCCGCGCTGGCGTTGGTCTTTGTCGGTTGGGCCTTCTGGCGCCGCCTCTCCGGTTGGGCCTTCCGGGGCCTCGCCGCGCTGGTCATCCTCGCCGCGCTCGCAGGCCCGGTGCTGCAACGCGAGAACCGCGCGCCCCTGAGCGATATCGTCCTCATGCTCGAGGACCAAAGCGCGAGCCAACGCCTCGCCGATCGTGCCGCCACAACCGAAACCGCCGCCGAGGCGCTGGCCGCCCGCATCACCGCCCGCCCCAATACCGAGCTGCGCCGCATCACAGTGCCCGACGGCGCAGAGAACGCCGGCACCGAGATGATGACCGCGCTCTCCGAAGCTCTGGCCGAAGAACCTCGCGCCCGCATTGCTGGTATCTTCGCCCTGAGCGATGGCCATGTGCACGACATGACCCGCGCGCCCGACCTTCCAGCGCCCCTGCACCTCCTCCATACCGGACGCGAAACCGACTGGGATCGCCGCCTGACCGTCACCGGCGCCCCCGCCTTCGCTATCCTCGACGAGGAAATCCGCCTGACACTGCGCATCGAGGATAGTGGCGCCGTGCCTGCCTCCGAGACCGGCACCGCCCCGCTCGAGATTTCCATCGACGGCGCGCCGCCACAGCGGTTCGACCTGCGTGTCGGCGTCACCGCCGAACTGCCCCTGACTCTGACCCATGGCGGGCGCAACGTGATCCAGATCACCGTGCCGACCGCCCCCGGCGAACTCACCGACCGCAACAATAGCGCCGTGGTGCAAATCAACGGCGTGCGCGACCGCCTGCGCGTCCTGCTTGTCTCGGGCGAGCCGCATCCCGGCGGCCGCACATGGCGCAACCTTCTGAAATCCGACGCCTCCGTGGACCTCGTGCATTTCACCATCCTGCGCCCACCTGAAAAACAGGACGGCGTGCCGGTCTCCGAACTCTCGCTCATCGCCTTTCCGACGCGCGAACTGTTCATGGACAAGATCGAGGATTTCGACCTCATCATCTTCGACCGCTACCAACGTCGCGGCATCCTGCCCTCGCTCTACCTCGAGAACGTGGCGATGTATGTCCAGACCGGCGGCGCGGTGCTGGTCGCCGCCGGGCCAGACTTTGCGAGCGCCGACTCCATCTTCCGCTCACCTCTCGGCGAGGTGCTCCCTGCCCGCCCCACCGCGCGGGTGATCGACGCGCCCTTTGCGCCCAAGGTCTCCGATCTCGGCGCGCGCCACCCGGTGACAAACGACCTGCCACAGGACGGCGACTGGGGCCGCTGGCTGCGCCAGATCGAGGTTGATCCGGGCGCGGGCAACGTGCTGATGACCGGCCATGACGACCTGCCGCTCCTCGTCCTCGAACGGGTTGGCGAAGGCCGTGTCGCGCTTCTCGCCTCCGACCACGCCTGGCTCTGGGCACGCGGCTATGAGGGCGGCGGGCCACAGCTCGAATTGCTGCGCCGTCTCGCCCATTGGATGATGGGAGAACCCGACCTCGAGGAAGAGGCGCTCTGGGCCGAGGCCACGGGCCGCACCATGCGCATCATCCGCCGCTCCCTCTCCGACACCGTGGGCGACGTGACCATCACGACCCCCTCCGGCACGACAGAGACACGCCCCATGCAGGAGACACGCCCCGGTCAGTTCGAAACCCGCTACACCGGCCCCGAGATCGGCCTCTACCGCCTCGCCAATGACGACCATGAAGCGGTGATCGGCCTCGGCCCCGCCGCCCCACGCGAATTCGAACGCACCATCGCCACCGACACGGTGCTCGCTCCTTTGATCGAGACCCGCCAAGGCGGCAGCTTCGCGCTCGAAGACGGCCTGCCGACCCTGCGCGCCGTGCGCGAAGGCCGCCCCGCCGCCGGGCGCGGCTGGATGGGGATAACGCCACGCGGCGCCTTTGAAACCCTCGACATCGCCCGCACGGCGCTCCTGCCACCTTGGCTCACGCTGCTCATGTCCGCCTCCCTGATCCTGCTTGGCTGGCTGCGCGAAGGCCGCCGCTAACCCCCCACCCCACTCTTCCTATTGCTCACAATATCCCGGGGTGAATTGGCCGCCCTGCGGCCAAGAGGGGCTGGCCCCTCCCCCGCGCCAAAGGCGCATATCCTGTGCGCCGCCCCGGCGGCGCGCCGCTGGATCACGCCAACCGCTTGTCATTCCCCGCGAGGGCTGATTTACCATTCGGACAAAAGCGAGGGAACGGACATGACACATCTCTGGGTGCGGGCCGAACAGAGGCCAAACGAAGACCGCGTCGGGCTGACACCGGAGGGCGCAAAAGCGCTTCTGGACAAGGGCATCCGCGTCACAGTCGAGGAAAGCTCGGTGCGCGCGATCCCGATTGACGGCTACCGCGCCGCGGGCTGCGACATCGCACCCGAGAACAGCTGGCCCACCGCCCCGCAGGACGCGATCATTTTCGGCCTGAAGGAACTCCCCGAAGACGGCACGCCCCTGCCGCATCGCCACATCATGTTCGGCCACGCCTACAAGGGCCAACACTCCGGCGCTGCCCTCCTGCGCCGCTTCAAGGCCGGGGGCGGCACCCTCTATGACCTCGAGTATCTCGTCGACGAGGACGGCCGCCGCGTCGCCGCCTTCGGCTATTGGGCGGGCTATGCCGGCGCCGCCGTGACCCTCAAGGCCTGGATAGAACAGCAGGCGGGCGGCCTTTGCGGCCCGGTTTCGAGCTATCCCAACAAGGACGCCATGCTTGACGATATCGGCGCCGGACTCGACACGCTCGACCGCGACATGCCGACGGCGATCGTCATCGGCGCTCTGGGCCGGGTCGGCACCGGGGCCTCTGACATGCTCGAGACCATGGGCATCTCGGTGACCAAATGGGACATGGCCGAAACCGCCTCGGGCGGCCCTTTCCCAGAGCTTCTCGACCATGACATCTTCATGAACTGCATCTTCGCGCGCCCCGGCACGCCTGTGTTCGTCCCTGCAAGCGCCAAGTCCGCCCCCCGCACCCTCTCGGCCATCGGCGATGTCGCCTGCGATCCCGACAGCGACTATAACCCCGTCCCAGTCTATGCGGAGGCGACCACATGGGATGCCCCGGCCCTGCGCGTCCACGAGAATCCGCCGCTCGATGTGATGGCGATCGACAACCTGCCCTCTCTCCTGCCGCTGGAATCCTCCGAGGACTACGCCGCCCAGCTTCTGCCGACCTTGCTCTCGGTGGATGACCTCTCGGGTGGCGTCTGGACCCGCGCCGAGGCCGATTTCCAAACCCATGTGGCAAAGGTCTGACCCATGTCGGCGACATTGACCCCGGTGATCGGCTACGCCGCCGCCGTGCTGGGCGCGATCAGTTGGGCACCGCAAGCGGTGCGCGTCTGGCGCACCGGCGATACCCGCGACCTGTCGCTCCTCGCCAATGGCCTGTTCCTCGTGAACGTGATGCTATGGCTGGCCTATGGCCTTCTGCTGATGGACTGGCCCATTATCCTCGCCAACACCGTCGGCACCTTGGTGATGATTGCCATCGTCACCGCAAAACTGAAATACGGATGAAAGGACCCAAACGATGACGATTCACTGGTGTGGCACCGGCCTCTCCGCCATTCCCGGCCTGCGCCGCCTGCTCGAGGCAGGCCACGAGATCACCGTCTGGAACCGGACGACCGACAAGGCCCGCGAGGCCGTGGGCGACCTGACCGACAAGATCAAAGCCTTCGACATCGACACGCTCGGCACCGAACTGGCCAAGGGCGATGTGGTGGTCTCCATGCTGCCCGGCGACTGGCATGTGCCACTCGCTGAGCTCTGCATTTCCAAAGAGGCACATTTCGTCTCCTCCTCCTATATCGCGCCCGAGATGAAGGCGCTTGACGACAAGGCCCGCGCCGCCGGTGTCGCCTGCGTCAACGAGGTGGGCCTCGATCCGGGCATCGACCACCTGATGGCCCATGCGCTGATCGCCGATTATCGCGCCTCAAAGGCCTATGATGCGGGGAATACGCTCTCCTTCATCTCCTATTGCGGCGGCATCCCGAAAGAGCCGAACCCCTTCCGCTACAAGTTTAGCTGGTCGCCGCTCGGCGTCTTGAAGGCCTTGCGCTCGCCCTCCCGCTCGATCCGTGATTTCGCGCCGCTCGACGTGGCCCGCCCTTGGGATGCGATCTCCTCCTACGACGCGCCGCTACCGACCCCGGAAAGCTTCGAGGTCTACCCGAACCGCGACTCGATCCCCTTCATGGAGGATTACAAGTTCGATCCCGACTGGTCGGTGAAGCAGTTCGTGCGCGGCACCCTGCGCCTCAACGGCTGGACCGAGGCCTGGGACCACGTGTTCAAGGAAATCGAAACCCTCTCCGGACCCGAGGGCGAAGCGCGGCTCAAGGACATGTCGGACCAGTTCTGGGACGAAAACGCCTATGACGAAGGCGAAGCGGACCGCGTCGTGCTCTGCGTCGGCCTCACCGCCGAGAAGGACGGGGCCGAGGTCTGGCACAAGACCTATGTCATGGACGCTTGGGGCGACGACCGCGGCACCGCCATGTCGCGCCTCGTCTCGATCCCGGTCTCTCTCGCCGTCGAATCCGTGCTGAACCGCGAGATCCCCGCGGGCGTCTCCGCCGCACCAAGCGATCCCAAGCTGTTCACCCGTTGGCTTAGCGAGATCGACACACTGGCTCAGCACCTCGAGATCGTGGACCATCTGGCCTGATACATACGAAGAACGGCGGAGGTTTGTCGCCTCCGCCGTCTCTTTTTCAATTCCGGAAGATCGCTGCTTATCCGCCGCGCACGAGGTCGTCTTCCTCGTCGGCAAGCGACATGCCAAGCTCATCCATGCCGTTCTCAAGGTGATCCGACATATGCGGCGAACCGAGCAGGTAATCCGCTGTTGGCGCCGTCGCCTCGGCCTTGGCCGTGGCAATCGCCTCGCCAAGCTCATCGGCCGTAAAACTTTCGCGCCCGATCCACATCACAGCGACAAGGCTCGCCTGTTCATCCTCGTTCAGACGTTCAATGAACGCGCGCAACTCGCCTTCGGCGCGGTCCAATTCGCGCCCCATAAGCACCACTTGGGCAACTTTCCACGGTGTAATCTCGAGCATTTCGGCGCCTCCTGACATTGTCCTGGTCCGCATCTTGCCCGGCTATCATGCACCCGGTCCTTGATCTTACGCAAATCAATTCATCGCGGTGCAGTCTTTCTCAACCCCGGTTGCGCCAGACGGTGAGTGCAAAGATCACCATCCCCAAAAGCGTCAGGATCGAGCCGGCCTTGGCAAGCGTCTCACCCGTCTGGCGCAGCGCCTGAACAATGCCCGGCACAATGAGGACAAGCCCCACCGCCGCCACCGCGAAATGCACCTTCGCCATGATCGACTCCGCCGCCGAGGGGATGAGGTGATAATAGATCCCGATAATCGCAAACCCGGCCCAACCGATGAGATTGAGATGAGCATGAGCCGGGGACAATGAATGATTGTGGCTGGCAGACATCTGGATGCCCCACACCATGCCACAGAGTGCGCTGACAACCGCCAGCCCGAAAAACCAAAGTGAGACTCCGCGCATGTCCCGTCCTTCCCGTTCTTAATGTGTTTTCAGGGTAACCTCATATCCTCGTCCCGCACTGGCGGGCAGGATAGCACACTTCTGAACGTTCGGAGTCGCCTTTAGCCTTCGGGCTTGGCAAGCGGGATCGCTTCTTCGCTTTCGGGCGCCAGTTCCTCAAAGTCGAAATTGTCGAGACGCCGTGCCCGACGGCCCGCCTTGTCGGCGCTGATCTTGATGTCCGAGAGGTCCTTCGCCGCCTGTCCGAAATGCCGATCAAGGTTCTCGACCCGCGTCCCAAGCCGCTCCACATCCGCATAAAGCAGGCCAAGCTCGCGCCGGATCGCGCCCGCCTGTTCCCGCATCCGTGCGTCCTTGAGGATCGCGCGCATCGTGTTCAGTGTCGCCATGCAGGTCGTCGGCGACACGATCCAGACCCGCGCCGCAAACCCCTCGCGCACAAGCTCGGGGAAATTCGCGTGTAGCTCGGCATAGACGGCCTCTGATGGCAGGAACATCAACGCCCCATCCGCCGTCTCGCCCTCAAGGATATATTTCTCCGAGATCGCCTTGATATGCGCTCGCACCGCCGTCCGAAGCATCCGCGCCGCCTCGTTCAGCTGCCCCTGCGTCTCGGCCCGGCGCAAGGCCTCATAAGGTTCGAGCGGGAATTTTGAGTCGATGACAATCGGCCCCGGCGGATTCGGCAGATGGATCAGGCAATCCGCCCGCTTCCCGTTCGAAAGCGTCTGCTGAAGCGCATAGGAATCCTTCGGGAGCGCCTTGCCGACAATGTCGTTGAGCTGAATCTCCCCGAACGCCCCGCGCGTCTGCTTGTTCGACAGGATATCCTGCAACGACAGCACATCGCCCGAGAGCTTGGTGATGTTTTCCTGCGCCTTGTCGATGGTCTTAAGCCGCTCCTGCAACTCGCCCAAGCTATGCGCCGTACGCCGGGACGAGCCTTGCAGGTTCTCGGTCATCTGCTGGTTCACCTGCTGAAGCCGCTTTTCCATGTGCTGCAAGAGGTTCGCCTGCGCCGCAGCCTGCGACTCGGCCACATGGGTGAGCCCCCCCGACAACTGCTGCTGCCCCGCCGAGAGGGTTTCGACCCGCTGCCCCAACGCCCCGATCTGATGCGCAAGCGGCTCGGCAACTCGCGCCGACCGCCCCGCCGCCCGGATCGCGAGGATCAACAACAGGATCACAAGCGCCACTGCGCCCAGACCGACCACTTCCACCGGCCCCAAAAGATACTCACCGACCTGGATCATGTCCGCCCGAATAGCCTCTCGATATCGCTTAGTTTCAACTCGACATAGGTCGGCCGCCCATGGTTGCACTGGCCAGAATGCGGCGTCGCTTCCATCTCGCGCAGAAGGGCGTTCATCTCGTCCGCCCGCATCCGCCGCCCCGACCGGATCGACCCGTGACAGGCCACCCGGCTCAGGATTGCCTCGATCTTGGCCCGCACCAACAGGCTCTCGCCCTGATCGTCCAACTCGTCAAGAATATCGAGCACCATCGCCCGCGCATTGACCTCACCAAGAATCGCCGGGGTCTCGCGCACCGCGACCGCCCCGCCGCCAAACGGCTCAATGGTGAGGCCAAGCGTCGTCAACTCCTCCGCCACCGCGAGGAGCCGCGCGCAATCGCCCTCGGACAATTCGACAATCTCGGGGATGAGCAACGCCTGCGCCGCAACCCCGTTCTCGGCCATCTGGGCCTTGAGCTTTTCATAGACAAGCCGTTCATGCGCCGCGTGCTGATCGACAAGGACCATGCCCGTCTCTGTCTGGGCGACGATGTAATTCTCATGCACCTGCGCCCGCGCCGCCCCTAGCGGCAGCGCCTCGAGCCGGGGTGCGCCCTCCTCCGGCGCCGTCTCTTCGACAACCGGCTCGACCCGCGCGCTATAGGCGTCCGAAAACTCGGCAAAGCCCGGCGTGGCGTGCGGCGCCTGCGCTGCATAGGCTGTCGTGCGCGCGCCAAGCGACGGGCGATCCATCTGATAGACCCGCGCGGTGCTATCTCCCATAGGTTCGGGCCGGAACGCCCCGAGCGTCGCGCCCGCCACGGTGGTCGAGGCCCGGTGCCCCGCCTCCGCCAACGCATGGCGTAGCGCCGACACGATCAGCCCCCGCGCCATCCCCGGATCGCGGAACCGCACCTCCGATTTCGCCGGATGCACGTTCACATCGACAAGATGCGGATCGCAATCAATGAACAACGCCGCCGCCGGATGCCGGTCGCGGCTGAGGAAATCGAAATACGCCCCCCGAAGCGCCCCAACGAGAAGCTTGTCCTTCACAGGCCGCCCGTTGACGAAAAGATACTGTGCGACCGCCGATCCCCGCGAATAGGTCGGCAGGGCGGCATAGCCCACAAGGTGCAGCCCCTCGCGCTCGGCATCAATCCGGAGCGCGTTTTCTGCGAACTCTTTGCCAATGATGCCTGCAAGCCGCCCGTGTAGCGCGTCGAAAAGATCGCCGCTTTCTGGCTCCGTGCGGAAGGTCACGCGCCCCTCCCCGCCGCCCGTCACATCGCGCAACGTGAAGCCCACGAACGGCTCTGCCATGGCCAGCCGCTTGACCACATCCGTGATCGCCTGCGCCTCGGCCCGGTCCGAGCGCATGAACTTGAGCCGCGCGGGCGTCGCATAAAACAGATCCCGCAACTCGACCCGCGTGCCCTTGCTCAACGCCGCCGGTTTCACCGCCCCCATGCGGCCGCCTTCGACCACGATCTCGGCGGCGTCCTCGCCCGCAGCCCGCGAGGTGATCCTAAGCCGCCCCACCGCGCCAAGCGACGGCAAGGCCTCTCCCCGGAACCCGAAGGTGTGAATATCAAGAAGGTCGCTGCCGTCGATCTTCGACGTGGCATGGCGCGCAAGCGCCAGCGGCAAATCCCCCGGCGCGATGCCGCAACCGTCATCCGTCACCCGGATCAATGTCTTGCCACCATCGCCATAGGCGACCTCGATCCGCCGCGCGCCTGCGTCGAGCGCATTCTCCACAAGTTCCTTGACCGCAGAGGCCGGACGCTCCACGACTTCGCCCGCCGCGATCCGATTGATCGCAGCATCGTCCAATTGCCGAATTACCGGGCGGTTTTCGCTTATCTTGGGGTCTGGTTGAGGCATAACCCAAAACCTAGCACGCGTACTCCCGATTCTGCCACAGCGATCCGCGCCGTTTTCGCAGCGTTTTCGCCTTCACTCTGGACAGGGCAAACAAGAGGCGTAGGATTTGATCAAATTCACAAATCCCGAGAATCAGGGCCGAGAGTCAGGACACGCCATGAAAGACGAAAACTTCCTCAAGGAAAACAATGCCCGCCACCTCTGGCACCCGATGGGCGCCCCCGGCGACCTACAATCCAACACGCCAAAAATCATCACCGGTGCCTCCGGTGTCTCGATCACCGACATCGACGGCCATAGCACGGTCGACGCCGTGGGTGGCCTCTGGTGCGTGAACCTCGGCTATTCCAACGACGTGGTGAAAGAGGCGATTGCGAAACAGCTCTACGACCTGCCCTATTACTCCGCCTTCGCAGGCACCTCGAACCCGCCCGCGATCGAGGCTTCTTATGCGGTGCGCGAATTCTTTGCCGAGGACGGCATGGGCCGGGTCTTCTTTACCTCCGGCGGCAGCGACAGCGTCGAAACCGCCCTGCGCCTCGCGCGCCAGTATCACCGCCTGCGCGGGGAGCCGACCCGGACGAAATTCATCTCGCTCAAGAAGGGCTATCACGGCACCCATTTCGGCGGTGCCTCCGTGAACGGCAACAACCGCTTCCGCATCAACTACGAACCGCTCCTGCCGGGCTGTTTCCACCTGCCTTCGCCCTACACCTACCGCAATCCTTACAACGAGACCGATCCGGCACAACTCGCCCAGAACATCGCCGCCGCCTTTGAGGACGAAATCGCCTTCCAAGGCGCGAACACCATCGCCGCCTTCATCATGGAACCGATTCAGGGCGCAGGCGGCGTGATCGTGCCCGACGCCTCCTTCATGGGCCTGATGCGCGAAATCTGCGACCGCCACGGCATCCTGATGATCTCCGACGAGGTCATCACCGGCTTTGGCCGCACAGGCGACTGGTCCGGCGCGCGCCACTGGGGCGTCAAACCCGACCTGATGACAACCGCCAAGGGCATCACCTCGGGCTACTTCCCCGTCGGCGCCTGCCTCATCAGCGAGGCCGTGGCCGAAGTCTTTGAAAAGGACAATAGCGGCGAAGCGGGCATCTATCACGGCTACACCTATTCGGCCCACCCGGTCGGCGCCGCCGCCGTGATCGCCACCCTCGCTGAGACCAAGCGCCTCGACCTCAAGAGCAACGCCGCCGCCCGCGGCACCCAGCTTTACGAAGGCGTGCTGAAACTCGCCGAAAAACACGACATCATCGGCGATGTGCGCGGTGGCCACGGGCTGATGACCGGGATCGAGATCGTCTCGGACAAACCCGCCAAGACCCCGATGGACGGCGCAACCATGGCCCGCATCCATCAAACCGCCTACGAGGCGGGCGCCATGGTGCGGCTCGGCATGCACAACATCCTGATGTCACCGCCCCTGACCATTTCAGAAGGCGAGATCGACACGATCCTCTCCGCCCTCGACGCAGGCTTCTCCGCCGCGTGATCCAAAGGCGCGCTGCCTTTGGCAGCGCCTCGCATCTGCGCCGCAAGGCGCTCATCCTGCGCGCGCCCTCGGGCGCGCTCCGCTTACCTCCCCCAACCGCCGCCGCCCGGTGTGGCCATGCCAAAGACGCTGCCCGCGGGCAGGTCGATCTCGGCATTGCCCGGCAAATCCTTGCGCGTTCCATCCGGCATCTCGGCCCAGTTCTCGCCCACGGCCCCGGCCCCACCGCCATCGCCGCCAAACGGTGGCACCCGGCGGTGCGAGGTCAGCGTCGTGACCGTCACCGGTACGAGGAAGCGCATGGTCCGAAGCGCGCCATTGCCGCCATCCCACTGCCCTTTTCCGCCGGACTCGGGTCGAATTCGGAAGGTTTCGAGCCGCACCGGAAAGCGTTTCTCGAGGATTTCCGGGTCGGTCATCCGCGTGTTGGTCATGTGGCTTTGCACCGCGTCGCAGCCCCGGAATCCCGGCCCTGCGCCTGTGCCGCCCGCAATGGTCTCGTAGTTCTGAAAGTCGTCATTGCCCCAGATGAAATTGTTCATCGTCGCCTGACTACACGCCATCACCCCAAGCGCCCCATAAAGCGCGTTACAAGTCGCCTGGCTGACCTCCGTGTTTCCCGCGATGACCGCCGCCGGATAGCCGGGGTTGAGCATCGACCCTTCCGGCACGGTGATCCGCAGCGGCTTGAGACAGCCCTCGTTGAGCGGGATCTCGGCCCCCACCATGGTGCGGAACACATAGAGCACCACTGCCCGACAGATCGACAGCGGCGCGTTATAGTTGCCCTCTTGCTGTGCGCTGGTCCCGGTGAAGTCGATCACCGCCTCGCGCGCGTCCCGGTCCACGGACACCCGCACCTCGATCCGCGCCCCATTGTCCATCTCGTAGGAAAACGCCCCGTCACCAAGCCGGTCCACAACACGGCGCACGGATTCTTCGGCATTGTCCTGCACATGGCCCATATAGGCCTGCACCACGTCGAGCCCGTATTGCCCCACCACCTTGAGCAGTTCGCGCCGCCCGGTCTCGTTCGCCGCCACCTGCGCCTTGAGGTCGGCCATATTCTGATCCGGGTTGCGCGCCGGATACCGACCGCTGGCCAGGACCTCGCGCGCCCGCGCTTCCTGAAAATGGCCCGCTTCGACGAGGCGCACATTGTCGATCAACACGCCCTCTTCCTCGATATGCTTGGAATCCGGCGGCCCAGATCCCGGCGTGCGCCCGCCGATATCCGCATGATGCCCGCGCGAGCCGAGCCAAAACACCACCTCGCCACCATGGAACACCGGCGTCACGACCGTCACATCCGGCAGATGCGTGCCACCGTTATAGGGCGAATTGAGCATGAAGGCGTCGCCCTCGGCCACGTCCGGGTTCTCGCGCATCACCGTGCGAATGGAATCCGACATAGAGCCAAGATGCACCGGCACATGCGGTGCATTGGCGACAAGATCGCCTGCCGTGTCGAAGATCGCACAAGAGAAATCAAGCCGTTCCTTGATGTTCACCGACCAGGACGTGTTGGCGAGTGTCGCGCCCATCTGGTCCGCAACCGACATGAAGAGGTTGTTGAACACTTCAAGCAGGACCGGATCAGCCTCGGTCCCCGCCGCCCTTGCGCGCGCCTTCTCCGTCACCCGTTCGAGAACGAGATTGCCAAAACCGTCCACCTCGGCGCGCCAGCCCGGCTCGATCATGTTGGTGCCGGTAGCCTCGGTGATAACCGCCGGGCCCTCGACTTTCACGCCGGTGCCAAGCGTCGCGCGATCATAAAGCGGCACATCGCGCCGCGCCTCTTCAAGGTGCACTGGAATATGCGCGATCGCGCGGCCATCGCCCGCATGATCGACGATGCCCGGTGCCTCGCCCGTTTCGCCAATCGCTTCGACCGAGAGCATCTCGACCATCAAACCGCGCTCGGGCGAGATAAAGCCGAACCGCTGTTGGTGCGCCGCCTCGAAGGCTGCGCGCATCTCCTCGGCGCTGCCGTGCGCCACTTCAAGCGCTTGGTGTGAGCCTTCATAGCGCAGATGCGCCCGGGCCTCGGTGCGGACCTCTCGGACGCCTTGGCTGCGCACCTCGTCTTCCGCCGCCGCAATAAGCTCCGCAAGGGCCGACAGGGCCGCCGCCTCGTCAGCGACAGGCGCATCGAACTGCACTTCCCGCATGGCACGAATTTCGGCAAGCCCCATACCATAGGCCGAAAGAACGCCCGCATGCGGATGTACGAACACCCGTGTCATGCCCAAGGCATCCGCCACGAGACAAGCATGCTGCCCGCCTGCACCGCCGAAACACTGGAGCGTATAGCGCGTGACGTCATGGCCGCGCTGCACGCTGATCTTCTTGATCGCGTTGGCCATGTTGTCGACCGCAATGCGCAGGAACCCCTCGGCGACCGCCTCGGGGCTTTGCGCCTCCTGCCCTGTCGCCTCGGCGATTTCTGCTGCCAGCGCTGCAAACTTCTCCCGCACGACCTCTGCGTCGAGCGGTTGATCCCCCTCGGGGCCAAAGACCTGCGGGAAGTGATCGGGGTTGAGCTTACCAAGCATGACATTGCAATCGGTCACTGTGAGCGGCCCGCCCCGGCGATAGCAAGCCGGCCCCGGATCGGCGCCCGCGCTTTCGGGGCCCACCTGATAACGGCCGTCGCGGAAGGAACAGATCGACCCGCCCCCGGCGGCGACCGTGTGAATATCCATCATCGGTGCGCGCATCCGCACGCCCGCGACTTCGGTCTCGAAACTGCGCTCGTATTCCCCGGCATAATGGCTGACATCCGTCGAGGTGCCGCCCATGTCAAAGCCGATAAGGCGGTCAAACCCCGCCGCCTCTGCCGTCTTGACCATCCCGACAATGCCGCCTGCTGGCCCCGACAGGATCGCATCGCGCCCGTGAAACAGGCTCGCATCCGTCAACCCGCCGTTGGATTGCATGAACAACAACCGCTCACAGGCCCGCCCCATATCGAGCGCCCCGGCAACCTGCTCGACATAGCGGCGCAGGATCGGCGACAGGTAGGCATCAACCACCGTGGTATCGCCGCGCCCCACGAGCTTCGCCAGCCGCGAGACCTCGGCACTGGCCGAGACCTGCGTAAATCCGATCTCGCGGGCGATTTCCGCCGCGCGCGCCTCGTGCACCGGGTTGAGATAGCCATGCAGCCCGGCAATCGCCACCGCGCGAATGCCGGCGTCAAACCCGGCCTGCATCTCTGCGCGCAGCGCCGCCTCGTCGAGCGGGCGCAACACCGCCCCCTCCGCATCGAGCCGCTCATCCATCTCCACGACCCGCTCATAAAGGAGGTCCGGGCGCTTGATCTCGAGATCAAAGAGCCTTGGCCGCGCCTGATACCCGATCTCGAGAAGATCGCGGAATCCCTTGGTGATGACCAAAAGAACGCGCTCGCCCTTGCGCTCAAGAAGCGCGTTGGTCGCCACGGTCGTGCCCATCTTCACCGCGCGGATACTGCCATCCGGGAAATCCTCGTCCACGCCCATGATCTCGCGGATGCCCTGCACGGCGGCGTCGCGATAGCGTTCGGGGTTCTCCGACAAGAGCTTGTGCGTCGCCACACCCCCATCAGGCCTGCGGGCGACGATATCCGTAAACGTGCCGCCCCGGTCGATCCAGAATTCCCAAGCCCCACTCATCGCGCCCTCCTGTCCTTCAAGGCCCTGACCCAACCCTTGAGACGAGGGATTGTCAACGGCCCTGCGACCACGCGCCTCCGTCGCTTCGCCCCGTAAATCCTTCCATGAATGCGCGATATTGAATATATGAACAAAATACACGGCACGCACAGACCGGAATCGGAGCCATCCATGACCCACAATGTCGGCAATCTCGACCGCCTCATCCGCCTGATCCTCGGCGCGGCGCTCATCATCCTGCCCTTCGCCTTTGAGGCTGCCTTGTGGCAAAACGATATGATAAAATATGGCCTCGCCCTCGTCGGCCTCGTCCTTGCGGGGACATCGGCCTTCAAGTTCTGCCCGCTCTACCGGGTGCTCGGCCTCTCGACCTGCCGCCGCTGACGCCCCTCACGATACCGAAGGACCGCCCCATGGACGCCAAGAAGATCACCGACCAAATCTCGGTCGCGCCGCAGATTACCGCCGAGGACGTGCGCACCATCGCCGCAAAGGGCTTTCGTGCCATCATCTGTAACCGCCCCGATGGCGAAGGCGCCGACCAACCCGCCTTTGACGAGATCGAGCGCGTCGCCCGCGAAGAAGGGCTGACCTGTCGCTACCTGCCTGTCGTCTCCGGCAAGGTCACCGACGCAGATGCCGCCGATTTCGGCACCGCCCTGATGGAGCTTCCCGGTCCTGTCCTCGCCTATTGCCGCACCGGCACGCGCTGCGCGACGCTCTGGTCGCTCTCCAAGGCCGCCGACACACCGACCGCCGACATCCTCGCCGCGACCAAATCCGCAGGCTATGACATGGCGGGCGTCGTGCGCCGCATCGTCAATGGCGGCAAGACCCCGACCGATACGGGCGATGCGTCCTATGATGTGGTGATCGTTGGCGGTGGCGCGGCGGGCATTGCCGTGGCCTCTTCGCTCAAGGCGCGCCGCTCGGGCCTCGAGATCGCCGTGATCGACCCGGCAGGCACGCATTACTACCAACCCGGCTGGACCATGGTCGGCGGCGGCATCTTCGACGCCGAAACCACCGCGAAGACCATGGGCTCTCTGATCCCCAAAGGGGTGCATTGGCTCAAATCCGCCGTCGCCGCGTTTGAACCCAAGGACAACGCCGTCGTCCTCGATGGCTGCCGCGTGGTGAAATACAAACGCCTCGTCGTCTGCCCGGGGCTGAAGCTCGACTGGGGCGCCGTCGAGGGCCTCGTCGAAACGCTCGGCAAGAACGGCGTGACCTCGAACTACCGCTATGACCTCGCCCCCTACACTTGGGAACTGGTGCGCGGCTTCAAAGGCGGGCGCGCCCTCTTTACCCAGCCGCCCATGCCGATCAAATGCGCCGGTGCCCCGCAAAAGGCGCTCTACCTCTCCGCCAACAACTGGGAGCGCATGGGCCGCCTCGGCTCTGTCGATGTGCAATTCATGAACGCAGGCGGCGTCCTCTTCGGGGTGAAGGACTACGTGCCCGCCCTCGAGAAATACATCGACCGCTACGGCGCGACGGTGAACTACTTCCACAACCTGACCGCCGTGGACGGGTCCGCCAAGACGGCGACCTTCACCATCAACCGCCCCGATGCCGAGCCGGAAACCCTCATGACCGAGTTCGACATGATGCACGTCACCCCGCCACAGACCGCGCCGGACTTCATCCGCGTCTCGCCCTTGGCCGATGCCGCGGGCTGGGTCGATGTGGATCAGGCGACACTGCGCCATGCAGAGTATGACAATATCTGGTCGCTCGGGGACGTGATGAACGCCCCCAACGCCAAGACCGCCGCCGCCGCGCGGATGCAGGCGCCGATCGTGGCCGAAAACCTCGTCGATGATATCGACGGAAAATCGCCCACCGCGATCTACAACGGCTACGGCTCCTGCCCGCTGACCGTCGAACGCGGCAAGATACTTCTAGCGGAATTCGGCTATGGTGGCGTGCTGCTGCCGACCCTGCCGAAGTGGATGATCGACGGCACCAAACCGACCCGCGCCGCTTGGATCCTCAAGGAACAGATCCTGCCGCCCGTCTATTGGAAGGCGATGTTGCGCGGCAAGGAATGGATGGCCAAACCCGAAAAGATCTCGGCAAGCTGACCGACCACTTCCCACGCGATTTCGAAACCTCGTCTCCAAGGGCTTTCGAAGGCCCTTGGCTCTTCACCTTTCGTTAACCGCGCACGCCCCGTTCACCATCGTGCGCCCCGTTCACACCTGCGATTTTCGCGCGGGGCACCTACGCAATACCGACGTGATACCGACGCGATACCGACCCGCGTTTTCGCCATTAACCACAGTGCGCTACACCTTGTTTGGCCCGATTCGTGCGGATTTCCGGCAACCCTCCGGCACAGTGGGGTAATACCCCCTTCACTTATTCACCAGTTTGAATATATGAAGTGGGATACGCGAAAGGACCAAGAGATGCGCCTGCCCAGACCGACCCGTGCCACGCTCGAGCGCAACCTGCCGATCCTGCAATGGGGCAAGAGCTACGACCGCGACACGCTGACTTCCGATCTCGTGGCCGCCGTCATCGTCACGATCATGCTCATTCCGCAGTCCCTCGCCTACGCCCTCCTCGCCGGCCTCCCGCCCGAGATGGGCCTCTATGCCTCGATCCTGCCGCTCGTCGCCTACGCCGTCTTCGGCACGTCCCGCGCGCTGGCCGTCGGGCCGGTCGCCGTGGTCTCCCTGATGACCGCCGCCGCCGTCGGCAACCTCGCCCTCCAAGGCACCGCCGAATACGCCGCCGCCGCCATCACGCTGGCCTTTATCTCCGGCCTGATGCTCACACTCATGGGGGTCTTTCGCCTTGGTTTCATTGCGAATTTCCTCTCGCACCCGGTGATCGCCGGGTTCATCACGGCCTCTGGTGTCCTCATCGCCACGTCCCAGTTGAAGCACCTCCTCGGTGTCGATGCGCATGGCCACAACCTACCAACTCTGCTTGGCTCGATCCTTGCCCACCTGCCGGAAACCAACCTCATCACGCTGGTGATCGGCATCATGGCGACGGGCTTCCTGTTCTGGGTGCGCAAGGGGCTCAAGCCGCTCCTGCTCGACGCTGGCCTCAAGCCCCGCATGGCCGATATCCTCGCCAAGGCAGGCCCCGTTGGCGCCGTCGCCGTGACAACCCTCGTCACATGGCTCTTTGGCCTCCAAAACCACGGCGTCCGCATCGTTGGCGAGGTGCCGATGGGCCTGCCGCCGCTTTCCCTGCCGAGCTTTTCCGGCGAAATCTGGTCCTCCCTTTTCGTCTCCGCGCTGCTGATCTCGATCATCGGCTTTGTCGAATCCGTCTCCGTCGCACAAACGCTCGCCGCCAAGAAGCGCCAGCGCATCATCCCCGATCAGGAACTCGTCGGCCTCGGCACCGCCAACATTGCCGCAGCAATTTCAGGGGGTTATCCGGTGACAGGCGGTTTTGCCCGCTCGGTCGTGAACTTCGACGCCGGGGCCGAAACCCCCGCCGCCGGAGCCTTTACCGCTGTCGGCATCGCGCTAGCCGCGCTTCTGCTGACGCCGCTTCTCTTCTTCCTGCCCAAGGCCACCCTCGCCGCCACGATCATCGTCGCCGTCCTGAGCCTCGTCGACTTCTCGATCCTCAAGCGCACCTGGCACTATTCGCGCGTCGACTTCTCCGCCGTCGCCGCCACGATCCTTCTGACCCTCGGCTTCGGCGTCGAGGTCGGGGTGTCCGCAGGTGTGCTGATCTCCATCGGCCTCTTTCTCTACAAGACCTCCCGCCCCCACGTGGCCGAAGTCGGCCTCGTCCCCGGCACCCAGCATTTCCGCAACATCCTGCGCCACGACGTGCAGACCGACCCATCGCTTGTGACCCTGCGCATCGACGAAAGCCTCTATTTCGCCAATGCCCGTTATCTCGAGGATTACCTCTATGACCGGGTCGTCGGAGACAACGACATACGCCATGTGGTTCTGATGTGCTCCGCCGTGAACGAGATCGACATGAGCGCTCTTGAAAGCCTCGAAGAAGCCAACCGCCGCTTGCACGAAATCGGCATCACGCTGCACCTCTCCGAGGTCAAAGGCCCGGTCATGGATCGCCTCCAGCGCAGCCATTTCATCAATGATCTGACGGGCCGGGTCTTCCTTTCGCAATATGATGCAATGGTGGCCCTGACCCCGAACGAAAACGCCGCCTGATCCGAGCTTTACCCGGCGTTGCACGGGCCCTGACCAATCTTGCCAAGCCCCGCATGGCATGACACCCTGACGGCGATCCGAACAGGGGACACCATGCTTTCCGACACCATTCATCAGCTCCCCCAAACGCTCGAGACGCGCAATGGGGGCATGCCGCTCGATCTCGACTGGGTGCGCCGTGCGCAGGCCAATACCTCCGCCATCGAGCGCCGCGTCGCGACCCTGCCGGGCCGCCGCTCGGTCAAGAAAGAGTATCAGGCCGCATGGCTCTGCAAGGCGATAAGCTGCATCGACCTCACAACTCTGTCCGGGGATGACACACCCGGGCGCGTCGCGCGCCTATCTGCCAAGGCCCGCCAACCCGTGCGCCCCGACCTCCTCGCCGCGCTCGGCATGGAAGGGCTCACCGTCGGCGCGGTCTGTGTCTATCACGAGATGATCGCCCCGGCCGTCGCCGCGCTGCATGGCTCTGGCATCCCAGTTGCCGCCGTTTCGACAGGGTTTCCCGCCGGGCTTTCTCCCTTCAACCTCCGCCTTTCCGAGATCGAGGCCAGCGTCGAGGCCGGCGCCGCCGAGATCGACATCGTTATCTCTCGCCGCCATGTCCTCACCGGCGACTGGCAGGCGCTTTATGACGAGATGTGCGCCTTCCGCGCGGCCTGTGGCGATGCCCATGTGAAGGCCATCCTCGCCACGGGCGAGCTTGGCTCCCTGCGCAACGTCGCGCGCGCCTCGCTGGTCTGCATGATGGCCGGGGCGGATTTCATCAAGACCTCGACCGGCAAGGAAAGCGTCAACGCGACGCTGCCCGTCTCGCTCGTGATGATCCGCGCCATCCGCGACTACTACGAACACACCGGGCACCGCGTTGGCTACAAACCGGCAGGCGGGATATCCAAGGCTAAGGACGCACTCATCTACCTGTCGCTCATCAAGGAAGAGCTGGGCCACCGCTGGCTTCAGCCGGACCTGTTCCGCTTCGGCGCGTCCTCGCTTCTCGGCGACATCGAACGCCAACTCGAACACCACGTCACCGGCCACTACTCGGCCAGCTATCGCCACCCGATAGGGTAACGGCGACCGGAGACAAGACCATGACCGTCAAAGATATTTTCCAATCCATGGACTACGGCCCGGCCCCCGAAAGCGCGGGCGATGCTCTGGCCTGGGTCGTCGATCAGGGCGCGCGGTTTGGCCATTTCATCAATGGCGGCTGGACCGAGCCAAAAGACGATTTCCCCTCCCTCAACCCCGCCAATGGCGAAACGCTGGCCAAACTCTCGCAAGCGACGGCAGAGGACGTGGACGCCGCCGTCACCGCCGCCCGTAAGGCACAGCGCAAATGGGCGGGACTCGGAGGTCACGGGCGCGCGCGGCACCTCTACGCCATCGCCCGTCTCTTGCAGAAACATGCCCGTCTCTTTGCCGTTCTGGAGACCCTCGACAACGGCAAACCAATCCGCGAGAGCCGTGACATCGACGTGCCGCTTGCCCAACGTCACTTCTACTATCACGCGGGCATGGCCGAGCTGATGGAGAGCGAATTGCCCGGGCGCGAGGCACTTGGCGTTTGTGGTCAGATCATCCCGTGGAACTTCCCGCTCCTGATGCTCGCGTGGAAGATCGCCCCGGCTCTCGCAATGGGCAACACGGTCGTCTTGAAACCAGCCGAGCAAACCTCCCTGACCGCGCTTCTCTTTGCCGATATCTGCCAACAGGCGGGCCTTCCCGCCGGCGTTGTCAATATCGTCACCGGCGATGGCGTGGTGGGCGAAAGGATCGTCACACATGACGGGATCGACAAGATCGCCTTCACAGGGTCGACCGAGGTTGGCCGCAAAATCCGCGCCGCGACCGCCGGATCCGGCAAGGCGCTCACGCTCGAGCTTGGCGGCAAATCCCCTTTCATCGTCTTTGACGACGCTGATATCGACTCGGCCATCGAGGGGCTTGTCGATGCGATCTGGTTCAATCAGGGCGAGGTCTGCTGCGCCGGGTCTCGCCTTCTCGTGCAAGAAGGCATCGCGGACCGCTTTCATCGCAAGCTCAAAGCCCGCATGGACCGCCTGCGCCTCGGCAACCCGCTCGACAAATGCATCGACGTCGGCGCGGTGATCGACGCGACGCAACTGGCGAAAGTGACCGAACTTGTCGCGGGGTGTCGCGAAGGCGAGACCTACCGCGCCGAGGTCGAGATGCCGGTCGAGGGGCATTTCTACCCGCCGACCCTCATCACCGGCCTCTCCCCCTCCTCGCCGCTCATGCAGGAAGAGATTTTTGGCCCGGTCCTCGTCTCCGCGACCTTCCGAACGCCTGCTGAAGCCGTCGCGCTTGCCAACAATACCCGCTATGGCCTTGCCGCGTCTGTCTGGAGCGAGAATATCAACCTCGCGCTCGGAGTCGCGCCGCAACTGGCCGCCGGGGTGGTCTGGATCAACGGGAGCAACATGTTCGACGCCGCCGCCGGGTTCGGCGGTGTGCGCGAGAGCGGTTATGGCCGTGAAGGCGGCTGGGAGGGGCTTTCGGCCTATACACGACCCATTGGCAAGACCACCAAGCCTTTGGCCCCGGTCGAAGGGTTCAAGGGCAAGGGTGCACCGGAGGATGCGCTCGACCGCACGACGAAGCTCTACATTGGTGGCAAGCAGGCGCGGCCCGATGGCGGCTATTCCCGTGCCGTCTATGGCCGCAATGGCAATCTCTTGGGCCAAGCACCGCTTGCCAACCGCAAGGATCTGCGCAACGCGGTCGAAGCGGCGCGCGGCGCCAAGGCCTGGTCCAGCATGTCCGGCCATCAGCGCGCGCAAGTGCTCTACTATATCGCCGAAAACCTCTCGGCCCGGGAAAGCGAATTCGCGCATCGTATCAATGCCATGACAGGCGGGCGTTCTGGCGGCAAAGAGGTCGAAACCGCGATCCGCCGGCTCTTTACGGCCGCTGCATGGGCCGACAAATACGACGGGCAGGTGCATGGCGTCCCGATCCGCGGTGTCGCGCTCGCCCAAAAGGAACCAACGGGCGTCATCGCCGCGCTCTGCCCTGACGAGGCGCCGCTTCTCGGCCTCGTCTCGGTCATGGCCCCCGCCATCGCCATGGGCAACCGTATCATCCTCGCTGCGTCCGAGCCGTTCCCTCTTGCCGCGACGGATTTCTATCAGGTGCTGGAGACCTCGGACGTGCCGGGCGGTGTCGTGAACATCCTCACAGGCGCACACAAAGACCTTGCCACGCCGATGGCCGGGCATCTTGATATCGACGCTGTGTGGTCCTTCTCGTCCTGCGACCTCTCCGCCGAGATCGAGCGCGAAAGCTCGGGCAACCTCAAGCGCACATGGGTCAACAATGCCAAAGCGCGGGACTGGTCCGAGGATCACACGCGCGCGTTCCTCGAGGCCGCGACCGAGGTCAAGAACATCTGGATCCCCTACGGCGAATGAGCGGGATCAAAGGCCTTCGGGCTTGCCCGCAACGACGAATTGCAGCCCTTCCGGGTCGAGCAGTTCGCGCGCGACGCGGTTCACATCCTCACGCGTCACCGCGTTGACTTTGTCGTTGCGCGTCTTGATGTAATCGATGGGCAAATCATCTAGCTGCATGCCCACCATGATCCGCGCGATCGCACCATTGCCGTCAAACCGAAGCGGATAAGCCCCGGTTAGCAGGGCCTTGGCCTTATCGAGCTCATCCTGCGTCACACCATCTTCGACCAGACGCTCCCACTCGGCCCGGATCACGGAAATCGCCTCGGCGATACGGTCATTGGCCGAGGCCACGCTCCCGAGATAGAGCGCCGCGTGGTCTTTCGGGACAAGGTAGGAATAGACACCATAGGTCAGGCCACGTTTCTCGCGCACCTCGGTCATCAGACGGCTTTCGAACCCGCCCCCGCCGAGGATCACGTTCATGACATAGGCCGCAAAGAAGTCCTCGTCGTCGCGCTCAAGCCCCTTCTGGCCGAAATGGGCGACAGATTGTGGCGTATCGAACTCCACGACCTCGACACCGCCCTCAAGGCGCAGTTCCGCAGGCCCCGGCATGGGCGCGCCCGTCTCGGGCAGGTCGCCGAGCAACGTATCAAGTAAGACGCCAAGGTCTTCAGCGGTGATATCACCCACCGCAGAGACATAGAGGCGGTCACGTGCAAGAACCGCCTTGTGCGCCGCGACGAGATCATCGCGCGTCAGGGCAGACACGCTCTCCAAACTGCCTTCATAGGGCGTCCCATAAGGATGATCGCCAAAGGCCATCGCCTTGAAGGCCCGGCCTGCAATGGCGTTCGGGTCTTTCATATCGCTGCGCAACCCCGAAAGCACCTGCCCGCGCACGCGCTCAACCGCCTGCTCAGGAAAGGTGGGGTCCACAAGCGACAGACGTAGAAGATCAACCGCCTTGTCCCGGTTCTCGGTGAGGAACCGCGCGGATACGGATACAGCATCATCGCCCGCAGTATAGCTAAAGCTCGCGGCCAAAGATTCCGCTGCGCGCGCAAAACCGCGCGCGTCGAGCTCGCCCGCGCCTTCTTCGAGAAGACCCATCATCAGGTTCGTCGCACCGCGCTTGCCGGGTGCATCCAATGACGCCCCGCCCTTAAAGCGCAGTTCAAGCGCGACAAAGGGAATCGAAGGTTCCTCGACAAGCCAAGCCTTGATCCCGCCCGGCGATGTCACTTCCTTGATGTCGACCTCTGCGCGCAACGGAAGCGCCACAAAGAACAGGACACACGTCAGAACCACACGAATCATTGGTTCACCTCCATCGCAGCTTGCGGCGCACGCAACCAGCCAGTCACCGAGTTATCGAGGGCAAAGACCATTTCCGCGGCTTGCAGGATGTCTTCCTCTGTCACCGCTTCAAGAATTTCCGGCCACGCCTTCACATCGGCAATCGTCAGGCCCGAGGTGAGCGCCCGGCCATAGCGGTTGGCAATGCTCTCCACGTCATCGCGGGCATAGATCTGCGATGCCCGCAATTGCATCTTGATCCGGTCAAGCTGTTCGGGGTCGACCCCCGTCTCCATGAAGTCACGAAGCGTGCGATCCATCGCCTCTTCTGCTTCATCAAGACCGATACCATCCTTCGGAACAACGATGAGGTCGAATGTCGTATCGTCAAGTGACGTGCCGCCATACCAAGCACCGGTATAGACCGCGAGCTGTTCGTCAAATTGAAGCTTCTCTGCAAAAAACGACGTCGTGCCGCCGCCAAGGATTTCGGCAAGGATTGTCAGCGCCGCGGCCGTCTCCTGCGCGCCGGGATCACGCTCTGGCGCTAGGTAAGAGCGGCGCACATAGTCTTGTGCCACACGCGGGTCTTCAAAGACCATCCGCCGGGCGGCGGTTTGCGGTGGTTCAACGGGGCGCACCCGCTCTCCAAGGTCGGGGTTCGGCGGTAGGACGCCATAGTACGTCTTGGCCAGCGCATGAACCTCGTCCGGGTCAACATCGCCTGCCACGACGAGAATCGCGTTATTGGGTGCGTAGAACTTCTCGTAGTAAGCAAGGGCATCCTCGAGCGAGAGGGTCTCCATCTCATGACGCCAGCCGATGATCGGCACGCCATAGCGATGATTTAGATACTGCGCCGCGTCGAGCTGTTCTCTCATGAGGGCGGCAGGGCTATTTTCGACCCGTTGATTGCGCTCTTCGATAATCACCTCACGCTCGGTCAGAATATCCTCTTCGTCCAGTTGGAGGTTGACCATCCGGTCGCTCTCCATCTTCATCATGAGCTCAAGCCGATCAGCGGCGATCCGTTGGAAATAGGCAGTGTAGTCATAGCTCGTAAACGCGTTGTCGCGCCCGCCATTTGCGGCAACCGTGGCCGAAAACTCGCCTGGTTCAAGCGTCTCTGTTCCTTTGAAGAGAAGGTGCTCGAGGAAATGCGCCACGCCGGAGACGCCCGGCGTTTCATCCGCCGCCCCGGCCCGATACCAGACCATGTGCATCACAACCGGCGCGCGGTGATCTTCAATCACGACAACCTGCATACCGTTCTCAAGGCGGAAATCGGTGACCTGTTCTTCCGCACGAAGAGGCAATGCAGCCATGGCGCACGCCGCGACGCCGGCGAGAAAACGCATCATTCGATGTCTCCCTGTAACGAGTAGTCTTGGCAGATAGTTACGCTCCCCCTCCGAAGCTTCAAGGGGGGCTCACGATCTTGTCACGATGTCAGGCGAAGTTACTGACGCGGCGGAGCCGCTGGGGTGGTCGCACCACCACGACGCCAGCGATACTGCTCTTGGTATTGGTCGAGCTGGTAGCGGTCATAGACATCATTGTAGCGGTCTTGCTTGACGATCTTGATATTCGCAAAGCGGCCACGGCGCTTGCGGAACTCCTCATCCTCAGAGGCAAGCGTGCCGCGAATGTCTTCGGTGCGCCCGTTGCGGCCAGTGTAGTTGACCAGCGCCGAATCCGAGCGCGCGATCGTATCGCTATGGACCGCGTTGCGACGTCCGCCAAGCGCAGCCACCGCATCCCCCTTCGGATCCACGTCCGTCAGGTTTTTGCCACCCGGAGTTGGCTCGGGGAGCGAAGTATAGCTTTTCGGCTCACTGAGCGGTTTGGCAGGTAGAATACGGAACTCGTCAGGGCCATCGCCGTTCGAACTCAGGACGCGGACGCCGTCGTCGCTGCTGCACGCGGCGAGCGCCAAAACACATCCGATCATCGCTACACGCATGATGCGCATCGTCTTACTCCTGCTTCTTCGCCCCGCTTTTAGCCCATCCAGGCCGCGAGGTCACGAGGGCTTTTTTGTACCACCAAGGATCACGAGACCGAAAGCCCCCATGAAGATCCAAACATCGGCGAGATTGAAAGCGAATGGATTGTTGATCCCACAACAAGACATGTTGAGGAAATCCGCCACCGCACCATAGAGCAGACGGTCCACAACATTGGCCAACGCGCCTCCAACAAGCAACCCTGCCGCGACTAGCCCGCCGCGCCCCGGCGGATCTCGTCGCACCCAGCCAAGCACAAAGGCCACCACGGCGAGCGCGATAGCGATCAGAAGCCAGCGTGCCGCCTCCGAACCACTTGCAAACAGTCCAAAATTCACCCCTTCGTTCCATCCCATGACGAAACGCAGGTAAGGAGGCGCGACTTCGATCACGTGAATGTCGCGCAGGTTCAGGTAGTGAACCACGAGATACTTGCTCGCCTGATCCGTGATGAAGGCCCAAAACCCGGCCCAAAACACAAGACGCATCCCTGCCCCTCCTTGTCTGCGATTTCGCCAAGGTCTTGTTCTTTCAAGACATTGGCGATTGATACTGCCCTGCATCGCGCAGACCGAACGCGGGGCTTTCTATGGCTCCGCCTTAGTGGCGGAAGTGGCGCATTCCAGTGAACACCATGGCAAGGCCCGCCTCGTTGGCGGCCTTGATGACCTCATCGTCGCGCATCGAGCCGCCCGGTTGAATCACGCATTTGCCGCCCGCAGCCGCAGCTTCGAGAAGACCATCCGCGAAAGGGAAGAACGCATCCGACGCCACGGCCGACCCCTTGGCCGGGCTTTCGTCCATGCCAAGCTCGGCAGCCATCCGCTCTGCCTTGGCGGCGGCGACATTGGCACTGTCGAGGCGGCTCATCTGGCCCGCGCCGACGCCCACGGTCGCACCGTCCTTGACGTAAACGATGGCGTTGGACTTCACGTGCTTGGCGACTTTCCAGGCAAAGAGAAGATCGGCCATTTCCTGCTCACTCGGGGCTTTTTCCGTCACCACCTTGAGATCATCCATGCCGACATAACCGACATCCTTGTCCTGCACGAGAAGACCGCCTGCGACCTGTTTATAAGCCGTGATCGGTTTGCGCGGATCGGGAAGACCATCGGTCAGCAGGAGGCGCAGGTTCTTCTTGCCCGAGAAGATCTCTTTGGCGTCTTCCGACGCACCCGGTGCGATGACGACCTCGGTAAAGATCTCAACGATCTTCTTCGCGGTCTCTGCATCAAGCGGTTGGTTCAGCGCGACAATCCCGCCAAAGGCCGAGGTGCGGTCGCAATCAAAGGCCTTCTGGTAGGCTTCGGTCAGCGTCGCACCAACCGCAACGCCACAGGGGTTCGCGTGCTTGATGATCGCACAGGCCGGGCCATTGGCCGGATCAAACTCCGCCACCAGCTCAAACGCCGCATCGGTATCGTTGATGTTGTTGTAGCTGAGTTCTTTGCCTTGAAGCTGAACCGCTGTGGCCACCCCCGGACGGTTCGATCCATCCGTGTAGAACGCCGCTTTCTGATGGCTGTTCTCGCCATAGCGCAGGGTCTGTTTGACCTCACCGGCAAAGGCGCGTCGGCGCGGTGCTTCAAGCGCGAGTTGTTCAGCCATCCATGTCGACACAGCCGCGTCATATGCCCCGGTGCGCGCATAGGCGATCTGTGCCAGGCGCTGACGGAACCCATAAGAGGTCTGACCGTCATTGGCTTCAAGTTCCGAGAGAAGTTCGTCGTAATCCTCAACATCGACCACCACATTGACGAAGCCGTGGTTCTTCGCCGCCGCGCGGATCATGGCCGGGCCGCCAATGTCAATGTTCTCGATGCAGGTGTCATAATCCGCGCCTTTGGCGACGGTTTCCTCGAACGGGTAGAGGTTCACCACAAGAAGGTCGATGGCGCCGATACCGTGCGCGTCCATGGCCGCCACGTGCGCGTCGTTGTCCCGCAGGGCCAGAAGCCCTCCATGCACCTTCGGGTGCAGCGTCTTCACGCGACCGTCCATCATCTCTGGAAAGCCGGTCACGTCTGACACATCCTTCACCACCAGACCCGCGTCACGCATCGCCTTGGCGCTGCCGCCGGTCGAGAGCAGTTCAACGCCGCGCGCGGCCAGCGCGGTGGCAAGCTCGATCAGGCCGGTCTTGTCGGAAACAGAAAGGAGGGCACGGCGGACGGGGTGCAGGTCGGTCATATTTTTCGGGGTCCCTATGGGGTCAGTTTGTCAAATCCAGCTCATCACGGTTCAAATCGCGAATGGCCACCGCAGAATCCTGCGCCTTGGCCAGCGACCACCGGATGCGGGTCGCATACTCCATTGCGACGCCGGATAGAACGATTTGTTTTGTCGCGCGGGGCTTGAGACGTGTTTTTTCGAGGTAAACACTCGGTTCGAGGGTCAGATTCGCCGCCGCATCGTGCCGGAAGACCCATATCTCGCCACTCTTGAGAGCGATCGACACCGCCGCGCCGCCCATGTCGATGGTGGAATCCGTCTCGGGGTGCAGGTGAAATCGAATTTGGTAGGGGATTCCCTGAAGGCTGTGGGCGTCGAGCGCGTTGTCGAAGGCGCGCTTGGCATCATCTTCAAGCGCCACAAGCAAATCCTCTCCCACCATGCCGCGCCCCTCAAAGGCAAGTTCGAGCGTCCGCGCATGAGTGAGGCCATGGGTGGCAAGGAATCCATTGTGCCCACCTTGAAACCGAATGCCGTCCGGTGCCTGACTCAACTGGATCGGCACATCGGTCGGTGCGTCGACAAGTTGCTCTTCACGCCAACCGCCACGCCCGCCATGACCAAGCCGCGCGCTTGAGAACCCATCGAGCGAGAGCGCCGAATGCGACGGCGTGGCCCGGCCGGCCCGTCGCCATTCTGCACCGAAACTCGCGCCAGACCCACAGTTGACAATGACGGGCCGTCGCCCGCTCGTCATCTCGAAAGCCAGTGTCGAGGCATGGGCATTGACCGATGCCGGGCCCTTCGGCGGTACGCTCGCGTCTATGATGATACTGGTGCGGCCCGAGGACAGGCGGGCAAATCCCATGGCAAGCCCGTCATTCTGACGCGTGCGGATCTTGCTCTCGGCCAAAGCATGGTCAAGCCGCCCTTCAAGCCCCCGGCCGCCCCCATGAAATCGCGCCAGGCCGCCATCAGTGTGGCGCAGGGTACGCAGTGTTGGGGCGATCCGCTCAATGGCACCAACATGCGCCGGGCCGGGCGTGTGCCCCGCCTCGGTCAACGCCGCTGCCGCCCATGTCAGAAGCGTAAAGACCTCAAGAAGCTCTTCTGGATTGCGGGTTGGAATACCGCCCTCATCGTTGACCTGCTGCGCGCATTCGCGTTCCAGCCCGCGACAGGCAGGCGCGACATGTTCTTCCATCCCTTCGAGCGCCAACCCGGCATAGATCATCCCGGTCAATGCCTCGAACCGTGGCAGACCAGCTTGGGTCTTATGCCAGCGTCGGGAAAGGAAAATCGTCTGCTGCCCAAGCGAGCGATAGAAGGACTCCGAGGCGTCCCGTTCCTGCCCACGCAACAGCAAGAGAGCATGGTTGATCCAGCGGATGAGCCGCCGCCCGGTCAGGTCTGGCGTCCACCCTGGTCCAGCGCCACGCCCATATTGGTCGATCCAGAGCCAAACCCACTCCTGCGCGGCCTTGCGCGCTGGCGCGTCACCAACCGCCGCGAGATCGTCAAGCCAGGCACAGCCATGCACATCCTGCCAAAACACCGGATCATTGATCTCGACTTCCCAGATCGGCGTGCCGGGCGTCGTGGCGAGATGGCCTGCAAACTGATAATTTCCGGCCGAAAGCTGCCGCCCTTTCGCGAAACTGCCGATGGTGCGCGGTTCAGGCATGGAGGTAAAGCCGGTCGCCGGACGTGCACGCGCACTGATTCGCGCATGCACACGGTGCATGAAACGCGTCCACCGCGCCGAATACCCGTCGGGATTGCTCATCCTTGTCTGCCTCTGCCCGCCTGTTGGCGTTTTCCGCGAATATACCGCCAAGGGGGCGGGAAGTCACCGATTGAATCCGCGCGGGCAGGCTTTGGCGCAGTTACGCCTTGCGCAGGCAGGCGACGTAAAACCCGTCCATACCGCCCTTGTCGGCCCAATGGTCAGGGCGCAGGCGCAAACCGCCCTCTTCAGTGATCCAAGCCGGGTCGATCCCGGGCAGGTCAAGCGCGCTCCGGTCCACCGTCACATCGTCTCTTTGTGCAAGAATATCGTCGATATGGCATTCCCCCTCGTCAGGCAAAAGCGAACAGGTGCAGAAGACAAGCCGCCCACCCGGCTTCACAAGCCCAAGCGCATGGTCAAGCATCTCGGCCTGCAACCCGATTAAGCTCCCGATGTCGCTACCATCCTTGGCAAAGGGAAGGTCCGGGTGCCGCCGGATCGTACCCGTCGCCGAGCAGGGCGCATCAAGAAGCACAGCGTCCCACTGCCCCTCCTGTTCCATCACATCACCAACAACCGTCTCGGCCTTGAGGCGTGTGCGCTTGAGATTTTCGCGAAGGCGTTTCATCCGTGCCTCGGAATCATCCACTGCCGTGACCTCGGCGCCCTTCGCGGCGATCTGCATCGTCTTGCCGCCCGGCGCGGCGCAAAGATCGAGCACGCGCTCGCCCTCTTTCGGCGCAAGAACCTGCACCGGAAGGGCCGCCGCCGCATCCTGCACCCACCAACTTCCGCGCTTGTAACCCGGAAGTTGCGTCACCTGCCCCGCCTCACTCAGACGCACAGACCCTGTCGGCAAAAGCTCCCCGCCAAGCGACCGTTGCAGCGCGCCCTGATCGCCCTTTGCTGTGAGATCAAGCGGCGCGCCTTCGAAATGCGCTGCTTCCATCGCCGCGACAATCTCGGGCGAGTAGGCTTCGACCAACGGCCCACGAAGCCATTTTGGCAGGCGCGGCACACGCAGCGTCGGCCAGATATCCTGTCCATCCGCCGCGACCTTGCGCAGAACGGCATTGACCAACCCCTTCATCGAGGCCGTGCGTTTGTTGCGCCCCACGATCTCGACCGCCGCGTTCACGACGCCATGCGCAGCGCCGCCTGCGCAAAGCTCCACCGTCGCAAGGCGCAGCGCGTTGCGCACGGTCAGGGGCGGGTATTTCGCCAGGTGTTTCTGCAGGATACGGTCCGCTCGCTCCATCCCGCGCAATGTCTCGAGGGCAAGGCGTTGTGCCCGTGCACGGTCTTCCGGCTCAAGCTTGTCGAGCGCGCCCGCGCCAATCAGTTCGGACATCAGTCGTCCCTCACCGATCACCTTGTCGAGAAGGTAAACCGCGCTGCGGCGGGCCTGAACACCGGTCTGGGACATGGGGACGCTCCTTTGGTCGCTTGTCCATGGGGGACGGGCGCGTATATCAAGGGGGCAGAGCGAAAGGAACCCCGATGACCGAGTCTCCCGAAACCCGCCCGGACGAGCCCACCGAAGACAAGCGCGACCTGCCCCCGGCAGCCCTGCGCGCATTGGCCGAAGCCGAGGAGCGGCGCAAGAATGCCGCGGCCAAGGACATGCCGACCGAACTTGGCGGACGCGACGGGCCGGAGCCTGTGCGCTATGGCGATTGGGAGAAAAAGGGAATCGCGATCGACTTCTGATCGGGGATCAGAGGCCGAGCACGTCCATCATATCGTATTCGCCGGGCTTCTGATCCTGCCCCCAAAGCGCCGCCTTGAGCGCGCCACGAGCAAAGATCGCGCGGTCCGTCGCCACGTGCCGCAGGGTGATCCGCTCACCCGCCGCCGCGAATAGCACGTCATGCTCGCCCACAATGTCGCCACCGCGAATAGCCGTGAACCCGATATCGCCCCGCTTGCGCGCGCCGGTGATCCCGTCGCGCCCCCGGTCAGAGACCTCGTCCAGATCGACACCACGCCCCTCCGCCGCTGCCTCGCCAAGCATCAATGCTGTGCCCGACGGGGCGTCGACCTTGTGGTGATGGTGCGCCTCGATCACCTCGATATCGAAATCCTCATCAAGCGCCGCCGCGACCTTTTTCGTCAATTGAACCAATAAGTTAACCCCGAGAGACATGTTCCCCGCCCGCACGATCACCGCGTGGCGCGCACAAGGCGCAAGCTGGGCAATATCTTCGTCGGTCATGCCGGTGGTGCCGATGACATGCACGGCACGGGCCTGTGCGGCGAGCTTGGCAAACTCGAGGGTCGCCGCAGGCGCGGTAAAGTCGATCACCGCCTGCGCCTTGGCAAAGGCCTCGAGCGGCTCATCCGTCACCGTCACGCCAAGCGCTGCGCCGCCCATGGCTTCGCCGATATCTTTACCGATCCACTCATGGCCTTCCCGCTCGACCGCGCCGACAAGCCGCGCCTTGTCGCTCTCGATCACAGTGCGGATAAGCATCTGGCCCATGCGGCCCGAGGCCCCGGTGATGACGATTCCCGGAAGGTCTGACATGGCGAAATTCCTCTGTCTGTATCGCGTCGGTATGACGTCTGTATCGCATCAGTGCGACTTTTGACGCTCTTTCGACCCGTTTAGCGAATGGTTCGACGCTTGGCAAAGCCTTGCGAAACCCATAAGTGGGGCGCATGGCAAAGAACAAGTTCCACGATGGCCCCGGCCCCTCGCAGCGTCAGCTTCGCGTTGGCGAATTGATCCGCCGCACCCTTGCAGAGGTGCTGGCGCAAGGTGACGTGCATGATCCGGACCTGAACCGCATGTCGATCACCGTCGGCGAGGTCCGCACCTCGCCCGACCTCAAGATCGCGACGGCCTATGTCCTGCCGCTTGGCGGTAGGGGGCAAGACGAGGTGCTCAAGCTTCTGGCCCGCAACAAGGGCGAGCTGCGCCGTGCCATCGGCAAGAAGACCGGCCTCAAATACACGCCGGACCTGCGCTTCCAACTCGACCAGACCTTCGACCAGATGGACGACACCCGCCGCATGCTCAACGACGCACGCGTGCGCCACGATGTCGAACATGGGGACGAGGAAGAGTAACGCCTGCTCTTAGTTCAATAATAAGCGCTCTCGCAGAGCGCCGCGTCTGTACAAATTGACAGCGTAGAGCGCTTGGGCTAGTCCCGCGGCCTCATATTCAGGGACAAAAGATCATGGGACGCAAACGCAAGGGGCGTGATATCTCCGGCTGGCTCGTCGTCGATAAACCGGCGGGCATGACATCGACCTCTGTCGTCAACAAGGTGCGCTGGGCGCTCGATGCGAAGAAGGCGGGCCATGCAGGCACGCTCGACCCGGAGGCGACCGGCGTTCTTGCCGTGGCGCTTGGCGAGGCGACCAAGACCGTCCCCTACATCACCGACGATCTCAAATGCTACGAGTTCACCGTGCGACTCGGGCAGGCGACGAACACGGACGATGCCGAGGGCGAGGTGATCGCGACAAGCGATGCGCGCCCCACGGATGACGAAATCAAATCCGCGCTCGGCCAGTTCGTCGGCGATATCGAACAAGTCCCGCCCAAGTTCAGCGCGGTGAAAATCGACGGGCAGCGCGCCTACAAGCTCGCCCGCGATGGCGAGGATGTGGAGATCGCCGCCCGCCCGCTCTGGGTCGAGTCGCTGGTGATGCTCGACCGTGAAGATGCCGATCACGTTACGCTCGAACTGACCTGCGGCAAGGGCGGCTACGTGCGCTCCATCGCGCGCGATCTTGGCGCGGCGCTCGGCTGTTTCGGCCATGTGCGCGAATTGCGCCGGGTCTGGTCCGGGCCGTTTGAGGCCACCGACGGGATCAGCATCGAGGAGATCGACGCCAAGGCCAAGACGCCCGACCTCGATCCCTATATCCGCCCCCTCGAAGCCGCGCTGGCTGACCTGCCCGAAGTCAAATGCACCCCCGAAGGCGCGGTGCGCCTCAAGAACGGCAACCCCGGCATGGTGATCGCGCATGACGTGGAATACGGCGAAGAATGCTGGGCCTCGTTCGAGGGTACGCCCGTCGCCATCGGCACCTTCAAAGCCGGAGAGCTACACCCGAGCCGCGTTTTCGTGCTGTGATCACCCGGCGCTTTCAGAAAGACGATGCTGCCTCCGAAGCGCGCTATTCGGACTGCGAAACCTATCGCTATGACCTGACCCGCGTCTGGGATCCGGAAGGCAAGCGCGTGGCCTTCATCATGCTGAACCCTTCCAAGGCGACCGAAGCGCAGAACGATCCGACGATCGAACGCTGCGAGCGCCGTGCGCGGGCGCTTGGCTTTGGCGGCTTTCGCGCGGTGAATATTTTCGCCCTGCGCGAGACGGACCCGAAGAAACTACGCGCCCATCCTGCGCCGCAAGGCCCAGAGAACGACCGCGCGGTGGCCGAGGCCTGCGACTGGGCCGATGTGATCGTCGCCGGGTGGGGGGCGCATGGGGATCACCTCGGACAAGGCGTAGCAATGCGCGACGTGCTGCGCGCGACGGGGCGGCCGATCCATTGCCTCGGTGTGACCAAGGCAGGACATCCGCGCCACCCGCTCTACATCGCCTACGCGACCCAGCCGACACCCTGGGATCTCGCCTAAGAGTGTCCCCGTTAACGGCACGTTAACCATTGTTTTCAAAAGTAATTTACGCAGCGCGCGGAATCTGGCCCAATCGCGTGGGGCAGTGTGGAGTTTTGCGATGTTTATGCTTGCGGGCCTGATCGGGATCATGGCTGCCGGAACGGCGGCCATCATGACATTTGACTTTGACGATGGCGGGGACGAGGCCGATGAGGCCGCACTCCCCGAAGAGGACACCGCCGAGGTGGACCCCGGCGACGAGACGAGCCTGCTCGACTCCGTGTCTGAGCCAATCGAAACAGACCTCCCCGAAGAGGATCCGCTTGCCGAGGATCAGATCATCGCCGGAGAGGAGGGCGACGAGACGATCACGGGCGGCGATGGGGACGATCAGATCAATGGCGACAAGGGTGATGACACGCTCGCGGGTATGTTGGGCGAGGATCACCTCTATGGCGACGAGGGCGATGATAGCCTGATGGGCGGCGGCGGCGACGACCTCCTTCATGGCGAAGCCGGGACTGATCACCTTGAGGGCGAGGATGGCGCGGATACGCTCTTTGGTCATTCCGGTGATGACCTGCTCGATGGCGGCGCGGGAGAGGATTCCCTGATCGGCGGCTTCGGCCACGACGCGCTTGATGGCGGTGCAGGCGATGATGTTCTGCATGGGCGCGAAGAGGACGACACGCTCATCGGTGGGGCCGGCGCGGACGTGCTCTTTGGCGGTGACGGCAACGACCTTGTCGACGGAACCGGCGACGAAGGCGCGGTCGATTTCCTCAACGGTGGCGATGGCGACGATGTCATCCTTGCCGGTGCTGGCGACTATGCCGATGGCGGCGACGGAATGGACAGCTTCCTGCTCTCGCAATGGGAAGAAGGCAGTGCCGAAACCACGATCATGGATTACAACCACGCGGAAGATAGCCTTGTCCTTCTCTACGAAGATATCGGCGGCACGGACCCGGAGGTCGAAATCCGCACCGGCACAGACACCCCCGGCACCGGCGCGGTCTATGTCAACGGCGCGCTTGTGGCGACGGTGCATGGCGGCGGCGATCTCGTTCCGGCAGATATCACGCTCTTGCCACAGGGGAGCCCCGGCGCGGCAGAGTTCCTACGTTTCTGATCTTCCCGCCCCCATGTGGCAAAGGCGCGGGCTTGTTTTTCCTTTTCTTTCGCAGCGATTCCGCCTATACGCCCGCATCTGTCCCGAATCCGGGGCGGATTTCTCCATGGACCTTGCTGGACGACATCCCGGCTCGTGCCCTTAACCCTTAATCTTAAAGGAGACCCCGATGTCGATTACTGCTGAAGAAAAAGCCCGCGTGATGCAGGAATTCGCGACCAAGGAGGGCGACACCGGTTCCCCCGAGGTCCAGATTGCCATCCTGTCCTCGCGCATCTCGACCCTGACCGAGCACTTCAAGACCCACAAGAAGGACAACCACGGTCGCCGTGGCCTCCTCAAGATGGTTGCTCAGCGCCGTAAGCTGCTCGACTATCTCAAGGGCAAGGAAGAAGCCCGCTACCAAGACCTCATCAAGCGTCTTGGCCTGCGCCGCTAAGCCCCAAGGCTTACAGAGCTTTCAAACGCCCGCCCCTCCGGCGGGCGTTTTTCGTTTCGCCGCTTTCAACGATGTGTCAGTCGCGCGCCGCGTCCTCTTGCCGGATCAACTCGGCCACGCGCTGGCCAATCTCGCGCGATGCCTTGACCGACGGGTGGATCATGTCGATGCCATGATAGCTCCGGTCGCCATGCGGCACGAGATCCTGAAGCGATAGGAAATAAAGACCGTCGGCATAGTCAGCGAGCCGCGCGATACGGCCCTCAAGCACATCCCCCTCCGAGCGACATTCATCGACGCCGGAATCAATGCCAGGACTGCGCAGATAGCCCACATAGATGATGCGAGCGCCGCTCTGTCGGATCTTGGCGAGCATCCCCGGAATAGCACCCTTGCGCCCATCGCGCGAAATCAGCTTGTCGAGCTTGCGTTCGCATTTGCGACAACCACAGCCGAGCCAAAGATCATTGCCGCCCCCGGTCAACACGACCCAATCCCAATCGCCTTCGTCAAACTGGCGCGCGATTTTCATGCCCATCGCGCCAGAGATCGGCAAGTTATAGAGCACATGCGCGCCACGCACCGCATTGTTCCGCACCGGCTCTCCAAGCTCGCGCGCGACGGAATGGGCGATGGATTGCCCCGTAAGCCCGTGCCACGCCATCAGGCTATCCCCCATGGCAAGGATGCGCGGGCTTGCGTTGCGCGACACAGTATCGCTTGTCTCGGGCGCGCGGGCCGTTTCGGCGCATCCCGCAAGAACGAACGTCACGAGAGCGAGGGCGAAATAGATGGGTTTCATGGCGGTCTTCTGGTCCTTGAGCGTTGCCCGATGCGCGCATCATCCGCAGAACCCGGCGGAAAATCCACCCGTTTCGCGCAAACACAGTGTTCACGAATTTCGCCCCATTTTCCGCGTGTCCACACAGGCAAGCGCACTATGGCAACAAGGAAAAACCTGTTTCCAAAGGGGCCTTTTTCCTATATGGCCCCGCTATCTGAGACGTGGTGCCCGGACCCCGGCACCGTGAAGGAAATGATAGAAGGGGTCGGCGGCAATGGGGCCGCCATGCAAATCGGGAGACCCGGGAACGCCCGGGAGTGCTCCCAATTAGGATACGCTAGATGTTTGACGTAACGAAGAAGACCATGCAGTGGGGCGAAGAAACGCTCACGCTGGAAACGGGCAAGGTTGCCCGTCAGGCCGATGGCTCGGTCATCGCCACCCTTGGCGAGACCTCGGTCATGGCCAACGTGACTTTTGCCAAGTCGCCGAAACCGGGTCAGGATTTCTTCCCCCTGACCGTCCACTACCAGGAAAAATACTACGCTGCCGGCAAGGTGCCCGGCGGCTTCTTCAAACGTGAGGCCCGCCCCACGGAGAAAGAAACCCTGACCGCGCGCCTGATCGACCGTCCGATCCGCCCGCTGTTCGTGCCCGGCTTCAAGAACGAAGTCCTCGTGATGTGCACCGTGCTGAGCCACGATCTCGTCAACGATCCTGACATCGTTGCCATGATTGCCGCTTCGGCCGCGCTGACCATCTCTGGCGCACCGTTCATGGGCCCGATCGCCGGTGCCCGCGTTGGTTTCGAGGATGGCGAGTACGTCCTGAACCCGACCGTGGACGACATGCAGGATCTGCGCAACAACCCTGACCAGCGTCTCGACCTCGTCGTCGCCGGCACCAAAGACGCCGTCATGATGGTTGAATCGGAAGCTTACGAGCTTACCGAAGCCGAGATGCTTGGCGCCGTGACCTTCGCACATGAGCAGATTCAACCGGTCATCGACCTGATCATCTCGCTCGCCGAAGAAGCCGCGAAAGAGCCGTTCGACTTCCAACCGCCGGATTACGCCGATCTGTTCGAGGCCGTGAAAGCCGCGGGCGAAGATCAGATGAAGGCCGCCTATGCGATCCTTGACAAGCAGGAGCGCACCGCCGCTGTTGCTGCTGCCAAGCAAGCCATCATCGAAGCTCTGAGCGAAGAACAGCAAGAGGATGCCAACCTTGGCTCCGCGCTGAAAAAGCTCGAGTCCTCGATCCTGCGCGGCTCTGTCGTCAACGACGGCAAGCGCATCGACGGGCGCCCGCTCGACAAGGTGCGTGACATCGTCTGCGAAACCGGCCTGCTGCCGCGGACCCACGGTTCGGCGCTGTTCACCCGTGGCGAGACCCAGGGTCTCGTGGTGACCACGCTCGGCACCGGCGACGACGAACAGTTCATCGACGCGCTGCACGGCAACTTCAAATCGAACTTCCTGCTGCACTACAACTTCCCGCCCTACTCGGTCGGTGAAGCGGGTCGCGTGGGCCCTCCGGGTCGCCGTGAGATCGGTCACGGCAAACTCGCATGGCGCGCGCTTCAGGCGGTTCTGCCTGCGGCAACGGATTTCCCCTACACGATCCGTATCGTGTCGGAGATCACCGAATCCAACGGCTCGTCGTCGATGGCGTCGGTCTGTGGCGGCTCGCTGTCGATGATGGATGCGGGTGTGCCGCTCAAATCGGCCGTGGCCGGTGTGGCGATGGGCCTGATCCTCGAGGAGAGCGGCGACTACGCAATCCTGACCGACATCCTTGGCGACGAGGATCACCTCGGCGACATGGACTTCAAGGTCGCAGGGACCGAGAACGGCATCACCTCGCTGCAGATGGACATCAAGGTCGCAGGCATCACGCCCGAGATCATGGAGAAGGCCCTCGCCCAGGCGAAAGACGGCCGGATGCATATCCTTGGCGAGATGAACAAGGCGCTTTCGGGCGCTGCGGACTTCTCTGTCCACGCACCGCGTATCGAAACGATGCAGATTCCGACCGACAAGATCCGCGAAGTGATCGGCTCGGGCGGTAAGGTCATCCGCGAGATCGTGGAAGTGTCCGGCGCCAAGGTCGACATCAACGACGAAGGCATCATCAAGATCGCCTCGCCGAACGGTGAAGCCATTCAGAAAGCCTATGACATGATCCACGCGATCGTGGCTGAGCCGGAAGTTGGTGAGATCTACACCGGCACGGTCGTGAAGATCGTCGACTTCGGCGCCTTCGTGAACTTCTTCGGCAAGCGGGACGGCCTCGTCCACGTGAGCCAGATCGAGAACCGCCGCCTGAACCATCCGTCGGACGTTCTCAAGGAAGGTCAGGAAGTCAAAGTGAAGCTGCTTGGCTTTGATGATCGCGGCAAGGTCCGCCTGTCGATGAAAGTCGTCGATCAGGAAACCGGCGAAGAGATCGCTCAGGAAAAACGCGAGAAGAAAGAGGACTAATCCTCTCCTTCCAAGCGATAGGAAAGCCCCGGCCCACGCGGTCGGGGCTTTTTCTTTGGCCGGGGCAAGAGTAAGACGCAGACATGCATAGCCTCATCATCCATATGTCCGAAAGCACCGCACGCCGCGAGACCGTGGAGCGTTTGCTGACCGATCTGCCGGGGGCAGAAGTGCTCGAGGCGGTGGATGGGCGCCTGCCTGAGGTGCAGGCAACGGTCGATGTGCGACCCGGCACGCTTTTCAAGCCGCGCTACCCGTTTCCGATTGCCGGGGGCGAGATCGGCTGTTTCCTGAGCCATCGCAAAGCGTGGCAGCGGATTGTGGACGCAGGCTGGGACGCGGCCTTGATTGTAGAGGATGATCTCGAAATCGACCCTGCGAGGCGCGACGCCCTCTTGCGCCTACTTGAGCGGCACGCCGATCCCGAACGGTTCATCCGCATCCCCCCGAAAGACCGCGAGCCGGTCACACAGGTGTCGGATCGCGAAGACGCTCTCACGCTCTTTACCCCGCGCCGCATCGGGCTTCAGACCACCGCACAGCTTGTCGGGCGCGCAGCGGCGAAACGGCTGCTGTCTTGCACCGAGCAGATCGACCGCCCCGTGGATAGCTTCCTGCAAATGCATTGGGTGTCGGGACAGACCATCGAAACCATCTTGCCCAATGGCTGCTCCGAGAAGGTTTTTCCCAGCGCCGGCTCAACCGTGCAGAGCAAATCCCGCAGTCTTGGCCAAAAACTTCGCGCCGAGGTTCTGCGTGCACGCTATCGTCGCGCCATCGCCAAGCATCCACAAACCACCTGACAAAAGAAAAGGCGAGGGCCGCAGCCCCCGCCTTTCAATTCACGCCTGAAACCCGGACTTACGAGGGGTTCTTGGCAAAGCGCAGGTACGGCAGTTTTGCGTCGAATTCACCGTATTTCGCTTTGGCTTCCTCATCGTTGAGGCCAAGCGCCACGATCACGTCCTGACCAGTGGTCCAGTTTGCCGGGGTCGCGAGCGGCTGCTGCCAGGTACGCTGAAGGCCATCAAGGGCGCGCAGCACTTCGGCAAAGTTACGACCAACCGACATCGGGTAGGTCATGATGAGCTGAACTTTCTTATCCGGCGAGATGATGAACACCGAACGCACCGAGGCAGAGTCGGCAGCGGTGCGGCCATCGGGAAGGTAGGCTTCGGCCGGAAGCATGTCGAACGCTTTGGACACTTCGAGCGATTCATCAGCGATGATCGGGAAGCCCGCTTTTGCGTCGGCATAGCCTTCAATGTCGGCTTTCCATTTCACGTGCTCATCGGCGCTATCGACCGAGAGACCAATGACCTTGGCGCCGCGCTGTTCCCATTCGTCGGCAAGCTGTGCAACAGCGCCGAACTCGGTCGTGCAGACCGGGGTAAAGTCTTTCGGGTGCGAGAAGAGAATGGCCCAGCTGTCGCCGATCCAGTCATGGAACGTGATCGTGCCGTGATCGGTTTCCGCGGTGAAGTTCGGGACGATGTCATTGATGCGCAGACCCATGTGGAGATCTCCTGAAGTTGTTAAGTTCGTGGTGGCCTTTGCTTGTTTAGATACATTCTAAACAGGCAATGTATAGGCGCCCTGTTCTATTTCCCGCTTATCGGGACACAATGTCGCGAACAAGGCATCACCACAATGATTTGATCAAAATATTTGTGACGCGGCGTGACCAAGCCTTGCGAGCGATTTGGGGCGCTGTCAAACTGTGCGCAAATGGATGGAGAGACCCCGATGATCGAGAAACGCCAATTCTATATCAATGGTGCCTGGGTAGACCCGGCAGCCCCGCGCGATATGGACGTGATTGACCCCGCAACCGAAGACACCTGCGCGGTGATTTCCCTCGGGGACCAAGCCGATACCGACGCCGCCGTCGCCGCCGCGAAAACGGCCTTCCCCGGTTGGGCCGCGCTCGAGATGAGCGAACGGATCGCACTTCTGAAGAAGCTGTCGAAGATCTACAAAGAGCGCCGCGACGACATGGCCGAGGCAATGCGCCTTGAGATGGGCGCGCCGGTTGATCTCGCGACCAATGGTCAATGGGGCGCAGGGGCGTGGCACATGGCCGGCTTCCTCGAGGCACTGGCCGATTTCGAGGCCGAAACCCCCTATAAAGAGGTCGACCGCACCCGTCTTGAGCCGATCGGCGTCTGCGCGCTCATCACGCCATGGAACTGGCCGATGAACCAAGTCGTGCTCAAGGTGTTCCCGGCGCTGGCCGTGGGCTGCACCGTGGTTCTCAAGCCGTCCGAGATCGCGCCGCTTTCGTCGCTTCTCTTTGCCGAGATGGTGCATGACGCGGGCATTCCGGCAGGCGTCTTCAACCTCGTCAACGGCGATGGCGTCGGCGTCGGCTCACAGCTCTCCGCGCACCCGGATGTCGATATGGTGTCCTTCACCGGCTCGACCCGCGCCGGGATCGCGATTTCCAAGGCCGCTGCCGATACGCTCAAGCGTGTCAGCCTCGAACTTGGCGGAAAGGGCGCCAATATCGTCTTTGCCGATGCCGACGAGAAGGCGGTCAAGCGCGGCGTGCAACACTGCATGAACAACACGGGCCAGTCCTGCAACGCGCCGACCCGGATGCTTGTCGAACGGGACCGCTATGCCCAAGCCGTCGAAGAAGCCAAAGCCACCGCCGAGGCGACGCAGGTCGGCCCGACAAGCGAAAGCGGCCGCCATATCGGCCCGGTCGTCTCGGAGGCCCAGTTCAACAAGATCCAAGGCCTGATCGAGGTTGGCATCAAGGAAGGCGCGACCCTTGTTGCGGGGGGCCTTGGCCGTCCCGAGGGCGTCAACAAGGGCTATTACGTGCGCCCGACCGTCTTTGCCGACGTGACCCCGGACATGACGATCTACCGCGAAGAAATCTTTGGCCCGGTTCTCGCCATGTCGCCTTTCGATAGCGAGGAAGAGGCGATCAGCATGGCCAATGATACGGTCTATGGCCTGACCAACTACATCCAGAGCGGCGATGACGCCAAACGCCTGCGCGTGGCCCGCGCCGTGCGCTCCGGCATGGTCGAGACCAACGGTGTCGGCCGTCAGAATGGCTCGCCCTTTGGGGGCTACAAACAGTCCGGCAATGGGCGCGAAGGCGGTCTCTGGGGGATCGAGGAATTCTGCGAGGTCAAGGCGATCTCGGGCTGTCCGTGGGAATGATCCCCCCCTTCAGGAAAACAAGAACGCCGGGGCTTTCCCCGGCGTTTTTCTTTGCTCAGACGCCAAGCCCCTGCCGGTGCCATTCTTCCCAGATGAACGGGTAGCACCAGACGCAATCATGGGTCTTGGCGAGATCTTCGCGGATCGCATCGCGCCGCGCCCTGTCGCCTTCGCTGAACTTGTGGAACTGCACGGTGAGACGGTCGAAGCGGTCAATCAGACCGGCGTCGATCAGCGCAGGAAGAAGATCGTATTCCCCGCCCTCGATGTTGATCTTCGCCACCGCCACGCGCTCTATCCCAAGCTCATCAAACGCCTCGCGTACATCGCGCACGACGCCCTTGGCAGTTGGCCCGTCCGTGACAAAGGCGGAAGAGGCGTTCTCATCGTCCGACAGGGTCAATTCGCAATTGCTGCTGCCAATGGCAAAACCATGCGCGACCACGTCCTCACGTCCGGCGAAACGATCCGCGATCATCTCGGCAAACCGGGGGTGCGGCTCGAACACATGGACCTTGACGGCATAGCGCGCCGCCATCGCCTCGGCCCAGTCGCCATGATAGCCGCCAACGTCGAGCACGACATCGCCCGGCAAAAGGCCGGTGTAGCTCTCCGGTGTGCCACGCCCATGCGCCGCCCGGAACGCTTTGTAATCCGCTCGGAACACGCGATAGGCCGGATCGGTCAGGATCCGCCAGGCTTTCCGCAACTCGCTGCCAATACTCATCCCTGCCCCCGTTTTCCACCTCGCTGTTCAAGGCGGGTTTTGCTAAAGCGGATCGTGCAAACCCGTTCCTTCGGGCTTTTCGCGACACGCGCCGACAAGCCCTTGTATTACGCCATAGGAAGGCAGGCTGACAATGATCTTCGCACGCGCTTTCGGGGGCCTCGGCAACCAGATGTTCCAATATGCCGCAGGCAAGGCGCTCGCAGCGCGGCTTGGCACCGATCTGGCGATGGATTTCCGGGTGATCGACCATCGCGGCACCCGCCGCCTGACCGAAGTGTTCGACCTTGATCTCGCACCCCCCAAGGCGCTGCCCCCCGCGAAACACGAAAGCGCCCTGCGCTATGGCCTCTGGCGGGCGCTCGGGCGCAATCCCCGGTTTCAGCGCGAGGACGGACTTGGCTACAACCCCGGTTTCGCGACATGGGGCGATGGCACCTACCTGCACGGCTATTGGCAGTCCGAGCGCTATTTCGCCCCCGTCGCGGATCATATCCGCACCGTGTTCCGCCCTGTGCCCGCCCCTTCACCGGAAAACGCCGCCATTGCCAACAAGATCGCGACGACCACGGCTGTTTCGCTGCATGTGCGGCGCGGCGACTACCTCGCGCTTGGGGCGCATGGGGTCTGTTCCGAGGCCTATTACAACGCCGCACTGGCCCACATCACGGCAGGGCTCAAGGACGCCCCGACAGTGTTTGTCTTCTCCGATGATCCCGACTGGGCCAAGGCGAACCTGCCTTTGCCTTGCGAAAAGATCGTGGTCGATCTCAATGGCCCGGCGACGGACTACGAAGACCTGCGCCTGATGAGCCTTTGCGACCACAACATCATCGCCAACAGCTCCTTTAGCTGGTGGGGCGCGTGGCTCAACGACAACCCTGCCAAGATCGTCACCGCGCCCTCGCCGTGGTTCGCGGTCGCGTCGATGAAGAATCCCGATATTCTGCCCGCCACCTGGAAAACGATCCACGCCGAGGCGTGATCTTCCTCTTGCCGCAAATATCCTGGGGTGAATTGGCCGCCCCGCGGCCAAGAGGGGCAAAGCCCCTAGCCCCGCTTAGAACGGCGCCTTGGCCCGAAACCGCATGCCATTTCCGCCATCGGGATGGCGCAAGCGCAATTCCTCGGAATGCAGCATCAGACGGTCCACCCGGCTCAACGCCTCGCCTTCGGCATAGAGCGGATCGCCTAGGATCACATGCCCCATTGCAAGCATATGCACCCGAAGCTGGTGGCTGCGCCCGGTCTTCGGCATGAGCCGCACGCGGGTCTCGTCTTCGCCGTATTTCACCACGCGCCAATCCGTGACCGCCTGTTTGCCGTTCTCGTGATCGACCCTCTGGCGCGGGCGGCGCTCCCAATCGACGATCAGCGGCAGGTCCACCGTGCCTTGCTTTGGCTCGAGCCGCCCATCGACGCGCGCGACATAGGTTTTCTTGGTCATGCGCTTCTCAAACTGAAGCCCAAGGTGACGCTGCGCATGGGGGGTCAGGCCAAAGACCATGACACCTGACGTATCGCGATCAAGCCGATGCACAAGAAGCGCCGTCGGAAAGGCCACCTGCACCCGCGCAAGAAGGCAGTCGGCAAGATGCTCTCCCTTGCCCGGCACGGACAAGAGGCCGGATGGCTTGTTCACCACGAGCAACTCGTGATCCTCGTGGAGCACGTCGAGCGGGCCTTGTGGCGGGGTATAGTCCGAAGAAAGCGTCATGCCGCCTGCAATAGAGACTACACCGACGCGCGGCAACCCGACGTCAGGCTTGCCTAGACGCGGCGCTCGGGCAGACTACGGGCAGGAGGAGACCCCATGCACCCGACCATCGAACGAATGAAAGAGATCGTCGCCTCGGGCGATGACAGCAAGATCATCGAGATTCTCGCGCCCGATTGCCGCTTCATGCCGCCGACCTACTACAAAACATGGACCGGCGCCGAACCGACCGCCGCGATCCTTGGCCATGTCGGCCAGATTTTCGAGGATTTCTCCTATCGCCGTGTCATGGGCGACGGCAAAGATTGGGCGCTCGAGTTTCAATGCCGCATTGGCGATCTTGACGCGGTTGGCGTCGATCTCATCACCCTGAACGAGGACGGGCTGATCGAGATATTCGAGGTCGTCATGCGTCCCTACAAATCCATCGGTGCCCTACGCGAAGCGATGATGGCGCGCATCTCGACCGATCCGCGTTTCCTCGCCTATCGAGACGCCCTGGGCTGATTTCGCACCGCCCCGCAGAGTTGCATATGCCCCGGCCTGATCTTAGGTTGAGGGTATTCGTTTCCCTCGTGATTTACAGGATTTCTGCCGATGACCGTCCTCTCCGCCTCTTTGCCGCGCGCCGTTCTTTTCGGAGCGACCCTCCTGCCCGGCGCTGCCCTTGCCGATCTCGCCCCGGCGGATGTCTGGCAGCATTTCAAGGATGTCTCCACGCTCTACGGCGGCACGCTCGAGGGCGCGACTTCCGAGCAAGGCGATACCCTGAGCGTCAGCGACATGAATTTCGCCCTCGACCTGCCCTTTGACGCGGGCAAGCTCGATCTTGATCTTGGCGCCGTGCAGTTTCGCGAAGGATCCGGAGGCACTGTGACACTCCTCTATCCGTCCGAGATGATGGTGAAGGTAACCTACACCTCGAAAGAGGGTGAGACCTTTGGTGGCGACATCAATCTGACGCTCAAAGACTTCGTCAGCACGGCCTCTGGCCAACCCGGCGAGATCACGTTCGACTATGCCGCCGACCGGATCGGCGTGGAACTCGATGTGCCGAACCTGCCCGAAGGCCTCGAGAGCTATAGCGCAAGCGGTTTTCTGGCTGATGTGACGGGCAGCTCGGCGCAAACCCTTGCGTCCGGCCTCAAGGCCGACTCGCGTATCTCGATCGGCGCGCATGAATTCACCGCCAGCCAGTCCATGTCTCTCGAGGACGAGGATGGTCGCGTCGAAGTCAAGAGCAGCTCGGGCGGCGATAGCCTGACCGCCGAAGGCAAGACGGTGATCCCCGCAGGCGGTATCGACCTCGTGAACCTCGCCTCTGCGCTGCGTTCCGGTTTGTCCGCGATTGGCACCGCCGACGTGACCGGGTATCGCACCGATCAGGTCTCGGCCAAGGACGGCGCGGTGATCGCCCGCCAGCGTGTCACGGCCGCCTCTTATGCGACCACCTTCTCGCTTGATGACACGGGCGTCCTGATCGAAGGCCCCTCCGAAGATCTGCGCCTCGAGATCGAAATGCCGACGATGGGCGGCATGATGTTTGGCGCCAACATCGACTCGGTGTCCGGCACCATGCGCGCGCCGCTTCTCATGGAAGACGCTTTCGCCCCCGCCGAGGTCAAGCTCGACCTCGTGGGCCTTTCACCGGATGAGACACTCTGGGGCATGTTCGATCCGACCGGCATCCTGCCGCGTGATCCTGCTGATCTGAGCCTCGAGCTCACCGCAGATATCCGTCACCGTGTCGAATGGCTCGACTTCGCCAATGTCGAATCCGCGGTTGATGCACTCTCCGGCCTACCCGTCGAACCCGAAAGCGCCCAACTTAACAAGCTGCGCATTTCCGCCGCCGGGGCCGAGGTGACGGGCGAAGGAGCGTTTACCTTTGACCTTACCGACCTTCAGAGCTTTGACGGCCTGCCGCGCCCCGAAGGCAAGCTGACCCTGCGCGCCAAGGGACTCAACGCTCTGGCGCAGAAGCTTGTGAAACTCGGCATGCCCGAGGATCAGATCAACGGCGGCCTGATGATGCTCGGCATGTTTAGCGCCAACGACCCGGAAGGCGGCGAAGACGCGCGCATCACGGTGCTTGAGGTAACGCCGGATGGTCAGGTGCTCAACAACGGTATGCGGCTGCGCTGATCCATGGCGGTTGAGGCTGACCGCCTCCTGAGATACCCGCTTGCGCCGCTCCTGGCGGCGCAGGCGCTTTGGGTCGGCCTGCGGGCTGAACGCCTTCCCGAACCGCCCGGTCCCCGCTCTGGAACGCGTGGCACCGGCCCTCTTCTGCGCCTGTTGATCCTTGGGGATAGCTCTGCCGCCGGTGTTGGGGCCGAGACACAAGACACCGCGCTCTCTGGCTGCCTCGCCCGCGCACTGTCGGCCCATGTCACACTCGACTGGCATCTCGAGGGAGAAACCAGCGCTACCACCAAGACCTCACTGGCCAAACGTCCGAAGCTGCCCGACCGGCCTTTTGATCTGGCCCTTCTGATCCATGGCGTGAACGACACCACCCGCCTGACTGCGCCCAGGACATTCCGCGCCCGCCAGATCGCCCTCATGGACGCCTTGCGCGCGCGTCACGGCGTCGGGCGCTTTGTCCTTTCCGGCGTGCCGCCGATGCAGCATTTCCCGCTCCTGCCCCAGCCCCTGCGCTGGGTGCTTGGTCAACAGGCGGCGCGGCTTGATGCGGAACTGGCCCGACTGGCCTCAGAGCGCGAAGAAGTTTCGCACTTGCCCCTTGCCTTGCCTTTCGAACCCCATCTCGTGGCGCGCGACGGGTTTCATCCTTCAGAGGCGGCCTACGCGCTCTGGTCCGAGATGCTCGCCACGGAGATCCTCAAAGACGGCTGCGCCGCATCTGGCGCAACATCGACCAGGAATAGATGACAAGCGCCGCCCAGATCAGTGGGAAGGCCATCGCGCGGCCTTGGTCGATCTTTTCCCCAAAGACGAACACCGCCGTCAGGAAAATCATCGTCGGCGCGATATACTGAAGAATTCCGATGGTCGATAGGCGCACCTGCTTGGCCCCATTGGCATAAAACAGAAGCGGCACCGCCGTGACGATCCCCGCCCCCATGAGCATCAGCGTGTCATAGGTTGTGCCGCCAAAGGCGCTCTGCCCCGTCGCGCCGAGCCAGCCGAGATAGGCGAGTGCCACGGGCGTCAGGATAAGCACCTCGAGGAGAAAGCCTTGGTTCGGGCCAATCGGCAGGGACTTCTTGAACAGCGCGTAGAACCCCCATGTGAGCATCAATCCAAGCGCCACGATGGGCACCTCGCCCGCCTCTAAAATGAGAACGATCACGCCCAGCGCAGCAAGCGCAATGGCGACGATCTGCGCGCGTGAGGGGCGCTCACCAAGAAGCACTGCGCCAAGGAGAATGCTAAAGAGCGGGTTGATGTAATATCCAAGCGCCGCGTCGATCGCATGGCCCGAGGCAATCGCCCAGACATAGATCGCCCAGTTCATCGACACGAGCGCCGCAGTGAGGCACGCCATGGCAAGCATCCGCGGGCTCTGGAGCGCCTCGCGCAAATCCCGCGTCCGTCCGAGCGCGATCAAGAGCGCCCCCGCCACCGGCACGGACCAGATCACCCGGTGCGCCACGATCTCGACCGACGGCACATGCGCCACGCCCTTCATGTAGAGCGGCAGGAACCCCCAAAGCACATAGGCTGTAATGGCATAGACAAGGCCTTGTGGCGTATCGCTGTTGGTGGGCTGTGACATGGGTGGTCCTCGTTACGTCCGCGCTTTATGCCAGCCTTTTCGCGAACCACACCATGCTTTTCTGTGAGCCGCATCATCACGCGGCTTGATCGCCTACGGTGTTAGACTTTGACCCGCTCCGACTTGGGATCATACATCGGGCGCAGCGAGGCCTTCGCTGGCACCCGCGCGCCCATCACGTCGATCTCATAGCGCGAGGCCAGAACCTCCGCCGCGCTTTCTCCGGCACAAGGCACATAGCCAAGCCCCACCGCCGCGCCGAGCGTATGGCCGTAGTTCCCCGAAGACAGGTGTCCCACGATCTCGCCGTCGCGCAGGATCGGCTCGTTGTGATAGAGAAGCGGCTCGCCATCCTCGAGGAGGAACTGCACCATCCGCGCTTTCGGCCCGCTTTCCTTCCGCTCAAGTACCGACGCTTTGCCGATGAAATCGGCCTTGTCGGTTTTCACGGCAAAGCCAAGCCCCGCATCCACCACATGATCCTCGCAGGTGATGTCATGGCCGAAATGGCGAAAGCCCTTTTCGATACGACAGCTATCCATCATGTGCATCCCGCAGAGCCTGAGCCCCATGTCCTTCCCCGCGTCCCAAAGCGTCTCGAAGGCATGGCCCGCCATGTCGGACGAGACGTAAATCTCCCAACCAAGCTCGCCCACATATGAGACCCGATGCGCGCGGGCGAGGCCCATGCCAAGCTCGATCTCCTGCGCCGTGCCAAAGGGGTTGGCGACGTTTGAGAAATCATTGGGCGACACGCGCTGCATCAAGGCCCGCGCGTTTGGCCCCATCACAGCCAAGACCCCTTCGCCCGCCGTGACATCCGTGAGGACGACGTTGAAATCGCCCTTATGGCGCGCCATCCATGTCTGATCCGCAAGCCGCGTCGCCGCCGGAGTTACGACAAGATAGGTCGTCTCTGACAGGCGTGTCACGGTCACATCCGCCTCGATCCCGCCACGCGGGTTGAGAAATTGCGTATAGACGATCTTACCAATCGGCACCGAATAGTCTCCGCCACCGATGTAGTTCAGGAACGCCTCGGCATCCGGTCCTTCGACACGGATTTTGCCAAAGGACGACATGTCATACATGCCCACATTCTCGCGAACCGCACGGTGCTCGCGCGCCGCATTCTCGAACCAGTTCTGTCGCTTCCAGCTATAGCGATACTCCCGCTCTTGCCGGTCCTCGGCAAACCAGTTCGCCCGCTCCCAGCCAGCCAACTCGCCAAACGCCGCGCCATTCTCGGCGAGGTGATGATGGAACGGCGTCCGCCGCACCCCGCGCGCCGTGGCTTTCTGACGATAGGGGAAGTGATCGGCGTAAAGCAGACCGAGTGTCTCCTTCGAGCGTTCATAGAGATAGGTCTTGTTGCCTTGGAAAGGCTGCATCCGAGAGATGTCCACATCGCCAAGGTCAAACGGTTTCGCCCCGTCCTCCATCCACTGCGCAAGCGCCATCCCCGCGCCGCCCGCCGATTGAATGCCGATGGAATTGAACCCGGCCGCGACCCAGACATTGTCCATCTCCGGCGCGAGGCCAAGGTGATAGGCGTCGTCCGGCGTAAAGCTCTCTGGCCCGTTAAAGAACGTATGAATCCCCGCCTCGGCCAGCATCGGCATCCGCTTGACCGCTGCTTCGAGGATCGGTTCGAAATGGTCGAAATCCTCAGGCAGTTGGTCGAACTCGAAGTCCTTCGGGATACCGTCCATAGCCCAAGGTTTCGCGTTCGGCTCAAACGCACCAAGCATGATCTTGCCCGCGTCTTCCTTGTAATAGGCGCATTCGTCCGGCACCCGCAGGACCGGCATCTGCGTCAGCCCCTTGATCGGCTCCGAGACGATATAGAAATGTTCGCAGGCATGGAGCGGGACATTCACCCCCGCCATCTCGCCAACCTCACGGCCCCACATACCCGCGCAGTTCACGATATGCTCGCAGGCGATATGCCCCTGTGCCTTGCCATCGTCCGAGGCCCAATCAACCCCCGTGGTCCTACGACCGTCCCGTGCGATACCTGTGACACAGATCCGCTCTTTGACGACCGCCCCGCGCTGCCGCGCCCCCTTGGCAAGCGCGAGCGCGATATTCGCAGGATCGCCCTGCCCGTCCTTGGGAAGGTAAACGCCGCCCGTCACTCCCTCGATATTGAGGTGTTCATAGCGCCCCTTGACCTCCTCGGGGCTGATCTCTTCAACCTCGACCCCAAAGGCCCGCGCCATCGCGGCCGAGCGGAAAAGCTCTTCCTTGCGTTCTTCGTTGAGCGCGACCGAGATCGACCCGACCCGCTTGAACCCCGTCGCCACCCCGGTTTCCTCTTCCAGCGCGCCATAGAGCTCTTGGCTATACTTGGCAAGCTTGGTCATGTTCGCTGTCGCGCGAAGCTGAGCAATAAGCCCCGCCGCGTGCCATGTCGTGCCGCTGGTGAGTTGCTTGCGCTCCAAAAGCACCACATCGCTCCAGCCAAGTTTCGTCAGGTGATAGGCCACGGAACAGCCCACCACGCCGCCGCCAATGATAACCACACGGGCCTTTTCAGGAAGTGTCATGGCAAAGGCTCCTTAGAGGTTTCCAACAGTCTCATGCCCGGCGTCCAGCAGACACCGCGCCAGTTTCGCAATATGCGCCGGGCCGACCTCGCAACAGCCGCCCACGAAACGCGCGCCTTCCTCGACCCAGCCCATGGCATAGTCGGCATAGATTTCCGGCGTCACATCCGTGCGCGCCTTGAGGCCCGACACCGTGCCGCCGATTTCGAGCGCCTCGATTCCGGTAAACCCGTTCGCATAGGCCCCAACGACACCTCCACGCGCCAAGAGCGTATGGATGTTCCGGCTTACGACTTCGGGCTTGGAACAGTTGAGCAAGACCCCCGCCTGTCCCATCCCCTCAAGCGCATCCAAGGCATCCTCGAGCGGCTCGCCCGAGCGCAACGTACCGCTCAGATCATCGTTGAGCGTCATCGCGACGTAGGTCGGCAGGCCCGTTTCAACCCCGGCCTGCGTCGCCGCCGTCGCCTCCGAGATCGAAGACAGCGTTTCGCAAAGCATCACATCGGCGTGCGCCGCCTGCGCCTCTGCCACCACGCGATAGGCGGGGAGAAGGTCATCGTGGCTCCGCGTCATGTCCGGTCGGTAGGATCCATGCAACGGCGGCAGGCATCCTGCGACGCACACGCCCTCAACCCCCACCGCATCCATCGCGCGGCGCACGAGATCGCCCGCCTGCGCCTGAAGCGGGGCGAACATCTCGGCCACCCCTTCGCGCTCAAGGCGCTCTGGCGTGACGGTATAGGTGTTGAGTGTGATGAGCTTTGCCCCGGCACGGATGAACGCCTCATGCACGGCCTGCACATGATGCGGTTCCTCCATCATGACCTTCGCGGACCACAAGGGATGCGGCGGCATAGAGGAACGCCGGATGAGTTCCTGACCCGATCCGCCATCCTTGAGGATGATCTGCGTCATGCACGTAGCCTTTCGTTCTCGGGATCCCAAAGCGGGCGGTCTTCCTGCACCACTGCGCGGTAGCGTGTGCCGTAAATCTCGACCTCAAGCTCGGTGCCCGGCGTGGCCAGATCGGCCCGCACCATGCCAAGCGCGATCGAGGCGTTGACCCGGTAGCCCCACGCGCCGCTCGTGGTTTCGCCGACGATCTCGTCGCCACTCCAGACGCAGGACATATAGGGCGCATCCGCGTCGCCCGCCTCGACGATCAGCGTCACAAACCGCTTCGATACCCCGGCCTCTGTCTCGGCCAGAAGCGCCGCTTTGCCGGAAAAATCCTGCGGCTTGTCGAGTTTGACGAACCTCTCCAGCCCGCCTTCGAGAAGGCTATAGTCGGTCGAAAGATCGCCCTTCCATGCGCGATAGCCTTTCTCGACTCGCAGGCTGTTGAGCGCATACATGCCAAAGGGTTTCGCCCCGGCGGCAAGGATCGCGTCATAGATCGTGGGCATATCGCCATTGAGCGCATGGATTTCCCAACCAAGCTCACCCGCGAAGGACACCCGCGCCAGATGCGCCGCCTTGCCCGCCACGCTTGCCGCCTGATGGCTGAGCCAGCCGAGCGACAGGTCCGCATCCGTAAGCCCCGCGAGAATCTCCCGCGATTTCGGCCCGGTCACGATCAGCGTGTCATAGTCGCGTGTCTTGTCCTCGACCGTGACCCCTTCAGGCATCGCCGCCAGAAGGATATCGCGGTCATGCCATTGCGCTGCGGCCGCCGTGATCATCACGAACTCATCCTCGCCATGACGCATACAGGACATCTCGGTCAGGATGCGGCCCTTGTCATTCGCGACATAGACGAGGTTCATCCGTCCCACCTTGGGCAAGCCACCGGTCACGAGCCCGCGCAACGCCTCTGCCGCGCCCGCGCCTTTGACAACGAACCGCGAGAACCCCGGCAGGTCGAGTACCCCGCAATGGTCGCGCACCGCCTCGCACTCTTCCTTGACGCGCGCGGCCCAAGGCCCGTTGCGCTCCCATGTATGGGTGGCGGCTTCCGAGATGTCGTCGCCGTCCCCCGCGAACCAATTGGCCCGCTCCCAACCGTTGTAGGCCCCCATCTGACCGCCCAACGCCTTGACCCTCTCATGCACAGGCGAGAGCTTCTTGTCGCGCCCTGCGGGCCATTCGTGATGCGGGAAATGCATGGCGTATTCGTTGCCATAAACTTCCATGCCCTTGGCGACGCAATAGGCGTGATCGGTGTAGTCGGTGTAGCGGCGCGGATCGCAGGACCACATGTCCCATTCGGTCTGTCCATCGACGATCCACTCCGCAAGGACTTTGCCCGCGCCGCCGCCCTGCGCGATGCCAAAGGTAAAGACACAGGCCTCGAACGCGTTCTTCACGCCCGGCATCGGCCCGATAAGAGGCAACCCATCAGGGGCGTATGGAATGGGGCCGTTGATGATCCGGCTGATCCCCGCACTCGCGGCGAGCGGCACGCGTTCCATGGAGTCGGCGACGATATCCTCGATCCGCCCAAGATCATCCGACCAGAGCTGGAACGAGAAATCCTCCGGCATCTCGTCCTCGGGCGTGTCCCAATGCGCCCGGCAATTTGGCTCATAGGGGCCGATGTTGAAGCCGTGCTTCTCCTGCCGGAAGTAATAGGACACATCGACATCGCGCAGGAGAGGGAGCTTCTTGCCCGTGTCCTTGGAATAGGCCTCGATCTCGGGGATTTCGTCGGTAAGGACATATTGGTGGCTCATCACCATCATCGGCACGGTGCGTCCGCCATAGGGTTTGAACCATTCGCCCACGCGCTGCGCGTAATACCCGGCGGCGTTCACCACGTAATCACAGGCGATATCGTCCTGATCCGTGTGCACGATCCAGCCCTCGCCATCCTGAGTCACGCCCGTCGCCGGACAGAAACGAATGATCTTCGCCCCCATGTCCCGCGCGCCCTTGGCCATCGCCTGCGTGACCTGCGCCGGATCAATATCACCGTCCGATGGATCCCAGAGCCCGCCCTTGAGGTCATGGGTCTCAAGGAACGGATAGCGCTCTTTCGCCTCTTCGGGCGAAAGCATCTCCATCTCGATCCCCTGATACCGCCCCATCGAACAGGCGCGCTCGAACTCCTGCACCCTCTCCTTGGTATGGGCGAGGCGAAGCGATCCCGTCTGGTGATAGTTCATCGGATAGTCCACCTCGTCGCCGAGGCGCGCATAAAGCTCGGTAGAGTAGCGCTGCATGTTCATGATCGACCACGAGGTCGAGAAGGTCGGCACATTGCCGGCGGCGTGCCATGTGCTGCCTGCGGTCAGTTCGTTCTTCTCAAGCAGGACGCAATCGCTCCAGCCCTTCTTGGCAAGGTGATAGAGTGCCGACGTGCCGACCACACCACCGCCGATGATGACCACGCGGGCCTTGTTTGGAAAATCCGCCATCCTATCCTCCCTCAGTCCTTTTGCGGGACACCGTCCGCGATGTCGTAATAGTCCCCCTTGCCCGCCACGAAGATATGCTTCTCGAGTCGGAGCCCCGTCGGCCCATCGACCGCACCGAGGGCAAAGCTTATCGTGCCTTCGTCATGCGCTTTCCAGAACAGGAAACAGCCACAGGTCGGACAAAAACCGCGATGCGCGTTCGGGCTGGAGTCATACCAACGCACCTCGCCCTCGATCCGAAGCGCCTCGACCGGGACATAGGCCGAAGACCAGACACCGCCCGATTGCTTGCGGCATTGCCCGCAATGGCACATCGACGGCCCTTGCGGCTCGGCTTCCGTGCGAAACCGTATGGCCCCGCAATTGCAGCTACCTTCGATCATTGGTGTCTCCTCAATAGACCGGCGGCGCGATCACCCAGATCGCGACGGCGGCTTCGTCATAGGGGTTGGTCCAGTGGTATTCCTCGTCGCGCACCCGGAAACTGTCGCCGGGGCCAAGGGAGAACGTTTTGTCGCCGATCCGAAGCTCGATCCGGCCGGACACCATATAGCCAAGCTCCTGCGTGGCGCGTCGCGTTGGGCTCTGCATTTGTGAATTGGGTGCAAAGGTCGAATGAAGAACCTCGAAATCGTCGGTGAGGTCTGGCGACAGAAGCTCCTCGATCAAGCCTTCCTCGCTCGCGCCCATGCGGCGGCGCGATCCGGCGCGCACCACATAACCCTGTTCTTCGATCGGCGCATGGGACTGACCGAACAGCATCGACATCGACACATCCAAAACCTCAGCGATCTCGCGCAGGTCGGAAATCGTCGGCTCGGACTTGTCCCGCTCCACCTGGCTGAGCCATCCGACCGACCGGCCAAGCTGTTCCGCCATATCGACAAGCGTCAGGCCCCGCGCCTTGCGCAAGGCGCGCAGATCGGCGCCAAGCGTCTCGGAAGAGGTCGGATGAACGTGTTTCATGGCCTGGGCGTCTCGTGAAATTCTTTCCATAAATTTCACGCTGCATCAGAATCATGAAATCTCCAAGCAAAATTTCACGAACACACTCAGATCGCGTTCTTGAACACCTTGGCAAGGATCACGGCAAGGCGGTCTGCGTCTTCTTCGGTGAAGGCATCGGGTTGATCGCTGTCGAGGTCGAATACCGCGATCACCTCTCCCGCGCCATTCCAGACCGGGAGGACAAGCTCCGAACGCGTTGAGGACGCACAGGCGATATGGCCGGGGAACGCTTCAACATCCGGCACAAGCTGCACCTCACCAGTGCGCGCCGCCGCGCCGCAAACGCCGCGCGAGAAAGGAATGACAAGGCAGCCATGCCCGCCCTGATACGGCCCGATCTTGAGCAGGTCCGGCGCCACCACACGGTAGAACCCGGTCCAGTCGAACCGGTCATCGCTATGATGCACCTCGCAGGCCATCGTCGCCATAAGAGCGACCGCATCCGTTTCGCCCTCGGCCACCGCCGTGATCCGCTGTTCCAACTCGTCGTAGTCGATCCGCATGGCTTCCGCTCCTATCCCAACCGCGCCCGTAGCCAGCGCGCCGTGTCCTGAAGCGCCTCATCACCCTGCGGGATCACCTTCGTCAAGGACATGAAGGCATGAATCTGCCCCGGATAGGCGATGAGATCGGCCTCTGCCCCCGCCGCGCGTAGCGCCTCGGCATAGGCATGTGCGTCGTCCCAAAGCGGATCATGCCCGCCCGCTACGACAAGCGCCGGGGGCTGATCGCCCAGCGTGTCGGAGAAAATCGGGGAAACGCGCGGATCATGGCGATCCTGCCCCTCGGGAAGATACATCCCGAGATACCAGTCGATCCGCGACGCCGGCAGGAGCGGTTGGTCGCGCAGATCATTCATCGAATCCGTTTTCAACCGCGCATCGACGCCGGGATAGAGCAAAACCTGTGCCGCCGGTTTCGGCAGCCCCCCGCGACAGATGTCATGCATAAGGCACGCCGTCAGGTTCCCGCCCGCGCTATCACCGCACACCACAAGGCGGTCTGCATCGGCCCGAACCTCCGCCGTGCCATCGACAAGCGCCGTGTAGCAGGCCAGAACATCATCGACCGCCGCCGGAAACGGATCTTCCGGTGCAAGGCGGTAGTCATAGGAAATGACCCGAATGCCCGCCATCTCGGCAAGCCTGCCACAGAGACCGTCATGTGTCTCTATTCCGCCCTGAATCCACCCCCCACCATGCAGGTAGAGAAGGGTCGGCACCCCCTCTTCCGACATACCTTCAGGCAGGTAGACCCGCGCGCGGCGCTCGCCCGCTGCGCCGGGCAACGTGATGTCGCGGGCCCGCACGCTCGCCGGGCAGGGTTTCTCGAACTTCGCCGCCATCACGGCAAGCTGCCGACGGCTTTCCTCGACGCTCGGCATCGCCTGCCCATCGCGCAGCCGCGCGACGAGGTCTGACGCCGCCTTGGCCTTGGGGTCAATCCTGCGCCCCGCAACCACCTCGCGTCGCCCGCCGTAGAGCGCGGCAACGACCGGCTCTGGCAAATTCAGCCGCAGGAATCCCCAAAGTATGGCAAGTTTCGACATGGCGTGGCCCTCCCTTTCGCGCGTGGCGCAAGGTTGGGCCGAAATGCCATGACGTGCAAGTGGGCGTCAGACGCGCTCGATCGCGATCGCAGTGCCTTCGCCGCCACCGATACAGATCGCCGCAACGCCGCGTTTCAATCCGCGCTTTTCGAGCGCGTTGAGAAGCGTCACCATGATCCGCGTACCAGAGGCGCCAATCGGATGACCGAGGGCACAGGCCCCGCCATTGACGTTGATGATATCGCGGGCAATCCCCATCTCTTTCATGAAGGCCATCGGCACGACCGCGAAGGCCTCGTTGACCTCCCAAAGGTCCACATCCCCCACGGACCAATCCAACCGCTCAAGCAGCTTGCGCGCCGCAGGCACCGGGGCGGTCGGGAACAACGACGGCGCCTGTGCGTGGCTCGCATGGCCAAGGACGCGCGCGCGGATCTTGAGGCCCTGCGCTTCTGCCGCCTCTTCTGACGCCATGACAAGCGCCGCCGCCCCGTCCGAAATCGACGAGGAGTTTGCCGCCGTCACCGTGCCATCCTTGCGGAAGGCGGGCTTGAGCATCGGAATCTTCTCGGGGCGTGCCTTGGCGGGCTGTTCATCGCGGGTGATGATCTCTTCGCCGGTGCGCGTATGAAGCGTCACGGCACAGATCTCCCCCTCGAAGGCACCAGAACGCTCTGCCTCGAGCGCATTGTCGAGCGAGGCAATCGCGTATTGATCCTGATCTTCGCGGGTGAACTGAAACGCCTCGGCGCAATCCTCGGCAAAGGTGCCCATGAGGCGGCCCTTGTCATAGGCATCTTCAAGCCCGTCGAGGAACATGTGGTCTTTGACCTCCTGATGCCCGATCCGCGCGCCATTGCGCATCTTGGGAAGGACATAGGGCGCGTTGGTCATGCTCTCCATGCCGCCCGCGATCATCGTGTTGGCATGGCCAAGCGCGATCTGGTCAAACGCCACCATCGCTGCCTTCATGCCCGAGCCGCACATCTTGTTGAGCGTGGTCGCCGGAACCTCTTCGCCAAGACCACCCGCGAAACCCGCCTGACGCGCCGGGGCTTGGCCTTGCCCGGCAGGCAGGACACAGCCCATGAGAACCTCATCGACCGTCTTGGCGCCTGCATCCGCCAGCGCCGCCTTGATCGCCGTCCCGCCAAGCTGTGCCGCTTCGACGCCGTCGAACATGCCCTGAAACCCGCCCATCGGCGTGCGGGCCGCGCCCGCGATCACTACGTTCTTCATTCTCGATTTCCTCCCGAGACTGGTGTCCTTTGCCCGGTTCTTTGGCGGACAAATCTTGCACGGTTATTTCAGCGCGCATCTTCTGCCCCTCCCCGGAGCAAGTCCACCCCGTGCTATTACGGGTGGCGAGAAACCCTTTGATAAGCATTTGCCCCTAGCGTCAGGGCAAACCAAAGGAGAACCCGACAATGAACCTCTCGCGCCATGAGGCGACGGCGGATGCCTGTGTCGTCTCGGTCAACGAAACCCGGATCGACGCCGCCGTCGCGATCCAGTTCAAGGATCGCATGCGGGATCTGAGCGACGAGGCCTTCGCCCGTATTGTGCTCGATCTGGGACAGGTCGATTTCATCGACTCGAGCGGGCTTGGCGCGATCGTCGCCGCCATGAAACAGCTTGGACCCGATCGCCGCCTCGATCTCGCCGCACTCAATCCCAATGTCGATAAGGTTTTTCGCCTGACACGGATGGATAGCGTGTTCCACATTTTCGAGACGCCGGAGGCCGCGCTTGCACAGTAACCTGGCCCGCCGCGACCCCTCTCACACCAGCCCGGATCGCCCCTCAATGGCCGATATGCAATTCTCTCTCGACTTTCCCGGAAGCCCCAAGGCGGTGCGTCACGTGCTGACCGATATTCGCGGGCGCGCCAAAGAGGGCGGAAGCGGGCCGGACACGGTAGGCCAGATCGAGATCGTCTTGGCCGAGGTGCTCAACAACGTCGTCGAACACGCGCTCCGGCACGAGGAAGAGGGCGAAATTCATCTGCGCGCCACGCATACCGCGCAAGGTTGGCACTTTGACATCCGCGACACGGGTGTGCCGATTCCCGGCGGTCTCGTGCCGCGGCCCGACCTGCCAAGCCCGGATTGCCCACTGCGCGACCTGCCCGAAGGCGGTTTCGGCTGGGCCATCGTCAACATGCTCGCCCGCGAACTCTCTTATGTGCGCGCGGACGGGTGCAATCATCTCTCCTTCTCGATCCCCGAGAGCTGACGACCGGATTGGCAAAGCGCGCGTCTCGTCCTAGGGTCAGCCCAAAGCGCGAGGGGAGACACACATGAGAGATTTTCATTTGCCGGGACGCAGCGCGGTTTATGCCGAGAACGGCATCTGCGCGACATCGCACCCGCTGGCCGCGGCAACCGCGATCGACATTCTGAAACAAGGCGGCAACGCCCTGGACGCCGCCATCGCGGGCGCGGTCCTGCTTGGCATTTGCGAACCACAGATGACGGGGATCGGCGGTGATTGCTTTGTCCTGATCTCGCATCCCGACAGCGATGAGGTCGAGGCCTATAACGGCTCGGGCCGCGCGCCCGCCGCGGCCTCCGCCGCCGATCTGCGCGCGCGCGGCCTCTCGACCGTGCCAACCTACGGCCCCGAGGCCGTGACGATCCCCGGCGCGATCGACGCCTTCTGCCGTCTTTCCGAGAGCCATGGCAAGCTCGGCCTCGACGCACTTCTTCAGCCTGCGATCCACTATGCCGATGCGGGCGTGCCCGTCGCGCCGCGCGTCGCCTTCGATTGGGGCGCTGGTGCCGAGATCCTGCAAGGTGCGGCACGCACGCACTACCTCGTCAATGGTGCGGTGCCCAAGGTCGGCCAGATGTTCCGCGCGCCCGGTCAGGCCGAAGTCTTGCGTCGTATCGCCAAAGATGGACGCGCCGCTTTCTACGAAGGCGAGATCGCCGAGGACATGGTTGCCGCCCTGACCGCCCTCGGCGGCGTCCACACCACCGAGGATTTCGCCGCCGCTCAAGGCATGCCAACAACGCCGATTGACGGCCCCTATAAGGGTGCCAACCTTGTCGAACATCCGCCGAATGGCCAGGGCGCAACAGCGCTCTTGATGCTCAACATTCTCGACCAGTTTGGCATCGCCGCGATGGACCCGTTTGGCGCTGAACGCGTCCATATCGAGGCCGAGGCCGCCAAGCTCGCCTATGATGCGCGCAACCGCTTCCTCGCCGACCCCGATCATGTCTCGCGCCTCGATCACATGCTCTCGCCCGAGACCGCCCAGCGCCTTGCCGCTCTGATTGATCCGGACCGCGCGATGGAGGCCGCCGCGCCCCTTTCCGAAGCCGTCCACAAGGACACAATCTATATCACCGTCGTGGACAAGGACCGCATGTCGGTCTCGCTCATCTACTCGATTTTCCACGGCTTTGGTTCGGGCATCGCATCGGAGAAATTCGGCATCCTGCTCCAGAACCGGGGCGCAGGCTTTACCCTCGAAGCGGGGCACGCCAACGAGATGCAGGGCGGCAAGCGGCCCATGCACACGATCATCCCCGCCATGCTGCGCAAAGAGGGCCGCGTGACCATGCCCTTCGGCGTCATGGGCGGCGCCTACCAACCCAACGGTCACGCACGTTTCGTCTCGAACCTTGTCGATTTTGGCATGGACCCGCAGACCGCCATCGACGCCCCCCGCGCGTTTTCCGACGCGGGCGAATTGAAGCTCGAGAAGGGCTATGACGAGGATGTGGCCCGAGCGCTTGCCGACAAGGGGCACACCGTCGTCCGCCCAGAAACCCCGATCGGCGGTGCACAAGCCATCCAGATTCACCCCGAAGGCATCCTTGAAGGGGCATCCGACGCCCGCAAGGACGGCTGCGCTCTAGGATACTGAAGAAATGCCCATCACACCTGTCAAAACCCTCGTCGCCAAGGCCCGCGACGTAATCGAAACCCTGCCCCAAGACCGTGCCGAGGCGATGGTCGAGGCGGGCGAGGCCCTCTTCGTCGATATTCGTGACATTCGCGAGCTGGACCGCGAAGGGCGTATCCCCGGCGCGATCCACGCGCCGCGCGGTATGCTCGAGTTCTGGGTCGACCCGGAAAGCCCCTATTTCAAGCCCGTCTTTGAGACCGACAAGACACTCATCCTGTTCTGCGCCTCCGCATGGCGCTCGGCTCTGGCAACGCGCGACCTTCAGAACATGGGGTTTGAGAACGTCGCCGAAATGGAAGGCGGATTCAGCCAGTGGAAAGCCCGAGGCGCGGCCATCGAAAAGGCCTAGTCGCGCCAGCGGCGTGATTAGTTGAGCTGAAAATGAAGCGGGTATTGCCCGTCTTCGAACGGCCCGAACATGTCGGGGATATCCGGGTGGTCGACCGGCTCGCCCGAATAGTCGGCAATCAGGTTCTGCTCGGACACATAGGCGACGTAATAGGACTGATCGTTCTCCGCCAGAAGGTGATAGAACGGTTGCTCCTTATCGGGGCGGCTTTCCTCGGGGATCGCCGCATACCATTCGTCTGTGTTGGCAAATTCCGGGTCCACGTCAAACACCACACCGCGAAACGGATGTTTGCGGTGACGGACAACTTGGCCGAGATGGTATTTTGCGCGTGTCGTGTTCATAACTTGCAGCCCCTACCGACCAAAGTTAAGCCTTTCAAGGGGTGTTTGTCCAACCATCGGGCATAAAATTCAGGGAAACAGTTTGTGAACCTTGCTTTGACAGTTCTGGAGATCGTCGCGCCCGTGTTCCTTCTGGCGGGGATCGGTTTCCTGTGGGTTCGGGCCGGGTTTGAATACCGAATCGAGTTCGTTACCCGCCTCGCCATGACGCTCGCCGTGCCGTGCCTGATCTTCACCGCCCTGATGAAAACAGAGGTCGATCTCGCCGCACTGGCAAACCTGACATTGGCCGCCATCGCCTCATATGCTGCGGTGGGCGTTGTTGGCGCGGCGCTGCTCCTGCTCTTGCGGCTGAACCAACAGACCTTTCTCGCCCCGTTCATCTTTGGCAACACCGGCAATCTTGGCATCCCTCTGGCACTTTTCGCCTTTGGCCAACCGGGCCTTGAACGCGCGGTGGTGCTCTTGGCTGTGAGCGCGGTTCTCTCCTTCACCCTCGGCATCTGGCTCGTCGCCGGGCGCGGGTCCTTCCTCAAGATCCTCAAAGAGCCGATGATCGGTGCAACATTCCTGGGCGCGCTCTTCCTCTGGCAGGGATGGGAAACGCCGCGCTTTCTCACCAACACGCTCGACCTCATCGGCCAGATGGCGATCCCGCTGATGCTGCTGACGCTCGGCGTCGCGGTCGCCCGCCTGACCCCGGCGCGCATCACCACGGCGATATGGCTCTCGCTCGTGAAACTGGTGATCTGCGCCGTGATCGCGTGGGGCATGGCGCGGGCCTTTGGCCTCGACGATATCTCTTTCGGTGTGCTGGTCCTGCAAATCTCGACCCCCGTCGCCGTCACCGCCTACCTCATCGCCGAGAAATACGGCGCCGATAGCGACTCTGTCGCGGGGTTTGTCGTGGTCTCGACCCTGATCTCCGTCGCCGGTCTGCCGCTTCTCCTCGCACTCGTGCTCTGAAGCCTATGAACTTTCGCCCGCCCGCGCGTATTGTGATTTGCGCGGTAGGGCCGGTTTGGGCTATTGTGCAGGAAATATAAAAAATCACATAGCGAGAGGCAGATGAGCAGATACTTTCGCACCCTGACCCTTTTGGTGCTGCTAGCGGCTTGCGGCGGTGGATATGATTCACCGCCCCGCAACCTGAATGACGCGTGTTCGATCCTGAAACAGCGTCCGAGTTATCACAAAGCGTTCCGCCGCACGGAACGTCGATGGGGCGTTCCCGTCGATGTGCAGATGGCGATCATCTATCAGGAAAGCAAGTTCGACAGCGATGCGCGCACGCCCTACCGCTATGTCCTCGGCGTGCTGCCAATGGGCCGCCAGAGTAGCGCCTTCGGCTATGCCCAAGCGCTCGATGCGACATGGGACCAATACCGCCGCGAGACTGGCAACCGCCGCGCCAAGCGCGACGACATCCGCGACGCATCGGACTTCATGGGCTGGTACATGAACGAAACCCGCGAAAGAAACGGCGTCTCGCTGGCCAATGCGCGGCATCAATACCTCGCCTATCACGAAGGCCACACCGGCTATGCCCGCGGCAACTACCGCAACAAGGCATGGCTGATGCGGGTATCACAGGAAGTTGCCGATCGCGCCCGCATGTATCGCGCGCAACTGGCAAGCTGCCGGGTCCGCTAAGGGCCTACTTCAGGCCCTCTTGCTTGGTGTGAAGCTGAATGTTGAACAGGCTGCTGCCAAAGTCGCGGCCTGTTTCCATTTCGCCAAGGATCACGGTCGTGCGCCCGCCATTGCCATCATTGATGACCCACTGGCGCAACTCGACCGGATCACCGGTGAACATCATGTCGATGCTGCCATATTCCGGATGCGCCGGGTCTTGCGCCCGAACACGGGTGATCGTGCCGTCATACTCATGCGCCGTGACCATATCAGCCCGGCCAAGATCAACCTGATCCTCAAGGATCACCGATAGCGGTGTGCGCTGAAGCGGATAGGTCTCGGGCGGCTGGTTTGACCGCCCGTCAAAGATCGCGACCGTGTTGCCGCTCGCCAGAACCATCGCCTTTTCCGGCGGATCGTATTCAAACCGGATCCGCCCCGGACGCTTAAGAAAGAGCCGTCCGGTCGAGATCGAGCCATCATCATTGATCTGGGTAAAGGCCGCCTCAACCGTCTTCAGGTTGTTGAGATAGGCCGAGACATCCGCCAGAGGCAGGATATCCGCCCGAAGCGGCAACGCCGAGGCGATCGTTAAGGCAAGGGCCATCAAGGGTCGTTTCATACGCATATCCAAGAAATAAGCGCGCGCCGCCCGGAATGCACCCCCGGCGGCGCTCACATTGTCGCGCACAGGTGCTCGATGCGCGGCTTATTGCTGTTCCGGCACGAGGATTTCGCGCTTGCCGACATGGTTGGCCGGGCTGACAAGCCCCTCTTCCTCCATCTGCTCCACGAGACGTGCCGCCTTGTTGTAGCCGATGGAGAGCTTGCGCTGGATATAGGAGGTCGAACATTTGCGATCCTTGATGACGATGGCCACCGCCGTGTCATAGAGCGCGTCCTCGGAATCCGTGTTGCCACCAAGGCCAAGCACCGCGTCGATACCGTCCGCCTTTTCGTCAGCGGGCCCCTCGACCACGCCGCCGACATACGAAGGCGGGCCAAAGCTCTTGAGGTGGTTCACGATCTCCTCGACCTCTTCGTCGCTCACGAAGGGGCCATGACAGCGGGTGATCTTCGCACCGCCCGCCATATAGAGCATATCGCCCATCCCGAGGAGCTGTTCCGCGCCCATCTCGCCAAGGATCGTGCGGCTATCGACCTTCGAGGTCACCTGGAAGGAGATCCGCGTTGGGAAGTTGGCCTTGATCGTGCCGGTGATAACATCGACCGACGGGCGCTGCGTCGCCATGATGATGTGGATGCCAGAGGCCCGCGCCATCTGGGCGAGGCGCTGGATACAGGCTTCGATTTCTTTGCCCGCAACCATCATCAGGTCCGCCATCTCGTCCACGACGACCACGATATAGGGCATCTTCTCGGGCGCGAACTCTTCTGTCTCGAAGATCGGCTCGCCTGTCTCGTCGTCAAACCCCGTCTGCACCGTGCGGCTGAACATCTCGCCCTTGCCAAGCGCATCCGCGACGCGGCTGTTATAGCCGTCGATGTTGCGCACGCCCATCTTGGACATCTTGCGATAACGCTCTTCCATCTCGCCCACGACCCATTTGAGGGCGACAACCGCCTTTTTCGGATCGGTGACAACCGGGCTAAGCAGATGCGGAATCCCGTCATAGACCGACAGTTCGAGCATTTTCGGGTCGATCATGATGAGGCGGCACTCTTCCGGCGTCAGGCGATACAACAGCGACAGGATCATGGTGTTGATCGCCACCGATTTACCCGACCCCGTGGTCCCTGCGATCAAGAGGTGAGGCATCTTCGCGAGGTTCGCCACGATCGGATCACCGCCGATATCCTTGCCGAGCGCCAGCGGCAGTTTCATGTTCGAATCCCCAAAGTCCCGCGCCGACAGGATTTCCCGAAGGACGACCTTCTCGCGGTTCTCGTTGGGAAGTTCGATACCGATCACGCTCCGCCCCGGCACGGTCGAAACACGCGCGGAAAGGGCGCTCATCGAGCGCGCGATATCATCGGCAAGCCCGATCACCCGGCTCGCCTTGAGGCCCGGCGCGGGTTCGAGTTCGTACATCGTGACCACCGGGCCGGGACGCACCGACACGATCTCGCCCTTGACGCCATAGTCATCAAGCACCGCCTCAAGCATCCGGGCGTTCTCCTCGAGCGCCTCGTCGCTGAGGTGATGGCGCTGAATCTCCATCGGGTTCGCCAAAAGCCCGAGCGGCGGCAGTTCGTACTCGACCGCGGCCTCGTCAAAAGCCAACGATGGCTGTGCTTCGGCCTGCGCGCGGCTCGAGGGCTGCACGGTTTTCTGGCTGCGCGGCTGCACAACCTTCTTGGGTTCTGCGGTCGGGATGACCGGCGCGGCGTTTGGCTCCGGCGTCGCCCGGAGCGGCAACGGCTGGTCAAACCCTTCGATCAGGACCTCATCCGCGAAGGGGTCTTCCTCTCCGACTTCGGCCATTGGTGCCTCTGCGGCGCCAAAACCCGACGCCGTGAGCGGCGGTTCAGGCGGCAGGCCGCCCTGATAATATGGCTCGACGATCAACGGATCCGGTTGGCGACCGCGTCCCTTGGTCAGCGGCTTATCCTCCGGGAATTCCGGCGGCGAAACGGGTTGACCTTGCGCTTTGCGCAGGCGGATGGCCTCTGCGATCCGCGCCTGAATACGGTCCGGCTCTGGGGCATTCGCCGCATCGGCAAGGCATTCCTGCTCGACAAGCTCCGGCTCTGGCATCGGCTCGGGCCGTTTGATCAGGCTGGGCATCTTCGCAAGCAGCCCGGTCTTGGTGGGCTCCTCAGCCTTGAACGCCGCTGTAACGCTCGGCTCTGGCATGGCCTCAACCGCACTCGCCCAGCCTTGCGACGCGGCGCTGGCGACGCGGGCGTCAGCCTCGGCCTTACGCTCCTGTCGACGCACCTGCGCCTTTTGTGCGGCCTGCGCCGTGGCGCCCATGCCCTTGCCAAGAAGGCTCATGAGCGAGGCATAGCTAAGGATGATCCCGACCAGCATGAACCGCCCCACCTGACGCAGTTCCACACGGGTAAAGCCAAGCACGAAAAGCGACAGCGCAAGGAACCCCATCCCGACAAGCGCCGACAGGATCTTGATCCCCGTCACCGCGCCAATCGGCAGAATATTGAGGATCGCGCCAAGGAAGGTATCTCCGAAAAGCCCCCCAAGCCCGAAACTATGGGTCCAGTTGGCACCCGGCACGAGGGTCGAGGCATACATCGACCCAAGCGCGAGCATGATCGGCGCAAAGATCACCCGACCGACCGCGCGTTCTTCGCCCCGGTGCAGCGCGAAACGCACACCCCAGGCCCCTAGAACAAGCGCAATACCCCAACTGCCCCAACCGATGATGGTGAAAAGCGGCGCCGCAATCGACGCACCCATCCGGCCCATCCAGTTCTCGACAGGCGCATCCGTCGCCGAGATCCAGCTCGGGTCGTCCGGCGTGTAGGACACGATCATCGCCGCCGCCATCGCCGCCAGCACAAGTAGCGCGATACCGATCAATTCCTTGCCGCGTTTCTCGATCGCGGCTTGCGTGGTGCTGTCAAGGAGCGGGTCGCGCCCGCGTGCCTGATATGCCATGCTCGTTCCCTCGTCTCTTTTATCCGTAGAGGCAGTCGCGCAACGTGATGAGCGCGTCCTGCACCTGCGATTTTGGGGCCACCAAGGCGACCCGAGTATATCCTTTGCCGGGGTTTCCGGCCTCTGTGTCCCGGCTGAGATAGGCGCCCGGCAATACCCGCACCCCCGTCTCTTTCCAGAGTTTCAGCGCCGCCTCTTCCCCGTCCTCAACCGGAAGCCAAAGGAAGAATCCCGCCTCCGGGCTCTGGTAGCCCGGCACGCCCGCGAAAATCTCGTCGGCAAGCGCGAATTTCTCAGCATAGAGCCTGCGGTTCTCGACCACATGCGCCTCGTCGGCCCAGACCTTCTCTGCCGCCTTCTGCAACGGCAACGGCAGCGGCGCGCCCGAATAGGCCCGCAACTGGCGGATGCGACGAATGCACTCCGGCCCACCCGCCACAAAGCCAGAGCGCAGCCCCGGCAAGTTCGACCGCTTGGAAAGCGAATGGAAGATCACGACCCGCTCTGGGTCCGCCCCCATCTCTTTCGCCACCTCAAGCGCCCCGACCGGGGCCTCGTTGCGATAAATCTCGGAATAGCACTCATCCGCGAAGATGCGGAAATCGTGCTTCTCTGCCAGCGCAATAAGCTCTCGCCAATAGGCCCGATCCGCCACCGCGCCCTGCGGATTCGCGGGCGAGCAGATATAGGCGACCGCCACCCGGTCAAGCACCTCCGGCTGAAGCCCCGCATAGTCCGGCATAAACCCTGTCTCGGCCTCAGCATTGACAAAGACAGGCTCTGCCCCGACCGAGATCGCCGCCACGGCATAGACCTGATAAAACGGGTTCGGCACGAGAACCAAAGGCGTCTGGCCGTGCTTGGTTTCCGGGCAAAGCGCCATCAGCGCGTTGTAAAGCCCCTCGCGCGTCCCGTTGAGCGCCATGATCTGTTCCGCGCCAACCTCGACGCCATAGCGCCGGCCGATCCAACCCGAGATCGCGTCGAGCAATTCAGGCGTGCCGTCATTGGGCGGATAGCGATTGAACCCCTCGGCATGGTCCACAATCACATCCGTGACCCAGGCCGGAAACGCGTGTTTCGGCTCGCCAATGGTCATGTGCACGACATCGCCGCCGGGCTGATGGTGATCCAACAGCGCGCGCAGGCGCGGAAACGCATAGGCCGGAAGGTTCGAAAACCGCTCGGGAAACATATTCGGACTGCCTCAAGGTTCGGGATCGTTAGCGCCCCGTTTCCCACAGACTACAAAAGGTGGCTGCCTACGTCCAGAAAAATGCCCTGAAAGCCGCGCGTTGTGGCTTTTGCGCCCAAGGCGGGCGGGTCACTCGGCGCGAAGCGCCGCCTCGACTGCCGCCGCAACCCGCAACAGGCGTTCTTCGCCCATCGGCGCGCCAAGCATCATCAACCCGCAACTCGGAACCCCGGTCGGAAGCGACATTGCCGACACCCCCATCAGGTTGCCGATCCGCGTATTGCGCAACGCGAGCAGATTCTCGGTCACGTAATAGTCCTGGTCCGTCATCAACCGGGCGACATTCGGCGGCAAGATCGGCGAGGTCGGCAGAAGCACCGCATCGAACCCCGCAACCCGCGCATGCCAGCGCGCGCGCAAGGCGTCGAGCTTGTGCCACGCCGCGACATAGGTCGGGCCGTCGAACTGTGCTCCGGCCCGGAAACGTTCGAGAATTTGGTCGAACATCTTCTCTGGCGCGGCTTCGATCACGTCACGCCATGTGCCATAGGCCTCTGCCGTGAAGAGAGGCGCAGAAAGTGCAAGCGCCTCCGCCACTTCTGGCGCTTCAAGCGGGACAAGCTCTGCGCCAAGATCACGAAGCCGGTTGACCGTCTGCACATAGGCCGCCATCGGCGTTTCGCGCACATCGTCAAGCGCCGAGGTCTGCAACAGCGCGAACCGCTTGCCCTGAAGCGACGTGCCGCGCAGGTCCATCGGCTGCCGCCCTTCGAGCACCGCAAGCAAGAGCGCCGTATCTTCGACCGTGCGGCAAAGCGGCCCCACCGTGTCGAACTTTGCCGCAAGCGGCACCGTGCCCTCGCAAGACACCCGGCCCGCCGTGGTCTTGAGACCGACGAGATCGTTCCAGGCCGACGGGATTCGCACCGATCCGCCCGTGTCCGAACCGATCCCCGCCGCCGCAAGGCCAAAGGCGACCGAGGCCGCCGCGCCCGAGGACGATCCCCCCGGCACTGCGCCCGGATCATTGATACAGGGCGGCGTCGCCGTCATCGGGTTGAGACCAAGCCCGGAAAAAGCAAGCTCGGACATATGTGTCTTGCCAAGGCACACAAGGCCAAGCGCCGTCGCATTGCGAAGCACCTCCGCATCGCGTCCCGGCACCCGCCCTTCAAGAAGCTTCGACCCGGCCTCGGTCTCGACGCCCGCCGTATCGAACAGGTCTTTCCAACTGATCGGCACCCCGTCGAGCAGCGAAAGCCGCAGCCCGGCGCGGGCACGTTCCGCTGCGGCCTCGGCTTCGGCCAAGGCGCGCTCATGGGTCACGACGCTATAAATCCGGTCGCGGGCATCATGGCTGTCGATCGCGCCAAGAAACGCCTGCGTGAGCGCCACGGGATCAATCGCCCCGTCACCAATTCCGCGCCCAAGCTCCGCCGCGCTTTTCGAGAGCCAATCCAACATGCCTGTCCCCTTGCTAAATCCTGCGAAAGCGACGGTAGCCGCCCGGCGCGGCATGGACAATCCCGATTACAAGCGCATATTTGGCCTATGAGCTATGACAGAGACATCGTTATCGCCGGTGGTGGCCTGAATGGCCCGGCCCTTGCGCTTGGGCTGGCGCAGGCGGGCTTTACCGTGACCGTGGTCGATCCTCGCCCCCGCTCTGCGCGGGCCGAGGACAATTTCGACGGGCGCGGCTATGCGCTGGCGCTGGCCTCGACGCGGCTTCTCGATGCGATCGGCGTCTGGTCGCGCGTCAAATCGGACGCGCAGGTGATGAACGAGATTAAGGTTACGGACGGACGCGCGGGCGAAGGCCCCTCGCCCTTCTTTTTGCATTTCGAACGCGGCGCGCTCGAAGAGGGGCCGATGGGCCATATGCTCGAGGATCGGTTTCTTTATCGCGCCTTCCTTGCCGCCATGGACGAAGATGACCGCATCACCCTCATCACCGAGGATTCGGTCGTCGACCAAGAGGTCGATACCGCCGGTGTCACCGCGACGCTCGCCTCGGGCAAGACGATCCGCGCCCGCCTCCTCGTCGGCTGCGACGGTCGGCAATCCGGCGTGCAGCGCCGCGCCGGGATTACCCGCACCGGCTGGGGTTATGGGCAGACCGCGCTTGTCTGCGCCATCGCCCATGAAAAACCCCATGACGGCGTCGCGCATCAGTTCTTTATGCCCCCCGGCCCCCTCGCGATCCTGCCTTTGCCGGGCAATATCTCTTCCATCGTCTGGAGCGAAACCGACGAGACCGCCGCCCGGTTCCAATCGCTTTCCGACGAAGATTACCTTGCCGCCCTGCGCCCGCGGTTCGGCGACTTTCTGGGCGAGATTTCCCTTGCGGGCAAACGCTTTACCTATCCCCTGAACCTGACCGTCGCCGACGCTTTCATCGCCGATCGCGTGGCGCTTGTCGGAGATGCGGCGCATGGGATGCACCCGATTGCGGGCCAAGGGCTCAATGCCGGGTTGCGCGATGTCGGTGCGCTTGTGCAGGTGCTCGACGAGGCCCGCCGGCGCGGCGAAGATATCGGCACCGAAGCCGTTCTCGAACGCTACCAAGAATGGCGCCGCTTCGACACGCAGGCGCTCATCGCTGCGACGGACCTCACGAACAAGCTATTCTCGAATGACAACCCGCTTCTGCGGCTCGGGCGCGACCTTGGCCTTGGCCTCGTCAACGCGATCCCGCCGCTGCGCCGTGGCATGATCCGCGAGGCGGCCGGCCTGACCGGGGAGCTGCCCGCGCTCATGCGCTAAGCCGCGCCTCGCCACTGCCAACGCCAAAGTCGACAGTCCGATCCCGGACCCGAAGCTCGACCGACACCCGTTCATCCCAATACCGCGGATCACAAAGCATCGCGCGCGGCAGGCGGTCATAACGAAACACCTTGCGCCGCACCTCGCAGAACTCGACGTCATAGGCATCGCCTTCGACCTCGCCCTCGGCAATCAACCGCGCCTTGAGCTCTGCCTCCCTCTGTTTCAGGGCTGCAATCTCTTCCCGAATATACCCAAGCGCATCCGCCGGACTCACACGTGACATGGCCGCCTCCTTCTGGTGACGGCCCATGCAAACACGTCGGGGGTTAATACCCTCTGAACGCCAATCGTCTTTTCGAAAGACCCCGTGGCCTAGTCGAGCACCCGCGCCTCATCGACAAGCATCACGGGAATGCCATTGCGGATCGGAAAGGCAAGGTTCGCGCTCTTGGAAATCAGCTCCTGCGCCTCGGCATCATATTCGAGCGTGCCGCGCGTCTGCGGACAGATCAGCGCCTCGAGCATCCGACGGTCAAAAAGCGGTGCTTTCTCAGTCATTGCATCACATCCTCTCCCGCGCCGCCTCTGAGCGCGAATTCGATCAACGTCACGAGGGTCTCCCGCCGCGTGGCCAGCGACGGCGCCTCAAGAAGCGCCTGCTTGTCCTCGGGGGCAAAGTCAAGAAGCATGGAGAGCGAATTGATGAGCAACTCGTCCTCTGCCTCGCGCAATGTCTCCCAATCGGTCGAAAGGTCCATGGTATCGAAATACCGCTCTAAGACCGACATGAACGCCGCACGATCAAAATCGACGTCGTGTTCCTGCCCGCCAAGATCTTGTGCAAACCCGTCCCAACTCACCTCACAGCGCCGATAAGGCGTGAACCCCTCGACCTCGCGCAGCACTCGGAACCGCGAGCCCCCCGACAGCGTGATGAGATAGCGCCCATCCTCGGTCTCCGAGAATTGCGTCACGCGCCCGACACAGCCGATAGATTGCAGCCCCGGCCCTTCACGGCCCGGAACCTCGTTGGGTTGCACCATGCCGATCAACCGCTCCGGCGTCTTGAGCGCATCGTCGAGCATCGCGAGGTAACGCGGCTCAAAGATATGGAGCGGCAGGCGCGAGCGCGGCAGGAGCAGCGCCCCCGGCAATGGAAAAATCGGGATCGTACCGGGAAGATCGGAAACTTTGAACATGCAGGAAAGCTTAGCGCGCTTTGCGCGTCAGGCAAATATCATCGAGCTGAGCTTGCGCCGCCCGTTAAGCACCACCGGATCGTTGGGTTTGAGCGCCTCGAAAATGGTAAAGAGCTGCGCCTTGGCCGCCCCATCATGCCATTCCCGGTCGCGCCGGAAAAGCTCGAGAAGTTCCTCGACCGCGGCCTCGGCCTCACCCGCCGCATGAAGCGCCTGAGCAAGGTCGTACCGGGCTTGGTGGTTGTCCGGATCTGCATCGACCGCCGCACGCAATTCCGCCACCGGACCAGCGTTTTCGGCCTGCCGGGCAAGCTCAAGCTGCGCCTTCGCGGCCTCAACTTCCGGCGTTGTCGCCATCGCCTCGGGGCATTGCGCCAGAACCGCCTCGGCCTGATCAAGCGCACCAAGTGCGATATTGGCCCGGATCAACCCGCCAAAGGCCGGCGCGTTGTCCTGCTCCTGTTCGAGGATCGCGGCGAATGTCTCGCCCGCGCCCTGCGCATCGCCTTCGGCAAGCATCGCCTCGGCGGCCTCGACGGCATCGGCAAGGCCATTGTCGGCTTCACCGCCGCCCGCCTCGATGACACGCTGCACAAAGGCGTCAATCTCGCTCGGCGGAAGCGCCCCTTGGAACCCGTCCACCGGCTGGCCCTGATAAAAGGCATAGACGGTCGGGATCGACTGCACCCGCATCTGGCCCGCGATCATCTGGTTCTCGTCGACATTGACCTTGGCCATCTTGACCGCGCCCTTCGCCGCCGTCACCGCCGCCTCAAGCGCCGGGCCAAGCTGTTTGCACGGGCCGCACCAAGGTGCCCAGAAATCGACGATGACCGGAACCTCCTGCGAGGCCTCAACCACGTCGGCCATGAAAGTGGCCTCGGTCACATCCTTGATAAGATCGCCGGCCGGTGCCGCGTTGCCTTGTCCAAGTTCGAGCATGGGTCTTCCCCCTCATCTGTCGTGTTGGCCCCTATATGGCCCTTGTGGCCAAGCCTGCCAACCCGTCACATCTGTGAAACCGGCACCACCGCGTTACAGACGCAATACCGACGCAATACCGACCTGCGTTTCTCAGAGATCGAAGGTCGCAAAGACCGGTGCGTGGTCGCTCGGTTTCTCCCATCCGCGCGCCGCGCGCAGGACCCGGCTGCCATGCCCCGCGTTGGAAATATCCGGCGTGGCCCAGACATGGTCGAGCCGCCGCCCCTTGTCCGCCGCGTCCCAGTCCTTCGCGCGATAGGACCACCAGCTATAGAGCAAACCTTCGGGAATATCCTGCCGCGTGATGTCGACCCATTTGCCCGCATCCTGCGTCTCGGCAAGGTGCTCGACCTCAATGGGCGTGTGGCTCACGATCTTCAAAAGCTGCTTGTGATTCCACACATCGTCCTCTCGCGGGGCGATGTTCAAGTCCCCGACAAGAATGGATTTTTCCGGTCTCTCCCCGTGGAACCAATCGCGCATCTCGGTGAGGTAGTCGAGCTTCTGACCAAACTTCTCATTGATCTCACGGTCCGGTTTGTCGCCGCCCGCCGGGACATAGAAATTCTGGATCGTGACCCCGTTCTCAAGCCGGCCCGCAACGTGGCGCGCATGGCCAAGTGCGGCGAAATCCTTGTCGCCTGCATCTTCCATCGGGATCTTCGACAGGATCGCAACCCCGTTATATCCCTTCTGCCCCCGCGCCACGATGTAGTTGTATCCAAGCGCCCTGAAGCCCTCGGTCGGAATCTTCTCGACCGGGCTTTTGCACTCCTGCAAGCAGAGCACGTCCGGCGCCTCTTCCTCAAGCAATTTCAAGACGATAGGCTCTCGAAGGCGCACCGAGTTGATGTTCCATGTGGCAAGGGTAAAGGCCATGATCCGCTCCGTTTCCTATCCGTTGTCGCGCCACCTTAACCGCTCGCCCCAAGGCCCGCCACGGCGAAAACCGCCTCCATCTTCTTCTCTGTCCAAATACTCAATCCCCGCCGCGCCGCCACGATACGCTCGACATTCTGGCGCAGCCCTTCAACATGGCCCCGAGGAGGAAACACCATGATCTTTTACGATTGCGCCACCGCGCCAAGCCCCCGCCGCGCCCGCATGTTCATCGCCGAGAAAGGGCTTTCGGTCGAGACCCGCGAGGTCTCGCTCGCCAAGGGAGAACAGCTCTCGCCTGAATTCCTAGCGATCCACCCCGGCGCTACGGTCCCCGTGCTGGCGACCGAAAGCGGCCTGATCCTGAGCGAGAATATCGCCATCGCAACCTATCTCGAGGAGATGCACCCCGAACCGCCTCTCCTAGGCACCACCGCCGAAGAAAAGGCCCTGATTCAGATGTGGAACGCCCGGATCGAGCATCAGCTCGGCCTAGCCATCGCCGAAGCCCTGCGCAACGGCAACCCACATATGAAGGGTCGCGCCCTGCCCGGCCCGGACAATTTCGAACAGATTCCCGCCTTGGCCAAACGCGGCCTCGAACGCGCAACCCTGTTTTTCGACCGGCTCGACGCGCACCTCGCAGATCGCGACTATATCGCCGCTGACGGGTTCTCCTTCGCTGATATCACGGGCTTTGTCTTTGTCGATTTCGCCCGTGTCATCAAACTGCGTGTCGATGACACCCGCCCCGATCTGAAACGCTGGTACGACCGGATCGCCGCGCGCCCAAGCGCCTCTCTCTAAACAAAAAAAGAGGCCCGGAACAAATCCGGGCCCAGTCCAACAGGGAGGTGCATGTCATAACCCAGACATGCAAGGGATACGTAATAGTGGGTATGTTCTAAAGATTCATTGAATCCGTGACTTTGACCCAGATCAACGAAATTTTCGCAAATCGGAAAATTCCGTCACGGCATATTGCATCGCTGCAGCACCCCATCACGCAACAAGGCGATACCCACCAGACTCCGTAATGAGCAACCGTGCGTTGGACGGATCGGGCTCGATCTTCTGACGCAGGCGGTAGATATGGGTCTCGAGCGTATGGGTCGTGACCCCCGCGTTATAGCCCCAGACCTCGTGCAAAAGCACGTCGCGCGGCACCACGCCCTCGCTCGATCGGTAGAGGAACTTGAGGATATTGGCCTCTTTCTCCGTCAGGCGAATTTTCCGATCGTCCTCGGTCACGAGCATCTTCATCGCCGGTTTGAACGTATACGGCCCAAGCTGGAACACGGCGTCTTCCGATTGTTCATGCTGGCGCAGCTGCGCGCGGATACGGGCAAGGAGCACAGGGAACTTGAAGGGTTTCGGCACATAGTCATTCGCCCCGGCATCAAGGCCAAGGATGGTGTCGGCGTCGCTGTCATGCCCCGTGAGCATGAGGATCGGGCATTTGACGCCCTGTTTGCGCATCAGCTTGCAAAGCTCGCGCCCGTCGGTGTCCGGCAGGCCTACGTCAAGGATCATCAGGTCATACAGGCCTTCCTTGGCCTTCACCATGGCTTCGCTGCCGTTGCCGGCCTCGAACACATCGAAATCCTCGGTCATGTCGAGCTGCTCGGCCAGCGCCTCGCGCAGGTCCTCGTCATCATCGACAAGCAGGATCTTCTTGAGCTGGGCCATCTCGACCTCCCTTTCTCTCTTCGTCGCATGACATGTGGCGCGCCCTCACGCGTTCGACAAGAATTGCTGCAATCCTCTCACGGCCTCGTGTAATTCACCCGTGATATGTTTCATAATGCGACAATCGGGGATACACCTGTCCCTCAAAACCGTAACACTATAACAAGCCCCACCCATGAGCTTCGCACCCGACATTATCGAACGCCTTGCCCGCGCCCGCGCTGACCTGCGCATGGGGGTGCCGATCTTGCTGACTGGCAACGGCGCGGCGGTGCTTGTCCTCGCTGCGGAAACACTCAAGGCAGAGCGTTTGGATGATCTGCGCGCCCTCGGGGGGCATCCGGTGCTTGCGATTACGGCCCGTCGCGCCACGACCCTGAAGGCCCATGCCTATGACGGCGATCTTGCACGTATCAACCTGCCCTCGGACGCGAGCCTTGCATGGGTCCGGGATATTGCCGATCCGGCGGATGATCTCGCCTCTCCGATGAAGGGGCCGCTCTTGGCTGAGCGCGGCGGCGACGCTGGCCTACACCGGGCCGCGATCAAGCTGGCGAAATCGGCCCAGCTTTTGCCCGCTACCGTCGTGACCGACCTAAAGGATCCCGCCGGGTTTGCCCTTGCCAATGGCCTGACGGTGATTCCCGCCGACCTCGCCGCGCCGCATCTCGAAGCGACAAGCCCCCTGCACCCGGTTGTTCATGCCCGCCTACCCATGGAAGCGGCCGAGGCCGGGCGGCTGCATATCTTCCGCCCCGAGGATGGCGGCGAAGAGCATTACGCGATCGAGATCGGCCGCCCGCCACGCGACGAACCCGTTCTCGCCCGCCTGCATTCTGCCTGCTTTACCGGCGATGTCCTTGGAAGTCTCAAATGCGATTGTGGCCCGCAACTGCGCGGTGCCTTGACACAGATGGGCCAGGAAGGCGCGGGCGTCCTCCTCTACCTCAATCAGGAAGGGCGCGGCATCGGCCTAGCCAACAAGATGCGCGCCTATAGCCTTCAGGATCAGGGCTTTGACACGGTCGAGGCCAATCACCGCCTCGGCTTTGAAGATGACGAGCGCGATTTCCGCATCGGCGCGAAAATTCTTCGCGAACTCGGTTTTTCCTCGGTACGCCTGCTGACCAACAACCCGCGCAAGGTCTCGATGATGGAAGATCATGGGATTTCCGTAGCCGAACGCGTACCGCTCAAAGTCGGCGAGAATGCCCACAACCGCACCTATCTCGCCACCAAGGCGGCGAAATCCGGGCACTTGCTATGACGCCTGCTGATCTCGTCCTGACACCGCGCGGCGTGCGCTTCATGGGCCGCTATATTCCCTGCTCCATCGGCAAGGGCGGCCTGACGTCAGAGAAACGGGAAGGGGACGGCGCGACACCGCGCGGCGTCCACCGGATCACCGGCCTCCTCTACCGCGCTGACCGCCTGCTTGCGCCCGCGCCTTGGGCGATGGCGATCGGCAAAGATGATCTCTGGTCAGATGCCCCCGACGATCCGGCCTATAATACCCTCGTGCGCGCGCCTTATTCCCCAAGCCACGAGCACCTGCGCCGCGCTGATCCGCTCTATGATGTGATTCTGCTGACGGATTGGAACTGGCCCGACGCAACGCCGGGCGGTGGCTCGGCGATTTTCCTGCATCAATATCGCCGCAAGGGCTATCCGACCGAAGGCTGCATCGCCTTTCGCCGCGATCATCTGCTCTGGATTGCCGCCCATGCCGCGCCGGGCACGCGGGTGATCGTCCGCTAAAAAGGGCTTTCGAAAATCCTTAGACGCGATTTCGAAGGCGCTTTCCCTTATCCGTAGTCACGCGCCCCGAAAATGGCCGACCCGACCCGCACATGCGTCGCCCCAAGCGCCACCGCGCGCTCAAAATCACCGCTCATCCCCATGGAAAGCCCGTCGAGCCCGTTGCGTGCTGCGATCTTGCCAAGCAACGCGAAATGCAGGCTCGGCTCTTCGTCCACCGGCGGAATGCACATCAGCCCCTTCACCGGCAGATCAAGCGCCCGGCACTCCGCGACGAATGCATCCGCCTCTGCGGGCAAAACCCCCGCCTTTTGCGGCTCTTCCCCGGTGTTCACCTGAATGAACAATTCGGGACACTGCCCCATCTCCTGCGCCAACCGCGCCAGCGTCTTGGCAAGTTTGGGCCGGTCTACCGAGTGAATCGCCTCGAATAGCTCGATCGCCTGCCGTGCCTTGTTGGTCTGAAGCGGCCCGAGGAGATGCACCTCGACACCCTCAAAACGTGCGCGGAAATCCGGCCATTTGCTCGCCGCTTCCTGCACCTTGTTTTCCCCAAAGAGACGATGCCCCTCCTCCAGAACGGCTTCGACCCGGTCATTGGGCTGCACCTTGCTCACCGCGATGAGCTTCGTCGCGCCAACCGGGCGACCGGCGACCTCTTCGGCCTTGTGAATGCGGGCTTTGATATCGGCAAGGGACATGCGCGGGTTCCTGTCTTCAACACTCACCGCTTTAAAACATTATCCCCGGCCAAAAGAAAAGGGCAGGTCCGAAGACCTGCCCTCTCTTAGGCTGTATTCTTCTTCTAAGATTAGAAGGAGAAGAGCAGACCGAGGTCGGCGCGGACAGTGTTGCCAGCTGCGCCTGCGAGCGATGCAACACCACCGCGGAGCGAGGTGCCGCCGCCCATGTTGTGCACGAAGCCCAGACCGATGTTCATGTCTTCGCCGCCCGGCACGTCAAATGCAGCGCGGGTGTCGACGTTGACATAACCTTGCAGCGAGGTTGCTGCGGAGAGGTTGTAGTTACCTGCGATACCGTATTTGGTGTCGTTGGTGCCGTTGTCAGCAACCTGAAGGGTCAGGTCGAATGCGCCGAACGAACCGCCAGCGGTGAACGCCCAGTCGGTGTCGGTCACAACGTCGGAGTCCTGAACACCCAGAGCGAAGGTGTAGTCACCCATCGAGTAGGATGCGACGATGCCGGTGCGCGAAACGCCGGAGTTCGAAGCTGCGAGGTACGCGTCGTCGAAGGTGTGGGTCAGGTGAACGCCGAAGGCGCCAGCCGAGTACACAACGTCGAAGCCGAAGCGGCCAGCTGCGCCGGAGGTGTAGAAGTCAACGCCGTAGTTGGTGACAACGTTGGCATAGCCGAGGCCGGTGAGGCCAACGGAACCAGCGTAGATACCCGGCATGTTTTCAAAGGCACCCATGATGTGACCAACCGAAACGGTCAGACCACCGGTCGAAACCCAGAAACGCGGGGTGTTGAAGCCGGCTTTGCCGAGACCCACAGCAACGGTCGAACCGGTGCCGTTGGTGACCGGGGTCAGCGAGGTGATTTTGTAGGTGTCTTCGTTGGCGTCGGCCTGGTAGCGGATCTGAGCGCCGAACGACAGACCGTTGTCCGACTCAGCGGATGCGGTCACGACGAGACGGAAACGGCTCGTGATGCGAACTTCTTCAGTTGCGCGCGAGTCGTTGTAGTCCACACCAAAGCGGGCATAGCCGCCGAACGAAACGTCTGCTGCTGCGACGCCAGCGGTGGCGACGAGAGCGGTCGTTGCGAAGAGAATCTTTTTCATGATTTTTCCCTCGGTTTTCCAATTCATGCGCCCAAGCCGGGGAATCCGACGAGGGTTGCAAGGGTGTTTCACTCTTTTCCGGCCTCTCTTGCAAGAAAACCTGCACGCCGAAATGCAATGTCGCCGAAAATGGTGCAGACATGCCACAGTCTGTTCCCCGCCGACCAATCTCTCCCGAACCAAGAAGGCGACTCTCTCCTTGCCCCGCGCGCGCCTCTTGGCTAGGACGGTATCAAAGCATTGGACGGGGCAACGTTGGCCATGACACGCAATCGCGCATTTAAATTCCTGACAGTTTCCGCACTGGTTCTTCTCGTGGCAGCCTGCGGCGGCCGCAAACAAGATCCCTACGCACAGGAACAGGCCGCGGCCGGTGACTATCTCAACCGCGATGATGTCGGCAATCCGACGGACCGCTCGACCGACGGGTCTTCCATCTGGGATATCTTTAAGGACGACAACTCCGACGTCACCGTGCGGGTGAACAAGTATATCTGGAATGCCTCGCTTGAAGTGCTGGATTTCCTGCCGGTTCAATCGGTTGACCCGTTCTCGGGCGTGATCGTGACCGGCTTTGGCACGCCCCCGGGCGGTGGCCGTTCCTACCGCGCGACCGTATACATCCGCGACCCCGCCTTGGATGCGCGCTCGCTGCACGTGGCCATGCAGACCCGTGGCGGTCGCCCGGTCGCGGCTGGCACGGTACGCGCCGTCGAAGACGCGATCCTGACACGCGCCCGCGAATTGCGGATCGCCGACGGCCGCCTCTGATCCAAACGCCGCTTTCGGCCCTTACATCGTGATCCGACCCGGCTCCATCGACGCGAGCCGGTCGATCCATTTCATCTGCTGCGGCAGGCAAACTGTCTGTAGATCGTATTTTTCCTGCGCAACTTTTCGCGCAGCCCGCCCCAGGCCCTGCGCCATGTCGCGATCCTCAAGAACCCCACACACCTCCTCGACAAGCCGATCCGGCGCGAAGAACGGAAAGAGCCGCCCGGTTTCACCGTGATGGATCGCCTCGTGTAGCGGCGCCGTATCGCTTGCCACAATCGGCACGCCCGCACTCATCGCCTCGATGAGCGACCAGCTCAGGACGAACGGATAGGTGAGGTAGACATGCGCACTTGAAACCTGCAACAGGCTCAGGAACTGATCGTAGGGCACCCGGCCCAGGAAATGCACCCGCTGCCAATCCGGCGTCGCGATCCGCCCGCGCACCTCGTCGATGTAGATCTGCTTCCATGTCCGCCCCTTTGGCGGCTTCGCCCCGTAGGAGACCTCATCGCCCCCAACAAGAACAACCCGCGCCTTGGGGCGTTCCTTAAGAAGCTGCGGTAAGGCGCGCATAAAGATATGGTAGCCGCGATAGGGTTCGAGGTTGCGGTTGACGAAGGTAATGACCTCATCCTGCGCCGTGACCGACACCCCATCACCAAGATCAAGAACCGCCTCCGCGTTCGGCCGCACGATCTCCGTGTCGATCCCGTCATGAATCACGGTGATCCGGTCACGGAACGCCTCTGGATAGGTGTTGGCCTGAAACTCGGTCGGGCTGATCCCAAGGTCGCCGACCTCGAGATGCATCATATTGTTGAGGTTCTTGACTCGAAGCCGCATCGCCTCCAACTCCGGCATCTTCTGCGGGAATTCCGGATCGAACCCCATGTCGCCATCGTGGGTGGTATAGTAGAGCTCATAATAAAGGCCGATCCGTGCATTGGGCCAAAGATCGCGCAGGAACATCGATTCGCCCCAACCCGGATGCGCCACGATCAGGTCCGGCTCAAATCCCTGCGCCTTCATTTCCCGCGCCGCGAGATAGCAGGATTCCCCGCGCAGCAGCTTGGATTCGAAATCAACAAGCCACGGATGCAGCCCCTCGCCCGGTTTGCGCCGAATACGGTAGGGGACAAGTTGGACACCGCGCCAATCGGTTGGCGTCTCAACCCTCAGGGTCAAAGCCACGCATTTGTGCCCCGCCCGCGCCAGCGCAGGCGCCAAATGCTTATATTGACCGGGAAAATTCTGGTGAATGAAAAGGATATTCATACGGGCGCACTTTCACGACTTGCCAGTTCTCCTTCTTCTAACGCGCCGGCCCCGACACGACCAGCACCGCATCTCGTGCATTTGACTTCTGCTTGGGGAAAATACCTCGGAGCGCGAGGCAGCGCCTCGCACTCGCCTGTCCCTGGCCTGCATCGCAGGACGGGGGCAGGCACCCAATGCGCGCGCCGTGGCGCGCTCCTTTGAAAAACCGCCCCAAAGCCACGCTCGCGGGCGAAATCGCGCGAAATTCGCGCCACTGGGCCTAGACCCCGGCCCTGCCTGCGCCTATCACGCTCTGCAACGCTGAAACGCCTGATTACTGACGAAAGGTGCACCCATGTCGCGCTATATCGCCGCCGATATCGAAGCCAAGTGGCAGGATGCCTGGGCCGGGGCCGAGAGCTTCAAGGCCGTCCGGGACGAGACCAAGCCGAAATACTATGTCCTCGAGATGTTCCCCTACCCCTCGGGCAAATTGCACATGGGGCACGTGCGCAACTACACGATGGGCGACGTGATCGCGCGCTATAAGATATCGACCGGCCATAACGTGCTGCACCCGATGGGGTTTGACGCCTTCGGCATGCCCGCCGAAAACGCCGCCATGGCGTCCGGCGGCCATCCCAAGGACTGGACCTATTCCAACATCGACACGATGGTCGATCAGATGAAGCCCTTGGGCCTCTCGCTCGACTGGTCGCGCATGTTCGCCACCTGTGACCCCGAATATTACGGTCAGCAACAGGCCCTCTTCCTCGATTTCCTCGATGAAGGCCTCGTTTACCGCAAGAACGCCGTGGTGAACTGGGATCCGGTCGACATGACCGTGCTCGCCAACGAACAGGTCGAAAATGGCCGCGGCTGGCGCTCTGGTGCTCTGGTCGAACGGCGCGAGTTGACGCAATGGTTCTTCAAAATCTCCGACATGTCCGAGGAACTGCTCTCGGCGCTGGACGGGCTCGAAAACTGGCCCGCCAAGGTCCGTCTGATGCAGGAGAACTGGATCGGCAAATCCCGCGGCCTGCAATTCTCCTTTGAACGCACCGACGATGCCGACCCGATCACCGTCTATACGACCCGCCCCGACACGCTCATGGGCGCATCCTTCGTCGGCATTTCTCCCGATCACCCGATTGCCAAAGATCTCGAGGCCCAAAACCCCGAGATCGCAGAATTCGTCGCCGAGTGCCGCAAGGGCGGCACCACCGAGGAAGCCATCGAGACGGGCGAGAAGCTCGGCTACGACACGGGTATCCGCGTGCGTCACCCGCTGAACCCCGACTGGGAACTCCCGGTCTGGATCGCGAACTTCATCCTGATGGATTACGGCACCGGCGCGATCTTCGCCTGCCCCGCCCACGACCAGCGCGACCTCGATTTCTGCCGCAAGTATGACCTGCCGGTGATCGACACCTTCCTCGCGCTCGACGATCCCAAACCCGTCGAGAAAGAGGCCTTCGTGCCGCCGAAAACCGAAAAGGTGAAATGGCTCGACCATTTTGCCGGTCTCGACGAGGCCACCGGCGAAGAGGCCATCGCCGCCACCATCGACAAGGCCGAGGCCGAAGGCTGGGGCGAAGGCGTCACCAAATATCGCCTGCGCGATTGGGGTCTGTCGCGTCAGCGCTATTGGGGCTGCCCGATTCCTGTCGTGCATTGCGAGAAATGTGGCGTAGTGCCCGAGAAGAAAGAGAACCTGCCGATTGAGCTGCCCTACGACGAGGGCGGCAAACCGATCGACTTCTCTGTGCCCGGCAACCCGCTCGACCGGCACCCGTCCTGGCGCGACTGTGCCTGCCCGTCCTGCGGCGCCCCGGCACAGCGCGAGACCGACACCATGGATACCTTCGTCGATAGCTCGTGGTATTTCGCCCGCTTCACCGCCCCGCGCGCCACAACACCGACGGATATGGCCGAAGCCGAGTATTGGATGAACGTCGACCAGTATATCGGCGGCATCGAACACGCGATTCTGCACCTGCTCTATTCACGCTTCTTCGCCCGCGCCATGCATATCTGCGGCCACCTGCCGGAGAAGTCCAAAGAGCCGTTCGACGCGCTCTTTACCCAGGGCATGGTGACCCACGCGATCTATAAGAACGCCGAGCGCACCGACGAGAACGGCCGCGCGATCTATCACTACCCGGCCGAAGTCGAGGAGCGTGACGGCGGCGTGTTCGTCAAGGACACCGGCGAGACGGTCGAGGTCATCCCCTCCGCCAAAATGTCGAAGTCCAAAAACAACGTGGTGGACCCGCTCAACATCATCTCCTCTTACGGCGCCGACACCGCGCGTTGGTTCGTGCTCTCCGATTCGCCGCCCGAGCGTGACGTGGAATGGACAGCCTCCGGTGCCGAAGCCGCGGCCAAGCATTTGGCCCGCGTTCACCGCATCGCCTCCGAGATCGCAGCCTCCGACGCTGCGGACAACGGCGCGGATGAAGACCTGCTGCGCGAAATGCACAAAGCGATCCGCGATGTGACCCTCGGCATCGAAAGCTTCGGCTTCAACGCCTCCATCGCCAAGCTCTACGCCTTCACCAACACGCTCGCCAAATCCAAGGCCGGCGCGTCCGCGAAACGCAAAGCCGCCCTCGCGCTGGCACAGCTCATGTCGCCAATGACCCCGCACCTCTCCGAGGAAATCTGGGGCATGCTCGGCGGAGACGGCATGATCGTCGACGCGGCTTGGCCCGAAGCTGACGAATCGATGCTGGTCGAGGAGAACGTCACCCTCCCGATCCAGATCAACGGCAAACGCCGCGGTGAAATCAGCGTTCCCAAGGATATGGCGAAGGAAGAGGTTGAAAAACTTGCGCTCGCACACGAAGCTGTCACTCGTGCGCTGGATGGGGCCCAGCCCAAGAAACTCATCGTCGTCCCCGGCCGGATCGTGAATGTCGTCATTTAACCGTCGCACTGTTCTTCTGTCCCTGACCGCCGCCAGCGGGCTCACGCTCGCGGGCTGCGGCTTCGAGCCTGTCTATGGCAGCGGAGGAAGCGCCTCGCGGTTCCTCAACCAGATCACGGTGGATGCGCCGACCGACAACCGAAGCTACCTGCTGACGCGCGAGCTTGAGGACCGCCTCGGACGGAACCTGAACGGTGCCTATGGCCTCTCGATCTCGCTCAGCACCTTCGAGGACAGCGCCGGACGCACGATCACTGGCGCCACCTCGCGCTATAACATGATCGGCGAGGCGACCTTTGCGCTACGGGATCTCGCAACCGGCGAAGTGCTGACCTCCGGCAAGACGAAGAACTATGTCGGGTATTCCGCGACCGGTTCAACCGTGGCCACCGTTGCCTCCCGCGAAGACGCAACAGAACGCCTGATGGTGATCCTCACGGATCAGATCGTCGCCAACCTTCTCGCCTACGCGGCCCAAAACGCGCAATGAAACTTTCGGCGCGCGACGCAGGCCGGTATTTCTCCAAACCCGATGCCGACCGCACCGGAATCCTGATCTACGGCCCCGATACAATGCGCATCGCGCTCAAGCGGCAGGAACTTGTCGCCGCGCTGATCGGCCCCGCGGGCGAAGAGGAAATGCGCCTGTCACGCATCCCGGCGGGTGATCTGCGCAAAGACCCGGCACGCCTTGGAGATGCAATCAAGGAAGTGAGCTTCTTCCCCGGCCCCCGTGTCGCCTTTGTCGAGGACGCCAACGACACTGCCGCGCCGTCGATCCTTGCCGCGCTCGAAGACTGGGCGCCGGGCGATGCCCAGATCATCGTGACCGCAGGCCAACTCAAGGCCACCTCCAAGATCCGCAAAGCCTTCGAGGGCCACCCCAACGCCTATGCCGTGGGCCTCTACAACGATCCGCCCACCCGCGAAGAGATCGAGGCCGACCTCGCCCGCTCTGGCCTGCGCGAGATCACCCCCGACGCGATGACCGATCTCTCCAACCTCGCGCGCGAACTCGAACCCGGCGATTTCCGCCAGACGCTCGAGAAACTGGCGCTCTACAAGCTTGGCGATACCACCCCAGTGTCGAGCGAGGATGTCGAGGCCTCGGCCCCCGTCTCAACCGAGGCGGTTCTTGATGATGTGCTCAACATCACCGCCGAAGGCCGCGCGCCCGATCTTGGCCCGGTCTTGCGCAAGCTTCAGGCGCAAGGCGTGAACCCGGTGACGCTCTGTATCGGGGCGACTCGCCATTTCCGCGCGCTCTACACCGCGGCCTCCGATCCCGGCGGCGCATCCGCAGGCATCGCCCGTATGCGTCCGCCAATCTTCGGCCCGCGCCGCGACCGCATGCTACGCCAGGCGCAGGGCTGGGGCGCGGCGAAGCTCGAACAGGCACTCACCATCCTGACGGATACCGATCTGCAACTGCGGTCTGCCGGGCAACGCGCACCCGCTATGGCGCTTGTCGAACGCACCCTTCTGCGCCTCTCGATGCTGGCGCGCCGCTAACCTGCCGACGCATCCCCCAAAGAAGAAACGCCCCCGCGACCCTACGTCCTGACTTGTCGTCGCGCTCTTGGGGCGGCACTTTCCTTCTCGAGGATTTTCAGGGAGGACAGGACATGTATGAAATCATCGGAAGCCCCACCAGCCGCGCCTTTCGCGTTATGTGGATGCTCGAGGAATTGGGCGAACCCTATAAGGTGCAAAAGGAGCAGCCCCGCTCCGAGGCCGTAAAGGCGCTCAACCCGTCGGGCAAAATCCCCGTCTTCAAGGATGGCGACGATGTCATCACCGACTCGACCGCGATCATGACCTATCTCGCCGACAAGCACGGCGCGCTGACCTTTCCCGCCGGAACGCTTGACCGTGCGCGTCAGGATGCGCTCACCCACTGCATCCTCGACGAGATCGACGCCGTGCTCTGGACCGCCGCGCGCCATACCTTTGTCCTGCCCGAGGAGAAACGCCTGCCTGCGATCAAGGACTCGCTCAAATGGGAATATGAGCGCACGATCAATCGCCTGATGGAAAGCCTCGAGGGGCCGTATCTCATGGGCGAGACTTTCACGATCGCCGACATCCTACTCGCCCATTGTGGGACTTGGGCGCGCTCCGCTGGCTTCCCATCGGACAACGCGCGCTTTGCCGAATATGTCAAAGCCTGCCGCGCCCGCCCGGCATTTCAAAAGCTCACCGGCAAATAACGCACCACCGCGTTACAGACGCGATACCGACGTAATACTGACGTTGGTTTTCGCGGTAAACCGGGCGGCCTCCCGCCCGGCCCAAAGCCCCGTCGCAAGGCACGCCGTCAGGAGGTATCCACCCGTTGGCGCCTCCCAATCGAGCATCTCTCCGGCGGCAAACACCCCCGGCATGTGACGTAGCATGAGCGCGGAATCGAGCGCGTCAAACCGGATGCCGCCCGCCGTCGAAATCGCTTCGTCCATCGGGCGCGGGCCATCATGGGGAATGTGTAACTCTTTGAGAACAGGCGCCAAATCCTCCGGCAAGGGCCGCGCGAACTCCATCAGGAGCGCTTGTTTCACCGGGTCGAGCTTCAGTGTCTTGCGCAGGTGATTGCCAAGGCTCGCCTTGCCGCGTGGCCGGGCAAGACGTCTGCGGATTTCGGCCTCGCTCAGATCGGGCAAGAGATCGACCGACAAGGCCGCGCCGTCGCGCACCTCACGCGACACCGCATAGATTCCGCCGCCCTCAATCCCTTGTGAAGACACAATAAATTCCCCACGCACCGAGGTTCCCCCGGCGCTGAGGCGCACCGATTTCACCGGCGCGCCAAAGTGCTTTTCCATATGCGGCGACCAATCGACGACAAAGCCCATATTGGCGGGCTGGAATGGGGCGGTGTCTATCTTGAGAAACCCGGCCCATGCCCCGTCTGACCCAAGCCGCGCCCAACTCGCCCCACCACAGGCCAAGACCGTGACCCCCGGCCGCAAGACCTGCCGCCCCTCAGGCGTATCGAACACAAAGCCGTCCTCAACCCCAACCCATCGCCACCGCGTGCGAAGCGCGACGCCCCGCGCCCCAAGCCGCGCAAGCCACGCCCGCAAGAGTGGTGAGGCCTTCATGCTCTTGGGGAACACCCGCCCGCTCGACCCTGTGAACATCTCCTGCCCAAGCCCCTCGGCCCAAGCCGTCGCTTCAGCCGGCCCAAACGCCTCGAGCATCGGATGAAGCTCCGTTGCCGCCGTGCCGTAGGCCTCGATAAACTTCTGAAACGGCTCATCTTTTGTCAGGTTCAGGCCGGATTTCCCCGCCATCAATAACTTGCGCGCCACTGAGGGTTTCGCCTCGGCAACGACCACCGGAACGCCCGCCTCAGACAGCGCCTCCGCCGCCATGAGCCCCGCCGGACCACCCCCTATGACGAGCGCGAAACTCATGCCTCCGGCGCGCGCTGGTCGCGCAGCTCGACGACGCGGTGCGGATAGGGAATCTCGATGTCATGGGCCTTGAGCGCGTTCCAGATCGCGAAGAGAACCCGGGGCGTGAACTTGTTCTTGCCGTCGTCGATCCCGTTGACCCAGAACTCGACTGCAAAATCCACCCCGCTATCTCCAAAGCCGCGCAATTCGCAATCCGGGTCAAGCGCGCCGCCCTCGCCCCCCGAAAGCACGAAATCGAGCTTGCCAACCGCCTCTTCGATGATCCCCGGCACCCGGTTGATATCTGTGTCATAGCTGACAGAGAACGGCGCCTCATAGCGGTTGGCAGAGCCGCTATCGGAATAGTTGACCACCCGCGTGGTGATGAAATCTTCGTTCGGTACGACGATCCATTTGCCGTCATAGGTCTCAAGAATCGCGGCCCGCGCAGTCATCTTGACGATGGTGCCCGCCTCGCCGCCATCAAGCTCGACATAATCGCCGACCGTCGCCTGCCCTTCGAGTAAGAGGATAATGCCGGAGATAAAGTTCGACGCGATCTTCTGTAGGCCAAAGCCGAGGCCAACACCGATCGCCCCCGTAAGAACCGCAAGCGAGGTGAGCGAGATCCCCATGATGTTCATCACAAGCAGGAAGGCGACACCGAAGATCGCGATCTCCGTCGCCTTTGCGGCAAGCTCGCGCATGGCCGGGCGCATCTCTTGCTGCGACTTGATGAAGGCCGAGGATTGATCGTTCGACCATCGCCCGAGCCAGAAAATCGCGCCGCCCACGATGACAAAGCGGATCAGGAACAATAGCGAGAAGGACAGGTTGCCAAGTGGCAGAACCGTCGCATCAAGCCACGCCATCACATCATCCAAAAGCCCCACCGCATAAAGCGCGGCGACCGGAAGGAGGAAATACCGCCCCAGCACCCGCAGAAGCGGATCCTCGATGATCTCGCGCACGAGGATCCGCGCAGCAAGAAGCATGAAAACTCGCTTGCCAAAGGCGATGACCTCACCCGATCCAAAAAGCGACCGCGTGACGCTCTCGCCGATCCCGGTCAGCCCATAAGCCACAAGCGGTAGCAGAAGCGGCGCGAACATCAGAAGGAACCGCCGTGCCTTGGCGAAGGCGCTATCCTGCCCCTCGGGTGGGGACAGGTATTTCTCGATCAGGGGCCGGAACCGCTTGGTCAGGTAGAGCGCCGCCACATAGGCCACGAGGAGGAGCGCGAACTGCGTCCATGCGGCGGGGCTCAGGAGCCACCCCTTGGCAAGATCCACCCCCTGAAGCGCATAGCTGCGGATGGTTTCCAAAAGTTGTGATTGATCCACTCTGCGAACCCCTTGAGACTACTGATACGCGCGCCATCCTCTTGCACGACGCCTCAATCGACTCAAGGAAAACCCTGTGTCAGACCCTGTTTGCCCGCTCTGCGACCGCCCGATCCCGCCGGACGCCCGCCAGAGCCACCATCACCTGATCCCCCGCCTCAAGGGCGGCAAACATGGGCCAACCGTGCTCTTGCACCAGATCTGCCACAACGAGATCCACGCGACGCTAAGCGAGGCCGAGCTCGCCCGCGACTATGCCACGGTTGAGGCCCTGCGCGCCCATCCGCGTCTTGCGAAATTCATCCGCTGGATCGCCAAACGCCCGCCGGGGTTTCATTCGAAAACCCCCGGTCCCCGCCGCAAGCGCTAAGCCTGCGCTTCCTCTTGCCCAAAATATCCCGGGGTGAATTGGCCGCTTGCGGCCAAGAGGGGCTGGCCCCTCCCCACGTTAGGCACACATCCCCTTGATTCCACGCGCGATCTCCGGCTTCGCGGCGAGCGTATCCGTCGCGATCTCGCGGGCCGCGTCGAGGAGGGCATCCGGCGCGACAATCCGGTCCACGAGACCGAAGGAAAGCGCCTCATCCACCATGATCTTCTGCCCGCCCATGAGGATGAGCTTGGCACGGCTCGGCCCGACGAGCGCGGCCATGCGCGCCGGATCCGAGGGTTGCGGCAAGTAGCCGAGCTTCATCACCGGGTAGAAAAACTTGGCCCCTGGCACCGCAAGCCGCAGGTCACAGGCAAGCGCCATGCCCATCGCGCCACCCGCCAGCGTCCCGTTCAGCGCTGCGATGGTGAGGCCGGGAAGCTTCGCGATATTGCCAGAAAGCCGCTCCCAGACAGGCGAGGTCGCAAGCCCCGCACGCGCCTCATCAAGATCCGCCCCGGCTGAGAATACCTTGCCCTTGCCGGTCAGGATCAACACCTTCGCCTCAACCGCAGCCTCCGCGATATCGGCCAGTTCCTCGAGCATCGCACTGGTGAGCGAATTGGCCTTATCCGGGCGATTGATCGTCGCGATCCAAAGCCCGCTTTCTTCTTTTTGAAGCTCGATCATATCAGCCCCACCGCCTTTCTGATGCTTTCATCGCGCAGCGAAATTTCGTCCCCGAGCCAATCATCACCGCCCGGTCCGCACATCCACAGGAGGCATTTCGCGGGCCAATCCGGCGGGATATGGTCGGACCAGTCAAGCTGGCTCACCGGGTTGATACCGCTTGCTTTGATCTCGCGCTGCATCTCTGTCGCCACGGTGCCCGGCGAAAGGCCGATGGCGCGGATGCCCTTGTCGCGCGCTTCCTTGTCGATACAGCGCGTGAGCATGTTCACCGCCGCCTTGGAGGCGCAGTAGTGGCTCCACGCTTCGACCGGGCCATGCGCCGCGCCCGAGGAAATCGTCAGGATCGACCCGCCGCCATTGGCCTCCATGACCGGCATCGCCGCGCGCATCCCGTGATAAACGCCCTTGAGGTTGATATCGATCACCTGCCCCCAACCGTCCGGGTCCGAGGCGTCTAGATGCGAAATCGGCTCGATCACGCCTGCGTTGTTGATGAGAACGTCGAGCCCGCCAAACGTCTCGACGGCTTTATCGACCGCGGCCTGCACCGAGGCATAGTCGGCCACGTCGCAGGACACGGCGATGGCCTTCTCGCCGATCTCTGCCGCGATGCGTTCGATTTCTTTCGCGCCGCGCGCCACGAGCACGACATTCGCGCCGGCCTCGGCAAAAATATGCGCCGCCGACTCGCCGATACCCCGACTTGCACCCGTTATGAGCACTGTTTTTCCCTGCATCGTCATCTTGGTCTTTCCCCTCTCGCGCTGGTTCTCCTTTTGGTAGACCGCCCCGCCCCGCAGGTCCAGTCACCGCGCTCTTGTTCCCTGCGATCCGCCCACGCACTTGCGCCTTGACCTATCCCGGTCTACCTCAAGAGAAACGCTTTCCGGGGGGCCCATGAGCAAAGACCTACAATCGCTGACCGAAGCGCTGCTCTCTGCGGCCCGCGCCGCCGGGGCCGAAAACGCCGATGCCATCGCATCGCGCGGCACCTCCGTCTCTATCGACGTGCGCAACGGCACCCTGGAACAGGCCGAACGTTCCGAAGGGGTCGATATCGGATTGCGCGTGTTGATCGGCCAGCGACAGGCAAATGTGTCGGCCTCTGACACCTCCCCCGCAACGCTCACCATGCTCGCCGAACGTGCGGTCGCGATGGCCAAGGAAGCACCGGAAGATCCCTATATCGGCCTCGCCGACCCGTCCGAGATCACCCACGAGACCGACGCCACGGCGCTCGAGCTTGCCGATCCGACACCCGAGCCCGATCCCGCCACCCTTCAGGCCGATGCCGAAGCCGCCGAGGCCGCGGCCTTCGCCATCTCCGGCGTGACACAGGTCCAATCCGCGAGCGCCGGCTATAGCGCGAGCGAGGTCTTCCTCGCCGCGACCAACGGCTTTTCCGGTGGCTACCGCCGCACAAGCCGCAACCTCTCCTGCCTCGCCATCGCAGGAACCGGCGACGGGATGGAGCGGGACTATGACGGCGAGGGCCGCATCTTTCAGGCCGACCTGCGCAGCCCCGAGGACATTGGCCGCGTGGCCGGAGAACGCACCGTGGCCCGCCTTGGTGCGGTGCAGCCCCCCACAGGCGCCTACCCGGTCCTCTTCGATGAGCGCATCTCCTCGACGCTGATCGGCCATCTTCTTGGCGCCGCCAACGGCGCCTCCGTAGCACGCGGCCAGTCCTTCCTGCGCGACCGACTTGGCGAACAGGTTCTGCCTGCCGGGATCGACCTCTTTGAGGATCCGCACCGTCCGCGCGTCCCCGGCTCGCGGCTGTTCGACGCCGAGGGCCTCGCGACCCGCACGCGCAAGATCGTGGACAATGGTGTTCTGACGGGGTGGACCCTCGATCTCGCCACCGCGCGCAAACTCGGCCTCGAGACGACAGCCAACGCCGCGCGCGGGATTTCCTCGCCCCCCTCGCCCTCGACATGGAACGTCGCGATGACGCAGTCGGACCGAACCCGCGACGACCTGATGCGCGACATGGGAACGGGCCTCCTCGTGACCTCGCTGATTGGCTCTACGATCAACCCCAACACGGGCGACTATTCGCGCGGGGCGTCGGGCTTCTGGGTCGAAAATGGCGAGATCGCCTACCCGGTCAACGAATGCACCATCGCGGGCAATCTGCATGACATGCTGCGCGCCCTCGTGCCCGCCAATGACGCCCGGACCTACCTGTCGCGCGTCGTGCCCTCGCTGCTTGTCGAAGGGATGACCCTTGCCGGCAAGTGATGATCTCACCCTCCTGATCGAGGCCGCGCGCGAGGCCGGCAAAATCGCCCTGCGCTATACCGGCCCCGAGGCGCGTGTCTGGGACAAGCCGGGCGGCGCTGGCCCGGTGACCGAGGCCGACCTCGCCGTCAACGCCATGCTCGAACGCGAGCTGCAGGCGGCGCGGCCCTCCTATGGCTGGCTGAGCGAAGAAACCGAAGACAACGCCGACCGTCTCGGGCGCGAGCAGGTCTTCATCGTTGATCCACTCGACGGCACCCGAAGCTTCATGGAAGGCGCGCGCACTTGGGCGCATGCCCTTGCCACCGTTGCACATGGCGAGGTGCAGGCCGCCGTGATCTACCTTCCGATGATGGACAAGCTCTATAGCGCGGCCAAGGGCGCAGGTGCGTTCCTCAATGGCGAACCGATCGCACCATCCTCCCGTGATAGCCTTCTCGGCGCGTCGATCCTCGCCGCACGTCCCGCCCTCGCGCCAGAACACTGGCGCCGCGTGCCGGACATCAAGCGCAGCCATCGCCCCTCTCTCGCCTACCGCACCGCGCTCGTTGCCGAAGGGCGCTACGATGCGATGCTGACACTACGGCCAACGTGGGAATGGGATATCGCCGCTGGTGACCTCATCCTTCGCGAGGCAGGTGCGGCCACCTCCGATCGCTACGGCGCGCGACTGCGCTTCAACAACGCCGATCCGCGCCAGATGGGTATGGTTGCCGCACCACGCGCCCTGCACGAGAACCTGACCGGCGCGCTCGCCCCCAAAGGCGCTGTGCCGCGTTTCTGATGCCGGGGATCAAGGCCTTTCGGAAGGCCTTGGTCACGCGCCTAGCCCCGGCGATACCGCTCGACGAACTTGCGCAGGATGCGCTCGGGCGCATGCACATCCGCCGCTCGGCACATGGCGACAAGGCGCTCTGCATCCTCTGGCGGGAAATAGCCCCGGTGCTTGTAAATCCCGATACGCACCTCGAACCCGTCGCTATCAGCCTCTGGGTGGAACTGTGTCGCATAAACGTTCTCACCATAGCGGATCATCTGATAGGGGCAGGTCGGCGACTCCACGAGATGCACACACCCCTCGGGCAGCCTCTGCATGGCCTCCTTGTGACCGACGAACGCCTCGAACCGCTCGGGCATCCCCTGAAGAAGCAGATCGCTCCGCCCGGCCTCCGTCAGTCGGCAATCCGACGTGCCGACCGCCTCGGAGAAGTTCTCCTTCGACACAGCCTTAGCGAGGTGATGGCCAAGGATGCCGATACCGTAGCAACAGCCCATAAAGGGAAAATCCCGCGCCGTGATCTCGGGCATGAGGCTCATCACCGCGTCCTCGATCTGTTTCTCGACCGGAGATTTCTTTTCCACCGGATCGCTGACACATCCCGGACCGCCCCCGACGATGACCGCGCTATAGTCTTCAAGGTCGAGCCCATCCGGCAACGGAGCCTGATCAAGGCGGATACGCACAACCTCCCCGGCCTCGAGCCCACCCTTGCGCAGGATGGCGGCAAACTCGTCGTCCGAGGCTTCGGTCTCGGGGCGCAATTGCAGAATGAGAAAGGGCTTCATGGCAAATCCGGCAAAAGAAGGTCCGCTTGGCACCTGCCGCATCCCCGCCCGCAGGTCAAGCGCGCCACCCTGTCGAAAATTGACGCAAGCGCTGATCTTGCAGCCCATTCGGCAAAGGCCTAGGGTCGCGTCGCATGACACCGAGGACCACGAATGCGCCTGCCTTCTTCGCCTTTATCGCCTTGCCAACGGCCGCCGCGCCGCTGGTCCTGAAGGGCTGATATCACATGGCGCGCTCCCTTGGCCTCTCCGCATACCTGACCTTTGCCCGCCGCCTTCCGGCGACGTCCGCCCCGCCATCTTCGGCGCGTCCCGAAGGTGAACTGCTCTGGCTTCATTGCCCAAGCGCCGAGAACGCCCGCACGGTCGCACGCCTTGGCCAGCGCCTCGCGGCACAACGCCCCGGCCTTTCGCTCCTGCTTACGACATCGCCCGGCACACGCCGCCCAAACGGCCTCCCCGAAAGCGTGATCTGGCAGGCCTGCCCCTCCGAAAATCCCGACGACGTGCGCCGTTTTCTTGACCATTGGCACCCGGATGCCGGTCTTTGGCTCGGCCCATACCTGCGGCCCGCGCTGATCGACGCCGCCGTGCGCCGCAGCCTGCCCCTCTACTTTGTCGATACCGGCGAGTTGCTGCTCGAAAACCGCCTCTGGCGCCTCGGCCCAGACCCGATCCGCCCGACATTGGCGCTGTTCAAAGCCATTCTCGTGCCTGACGGAGAGGCGATGCAGCGTCTGCGCAAGCTGGCCCCAGACACAGATCGCCTCCTCGAAAGTGGGCCACTGCTTGAGGAATGCCCGGCGCTGCCGTGCAATGAGACGGATCTCGAGGATATCTCGCAGGCACTTGGGGGGCGCCCGACATGGCTCGCTGCGCGGCTTCATCTGTCCGAACTGTCTCCGGTGCTTGCCGCACATCGCGCTATGCTACGCCTGTCGCATCGCTTGCTTCTGATCGTCGTGCCCGCCAACCCGGCCGAAGCCGATCAGTTCTACACGACATGTCGCGAAAGCGGTTGGCGCGTGGCGCATTGGGACGACGGCGACGTTCCCGAGGACAAGACCCGCGTGATCCTGTCCGGCGACCCGCGAGAGCTTGGCCTCTGGTATCGCGTCGCCCCGGTCACTTTTCTCGGCTCGTCCCTCGTTCCGAAACAGGGCGGCCAAAACCCGCTTGAACCTGCGGCGCTTGGCTCGGCTGTTCTTTATGGCCCCAGCATCCGCAATCATCTCGAGGCCTATTCGCGCTTGGCCGATGCCGGGGCGGCCCGTATCGTGCGCGATGTCGACAGCCTCGTGAGCGCGCTCGGCCAAGTCCTCGCTCCGGACATCACCGCGCGCATGGCCCATGCAGGTTGGGAAATCGTATCGGAGGGCGCGGAAGTGTCGGATCAGATCATCACGCTCTTGCAAGAGGCGCTTGATCTTTCAGAGGTCAACGCATGAGGGCGCCCGCGTTCTGGCATACCGATCCCGAAGCGCTCGACTGGCGCGCCCGCTGTCTCGCGCCGCTTGGGCGCCTCTACGCGCATCAAACCGCCAAACGCCTCGCCAAAGGCGCGGACACCGCCCATCGCACTGGTGTTCCCGTGATCTGTATCGGCAACCTAAACGCAGGCGGCACGGGCAAGACACCGACAACCATCGCTCTCCTGCAAAGGCTTCAGGCGCGCGGACTGACCCCGCATGTCGTCTCGCGCGGCTATGGCGGTACGTTCGAAGGCCCGGTGCAAGTCGACGAGCGCAACCACCGCGCCGACGAGACAGGTGACGAACCGCTCCTCCTAGCCGCCTTTGCGCCCACGTGGGTCGCCAAGGACCGCGCCGCGGGCGCACGCGCGGCCGAAACGGCCGGGGCGGATGTGATCCTGATGGATGACGGGTTTCAGAACCCGAGCCTGGCCAAGGACGCCTCCGTGATCGTGGTCGACGCACAAAAGGGCTTTGGCAACGGCCTCTGTATCCCCGCCGGCCCCCTGCGCGAACCGGTGGCCACAGGTCTTTCACGCGCCGATCTCGTCCTTTCTATCGGCCCCTCCGAGGCGCAATCCCGTTTCGCCGACGTCTGGGGCGCCTCTCTCTCCAGCCTGCCGCATGTCACCGGCGCGCTGGCACCGCTGCAAATGGGCATGGACTGGAGCGAAACGCCCTATCTCGCCTTCGCGGGCATCGGCCACCCGGAGAAGTTCTTTGCCACACTGCGTAGCCTCGGCGCGCATCTCGTGCATGGTGAAGCGCTCGAGGATCACCAACCCCTGACCGCCGCCCTGATGGCGCGGCTCGAACGCGACGCGCTTCTCCACGGTGCCCAGCTTGTCACAACGGAAAAGGACGCCGTGCGACTGCCGGCGTCCTTCCGTTCCAAGGTTCTGACCTTGCCCGTCCGGCTTGAGATTGCCGACTGGACCGCCGTAGACGCGCTCTTGGATCGCGTCCTGGCGAAAGGCTCTTAACCCTCGAGCTTCGCGTCGAGGATTTTCTTCAGATCGGCATAGCTCATGTTCGAGTGCTTCTCGCCGTTGATGATCATCGTCGGGGTGCCTTCGATATCATGACCCGACACATTGGCCTCGGACCATTCCACAAGCGCGCGCGCCTTGTCTTCGTCACGCATACAGGCATCAAGCTTCTCTTGATCGACCCCGGCAATGCGGCCGATCTTCTTGAGCTCGTCCACAATCGCGACAGGATCACCAGACCGCGCCCAATCCCGCTGCCCTTTCATGAGAAGCTCAGTGATGCCAAAGAATTTTTCTTCCCCGCCGCAGCGCGCGATCATCGACGCCCAAAGGCCAAGCTGATCAAAATACACATCGCGGAAGACAACCTTGACCTTGCCGGTATCGACATAGTCGGCCTTGAGAGGCTTCAGGATTTGTTCATGGAACGTCGCGCAATGCGGACAGGTGAACGAGGCGTATTCTATCAACTCGATGGGTGCATCCGCCTGACCAAGAACCATCTCGACAATCCCGCGGTCCTCTGCCGGCGCGGCATCAGTGCTGGTCTCGTTCGACGCGATCAACGTTGTGGAGTTGGTGGTGGCGACGTCTTCCGTGTTGCCTTGGGTGACCCAATAGGCCGCCCCGGCCACAACGGCCAGCGCAACAAGGAGAATGGGGACGATACGGTTCATCAGGAAACCTTTCCTAGCGTTTTGTCTTGTTCAATACGTTTCCGGCCAGACGTTCAAGCGCCTCCCGGAGGCCGTCATCCGAAACCGGCGCAGCGACATCATGCGCTGCGGCACGGATATCATCGGGCAATGCGGTCTCGGTCTGTTTCGGTTTGGGCGTGAAGGTGGCCTGCCCCTCGGCAAAGCCCGTCGCTGCCGTCTGCGTGATCCGAAGGCGTTCGATCGCGTTATAGCCGTAGATTCCATTGACCTTGGCCCGGATGCGATCCTTCTGCATCTCAAGCATTGGGGCCTGCGCACCCGTTGTCAAAACGGTAAGCGTCGCGCCAAGGCCCTGCCGGCCATACTTGACATCCACCGGCCTGCAGATCGCCGCAATGTCTTCGCCCACGATCTCTTGCCAATGCGTCAAGACCCGCGTCACGGCGAATCCCCGGCTCTCGCCCGCCTTGCGGATACGCTCCCGCAATAGCGTCGATGTGCGGGCAAAGCCTTTGGTGGTCGCGCGGCGCATGAGATCCCTTGCATGTTCTTCGTGCGCGCTATTTTAGTGTCCACACCGCGCGGCACCAGCGAAACCAACCGTCAGGAGAATAAATCTTGCGTGAAGAGCCACGATCCGAGGCCCTGCTCGAATGGTATGACCGCCATGCTCGCGTGCTGCCATGGCGCATCGCCCCGGCGGATCACCGTGCAGGCATGCGCCCCGATCCCTATCGTATCTGGCTCTCCGAGATCATGCTGCAACAGACCACCGTGGCCGCCGTAAAGGACTATTTTGCCCGCTTTACAACGCTTTGGCCCACAGTTGAGGCGCTTGCCGGGGCCGAGGACAGGACAGTGATGGGCGAATGGGCGGGGCTCGGCTATTACGCGCGCGCCCGCAATCTGCTCAAATGCGCCCGTGTGATCGCGCAAGAGCACGACGGCGTGTTTCCCGATACCGTCGAAGCCCTGCAACAACTCCCCGGAATCGGCCCCTATACCGCCGGAGCCATTGCCGCCATCGCCTTTGACCGCCCCGCCGTGGTGGTGGATGGCAATGTCGAGCGCGTGATGGCCCGCCTCTTCGATATCCACACGCCACTCCCCGCTGCCAAGGCCGAACTGACCGAACGCGCCGCCGCCCTGACCCCCGAAACACGTCCCGGCGATCACGCACAGGCTGTGATGGACCTTGGCGCCACGATCTGCACCCCGCGCAACCCTGCCTGCGGCCTCTGCCCGTGGCGCGATGGCTGTCGTGGACGGCTCAATGGCACGGCGGCGGACCTGCCGAAAAAGACACCGCGCAAGCCCAAGCCGATCCGCCACGGCACAGTTTACATCGCGCGGCGCATCGACGGTGCGTTCCTTCTCGAACGCCGCCCAGACAAGGGGCTTCTCGGTGGCATGCTCGGTTGGCCCGGTTCTGACTGGATCGAGGGCGACACACCCGCCCATACCGCCCCGATCCGCGCCGAGTGGAAGACCCTGCCCGCCGAAGCACGCCATACGTTCACACATTTCCATCTACGCCTGACGGTGAAGACGGCCCTCGTGCCCCTCGACCGCACCCCGCGCACAGGCGAGTTCATCGAGAAAGAGGCCTTCCGCCCCTCCGACCTGCCGACCGTGATGCGCAAGGCCTTCGACCTTCTCCAAGGCGCATAATATCGCATTGCACCGCGCCGCTCGGAGGCTCAGAATACAGGCGCGCGCAAGACACCGGAGAAGACCATGATCCCGTCCGCCCAAGTCGCCAAATTCCAAAGCGCCCTGCCGTTCTGGCTCTCGCTGCTGCTGATCCCTTTGATCTGGATCGTCGCGGGCCTTGGCTCGTGGTGGGTCCTGCTGATCCCTCTCACGACATGGTATCTCTTTGCGCTGCTCGATGCGGTCACCGGCCTCAACCTCGACAATGCTGACCTCGACACGACCGAGGACGATCTCCTTTGGTATCGCGCCATCACGATGATCTGGCCCGCGCTGCAATTCCTGACGCTCTATGGCCTGATCTACTATGTGACACATACCGATCACCTCTCCACCGGGGCGACCATCGGCCTGTTCTTCGGAGTCGGCATCGTCACCGGCACGATCGGCATCAACTACTCGCACGAGTTGATGCACCAAAAGAACAATCGCGAGCGTTGGCTCGGCGATATCCTCCTCTCCATGGTGCTCTACTCACATTTCAGAACCGAGCACCTGCACGGTCACCACGTTTATGTCGGCACCCCCCGCGACCCCGTCACCGCGCGCTACAATGAGGGGTTTCACCGCTACTTCCCGCGCGTCCTCTGGCAGGTGCCGCTCTCGGTTTTTCGGCTCGAAAAAGCCCGCCTCGCCCGCAAGGGCCTGCCTTGGACCGACCTCTCCAACCCCTTCTTCCGCTACTGGGCGCTTCAGGCCGCGATGCTCCTCCTCGCGCTGATCATCGGCGGCTGGACCGGGCTCTTTCTCTTTCTCTGGCAGGCCTATATCGCCATCTGGCAGCTCGAACTGGTGAACTATGTCGAACACTACGGCCTGACCCGCAAACACCTTGGCGAGGGCAAATACGAACACGTCAAACCGCACCATAGCTGGAACGCGGCGCACCGGGCGACGAACTGGCTCCTCATCAACCTCCAGCGCCACTCGGACCACCATTACAAACCCGACCGCCGCTTTCCACTGCTTCAGAACTATACCGAGGAAGACGCCCCGCAACTGCCCTACGGCTACCCGCTCATGGGCGTCGCCGCGATGATCCCACCGCTCTGGAAGAAGGTGATGAACCCCCGCGTCCGCAAATGGCGCGCGATGTATTACCCCGAGATCACCGACTGGCACCCCTACAACAAGGCCAAGACCCCGATGCCGCGGTGAGGTGTGAGGCTATGCGGGACTTTGCCGCCTTTGGGTTTTGAATAGAAGCTTCAGTTTTTTGCTGGCAGGGTTATGGAAGTGCATGATTTAACAGGTTGGGATCAAAATGAAGGGGCGTCCCGAGACGCCTTAATCGACCTTGAAAAAGTGGCGCCCTTCTCACTGCCTGAAAGCTACGTGAGCTTCTTGTCTGCTAGTAACGGCGGCGAGGGACCACTCAGCATCGATCCCTACTGGCTTATTCTTTATTCGGCGGAAGAGGTTGTCGAGATTGATAGGTCCGCTTCATTTCATGAGTTCTTCCCAGACTGCTTCGTCATTGGTGGCAGCGGTGGGGGGCTTGCAGTGGCTCTAACCGCCGACCAATCGAGAGGCATCAAGGTTGTTCTTTTCGATATGACCAACGTCGATCTTCAAGAAAGCAGCATAGAGATCGCGCAATCATTTGAAGACCTGCTGGCGCTACTTGAGAATAGAAATGACTGATCGCCGCATTGGCTCTCCGGCGAATAGCAAACAGCCCAACAAAAAGACCCCGCCACAAGGGCGGGGCATAGGTATGCGTGCCATGTGAAAGTCAGACCACATGGCACTGGCGGTATTCTTCTGGGATGATCAGTTCGGGCGCTCGGCCATCTCGGCGCGGATCTGTTGGCGGAAGATGTCGATCGGGACTTGTTTGCCGTCCTTCTTGATCCCCCAATAGGTCCAGCCGTTGCAGCTCGGCGCGCCTTCGAGATGAGCACCGACCTGATGGATCGACCCCTTCACATCATCGCCGATAAGCGTGCCATCGGCGCGCACCTTGGCCTTGTGGCGGCCATTCATCGAGTAAAGCTGTTCACCGGGGCGCAGCATGCCGCGCTCCACGAGCTGCCCGAACGGGACGCGCGGTTCGGCGCGTTTGCTCGCCGACACCTGAAGCGCCTCACGGTCGAACTTGCGCACCTTCTTGAGGCGTTTCTCGGCGACCTTGCGATAGGCTTCCTCGCGCTCGATCCCGATAAATTCGCGGCCAAGCATCTTCGCCACTGCGCCGGTCGTGCCGGTGCCAAAGAACGGGTCAAGCACCACATCGCCGGGATTGGTCGACCCGACCAGCACGCGATGCAGCAGGCTCTCGGGTTTTTGCGTCGGATGCGCCTTGTCGCCGTTCTCATCCTTCAGGCGTTCATGCCCGTTGCAGATCGGCAGAACCCAGTCCGAGCGCATCTGAATGCCCTCGTTGAGCGACTTCAGTGCCTCATAGTTAAACGTGTATTTCGCGCCTTCCTCTTTCGAGGCCCAGATCATCGTCTCATGCGCATTGGTGAACCGCTTGCCGCGGAAGTTCGGCATCGGGTTCGCCTTGCGCCACACCACGTCGTTGAGGATCCAGAAACCCTGGTTCTGCAACTCTGCGCCGAGGCGGAAGATGTTGTGATAGGAGCCAATGACCCAGATCGCCCCGTTCGGCTTCAATAGGCGGCGTGCCGCCGCGAGCCATTCGCGGGTGAACTTGTCATAGGCGGCAAAGCTCGCGAACTGGTCCCATTCGTCATCGACCGCGTCCACCTTCGAGTTGTCCGGGCGATGCAGATCGCCGCGAAGCTGAAGGTTGTAGGGCGGATCGGCAAAGATCAGGTCGATCGAATTTGCCGGCAGACTGTTCATCATTTCGATGCAGTCGCCGTCCAGAATCGTGTTTAGAGGGAGCGCTTGCGCGCCCTTTGCTTTGGTCTTCGTCATCATGTCTGCCTCATTACCCGGCACGATTTTTCGCGCTCTTTGGTTAAGACAAAGATGATTCAAACCCGATTCGCCGTCAATTTCTTTTTTGAATCAAGGGGTTACATTTTACTCTTGATACAAGATATTGTGCACCGGCTTGAAGGAACGTCTATGGTGTGGGGTCACACCAAGATTTTGCAGCGCCGCTTTGTGGCTTTTTGATGGATATCCGGCATTGGTCTCCCACCCGTAGCCGGGAAACTGTTGCGCCAAATCCCACATGATCCTGTCGCGTTCGATTTTCGCCATGATGGAGGCCGCCGAAATCGACAGGGATCGGGCGTCCCCTTTGACCACGGCTTCGCTCGATCCGGTCAAACCGCGCGGGATCATATTGCCGTCGATCAAAAGGTGATCGACGGGCGCGCGCAATCCCGCAACCGCCCGCTCCATCGCAAGGTGGCTCGCGCGCAGGATGTTCAATTCGTCGATCTCTTCGACGCTGGCATGGGCGATAGAGACCTCGGCCATCTCGTGGATCACATCATAGAGCACCTCGCGCCGTTTCGCCGTGAGCGCCTTGGAATCATTGAGCCCCTCCGGAATACGCCCCGGATCAAGCACCACCGCCGCCGCCGTCACAGGCCCGGCCAATGGCCCCCGGCCGACTTCGTCCACACCCGCCACGCGCGCCAGTCCACGCGCAAAGGCGGCTTCTTCAAAACTAAGATCAGGTGTCATCATACCGCCAGAAACCCGATCCACCCCGAAGGCGCAACATGAAAAAGGCCCGGAGAACTGGGGATCCTCCGGGCCTCATGGGGGCAGCGTGTTCTAGGGACAGGGACAGCCGCCCTCCTGCTCGACTTAGTAGTTCACAAGGCGGTAGCCGTTGTTACGCAGGCAGTGCGGCTTGTAACCATAGCGCATCAGACCCTTCTTGGTTTTCACGTTGATCCGGCAATGGTTCGGCAGGTGGTTGATCTTGCCGTAGTTCTTCACGAGACAATTCTGCCCCATCATCGGCACACGACCGTGGCGCGTGTTGAACACAAAGCGGCATTTCGCCGGGAGGTTCTTGCGCGCGTGATGCGGGTTGCGATAGCGGTTGTGGTTCGGATTGTAGCCGCCGTGACGACGGTGCACATAATCCCTGTCATTGTCTTCAAGCGCTTTGCCAATGATGAACAGCGCCGCGAGGCCTGCCGCGATCTTCGCCGCGTCGCCGCTATCTGCGGCCCGCGCCGGGGCAGCAGCAAAGCCGGTCATGGCAATCGATGCCGCAAGAACGGCAGCAAGGGTTCGGTTGGTCAGGTTGCGGAACATGGGGTCTTCCTTTCGTTGCGATATACATGTCTCCGACACGTCGCGCCGGAAGTTGATGATCCACCCTCCCCCAGACCCCGAAAGACAGGCAATATCACCCCCCTGTTATCCGATAACAGCCGCACAAAACCCTGTTGTTATTGAAAAACATGCGCCCCTCGGTCAGATTGCCTGCATGACACAGAAACTTGCCATACTCTCCCTTATCGCCGCTTTGGGCCTCGCACCTGCCGCCGCATCGGCGGCCTGTTACGTGGAATACAAAGCCAAGCGCGACACGCCCTATGCCTTGATCTATGATGTGGCGACAGTGGGCGGTCCCTGCACCCGCCAGGACGCCAAGGCCAGGCTGGCCCGGCAGCTCAAATCGCAGGGGCTGGTCCTTCTCAAGGTGATTTCCGTCACCAAACGCTGATACCTGGAACAGGGAGAGGGGCCTTGCCCGAAGATACCATTCTCGCTTCCGAGTCCCGCCGCTCTGGCAACCGCATCGTGATCGGCGGGCTGATTGCCATTGTCGGTATCTTGCTCGTCGCGGCTATCCTGTTGTTCTCGAACTTGCCTGATGCCAACGCCTTTAATGCGCGAGTCGAACGGATATTCATCGAGAACGACACCCTGACCTCTGAGGCTGAGATCAAACTTCTTGAGATTCTCGCCCGCTCAGGCACCGCCTTCTCTGAAGTGCTCTCCTCTTACCGGATGGTGATCTTCGTGCTCCTGACCTTTGCCACGGCGATGCTCATCGCGGCACTGGTGTTCCTTGTCATGCTCGTGGTGATGAACCGCCGCCTTGCCGCCATCGAACGCTCAGGCATTCAGGTCAACTCCCTCCTCATCAGCCGCGAAGAGAAGGCCGTCTATCTCAACAACATGGATTTCAAACTCACCGACGCCGCGATGGAAACCCTCTCGGTGCTGGCCGAAGCGCGGCTTGATGACGATGTGCTGACCGGGGCCGAGATCGAGGCGATGATCTCCGGCAAACCCGCCGCCGATTGCGAAGAGGCCGCGGGCGCGACCCGTATCAAACGCCTGCGCGACAGTCTCGGCAACCAGTTGGTGAGCGAGCTTCTGGTCAAGAACATCGCCCGCAAGGGTTATATGCTCTCGATCGACAAGGACGTGATCCGCATGCTCTAGGCGCGGCGCGCAAGGATTCTCGAAATCGCTTGCCCCCAGACATTTGACAATTCCCCCGGTTCCGGCAAAGCCTTGCACCTCGTGCATCTTGCACGTCCCAGACCATCCAAAGGTGCTCCCGTGGAATTGACCCCCGACCTGATCCGCTCGACCTATGACGCCATCAAACCTGCCACGACGCGCACGCCCGTTGTCAAAGCGGCGCGGCTTTCGCTGCATCTCGGGATCGACCTTTACCTCAAGCTCGAGAACCTCCAGCACACCAACGCCTTCAAGGCCCGCGGTGCGTTGGCCAAACTCCTGACGCTCTCCGAGGCCGAACGCGCCGCCGGCGTGATCGCCTGTTCCGCCGGGAACCACGCGCAGGGCGTCGCCTATCATGCGACGCGGCTCGGCATCCCTTCGACCATCGTCATGCCCGAGGGCACCCCCTTCAACAAGGTCAAGCGCACCGAGGAATTTGGCGCCGAGGTTGTCCTCCACGGGCGCGGCTTCGACGAAAGCGTGCAGTTCACCCTCGACATGGCCCGCGACAAGGGCATGACCTTCATTCACCCCTTCGACGATCCCGTGGTCGCTGCCGGTCAAGGCTCCGTCGCCCTCGAGATGCTCGAACAGGAACCCGACCTCGATACCATCGTCGTGCCCATTGGTGGTGGTGGCCTCATCGCGGGCATGGCCATGGCGGCCAAATCCGTCAAACCCGAGATCGAGATCGTCGGCGCCCAAGCCGAGAGTTTCGATGCCGTGCGCGCGCGCTTCTACCAAGTCCCGACCGAGTTTGGCGCCATGACCCTTGCCGAGGGCATCGCCGTCAAGGAACCCGCCGAGGCCAACCTCGCGATCATCTCGCGCTATGTGGATCGCGTGGATAGTGCGTCCGAGGCCGAGATTGAGGACGCCATCTTTGACATCCTCTCGGATGAGAAACTCGTCTGCGAAGGCGCCGCCGGAGCGGGCCTCGCCGTCATCAAGAAGCACCGCGACCGTTTCAAGGGCAAAAAGGTCGGCCTCGTGATCTGCGGTGGCAATATCGACTCGCGCCTGCTCTCGACGCTGATCCTGCGCGGTCTCATGCGCGACGGGCGCATCGCGCGCCTCACCTTCGAGATCGACGACACGCCGGGCCAGCTCTCCAATATCTCGCGCATTATCGGCGATGCTGGCGCCAACGTCATTGAGGTCATTCACCAACGCATGATGCAGAGCGTCTCTCTCAAACGCGCCGAGCTCGACGTGGTGATCGAGGCCCGTGACAAGGAACATGTGCAGGCGATCCTCGCAAAATTGTCCGACGCAGGCTTTGCCGTGCGTCTCGACGCGGACCCGGTCTAGACCGGGTCAGGAGCGCTCATTTGCCGGGCAATCCGCCGCGCGCCCATGGCGCGGGACAATCACATTCAGGTGATCACCCGCAGGCACGAGGCTGCTGACGCTATCCAGTTACAATTTCCTTGATAGACTTCCCTGCGTTGTAATCATCATCAAGGACACGACCTATGCGCCACGTATTAATCGCAGCTCTCCTCGTCGCCCCGACTCTTACCATTGCCGAAACACCCGAAGAAAAAGCCGTCGAAACCCGGCAGGGCTACTTCTCTCTTCTCGGTGCCAACATGGGCGTCTTTGCGGGCATGGCAAAAGGCCAGATCGACTATGACGCCGAGGCCGCACAAAAAGCCGCGGATAACGTCGTGCTTCTTTCGAGCTACAATACCGGTCACCTCTTCATGGAAGGCACGTCGTCGCTCGACCTCGACAATACCCGCGCCCTGCCCGACATCTGGGACGACATGGCCGGGGTAGAGGCCAAGTTCGACAACCTCAACAAAGCCGCGCTCGCCATGCAAGCGGTTGCTGGCAACGGCAAGGCCGAGATGGCCGGCGCGCTCGGGACGCTCGGCGGTGCCTGCAAATCCTGCCACGACGACTACCGCGCAGACTAAGGCCGCCCCATGAACAAGCAGATCACCGAAGACGTCTCCCAAGAGAAAATCTGGGACATTGGCACGCGCCTGTTCCATTGGGCCTTGGTGATCTGCGTCGCCGCGGCATGGGGGCTCGGCAAGTTCGGCCCCAACATCATGACGCTACATTTCTATTTCGGCTACGCGGTGATCGCGCTTCTGGTGTTCCGCGTGATTTGGGGGTTGGTGGGCCCAGCCCCAGTGCGCTTTGCCTCTTTTCTTTACGGCCCGCGCACCACGCTGCGCTATTTGCGGACCCTTGGCACGCCGAAGCCCTCCTATTGGCCCGGTCATAACCCGATGGGCGCGCTTTCCGTATTCGCCATCCTCGCGGCGTTGATCGCGCAAGTCGGGACCGGTCTCTTTTCCGATCCCGACGACTTCATCAATGTCGGCCCGCTCGCAGGGTATGTCAGCTCCGAAGCCAACCGCACCGCAACCTTTATCCACAACCGGATGCTCTGGGTGATCCTCGCCCTTGTCGTGCTGCACATCGCGGCCATCGCCTATTACAAGCGGTTCAAGGGCGAGAACCTCGTGACTCCGATGATCACAGGCTGGAAACCCGTGCGCCGCGACGAAAGCCGCGACTGACGCGACCTCAGGCCCTCATCCTGTTCACGAACAGGTCGTTCTCGAGGATGTCTTCCTTCCGCGCCTCAATCTCGCCGACATCCCAGGTCGCGCTAAGGTAACGCCCCCGCGCCCAGTCCGCCTGACCAGACGAGAGCCAGACCACAAACCCCGCCGCAAGCTCCGGCGCATCGACGAGATACTGATGCATCCCCTCCGGCATGTTGTGACCAAGCTCTGTCGCCACACCGCCGGGGTGGATCGCAAAACATTTGATCCCGTCCGCCTCGTGATCGTTCTGCACGAACTCGCAGAGGCGATTGATGGCGTGCTTGGCGGTTTGGTAGTCCGAGGCCCCGGGCATCACGAATTGTGCCCCAATCGACGACAGCAGGATCAGGTGCCCACCGCTCTTGCCTTCCGACGCCCAGCGCGCCGCCGACTCGGCCAGTGGCGCAAGGCAATAGCGCGCCACATGATAGGCCCCGCGCATATTCACCTCCCAGTTCCGCCACCACCCTTCCGGGTCGCTCTCGCCGATCTTGACCCACGGGCCGAGATAACCGGCATTCGCGTCCGCCACATCAATCGCGCCAAAACGCGCCTTGCAAGCGTCAACCGCCGCCGAAACCTCCCCGGCCTGCGTCACGTCACAAACCGCATAGGCGCATTCCGTCTCCGGGTTGGCTTCCGTCACGAGGGCCTGCGTCTCCTCAAGCGCCGCCTCCGAGCGTGCAAGCAGGAACACCGCCTTGGCGCCGGCCTTGGCAAAGGCCACCGCCGTCGCCTGCCCAATCCCCCGCGATGCCCCCGCCACAAGAACAACCTTGCCCCGCGCGCTATCCTTGAGCCCCGCCGCCGGGTCGATGGAATCATACGGCGCGTGATGTTCACTAAAGTCCGGAAATTGTGTCTGAATAGTCATGGCTACTCTCCAATAAGCTCTCTGTTGGTCCCGATGAACATACCCACCACGGCCTCAAGTTACCTGCCACATTCTCCCCAAGACCTGCCCGATCCTCCGAAAGCCCGCGTTATTCGCCATATGTATAGGAAGATGGCGACCCCGGCAGGATTCGAACCTGCAACCTGCCCCTTAGGAGGGAACCGTTCATAGCGCTATTCCTTCTGTGATTTCTTGCTCTTGGGTGTTTGTACAGTGTCCGCCTGTACGTGGTTTGTACGAAAACGGGCCCTGACATCGGCCTCATCCGTCTCCGCGTGGGCGTAGATACGCATCGGCAAATTGGGGTCTGACCAGCGGCCAGCCTTGGCCGCCGTGACCGGATCGACGCCCTGGCGCACGACCAATTCAGTGAAGAACCCGTGTCGCCCTGCAGGATGTGCGGATATGTATGGGATGCCTGCGCGTTTGCAGATGGTCTTCCAGCGGGTGTTGTAGCCTGTCGAGCTGCCATAGCCGAAGACGCGTGGCTTCATGAACTTGCCAGTCTTGCGGTTCTTTGGCCGCTTCGGCGGCAAGGCCAGCAACTCATCCATCATCTGAGGCGATACGGTGATCCAGCTTTCCGGATGACCCTTCTGCGCCTTCACCCTGACCTTGTTCTCGGCCGGTCGCAGATCGTCAGGCTCAATCGAGACGGCCTGATCGATCCGCGCCGCCGTCTCGAACATGAAACGGACCAAAGCGGCGTTGTAAGGATCAGCCGCTCGGCAGAAGGCTTCGATCCATTCCTTGTCGGCGGGCTTGCGTTCCACGCGGCTCAGCTTTCCGCGTCGCTTGTCCTGGGCGATCCGCTCGAATTTGTCATAGGGCTTCACCCGGATCAGAGGCGTTCCTTCCAGCTCATGCGCGTTGTTGATCACCGCACTCGCTGGCGTCACGATCTCGCGCCACCAAGTGTCGGTCGACGCCTTCGGTTTGAGTTTCGGACCAAGGCCCTTGAGAAGCGCGCCAGAGATGGCACCCAGTGGCAAGTCGCCAATCTCTTCGACAATCGGGATCAACTGCTTTGCGGTCTTGGGAGAGGCGTTATAGAGCATGATTGCATCGGAGAAGGTCTTGCTCGGCTCATCTCCAACAACATGGCGACGTATCTGGAGCTCGGTCTCGCGGTTTATCCAGTCCCGAGCGCCTGCTTCTGTAGATGCCTTAGTGCTTCGCCGGTATGGGCCTGCGATTGGCCTGCCGTTGTACTCGACCCAGCCCTTAGCCCAGTAGAAGCGACCCCTCTTGTAGATTTGGAGCGGCATGCCTGGCCTCCTTCAAAAATCTTGTCGATCTGCGCGGGTGTGATGAGCATGGTCCGTCCAAGCCGGTAGAATGCCCCGGTCTCATTTGCCCTCTCCCGAAGTGTTCGCTCGGAAATCTCGATGCCCATGTCACCCATGAGCTCAACCCATTCCTCGGGTTTCTTGCCTAGAGCCAATATTTGAGAGCTGTCAGCATACTCTTCATTTGACATTGCTCAGCTCCCTCTGCCCGCGTTTGCGGCTTTAGGCTCGGCTTTCACCGTGAACTGGGCGACATACTTTTCCCACGCACCTTTGGGGATTTTCGGGTTTCGTTTCCCTGGCGCGGTGAAGATGTGATCCAGCATGTCCTCGCGGATCAAGTAGCGAACGTTGGTCACAGGAATACCAACGCGCTCGGCAAGTTCTTTCGGTGTTTCAAGAAATTTCGTCATGCGTCACCTCTGGCTGTCCAGACCACGAAACGAAGCAGAAGATTCTCTTTTGCCTTCAGAATGAAACAAAAGTACGCTCGGTATGAGAGAAACGAGCGCATAGCCACGTAGCATAGTCACACTGTAAATATGTGACCATATTCGTGGTCAATGCAACTAATTTCAAGGTTGCACATGACTGTAGAGGGCCTAGGACACCGCTTGTCGGCAATAAGACGCCAAGAAAAACTGTCTCAAGAAGAAATGGCTGAGCGTCTTCACGTCAGCCGGAGCGCCTATCAGTACTATGAAAGGGGAGAACGCGATCTGCCCGGATCGCTCTTATTGAAGGTGTTTCAGGAGTTCGAGGCTGACCCGCTGTGGGTGCTGGAAGGCGACGTTGAACCAGGACTGACCCGGCGTGAACGAGAACTGGCGCAGGCCTACCGCAAGGTCGGAATGGCCGTTGAGCACCGGATCAATGAACGGGGCCTCTCAGTGCCGGATGAAAAGAAGTGGGACGCGATTGATTTCCTCTTTGCTGAGTTCCTCAATCAGGACCCATTGAATACGACCGAGAATGCGCCCGACACACAACGAGTAGACCGCATCCTGGGGCTGGTCGCGTGATGTCTGAGGGTCAGCTGCCATCAAACGTCCACGTGCTCAAGCCGCGAACCATGTCGCTCTCAGATCGGCTTGACCTATTTCTTGAGAAGAACGCTCTAGCTCCAGATGAAACACTAGTCCGGCGCGATCCAACACGTCCCAAAGCGCCAGGGATCAACGCAATTAGGTGCGCCTGTTGCGGGCAGATGGAGTATCTCACGAGGGAGTATTGTCGTTGCGGGCATTACCTGCTCGGTCAGCTCGAGGATGAATTTCTGGAATGGAAAGACGGCCTCAAAAGAGCTAGTGAAGATATTGCCGAGACTACAGAACAAAGACTAAGAGCAGTTCGGCTAATGAGCCTTGTCTCCATGCCATTTATCGTTGCTCCTTTGCTGTATTTTGTATTCAATCGGTCTGAAATCACGATATATGCGATTATGAGCACCGCAATAGGTGTGATGATCTTGGGTGTGATGGCAATCACAGAAGCACACGTTTGCAAGCCGCTTCGAGCAAGCAAGGCGCTTTTGGAAAACTGTACATGGCAGCATTTTTTGGAGTCTCGTTCGTGGCCTGGAAACATTTCAGAAAATTTGGATTGACGATGGGCGTGACTTGCAAGGCTTTCGTCAGGGCGATGACGATATGACGATATGACGATGAAGTTTATTGACCTTTTTGCAGGTCTAGGCGGGTTTCACAGGGCTCTCCATAATCTTGGGCACCACTGTGTATTCGCCTCGGAACTCGATGATCAGCTAGCAGACCTTTACGAAAAAAATCACGGCATTCGCCCTTCTGGTGACATTACAAAGGTCTCGGCTGAAAAGGTACCTGCTCACGACATTTTATGCGCCGGGTTTCCCTGTCAGCCGTTCTCAAAGGCGGGTGCTCAACTCGGAAGGGAGTACCCTGGGTCAGGAACTCTCTTCGACGATGTGTTGCGCATCCTACGAAAACGCCGACCCGGTCACGTAATTCTGGAGAACGTTCCCAATCTATTGCGCCATAACAGCGGCCAAACTTGGGCTGGTATGGAAGCTCAACTGGAGAACATAGGATACGACGTCAAATCCACTCTTCTCTCGCCCCATATGTTCGGCGTTCCCCAAGTCCGAGACCGCGCCATCATCGTTGCAAAGCAGGGCAAGAATTCGCTAAAGGACTTCACTTGGCCCGGGCGGAAAAGGGCTAAAGACGAGCTGGATATCAGGGATGTTTTAGATGATCGCCCGAATGATGCGAAGTACCTCCCAAAGAGCTTCATCTCATACCTGGATGCGTGGCAACGGTTCTTGGACATCTACCCCGAAGATGTTCCTCTTCCATCGTTTCCGATATGGGCGATGGAGTTTGGAGCTACCTATCCATATGTTGGGCACACTCCTCACTCTTTAATCGAGCAGGCTTTAACAGGACTCAGAGGCGCATTCGGCGACTTATTGTCTGGCGACCGTGCATCTGACTTTGCTTCGCTACCGCCTTACGCGCGCGAAACCAAACCTCGCTTTGCTTCGTGGAAAGAGCGCTTCATTTCTCAAAACCGAGAGCTCTATGGCTTTGCTCCAGAAGCCTTTGATGCATGGTTGCCGTCGATTAGGCAGTTTGCTCCAAGCTTTCAAAAACTTGAGTGGAACTGGAAGGGCGGACCGCGCGATATCCGAAGCGGTATTATCCAGTTTCGCGCGTCCGGAATTCGGGTGAAACGACCGACAGTAGCCCCTTCTCTTGTGGCGCTAACCACGAGCCAAGTGCCCGTCATCGGATGGGAGCAAAGGTATATGACTGTCCGAGAGTGTGCCCGGCTTCAGAGTATGGGCGGCTTCGAATACATGCCGGAAACCAGGCAAGCCGCTTACAAAGCGTTAGGCAATGCGGTGAACGTCGATGTAGTCCAATCCGTTGCCGCTCGTCTGTTGGGCCAAGATAATTGTTCATCCACTTTACATTAAGGCTCTTTCAATGACGCTCCGAAAAGTTCCGATCAATCCCGGCGTTAGTGTTCTGGGCGTTCTAAAGCACCTGAACTACAAAGAATGGTTTGCCATCGCCGAATTCGTTGACAACTCAGTGCAGAGTTTTCGAGCCAACAGAAATGCCCTAGCTGCAGCCGGATCGAGATATTTGCGTGTTCAAATCTTGATCTCTGATGATGGCATCATTCGGATCGAAGACAACGCAGCGGGTATACCACTTTCGGAGTTCCCGCGTGCCTTTCGTCCTGCGCAGGCTCCGGAGGACGCCAGTGGCTTGTCAGAGTTTGGCATGGGCATGAAGTCTGCTGCCTGCTGGTTTGCACCTCGTTGGTCGGTCCGCACTAAAGCTCTCGGCGAAGCTGTAGAACGCACGGTAGAATTCGATATTTCCTCAATCGTCGACCAGTCTATTGAAGAGTTGGATGCGGACGAGCGACCTGCGTTAGAGCAATCTCATTACACTGTAGTTGAACTACGCGATGTTGTCCGCCTTCCACGCACTAAGACGCTAGGGAAGATCCGCGAACACCTCAGCGACATTTATCGACAGTTTATCCGAGAAGGTTGGCTGCAACTCGAAATAAAAGGAGAGGCTTTGAAATATGATGAGCCTCCAATTCTCCATCAGCCTCCAGAATGGGACAAGGAGGCCGGACCTATTGAATGGCATAAAGAAATCGACTTCGATTTTGGTCAAGGCAAAAGCGCCAAGGGGTTCGCTGCACTGTTCGCAACCGCGAGCACTAGACGGGCTGGCTTTGCATTGTTTCGGCGAGGAAGGCTCATTCAAGGTAGTGCGGATGAGGGTTTTAAGCCGCAAGCCATTTTTGGAAGCGCGAACAGCTTTAGACGTCAGCGCTTGTTTGGTGAATTGGAACTCGAAGGTTTTGAAGTCTCACATACAAAAGACGGTTTCCAGTGGGACGAGAGCGAACAAGAAGCGTTCCTGGAACTCCTCAAGGAGAGACTTGCAGAGGAACCCGTCCCGCTCTTGAAACAAGCAGATGATTTCCGTGCGCGAAAAGCAAAAAATGAACTTGCTGTTGTCGCGCAAAAAGCAGCCGCTGAAACAGCGCATGACGCGGAAAAAGGACTTGTTTCCGCGTCGATTGATCGTGATGTGTCACGTGTGGTTCTTGAAAAAGAACCAGAAGACAATGCACGAGAGTTAGCAGACGAACACTTCGAGGCGACCATTGACGGCCAAAAGTGGGAAGTCCACGTCCAACCAACAGTTGATGACGCTGAACGAGATTGGCTAAGGGTCGTAGATTCACAACTCGAGGATGGAACTCGGAAAATTCTGATCCGTGTTTCAGCTCATCATCCCTTTAGCGTGAGGTTCATCGACGATGATGAACGTGCGTGGCAGGTGATGCTCCGGACTGCAGCGTCCATCGCGATTGGCCAACTGCTGGCAAAGCTCGGCAGCAAGGAAGCTGCACTGGGCGCATCCGCCACTGTCAGGGGCGTAAACAAGGCTTTGAAAGGTATGAGTGAATGACGGCGGTATCTGGGGTAGCAACGATTAAAAACCACCCTCCGAGAGGGGGCTCATGGAGTCCTGTAGAGGGTCCGGAAGTAGGCGACTTGCTTGAAAGGACATTTCCCACTGATCCCGTTGCTCGAAGAAGTCTTGCTGAGGCATCACGAGCGATCCTAGCACGTTGCGCCGAACCGGTTTCTAGCACCGGAAGCACAAGTGAGGCCGGCCTTGCTGTCGGATATGTCCAAAGCGGCAAAACGTTGTCTTTCACAACTGTGGCTGCGCTTGCCAAGGACAACGGCTACGCGATGGTTATCCTGATTGGTGGCACCTCACTATATCTGCTTGGGCAAACAGAAGGGCGGCTAACGAACGATCTTGCTTTGGAGGAAAAGCGGACATGGTTACATGTGCGCGGTCCCCGCTCGGGCATTAGTGAGGCTCAACGCAACGCAGATGTTCAAACAATTCAATCTGCGCTTGACGAATGGGAAGATGATGACTTCGACACCGATGAATGTCGAACCGTGATCATCACCGTAATGAAGCACGCGGGGAACCTCAGCACGCTCGCGAAAATGATCGAGCGTCTGAGAATTCCTTCCGCACCGGTGCTCATAATTGATGATGAGGCCGATCAAGCAAGCCTGGATGGCAATGCGGGTTCGCCAAAGAAACCTACAGTTACAAAGACCTACGCTGCGATTTCGGAACTTCGAGATGCAGTGAAACTAGGTGGAGCAAATCATACGTTCTTGCAGTACACCGCCACGCCCCAAGCGAACCTCCTGATTGAGATAAGCGATGCTCTTTCGCCCAGCTTTGTGCAGGTTCTCGAGCCAGGTGACGCTTATGTTGGCGGGAGGGAACTATTTCTAGAAAAAGAGGACGCCCACATAAGGAGGATTCCTGCTGGCGAAGTCGATAGGGCTCTAGAAATGCAAGAAGGGCCGCCGAACAGTTTGCGGGATGCGCTCGCTTCGTTCTTGGTTGGCATCGCGGCCGACTACTCTTCTGGGTTTTCTAAAAAACCCAAAGCAAATCGATCGATGCTGGTCCATCCTTCCAGACTTACCGGAGACCACTCCAGGTTGCGTGAATGGATGGAACGCATGAAGTCAGACTGGTCCGATCTGTTGCATGAAGACGCCGAGTTATCTGCACCGGAGGAACGAAACGCTCTGTTTGACCTGCTGGGCAAAGCACACAAGGACCTGGTAAGAACAGACGCTTCCCTACCAGCACTCTCAGAACTCGTTCCATTCTTGCGCCGTGCACTTGTAAGAACAGAAATCCTGGAGCTCAACAAAGGTGCGCCGCCTGTTCCGTGGAGTCGCCATTTCTCGTTCATACTGATTGGAGGTCAGGCAATCGAACGTGGCTTCACTGTTGAAGGTTTGACCACGACCCATCTTGCTAGAAGCCTTGGCCAAAAGTTGGCGGACTCCATTCAACAGCGCGCACGTTTCTTCGGCTACAAGAGAGGGTACCTCGGCAGAGTAAGGATTTGGATCGATGATGATACGCGCGCTGTGTTCAAAGAATACGCCAAACATGAACAGGACCTACGTTCTCGACTTAAGCCAATTGCGGAGGCTGGACGGCCCCTAAGAGATTGGCGGAGAGAGTTTCTTCTTGACCCAAGCTTGAAGGCTACTCGCAGAAATGTACTTGCCCGTGGCGTTAAGCAGAGGCAACTCTCCGACGATTGGTTGACTTTGGACCGGCCCGCGTTGAATGGCCCCGACCTGGAAGAGAACCGCAGGTTGGTTGAACATCTGCAGTCTTCCTTGGAAATGGATGAAGATCATGGCCACAGCGAGCGCACGCCTGAGCAACGCCACTTGATTTCTTCCCCTATACCCATTCCTGAACTTCTCAGTATCTTGACAGATGCAAGAGTTGCTGACCTCGATCAACGCGACTTGCTTTACGGCGCAATGCTGCAACTCGACGCTTTCAGCGGTGATCCGGGACGGACAGGTCGAGTGGTCTTGATGGGGAAAGGCAGTCCTCGCGTCCGCACGATAGCCAGCGGAAAAATCGCTCAATTGTATCAAGGGCGAAACCCTCGGTCAGGAGTGCCCATTTACCCAGGCGATCGCGAAATCATGATGCGCGACGAACCAACACTGCAAATACACATGTTGCAGTCAAAGGACGGCACGTTGCTTCAAATACCAGCTTTTGCTCTCTGGGTTCCCCAGAAGTACAAAGTTGGAACCCTTGTTCAACCAACTGCTTGAGTCGTTTGATGGCTATGCTCCTGAGAAGCTTGAAAACGCTGAAACCTCCAAAATCAGCAACATTTAGCATTACCAAGTTGAGCCAGAATCCCGTCGTGTACGCCGCTTTGGATCATCTTGGTCGGCCTGCGCTATTGGTTGAGGCGAACGACGCAAGATCACGAGAAGTAGTCCGGCGAGGGCTCCGCTTGCAGCATCGAGCTTCCTGCCATGTGGACTTGAACGGGAAAGAAGAACAACTCAACGTTTCGCTGGTCGCCTGCGAGTCCGATGATGTCACCCTTCAAGAGGCATTCATTTCAGTAGGCGAAATCGTGCTGCAGCGTCTCCGGTCTGCTGCACAAGCAGACGTTGTTGCGATTTTGGAAGAGCTCATTGAACTTCTCGAGAGACCTGGTGAACCAAGTCGTGAGGGAGCAATCGGATTGTTTGCCGAACTCCTGGTACTATCGTTGGCGAATGACCCAATGGTAGCTGTAAAGGCGTGGAGGGTTGGTGCGTCCGACAGGTTTGACTTGGCGCTGGGTACGGCGCGCATAGAAGTCAAAGCTTCTGGAACAAGAGAACGCCGCCATCGTTTTTCGATGGAGCAATGTGCTCCAGACCCAGGTACGAAGGCCTTTGTCGCTTCCACACTCGTCCATGAAACCTCTAACGGAACAAGCGTTCGAGAACTGGCGGAGCGAGTTCAAGGGTTAGTGAAAGCTGACGCAGAGCTTGTAATGAAAGTCCAGCGCACACTTTTTTCAGTAATGGGGCTTCCTCGTCCAGGCGAACCGACTTTTGATGAGGCCCATGCGCTCACAAAATTAAGCTGGTATGACGTTGAAGATATTCCGGCGATCCGGTCTGCGCCAAAGCATGTGGACCAAGTCCGATTTAGAATTGACTTGGAAGTTGCGGAGTCTTTGACTGTCGAAGAAGTCGCGTCGAGAGCCCCTTGCCTAGAGCCATGTCTACCGTATTGAAGCGACAAGTTGATGAGCTTCCTTGAACACCCGATGCACCCCGGTGAAGTCCTGAAAGAGCTTTACCTCGTTCCGCTTGAGATGGGGGCCATCGCGTTTGCGCGGCATCTGGGCGTGCCTAGGACGCGGATCGAGCGGCTGATCAAGGGAACGACTGGAATCACGCCAGACACTGCGATGCGTCTTGCCCGTGTTTTCAACACAACGTAAGCGGTGCGCCACCCCCACACTTACGGCATAGCGCTTGATCTGCGATTCAGAGGCTTCTTTGATATGTGGGGAGTTTCTCGATGGGAGCTATAAGCGAGTTTCTGGCAAGTGTGCCGCGTCGGGCCGATGGTAAGCGGAACTGGCCGTCGGAGTTGAAGGCGCGGATCGTGGCGGAGACGTTGATTGAGGGCGAGACGGTCAAGGCGGTGGCGAAGCGATACGAGCTGATCCCCAGCACGGTGTCGGATTGGCGGCGGATGGCGCGTCAGGGCAAGTTGGTTTTGCCAAACCTGGATGGCATGGATTTTGTGCCTGTTGAGATCGAGGCAGCCGGACCTGTAGCCGAGGCTTTGCCCGCCATATCCTCGAACACAATTGATGTGATCAGAGACGACGTCACTGTTCGTCTTGACGCTGCCACACCAGCGGCGCGGATCGCCGAGATCGCCCGGGCCATGGCCACGTGATTGCCCCATCACACAATGTGCGGATCTTTGTCGCCAGCGATCCGGTTGACTTCCGCAAGGGCCATGATGGGCTGGCAGCTCTGGTGCAGAGCCAGCTGCGTCAGAAGCCCTTCGATGGGTCGGTTTATGTGTTCCGCGCCAAACGCGCGGATCGGCTGAAGCTGATCTATTGGGACGGCAGCGGGCTCGTGATGGCCTATAAGCGGCTTGAGGATAACAGCTTCAAATGGCCCGCGATAAAGAACGGGGTGATGCGTCTGGAACCGGCCCAGTTTGAGGCGCTGTTTGCGGGTTTGGACTGGCGGCGCGTGCGGCCTCTGGAGGTGGCAGCCCCAGCTGCGGCGGAGTGACTCACAGGCACGTTTGCGCGGGTCATTCTGCCCTTGTTTTGTTATGGCCTCGGAGATGATTGTGCCCGATGAATTGCCAAATGACATTGCCGAATTGAAGGCGATCATCCGCGCGCAACAGGATCAGAATGCACGGCTCGAGGCTCTGGTCGCTTCCTTCAAGAAAGCCCTCTTCGGGAGCAAATCCGAGAAGATTGATCCAGCCCAGTATGAGTTGGAACTCGAAGACATCGAGACCGCCATCGCGCAAGTGGAAGCCGAGATTGACACTGACGCGCGCACCGCATCCGTGCGGCCAGCAAAGCCGCGCCAGACCAATCGTGGGTCACTGCCCCAGCATCTGGAACGGGTCGAGGTGGTCATCGAACCCGATCTGTCCTGCGGGTGTGGGGCACAGCGTCATGTAATCGGAGAAGATGTGAGTGAACGGCTGGACATCATCCCGGCCCAGTTCCGGGTGATTGTCACGCGTCGCCCAAAATATGCCTGCCGATCCTGTGAAAGCGGGATCACTCAAGCCCCGGCACCCGCCCACATCATCACGGGCGGCATGCCAACCGAAGCAACGCTCGCCCACGTGCTCGTCTCAAAATATGCGGACCACCTGCCGCTCTATCGACAAGCGCAAATCTACAGCCGCCAAGGGATTGATCTGGATCGCTCCACCTTGGCTGCGTGGGTCGGCAAGTCGGCGTTCGAATTGACCCCTGTCTATGATGCCCTGATGGCGGATTTGAAGCGTTCCACCAAGCTCTTTATGGACGAGACGCCCGCACCGGTTCTGGCCCCGGGGCGGAAAAAGACCAAAACAGGATACTTTTGGTCGCTGGCCCGCGATGATCGCCCGTGGGGCGGTGAGGATCCACCTGGCGTGGCGTTCACCTACGCGCCAGGGCGATCTGGTCAGCACGCAGACATCATTTTGAAGGGCTTCAGCGGCATCCTGCAGGTCGATGGCTATGCTGGCTATAACCGCTTGCTGAAACGGCCTGCCCAGGACGTGACATTGGTCTATTGCTGGGCCCATGCGCGCCGCAAACTGCATGATGTCACCCAGTCCGGCGCAGCCCCAATCGCGCAGGAAGGATTAGCTCAAATCCAAGCGCTCTACCGCATCGAAAAAGATCTGCGCGGCCTGTCCGCCGACGAACGGCTCGCCGCACGGCAAGAGCGCTCAAAACCCATCATCGACGCCTTCGAACTTTGGCTCGCCCAAAACCGCGCCCGTGTCTCAGCAAAATCGCCAACCGGAGAAGCCCTGAAATACATCGCCAAATACTGGGACGGGCTGGTCCTGTTCCTGCAGGACGGCCGCATCGAACTCGACAACAACCCGGTCGAGCGAACGATCCGCCCCATCGCATTGAACCGCAAAAACGCGCTCTTCGCCGGTCATGATGCAGGAGCGCAAAACTGGGCCGTCATCGCGTCCCTGATCGAAACATGCAAACTCAACGGGATTGAGCCTCACGCCTATCTATCCGGCGTCTTGACCGCCATTGCTGGCGGGCACAAACAAATGGACATCAAAGCGTTGCTACCCTGGAACTGTTCAACCGGCATCAACGCCGCGTCATTCTGACCTGCCAACAGTTGTTCTTAGCAGACCGCAGGTCCACGAATGCAATATCATCCCGTTCAAGAAGTGCATTTGCATAGGCGGCAACGTCTGCCTTGGGCGTGATCTGACCCGTTCCATAAACAATGCGCTCATCTGACGAATAGCCCTTCAGAAGATACTCCGGTGAAACAACGACTTCAGGCACATCAGGCGATGCAACAACGGCTTCGCAATCATTTGCGCAAAGAAAAACCGGTCCAGTCTCAGCGTAAGGCTGGAGTTCCCCGAAAGGGCGATATGCTAACACCAGCATGTCGGAACCAGCTTCGATGAGCTTCAAACAACACCGACAAGGAGCGGTCCCGTCGCTTCTCATGCGTTCGGGTGATTTGCCATAGGCATCAGGGCCTCCTTGACGAAAGGAGTCGGCATCCTCTTGTGACATTCCGGAAAAGTACGGCATCAACATAGTCTCCACATTTTTGGAGAAGATCACCGCAAAAGAAGCCCCAAGCGACCCGAAACATGCTCATTCCGTGGGGCCAACGCATCGCTTACAACACAACACCGGCCTACTGGATGAACTTACAGACGAACTATGACATGGCACGGGTGGCCAAAAAGATAGATGTGTCGGACATTAAGCCGTTAGTTGGGCCCTAAATCCCAAAATCCACCTCTAGTCTATTCCAACTGCTCAGAGATTCTTGAGTAGTCAATCTCTTGATCTGTGTGTACCTCTACAATTCTCGTAGTCGCCGATTGGCGATCTTGCCATTGGTCGTAACGGTCCTCAATTAACTTAATGTATTCCTCAGTCATGCTCGCCTCGAAATCCCGCGCACGTTCCCTCACTCGCTTCAACGCGACGTTTGACGGGCACTTACACCGAATAATTACATCGGGCTGCGGGTGCCTTTCGCTCAGCATGACGAAAACCCGGTGATAAAGATCAAATTCGCTCGAAGACATGGTCCCGATTTCTGCTTGCACCTCGGCGAAGATAACCAATTCGTGTAGTGTCCTATCTTGGATCACGAATTTACTAGAAGCATCTAGGTACGCGGTACGTCGAAAAAAATACTCAAGCATACCGATGCGACTATGAAACGCCCATCTGCGTTTCTCAGCGTAGAAGTCTTTGATAAACGCGACTTCTTGCGGTCTTTCTTCCAGAAAATCCCAATCTTGGCGTAGGCTTACAAGTGCCTTTCCAAGCGTAGTTTTCCCAACTGCAATTCCGCCACAGATTGCTACGTTACTCGCCATCGAACTTTGTCCGTAATGCAACCAGTTTTTTGAAAAGGTCTTCCTTATCGTAAAACAGGCCGAGCGAGCATTTTAGCCCGCCAACCATAAATTGATTGAGATACATGGTTTGATTGTCAAATCCTGGTTTCTGGGGGTCCGGGGGGGTTTTCAGGCGTATATCGGAGCTGAGACCAATTACCCCAACATACATATCGGAGTTTACCTCCTTAGAGAGGCAGTCAAAATACCCTGCCTCCCAATTTGTTCCGGGGCAGTCTGCAACTTGACATAAGAGCACGTTGCTAGCGCGTAGCTCATCAATGTCGTGCTTGTAGATCTTCTCGCCTGTGATGTCCCGCCTTGATTTGTCGTTGATCTCGGCATTCTCGTTCGGACAATACACCTCAATCCCCAATTCCCGGATGCGGTTCGCCAGCATCAAATTGTAGTCAATCTGGGACTCGATAAACATCGGTCCTGCTATGTACACTTTCACCATACCCTCATAGAAAAACCTGTAGCACCGTCGAACGCACTTAAGGACACTTCACACTTGGATACAACCGTAAGAATCGGTCTGATCGGCCAACTGGGAACGGGAAAATCATTTGTTGCCGAGCGGTTGGCGCGTGTGCTCGAAGCCGAAGTGATTTCGTTTGGTCGCGAGGTCTACAAAGTTGCTGAACAAGCAATGGGGCGCACTATAGACAAGAAGCGCCCTGAAGATAGGCAAATGCTCACGGATGTTGGAACTCACTGGGGTAGGAACGGCGAAAGCGTTGACCCTGCTCTGGAAGCGAAACTTGCCAAGGTTTGGCTTCACCCTCACGGGTACCCGAACATATGGGTAGATGCCTTGGATCGTCGCATCGCCCAAAGCTCTTCGAAGACTCCTTTGATTCTAGACGACTTGCGATTTCCAAACGAGTTACAATTTCTTTTGAAACAACGTTTTTGTATCTTCCTTGTGCAGTGTGACCTGACGACGCGCGCACAGCGACTGCAGCAAAGAGGCGATCCGTACGCCACCACGGTGGATGACCACCCATCTGAAAAGCTCGCTAGTTGGCTATCCCGATTGTCGAGAACAAAGACCGTTGTGCCGACCATTTGGAACGACCAGCCCGGTTCCGCGCCCGTTTCAAGCAGCAAGCTGCTTATCACAATGCCACAGCTCGAAGCGACATTGCGAGAGAAGAGTTCTGGCGCTATGCTATCGTTTGAAAACAATGCTGAAGCATGGCGTAACGCACTGGAATCATTTGAAACATGAGTAGGCTCTCACCATTGGAGTTTCTGACTATCAAGTCCAAGTCAGAACAGGCTCAAATTGATCTTCTTGATGCCTTTGCCGAAGAGCGCAAAGACGATAAGGCAACGGCACAAAGGTTGAGGTCTTTGGCAGAAGAAAAGTTCCCCTTGGACGCGAACATGACAACAGTTGATCTTGTGAAGCTCTGGGGCTTGGCCATCTGGATGTCTGATATCGGAACTGTACTAACAAAGCCGATGCGAAGCGCATACCTTGAGCATGTCACCGCAACTATCGACGAGCTTAACTTCGACCGGCGTGCAGTTGTTAGCATGAGCAGTCAAGCGGACCGTGCCATTGAGATTTTAAACAACTGACCGCAAGAACTCTTGCAATGCAGTCGATGGCTCAAGTTCGTCTGGTACGATTACCTTTACACCCCACTGGCTCAGTAGTTTTTCCTCGACGTGGTTCACTCTGTTCGTGAACAAGTATGAAGGTGGATATGCCGATGGCGCTGCGAACCCATCCCTGAGTTGCTTCAATTTGTGGAGAATATACCTCAGGTTCTTGTCCCTAAGAGAATAGCCCAAGAACAGGATGCCCCGCTGCAAGGTATCTGACCGGAGTTGTATATCCAAAGCCGATTCCAAGGACATACGTTTTGCATAGTCTGACTCGGTAAGGACCATAGTCTCGGGCGCGCCTAAATCTCCATGAAATTTGACTACGCATGGGTCCGGTTCTGTAAGCTTCGGCAGATCACGCACATCTATTATTGTGGAACATGAGCTGCCGCGTTGAATATAGCTTTGTTCCAACCAGTGGTCATAATTCGTTGTGTAAATTACTGGAAAATTACATCTGACGATGAGGTCATGAATTTCAGATGTCAGGGTTGAAATCGTAGAACTCTGCCATTCTCTTCTCATCCAGTCCACTATTTCTAAGCGACCTCCCTTCTCGATCTCATAGAACTCAGCGAGAGCATCAAATTCACCCATTGCTTGAAACAATGCAGGGTCAAACCCGACATCACCCGCCATTTTGTCAATTAGCCCGCTCCACGAAGGCAGCCCAAGGTTCATAGAAACGCCAGCCCCGGCGAATAGGACTAGCTTTTTTTGAGCAATTGCCACCTTAACTTCGCCGTTCACGGTCATAGCTAGAGAATTCCTCCTGCAACAAGTTTTTCAAGTGCGATCCTGCGCATTGAAAACGAGTTCTTATGAGCTGGCCCAATCTCAGCTAGGGATTTACTGAAACCATCCGGTTTGAAGATCGCGTTCCACCCGAATTTCTTCCAGTCTGTGTCGGTTACTGTCGGAGCGTCGAGGATTTCCCCATTCATCGAACCTTCAAAAGTTGTTATTTTCTTCCCATCTGTATAAGCCACGGTTGTTGTCGCTGTAGCCTGGTTTTTCCCCGGTCGGCCCAACATGTCGGTGGCTCCCGCAAGCCCCACGGTCTTTAAAAAGACGCTAGTGAGTCCTGCGGGGAACCCTCCGTAGTTAGTACTGTGGAGTGTAGTGTGTTCAACAATCAGTGGTCTCGCGATTTGGCCATACGCATCCAAGCATTTTTTGTGTATCAGCCGCGCCACATCTGTCGTCTGGAGCTCGTCGATACTGCAGCGCCGAAATCGCAATCCTACCCCAAGTGATGTCAGAATTTCCCGCGCCTCATCAAACTTGTGCTGGTTGCTCGAGGCAAATACCAACTCTCCCACGTCGTTATCCTTTTGTTCAATTGGCAAACCATGTCGCTAGACTAACTCTGCTCTCCGCGAGCCGCGTAGTAAAGATCGGCTTTCCAAATCACAAAATTGCTCCTTGAACACGTTGCGTCTATCCAATTGCCACAACAGCAGAATTGATCAACGCCTGAGGTCCGTGCTTTTCATATAATTGTGCTTGGCTTCTCTTAGTGACTCAACCCCCGCTCCGTATGCGCTTCCTGGCTGTCTAGCTGTCCCTCAATCTCTCGGCGGCGGCCTTCGCTAAGGTCAAGCTCTGCTGCAAGTTCTCGTCCAGCGTCTTGTAGCTCGCCTCGTCGTTCAGCAATCCGCTTAAGGCCTTCATGGATGCGGCCTGTGAACGAATGAGCAAGGTCACGCAGGCTTTCAAGCCAGCCATCTCCTTCTCGATCCTGCCGGTCGAGCGTGTCTCCAAGGCGGTCAAGTCCTTCGCGGAGGCCTCTGAGGCCGTCACCAACCGCTCGACGCAGGCGAGCAAGTCGCGTTCCAAGGCTGTCAGTCGGGTCATCTAGTCCTCCTCGATCCGAATGCAGGTCACGTGCCGCTCGCCCATCGTGCAGGTGCGTAGCCGGGTCTTCGATGGGTCCAGGATCAGCCATGTCCCCTCGGGTCGCTCGATCCGTATCAGGCCAAGCTCTGTCAACTCCGAGCGCGTCAGATGCACCGTCCAGAAGAAGCTCGCGGCCATCATCAAGGCGATCCCCGTCAGCACCATCGCCGCGATCAGCCAGGGCGAGATCGTCAGCCAGAGGCGGATCGACCTCAGCCGCGTCTCGAACATGTTCGCCGCCTCGGTCTGAAAGCGGCGCGTATCGCTCGCGATGGTATGCTGCGCGGCGCCCACAATGTTCTTCAAATCGATCCTGAAGCTCCTGAGCTGGGAGGAGATCGAGGCGACGTGTTCGGCCCGGATCGTGTTGAGTTCCGCGTTCAGTTTCTCGCTCAGCCGGGTCGGCTTGCCAGTCTTCATGGAAAATCTCTCCTTTCAGCCGCCAGCGTTCGCCGGTGTCGGGATCGCGGGCGGTGATGTAGGCTTTGCCAGCTCGCGGGAGGTCGTAGCCCGCATCGGTGAGGGCTTCGATCATGGATGCGCGGTCAGTGATCAGTCCCATATCGATCTGGTCCTGTATCCAGGCGTGCAGCTCGTCACGGCCTTGGGCGCGGGTTGGGGCCTCGACGGTGTCACGCACCTCTTGAGCGCGCTCCACATCCATCGGATCGGCCCAGCCGTGGCGCTGGTTCATCACGTCGCGCAGGCTGTCATAGGCGTGCTGATAGCCCGGTGGCGCAATGTTGAGGCTCTTGCCTGTCGTCAGTTCCAGGCGCGGCGTGCAGAAATGCAGCTCGACCCGGCCTTCGTGTCGATGGCGGACCCAGAGCACCTCATATTGCTCAGGGTCCAGCCCCGCGAAGGCCAGACGCTCGAACCCGTCCATGACCTCGGCTTGCTGATCTCCGGTCGGATCGTCGCTGTCGGCAAAGCTGATCACGCCCGCGCGGTAGGTCCACTGGTGGCGGCTGGCATCGATCAGGGCCTCGGTACGCTTGGGGTTGCCGCGCAGGACCTCGGGTAGCGGATCGCGGCTGACAGTCAGGGGCTGGCCGTCGGTATCGCGGATCAGGTCGCGGTTGCCGTCATAGGCCAGCACGCGCTCGGCCACGAGGTAGCCGACCGGCCCCGCGCCCGCGCCTTTGCCGTTGGGGAAGAACTTGATCAGCACCGCCGCGCCTCATCGAGGAGCGCGGCGAGCTGACGTTCGATCACCACAAGGCGGCGCGCGACGGTCAGGGTATCGAGGTCGGTGCGCCCGACCTTCATGGCGTGGTTCAGCCAACGTGCAATCTGGTTGAGGTTGCCGCCGATGCGCCCGACCGCCAGCACAAGTGCTGGATCGACGCGAGGAATTGGCTTGCGGCGGCGCGCTTCGGTCAGGCCAAGCGCCTCGCGCAGAAGCGTCGAGGCAGGCAGACCAGCGGCCTCGGCCTTGGCGCGCAACTGGGCCTTCTCTGCCGCTGTGCACCGGAAGACAAAAGTCTCGGTTAGCGGCTCTTTGGTGCGGGCTTTTCCCGCGCCGGTGGGGTTCGAAGGGGAGGCGTGCCGCCCCTCGCAAGGTCCCGTGTCATCGGCGCAGCCGTATGACATGGGTCGCCTTGCTGTTTGCGCTTCGGTGGGGTCGGTGATGCTCATAATCTGAGGCCTGCCGCCTGCATTTGCGCCTTTGTCACCAGCTCTGCGGCCAAGAGTGCGTCGATCTGGCCGGGCGTGATGTGGCGGCAAAGCGGATGCTTGTCTGTGACCCAGTTCGCCAAGCCTGCCAGCACCTCGGCCTCCTTTACCTTCGCCTCTTCCCGGCCCTGGGCAATGCCGTCGACGTAGGCCCGCCACCGCCCCGACTTGAACCAGTTGTCAGAGAAACAGACCTTTGACCGGGTGAAGCCCGCGCTTTCCGTGGCGTATGCCTTCACGGCCTGCAACAGGACCTCGACCTCTGTCCCGGCGTCCAAGATGTCCCTGATCCGCCCGAGACATTCAGCCTTCCCGCGCATGCGGTCGGGCGGGTAGCGGGCCAACACCTTCTCAGCTTCTTCATCCTCCGCCGCCACGCGCTCGCGCGTAGGAGGTTTATGGATGGTTTTAGGATGGTTTGGGGGCCGTGGTGGCCCCGGTACCCCGGCCACTGTGGCCCCCGTTCCGGGTCCAGTCTGGACGGGGTCCACTGTGGCCCCCGTCTCCATCTCGGGTTCAGCGGTCAGTTCCAGCGCCTCGATCCGGGCGAGATTGATGCGGTAAACAACCGTGAACCCGTTCTTGCAGCCCCGCGCACCGGTCTCCTCCAGGATGCCTTCCTTCAGGAAATCTCGGATCGTGCGTTTGACGGTTGTCTCACCGAGCTCGGTGTGCCGCTGGATGGTCCCCTTCGAACACCAGATCCCAGACCCATCGTCAGAAGCCTTGTCTGCCAGAAACATGATGATCTGCTTGCGCGTCGCACTCCCGAACTTCCGCTCCGCACACGCATTCGCCACCCGCCAGCTCATGAGAACACCCCAAAAGCCGCACGGACGTGCGAATTTTGTACAGGTTTTGTACGAGATTTCGGTCGTTTTCGGAGAATTCGGCGGAAAACAAAACGGGCGTTTCTACACGCTTCTGCGCAACGCCTTACAAATAAGCCATATTTTTCAGGCAGTTTTGGCGACCCCGGCAGGATTCGAACCTGCAACCTGCCCCTTAGGAGGGAACCGTTCATAGCGCTATTCCTTCTGTGATTTCTTGCTCTTGGGTGTTTGTACAGTGTCCGCCTGTACGTGGTTTGTACGAAAACGGGCCCTGACATCGGCCTCATCCGTCTCCGCGTGGGCGTAGATACGCATCGGCAAATTGGGGTCTGACCAGCGGCCAGCCTTGGCCGCCGTGACCGGATCGACGCCCTGGCGCACGACCAATTCAGTGAAGAACCCGTGTCGCCCTGCAGGATGTGCGGATATGTATGGGATGCCTGCGCGTTTGCAGATGGTCTTCCAGCGGGTGTTGTAGCCTGTCGAGCTGCCATAGCCGAAGACGCGTGGCTTCATGAACTTGCCAGTCTTGCGGTTCTTTGGCCGCTTCGGCGGCAAGGCCAGCAACTCATCCATCATCTGAGGCGATACGGTGATCCAGCTTTCCGGATGACCCTTCTGCGCCTTCACCCTGACCTTGTTCTCGGCCGGTCGCAGATCGTCAGGCTCAATCGAGACGGCCTGATCGATCCGCGCCGCCGTCTCGAACATGAAACGGACCAAAGCGGCGTTGTAAGGATCAGCCGCTCGGCAGAAGGCTTCGATCCATTCCTTGTCGGCGGGCTTGCGTTCCACGCGGCTCAGCTTTCCGCGTCGCTTGTCCTGGGCGATCCGCTCGAATTTGTCATAGGGCTTCACCCGGATCAGAGGCGTTCCTTCCAGCTCATGCGCGTTGTTGATCACCGCACTCGCTGGCGTCACGATCTCGCGCCACCAAGTGTCGGTCGACGCCTTCGGTTTGAGTTTCGGACCAAGGCCCTTGAGAAGCGCGCCAGAGATGGCACCCAGTGGCAAGTCGCCAATCTCTTCGACAATCGGGATCAACTGCTTTGCGGTCTTGGGAGAGGCGTTATAGAGCATGATTGCATCGGAGAAGGTCTTGCTCGGCTCATCTCCAACAACATGGCGACGTATCTGGAGCTCGGTCTCGCGGTTTATCCAGTCCCGAGCGCCTGCTTCTGTAGATGCCTTAGTGCTTCGCCGGTATGGGCCTGCGATTGGCCTGCCGTTGTACTCGACCCAGCCCTTAGCCCAGTAGAAGCGACCCCTCTTGTAGATTTGGAGCGGCATGCCTGGCCTCCTTCAAAAATCTTGTCGATCTGCGCGGGTGTGATGAGCATGGTCCGTCCAAGCCGGTAGAATGCCCCGGTCTCATTTGCCCTCTCCCGAAGTGTTCGCTCGGAAATCTCGATGCCCATGTCACCCATGAGCTCAACCCATTCCTCGGGTTTCTTGCCTAGAGCCAATATTTGAGAGCTGTCAGCATACTCTTCATTTGACATTGCTCAGCTCCCTCTGCCCGCGTTTGCGGCTTTAGGCTCGGCTTTCACCGTGAACTGGGCGACATACTTTTCCCACGCACCTTTGGGGATTTTCGGGTTTCGTTTCCCTGGCGCGGTGAAGATGTGATCCAGCATGTCCTCGCGGATCAAGTAGCGAACGTTGGTCACAGGAATACCAACGCGCTCGGCAAGTTCTTTCGGTGTTTCAAGAAATTTCGTCATGCGTCACCTCTGGCTGTCCAGACCACGAAACGAAGCAGAAGATTCTCTTTTGCCTTCAGAATGAAACAAAAGTACGCTCGGTATGAGAGAAACGAGCGCATAGCCACGTAGCATAGTCACACTGTAAATATGTGACCATATTCGTGGTCAATGCAACTAATTTCAAGGTTGCACATGACTGTAGAGGGCCTAGGACACCGCTTGTCGGCAATAAGACGCCAAGAAAAACTGTCTCAAGAAGAAATGGCTGAGCGTCTTCACGTCAGCCGGAGCGCCTATCAGTACTATGAAAGGGGAGAACGCGATCTGCCCGGATCGCTCTTATTGAAGGTGTTTCAGGAGTTCGAGGCTGACCCGCTGTGGGTGCTGGAAGGCGACGTTGAACCAGGACTGACCCGGCGTGAACGAGAACTGGCGCAGGCCTACCGCAAGGTCGGAATGGCCGTTGAGCACCGGATCAATGAACGGGGCCTCTCAGTGCCGGATGAAAAGAAGTGGGACGCGATTGATTTCCTCTTTGCTGAGTTCCTCAATCAGGACCCATTGAATACGACCGAGAATGCGCCCGACACACAACGAGTAGACCGCATCCTGGGGCTGGTCGCGTGATGTCTGAGGGTCAGCTGCCATCAAACGTCCACGTGCTCAAGCCGCGAACCATGTCGCTCTCAGATCGGCTTGACCTATTTCTTGAGAAGAACGCTCTAGCTCCAGATGAAACACTAGTCCGGCGCGATCCAACACGTCCCAAAGCGCCAGGGATCAACGCAATTAGGTGCGCCTGTTGCGGGCAGATGGAGTATCTCACGAGGGAGTATTGTCGTTGCGGGCATTACCTGCTCGGTCAGCTCGAGGATGAATTTCTGGAATGGAAAGACGGCCTCAAAAGAGCTAGTGAAGATATTGCCGAGACTACAGAACAAAGACTAAGAGCAGTTCGGCTAATGAGCCTTGTCTCCATGCCATTTATCGTTGCTCCTTTGCTGTATTTTGTATTCAATCGGTCTGAAATCACGATATATGCGATTATGAGCACCGCAATAGGTGTGATGATCTTGGGTGTGATGGCAATCACAGAAGCACACGTTTGCAAGCCGCTTCGAGCAAGCAAGGCGCTTTTGGAAAACTGTACATGGCAGCATTTTTTGGAGTCTCGTTCGTGGCCTGGAAACATTTCAGAAAATTTGGATTGACGATGGGCGTGACTTGCAAGGCTTTCGTCAGGGCGATGACGATATGACGATATGACGATGAAGTTTATTGACCTTTTTGCAGGTCTAGGCGGGTTTCACAGGGCTCTCCATAATCTTGGGCACCACTGTGTATTCGCCTCGGAACTCGATGATCAGCTAGCAGACCTTTACGAAAAAAATCACGGCATTCGCCCTTCTGGTGACATTACAAAGGTCTCGGCTGAAAAGGTACCTGCTCACGACATTTTATGCGCCGGGTTTCCCTGTCAGCCGTTCTCAAAGGCGGGTGCTCAACTCGGAAGGGAGTACCCTGGGTCAGGAACTCTCTTCGACGATGTGTTGCGCATCCTACGAAAACGCCGACCCGGTCACGTAATTCTGGAGAACGTTCCCAATCTATTGCGCCATAACAGCGGCCAAACTTGGGCTGGTATGGAAGCTCAACTGGAGAACATAGGATACGACGTCAAATCCACTCTTCTCTCGCCCCATATGTTCGGCGTTCCCCAAGTCCGAGACCGCGCCATCATCGTTGCAAAGCAGGGCAAGAATTCGCTAAAGGACTTCACTTGGCCCGGGCGGAAAAGGGCTAAAGACGAGCTGGATATCAGGGATGTTTTAGATGATCGCCCGAATGATGCGAAGTACCTCCCAAAGAGCTTCATCTCATACCTGGATGCGTGGCAACGGTTCTTGGACATCTACCCCGAAGATGTTCCTCTTCCATCGTTTCCGATATGGGCGATGGAGTTTGGAGCTACCTATCCATATGTTGGGCACACTCCTCACTCTTTAATCGAGCAGGCTTTAACAGGACTCAGAGGCGCATTCGGCGACTTATTGTCTGGCGACCGTGCATCTGACTTTGCTTCGCTACCGCCTTACGCGCGCGAAACCAAACCTCGCTTTGCTTCGTGGAAAGAGCGCTTCATTTCTCAAAACCGAGAGCTCTATGGCTTTGCTCCAGAAGCCTTTGATGCATGGTTGCCGTCGATTAGGCAGTTTGCTCCAAGCTTTCAAAAACTTGAGTGGAACTGGAAGGGCGGACCGCGCGATATCCGAAGCGGTATTATCCAGTTTCGCGCGTCCGGAATTCGGGTGAAACGACCGACAGTAGCCCCTTCTCTTGTGGCGCTAACCACGAGCCAAGTGCCCGTCATCGGATGGGAGCAAAGGTATATGACTGTCCGAGAGTGTGCCCGGCTTCAGAGTATGGGCGGCTTCGAATACATGCCGGAAACCAGGCAAGCCGCTTACAAAGCGTTAGGCAATGCGGTGAACGTCGATGTAGTCCAATCCGTTGCCGCTCGTCTGTTGGGCCAAGATAATTGTTCATCCACTTTACATTAAGGCTCTTTCAATGACGCTCCGAAAAGTTCCGATCAATCCCGGCGTTAGTGTTCTGGGCGTTCTAAAGCACCTGAACTACAAAGAATGGTTTGCCATCGCCGAATTCGTTGACAACTCAGTGCAGAGTTTTCGAGCCAACAGAAATGCCCTAGCTGCAGCCGGATCGAGATATTTGCGTGTTCAAATCTTGATCTCTGATGATGGCATCATTCGGATCGAAGACAACGCAGCGGGTATACCACTTTCGGAGTTCCCGCGTGCCTTTCGTCCTGCGCAGGCTCCGGAGGACGCCAGTGGCTTGTCAGAGTTTGGCATGGGCATGAAGTCTGCTGCCTGCTGGTTTGCACCTCGTTGGTCGGTCCGCACTAAAGCTCTCGGCGAAGCTGTAGAACGCACGGTAGAATTCGATATTTCCTCAATCGTCGACCAGTCTATTGAAGAGTTGGATGCGGACGAGCGACCTGCGTTAGAGCAATCTCATTACACTGTAGTTGAACTACGCGATGTTGTCCGCCTTCCACGCACTAAGACGCTAGGGAAGATCCGCGAACACCTCAGCGACATTTATCGACAGTTTATCCGAGAAGGTTGGCTGCAACTCGAAATAAAAGGAGAGGCTTTGAAATATGATGAGCCTCCAATTCTCCATCAGCCTCCAGAATGGGACAAGGAGGCCGGACCTATTGAATGGCATAAAGAAATCGACTTCGATTTTGGTCAAGGCAAAAGCGCCAAGGGGTTCGCTGCACTGTTCGCAACCGCGAGCACTAGACGGGCTGGCTTTGCATTGTTTCGGCGAGGAAGGCTCATTCAAGGTAGTGCGGATGAGGGTTTTAAGCCGCAAGCCATTTTTGGAAGCGCGAACAGCTTTAGACGTCAGCGCTTGTTTGGTGAATTGGAACTCGAAGGTTTTGAAGTCTCACATACAAAAGACGGTTTCCAGTGGGACGAGAGCGAACAAGAAGCGTTCCTGGAACTCCTCAAGGAGAGACTTGCAGAGGAACCCGTCCCGCTCTTGAAACAAGCAGATGATTTCCGTGCGCGAAAAGCAAAAAATGAACTTGCTGTTGTCGCGCAAAAAGCAGCCGCTGAAACAGCGCATGACGCGGAAAAAGGACTTGTTTCCGCGTCGATTGATCGTGATGTGTCACGTGTGGTTCTTGAAAAAGAACCAGAAGACAATGCACGAGAGTTAGCAGACGAACACTTCGAGGCGACCATTGACGGCCAAAAGTGGGAAGTCCACGTCCAACCAACAGTTGATGACGCTGAACGAGATTGGCTAAGGGTCGTAGATTCACAACTCGAGGATGGAACTCGGAAAATTCTGATCCGTGTTTCAGCTCATCATCCCTTTAGCGTGAGGTTCATCGACGATGATGAACGTGCGTGGCAGGTGATGCTCCGGACTGCAGCGTCCATCGCGATTGGCCAACTGCTGGCAAAGCTCGGCAGCAAGGAAGCTGCACTGGGCGCATCCGCCACTGTCAGGGGCGTAAACAAGGCTTTGAAAGGTATGAGTGAATGACGGCGGTATCTGGGGTAGCAACGATTAAAAACCACCCTCCGAGAGGGGGCTCATGGAGTCCTGTAGAGGGTCCGGAAGTAGGCGACTTGCTTGAAAGGACATTTCCCACTGATCCCGTTGCTCGAAGAAGTCTTGCTGAGGCATCACGAGCGATCCTAGCACGTTGCGCCGAACCGGTTTCTAGCACCGGAAGCACAAGTGAGGCCGGCCTTGCTGTCGGATATGTCCAAAGCGGCAAAACGTTGTCTTTCACAACTGTGGCTGCGCTTGCCAAGGACAACGGCTACGCGATGGTTATCCTGATTGGTGGCACCTCACTATATCTGCTTGGGCAAACAGAAGGGCGGCTAACGAACGATCTTGCTTTGGAGGAAAAGCGGACATGGTTACATGTGCGCGGTCCCCGCTCGGGCATTAGTGAGGCTCAACGCAACGCAGATGTTCAAACAATTCAATCTGCGCTTGACGAATGGGAAGATGATGACTTCGACACCGATGAATGTCGAACCGTGATCATCACCGTAATGAAGCACGCGGGGAACCTCAGCACGCTCGCGAAAATGATCGAGCGTCTGAGAATTCCTTCCGCACCGGTGCTCATAATTGATGATGAGGCCGATCAAGCAAGCCTGGATGGCAATGCGGGTTCGCCAAAGAAACCTACAGTTACAAAGACCTACGCTGCGATTTCGGAACTTCGAGATGCAGTGAAACTAGGTGGAGCAAATCATACGTTCTTGCAGTACACCGCCACGCCCCAAGCGAACCTCCTGATTGAGATAAGCGATGCTCTTTCGCCCAGCTTTGTGCAGGTTCTCGAGCCAGGTGACGCTTATGTTGGCGGGAGGGAACTATTTCTAGAAAAAGAGGACGCCCACATAAGGAGGATTCCTGCTGGCGAAGTCGATAGGGCTCTAGAAATGCAAGAAGGGCCGCCGAACAGTTTGCGGGATGCGCTCGCTTCGTTCTTGGTTGGCATCGCGGCCGACTACTCTTCTGGGTTTTCTAAAAAACCCAAAGCAAATCGATCGATGCTGGTCCATCCTTCCAGACTTACCGGAGACCACTCCAGGTTGCGTGAATGGATGGAACGCATGAAGTCAGACTGGTCCGATCTGTTGCATGAAGACGCCGAGTTATCTGCACCGGAGGAACGAAACGCTCTGTTTGACCTGCTGGGCAAAGCACACAAGGACCTGGTAAGAACAGACGCTTCCCTACCAGCACTCTCAGAACTCGTTCCATTCTTGCGCCGTGCACTTGTAAGAACAGAAATCCTGGAGCTCAACAAAGGTGCGCCGCCTGTTCCGTGGAGTCGCCATTTCTCGTTCATACTGATTGGAGGTCAGGCAATCGAACGTGGCTTCACTGTTGAAGGTTTGACCACGACCCATCTTGCTAGAAGCCTTGGCCAAAAGTTGGCGGACTCCATTCAACAGCGCGCACGTTTCTTCGGCTACAAGAGAGGGTACCTCGGCAGAGTAAGGATTTGGATCGATGATGATACGCGCGCTGTGTTCAAAGAATACGCCAAACATGAACAGGACCTACGTTCTCGACTTAAGCCAATTGCGGAGGCTGGACGGCCCCTAAGAGATTGGCGGAGAGAGTTTCTTCTTGACCCAAGCTTGAAGGCTACTCGCAGAAATGTACTTGCCCGTGGCGTTAAGCAGAGGCAACTCTCCGACGATTGGTTGACTTTGGACCGGCCCGCGTTGAATGGCCCCGACCTGGAAGAGAACCGCAGGTTGGTTGAACATCTGCAGTCTTCCTTGGAAATGGATGAAGATCATGGCCACAGCGAGCGCACGCCTGAGCAACGCCACTTGATTTCTTCCCCTATACCCATTCCTGAACTTCTCAGTATCTTGACAGATGCAAGAGTTGCTGACCTCGATCAACGCGACTTGCTTTACGGCGCAATGCTGCAACTCGACGCTTTCAGCGGTGATCCGGGACGGACAGGTCGAGTGGTCTTGATGGGGAAAGGCAGTCCTCGCGTCCGCACGATAGCCAGCGGAAAAATCGCTCAATTGTATCAAGGGCGAAACCCTCGGTCAGGAGTGCCCATTTACCCAGGCGATCGCGAAATCATGATGCGCGACGAACCAACACTGCAAATACACATGTTGCAGTCAAAGGACGGCACGTTGCTTCAAATACCAGCTTTTGCTCTCTGGGTTCCCCAGAAGTACAAAGTTGGAACCCTTGTTCAACCAACTGCTTGAGTCGTTTGATGGCTATGCTCCTGAGAAGCTTGAAAACGCTGAAACCTCCAAAATCAGCAACATTTAGCATTACCAAGTTGAGCCAGAATCCCGTCGTGTACGCCGCTTTGGATCATCTTGGTCGGCCTGCGCTATTGGTTGAGGCGAACGACGCAAGATCACGAGAAGTAGTCCGGCGAGGGCTCCGCTTGCAGCATCGAGCTTCCTGCCATGTGGACTTGAACGGGAAAGAAGAACAACTCAACGTTTCGCTGGTCGCCTGCGAGTCCGATGATGTCACCCTTCAAGAGGCATTCATTTCAGTAGGCGAAATCGTGCTGCAGCGTCTCCGGTCTGCTGCACAAGCAGACGTTGTTGCGATTTTGGAAGAGCTCATTGAACTTCTCGAGAGACCTGGTGAACCAAGTCGTGAGGGAGCAATCGGATTGTTTGCCGAACTCCTGGTACTATCGTTGGCGAATGACCCAATGGTAGCTGTAAAGGCGTGGAGGGTTGGTGCGTCCGACAGGTTTGACTTGGCGCTGGGTACGGCGCGCATAGAAGTCAAAGCTTCTGGAACAAGAGAACGCCGCCATCGTTTTTCGATGGAGCAATGTGCTCCAGACCCAGGTACGAAGGCCTTTGTCGCTTCCACACTCGTCCATGAAACCTCTAACGGAACAAGCGTTCGAGAACTGGCGGAGCGAGTTCAAGGGTTAGTGAAAGCTGACGCAGAGCTTGTAATGAAAGTCCAGCGCACACTTTTTTCAGTAATGGGGCTTCCTCGTCCAGGCGAACCGACTTTTGATGAGGCCCATGCGCTCACAAAATTAAGCTGGTATGACGTTGAAGATATTCCGGCGATCCGGTCTGCGCCAAAGCATGTGGACCAAGTCCGATTTAGAATTGACTTGGAAGTTGCGGAGTCTTTGACTGTCGAAGAAGTCGCGTCGAGAGCCCCTTGCCTAGAGCCATGTCTACCGTATTGAAGCGACAAGTTGATGAGCTTCCTTGAACACCCGATGCACCCCGGTGAAGTCCTGAAAGAGCTTTACCTCGTTCCGCTTGAGATGGGGGCCATCGCGTTTGCGCGGCATCTGGGCGTGCCTAGGACGCGGATCGAGCGGCTGATCAAGGGAACGACTGGAATCACGCCAGACACTGCGATGCGTCTTGCCCGTGTTTTCAACACAACGTAAGCGGTGCGCCACCCCCACACTTACGGCATAGCGCTTGATCTGCGATTCAGAGGCTTCTTTGATATGTGGGGAGTTTCTCGATGGGAGCTATAAGCGAGTTTCTGGCAAGTGTGCCGCGTCGGGCCGATGGTAAGCGGAACTGGCCGTCGGAGTTGAAGGCGCGGATCGTGGCGGAGACGTTGATTGAGGGCGAGACGGTCAAGGCGGTGGCGAAGCGATACGAGCTGATCCCCAGCACGGTGTCGGATTGGCGGCGGATGGCGCGTCAGGGCAAGTTGGTTTTGCCAAACCTGGATGGCATGGATTTTGTGCCTGTTGAGATCGAGGCAGCCGGACCTGTAGCCGAGGCTTTGCCCGCCATATCCTCGAACACAATTGATGTGATCAGAGACGACGTCACTGTTCGTCTTGACGCTGCCACACCAGCGGCGCGGATCGCCGAGATCGCCCGGGCCATGGCCACGTGATTGCCCCATCACACAATGTGCGGATCTTTGTCGCCAGCGATCCGGTTGACTTCCGCAAGGGCCATGATGGGCTGGCAGCTCTGGTGCAGAGCCAGCTGCGTCAGAAGCCCTTCGATGGGTCGGTTTATGTGTTCCGCGCCAAACGCGCGGATCGGCTGAAGCTGATCTATTGGGACGGCAGCGGGCTCGTGATGGCCTATAAGCGGCTTGAGGATAACAGCTTCAAATGGCCCGCGATAAAGAACGGGGTGATGCGTCTGGAACCGGCCCAGTTTGAGGCGCTGTTTGCGGGTTTGGACTGGCGGCGCGTGCGGCCTCTGGAGGTGGCAGCCCCAGCTGCGGCGGAGTGACTCACAGGCACGTTTGCGCGGGTCATTCTGCCCTTGTTTTGTTATGGCCTCGGAGATGATTGTGCCCGATGAATTGCCAAATGACATTGCCGAATTGAAGGCGATCATCCGCGCGCAACAGGATCAGAATGCACGGCTCGAGGCTCTGGTCGCTTCCTTCAAGAAAGCCCTCTTCGGGAGCAAATCCGAGAAGATTGATCCAGCCCAGTATGAGTTGGAACTCGAAGACATCGAGACCGCCATCGCGCAAGTGGAAGCCGAGATTGACACTGACGCGCGCACCGCATCCGTGCGGCCAGCAAAGCCGCGCCAGACCAATCGTGGGTCACTGCCCCAGCATCTGGAACGGGTCGAGGTGGTCATCGAACCCGATCTGTCCTGCGGGTGTGGGGCACAGCGTCATGTAATCGGAGAAGATGTGAGTGAACGGCTGGACATCATCCCGGCCCAGTTCCGGGTGATTGTCACGCGTCGCCCAAAATATGCCTGCCGATCCTGTGAAAGCGGGATCACTCAAGCCCCGGCACCCGCCCACATCATCACGGGCGGCATGCCAACCGAAGCAACGCTCGCCCACGTGCTCGTCTCAAAATATGCGGACCACCTGCCGCTCTATCGACAAGCGCAAATCTACAGCCGCCAAGGGATTGATCTGGATCGCTCCACCTTGGCTGCGTGGGTCGGCAAGTCGGCGTTCGAATTGACCCCTGTCTATGATGCCCTGATGGCGGATTTGAAGCGTTCCACCAAGCTCTTTATGGACGAGACGCCCGCACCGGTTCTGGCCCCGGGGCGGAAAAAGACCAAAACAGGATACTTTTGGTCGCTGGCCCGCGATGATCGCCCGTGGGGCGGTGAGGATCCACCTGGCGTGGCGTTCACCTACGCGCCAGGGCGATCTGGTCAGCACGCAGACATCATTTTGAAGGGCTTCAGCGGCATCCTGCAGGTCGATGGCTATGCTGGCTATAACCGCTTGCTGAAACGGCCTGCCCAGGACGTGACATTGGTCTATTGCTGGGCCCATGCGCGCCGCAAACTGCATGATGTCACCCAGTCCGGCGCAGCCCCAATCGCGCAGGAAGGATTAGCTCAAATCCAAGCGCTCTACCGCATCGAAAAAGATCTGCGCGGCCTGTCCGCCGACGAACGGCTCGCCGCACGGCAAGAGCGCTCAAAACCCATCATCGACGCCTTCGAACTTTGGCTCGCCCAAAACCGCGCCCGTGTCTCAGCAAAATCGCCAACCGGAGAAGCCCTGAAATACATCGCCAAATACTGGGACGGGCTGGTCCTGTTCCTGCAGGACGGCCGCATCGAACTCGACAACAACCCGGTCGAGCGAACGATCCGCCCCATCGCATTGAACCGCAAAAACGCGCTCTTCGCCGGTCATGATGCAGGAGCGCAAAACTGGGCCGTCATCGCGTCCCTGATCGAAACATGCAAACTCAACGGGATTGAGCCTCACGCCTATCTATCCGGCGTCTTGACCGCCATTGCTGGCGGGCACAAACAAATGGACATCAAAGCGTTGCTACCCTGGAACTGTTCAACCGGCATCAACGCCGCGTCATTCTGACCTGCCAACAGTTGTTCTTAGCAGACCGCAGGTCCACGAATGCAATATCATCCCGTTCAAGAAGTGCATTTGCATAGGCGGCAACGTCTGCCTTGGGCGTGATCTGACCCGTTCCATAAACAATGCGCTCATCTGACGAATAGCCCTTCAGAAGATACTCCGGTGAAACAACGACTTCAGGCACATCAGGCGATGCAACAACGGCTTCGCAATCATTTGCGCAAAGAAAAACCGGTCCAGTCTCAGCGTAAGGCTGGAGTTCCCCGAAAGGGCGATATGCTAACACCAGCATGTCGGAACCAGCTTCGATGAGCTTCAAACAACACCGACAAGGAGCGGTCCCGTCGCTTCTCATGCGTTCGGGTGATTTGCCATAGGCATCAGGGCCTCCTTGACGAAAGGAGTCGGCATCCTCTTGTGACATTCCGGAAAAGTACGGCATCAACATAGTCTCCACATTTTTGGAGAAGATCACCGCAAAAGAAGCCCCAAGCGACCCGAAACATGCTCATTCCGTGGGGCCAACGCATCGCTTACAACACAACACCGGCCTACTGGATGAACTTACAGACGAACTATGACATGGCACGGGTGGCCAAAAAGATAGATGTGTCGGACATTAAGCCGTTAGTTGGGCCCTAAATCCCAAAATCCACCTCTAGTCTATTCCAACTGCTCAGAGATTCTTGAGTAGTCAATCTCTTGATCTGTGTGTACCTCTACAATTCTCGTAGTCGCCGATTGGCGATCTTGCCATTGGTCGTAACGGTCCTCAATTAACTTAATGTATTCCTCAGTCATGCTCGCCTCGAAATCCCGCGCACGTTCCCTCACTCGCTTCAACGCGACGTTTGACGGGCACTTACACCGAATAATTACATCGGGCTGCGGGTGCCTTTCGCTCAGCATGACGAAAACCCGGTGATAAAGATCAAATTCGCTCGAAGACATGGTCCCGATTTCTGCTTGCACCTCGGCGAAGATAACCAATTCGTGTAGTGTCCTATCTTGGATCACGAATTTACTAGAAGCATCTAGGTACGCGGTACGTCGAAAAAAATACTCAAGCATACCGATGCGACTATGAAACGCCCATCTGCGTTTCTCAGCGTAGAAGTCTTTGATAAACGCGACTTCTTGCGGTCTTTCTTCCAGAAAATCCCAATCTTGGCGTAGGCTTACAAGTGCCTTTCCAAGCGTAGTTTTCCCAACTGCAATTCCGCCACAGATTGCTACGTTACTCGCCATCGAACTTTGTCCGTAATGCAACCAGTTTTTTGAAAAGGTCTTCCTTATCGTAAAACAGGCCGAGCGAGCATTTTAGCCCGCCAACCATAAATTGATTGAGATACATGGTTTGATTGTCAAATCCTGGTTTCTGGGGGTCCGGGGGGGTTTTCAGGCGTATATCGGAGCTGAGACCAATTACCCCAACATACATATCGGAGTTTACCTCCTTAGAGAGGCAGTCAAAATACCCTGCCTCCCAATTTGTTCCGGGGCAGTCTGCAACTTGACATAAGAGCACGTTGCTAGCGCGTAGCTCATCAATGTCGTGCTTGTAGATCTTCTCGCCTGTGATGTCCCGCCTTGATTTGTCGTTGATCTCGGCATTCTCGTTCGGACAATACACCTCAATCCCCAATTCCCGGATGCGGTTCGCCAGCATCAAATTGTAGTCAATCTGGGACTCGATAAACATCGGTCCTGCTATGTACACTTTCACCATACCCTCATAGAAAAACCTGTAGCACCGTCGAACGCACTTAAGGACACTTCACACTTGGATACAACCGTAAGAATCGGTCTGATCGGCCAACTGGGAACGGGAAAATCATTTGTTGCCGAGCGGTTGGCGCGTGTGCTCGAAGCCGAAGTGATTTCGTTTGGTCGCGAGGTCTACAAAGTTGCTGAACAAGCAATGGGGCGCACTATAGACAAGAAGCGCCCTGAAGATAGGCAAATGCTCACGGATGTTGGAACTCACTGGGGTAGGAACGGCGAAAGCGTTGACCCTGCTCTGGAAGCGAAACTTGCCAAGGTTTGGCTTCACCCTCACGGGTACCCGAACATATGGGTAGATGCCTTGGATCGTCGCATCGCCCAAAGCTCTTCGAAGACTCCTTTGATTCTAGACGACTTGCGATTTCCAAACGAGTTACAATTTCTTTTGAAACAACGTTTTTGTATCTTCCTTGTGCAGTGTGACCTGACGACGCGCGCACAGCGACTGCAGCAAAGAGGCGATCCGTACGCCACCACGGTGGATGACCACCCATCTGAAAAGCTCGCTAGTTGGCTATCCCGATTGTCGAGAACAAAGACCGTTGTGCCGACCATTTGGAACGACCAGCCCGGTTCCGCGCCCGTTTCAAGCAGCAAGCTGCTTATCACAATGCCACAGCTCGAAGCGACATTGCGAGAGAAGAGTTCTGGCGCTATGCTATCGTTTGAAAACAATGCTGAAGCATGGCGTAACGCACTGGAATCATTTGAAACATGAGTAGGCTCTCACCATTGGAGTTTCTGACTATCAAGTCCAAGTCAGAACAGGCTCAAATTGATCTTCTTGATGCCTTTGCCGAAGAGCGCAAAGACGATAAGGCAACGGCACAAAGGTTGAGGTCTTTGGCAGAAGAAAAGTTCCCCTTGGACGCGAACATGACAACAGTTGATCTTGTGAAGCTCTGGGGCTTGGCCATCTGGATGTCTGATATCGGAACTGTACTAACAAAGCCGATGCGAAGCGCATACCTTGAGCATGTCACCGCAACTATCGACGAGCTTAACTTCGACCGGCGTGCAGTTGTTAGCATGAGCAGTCAAGCGGACCGTGCCATTGAGATTTTAAACAACTGACCGCAAGAACTCTTGCAATGCAGTCGATGGCTCAAGTTCGTCTGGTACGATTACCTTTACACCCCACTGGCTCAGTAGTTTTTCCTCGACGTGGTTCACTCTGTTCGTGAACAAGTATGAAGGTGGATATGCCGATGGCGCTGCGAACCCATCCCTGAGTTGCTTCAATTTGTGGAGAATATACCTCAGGTTCTTGTCCCTAAGAGAATAGCCCAAGAACAGGATGCCCCGCTGCAAGGTATCTGACCGGAGTTGTATATCCAAAGCCGATTCCAAGGACATACGTTTTGCATAGTCTGACTCGGTAAGGACCATAGTCTCGGGCGCGCCTAAATCTCCATGAAATTTGACTACGCATGGGTCCGGTTCTGTAAGCTTCGGCAGATCACGCACATCTATTATTGTGGAACATGAGCTGCCGCGTTGAATATAGCTTTGTTCCAACCAGTGGTCATAATTCGTTGTGTAAATTACTGGAAAATTACATCTGACGATGAGGTCATGAATTTCAGATGTCAGGGTTGAAATCGTAGAACTCTGCCATTCTCTTCTCATCCAGTCCACTATTTCTAAGCGACCTCCCTTCTCGATCTCATAGAACTCAGCGAGAGCATCAAATTCACCCATTGCTTGAAACAATGCAGGGTCAAACCCGACATCACCCGCCATTTTGTCAATTAGCCCGCTCCACGAAGGCAGCCCAAGGTTCATAGAAACGCCAGCCCCGGCGAATAGGACTAGCTTTTTTTGAGCAATTGCCACCTTAACTTCGCCGTTCACGGTCATAGCTAGAGAATTCCTCCTGCAACAAGTTTTTCAAGTGCGATCCTGCGCATTGAAAACGAGTTCTTATGAGCTGGCCCAATCTCAGCTAGGGATTTACTGAAACCATCCGGTTTGAAGATCGCGTTCCACCCGAATTTCTTCCAGTCTGTGTCGGTTACTGTCGGAGCGTCGAGGATTTCCCCATTCATCGAACCTTCAAAAGTTGTTATTTTCTTCCCATCTGTATAAGCCACGGTTGTTGTCGCTGTAGCCTGGTTTTTCCCCGGTCGGCCCAACATGTCGGTGGCTCCCGCAAGCCCCACGGTCTTTAAAAAGACGCTAGTGAGTCCTGCGGGGAACCCTCCGTAGTTAGTACTGTGGAGTGTAGTGTGTTCAACAATCAGTGGTCTCGCGATTTGGCCATACGCATCCAAGCATTTTTTGTGTATCAGCCGCGCCACATCTGTCGTCTGGAGCTCGTCGATACTGCAGCGCCGAAATCGCAATCCTACCCCAAGTGATGTCAGAATTTCCCGCGCCTCATCAAACTTGTGCTGGTTGCTCGAGGCAAATACCAACTCTCCCACGTCGTTATCCTTTTGTTCAATTGGCAAACCATGTCGCTAGACTAACTCTGCTCTCCGCGAGCCGCGTAGTAAAGATCGGCTTTCCAAATCACAAAATTGCTCCTTGAACACGTTGCGTCTATCCAATTGCCACAACAGCAGAATTGATCAACGCCTGAGGTCCGTGCTTTTCATATAATTGTGCTTGGCTTCTCTTAGTGACTCAACCCCCGCTCCGTATGCGCTTCCTGGCTGTCTAGCTGTCCCTCAATCTCTCGGCGGCGGCCTTCGCTAAGGTCAAGCTCTGCTGCAAGTTCTCGTCCAGCGTCTTGTAGCTCGCCTCGTCGTTCAGCAATCCGCTTAAGGCCTTCATGGATGCGGCCTGTGAACGAATGAGCAAGGTCACGCAGGCTTTCAAGCCAGCCATCTCCTTCTCGATCCTGCCGGTCGAGCGTGTCTCCAAGGCGGTCAAGTCCTTCGCGGAGGCCTCTGAGGCCGTCACCAACCGCTCGACGCAGGCGAGCAAGTCGCGTTCCAAGGCTGTCAGTCGGGTCATCTAGTCCTCCTCGATCCGAATGCAGGTCACGTGCCGCTCGCCCATCGTGCAGGTGCGTAGCCGGGTCTTCGATGGGTCCAGGATCAGCCATGTCCCCTCGGGTCGCTCGATCCGTATCAGGCCAAGCTCTGTCAACTCCGAGCGCGTCAGATGCACCGTCCAGAAGAAGCTCGCGGCCATCATCAAGGCGATCCCCGTCAGCACCATCGCCGCGATCAGCCAGGGCGAGATCGTCAGCCAGAGGCGGATCGACCTCAGCCGCGTCTCGAACATGTTCGCCGCCTCGGTCTGAAAGCGGCGCGTATCGCTCGCGATGGTATGCTGCGCGGCGCCCACAATGTTCTTCAAATCGATCCTGAAGCTCCTGAGCTGGGAGGAGATCGAGGCGACGTGTTCGGCCCGGATCGTGTTGAGTTCCGCGTTCAGTTTCTCGCTCAGCCGGGTCGGCTTGCCAGTCTTCATGGAAAATCTCTCCTTTCAGCCGCCAGCGTTCGCCGGTGTCGGGATCGCGGGCGGTGATGTAGGCTTTGCCAGCTCGCGGGAGGTCGTAGCCCGCATCGGTGAGGGCTTCGATCATGGATGCGCGGTCAGTGATCAGTCCCATATCGATCTGGTCCTGTATCCAGGCGTGCAGCTCGTCACGGCCTTGGGCGCGGGTTGGGGCCTCGACGGTGTCACGCACCTCTTGAGCGCGCTCCACATCCATCGGATCGGCCCAGCCGTGGCGCTGGTTCATCACGTCGCGCAGGCTGTCATAGGCGTGCTGATAGCCCGGTGGCGCAATGTTGAGGCTCTTGCCTGTCGTCAGTTCCAGGCGCGGCGTGCAGAAATGCAGCTCGACCCGGCCTTCGTGTCGATGGCGGACCCAGAGCACCTCATATTGCTCAGGGTCCAGCCCCGCGAAGGCCAGACGCTCGAACCCGTCCATGACCTCGGCTTGCTGATCTCCGGTCGGATCGTCGCTGTCGGCAAAGCTGATCACGCCCGCGCGGTAGGTCCACTGGTGGCGGCTGGCATCGATCAGGGCCTCGGTACGCTTGGGGTTGCCGCGCAGGACCTCGGGTAGCGGATCGCGGCTGACAGTCAGGGGCTGGCCGTCGGTATCGCGGATCAGGTCGCGGTTGCCGTCATAGGCCAGCACGCGCTCGGCCACGAGGTAGCCGACCGGCCCCGCGCCCGCGCCTTTGCCGTTGGGGAAGAACTTGATCAGCACCGCCGCGCCTCATCGAGGAGCGCGGCGAGCTGACGTTCGATCACCACAAGGCGGCGCGCGACGGTCAGGGTATCGAGGTCGGTGCGCCCGACCTTCATGGCGTGGTTCAGCCAACGTGCAATCTGGTTGAGGTTGCCGCCGATGCGCCCGACCGCCAGCACAAGTGCTGGATCGACGCGAGGAATTGGCTTGCGGCGGCGCGCTTCGGTCAGGCCAAGCGCCTCGCGCAGAAGCGTCGAGGCAGGCAGACCAGCGGCCTCGGCCTTGGCGCGCAACTGGGCCTTCTCTGCCGCTGTGCACCGGAAGACAAAAGTCTCGGTTAGCGGCTCTTTGGTGCGGGCTTTTCCCGCGCCGGTGGGGTTCGAAGGGGAGGCGTGCCGCCCCTCGCAAGGTCCCGTGTCATCGGCGCAGCCGTATGACATGGGTCGCCTTGCTGTTTGCGCTTCGGTGGGGTCGGTGATGCTCATAATCTGAGGCCTGCCGCCTGCATTTGCGCCTTTGTCACCAGCTCTGCGGCCAAGAGTGCGTCGATCTGGCCGGGCGTGATGTGGCGGCAAAGCGGATGCTTGTCTGTGACCCAGTTCGCCAAGCCTGCCAGCACCTCGGCCTCCTTTACCTTCGCCTCTTCCCGGCCCTGGGCAATGCCGTCGACGTAGGCCCGCCACCGCCCCGACTTGAACCAGTTGTCAGAGAAACAGACCTTTGACCGGGTGAAGCCCGCGCTTTCCGTGGCGTATGCCTTCACGGCCTGCAACAGGACCTCGACCTCTGTCCCGGCGTCCAAGATGTCCCTGATCCGCCCGAGACATTCAGCCTTCCCGCGCATGCGGTCGGGCGGGTAGCGGGCCAACACCTTCTCAGCTTCTTCATCCTCCGCCGCCACGCGCTCGCGCGTAGGAGGTTTATGGATGGTTTTAGGATGGTTTGGGGGCCGTGGTGGCCCCGGTACCCCGGCCACTGTGGCCCCCGTTCCGGGTCCAGTCTGGACGGGGTCCACTGTGGCCCCCGTCTCCATCTCGGGTTCAGCGGTCAGTTCCAGCGCCTCGATCCGGGCGAGATTGATGCGGTAAACAACCGTGAACCCGTTCTTGCAGCCCCGCGCACCGGTCTCCTCCAGGATGCCTTCCTTCAGGAAATCTCGGATCGTGCGTTTGACGGTTGTCTCACCGAGCTCGGTGTGCCGCTGGATGGTCCCCTTCGAACACCAGATCCCAGACCCATCGTCAGAAGCCTTGTCTGCCAGAAACATGATGATCTGCTTGCGCGTCGCACTCCCGAACTTCCGCTCCGCACACGCATTCGCCACCCGCCAGCTCATGAGAACACCCCAAAAGCCGCACGGACGTGCGAATTTTGTACAGGTTTTGTACGAGATTTCGGTCGTTTTCGGAGAATTCGGCGGAAAACAAAACGGGCGTTTCTACACGCTTCTGCGCAACGCCTTACAAATAAGCCATATTTTTCAGGCAGTTTTGGCGACCCCGGCAGGATTCGAACCTGCAACCTGCCCCTTAGGAGGGGGCTGCTCTATCCAGTTGAGCCACGGGGCCGCGTGGGTCCGGTTCTACCCCGGCTTCCCGGTGCTGTCATCCGTGAACTGCCCTCGATCAGGGCGCTTGAACAAGGCGGGGTGTTCGCGGTAACATTTTCCCACCGAAGACAGGAATTCCCCCGTGACCAATGACTCCAAACGCTCTCTGACCCTGCGCGATGTTTCCGAAGCGTCGGGGGTTTCCGAAATGACCGTGAGCCGGGTGCTGCGCAATCGGGGTGATGTCTCCAACGCCACGCGCGAGCGTGTGCTGCGCGCCGCCAAGGATCTGGGCTATGTGCCCAACAAGATCGCCGGGGCATTGGCAAGCCAGCGGGTCAATCTTGTCGGTGTCATTATCCCCTCGCTTTCCAACATGGTCTTTCCCGAAGTCCTCGGTGGCATAAGCCAGGTGCTTGAGGAAACCGACCTTCAGCCAGTGGTCGGCGTGACGGATTACCTCCCCGAGAAGGAGGAAAAGGTTCTCTACGAGATGCTTTCCTGGCGCCCCTCTGGCGTCATTCTTGCCGGGCTTGAACATACCGAGGCCGCGCGCGCCATGCTGAACGCATCGGGCATTCCCGTGGTCGAGATCATGGATGTGGATGGCAAGGCGGTCGACTCCATGGTCGGTATCTCGCATCGCCGCGCAGGCCGTGAGATGGCCGAGGCGATCCTCAAGGCAGGGTATCGCAATATCGGGTTCCTTGGCACGAAAATGCCCCTCGATCACCGCGCCCGCAAACGCTTCGAAGGCTTCACCACCGCGCTGGCCAAGAAAGGCGTTGAGATTGCCGAGAAGGAATTTTATTCCGGCGGCTCGGCGCTCGCCAAGGGGCGCGAGATGACCGAGACGGTTCTGGCCCGCAATCCAGAGCTCGATTTCCTATATTATTCCAATGACATGATTGGTGCAGGCGGCCTGCTCTACCTGCTCGAGAAGGGCTATGACATTCCCGGCGACATCGGCCTCGCCGGGTTCAACGGTGTTGAGCTTCTGCAAGGCCTCCCGCGACAGCTCGCCACCATGGACGCCTGCCGTCGCGAGATCGGCGCCAAGGCGGCCGAAATCATCGCCGCCCGCGTCAAGGGCGAAGACGCCGACATGATCACCGAGTTGACCCCGAAAATCTCATTCGGCGATACGCTCAAACGCCGCTAGGGCCCGCTATTTCTTCCCCTTGAGGCGCTTTTGCGCCGCGCGCATGGCGTTGCGGAAATGCGGTGCGCCACGCCGGGCAAGCACCGCCTCGCAATAGCGAATGAGGAGCTTCGGCCGATCTTCCCGTTCGAGTGTCTGCATGAATTCCTTCTGATAGCGCTTGTTCTCCCGCCGCGCGCGCATCCAGTGATAGAATTTTCCGGGCGTGAGCGACCCGTCCACGCAGGCCTCCACGATCGGCTTCAGAAGACCAAGCTGAATCCACAGAGACGCGATCCGATGCCCCATGAACCGGCACCGGTATTTCGTCACGTTCCCGCTTCGGAAAAGCGCCGCATGCATGGAATCCATCGTGTTGCGCGGATCGTAGAAAAGATGCACATCCCCCGCCGCCGCAACCATCTCTGGCCCATAGCCATAACGCGTGTGGAAATCACGCCGCCAGGCCTTGCGATAGCGCGTTTCCCACGGCGCAACCTCGCGGTCGAGCGTCGCCTGAGGCGAGATCAGGATGACAGTCGCGCCCGGTGCCGCCGCCGAAAAAACACTCGCCGCGTAGGCCCCCATCGAGGCGCCGTAGAACACCACTTTGTCGAACTTCTCAAAGAACCCCTCATCGCGCAGCCTGTCGAAGAAATCCCAGACCGCCTCGTCGCGATACCACGTCCAGTCATGCGCCATCATGCCAAGCATCGACCAACCGCGCGACTCCACGAACCCATAGCCCCAAGGCATTCGGTCCGCCGCCCGGTCGTAAACGTGGTCGAGGTTCTCAAACGTGATGATGAGCGTCTTGCCGCGCTCCACGAAGAGCGCCGTATGCTGCGCCCCAAGCTCTTCGCAAAAGCCTTCCTTTTTGCCGATCGCATGAAGGTTTTCGCGCCAGTCATCCTGCGTGACCTCAACCTCGGCGTCCATCACCTCTGCCATCACGCCACCTCCTCGAGGGCCTTGCGCACCTCTTCATACATTTCGAGATCCGGCCCAAAGACCGTTTCAATATTGGCCCGGTCCTGCGTCGTCAGGCTTTCCATCAACTCGCGGCTATGGCTCTTGTGGCCAAGCGTTTTGCGCGTGTCCTGAAATTTCGACGCCTCCACATCAAAGATCTGCCGCATGGCGTGATCGAGCGCCGCCTTGAGATCCCGCGTATCACCGATGAAATCGAAATCGATATAGTCATAACTCGTCTCTTTGCGCTGGGACCACCAATGACGGTCAACCTCGCGCGCGCCCTCGTCTTGGGCAAGAATGTCGAGGAACTCGGACAGGCTCATCTCGCCATCCACGGGCCGCCCAAGATAGCGCATCAACATGCGTTTGGGCTTCTCTGCCTTGTAGATCTTGTCGGCATAGGCCGAGACCGTCCGCGCCACCGGCTCCCGCACGATGGTAAACCGGAACACGTCCGGGTTGTCGAGCGCGCGCATCGCGCGGCGCACCGTAAGGCCACGCGTGCCCGTTCGCAGGAGGGTCTTGGGCGGTGTGTGAACCGTCTCCATGTCGATGCCGTCCGTGCCCTCCCCCTGAAGATCGAGGAGATGCGCCATCAGCGTCGCCAGAACCGTGGTGCAGGCCGCCTTGTGGTTCTTCATATAGATGAACGGCTTGCCCATGCGCGGCATGTTCACCGTCTGGAGGAAATGCCGGTCGTGGATATAGTTGGAGAGGATTCCCTCACGATCCGCCATGCCTTACCCCGCCTTGAAAATCCCCGGTGCCGCCTCGACAAGCTGTCGACGGCACTCCTTGATGAAACGCGGCTCGACAAGATGGTCGCGCGAAAGCTTCTCGACCGAGGCCTCGCCCTTGAGCGCCTCAATCGCGAGCTTGGCCATAAACTCCGGATCTTCAACAGGCGCTTTGGGTTTGTTGATCTTCGGCGGGATGAGGGCCGCGTCCACATCGATCCCATGCTTCGCAATAAGCCCGTCCATGAACGATCCGCGCCGCGGTCGATTGTTTTCCTTTTCCTCAAGCCGCGGCTTCATCCGCCGGGCCCAGAAATGCACCCCCTTGGTCGTCTCGTTGAGCTGTTCTTCGATATTGAACTTGCTCATGATCATGTGATTCCGGTGCTTGAAGGAGATCGGATAGAACGCCTCGACCGGCTCGGCATATTTGATCTCGCCGCTTTGCTGGAGGAAATACGTTACCGCCGCCGGCCCGGTAAAGCCCCAGTTCTGCTCGGTCATGTGCACCGGACGGCCCGCGTCTTTCTCGGCCTGCAATTCCTTCTGCTGCCACGGCTTGAGCCACGGCCCGATGGCATACTCGTCCTCAAAAAACGCGAGCATCATATCGAGCGACTTCGACGTCTTCGGCAGGCCAAGCACCGCGTTACAGACAAGGCCCTCCTTCTCCCATCCGAACACCGTCTTGCGGGTGAAATTGAACGGGCGATAGCAATACATATCCGCATCGACCCAGATCTTGTCGGTCTTCTTCAACAGGTTGAGCCGCCATAGGTCCGCGTGGATCGCAGGGCTTCCGGTGCGGGCATGGCGATACATTGGATCAGACGGGAAAATCTCTTCCGCGTCCCCCGCATGAACCCCCTCAGGGATATTCGGGATCGGCTCATAGCTATAGAGCGTCGTGTGATGCCCCGCGTCCGCAAAGGACTTGAGACAAAGCTGTTCAAGCCACGTCAGTTGACCGCCGATCCACAGACTCGCAATTTCGGGAAGTTTAGCCATCGTTACACTGCTCTTTGTTCGTGTATTTTCCACAGTTTACCACAAATGCACCCATTGTCTTTGCAATTCAGCCGCGACCGCCCCCGCATTAATGCGCTGTTTCCTGTTTATCGACGGTAAAGAAAAACCCCTCCGGAGGATCGCGCTGCACAACCTCATCCGGGATCACATCCGGCCCGGCTAGGAACACATTGGCGCCGAAAACATGGTGAATTCGCGCAAGTGTCTCCATCCGCTCACTCGTTAGGTCGGCAAAGAACTTCGCATAGTTTTCCGTCGCCTTGAGCGCGTCGATCTTGGCCCGGTGTTGATCCACGCAATAGGCATGCGCCTCTGCGATCTCCGGGTCTTTCAGAAGCCGCGCCATCTCTTCCTCAAGTGCCGGGATCATGCGCTGGATCGACCGGTCCTCGGTCGCGTTATTGTTCATGCGGAACCAATAGGCGAGACCCTGATCCCGATCCACGTGGTTGACCCGCCCCCTGTCGCGCTTCACGAGAAAGCTCTCGGCCGACCGCACCGCATAGTGATTGAGCTGCACCATGTCATAGCCGATCGTATCCGTCGTCGAGCGCCACGCATTGCGATACATGTCCCGCGGAAGCGCCTGCCCCGACCCGTTGACCCAGTTGATCTCGTCCCAGAGTTGCGGATTAAGACCCTTGGGCCGATGCACTCCAAGCTTCTTGAACAACCCGATATTGCGGAACAGGGTCTTGAACCCCCATGCCTGATGCGGCTTGCGCGTCATCTCGTGGGCGCAACGCGTATATTGCGCGATGAGAGGTTCATCCACGTAGTCATGGATGTCCGAGTTCCCGAAAAGCCGCCAGGTGCAGGAGATCATGTTCGCCTCCCCCGTCGCCGCGTAGAGGTCTTTGAGCGTCCCCTTGCCCACCTTCACATTGATGAACTCGTCCACATCCATCGAGATGACCCAATCGGCGGCCTTGATGATCTCTTCCTTCTCGCCCGCCTGAAGCGCAGCGTGCTGCGGTTTGAGGCCAGTGCCTTTGAATGGGTTATCCCGGTGCTGAAGAATGCCCTTCGCCTGCAACAGGTCGAGGAAATCATCTGTCCCATCGGTACAGTCGTTCGTGTAGACAATGAAATCCTGCACCCCGATGGCCCGATGATACGCGACCCACTCAAGGATGAACGGCCCCTCGTTCTTCATACAGGTGATGATGCAGGTGCGATTGCGCTCTTCATCAACCTTCGGCTTCTTGATCTCTGGCATGCGCACCGGCTTGTGCTCGAAACGATCTTCGGCCAGTGCAAGAAGCCTATCATCTTCGACAAGCGAGGTCTTCGGCACGATCTTTGAAACCGTATCCGCAGGATGCCGCAATGCCATGAAACGGTAGAAGGGTCGCCATTCCTGCGGCTCGGGATTGGTTCCGACGATCCGCACAAGCCGCCAGACCGTGTTCTCTCCCGCTTTCTCGGGCGCAACACACCAGCGGCGGCGCAATTTCTTTGCGTCAAACTGCACACAGATATGATCGCCAAACCCCGCGTCCTCACCTTTGCGCACGCGCCACGGATAACAATTCCGTCCGCCGAGCACGATGGCTCCGGTCTTGGACTGCCTTGCAGTCTCGAAAACAGTCTCTAACTCGCCCGGATTCGGCAAAATCAGGTCGCACAGATCGACAAGCGCGACGCCGCTTGCCCGGTCGAGAAACCGGTGCCGTGCCCATTCAAAAAGCTGGAGTTCCCGCTGTGGTGAATCCCACGGCGACGGCGGCGGCACCTCCATCCGATCCTTGCCAGGCGCGCCCGGCGCGTTGAACGGATGCGCCTCTTCCGGCAGGCCCGGATCGCCAAGCGGCACGTCCATCACGACATGCACCACCCGCTCAAGGCCCTTGATCTTCTTCAGACCCTTCTTCAGCCCCTTGATATATTGCTTGCCCTGTCCCGGCTGGCTCCGATCAAGGATCAGCGCCGCCTGAAGCCCCTGCTTCTCGACATGAAAGGCGAGCCAGTCGAGCGTCACCTGCGCGCTCTCGCCATTGCGCGTGGCAAAGATCACATCAAGCCCGTCAAAGAGCTCCTGCTCCATCTCGCCGAGGCGCACCTCCGCCGCCGCGCCATCGACGGCAAGCACCGGCGCGCCCTCGGCCTTGGCCGTGACGATCATCCCGTCCCCGACGCTGCGAATACCTGTGATCTCCGTGACGTCTCCGGCCGTGATTTCCTCGGCCTTGGTCCCGACCGCGAAAAATGCGCGTATCTCGCCATTCGCGATCCGCACCGCGTCGAGCAAAACGCCGCGACCAATATCCTGATGCGCAATCACGCGCTGAATGAGTTCCGGCCCTGCCATCGCTCCAAACCTGCTGCACCCCTGCGGGCGCCCTCGAAATCCTATTAATTATTGGCGTCTTGATACCACTGAACAAGGCGTAGCTGCAATTCCCGCGGCAAGGTTTGCGACGACCCCGCCGTGAGTATATCGACAAGAAGCGCCTGCTCCTCTGGCTGTCGCACCAATTCGGCAAACCGCGCCTGATGCCACGCAACCGCCCGCTCATGCGCCGCTGCGATCCCGTCGATTTCCCGCAACTCTGCCAGCGCCGCCTCTGTAGCAGGCCGCATCGCCGCGATCGAACGATCCTCCACCGTGTTGAAATTCCGCTCCACCCAATAGGCAAGGTCCACGGGCTTGTGGCTCCGGTTCGGCAGCCCCCGCGCGCGTTTGACAAGAAACCCCGCCGCCGAGCGGATCGAATAATGATTCATCTCGACAAGGCTCTGCCCTGCATCGAACCCAAAAAGCGAAAGCCGCGAAGGGGTCGCCGCAAGCGAGTCCGGCAAACGCATCCCGCTGCCATCGACGAAAACGGGCAAACCCGCCCGCTCCGGCGCCTTCTGCTGCGGGCGATGCACGCCAAGCTGGTTAAACGGCCCCTTGGTGCGAAACAGGGTCTTGAAAAACCCCGCCGCCGCCGGATAGCGCACCCCCGGTTCAATCGCGCGGGTGAACTGTTCTGTGACGGGCGCGTCCAAGACCTCCACCACGCTGTTATTGCCGTAGAGCCGCCACGGAATCACCACCCCATCGACCTCAGGCGCAAGCCCGTCGATCAGCCCGTCCAGCGTATGATCCCCGCCCCGAATGTTGAGAAACTCATCCACATCCGACACGAGCACCCAATCCGCCGCCTTGCGAAGCGGGTGTTTCCATGCTGCACGAAGCGCCTGCCACTGAACCGATTTCTTGCCCTGCCGCTCCTGCGGCACATGGCTAAGAACCCCCGCCGCATCGAGCAGGTCAAGCATCTCCGCCGTGCCATCTTCGCAATCGTTTGAAAAGACGAGGAAATCCGTGACGCCCGCCGCCCTGTGATGGGCCAGCCATTCAAGGAGATACGGCCCCTCGTTGCGCATGGATGTGACGGACAGAACTCTCAAATGCGGGCCTCGAACAGGTGCTGCTTCGCCCCTTGTTACCACGCCGATCCCCACGGATGCAGCGCCAATCGACGCCTCGTCACAAGGTGAGTCTCCAAGGGCACACTTGCCGAATCCGCACGCCTCGCCTACCTTTGACCTATCTCTGGCACAGATCACACTGAGGGCCACGCAACCGTTTCACCGGAACGGGCTGTGCGTGCCGATGCCGCATGTCCGTTCCCAGATTGGGAGAGCGCCATGCCGATCCATGCCTATTGGGCTGCCCTCAAGGCCCCCGATTTCGAGACCCTGCCCGACGATACCGTCGCCATCCTACCCTTCGGCGCGACCGAACAACACGGGCCGCACCTGCCGCTGTCCGTCGATACGACCCTGACCGACGCCGTGCTCTCGGCGAGCCTGCCGCACTGGAGCGCGGCGACCAACGCGCTCATCCTGCCAACCCTCACCATCACCAAAAGCAACGAACACGCCGAGCACGCCGGGAGCCTCGCCCTTTCCGCGCGCACGCTGCTTTCCGTCATCGAAGACATCGGCGCATCGGTCGCCCGCGCCGGTATCCGCCGCCTCGTGATGCTCAACGGTCATGGCGGCAATACCGCCGTACTCGAGATCGCCTGCCGCGAGCTGCGCATCGCGCATCGCCTTGTCACGGCCCATGCCTCATGGTTCGCCTTTGCCGAGACCTCGCCGCATATCGCGCCCGAGGCCGCCGCCCATGACCTCCACGCCGGCGATATCGAGACCTCCGCCATGCTCGCCGCCGCGCCGAATCTCGTCGACATGGACAAGGCCGACGATTTCCCGCCCAAGACCCACGATTGGCAGGCCAACAACCGCTGGACCGGTCTGACCGGCCACGCCGCCCGCCCCGGATGGGTCATCGACGATCTGTCCCCCTCGGGGGCTTGCGGCGATGCCTCCGTGGCCAGCGCCGACAAGGGCGCGGCCATGATCGAGAGCGCGGCAAAGAACTTCGCCGCCTTCCTCGAAGAGTTCTCGCGTTTCGATCCGGCACACTGACCATGACCCGCCAGACCCTCCAAGACCTGCGCCTGCCCAAGGCCCTGATCGGCGATCTCGCCCGCTTCGACGGGGCCGAGGACGCCGTGTTCCTGCGCGGTGACGTGACCGTCGAGAACGGGCGCGTGACGGGCATGATCCCCGCCCCTGCAACCGATGCAGGCGGCGCGATCCTCTTGCCAAAGTTCACCGAGCCGCATTGTCACCTCGACAAATGCCACACCATCGCCCGCATGGGCCACACTGGCGGTGACCTGCGCGCCGCGATCGAGGCCCAGCGCGCGGACAAGGCGAACTGGACCGATGCCGACCTGCGCACCCGCGCCCTGCGTGGCCTTTCCGAGTATGCCGCCGCCGGAACGCGCCTTGTGCGAAGCCATGTCGACTGGGGCGACACGCCAGAGCCGCCCCGCGCCTGGTCCCTCTTCCTCGAGCTTGCGAGCGACCCCTCTGGCCCCGCCCTGCACCTCTCCGCCCTGACGAGCATCCCTCAGATGGTCGATCCCGCCTTCGCCCAAACCGTCGCCCGCGCCATCCCCGAGGGCCACGCGCTCGGCTGTTTCGTCTATGGCCATGACGGGATCGAGACCGGGCTGCGCCATGTCTTCGACCTCGCCGCGCGCCACGGGTTGCCGCTCGACTTTCATGTCGATGAAGGGCTGGACCCGGCCTTGAACGGTCTTGAGGCCATCGCAGACATGGCGCTCGCAACCGGGTTTGACGGCCCGATCCTCTGCGGCCATGCCTGTAGCCTCGCCACCCGAGCACCCACCGAAGTCGCCCGCATCGCCGACAAGCTCGCCCGCGCGGGCATCTTCGTCTGCCTCCTGCCGACGACGAACCTCTACCTTCAGGGTCGCCGCGACGGCACGCCTATCGCCCGTGGTGTGACGCTGGCCCGCGAGCTTTCCACCGCCGGGGTGCGCCTCGTGACAGGGGCCGACAACGTGCGCGACGCCTTCTGTCCCATCGGACGTCACGATCCCATCCGCTCGCTCGAACTGGCGATCCTGACGGCGCATCTCGACCCGCCGCTCGACCGCTGGCTCCGCATGATCACAACCGATGCCGCCCGCGCGCTCGGGGCCGATCCCGGCCTCCTGAACGGCGCGCCCCTCGACACGCTTCAGATCGCCGATGCACGCGACCTCACCGGCCTTATCTCTGGTGCGCCGCTTTCGCCAATATCCCTTTATTAGAGACTGATATAGACCCGCATGGAGACCTCGACATGACCCAATCCATCTCCGGTAAGACGACCCTCGACTGGGACGCGTTCGCCGCCGAACTCGCCCCCGTCGAGACCATCACGGAACCCGTTCTCGTCAAGAAACGCAGCCGGGATTTCTTCTGGTATTCGCCGATCCTCAACGCCCAACTGCGGCGCAGCTTCGGCGACCTCGTGGCCCGCCCCGCCAATACCGACGACCTCGCCCATTGCCTGCGCACCGCCTATGCCCATGACGCCCCCGTGACGCTGCGGGGTGGCGGCACCGGCAACTACGGTCAGGCCGTGCCGCTCGAAGGCGGGTTGATCATTGAGACCACCGCCATGAACCGCATCCTCGAGATCGGCGAGGGCTTTGTCCGGGTCGAGGCCGGGGCCATCATCGAAGACATCAACACCGCACTCCACGCCGAAGGTTGGGAACTCGCCATCTTCCCCTCGACACAGGACATCGCCACGATCGGCGGTTTCATCGGTGGCGGTTCCTCCGGTATCGGTTCGCTTGCCCACGGGATGCTGCGCGATCCGGGCAACGTCATTTCGCTCAAGGCCATGACAGTGACCGACACCCCCGAAGAACGGCTCTTCGAAGGCGACGCGATCAACCAGATTCATCACGCATGGGGCATGAATGGCGTCATCACAGAGGTGACGCTGCGCACCGTACCACATCGCAACTGGATCGGCTGCATGGCGACGTTTGAGACCTACCGCGACGCCTACGCCGCCGGATACGCCCTCGCGACTGCGGACGGTATCGCGCCAATACTCGCCTCCACCGTCGATGCCCGCATCTGCGCCTATTTTCCCCGTCTTGCCGAGTATCTGCGCCCCGAGAAACACCTCCTGACCGCGCTCGTGCCTGCCGAAGACCTCGACGCCTACCGCGCGCTCATGTCGGCGCAGGGCGGTCACGTCGATCTCGCCATGTCCGAGGACGAGCTCAAAGCCGCTGGCCTGCCACATGTGTTCGAGTTCGCCTACAACCACACCACGCTTCAGGTGCTCAAGGCCGACCGTTCGGCCACCTATCTACAGGTCGGCTGCCCGACACCGCCCGACCCCGACGCCATCGACGCCCTGCGGCCCAAGCTTGGCGACGATGTCTGGCAACACCACGAATTCGCCCTTCTTGGCGGCCAGATCGTGACCTTCGACCTGCCTATCGTCTGGTTCACGACAGAAGAGCGCCTGCACGAGATCGAAGCCACCTACGAGGCCAACGGCTTTCCCGTCTTCGATGCCCATACCTGCATGGTCGAGAAGGGCGGACTCAAGAACGCCGACTACCGGCATCTCGCATGGAAGAAACGGATGGACCCAAAGGGCCTCCTGAACTCCGCCAAATCCAGAGCTTGGGAGAGCGTCAAGCATCTCTCGCCCGAAGACATCGAAACCTTCACACCACCCGAGGACGCGTAACATGACACTTGAAACCACCCCCCTGACCCCGCAATTCGGCGTCGAGGTCCACAACCTGCAACTCGCCGACGTGACGGCGGATCATCTGTTCCCGGAGTTGCGGGCGCTCTTTGAAGAGCATTCCGCCCTTCTCCTGCGCGGCCAGGACTTGAGCAACGAACAGCACATGGCCCTCGCGACGCTCTTCGGCACCATTGAGGACCGCAAGGCCGACGAGCGCAAAAAAGGTGAGGCCTTCGAGGTGCCCGAAGTGTCGAACGTTCAGGCCGATGGCTCGGTCTCGGGCGAGATGGACCTCCATACCCTCAACCTCAAGACCAACATGCTTTGGCACTCCGATAGCACCTTCCTGCCGGTCCCTGCCCTGACCAATATCCTGATCTCGCGTATCGCGCCCTCTTCCGGTGGTGCCACCGAACTGGCAAGCACCCGCGCGGCGTGGGCCGAAATGCCCGAAGCCCTGCGCGAGAAGATCCGCGGCCGTGGCATCTCGCATCACTATGCGGTCTCGCGCGCCAAGATCTCCGAAGACCTCGCCAAGCTGCCCATGTTCCACAAATGGCCCGCTCAGCATTGGAAGGCGGTTCTGACCAACCCGGTCAACGGCAAGGAATCGCTCTATATCGCCTCGCACGCCTATGCCGTGGACGGCTATGATGAGGCCGAGGGCGCGGCGTTGCTCGACGACCTGATGACCTTCTGCACGCAAGACCGATATGTCTATAGCCACGACTGGCACGAGAACGATGTGCTGATCTGGGACCAGCGCGCAGTGCTGCATCGCGGGACACCCTGGCCCTATGACGAGCCGCGCAAACTGACGAGTCTCTGTGTCTCGCTCTCCGACGACGACGGCTTGTCAGAGATACGCCTGTGACGGCCTGCGTGGCACCGACGCAAAAAGGCGTCCCATAGGGGCGTCCGAATCAGGCGCGGGCGAGGCAGATAAATCGCCCGTGTCGAATCTTTCCCTCTCCGTGTCGCAAATGAACAAGTTGCAACAACACCCTCTCGACCTACAATCCTCTGAGCCAAGGTCCGCCGACAGGTGCCTTTCACTCCGGGAATCCGGGGATCGTCAACGGAAACAAGTGGTTTCCGGTTGCATCGAAAGGCCCGGACGTGGAAGCTTGCGCTACTGCATCGGGTTTACCCCCCCGCCACCGGGGTAAGAAAACGACACGCCCGATACCGGGATTTGCCATCATCGCATGGCGGGAGGACACTGGAATTGATCAGGGAAGCAACGGCCCCGACTCCCCGCCGCGCGTTTGCGTTTGTGAGTTCGCTGTTTCGTCCCTGTCATGCCCTGCCGTGCCGTGACCCAAGCAACAATCAATAACCAATCAATAGCAGAGAGGAAGAAGATGACTTTTTTCAAACGCAATGGAGAGCCCCTCCCCCAAAGCATCGTCGATCAGGCGTCCAAGGTCGGTGACGACCCTGTAAACCGCCGCGAATTCCTGGCCCTGGCAAGCGCCTTTGGTGCCACCGCCGCAACCGCGTATTCCATGCTCGGCATGGCCACCCCGGCCAAGGCCGAAACCATGGCCAAGCAAGGCGGCACCGTCCGCATCCAGATGGAAGTGCGTGCCCTCAAAGATCCGCGCACCTATGACTGGTCGCAGATCGCCAACTTCTCGCGCGGCTGGCTCGAGTATCTCATCACCTATGAGAACGACGGTACGTTCCAACCCTCGCTGCTTGAAAGCTGGGACATCTCGGAAGACGCCAAAACCTATACCCTGAACGTCCGCAAAGGCGTGAAATGGAACAACGGTGACGACTTCACCGCCGAAGACGTTGCGCGCAACATCGCTGGCTGGTGCGACAAGGAAGTCGAAGGCAACTCGATGGCTGGCCGCTTCGCGACCCTCATCGACGAGAACACCGGCAAGGCCATCGACGGTTCGATCGTCGTCGTTGATAGCCACACTGTGCAGCTGAACCTGCCGAAATCGGACATCTCGCTCATTCCGGGCATGGCCGACTACCCGGCGGCCATCGTGCACGCATCGCACAACGCGGCTGACATGCTGACCAACCCGATCGGCACCGGCCCCTACCTGCCGGAATCGCTCGAAGTCGGCGTGAAGGGCGTGCTCGTGCGCAACGAGGACCACACCTGGTGGAACGAAGGCAACGGCGCATGGCTCGACCGGATCGAATATGTCGACTACGGCACCGACCCGGCCGCATGGGTTGCCGCGGCTGAATCCGAAGAAATCGACGCGACCTACTCGGTTGACGGCGAATTCATCGACATCATCTCGTCGCTCGATTTCGTCGAGAACGAAGTGGTGACCATGGCGACCATCGTCATCCGCCCGAACCAGCTCGCAGAGGTGGACGGCAAGAAGCCCTACGCCGACAAGCGCGTGCGTCAGGCGATCAACATGGCGGTCGACAACAACGTCCTGCTCGAACTGGGCTATGACGGTCGCGGTATTGCCGCTGCGAACCACCACGTTGGCCCGGCACACCCGGAATATGCCGACATCGGCATGCCCAAGCACGACCCGGCAGGCGCGCTCGCGCTCCTCAAAGAAGCGGGCATGGCGGACTTCGAGATGGAAATCCACTCGATCGACGACGCATGGCGCAAGAACACGACCGACGCCGTCGCAGCCCAGCTGCGGGACGCCGGCTTCAACGTCAAGCGCACGATCCTGCCCGGTTCGACCTTCTGGAACGACTGGACCAAGTATCCGTTCTCGTCGACCAACTGGAACCACCGTCCGCTCGGCGTGCAGATCTGGGCGCTGGCCTACCGCACCGGCGAAGCCTGGAACGAGTTCGGCTACTCGAACCCCGAGTTCGACGCCATCCTCGAGCAGGCGCTGGCCACCGCGGATCTCGAGAAACGCCGCGCGCTGATGGAGCAAGGTGAGAAAATCCTCCAGGACGATGCTGTCACCATCCAGCCCTACTGGCGGTCGCTCTACAACCACACCAAAGCGGGTCTCGAGGGGGCTGCACACCACATCTCCTTCGAATTCCGCCCGGCGGAAATGCACTGGACCTGATCCGGTCGCACACAGTAATTGGAAAGGGCCGCTCTCGGGCGGCCCTTTTTCTTGGTGAACTGGCTTTTCCCGGAGGCCCGACATGGACATGACGCTTCTCGCCCAGACCGTTTCCCTCGCCCTGCCCGCGGCATGGCTGACGCTTGGTGTGCGCGACAATATCCTGCATCCAACCGTCAACGAGACCTACACCGCGCAGGTCTTCACGATGGAACGCATGGCCGCCGACTATCCCGAGGAATACGCCCGCGTCTCCCACCGCAGCATCAAGCACCGCGCGCCCCAACGCGCCGCCTTCTACCTCGTGGTTTTCGCAGAATTGGTGACAACCATCACGCTGTGGATCGGTGTCGGGCTTCTTGCCGCCGCGCTCTTTGACCTCGTCGCGCTCGACATGGCCCATCCCGTCGCGATGCTCGGCGCTCTCATGTTCACGACGATCTGGGCCATGTTTACCGTGGTCGGCAACCACTTCTCATATTGGTTCTGCCACGAAGGCGCCCAGAACACCCACTTTCAGTTGACGCTCTGGGGCATGGCAAACCTCATCTTCCTTAGTCTTTGAGGCCATCAGCTTGACGCCCTTCTGCCCTATTCGGAAACGGGCAGGGTCAGATCCGCGTAGGCCCATGTCAAAGCGGTGACGGGACTCCCTGTGGTCGTGGTCGGTCGATGCACGATGACCCCTTCGCGCCGCGCCCCAGCCTCCCGGTCCGCCGTCCAGCTCAAGCGCTCATCAGATGTCTCTACCTCAATATCTTCGACATCAAACAAGGTGCCGCGCGGCAAACGCTTGTCAGAAATGAAATATGCCTCGGCGGCCGTAGCCAATTCGGCAAAAGGTATTTCTGTGAACACGGAACACATGGAGAGATTGTTATCATGGGTGATTTGCACCGACCCCGCGCCACCGGGCAATCGGTAGGTTGCTGAGAAAATCCCATCGGAAATCGATTGCGTGGCGGGGTCGATTTCAAAGGTTTCATCTGCACGCCTTGCAAGATCGCCATCCGGAACCCAACACCCGAGTACAAAGCGAAAAACGACGCTCTCTGCGGTCTCGACGCCCGTTGCTTCTTCCTCGCTCTTTCCAGGCATGCGCTTTTGAAGAAGCGGAAAAAACATCTGCCCCAAAATGATCACAACGACTAGGAATAGGGCGATCTTTGCCATCTTCGGATTCATTTTCGTATCACCTACCATCAAATGGATCGCTTTGAACGAACCCCTTTTCAGACTTTGCCCGTTGCTGGACGAAACAGCGTTCAGTAATTTCCCTAGCGGAACAAGGGTATCCAGTCCAGAAAACGTGGCCTCCAGCAGAACCGAAATGCCTCATCAAAAACAAAAGGGCCGCCCGCAGGCAGCCCTATCAGTCTCGCAAAACCTCATCTTCCTTAGTCTTTGAGGCAGCCCACGAAGGTCTCTGCCATCGTGGCGATCACGTCCGTGTAGAGCGACGGTCCAACGTCCTGTGCAACGCCGATCGGGTCAAGCTCGGCCACCTTTGCGTCGCCTGCGATGGTGCGGATGATCTTGGCGTTAAACTGCGGCTCCGAGAAGACACAGACCACACCGCGCTCTTCCATGATGTGCTCGATCTCACGCAGTCGCGCCGCGCTCGGCGCCTCGGCATCCCCACGCAGAAGCGCCCCGGCCCCCGTCAGGCCAAACCGGTTCTCGAAATAGTGATAGGCGTCGTGGAACACGACAAAGGCATGGTCATGCACCGGTGCAAGCTGTGCATCCACATCCGCGATAAGCGTCGCCAGCTCCGCACGTGCCGCCTCGGCATTGGCGCGGTAGGTCTCGGCATTCTCGGGGTCCACTCCGGCCAGCGTTTCGGCAATCGCGCTCAGCATCGCGCGCCCGTTCTCAGGATCAAGCCAGACATGCGGATCCATACCGCCTTCGTGATGGTGGTGGCCGTGATCGTCCTCCTCCTCATGCGCGGCGTGATCATCATGATCGTCATGCCCATCGTGGTCGTGACCCTCATGATCGTCATGACCTTCTTCCGCATGGCCATGGTCATCATGCTCATGGTCGTCATGCTCTTCGTGGTCATGCCCCTCATGAGCGTCGAAAACGGCCTTCTCGCGGAACTCCAAAAGCGCAAGCCCTTCGACCTCGGCAAGTTCCACCGAAACCGCATCTCCGGCCAGCGTCTCGATTGTTTCGTCAAGGCCGGGGGTCAACATCGGCCCAACCCAAAACACCACATCCGCCGCCTGCAAGGCCTGCGCCTCGCTCGGACGCATGGAGTAATCATGCGGCGAAACCCCCTGCGGCACGAGAAGATCCGGCGCGCCCACGCCCTGCATCACCTGCGCGACCAAGGAATGCACCGGCGCAATATCAACCGCCACGCGCGGCGCCTCCGCCATCGCTGCACCCGCCGTCACGCCCATTGCGGCCACGCCGCCCAAAACCCAAGCCTTCACGTCTCGCTCCTTCACAGATACAAAGCTATTTAGCCTCGACGTAGAAGGTATGTTATAATATATCAACCCTAAATTTCTGGCCCGACCCGAAGGAGGCCGCCTTGCACGATATCGGTTTTGCCCAACATGACCACGCCGCCTGCGTGGCCTCGGCCCTTGCTTCGGCCGAGACAACCTGCGCTGCGGAGAAGCTGCAACTGACCCCGACGCGCCGTCGCGTCCTCGAAATCCTGCTCGAGGAACATCGCGCCATGGGGGCCTATGACATCCTTGCGATCCTCGCATCCGAAGGCATCGGCTCGCAGCCGCCCGTGGTCTATCGCGCGCTGGACTTCCTCGTGACCAACGGCTTCGTCCACAAGATCGAAAAGCTCAACGCCTACCTCGCCTGCACCCATCCCGGCGAGGATCATTCGCCCGTGTTCATGATCTGTCGCGCCTGTGGCGCTGTGGCGGAATCCTCCATGCCTCTCGCCGACCTGCGCCGCTCTGCCGAGAGCACCGGCTTCCTGATCGAAACCACTGTGCTCGAGATCGAGGGTCTCTGCCCCGCCTGCCGCGAGGCCGCCTGATCCATGCGCCTCGTAACTCTGACTGGCCTCGACGTGCGCCTTGGCGGCCATACGGCCCTGACCAATGTCGACTTCCACATCGACAAGGGCGAGATCGTCACCGTGGTCGGCCCCAACGGCTCGGGCAAGACGACCCTGCTCAAGACGATCATCGGCGCCGTCAAACCCCGGCGCGGCACCCTTGAACGCGCCGATGGCCTGCGCATCGGATACGTCCCGCAACGCCTCGCCATCGACAATACCTTGCCGCTGACCGTGCGCCGCTTTCTCTGTCTGCCCCGCCGCCACCCCGAGGCGACCCTGCAAGCCGCTCTCGAAGACGCCGGGGCCGATGGCCTCATGGATCGTCAGATGACCGCCCTTTCCGGCGGCCAGTTCCAACGCGTCCTCCTCGCCCGTGCCATTCTCGACAAACCCGACCTCTTGATCCTCGACGAACCCACAACCGGCCTCGACCAACCCGGCTCCGCCGCGCTCTACCGCCAGATCGAACAGCTGCGCCAAGACCTCGGAAGCGCCGTCCTCATGGTCAGCCACGAGTTGCACGTCGTGATGAGCGCCTCGGACCGCGTGGTCTGTCTCAACGGCCACGTCTGCTGCCACGGCACCCCCGAAATCGTTGCCGACGCGCCGGAATACCGCGCCCTCTTCGGCTCTGGCACCCAAGGCGCGCTGGCGCTGTACCGCCACGATCATGACCATCACCACCATGGCCACCCGGCCCATAGCCACGAACACGGGGACTGCGACCATGCTTGATGATTTCCTGATCCGCGCCACGCTCGCCGGGATCGGCGTCGCCATCGCCGCCGCGCCCCTTGGCTGTTTCGTGGTCTGGCGCCGCATGGCCTATTTTGGCGACGCAACCGCCCATGCCGCGATTCTCGGCGTGGCCCTGTCTCTCGCGCTCTCGACCTCGATCTTCGCCGGCGCGCTCGCCGTGGCCCTCGCCATGGCGCTCACGGTGACAACGCTCTCCGGGCGCGGTTTTGCCATGGATACGCTGCTTGGCGTGCTGGCCCATTCCGCGCTCGCCTTCGGTCTGGTCGCTGTCTCTTTCCTGCAAGGCATCCGCCTCGACCTCGATGCCTACCTCTTCGGGGACATCCTCGCGGTGAGCAAATCCGACCTCGCCGTGATCTGGACCGGCGCAGCGCTGGTCATGCTCCTGACCGCATGGCGTTGGGCGCCCTTGCTGACCGCAACCCTCAACCCCGACCTCGCCCATGCCTCTGGCATCGATCCCAAACGCGAACAACTCGTCCTGACCCTCGGCCTCGCCATCGTCGTCGCCGTTGCGATCAAGGTCGTTGGCGCGCTGCTGATCGTCGCCCTTCTCATCATCCCCGCCGCCGCCGCCCGCCCGCTGGCGCGCACGCCGGAACATATGGCGCTCTCCGCCGCCCTGATCGGGGCCGTGGCCGCTGTCGGGGGGCTGCGCATGTCCTTCCTTCTGGACACGCCCTCGGGGCCGACCATCGTCTGCACCGCCTCCGTCCTCTTCGCGATTTCGACGCTCTCGGCACGTCTCATCCCGCGTTAACCAGAACGGTGCGTTAAGACCTGCCCACAGACGCAATACAGACACGATACCGACAGAATACCGACGTTGGATTTGTCGTTAAGACTCTTCTTCTCTGTGGCAAATACTCCGGGGTGAATTGGCCGCCAATCGGCGGCCAAGAGGGGCAGCGCCCCTACCCCACCATCGCCCCATGCACGAGCGCCTTCATCTCGGCCCTTGCCGGGTAGCTGCTCGAGGGCGAAAGCTGGGTGAAAAACACCACGCTGAGGCCCGTCTCCCGGTCGACCCAGAAGAAGGTTGACGCCATGCCGCCCCACGAGAAATCGCCCACCGATCCGGGCACCCTTGCGCGCGCCGGATCAAGGACAACCGCCCCGCCAAGGCCGAACCCCATGCCTTCCATCGGCTGCTCGGCAAAGCTCTGCGGCCCCATCTCCGAAATCTCGCCCCGCAGGTGGTTTTGCATCATGAAATCAACGGTTTGCGGCGACAGCAAACGCACGCCTTCAAGCGCCCCGCCAAGCCGAAGCATCTCGGCAAAGCGCATGTAGTCGTCGATCGTCCCGACCAGCCCGCCACCACCCGAGAACATATCCGCCTTGAGGAAGGGAGAGCCGTCCTTGTGGTCGACCCGACGCAGCGGGTTCTCCCCCGTGCGCGCCGCGTTGAGCGCCATCGCATCCCCCGCCAGCGGCGTATAAAGCGAAGCGAAGCGATCGACCGCGTGTTCCGGCACAGAAAACGCCGTCTCTCCCATCCCAAGCGGGCCAAGGATTTCCGTCTCGAAGAACGCCTCCAGCGTCTGTCCCGACACCACCTCGACGACCCGCCCCAACACGTCAATCGCGACCGAGTACTCCCACCTAGCCCCCGGCTGAAACGCCAACGGCAAAGCCGCCACCCGATCGACCATATCGGCCAGGTTTCCTTGATTGGCGCGGAAGATCAAATCGCCCTCTTCCATCGCCGCAGCAAGCACACCGGGATTGAACGGATAACTAAGACCGGCCGTATGGGTGAGCAACTGATGAAGCGTCGGCGCGGGCGCAGATTCGGTCTCTTCAATCGACATCGCGCCGGGGATAAGCGCGCTCATGTCTTTGAAAGACGGGATAAATTCGCTCACCGGCGTGTCGAGTGTGAACAGACCCCGCTCATAGAGCATCATCAGGGCAACCGAGGTAACCGGCTTGGTCATGGAATAGATACGCGCCACCGTATCGCGCTCGAACGCGGCGCCGCTCTCGATATCGCGAAGGCCTGCGGCATGGAAGAAAACCTCTTCGCCATGGCGCGAGATAAGCATACTGCTACCGGGAAATTTCCGCTCTGCCACATAGGATTCCATCCAATCCCCGATCCGACCAAGCCGTTCGGGATCAAATCCAAGCTTTGCGGCGCTCCCCCTGTGCATATGTGTCTTCCCTGTCCTTTTGCGGCCCACCCCTGCGGGCATGGCGCGTCTCCTCCTCCGCCACCTTGCCGCCCGGACAAGGGGCGGGGCAAGAACGCAAAAATACGTAGGTCGTCCTACCCGAGCCGATCTTGGAAGGTCTCGATTAGTTTCGCCTTGAGGATTTTGCCGGTTGGCGCCGCTGGAAGATCATCCGCGACAATGATCCGTTCGGGCCGTTTGTATGGTGTGAGCCGCGCGCGGAGAAAATCCTTGAGCGCATCCTCCGTAAGGCCGCTCCCCGGCACCGCTTTGACAAAAGCCAAAACCTCTTCATTGCCTTCCACAGGACGGCCCACAACACCGGCGATAATGACGTCCGGATGCTCCGTTAACACTGCCTCAACCTCGACCGGATAGACATTGAATCCTGAGCGAATGATCAATTCCTTTGTGCGCCCCGCGATGTGGAGCCGCCCCTGATCGTCGAACCGACCAAGATCACCGGTCCGCAACAGGCCCTCTTCGGTCAGCGTGGCGGCGGTCTGTTCTGGGTCGCGGAAATAGCCCTTCATGATCTGTGGGCCGCCGACAAGGATTTCGCCGATCCCCTCTGCCGGGGTCGCGCCCGGCGCATCAAGGTCGATATGGATCGTCGCACCAAGCATGGCTTCGCCGACGCTGGTATCGGGATCGCCCATCGCATTGCGCGTCGCACATATCCCTGCCGCGCTCTCGGTCAGGCCATACCCATTCTGAAGCGTCTGCCCGTAGAATTCTTCCGCCTCGCGCTTCCAAACCGGGTCAAGCGGCGCCCCGCCCGAAGAGACATAGCGCAACAGCCCACGATCATAGCGCGGCATGTCATGCGCACGCGCATAGTGAAACAGATGCGCATGCATCTGCGGCACCGCCGGAAGAAGGGTCACATCCTCCTGCAACGCCGTGTAGAGCCGCGCCACGTCGAACACAGGCTCGAGCCGCGCCGAGCCTTGCGCAAGGCTGATCGCATGCACCGTGACAAGGCCAAAGATGTGCGACATGGGTAGGGCGAGAAAGGTCATATCCCCCTCGCGCATCCCCCGCACATCCGCCGAGGCCCGCCCCGCTGCGATCATATTGGCATGGGTGAGCATCGCCGCCTTCGGATGCCCCGTCGTTCCCGAAGTATAAAGCAAGAGCGCGACCTGCTCCTCGCCGCTCTCAAAGACCGGCTCGGCCACACTGCCCTCTCGCGCCCAAAGAGCGACCGCGCCATAGCGCCCGGTGCAGGGTGTGGCCCCGAACGCCTCGGCATGGGCCGCCGCCGACGCAGAGACATCCGTCGCGAACATGACCGCGCTAGGGTCCGAATGCGCCACGATCCGATCAAGCTCGGGCCGCGACATGCGGGCATTCACCATGACCGCCGCCGCATCAAGATGGCTCGCCGCGAAATAGAACGCCGCGACCTCGATCGCGTTTTCCAGCACGATGACAACCCGATCTCCTGGCCCAACCCCGAATCGCACGAGATCGTCCCGCGCATCCTCAACCGCGCTCTGGAATGCGCCCCAGCTTATCCGCCTGTCATCCCCGTTGATAAAGGCAAGCCCCTCCGGCTTGTCCTGCGCCGCCCGCGCGACCAACTCATGCACCCGCTGCATCCTGTCTCCTCCCCAAGGCGCAAGGTCTCCTCCCGCTGCGCTGATGCACAGCCTAATACGGCCATCCAGCGTAGGAGAATGAAAAAGCCACGAATGACGGGGCGTCACACGCCAAAGCGTCGATCAAGACTCTAACGATTTGAAGGAAAAGGATTTCAGTGGTGAGCCGTGTAGGATTCGAACCTACGACCCACTGATTAAAAGTCAGTTGCTCTACCAACTGAGCTAACGGCCCACACTGTGGCGCGCTTACTATGACGGCTATCGCAGGCGGTCAAGCCGAATCTGTGAGAAAAATGCAGATGACTGGAAACCTTTTTCCAAGGGGCGTATATGCCGCCCATGACTACGCGTGAAAAACCGGGGCAAATGCCCTTTGAAAAGATGCATGGGCTCGGCAATGACTTTGTCGTGCTGGATGCGCGTGGGCGCGATCTGGCGCTGACGGACTCGCTCGTGCGGGCCATTGCTGATCGCCATCGCGGCGTTGGCTTTGATCAGCTCGCAGTGATCTCCAAGGGCGCCCATGATGCGCACCTGACCTTCTACAATAGCGACGGGTCGACCTCGGCCGCCTGTGGGAATGCAACCCGTTGTATTGCGCGGCAAATCATGGACGAGACGGGGCTTACAAGCCTGCGTTTGACCACGGATCGCGGCACGCTCCTGGCCCGGGATGCGGGCGATGGGCTGACCTCGGTTAACATGGGTCAGCCCCAGCTCGACTGGCAAGAGATTCCCCTCGCCGAACCGCTTGATACGCTCGAGCTTCCGATCGAGGGCGCGCCGGTCGCAACGGGCATGGGCAACCCGCATTGTACCTTCTTTGTCGAGGACGCCGAATCTGTCGATCTCGCCGCCTTTGGCGCGGCGCATGAACATCATCCGCTCTACCCCGAGCGCACCAATGTCCAGGTGGCGAGCCTGATCGCCCCCGATCACATCCGCATGCGCGTCTGGGAACGGGGCGTCGGTATCACACTGGCCTCCGGGTCGTCCTCCTGCGCCACCGCCGTGGCCGCCGCGCGGCGCGGCCTCACCGGTCGCAACGTCCGCATTGACCTCGACGGCGGCACGCTTCAGGTCCGCTGGGCCGAAGATGGCGTCTGGATGACCGGTCCGACAGCGCATGTCTTCTCCGGCTCCTTCACCAAGGCTTTCCTCGAGGACGCGCAATGAGCACCCCGCCCAAGTTCACGACTCTTGGCTGTCGTCTGAACGCCTATGAGACCGAAGCGATGAAAGCGCTTTCTGCAGAGGCGGGCTTGGGCGATGCCGTGATCGTCAACACCTGCGCTGTGACCGCCGAGGCCGTCCGCAAGGCGCGGCAGGAAATCCGCAAGCTGCGCCGCGAAAACCCCGAGGCGCGCATCATCGTCACCGGCTGCGCCGCCCAGACCGAGCCCGAGACCTTCGCCAAGATGGACGAGGTCGATACGGTCATCGGCAATACCGAAAAGATGCAACCCGAGACATGGAAAGCCATGGCCGCCGATTTCGTCGGCGAGACCGAGAAGGTCATGGTTGATGACATCATGTCAGTGACGGAAACCGCCGGACACCTGATTGACGGCTTCGGCACCCGCTCCCGCGCCTATGTGCAGGTTCAGAACGGCTGCGATCATCGCTGCACCTTCTGCATCATCCCCTACGGCCGCGGCAATTCCCGCTCGGTGCCAGCTGGCGTCGTGGTGGATCAGATCAAGCGCCTCGTCGACAAGGGCTTCAACGAGGTCGTGCTGACCGGGGTTGACCTGACGAGCTGGGGCGCCGACCTGCCGATGACGCCACGCCTTGGCGATCTTGTCATGCGTATCCTCAAGCTGGTGCCAGACCTGCCACGCCTGCGCATTTCCTCCATCGACTCGATCGAGGCCGATGACGCGCTCATGCAGGCCATCGCGACCGAGCCGCGTCTCATGCCGCATCTGCATCTCTCGCTTCAACATGGCGATGACCTGATCCTCAAGCGCATGGCCCGGCGCCACCTGCGCGACGACGCCATCGCCTTTTGCGAAGAGGCTCGCCGCCTGCGCCCCGACATGACCTTCGGCGCCGACATCATCGCGGGCTTCCCGACCGAAACCGAGGCGCATTTCGAGAACTCGCTCCGCCTCGTGACGGATTGCGACCTGACTTGGCTGCACGTCTTCCCCTACTCAAAGCGCGAAGGCACCCCCGCCGCCAAGATCCCGTCCCAGATCAACGGCAACACCATCAAGGCGCGCGCCGCCCGCCTGCGCGCCGCGGGTGAGGCACAGGTCGCCAAGCATCTCGCCGCGCAGATCGGCAAGACGCATCATATCCTGATGGAAAACCCACACATGGGCCGCACCGAACAATTCACCGAGGTGCACTTTGACACGGCCCAAACCGAAGGCAGCATTGTCACCACCGAGATCAAGGGCACACGCGATAGCCAACTCGTCGCATGACCTTGCCGATCCTCTATAGCTTCCGTCGTTGCCCCTACGCGATGCGCGCCCGGCTTGGACTCGCGAGCGCGGACCTCAGGGTCGAACTGCGCGAAGTGGTCCTGCGCGACAAGCCCCCCGCCTTCCTCGCGGCCTCACCAAGTGCGACGGTGCCTTGCCTGAAAGCGGGCGACTCGGTGATCGACGAAAGCCTCGACATCATGTGCTGGGCACTGGCGCAGAACGACCCCGAAGGCCTGCTCGACATGCCGCAGGACGGCCATGCCCTCATCGCCGCGACCGACGGCCCGTTTAAAACCGCTCTTGACCGCTACAAGTACCACACGCGCTATGACGATGCCGACCGTGAAGCGGAGCGCACCAAAGCGTCTGCGCACCTCGAGACGCTGAACACCCAACTGACCGGGCAAGACTGGCTCTTCGGCCCGACACCGCGCCTCGCCGATCTCGCGATCCTGCCATTCATCCGGCAATTCGCCATGACCGACAAAACATGGTTCGACGCGCAGGATTGGCCAGATCTGCATCGCTGGCTCGAAACCTTCCTCGCCTCGCCCCGCTTTGCCGCAATCATGACGAAATACCCGCAATGGCGCGAGGGCGACGCCCCCATCTTCTTCTCTGGGTAAATACTCCCGCCGGAGGCGAATCGCTCCCGGGCCCCTTGGGGCACGGGAGCTCAAACAAGCGCGCCGCCTTGCGGCGCACCGTTTGACTAGGCCGCCGGGGCCAATGCTGCCGACCGCACGTTCAGAACGCCAAGTGCCGCCCGCGCGGCCTCGCGTCCCTTCTCGACGAAATGCGCACGGTAAATCGCGTTGTGATGGTCGGTTTCCTGATACTGATGCGGCGTGAGCGAGACCGACAAGACCGGCACCCCGCTGTCCATCCCCGCCCGCATCAACCCGTCAACCACGGCCTGCGCCACGAAATCATGCCGATAGATCCCGCCATCGACGACAAGAGCCGCACAGGCCACGGCGCCGTAGCGCCCCGTCATCGCAAGATCGCGCGCCAATAGCGGCATCTCGAACGCGCCGGGAACGTCGAAGACATCGACCTGCGCCTCCGGGATAAGCTCGCAGAACCCTTCATAGGCGCGGTCCACGATATCGGCGTGCCACGCCGCTTTGATGAATGCATATCGGGTGTGTGTCATCTGAGTGATCTCCTTTCGTAACAGACACGTCACCCAAGGCGATCACGAACGACAGACCGGCCCCAAAGGGTCCGCCTGAGCGCACGTTCTCTTCCATCCGGACTATCACCGTCGGCTCCGGCCTCTCACCGGATCTGCTGACCCCCCGCCGCTGGCAGGGGCGCTCGCGGGCTTACGGATCATCGCCCGCATACCGCCGGTGGGGAATTGCACCCCGCCCTGAGAACAACGGCAACTTGCCAAGACTCGGGCCACAATGCAACATCCGCCCAAACGTCAGCAGGACCGACCATGCATCCCAACCCGACCTTTCACATCGCAACCCGCGACGAGAACCTCGCCTTTGCCCGCGAACGTGGCTTCGGTATGCTGGCCTTGTCCTCCGACGGCGCGCCGCACCTGTCGCATGTGCCATTTATCATCTCCGAGGACGGGACCGCCGCCGAATTGCACCTCGCCCGCTCGAGCGCCACTGCCCGCGCCGCGAAAGAGACCCGCCCCGCGACGCTCGCCGTGACCGGGCCGGACGGGTATATTTCGCCGGATTGGTATGACATGCCCGACCAGGTGCCGACATGGAACTACGTTGCCGTGCATCTTTCCGGTCGCCTCGTGCCCCTGCCCGACACCGCCCTGCGCGATCAACTTGACCGATTGAGCGAAGCTTTCGAAACCCGTCTGCTGCCAAAACCGGTCTGGCAAAGCAGCAAGATGGATGCCGAGGCGCTCTCTCGACTGCTGCGGATGATCCGGCCTTTCCGGTTTGAGATCGACGACGTGCAGGGCACTTGGAAGTTCTCACAGAACAAACCTGACGCAGCCCGCCTTGGCGCGGCGTCTCATGTGGCCGGGTCAAGCATCGGCTCGGATCTCGCGCTTCTCTCCGGCCTGATGCAGGCCCCCATTGAAAAGGCTCCAAAATGAAACTCGTCTCTGCCTCGGCCTCTCCCTTTGTCCGCAAGGTCTGCGTCCTGTTGCACGAAACCGGTCAGACCGACGATGTCGAAATGGTCGCGGTCAAAACCTCGCCCGTCGCCACTGCGCCGGATGCGCGCGATGCCAACCCGCTTGGCAAGATCCCCGCCTTGATCCGTGAGGATGGCCGCCCGATTTTCGATAGCCGCGTGATTTGCCGCTACCTCGATGCGCGGGCCAAGGGTGGGCTCTATCCCGAGGACCGCCTCTGGGACGTGCTCACCCTCGAAGCGATGGCCGACGGGATCATGGATGCGGCTGTCCTGATCACCTACGAGGGGCGCCTGCGCGCGCCTGAACAACAGGACAGCACATGGCTAGATGCGCAGTGGGCCAAGGTCACTCAGGCGCTCGACTCGATCGAAAAAGATTGGCGCGACGACCTGAACGCACCGCGCAACATGGGGCAATTCGCGCTCGGCTGTGCGCTTGGCTATCTTGATTTCCGCCACGCAGCGCGCAACTGGCGCGACGGGCGCCCGGTGCTGGCCGACTGGTTCGAGACGGTGTCGAACCTCGAGAGCATGCAATCGACGGCCCCACGCGACTAACGCAGATCTATTCGGCGATTCGCCCAAGCACCGCCAAAATCGCCCTCGATAGCGCAAACAACTGCCAGACATGGGTTTTCATGAATGCGTTTCAAGCGCGACAGAGGGACGCTAAGGTGAAACTTGGGCGAAACATCGCTGGACGGTGTGGCGTGGCTTCGCTAAATAGCGCCCTGTAGTGGCTGCTCAAGAAGCGGCCTCGACGGTTTTGGCTCGTTACTTGGCCAAGAAAGAATGGAGAGAACCTCGTGTCCCACGCAGAAGATCACGAAGGCACCCGCAGAGACTTCCTCTACTACGCCACCGCTGGCGCAGGTGCAGTGACCGCCGGAGCCGCCGTCTGGCCTCTGGTCAACCAAATGAATCCCTCGGCAGACGTTCAGGCCCTTGCCTCGATCATGGTCGATGTTTCTGGCATCGAGCCGGGAACTCAGCTGACCGTGAAATGGCTCGGCAAGCCCGTCTTTATCCGCCGCCGGACCCAGGATGAGATCGAAGCAGGGCGCGCCGTCGACCTGAACGCTCTCATCGACAAGAATGCTCAGAACCGCAACGACATGGCGCTCGACGCCTCCGACCAAAACCGGACCCTCGATGAGGCAGGTGAATGGCTCGTGATGATCGGTGTTTGTACGCACCTCGGCTGTGTGCCGATCGGCGACGGCGCTGGCGATTTCGGCGGCTGGTTCTGCCCCTGCCACGGGTCGCACTACGACACCGCTGGTCGTATCCGCAAAGGCCCTGCACCGGAAAACCTCTGGGTGCCCGTGGCCGAATTCGTCGACGATTCGACGATCAAACTCGGTTAAGGAGCGCACGCAATGTCTGGTATTCCCCACGACCATTACGAGCCGAAGACCGGCGCAGAGAAATGGCTCCACAGCCGCCTGCCCGTTGTCGGCCTGATCTATGACACCATCATGATCCCCACCCCCAAGAACCTGAACTGGTGGTGGATCTGGGGTATCGTTCTCGCTTTCTGCCTCGTGCTGCAAATCGTGACCGGTATCGTCCTCGTGATGCACTACACGCCGCATGTCGATTATGCGTTCGCCTCGATCGAACACATCATGCGTGACGTGAATGGCGGCCATATGCTCCGCTATATCCACATGAACGGCGCCTCGCTGTTCTTCTTCGCCGTCTACATCCACATTTTCCGCGGCCTGTTCTACGGCTCCTACAAGGCGCCCCGCGAAATCACGTGGATCGTCGGTATGCTGATCTTCCTGATGATGATGGGCACCGGCTTCATGGGCTACGTTCTGCCTTGGGGTCAGATGTCCTTCTGGGGCGCAACCGTGATCACCGGCCTGTTCGGCGCCATCCCGTTCATCGGCGAAGCGCTGCAGACCTGGCTTCTCGGCGGCCCGGCAGTGGACAACTACACCCTGAACCGCTTCTTCTCGCTGCACTACCTTCTGCCTTTCGTGATCGCCGCACTTGTGATCGTTCACATCTGGGCCTTCCACACCACGGGCAACAACAACCCGACCGGTGTTGAGGTGCGTCGTGGCTCCAAGGAAGAAGCCGCCAAGGACACCCTGCCCTTCTGGCCCTACTTCGTGATCAAGGACTTCGTTGGCCTCGCCATCGTGCTCGTTGTCTTCTTCGCCGTGGTCGGCTTCATGCCGAACTACTTCGGCCACCCGGACAACTACATCGAAGCCAACCCGCTCGTGACGCCCGCGCACATCGTTCCGGAATGGTACTTCCTGCCGTTCTACGCGATCCTGCGTGCCTTCACGGCGGATGTTTGGGTCGTGATGGCGGCAAGCTGGATTACCGGCGGCATCATCGACGCCAAGTTCTTCGGCGTGATCGCGATGTTCGGCGCAATCGCCGTGATGGTCATCGTGCCGTGGCTTGACACGAGCCGCGTGCGCTCGGGCCGTTACCGCCCGCAGTTCAAATGGTGGTTCTACCTCCTGATCGTCGACTTCATCGTCCTGATGTGGTGTGGCGCGATGCCGGCGGAACCGCCCTATTCGACCATCTCCCTCATCGGCTCGGCCTACTGGTTCGGCTACTTCCTCGTGATCCTGCCGATCCTCGGCGTCATCGAGAAACCGACGACCCCGCCGACCACGATCGAGGAAGACTTTGACGCCCACTACGGCAAACCTGCTGAATAAGAAGGAAACAGGATAATGCTTAAGAAACTTAGCATCGCCGCAATCGCTGCCCTGTCCCTTTCGGCAGGTGGCGCCCTCGCGGCCGGCGGAGAAAGCCACATCCACGATGTGGACTTCTCCTTCGAAGGCCCGTTCGGCAAGTTCGACCAGAACCAGCTTCAGCGTGGTCTCCAGATCTACACCGAGGTCTGCTCGGCCTGCCACGGCATGCGTTACGTCCCGATCCGCACCCTTGCGGACGAAGGCGGCCCGCACCTGCCCGCAGACCAGGTCCGCGCCTACGCGGAACAGACCTTTGAAGTGTTCGACGCCGAACTGGACGATTTCCGTCCGGCCAAGCCGACCGACCACTTCCCGGAAGGTGGCGATCCCAACGCACCGGACCTGTCGCTCATGGCGAAGGCCCGCGCGGGTTTCCACGGTCCTTACGGCACCGGTATGAACCAGCTCTTCAAAGGTATGGGCGGTCCGGAATACATCGTCTCGATCCTGACCGGCTACACCGGTGAGGAAAAAGAAGAAGCCGGTACGACCTACTACGAGAACACCGCCTTCCCCGGCGGCTGGATCGCCATGGCCCCGCCGCTCTACGGTGAGGACGTGGAATTTGCCGACGGTCACTCCAATGAACTGCATCACGAAGCCGAAGACGTGGCGGCCTTCCTGATGTGGGCAGCAGAACCCAAGATGATGGCCCGCAAGCAAGCTGGCTTCATCGGTGTCCTGATGCTGACCCTCCTGGCCTCGCTTCTGTTCCTCACGAACAAAAAGCTCTGGGCTCCGGTCAAGGGTAAGGAGTTCCACGGCTAAGCCGCGGACAGACACACCTCTCTCCAGAAGGCCTCGCCACATCGGCGGGGCCTTTTTCTTTGCGCGCAGCACATATCCCTATTGATTTGCGCCGCCCCTCTACACCTTGCTATGCCTTGGCCCAAGCATAGGAGGCTTCCATGACCCACGCCCTGATCGTCATCGACATGCAAAACGATTTCTGCCCCGGTGGCGCGCTTGCTGTAACCGGCGGGGACGAGATTGTTGCAGGCATCAACACCCTCATGCCCGATTTCGACCACGTGATCCTGACACAGGACTGGCACCCGGCAGGCCATTCGTCTTTCGCCTCCTCGCATGATGGCAAAGCGCCGTTCGAGATGACCGAGATGCCCTATGGCCCCCAAGTGCTCTGGCCAGATCATTGTGTCCAAGGCTCGCATGGTGCCGCCTTTCACACCGACCTCGACACAGACCGCGCCGCGATCATTCAGCGCAAAGGCATGAACCCGGCAATTGATAGCTACTCCGCCTTCTTCGAAAACGACCGAAAAACCCCCACGGGGCTTGATGGCGCGCTACGAAGCCTTGGCATCACCGAACTGACCTTTGTCGGTCTCGCCACCGATTTCTGCGTCGCCTATTCCGCGTTGGATGCCGCGCAGCTTGGATTCAAAGCGACCCTGCGCCAAGACCTCTGCCGCGCGATTGATCTCGACGGTTCGCTCGCGGCGGCGCTTGCAGAACTGAAACAGGCCGGTGTGCATCTCGCCTAAGGCGTAAGAGCGGCGCACAAATCGGATTGGACCCCCTGCGTTCTTTTCGCTATCACCTTGGAAACACTGGCAAGGAAAGCCTGAAACATGGTCGATATCGCGACACGAGTCTGGAACCAGCAATGGAAAATCGATCCGATCGTCCGGTCGCTGATTGACAATGACTTCTACAAGCTCCTGATGTGCCAATCGGTGTTCCGCAATCAGCCGGACGCCCATGTCACCTTCTCACTCATCAACCGTACCGATTCCGTGCGTCTTGCCGAACTGGTCGACGAGGGCGAGTTGCGCGAACAGCTTGACCACATCCGTTACCTTTCCCTGACCCGCGGCGAAAGCACCTTCCTGCGCGGCAATACATTCTACGGCAAACGCCAGATGTTCCGCCCCGACTTCATGCAGTGGTTCGAGAATATGTCGCTTCCCGACTACCACCTCGAAAAGCGCGACGGTCAGTATGAGCTGACCTTCGAAGGGAAATGGCACGAGGTCATGCTCTGGGAAATCCCTGCGCTCGCTGTCCTGATGGAACTGCGCGGTCGCGCCGTTCTCAACGACATGCGCAAATTCGAGCTTCAGGTTCTTTATGCCCGCGCCATGACCAAGCTCTGGGAAAAGATTCAGCACATGCGCGATGTGCCGGGCCTCAAGATCGCTGACTTCGGCACCCGCCGCCGCCATTCCTATCTCTGGCAGGATTGGTGCGTGCAGGCGATGGGCGAAGGGCTTGGCGACAAGTTCATCGGCACCTCCAATTGTCACATCGCCATGAAACGCGACCTCGAAGCCATCGGCACCAACGCGCATGAACTTCCGATGGTCTATTCCGCCCTCGCCAAGAGCGACGAAGAACTCGCGCAAGCCCCCTATCAGGTCTTGGCCGACTGGCACGAAGAACATGACGGGAATCTGCGCATCATCTTGCCCGACACCTACGGCACTGAGGGCTTCCTCAAACGTGCGCCCGACTGGCTCGCCGGATGGACCGGGATTCGCATCGACTCCGGCGATCCCGCCACCGCCGCCGAGGTGGCCATTCGCTGGTGGAAAGAACGCGGAGAGGATCCGACCAAGAAGCTCATCATCTTCTCCGACGGTCTCGACGAGGCCAAGATCGTCGAGCTTGCGACGCAATTCGAAGGCCGCGCCAAGGTGTCTTTCGGCTGGGGCACGCTCTTGACCAACGACTTCCGCGGCCTGACCCCTGACGATGGCCTCGCGCCCTTCTCGCTCGTCTGCAAAGCGGTCTCGGCCAATGGAAGTCCGACGGTCAAGCTCTCCGATAACCCCAACAAGGCGATGGGCCCGGCGGATGAGATCGAGCGCTACAAACGCGTCTTTGGCGTCGGCGCGCAGGAAAAGCTCGAGGTTATCGTCTAAGCCATTCCCGCGCCATCTTCACCGCCCGCGCCGCATAGTCGGCGGTCTCGGGTGCGTCTGGCGCATAACGCCCGATCACCCAGCCACAGCTCGCAAGCCCCCGCATGACCGTGAACGCCTCAAGGAGCGCCGCATCGCCCGGCAGCGGCCTCACCGTGCCATACCCCTCGAGAAGCGCAGCACCCAAATCCGCGCGGTTCGGCTGATCCCAGTTCTGCGACATCGCCACGCCAAGCTCGTACATGCGGAACCCGAACACTCCGTCGTCAAAGTCGATCAGGCGCACCGCATCGCCCTGCACCATCACGTTCTCGCGCAGCGCATCCGCGTGGATCAGGCCGAAATCGCCCTCCGCTTCGTGACTTCCGATCACCTCGCAAAGCCGCTCTCGCGCCTCAAGAAGTGCCGTGCGCTCCTCCCGCGATAGCGCCGGATTTTCCCAAAACCGCCCCCACGCGGGATCATCCCCCAAGAGGGCCGAGCGATCGAGCACACCCCTTTCAAAGGCCTCCGGCAGGGTCGCCTCGTCGCTCGCCGCATGAAGCCGCGCCAGCTCTGCACCAAGCGCATGATGTAGCGCCGCCTGCCGCGCCGGGCTGCCGTCAAGAGGCACATCCCCCTCGCCTAATGGCGCGCCGTCCATCCATGTCACAATCGACGCCCTCCGCCCCGCCTCGGGCACATCGGCGATCACATCCTCGGCCTTGGTTCGCACCGGCAAAGGCACCTGCACACCAGCCGCGACCAAGGCCTCGGCCCACCATAGCTCTGATCGGATCGCAGCATCGCTCTGGTATCCGGGACGATGGAGCCGCAACGCCACCCGCCCGAATTCAGGCGAAACAGTCTCGAATACGGCGTTCTCACGGTTCTTGATAAGGCGCGGCGTCGCCTCAATCCCCCAATGCATCAGGGCCGCCTCGGCATAGGCGCGGGCCTCTGCATCCTTCATGTCACCGCCTCCAATGCCGCGTCCATAACCTCGGCGAGTGTCTCGGCCTCCGCGCGCCCAAAGACGCAAGGCGGCCGAACCTTGAGCGTGTTGTCACGCCGCCCGACGGAATGAAGCAACACACCACGCCCCCGCATGTCCTCGACCACTTCGGCGCAAAGCGCAGTTGCCGGTGCTCCATCGCGCCAGAGCTCTGCCCCAAGGAAAAGCCCCGCACCGCGCACATCCGCGATCACATCATGGCGCGCCTGTACCTCCTGCAAGAGAGACAGCGTATAGGCCCCGACATCGCGCGCGTTCTCGACAAGCGCCTCCTCTTCAATGACCTGCAAGACCGCCATCGCCGCCGCCGCGCTGACAGGGTTGCCGCCGAAGGTATTGAAGTATTTGAACGCCTCCTGAAACGCGCCGAGGATCTCGGGCCGCGTGACAACGGCGGCGACGGGATGCCCGTTCGCCATCGGCTTGCCAAGCGTCACGATATCGGGCGCAAAGCCAAGCCGATCATGCCCCCACCAATGGCTCCCGATGCGCCCGAAACCGGGCTGCACCTCATCCGCGATGATGATCCCGCCCGCCTTTCGCACAGCCTCAATCGCGCGATCAAGGAAACCGCGCTCAAGCGTCGGAAACCCCTCATTGGCGAAATAGGGGCAAAGGATCATCGCCGCGACGCCATGGCCGCTCTCTTCCAATTCGGCAATCGCCGCCTCGACACCACGCGCGAAGGCCTCGGCCTGCCCTTCCTGCGATCCGCCAATCGGGGCCATATTGTCCGGCGCCGGAACCTGCCGCACATGATCCCGATAGCCCCCAACCGGTATTTTCTTCGAATTGAGCTGTGAAACCGCCGCTGTATTGCCGTGATAGGTGTTGTCCGTGCCAATAATCCCGGTCTTGCCGGTCATCGCTTCGGCCATGCGAAGCGCCACATCATTGGCCTCGGATCCCGAACACACCATAACCAGACTCTCGAGCCCATGCCCGAACTTGGCCGTAAGCGCCTCGCCATAGTCAAGGATTGCGTCATGCACATAGCGCGTATGGGTGTTGAGCGTCGCCGCCTGCGTTGCAATCGCTTCGACAACGCGGGGGTGGCAATGCCCGACATGCGGCACATTGTTGTAGCAATCGAGATACCGCCGCCCGTCCTTGTCCCAAAGATAAGCGCCTTCCCCGCGCACAACATGCACCGGCTCGCGGTAAAAGGTCGTCATCTGCGGCCCCAAAAGGCGCGCGCGGCGTTCCAGCATGGTTTCTGTCATAGTCTTGCTTCCCCTCGTCACACGAGGGCATTCAAACCACCTGAGCGAGAACCGCAATGGCAAACGCGGCGAAATCTCGTCGGAGCTAGTCCTCGCGCCGCACCTGACCGCGAAGCGCTTTGACCTCGCCGCGTTCTTTCTTGGCCTTGAGACGGCGTTGCTTCGATCCGTAGGTCGGTTTGGTTTTGATCCTGCGCTTCGGTTTGACAAGCGCCTTGCGGATCAACTCGGCGAGGCGCTCGCGCGCGATCTCGCGGTTGCGTCCCTGACTGCGGGTCTCGTCGCACTGAATGATAACCGCACCATCCTTGGTCCAGCGCCGCCCCGCCAACCGCTTGAGCCGCGCCTTGACCGGCCCTTCAAGAGAGGGAGACCTTTCTGCCTCAAAGCGCAACTCGACCGCCGTCGCGACCTTGTTGACGTTCTGTCCGCCTGGCCCGCTGGCACGGACGAACTGCTCCGTCAATTCCCAGTCCTGCAAGCTGACGTTCTCGTCAATCACGAGCATTGCTGCCCCTCATACTCTGTCTGACCCGGTTCATTCTCGCACCACCGCGATACCGACGTAATACCGACGTGATACATATATGCGATTTTCCAACGAAAAGGGCCGCTCTTTCGCGATAGAGCGGCCCTTCGAGATGGTAGGAGGTGCGTCGGTTAGGTGAGCACCAATTCGGGTTCTGTATCAGCCAAGGGCTGCCTCAGAGATACTCCCTCCGAACTGTTCCAACACTGCTCTCCATAGCTTCTCTAGACAATGGGCACCTCCTTTCAGATTGTTTCGCGTACCCTCAGCCTGCCACAGGCTGTGGATATGTCAAACAAAATCATGTGGTGCGCGGTACCAATACCCCCACGATGATGCGGAATGGCACAAGAGCAAGCAAAGCGAGCGACAGTTTGACCATCCAGTCGGCAAGTCCAAGGCTAACCCAAAGCGGCAGGACAGGCCCAGCGCCCAGAAGCGGAAGCATCTCGCCCGCCCAAGAGACATCGTTGCCCGGCTCGAGGAATGTCAGCGCCCCGGAGAAAGCGATCGTAAAGAAAATCGCGGTATCTACCGAAGAGCCAATCAACGTCGACGCCAAAGGCGCCCGCCACCACGCCCCTTCACGCAGCCGGTTGAACACCGCCACATCAAGAAGCTGCGCCGTCAGGAACGCAAGGCCCGAGCCAAGCGCGATGCGCAGGGTCACGGCCGGATAGGTATAGCCGTCGCCCTCGAGCATGATCTGCGTGCCGATCGCGGAGCAGATCACGCCGACGACAAAGCCGGCGACCACAACGCGGCGCGCGGCGGCAACGCCATAGACGCGATTCATAACGTCGGTCACGAGAAAGGCGAGCGGATAGGTAAAGGCACCCCAGGTCAACCATTGGCCGAACAGGAACTGCACAAGGATGTTGGAGGCCACGACAATGGCGGCCATGGCAAGAATGCCGGGAAGATGGATCGTTTTCATAACTCTGAATCCGTTTTTACAAGGTGGCGGCGACTTGGTCCCGCACCCATGCGGGACGGGCGGGGTCTATAGAGGCCGCGCCTTGAAATCAAGGGGCTTGTTGGACCACATATTCGACGACTTCGGTGCGCTGAAACGAAAAGAAATTGTCATCCGACACCATCGTGAGACGGATCGCTCCCGTCGTATCGCGCCAGACCGACAGGGCTTCGAGATTGTCATGAACCCCCGTCGCAGCCCGAAAAAGCTCTTGCCCGTTGACGAGTTTGTCATTCTCGACATCGAAGCGGCGCACGCGGTTGCTAAACCCGACAACGTTAAAACTCCGCTCCAGAAGATAGAAACGCCCATCCGGCCCAAAGTCCGCGCCAACAGGTCGAAACCCGCCCTCGCGCGAGATGTTGTCGAGGATGTGCCATTCGCCTTCGGCAAGCCGCCATATGGGAAACCCTTCCTCGGCCTCCGGTGCCCCCTCTGATACCACGACCAGCCGACCGACCTGATCCACGGCCAGCGCCTCAAGCCCCTCATTGCGCGAAAGCTGCTCGGTTCCCGGCAAGTCAGGCAGGCTTTGAGCCGAAGCACCAGGATACTCGAAAGCCTCAACCTTATGCTGTCCTTCAAAGCAAACATAGATCGGCCCGCCCTGTGCGCTTTGAGCGAGCCCTTCGCTATTGCGTTCGAACGGGCGCGGCACCTCTCCGGTTCGGGTCTTCACGCGCTCCATCCGCACCTCTTCGACCCCGACTAGGCCGCCATCGTCATCACGCATGAAACGCCCTTCAACAAAGCGTCCCCTGTCCGTCACCAAGAGGAAGGTATTGCCGTCCGGGGCAACCTCCATGCCGGAGAACCCACCGAACCAGTCCTCGTCCCTGTCCCATGCAAGAACAGAGGCCAGACGGGCGCTATCCCCTCCCTCGGCCCATCCACAAGCCGCAGCGAGCAGACAAAACGCGCCTATTGCGATTGAAGAACGGAAACGCATTGCCGGGGGAGATCTGCCATCTGAAGCTGACGGCGTGGTTTGGGTTTCGGGGCGTCGGGATCTGGCGGCGGCGGATTCAGGATATCCTGCACCCATTTCTCCGCATCCTTGCACCCGTCTCCGGGCGGCGGCGCGTCTTGATCGATGCAGCCGCGCGCCCCTTTGGGACAGTTTAGACGCACATGGAAATGATAGTGATGGCCCCACCATGGGCGGATCTTGCGAAGCCAGCTCCTGTCGCCGGTCTCGTCATTGCACATCCTGACTTTGGCGCCGGGAAAGACGAAAATACGCGCCACGCGCGGATCCTGTGCGGCGGCCTTGAGAATCTCGTGATGCCCGTGGGTCCAGTTGTCGTTGACGTAGGCCCCCTTGGCACGCCGTGTCGAGATCGACGATAGGTTCTCCCGCTCCACCGCGCTCAGATCAAGCCGCTTGGGCGGCAACATCCAGATATCGACATCGAGCCCGCTTTGGTGACTACGGTGCCCGGTAAGCATCGGCCCGCCACGCGGCTGGCTCATGTCGCCGACATATAGCCCTGCCCACCCCGGTTGCGCCGCAGCCTTGGCAGAAAGGTCTCGGATGAAGGAGACGGTTTCGGGATAGGCCCAGTTCCGGTTGCGCGACAGGCGCATGGCCTGCCATGTCGGCCCGGTCTCGGCAAGCTCGACACCCCCCGCAAGACACCCCTTGGAATAGGATCCATGCGGCACCGGATCTTGACGCGAGCCATGCGCATGCGCCCCAAACAACTGCCGCGCCTCGACCCCGCGCATGGCGACGGGGATCTCGGCCTGCGTCGAGACGGTTGCCCGTTCGGCTGTTTGCGTCTGGCAGGCTGCCAATCCGCCAAGCGCGATCAGGATGAGGAGGCGTCGGACCATTTGGTGTGATCTCCTTCCGGTTTCACCCAGACTAGCAGGATCATTCCGAGAAGAAAGAGCGCCGCAATCGGCGTGATGCCAAGACGCTGACTTCCGCTTATGTCCGACACGATGGCGATCAAGGCCGGGGCGAGGAAGGTCGTCGCCTTTCCCGAAAGCGCATAAAGACCAAAGGCTTCGGTCATCCGTTCCGGGTTCGACTGGCGCACGACCATCGTCCGGCTCGCCGATTGAAGCGCGCCACCTGCGGCCCCAATCATGCCCCCTGCCACGAAGAACAGTATATCCGGCAGGGCCGACCCTTCGGCAACCGGCATCCCAAACACCGCATCGCGCGACAGACCGATGATGAACACCGCCGTGAATAGAAGCGCCGTAATGCAGACCACGATTACAGGCTTCGGGCCAAAGGCCGTATCCGCCTTGCCCCCGATCCAAGCAAAGAGCGCCCCCGTCATGGCTGCGACAATACCGAAAATGCCGACCTGCATGATGCCCCACTCAAGAACACCAAAGGCGTAAATGCCGCCGAACGTATACATGCCGTTGAGCGCATCGCGATAAAACATCGAGGAAGTGAGATAGGCCAGAAGGCTGCGATGCATGGGCAGCCCGCGCAATGTGCGCCCGAGGTCGCTCAGCGCCTTACCAACCTTGTAGGGTTCATGGTTCGGATCGGGCTGTTCCTTCACCCAAAGAAAGAACGGGATCATGAATACCGCGTACCAGATCGAGGTCAGTGGCCCAACGGCCCGCGTGTCCGCATAGGTCGATGTATCGAGACCGAACACCGGAGCCAGCCCGGCCATGGTCGTGCCGCTCTCGCCGGCTTGGAAGAAAAGCAACATGATCGCGAGGGCGATCACCCCGCCGACATAGCCAAAGGCCCAGCCGGTGCCGGAAATCCGGCCAATCTCTTCCTTGCCGCCAAGTGAGGGCAGCATGGCATTGGTGAAGATCGTCGCAAACTCCATGCCGATCAGACCAATCCCGAAGAAGATCAGCGTGCGGGTCACGTCGAAGTCCGCCGGCGCCGTGTACCAGAGCGCATAGGCGCCAACCACATACATGGCCGAGAAGGTCCAGACCCAGGGCATCCGTTTGCCGGTGCTGTCGGCAACCGCCCCGAGGATCGGTGCGAGAACCGCGATCAGGACGCCAGAGACGGTCAGACCATAGCCCCAGTAGGCTTGCGCCTGTGCCTTGGCCTCGGGGACACCCATGCCGCTTTCGACAAGGATCTCGCTGACAACCTTCGCGAAATACGGGCCGAAAATAAAAGTCAGAACGAGCGTGTTATACGGTTGGCTCGCCCAATCGAAAAACCACCAGCCCCAGATTCGTCTACGCTTGGAAACCTCGGCCATCGCGTCCTCCCCTCGTTTTTTTCAATCTTAGACAGGGAGTATGACATTCAAGCAAGCTAATCTTGCATTGGCGGCCAAGGTCGCGTCGCCTCTGCTTCGATCCAATTTGCGATCCATTCCGGGGTTTCGGGGCTTGCCTCGTCAAAGCCAAGCGCCTCCAGAATGCGGTCTGGAGAAACGATCCCATTCGCATCCGTCACAGCCGCACGGTAAAGCGCATGATTGGCGCATTCACCGTCGCGCTTCCACATGGATTGCTCGATATAGACGAATTTGTCGTCCCAACAGACCGCCCGGCTCCTGATCTCGAACCGTTCAAAAGTCCGGATGCGGCGGCGATAGCGCACGGAAACCCCCGCCATCGTCAACGCCCAGCGTTTCTTGCGCAGCACCCCAATAAGGCCGATGCGATGCGCAAGCGGAATACGCCCGAGATCCAAGAGCGTCAGGGTGCGCCCGTTGTTCAACTCCATCCAGATGTCGATATCCTGCGGCCAGCAGATATGCTGTGAGACATGCGTCCCCGTAAGCGGCAGCGGGCTCGCCTTACGGGCCACGACCAACTCTTTGATCATGCGGATGACAGGGTACATGGGCGGCTCCTTTCGCATCGCCTTCTCTACGCCCCTGCCTGCTACGTCAATCATGACCCTGCAGGAGGCTTGCCCTTTGTCGCCCGCGCGCTTACCTCTTGGGCAGGAAAACAGGAGATACTTGCCATGATGGCTATCTACGGACCGCTGCGGCTCATTCTGGATGTGGCTTTCTTCATCATGCTCATCCATATCATCATGAGCTGGCTCATCAGCTTTCAGGTTCTGAACCTAGGTCAGCAATTCGTGGCCCAGATCTGGTATGGCCTCAACCGCCTGCTCGAGCCGATCTACACCCCGATCCGCAACATCCTGCCCGACACGCGTCCGCTCGACCTTGCGCCGCTCGTGGCCTTTATCATCATTATCTCGCTGCGAGATTACATCCTTCCGGCAATCTTGCTCTAGGGATCGCGACCCGCGGGTTGTGAGGCCCGCGGCAATATGAAAAACTGCCGCCCAAGAGCAGTCGATCAACATGAGCAGGACTTCCATGGCCGCCGCCACTTTGCTGCGTGACGTATTCGGATTCGAGTCATTCCGTCCCGGCCAGGAGGACATCGTCGATGCCGTGGTGCGGGGCGAGAATGTTCTCGCGATCATGCCCACGGGTGGCGGTAAATCTCTTTGCTTTCAACTTCCGGCATTGGTGCGCGATGGTGTGACCGTCGTGATCTCGCCCCTGATCGCCCTCATGCGCGATCAGGTTCGCGCTCTGCGCGAAGCGGGCGTTGAGGCCGGCGCGCTCACCTCTGGCAACACTGAGGAAGAGACCGCCGCTGTTTGGGACGCGCTCGAGGCGGGGCGCCTCAAACTACTCTACATCGCCCCGGAACGGCTCGCCTCCGGTGCCGCGATGGGCATGTTGCGCCGTATCGGTGTCTCTCTAATCGCCGTGGACGAGGCCCACTGTGTAAGCCAATGGGGTCATGACTTCCGCCCAGACTATCTTCGGATCGGCGAATTACGCCGCGCCCTTAATGTGCCGATTGCCGCGTTCACTGCCACCGCCGACGCCGAGACCCGCGACGAAATCGTCGCCCGACTCTTTGACGGCACGCCGCCGGAAACCTTCCTACGCGGCTTTGACCGGCCCAATATCCACCTCGCCTTCGAGGCCAAGAACAGCCCCCGTCGCCAGATCCTCGACTTTGCCGACGCCCGCAAAGGGCAGTCGGGCATCGTCTATTGCGGCACCCGCGCCAAGACCGAAAGCCTCGCCGCTGCACTGCGCGAGGCGGGTCATCTGTCGCTCCACTACCATGGCGGCATGGACCCGGATGCCCGCCGCGAAACCGAAGCCCGGTTTCAACGCGAGGACGGCTTGATCGTCGTCGCAACCGTGGCCTTCGGCATGGGCGTGGACAAACCCGATATCCGCTGGGTCGCGCATGCGGACCTGCCGAAATCCATCGAGGCCTACTATCAGGAGATCGGCCGCGCCGGGCGTGATGGCGCGCCTGCGGAGACCCTGACTCTCTACGGTCCAGACGATATCCGCCTGCGCCGATCGCAAATCGACGAGGGCCTTGCCCCGCCAGAACGCCGCGCCGCCGATCATGCCCGCCTCAACGCCCTCCTTGGTCTTGCCGAGGCCCTCCATTGCCGCCGTGAAACGCTTCTCGGCTATTTCGGCGAAACCGATGTCTCCTGTGGCAATTGCGATCTCTGCGATACGCCCGCTGATGTCTTTGACGGCACCACCGCCGTGCGCAAAGCGCTTTCGGCCGCCCTGCGGACCGGGGAATGGTTTGGCTCGGGCCATCTGATCGACGTGCTCCTCGGCAACGAAACCGACAAGGTGCGCGACCGGGGCCATGACGGCCTGCCAACCTTTGGTGTCGGCACAGAGTATGACAAACGCCAGTGGCAGGCGATCTTTCGACAAATGATGGGCCATGACCTCATGCGCCCTGATCCCGAGCGTCACGGTGGCCTCCGCATGACCGATGCTGCGCTTCCGATCCTCAAGGGCGAGGCCACGATCGAATTGCGCCGCGATACGATCCGCAAAGCGCCGTCGCGCCCCGCCGCCAAGGCCCTGGTCAGTGATGAGGATGCGCCGCTGCTGTCTGCGCTAAAAGCCAAACGCCGGGCTCTCGCAGAGGCGGCGAAAGTCCCTGCCTATATCATCTTCAACGACCGCACCTTGATTGAAATGGCCGAAAAGCGGCCCCAGAGCCTCGACGAGATGGCCGGGATCGGCGGCGTCGGTGCAAAAAAACTCGCCTCCTATGGCGGTGCATTCCTCGAAGTGATCGTTGGTGAGGCCGAGGCACTGCACCCCTCGCGCCGCAAGCTTGCCGGGCGCGATGCCGGGACGCTTTACGATCGCCTCCTTGAGGTCCAATCCGATCTAGCACGCGGTCCCGACGGCATCGACAAGCCCATGTCCTGTTCCGCCGCGCTTCTTGCGAAGGTCGCCAATACTCGTCCCCAAGACGAAGGCAGCATGACGCGCCTTCTCGGCGACAAACGGGCGCAGCGATTTGGCGCGGCGTTTCTGGACGCCGTGCGGGAGGCGAGCTAAGTCTCGCTCGAAATCTAAGGAGTCTCTGTCAATGCTCGTCGTCGTGTCGCCCGCCAAAAAGCTCGATTGGAACCCGGTTGAGGCCCGCACCACCGCGCCGGATTTTCAGGACGAGGCCCTCGCCTTGACAGAGGCTGCGCGCGACCTCTCCGTCGAGCAATTGCAAAAGCTCATGTCGCTTAGCGCCAATCTCGCAACGTTGAACTATGATCGGTTTAAGGCCTTCGAAGCCGAACCGGACGCCTTCGCGACCCGCCCCGCTGTGCGTGCCTTTGCAGGCGATACCTATACCGGCCTCGAGGCCGCGTCGCTTGATGCGGAGGAAATGGCGTGGGCGCAGGACCACCTGCGCATTCTCTCAGGGCTTTACGGCGTGTTGCGTCCGCTTGACGCGATCCAGCCCTATCGCCTCGAGATGGGCAGCCGCCTCAAAAACCCGCGCGGCAAGAACCTCTATGAATTCTGGGGGAGCCAGATCTCCAGCGCACTTAATGCACAGGCGAAAGACACCGGCAGCCATGTCCTCGTCAACTGCGCCAGCCAAGAGTACTTCGGCGCGGTTGACCTCGACGCGCTGAACCTGCGTGTCATCACGCCGGTCTTTATGGAGGACAAGGGCGGCCTCCCAAAAATCGTGAGCTTCTACGCCAAGAAAGCCCGCGGCTCTATGGCGCGTTTCATCATCCAGCGCCGCCTGACCGACCCCGAAGGCCTCAAGGACTTTGACCTTGGCGGCTATGCCTATCAGCCCGACATGTCTGAAGGCGACCGCTGGGTCTTTCTGCGCAACACGCCCGAAGCCTAACCCGTCGGCCGCGCCACATCCGGGAAGGGATCGCACGCCCCCGGCGGACAATTGAGCGCGATTGCGTTGAATATCTGATCCTTACGCAGCGGTTTGGTCAAATAGTGATCGAGCCCGGCGGCGAGGATACCTTCCTCGTCGCCCTCTACCGCATGCGCCGTGAGCGCAATAATCGGCACTCGGCTGTTGCCTTCGATCTCGCGAATGCGCTGCGTTGCCTCCTTGCCGTCCATCTTCGGCATGGAGATATCCATAAAGATGAGATCCGGACGATCTGTCTGAAACGCCTCTACCGCCTCAATCCCGTTCTCCGCAAAGCTGAGATCGATTTCGAGCGACTTGAGCAGCTTGCTCAGGACAAGCCGGTTCGTCTTATTATCCTCCGCCGCCAGAATACGCATGCGCCGCCCTTCGGGCGCCAAGACGACCTCGGCACCCTCCGTCGCTGCGTCTGTGAAAGGGCCGCCTTGGCAAAGATCATGTATCTTCTGGAACAAGGCCCGCCGCACGCTTGGCGTCTTGAGAAGCGCGACCTTTGCTTCGCCGCCGCCGCTACCGAACCGAGCCGGATTATCACTTAGAAGGATAATCGGCCCGCCCCACCCCTGCGTTCGCAAGGCATCGACCAATGCCGCGCCACCGACCCGTGGCATTGCCTCCTCGGCAAGGACAAGATCCGCCCCGGACACGAGATCGCCTGCCTCTGCGGCATTGCTGCACAGGCTGACCCGCGCCCCCATCTGCTCCATCTGTTTCTGAAGCAGGGTGCGATTGATCGCCTTATCATCCACAATAAGCACCTTGCGGATATCCGGTGGCAGCTCCGGCGGGGCGAGGGACATGTCTTCGTCCACGGGTAAGGTCACGCGCATACCGAAACTCGCCCCCTCCCCGGCGACCGAGTCGACCCAGATTTCGCCGCCCATGAGAGTGATCAAGCGCTTGGTGATCGACAGACCAAGCCCGGTCCCCTCGAACTGGCGGTTGCGCTCATCATCCACCTGATTGAATTCGCCAAAGATGTGCTCGATCTTGTCTTCGGGAATGCCGATCCCGGTATCTTCCACGGTGATGTGCAACTCGCAATGTCCCGTGGTTGTGTCCGTTGTCCCGACGACCCGCACAAGGACATGGCCCGCCCCTGTGAACTTGACCGCGTTGCCCAAAAGGTTGGTCATCACCTGCCGCAAACGCCCCGGATCCCCGACGAACATGGTCGGCAGAAACAGATCGTAGTCCACGACCAGAGATAACCCCTTCTCTCGCGCCGTTGGCTGCAAGAGCGTCATCACCTCATGGATACAGCGCTCGAGATCAAAGCTCTCGGCATGCAGAACAAGCTTCTCGGCCTCGATCTTGGAATAGTCGAGCACATCGTTGATGATGACGAGAAGCGCCTCGGCAGAATTCTTGATGGTTTGCACGAACAAATCCTGTTCGTCGCTGAGCGCGCTGTCTTTCAACAGGTCCGCCATCCCCACGATCCCATTCATCGGTGTCCGAATTTCGTGGCTCATATTGGCCAGAAACGCCGATTTCGCGCGGCTCGCCGCCTCGGCACGGGCCTGTTCCGCCTTGAGTTTCGCCTCATAGGCGACTGTTTCCGTGATGTTGAGCGCAAGGCTCACGATGTCGCCGCCGTGTCCGCGTTGGTCGATAAGCTTGATATACTCCCCATTCCAGAGGCGGAGTGTCATCGGCGGCGGTGCAGGCTGATGCCACCGCGCCAGCATCTTGGCACGCCAATCCGCGGGGCGTTCATCCCCGATGTTAAAGACCCCTTCTTCGGTGATGACCTCGAGAATCCGAGTGTAAGACACACCGGGTTTGATCTCGTCGACGCCATCGAACACTTTGAGGTAGGCGTGGTTCGCCCCGATCATCCGATCGCGCGCATCAAAAAAGGCAAACCCGTCCTGTATCGTCTCAATCGAGAGCCAGAGCCGCCGCTCCGCGATCTCTATCTTTTCATTCGCCGCAAGAAGATCGGTCTTGACGCGCTGATTTTCGTCTCGCACGGTCTCGACCTCGGCGCGTGTCTCGACGATCTCGTTCGAAAGTGCCTCGGCATGAAGCCCGAGCTTCCGGTTGGCGGCGAATAGCTCTGCCTGCTTGAGGTCGAGCAACCGCTCAGCCGCAAGCCGCGCCCGCCTTTCTTCCGCCAGTTTATGCGTCAACGTCATCTACGCCACCGATCTTCCCCGCTTCGCCGACTCATATTTGGCGTGAACGGGTAAAGACTGGCTTAAACCCGACCGGAGGAATCGTTGCCACGGTGGCGGCACACATGCCACCATGCGCGCATTGTTTCATGGAGAGTGATATGCGCCTTTTTCTCGCGACCGTCCTTGGGCTTCTCACGGCTCAGTTCGCCTTTGCCCAAGAGGATATGATCCCCGAACGGCGGGCCATTGTGAGCCGGGATGTGGATTTCTACGGCGGGGATTTGACCAATATATTCGACACAACCTTCGAAGCCTGTAGCAAAGCCTGCATCGCCAACTCCGAGTGCAAGGCGTTTACCTTCAATTCCCGCGCCGGATCTTGCTTTCCCAAGAAGAATATCTCTGACCGCCAACCCTACGAAGGCGCCATCTCTGCTGAGATCTTCGAAACAGATCAACGGACACTCGCCCTTGGTCAGAACCGCGCGCCCGATCTTGCCTTTCTGTCCGCATATGATTGGCGCGAGGCCCGGTCACAGGCCGAACAGATCGGTCGCATCCATGCCGGTGGCCCGTGGACTGTCGAAGCCCTGCTCGACGCCGCCCAGAAGCGACGCGCCGATGGCGATACGCTCAATGCCATGCGCTGGACCGGAGCGGCGGTTGCCAAGACCGACAAGAGCGATCTTTGGCTCGAATATGCGCGGCTAAATCGCGAAGTCGCGCCCGGCCAGAAAGACAAGAACCGTTACCTGCGCCGCGCCCTCTATGGAAGCATCAACGCCTATCTTCGAGCCCCGAACGATCCGGCGCGCGTTTCCTCTCTCATGGTCATGGCCGAGATGTTCGAGGAAACTGGCAAAGGCCGCCAGAGCCTGAACGTTCTCCGCCTCGCCGAAGCGATCCAGCCCCGAGATGATGTGATTTCCGCGCTCGACAAGGCCATCGCCAAATACGGCTTCCGGATTAGCGAACATAGCGTCGAAAGCGACCTTGCCGAACCGCGCATCTGTGCCGAGTTCAATGAACCGCTCGTCAAGGCAGGCGTCGACTATGCCACCTACCTGCGCCTGCCCGATCAGCGCCTTGCCGTCGAGGCCGAAGAACGCCGCATCTGTGTCACTGGCGTGTCGCACGGCGAGCGCTATCGCCTGACCTTCCGCAAAGGGCTTCCGGCGGAAAGCGGCGAAACTCTGGCCCGCGATACCGAACTGACGCTCTATGTTCGCGATCGCTCTCCGGCGGTGCGCTTCCCCGGTCGCGCCTACGTTCTACCGCGCACAGAAGAAGCAGGTCTTCCCATCGAAACCGTCAACCTCGACACCATCACGCTACGTCTTCAACGCGTGAGCGACCGCAATATTCTGCGGACCTTGCAAGACGACTATTTCGGCCAACCCCTGCGCCATTGGCAGATGGACAGCTTCAGCAGCGATATCGCCGAGGACGTCTGGACCGGCGAAGGCATGGTTGAGAACACGCTCAACATCGACATGACGACCCGCCTTCCCATGGGCGATATCATCAAGGATCTGCCGACCGGCCTCTATGCCCTGACGGCGGATCTTCCCGGTGCGGACCGCTATGACGAAACCGCGACGACGCAATGGTTCATCCTCTCCGATATCGGTGCAACCACGCTTTCGGGGACGGACGGGCTTCACGTCATGCTGCGCGCCCTGTCGAACGCCTCTGCACTGTCAGAGACCAAGCTGACCCTTCTGTCGCGAAGCAATCGCGTTCTAGGTACGACACAAGCGGATGCCAACGGCTATGCCCTATTTGAGGCAGGTCTGATCCGCGGCAAAGGAAGCCAAGCTCCCGCAATGCTCTTGATGGAGAGCGGCGAGGATTTCTCCTTCCTGTCGCTTACTGATCCGGCCTTTGATCTTTCGGACCGGGGCGTCGAGGGCAATCCGCCCGCCCCGCCTGTCGATGTGTTCCTTGCCACGGATCGCGGCGCCTACCGCGCAGGAGAAACAATCCACGCGACCGCACTGGCCCGCGATGCGGTTGCCAAAGCGCTCACGGACCTGCCCCTCACCGCGACATTGACCCGCCCCGATGGGGTTGAATATGCGCGTCGCCTTTCCTCTGCCGAGGCTGCAGGCGGGCATGTCTTTTCCTTCCCATTGGGTGCTACCGTGCCGCGTGGCACTTGGAAGCTCGCGATCCTGAGCGACCCCGAAGCGGCGCCGCTGGCGGTTGAAAAACTGCTGGTCGAGGACTTCCTGCCCGAGCGGATCGACTTTGATCTTACCCTGTCCGAAACGCCCCTTTCCCGCACCAGGCCCGCCACGGCGACACTCGACGCGCGCTATCTCTTCGGCGCACCGGGAGCTGGTTTGCGCGTCGAGGGACAGGCCACCCTGCGCGCCCGCGACACGCTTGAGGGCTACAAGGGTTACCACTTTGGCCGTCACGACGAACGCTTCAACGCACGGACCGAGTATTTCTCGGCCAAGGAGACCGACGCCAACGGTCAAACCCTCCTGGACCTGCCGATCCCGGACACAGAGCAAAGCGGACGCCCCCTCGAACTTCAGATCACAACACGTGTGTTCGAAGGCTCGGGCCGGCCGGTGGAACGTCGTGAGACAGCGCCAATCGCCCTTGATACGCCCCTGATCGGGATCAAACCGCTCTTTGACGAGGGTGTCGTGCGCGAAGGTAGCGATGCAGGCTTCGAACTCGCCGCCGTGCACCCCGACGGCCACACCGCACCGATGCAGGTAAAATGGACACTCAACCGCGTGCGCACGACCTACCAATGGTATCATCGCTATGGAAATTGGGACTGGGAGCCGCTTACGCGCCGGACCCGGATCGCTGGCGGTGATATCACACTCGGGGATGCCCCCGTCGAGGTTACTGCCGGGGTAGACTGGGGCGAATATGAGCTCGTCGTCGAAACCACCTCCGGCCCATATGTCGCAAGCTCGACCGATTTCTACGCCGGTTGGTATGTCCCCGCCGATACGAGCAAGACGCCCGATATGCTTGAACTATCGCTCGACAAACCGGCCTATAAGCCCGGTGAGACCGCGATGCTCCGGGTTGTGCCGCGCTTTGCCGGGACGGCGCTCGTCTCGATCATGTCCAACCGCCTCATCGCCATGCAGGCGGTGGAGGTCGATGAGGGCGAGAACCTCATCCCCGTGCCCGTCACCGACGATTGGGGCACCGGCGCCTACGTGACGGCCTCGGTGCTGCGTCCGGCGGATGCAGAGGCCGAACAAACACCATCCCGCGCCCTTGGTCTTGCCCATGCCTCGATTGATCCCGGCGACAAGAAGCTCGCTGTGTCGATTGACGCCCCCGAGATCGCCGCCCCGCGCGGCCCGCTTGACGTCGTGGTCAGTGTCGATGGTATCGCTGAGGGCGAAACGGCCTACGTGACGCTCGCGGCGGTGGATGTCGGTATCCTCAACATGACCAGTTTCAAATCGCCCGATCCGTCCGATCACTATTTCGGCCAGCGCCGCCTTGGCATGGAGATCCGCGATATCTATGGCCGCCTGATCGACGGTCTTTCTGGCGAGATGGGCGCGCTGCGCTCTGGCGGTGATGCGGCGGCAGGGGCTTCGTTCCAATCCCCGCCCCCGACCGAAGAACTCGTCGCCTATTTTGAAGGGCCGGTCGAAATCGGCTCGGAAGGTACGGCGACAATTTCCTTCGACATGCCTGAATTCAACGGCTCTGTCCGCCTCATGGCCATCGCTTGGACGCCGTCCGCCGTTGGACAAGCCGATACCGAGACCATCGTCCGCGATCCGGTCGTCGTGACCGCGAGCCTGCCGCGCTTCCTTGCCCCCGGTGATGAAAGCCGCTTGCTTCTCGAACTGACCCATGTCGAAGGCGCAACCGGTCGAATGGGCCTTGATGTCTCTGGCGAGGGTGTGACGCTCGCAGGCTCCGTGCCTTCTGGCCTTAGCCTCGACAAAGGCGCGACGGAACAGCTTTCGATCCCGGTTCGGGCCTCGGAAGTCGGAGACCATATTCTACGCATCGCCCTGACAACGCCTGATGGCAAGCAACTGGTGAAGTCCCTGACGCTACCTGTGCGCGCCAATGATCCCGAAATCAGCACGACACAGCGCCTCTCTCTCGCGGCGGGCGACAGCTTCATGCTCGACGCGAACCTCTTTGCCAATCTGCGCCCCGGCACAGGGTCCGCGGTGATCTCCGCTGGCCCAATCGCCCGCTTCGATGCGCCGGGCCTCCTGCGCACGCTGGATCGCTATCCGTATGGCTGCACCGAGCAGATCACCTCCAAGGCCCTTCCGCTGCTCTATTTTGAATCTGTGAGCAACGCCCTCGGCATGGGCGCAGAAGAGAAGATGCAATCCCGCATCGACGACGCCATCTCGGTCATTCTCACCCGGCAAGCAAGCAACGGCGCCTTCGGTCTCTGGCGCGCGGGATCGGGCGATTTCTGGCTCGATGCCTATGTGTCCGATTTCCTGAGCCGTGCACGCGGTAAAGGCTATGACGTGCCGGATCGCGCCTTTCGCACCGCGCTCGACAACCTGCGCAACCGGGTGAACTATGCGCCCGACTTCGACAAGGGCGGCGAAGACATTGCCTATGCGCTGATGGTCTTGGCGCGTGAAGGCGCGGCCAATATGGGCGATCTGCGCTATTACGCAGACGTCAAGGCCGAGGCCTTCGCCACGCCGCTCGCCGCCGCTCAGATTGGCGCAGCGCTTGCCTTCTACGGCGACCAAACCCGCGCGGACCGCATGTTCGATATCGCATCGCGCCTGATGGACGGGCGGATGCAGGATGCGTCAAAGCCGCTCTGGCGCGTCGATTATGGCACAAACCTGCGCGATACAGCGGGCCTCCTGACCCTCGCCGTGGAAGCAGGAAGCGCCCGTATCGACCGCGACCGCCTTTCGGCTCGCATCGGCAACGCGGATCGGTCTCTATCGACCCAGGAATCCGTTTGGTCCCTGATGGCGGCAAACGCTCTCATCGAAGATAGCGCAAGCGGCGCCCTGACAGTCAACGGCGCGACACAGGACAGCCCGCTCATCCGAAGCTTCGAGAACGAGCTGGCCTTTGATCCTCTCCTCATCAGCAATCAAGGCGAGCGCGATACCTACCTGACCGTGACGTCACTTGGTGTGCCGAACTACCCGCTCACGGCGGGGGGCTATGGCTATTCGATCGAGCGCAGTTATTTCACCACCGATGGCCAACCGGCAACGCTCGACGGCGCCCGATCCGGGGATCGCCTCGTCGCCGTCCTCACCGTGACACCGTTCGAGAAAGGCGGCGCGCGTCTCATGGTCAACGACCCGCTTCCCGCCGGGTTCGAGATCGACAATCCCAACCTTCTGGCAAGCGGCGATATCCGCGAACTCGACTGGCTCAAACCCGCCGCGACACAGAACGCCGAGTTCCGCTCGGATCGCTTCCTTGCCGCAGTGGATTGGCGCTCGGACAAGAGCTTCCGCCTCGCCTACATGCTGCGCGCTGTGTCGCCGGGGACGTTCCATCATCCAGCCGCTTCGGTCGAGGATATGTATCGCCCGCAGTACCGCGCCAATACCGCCAGCGGCGAGGTGACGGTGGCCGAATGATCCGCCGCTTCGCCCCCTTTGCACTTGTCGCCGCGCTACTTTTTGGCGCGGCCGGGCGGGATGCGATTGACGACTGGATCGACGCGACCGAGATGCCCCCTCTCCTAAGCGCAACCTCTGCCGAGGTCCGCGACCGCGATGGTGCTCTGCTGCGCGCCTATACCGTAGAGGACGGGCTATGGCGCCTTGGCGCGACGCCGGATCGCGTGGATCGGCGGTATCTCGACATGTTGATTGCCTACGAGGACAAACGCTTCTACCGGCACGTAGGTGTTGATCCCATCGCCCTCGCGCGCGCCGCATGGCAGGCCCTCTTAAGCGGAGACGTTATCTCTGGCGGCTCGACCCTGACGATGCAGGTCGCACGGCTGCTCGAAGATGGGTCAACCGGGCGTTGGCGCGGAAAATTGCGTCAAATGCGCCTCGCAATGGCGATAGAGCGTCGCCTCAGCAAAGACGATATCCTGACGCTCTACCTGACCCACGCGCCCTTCGGCGGCAATCTCGAAGGCATCCGCGCGGCAACGCTGGCTTGGTTCGGCAAGGAGCCGACCCGCCTGACACCCGCCGAGGCCGCCTTTCTTATCGCCCTGCCGCAAAGCCCCGAAACGCGGCGTCCAGATCGTGCACCCTTGGCCGCGCGCGCGGCCCGAAATCGGGTTCTCACCCGCCTGACGGGTGGCACCCTCGATCCCGAGACCGCCAAGGCCGCCATCCGTGATGCCATTCCCAACAGGCGCAGAGCTTTCCCCGCGCTCGCGCCACATTTGGCTGACCGGGCGCTTGCCGACTCTCCGGACGCCCTACGCCATGACCTGACCCTTGATGCGACGCTTCAGGCATCGCTGGAATCCCTCGCTGCCGACACTATGAAAAAGGCGGGAGATCGGCTCTCTATCGCGCTGATGATCGCTGACCACCAAAGCGGAGAAATCCTCGCCTCTGTCGGTTCTGCCGCCTATGATGATACGCGCCGCGAAGGGTTTGTCGATATGACCCGTGCGCTCCGCTCGCCTGGCTCGACGCTCAAACCGTTGGTCTACGCGATGGGCTTCGATCAGGGCCTCATTCATCCCGAAACGCTCATCAACGATGTGCCCGTGCGCTTTGGCTCTTACGCGCCGCAGAACTTCGATGGAGCCTTTCGCGGCGAGTTGCGGGTGGCCGAGGCGCTGCGCCTGTCGCTAAATATCCCCGTGATCCTCATCACCGATCAAATCGGCCCTGCTCGGCTGATGTCGGCGCTGCGCAAGACCGGCGCCACGCCGCGCCTGCCGACGGGAAAACCCGGCCTCGCCATGGCGTTGGGCGGTGTCGGCGTCACGATGGAAGACCTCTTGCGCCTCTATGCGATGCTTGGGAACGGCGGTAAAGCCGTGCCGCTACATTGGTCGAAAACCCTTGTATCAGAGCCTGTTTCACAGGTCGTAAGCCGCTCTGCCGCTTGGCAAATCGGGCATATCCTCTCTGCCCTCGCCCCGCCACCCGGCGCGCCGCAAAGCGGCCTCGCCTACAAGACCGGGACAAGCTATGGCCACCGCGACGCTTGGGCCGTGGGCTATGACGGGCGGCATGTGGGGGCTGTTTGGATTGGGCGGCCGGATGGGACGCCGGTGCCGGGGGCGTTTGGCGGAGAAGTCGCGGCGCCGGTGCTGTTCGAGGCCTTCCAGCGCCTGAAGCCCGCGCTCGACCCATTGGGGCCGCCACCGCCGGAAACCCTGCTTCTCGGCTCTGCCGACCTGCCCGAGCCGCTACGCCGGTTCCAAGGGCGCAATGCCGTTTTTGAGCGTAGCCCAGACGCCCCGCGCATGACCTTTCCGCCCAATGGCGCAAGGCTTGTGGGGCTTGAAGGGGGGCTTACGGTGAAGGTCCGGGCAGGCGCTTTGCCCTATACGATCCTTGCCAATGGTCGCCCATTGGCCAGCGACATTCGGCGGCGCGAGATCACCCTGCCGTTCGACGAAAAGGGGGCCTCAACGGTGACAATCATCGACGCCAAGGGGCGCGCGGATCGGGCAGATATTTGGGTGGAATAGGGACAAAATCCAACGTCGGTATTCCGTCGGTATCGCGTCTGTATCGCGGTGGTGCGAAAGATCCGGCGCGAGGATCTTCCCCCGCGCCGAAACATGTTGATCAGAGACGCTCGATGGCGATGGCGATGCCCTGACCGCCGCCGATGCACATGGTGATGAGCGCGCGTTTGCCGCCGATCCGCTCGAGCTCGTAAAGCGCCTTCACGGTGATGATGCAGCCCGTCGCGCCAACCGGATGGCCAAGCGCAATCGCGCCACCGTTCGGGTTGACCTTGGAAGTATCGAGACCAAGCCCTTTGTTGACCGCAATCGCCTGAGCGGCGAAGGCTTCGTTGGATTCGATCACGTCGAAATCGGTGATCGACATCCCGGTCTTGGCGAGCAGGTTCTCGACCGCCGGCACCGGACCAATCCCCATGACCTCGGGGCGGACACCGGCATGGGCATAGCCAAGAATGCGCGCCTTGGGCTTGAGGCCCGCCTTCTCTGCCGCATCGGCCCGCGCCAGCACGAGCGCCGCGCCACCATCGTTGATCCCCGAGGCGTTGCCCGCCGTGACGCGACCGTCTTTCTTGAACACAGGGCGCAGCTTGCCAAGGCTCTCCGTCGTCGAGGGCGTCGGATGCTCGTCCGTGTCAAAGGCGACCATGTCGCGCTTGACCTTGACCTCGACCGGAACGATCTGGCTCTTGAAATGACCGGCTTCGATGGCCGCCGCCGCACGCTGCTGGCTCTCGAGCGCGAAAGCGTCCATGTCATCGCGGCTCACGTCATGTTCATCCGCCACGTTTTCTGCGGTGACACCCATATGGCCGGTGCCGAACGGGCAGTTGAGCGCGCCGAGCATCATGTCGAGGGTCTGCACGTCGCCCATCTTCTGGCCCCAACGCTGGGACGGGACGATATAGGGCGCGCGGCTCATGCTCTCTGCACCGCCTGCAAGCGCAAAATCCGCATCGCCAAGCATGAGCGACTGCGCCGCCGACACGATGGCCTGTGCACCGGAGCCGCAAAGGCGGTTCACATTCATCGCCGGCGTGGTGTCGGGAATGCCCGCGTTCATCGCAGCCACGCGGCTGAGATACATGTCGCGCGGCTCGGTGTTGATGACATGGCCAAAGACAACGTGGCCGATCTGGCCGCCTTCGACGCCAGACCGCTCCATCGCCGCCTTGGCCGCCGTCGCGCCAAGATCGATCGGGGCGGTCCCGGCGAGCGAACCGCCAAAGGTGCCGATTGCGGTGCGTGCACCGTCGAGAATCACAATATCCGTCATGGAAACCTCCTATTCCTCGGTTGGCGACACACTACGCCCGGCGTCGCCTCCGGCAAACCCGCAGAAACACGGGAAAGTCTCGCAAAGCCGCGTTGGACGTAACGGAATCCCGCGCGATCAGGGCCGAAGGGCGCGCCGTCCGGTCTCTTCCAGAACATGCACCTGATCGCCTTCGAAAACCGCCGCCGTGATCGGCCGTCCATATCCTGCGCCGGAATCGAGGTTCACCCGGTTGCCTTCATGCACAGGAGCCTTCTGCGGCGTGTGTCCATGCACAACAAGCCACGGATGCGGCGCGCGATAGTCGAGGAATTCCTGCCGGATCCAGCAGAGATCATCTTCGCTCTGATCCTCAAGGGCGACCTCGGGGCGAATGCCCGCGTGGACGAAAAGAAGATTCCCGACGAGACGATAGGCCGGAAGTGCGGCCATGAAATCCACATGCGCCTGCGGGATCACCTCCCGCGCCTCGGCGTGGACCTGAAAATAGCGCGACGAGTCGTCCGTCTCGATCCCGTAAGAGGCCAGCGTGCTGCGCCCACCGATCCGCTCGCTGAACCAATCCATCCCAAGCAGGACAAAGGGATCGGGCCGGGGCAATTCCTCCATGAAACAGGAATACATCCGGTCGTGGTTGCCGCGCAGCACAGTCCAGTTGCGCCCCTCGGCCACGCCCGTCTGCAATAGGTCAATCACCCCGGCGCTCTCTGGCCCGCGATCCACGAGGTCGCCAAGAAAGACGATCTCGGCATCGCGCCCGCCGTCCGCCTCGATCCGCGCAAGCGCATCTTCGAGCATGGTTTTCTGTCCGTGAATATCGCCAATGGCGTAGAGGGGCGCGGTCATGCAAACGGTCCTTGTCCTGTTCTCTCCTGCCTAAACGCAAAACGCCGCCCCGGACAGGGGCGGCGCAGAATTTCACGAAGTTGTCGCGTGATTACTCGACGTCGAACTGAAGCGCTTTCACCTGACCGAACATGCCGGTCTGGCAGAGCTTGTCGAGAGTCGTCGCCGGCACAGGCGCATCGACGTAGAGAAGCGCGATGGCTTCGCCGCCGACATCGGCACGACCAAGGGTAAAGTTCGCGATGTTGACGCCGTTCTCGCCAAGGGTCTGACCAAGGGTGCCGATAATGCCCGGCACGTCTTCGTTGGTGGTATAGACCATGTTGGCGCCGATCTCGGCGTCGATGTTGATGCCCTTGATCTGGATAAAGCGCGGCTTGCCATCCGAGAACACGGTGCCCGCGATGGAACGCTCGCGCTTGTCGGTCACAACGGTGACCTTGATATAGCCATCAAACGCGCCCGACTTGTCCTGGTTCGTGGTCGAAATCTTGATGCCACGCTCTTTGGCGACAACCGGGGCCGACACCATGTTCACGTCCGGGTTGGCCTTTTTCATGATCCCCGCCACGACCGAGCAGTTCAGCGCCTCGAGGTTCATCTCGGAGACCACACCGTCATAGAGAATGTTGATCGCCTTGATCGGCTCGTCGGTCATCTGGCCCGAGAAGGCGCCAAGGTGATCGGCAAGCTTGATCCACGGGCCCATGATCTTGGCTTCTTCCGCGGTCACACTCGGCATGTTGAGCGCGTTTTCCACGGCGCCGGTCAGGAGGTAGTTCGCCATCTGATCCGCGACCTGAAGCGCCACGTTCTCCTGTGCCTCGGTGGTCGCCGCGCCGAGGTGCGGAGTGCAGACCACGTTGGGCAGGTTGAAGAGCGGGTTCTCCTTGGCCGGTTCCTCCGAGAACACGTCAAAGGCTGCGCCCGCGACATGACCCGACTTAAGCATCTCTGCCAGCGCCGCTTCGTCCACGAGACCGCCGCGCGCACAGTTGATGATCCGCACGCCTTTCTTGGTTTTCTCGAGGTTCTCTTTCGAGAGGATATTGCGGGTCGTATCGGTCAGCGGCACGTGCAGCGTGATGAAATCCGCACGGCTCAGAAGCTCATCAAGCTCGACCTTCTCGACGCCCATCTTGTCGGCCTTCTCCTGACCGAGGAAGGGGTCATACGCGATGACCTTCATCTTGAGACCGCGTGCACGGTCGCAGACGATACCGCCGATATTGCCCGCACCGATGACGCCAAGGGTCTTGTTGGTAAGCTCAACACCCATGAATTTCGACTTCTCCCACTTGCCCGCATGGGTCGAGGCAGAGGCTTCGGGAATCTGGCGGGCCACGGCGAACATCATCGCGATGGCGTGCTCGGCGGTGGTAATCATGTTGCCGAAGGGGGTGTTCATGACGATCACACCCTTTTTCGACGCCGCTTCCTTATCAACGTTGTCGGTGCCGATCCCGGCGCGACCGACGACCTTGAGGTTCGTGGCAGCTTCGAGGATCGTCGGCGTGACCTTGGTCGCGGAGCGGATCGCAAGACCGTCATACTGGCCGATCACCTCGGCGAGCTTGTCCTTGTCCTTGCCAAGGTCGGGCATGAAATCGACGTCGATGCCGCGATCGCGGAAGATCTGCACGGCGGTTTCGCTGAGTTTGTCGGATACGAGAACTTTGGGAGCCATGTGTTTGGTCCTTTGATTGGGTCGGGGTGCCGGGCAAATGCCCGGACTACGATGTTGGAATAGATGACGGAGGCCGGGCTTGCGCCCGGCACTCGCTTACGCTTGCGCTTCGATTTCGGCCTCAAAGGCCCATTCGAGCCAGGGCAGCATCGCCGCCACGTCGGAGGTCTCGACCGTGCCGCCACACCAGATCCGTAGACCCGGAGGCGCATCGCGATACGCGCCGATATCAAGCGCGATATCTTCCGCCTCGAGGCGCTTGGCCACGGCCTTGGCAAAGGCGGCACCGTCCTTGATGCGCGCGTCGGTGAACTTGAGGCAGACCGAGGTGTTCGACATCGTTGCCGGATCATGGGCAAGGAAATCGACCCAATCATGCATCTCGACGAAATCGGCCACGGCCTTGGTATTGGCATTGGCCCGCGCGATCAGCCCTTCAAGGCCGCCCTCGGAACGCGCCCAATCAAGCGCGAAGAGGTAGTCCTCAACCGCGAGCATCGAAGGCGTGTTGATCGTCGCGCCGGTAAAGATCCCGTCGATGAGCTTGCCGCCCTTAGTCAGGCGGAAGATCTTCGGAAGCGGCCATGCAGGCGTGTAGCTCTCAAGGCGTTCAACCGCCCGGGGGCTCAGGATAAGCATCCCGTGCGCCGCTTCGCCGCCAAGCACTTTCTGCCAGGAGAAGGTCGTCACATCGAGCTTGTCCCAGGGCAGATCCATGGCAAACGCCGCCGAGGTCGCGTCGCAGATGGTCAGGCCTTCGCGATCCGCCGGGATCCAATCGCCGTTCGGCACCCGCACGCCCGAGGTCGTGCCGTTCCAGGTAAAGACAACGTCATTGGCGAAATCGACCGAGGCAAGATCAACGATCTCGCCGTAATCGGCGGTTTTCACCACGGCGTCGAGCTTGAGCTGTTTGTTCACATCGGTGACCCAGCCCGAGCCAAAGGATTCCCAAGCCAGCATCTCGACGCCGCGCGCGCCGAGGAGGCTCCACATCGCCATCTCGACAGCGCCAGTATCCGACGCCGGCACGATGCCGATCTTGTAATCCGCAGGAATGCCGAGAATCTCGCGTGTGCCTTCAATCGCGGCCTTGAGCTTGTCCTTGCCAACAGCGGCACGGTGCGAGCGACCAAGAGCGGCATCGGCGAGTTTATCGAGCGTGAATGTGGGGGGTTTGGCGCAGGGGCCAGAGGAAAAACGCGGATTTGCCGGCCGCGTTGCCGGTTGATGCATAGCCATAAGTGCTACCCTTCCAGATAAGCGCCCCTCGTTGGGGAGGGGTGTCCCACGGACCGACTTAGGGCCAATGCTGCGCCCGCACAACAGGAAAATGCACACAAGGCGACTGTTCGCGCTCAAAAAGCGACGCGCCCTGACGCCTATCGGAAACTTCGCCGCCGCGACACGTGAACGGCTGGCCTTGCTCGCAACCCTTTGCTAAGGCCCAAGGCGACTCATTCACGGGAGACCCCCATGTTCATCGCCACGCTTCTGACCGCCCCCTCCACCCCGTCGCTCGACCCGGCCTTGGTCGACTCGCTGCGCAATGCCTGGGGCGGCGGCGAGGCGACATGGCTCGCCCCGGACGAAGCCGCCGAATTCCCGCTCGAGACCTTGCCCGCGAACCAATGGGAGGTTTGGGCTGAACTTCAGGGCATGGGTGTCGACCTCATCGTTCTGCCCGCCGAGGGACGCCGCAAGAAGATGCTCCTCGCGGATATGGATTCCACGATGATCCAACAGGAATGCATCGACGAGCTGGCCGATGAGGCCGGCGTGGGCGATTTCGTCAAGGACATCACCGCCCGCGCCATGAATGGGGAACTGGACTTCGAAGGCGCGCTGATCGAACGGGTCGGCCTGCTCAAAGGTCTGGACGAAGCAGTCATTGGCAAGGTGCTCGACACCCGCATTACCTTCATGCCCGGCGGCAAGGCGCTTTTGGCGACGATGAAAGCCAATGGTGCCTACGCCGCGCTGGTCTCTGGCGGCTTCACCGCCTTTACCGCGCGGGTCGCAGACACCCTTGGCTTTGACGAGAACCGCGCCAATACGCTTTTGACCGCGGATGGCAAACTCTCCGGCGATGTCGGACGCCCGATCTTAGGACGCGAAGCCAAGGTGCAGGCCCTCAAGGACATCACCACGCGCCTCGGCCTTGCCCACGCCGATGTGATGGCGGTCGGCGATGGAGCGAACGATCTCGGCATGCTCGACCTCGCGGGCGCGGGTGTTGCGCTTCATGCGAAACCCTCCGTCGCTGCCGAATGCGATATCCGCATCAACCACGGTGACCTTACCGCACTCCTCTATATCCAAGGCTACGCGAAACCCGATTTCGCCGCCTGATCTCTTCCTCTTGCCGGAAATATCCCGGGGGTTTGGGGGCTGGCCCCCAATCGAAAGTTGGGTTTGGGGGCTGGCCCCCAATTGAAATGGGGGGCTGGGGGCCGCGCCCCCAGCTATGCCCAACGCTTTGCGATGCGGCTTTGCCGCGTCTCAAAGAGGCGGGAGAACCCCCTCCACAGGGCGCATCCGCCCGGTCACCAATCCATCCCAGTTCTTGATCGCCCCGTGGGTGTATTTCTGCGCCACCGGATGCGCCGGGTCGAGCGCCCCGTGCCGCACCAAAAGCGCCGCCGTGAGACATTCCGCCCCGCGCGATGCGCCATCGGCGATCTTGACCGCGATGCCAAGCTTCTTCTCGGGGACAATGGCGACGAAATACCCCTCGGCCCCGGTCTTGACCGCCACCTTGTGATCCATCGCGCGCATCAGCTCGGTGCAGGCCCGGCCCTCGCCCGCGACAAGCTCGGGATAGGCCGCCATTGCTTCGCGCAGGCGCACCGCCGCCGCTTGCCGCCTGTCGCCATCTGGATTGGCGGCAGCAAAGAAGGCCATCGCCCGCGCCATGCCATGCATCGTCGCGGCGAAGTTCGGCGCGGAACATCCATCGACGCCATAGCCGGGACTGTCTTCCTCTGTGACCTCCTCGAAGGCCGCCTTGACCGCTTTCTGCACCGGATGGTCGAGCGCGACATACTCGGGCCCCGCCTTGAGATGCTTTGTGAGCGTCAGAAACCCGGAGTGCTTGCCCGAGCAGTTGTTGTGGTAGCGGCAGACCGGTTTGCCCTCGCGGATCAACTCATCGCGCGCTTCGATGTCGCGCGGCTCTTGCGGGCCACAACAGAAATCCGCGTCGCTGAACCCGAGGTTGGCAAGCCATGCGGTGACACGTTCGGAATGGATCGCCGCGCCGTTATGCGAGGCACAGGCGAGCGCGAGTTGCTCTCGTGTGAGACCCACTGCATCCGCCGCGCCGCTCTCGATCAGCGGTAGGGCCTGAAGCATCTTCGAGGACGACCGAGGCAGGACCACTGCCTCAGGATCGCCCCAGGCCTCGACGATCTCCCCGCCCGCATTACAGACCACCGCATGACCGGCATGAACGCTCTCGAGGAACGGACCGCGCCAGATTTCGACCAAGGGAACCGCTCCCGCCATGCCAAACCCCTCTGTTTCAGGCAAATTTGTGCCGACAGGTCTTTTCCCTGCCGCCCAAATCAGGCTAATGTGACTTGATCGAGAAGAAAATATCCCGCAGCACATACCGAAAACAAATTCGGACCGTGGGACGACAGAGGCAAGAACAGCTTGGAGGCTGTGAATTATGGGATCACGTATCGTGAACGCGTGTATGAAGGCTGGCATCACTGCCGCATTCGCGCTGACCGCAGGCATCGCATCGGCGCAACAAAGCAGCGACAATCAGGTCAACGCCGTCACCGACTGGAGCGTTTTCGTTGAGAACGAGCCCAAAGAATGCTGGGCCGTCTCAACCGCCAAGGAAACCGTCAACACCAAGGAAGGTCGTGTCGTCGCGGTGCGCCGTTCGGACATCCTGATGATGGTCGTCTTTCGCCCGAGCGTGAATGTCTCCGGGCAGGTCGGGTTTACCGGGGGCTATCCCTTCGCCAAGGGCTCGACCGTGAACCTTGATGTCGATGGCACCGATTTCGAACTCTTTACCGAAGGCGAATGGGCCTGGCCCGCCTCGACCGCCGAGGACGCCAAGATCGTGACCGCGATGAAACGCGGCGCCAAGGCCGTTCTGACCGCCCGCTCGTCGCGCGGCACCAAGACCGTCGATACCTTCTCGCTTCTCGGCTTCACCGCATCGGTCGAAGACGCCGAGAAACGCTGCAAGTAAAAGACCACCGCGACGCCCGGAAACACGGGCGCGCACCCCATATGCCACCGCGGGGGACATCGGCCGACAAAGGCCGGGCGAACCGCCAACGGGAGGCAGAGCAGTGCAGGACCCGGCGACCCTCGCCGCCAGACAGGACTCGGACTCCGTCTCTTTGACGGGGCTTCAGGCCGTATTGAATGGCACCCTTATCGCAACCCAACGCGGCGAAATCGCCGTTGAAGCCCTGCGCCCCGGCGACAAGGTTGTGTCGCGGGATCGTGGCCTTGTGCCGCTGCGCTGGCGTGGGGAAGTCACCGCAGAGACCCGCCTATCGCCTGAAGATACCCCGATCCTCATCCCGCGCCACGCGCTTGGGCGGAACCTGCCGGTGCGCGATCTCTATCTCGCCCCGGATCAGCGCATTTGGCTCCGTGGCACTGAGTTCCGTGATCTCTTTGCGAGCCACGAGGTGCTTGTTCCGGCGCGCGCGCTTGCCGGGTGGAGCGGCATCACGCAAGTGACCTACCTGCCGGAGCCGAGCTATACCGTGCTCCTTTTCGATCAACCCGAGATCATCATCGCCGATGGGCTTCAGATCGAAAGCCGCCGCCCAGAGCACGCGATTGCCAGTCTGACCTGCACCGGCCGAGACGCGATGTTTTCGCTCTTTCCCGATCTCGAACGCCTTGCGGGGCGCGGCGCACCGTCCCGGCGCGCCCTAAGTGAAAGCGAGACAGGCACGGTGCTTTCCCGGCAAAAGCGCGCCTGACACTGGCGGCAAGATTAGGAATCTTTGCATTTGCCTGTTAATGGTGTATGCACCGCGCCTGATTTCCTGAGACCCGAGAGACCCTATGACCACCCGCGCCCCCGTCACGCAGGACGTAATGACCATTCCGCGCAAACTGCCGGAGAGCGATAAGGTAAACCTTGTCGGGCTCACCCGCGACCAAATGCGCGACGCGCTTATCGAGGCAGGCACGCCCGAGAAGCAGGCCAAGATGCGTACCGGGCAAATCTGGCAATGGATTTACCAATGGGGCGTGCGCGACTTCGCCGAGATGACCAACCTCGCCAAACCCTATCGCGCCATGCTCGAAGAGAAGTTCTCGATCGAGATCCCCGAGGTGGTGAGCAAACAGGTCTCGACCGATGGCACCCGCAAATACCTTGTGCGGATTGCGGGCGGACACGAGGTCGAGGTGGTCTATATTCCCGAAGAGGATCGCGGCACGCTCTGCATTTCCTCACAGGTCGGCTGCACCCTGACCTGTTCCTTCTGCCACACTGGCACGCAGAAACTCGTCCGGAACCTGACAGCGGGCGAGATCGTCGGCCAGATCATGATGGCCCGAGACGATCTTGGCGAATGGCCCGAGCGCGGCGCACCGAAAGATGAGACGCGGCTTCTGTCCAATATCGTGCTCATGGGCATGGGCGAGCCGCTTTATAACTTTGAGAACGTGCGCGACGGAATGAAGATCGCCATGGACCCCGAAGGGATTTCCCTGTCGCGGCGCCGGATCACGCTTTCGACTTCGGGCGTGGTGCCCGAGATTGCACGAACGGCCGAAGAAATCGGCTGTCTTCTGGCGGTCTCCTTCCACGCGACGACCGACGATGTGCGCGATGTGCTTGTACCGATCAACAAGCGATGGAACATCGAGACTCTGCTCGAGTCGCTCGCGGCCTATCCCAAGGCGTCGAACTCCGAGCGGATCACCTTTGAATACGTGATGCTCGACGGGGTAAACGATCGCGACGAGGATGCACATCGCCTCATCGAGCATATCAAACGGCACAATATCCCCGCCAAGATCAATCTGATCCCGTTCAACGAATGGCCCGGGTCACCCTACAAGCGATCCTCGAACAACCGTATCCGCGCGTTCGCCAATATCGTGTACCAAGCGGGCTATGCCTCGCCGATCCGCAAGACGCGCGGCGATGACATCATGGCAGCCTGTGGCCAGCTCAAATCCGCGACCGAGCGCGCGCGCAAATCCCGCAAGCAGATCGAGGCAGAAGCCGGTCTTAAATAGAGCGCCTGCGGCGCGCAGGGATTGCGCGCCCTGAAGGGCGCGCGGATGCGAGGCTCTGCCTCGCGCTCCGAGGTATTTCCACCAAGAAGAAGTCGAATGCGCCCTGGGCCCCAAATGGAGCTCAGGGCGGCTTCTCCTTGGGCGGTCATCGGCTCCTCAGCCTGTACCGCCTGCTCATTGCGCAGCAAAAAAGTTAAGGGGGCGTTGCCTGCCTCAAACTTTCCCCATTTCCGGTGAATTTCCGCCCCGATGAACAATCAGTTTCCTCATCGTGAACAATAAAGATCCCGAGGAGGATTGAACGATGGCACGAGCAGATATCGGTGGCGCAATGATCGAGACGCCCATTCTTGACCTGATTACCCGCGAACGCGCCAAGGCGCTTTCACCGCGGGAATGGAAATTCCGCCTTGCAGGCTATGGCTATGCGATCAAGGACGTGAAGGGTGCGCAGGTTGTCACCAAACTTCCGCAAGGCGTTGAGCTTGGCGTTCTGCCTGCGCACATCCATTAAAGCGGTCCGCCAAGAATCTGAGACACAGATTTCGGCGTGACGCTTTAGCGCCCCGGGATATCCCCGCGCCGCGTTGCCTCACCCCAGTTGAGGATGATGTCGACCGCTTCCTGTGCCGTATCGACATAGCGGAACAGGCTAAGGTCTTCCTCGCTGATGGTGCCGGCATCGGCGAGCGCTTCGAAGTTGATGATCGACTTCCAGAATTCCCGCCCGAAAAGCAGGATCGGCACTTGTTTCATGCGCCCGGTCTGGATCAGGGTGAGGCTCTCGAAGAGTTCGTCCATCGTCCCGAACCCGCCCGGGAAGATCGCCAGCGCCTCGGCGCGCATGAGGAAGTGCATCTTGCGAATGGCGAAATAGTGGAAGTTAAAGCAGAGGTCGGGCGTCACGTAGGGGTTGGGCGCCTGTTCATGCGGCAGAACGATGTTGAGGCCGATCGAGACACCGCCAGCATCTGCCGCCCCGCGGTTTCCCGCCTCCATCACACCGGGCCCACCGCCCGTCACGATCACATGTTCCCGCGCGCTGTTCTCGCCGCCATTGAGGGTCATCAGGCGGGCGAACTCGCGGGCTTCGTCGTAGTAGCGCGACAACCCGGCCAGCGTCTTGGTCCGGGCCTCATCTTTCTTGGACGGCTCGGGGATACGGGCGCCACCGAAGAGGACGATGGTCGATTCGATGCCGTATTCCTGCATGAGCAATTCAGGCTTCAGCAGCTCGAGCTGCAGCCGCACCGGACGCAATTCGTCCCGGCAGAGGAAATCGAAATCGTCATAGGCCAGCCGATAGGAAGGTGAGCGCGATTGCGGCGTCTCGGGGACGTGGCTCGCGCGGCTGCGGTCGTGATGGGCATCGGAGAGGGGATGCTTGCGGTCCTTGGACATTGGGAAACCCTTACGTTCACATTCCCCCAAGCCCTACCGCGTCCGGCGCAACAACGCCAGTGACAGGGCTGTTACGTCTCTTGCAGCGCTGATAGGTCGTTTTGGCAGGGTGACGGCAGGGGCGCTTGCCGTTATGAAGTCTCGAATCCTTAACAGTGGAGCGAAAAGAACATGTCGAATGCCCAACTGGAACAAGCCATCGAATCCGCATGGGACGTGCGCGATACCATCACGCCGTCGACCGGCGGCGAGACGCGCGAAGCGATCGAGGCAACGTTGAAGGCGCTCGATTCGGGCAAACTGCGGGTGGCGGAGAAGCTCGAGAGCGGCGATTGGCACGTGAACCAATGGGCCAAGAAGGCCGTGCTCCTTGGTTTCCGTCTCAAAGACATGGAACAGCAAGACGGCGGCCCGCAGGGCGGCCACTGGTGGGACAAGGTTGATTCCAAATTCAAGGGCTGGGGTGACGGCGAATGGAAAGACGCGGGCTTTCGCGCCGTGCCGAACTGCATCGTGCGCAAATCGGCGTATATCGCACCGGGCGTTGTGCTAATGCCGTCTTTCGTGAACCTCGGCGCCTATGTCGATGAAGGCACGATGGTCGACACATGGGCGACCGTGGGCTCCTGTGCCCAGATCGGCAAGAACGTGCACCTTTCTGGCGGCGTTGGTATTGGCGGCGTGCTCGAGCCGATGCAGGCCGGTCCGACGATCATCGAAGACAACTGCTTTATCGGGGCACGCTCCGAGGTGGTCGAAGGCTGTATCGTGCGCGAGGGCTCGGTCCTTGGCATGGGTGTCTTCATCGGCCAGTCGACCAAGATCGTCGACCGCGAGACCGGCGAAGTCATGTATGGCGAAGTTCCGGCAGGATCGGTTGTCGTTGCGGGCTCGATGCCGTCGAAGAACGGTGTGAACCTCTACTGTGCCGTGATCGTCAAGCGCGTCGACGCCAAGACCCGCTCCAAGACCTCTATTAACGAGCTTCTGCGCGACTAATCTGCGCGATACGAGACACATGAAAGGCGCCGCCCTCCGGGGATGGCGCCTTTTTCTTTGGGATCATTCCGATCGAAAGCTTTCGCCGAACCACTTGTCAACAAGGGCGCCATAGGTGCCGTCCTCGCGCATGGCGAGCAGGGCGCGGTCAATGTCTTCGCGCAACGGGCTGCCCGATGGCAGGGCGATACCGTAGTTCTCGGGGCGATACACACGGTCGATGAGGCGCGCTTGTCCGGCAAGTTTCTCGTTCAGATGGAAGGCAAGGATCGGCCCATCGAACACCGCCGCATCCGCCGCACCGCTTTCAAAGGCCGCAAGCATTTCATCCGGGCTCGCGTAGCCCGCAAAGGCGATATCGCGCTTGGCAAGGTAATCCGCGCTCGTCGATCCCGCGACGGTCGCCACGCTGCGCGCATCGAGATCATTGATGGAATCGACGTTCTCCTGAAGCGCTTCGACGGTGACGGCGGCGGTGATCGTCGCGACGAAGATCGAAACGATAAACAGGCTCGCAATCACGAGCATCACCGCAAAGACCCGACCGACACGCGACATCGGCATGCGCTCTTCAAAGCCGCCGTTGACGACAAGGTTCAGCGCCCACCAGAAAGACGGGAACATCGCATCCCCAAGCGGGCGGTCGAAGTAGGGCTGTCGGCCACGCTCGAACACCCACATGAGCATCCCGCCTCCGAACAAGAGGCCCAGCGCCGCCAGACCCATCATCAGGATGTCACCGCTCAAAACACCGCGAAGACGCATGAACATGCTGTCCTCTTTTGGCAGCAGGATTTGCAGCCCGCTTTCAAAGATCGGCTGGCTGAAATCCATCTCGCGTTCGCGGTCGGCGGTGATCGAGATATTGGCAATCGCGCCGTCGACATCGCCCTGCCGAACTGCGTCAAGCATATCGGCGAACTTGTCCTTCGGCACGAAGCGTAGCTTGCGATCAAGCCGGAGGGCGATTCCCTGCATGAGGTCGATGCTAAACCCTTGCGGCGTCGCCCCCTCGAGGGATGCAAATGGCGGGCGGTCCACCGTCGCAAAGACGAGCGTATCCTGCGCTGCAAGAGGTGTCGACAGGATCCACGTCCCGCCCAGAAGGGCCAGAAACACAAACGCCCATGCGCGGACGCGATTCAAGAATTCGTGCAAAGCCCAATGCCCTTTTCGTGCAAAACCCCGACACCACCATGCCCCGCCCCAAAGGGACGGTCAACGGCGGAAGGGCGTTGCAAATCGCGGAAAAGCCGCACGTATTGGGCAGGGCTTTAGCCTTGCCGGAACAGGGCGCGGGCCTCAAAGGCGCGAAGAGAAATCCGGGCCGCCGGGCCATAGCCATATCCCATCATCGCATCGCAGTTGGGCAATAGGCGCAGAATCTCTTCGCGGGTCTCTGCATCAAAGCTCTCGATCGTTTCATGGCCTGGGTGATAGCTCTCGCTATCAAGGCCGTTGCCGCGCACGATCTCGTGCCGATCAAAGAGCAGGTGCACATAGGTCACCGGTGCGCCATCTTCGCGGGGGCGGATCGTGCTGTCATTGACGAGATCCTTGGCCTTCACGAGCACCTCGGGTTCGCCAAACAGAAGGATCGCCCGCGTCGATGTGACAAGCACGCGATGGTTTGGTGAAACCTCGACCGTCTCATGCGCGCCAAGTGCCCCGGCCTCAAAGCGGATCGGCGCATCCTTGCCCTCGGCGCGGCGCGTCGTCTGCCCGATCCAGCGCAGCGGCTGAAACCCATTGTCCCGCGTCAGGACCATGTCACCGGGTTCAAGCGCCTCGATCAGCACCTCGCCCTTGTTGGTGATGATCCGGGTGCCCGCCACGAAACAGGGCGCCGTGGTGACCGTGACAAAACCCACGTCCGAGTTCCCGTCAGAATCCTCGATCGTGTAGGAAAAGACGTTCTCGCCAATGTCCCCGTCGGATTCGATCGTCACGGTGCCATCGACGTTGAAGGTGATCATCTCTCCGCTCGGCAGGGTGATGGTCTCGCCCGGCGTGACTTCCTGACCGTTGATATGGGTGATGTTGAGCGTGGCGCCGGTATAGCTCACATCGTTTTCGGTGAGGTCGAACGTGTAGGATCCGTTGACGCCGATTTCATAGGCATCATCGCCGGCCACAAGCGCGCATTGCACAGAATCGCCCGCGATCAAGAGGTTGGAATCGTAAATTCCGTCGCCGCCATCCGCGATGGCGATCTTGATCTCGTTCTCTTCGCCGGGATTGACCGGTGCCTTGAGCGTCATCGTGAGCGTGAACCCGTCCATCTCGGTGTTGGCAACCTCTGCGTTCTGCGGGTTGTCGACATAGAGGTTCTCGTTCGACGTATTGTTGATGTTGTTGATGGTGATGTCGCCATCACCCACCGTCAGCTCTGCTTTGACGCCATTGACCCAGACGCCCACCGCGTCGTTGAAGCCGGAGTTGACGTATTCGAGATACTCTTCAGAGGAGAAGGTGACCTGCATGGTCAACACGCTGCCATCGGGCACAAAGGTCGCTTCGAACACGGCGGCGTCAAAGGTCTTTGCGTTGGCGATCTCTTCGAGGTCACTATCCCCCGAGCGATACCAGTTGGTCGATTCATCAGACTGGCGGTTGGGATCGCCACTGTCGCGGGTGATGTCGGTCGCCTTGCCCGTCGACAGGATCACGCCTGTGTCCGACGGCGTCAGCGCGTCAGAGACGCTATCGCCATTCGAATAGATACCGGACGCTTGGCTTGCACCGGTGTATGTCGCCGACGTGATCGAAACACCCGAGCCAAAGATCGCCTCGGCCATCTCCATATCGGAGGCACTCGTATCAATCGGAAGTTCAGCAGCCGTTACCATTTCATCACCCCAAAGAAAAAACACTCAAAAAGCCCGGGAGAAGGCCCTTCGCCACTCATGCGCCCGACCTCGCCCCGGATGAGGGCCAAGGCGAAACGCACGAAACGTTCGTATGTCTGCGGCACATCACGAAACACTGTCGCACAGGGTCGTCGCAAAGAGCCTTAAACTGCACGGACGGTGGTGGCTTCGGGGAAACACGAGGGTCGCTTCCCCCCACACACATCATCGCGGCACGTCTCGATGCTGTATCTAACCGATTCTCGATGCCTTTTTATTGTCGCAAGTGTGGAAAACACGGGGCATTTGAAGCGTATCCCATCCGAATGGATAGGGTGCCACGCGCGCAGGCGCCCTCTTTCCCGCTCGCACGGTGCGAGAGACAAAGCCCCGCCAACCAAGGCGCGACCCCAAAAAACCGAAAGAACGGGGCAAAACTGCGCAATACGACTTGGGTTTATGGACGGTTGTCCAGCATATGTGCCACGTTTTCCGAGCGCGCGTTTCATTCTGGACAGCGGAGAGTCCAAAACATGGCGGATTTTATCGGTACGACGGACAGCGACACGCTGACCGGTACGGCGGGCGACGACCTTCTCAAACCCCTTGGCACAACCGAACCTCAAGGTCTCGAGGAACTGGACGGCGGCGACGGGGCGGATGTCTATGACCTGTCGCGCTCGGCCGATGCAGGGATCTACAACTTCCTGATCAACGATAGCGGCACAGACGGTGCGATTGATACGATCGTCGGCGTGGGCGCGCTCTACCAATCCGCCAATCTTGGCTATCAGGGCTGGGCAACCTTCGAACGCGTCGGGGGCGACCTCATCATTCACCTGCCACACCGCCCTTATTACTTCCGCCATCCCGGCGCGCCATCCTATGACATCGTGATCTCTGACCAATGGGGCGACGGCACCATCACGACGATGACGGCGGGCGGCACGCTCTACAACCTCATCACTGGCCGCGATGGCACCACAGAGGCCGACATCCTGACCGGCGGAGACAAGCGCAGCCGCCTCAACGGCGATGCGGGCGACGACTACCTCTATGGCAATGGCGGGCGCGATCGCCTCGACGGGGGCGATGGCGACGATGTGCTCTTTGGGGGCAATCGCGCCGATGTCCTGCTCGGTGGCAGCGGCACAGACCGCATGTTTGGCGGCAATGGCAACGACAAGATCCGCGGCGGTGCGGACGGCGATTTCATCTATGGCGAAAACGGGCGTGACAAGGTCTGGGCCGGGGCGGGCGCGGATTTCGTGCGCGGCCATGACGGCAACGACACGCTGCGTGGCCAGAACGGCAAGGACAATCTCGACGGCGGCGCAGACGACGACCTGCTCATCGGCGGCAAAGGCGGTGACCTCTATACCTTCTACGTCGGCACGGACGGCGCCGCGAGCGGCCATGACCGTATCCGCGATGCAGGCAACAAGGCGACCTACCTCAATGCCGACATCATCGAAATCAACGGCATCTACGGACCGTCGTCTCCGGTCGGCTTGGACGGCGCCTTTGCGATGCTCGACTTCGCTCGCATCGGCAATGACCTCCTGATCGAAATCGGCACCAACGCCGACAGCACGATCACCGTAGAGAACATGTTCCATGAGGACGCCAACCGCTGGTTTGTCGAGTACCTCGAACTCGGGGCGGGCTACTGGAGTTCGATCCGCTTTTGGTTCGTTGATGGCGCCGTAAGCAATATCGGAGACGACCGCGATCATGATAACGGGCTCTATACGGGGGCGGTGAACGAAGTGCTCGTCGGAACGGATGCCGACGACCTCATCTATGGCGATGCCGGGCACAACTTCATCTGGACCGGGGCCGGGGCGGATACGCTCATCTACAAAGAGAACGACGGTGGCTCTTTCGGTGCCTACGGCGGCGGCATATCGCATGATATCGTTCTCGATTTCGACCCATTGCTCGACACGCTCGACTTCTCCGAAATGAAACTTGCTGGGCTCTCTTCCCTGACGCTGGGCGAGGACGAAGACGGCGACGCGACGATCTATTGGGATAGCGGCACATGGGAAGTCGCCGATGTCTCGATCGAGTTGCGGAATGTGTCCCTCGACATGCTCGACGCGGACAACTTCATCTTCTGACGCTTGACGCCACTCCTGCACGCGGGATATGGCCGCGCCATGGAAAAGACGAAAAAGACATCGCGCCAGCAGGTCTATACCCTGCTTGTTCAGGTTGGCCGCAAGGATGGCGACGGGCTTCCCGATGACGCCACCGGCGCCGCCCTCATGATCTATGCGAGCGGCATCGACGAGGCCGAAGCCGTGCGCGAGACCGTGGCGATCCTCAAGCAGGCCGATCTCGCCCCGCTTGACGTGACCGGCTATGGCACCCGCGAAGAACGCGAGGCACAGGGCCACGAGATCGCCGAGGATGAGCAAGAGCTGATGCAGCGCGCGCTTGACGAGAACTCGGTCGTCGTCGCCCAGATGACCGCCTTCTACAACGGGGAAGAAACCCTGCCCGCCGACGAGTCGAGCGCGCACTAAGGCGTTTCAGGAGAGGATCAGGCCGCGCTCAGCTGGGTCGCGAGTGTATTGGCCTCAAACGCACCAAGCACCGGATAGGGCCGCGCGATATGCTCTGGCAGGTGGTTGCGCGGCAGCCCCGCAAGAAGGCTCGCGGCGAGAAGATCGCGTTTGCGCCGAAGCCGCCCGATATCGAGACTCGCAAGATAGGTGCCCGCCGCATAGATCGCCTCGGCCTGCGGCAAGAGAAGCTGGGTATAGGTCACAAGCGCATGGCCCTGCTCGCGCACCCCGGCGGCACCGCCTGTCAGATGCCCCGCAGGCACAAGCACATGCTCGCGTCCGAAAAGATATTCGACCCGCGACCCGCCGACGAGAACCCGCTGCCCCGGCTTGACCACGATATCACGCTCGAGCCCGAAATAGGGATGACGTAGGCGCACTGGCTCGAACAGGCCGCGCGCCGGCACCGTGCGGCGGAGCACATCAAGCACCGGCACAACCTTGCCCCCAAGCGTTTCGACAAGATCGCCGCGTTGCAAATCGCCGAGCGGGCGTATTCCATAGGGCGTCGCCACAGGAAGAGAGGCCGTCAGCCCCGGCATCGGCCCAATCGGTTCGATCCGGTCGGATACGGCAAGGAAAGAGACATCCTCATCCATTACCGAGGCCGCGGGATTGTGGATCATGTCACGCACATCCGCCAGCGTGAGCGCCACCGGCGTCGCGACGACGGTCTGAAAGCAATGCGCCACGTCCGGTCGCTCGACCGCAAGCCGAGCCCAACCATGCGCCACGTCCCAGCTATAGGTGATGCGCAAGATATCGGTGCGCCGTGCCTCTGCATCGTGGGTGAGCGCCGCGTGGCACATGTCGCCCTGGCGCGTATGCACGAGGGATATCCCCCCGCCCGGCACCGCGCGCAGCATCAGGCTCATCTCTGCATCGAAATCGCGTTTGAACCCAAGAAGAAGCTGCGGTGCCTCATAGGGCGACAAGCGCGTCTCGAGAAGAAGGCTCCCCCGTGCCATTGGACGGTCGAGATCCTGCAACGCCTCCGGCGCATCACCCCGCCTTATGCGGGCGAGTCCTTGCGGCGCGAAAAGCGCATCATTGCGGTCCCGAAGGGCGATCCAGGTCATCGCGCGCTCCTCACGCCACCCGCTTGCCGGACTTGGTCAACACCGCCGCCTCGTAGGTCTTGAGCAACCGCCGCGCCGCCGGGCCATATCCCTCACCCGTCTCGCGATCGAGTTCAGGGAACAGGGTAAAGATCTCTTCCACAATCTCCTCTTCGAAGATGTTGCTGATCTCCGGCCCCGGTAAGAAACTCTCGGTCTCTAGCCCCTGCGAGAACACGAGCTGGTGGCTATCGAACAGCATATGGAAATAGGTGACATCTCCGCCGGTCTCTCGCGTGACGCGCTGATCGTCGATCAGGTCTTTCGCCTTCACCAGAACCTCTGGACTATCGAACAAAAGCTCGGCCCGGCTGTCGCGTAATAGCACCCGATGCTGCGGGGATACGAGAAGTGTGCCGTGATCGCCAAAGCTCTCTGCCTCGATCCGGATCGGTGCAAGGGCGCCCTCCGCCGGAACCGTCCGCGACCCGATCCAGCGCACTTCCTGCGCGCCGTTCTCATAGGTTTCGACAAGATCGCCAACGTCGATATCCTCAACCGGGACATCTCCCTCTGGCGTGCGGATGAGCGTCCCCTTCACGAAACAAGGCACCGCGGTCGAATTGATCGTGACAAAGCCGACATCGCTCGTGCCGCTCTCATCCTCGATCGTATAGGTAAAGTTGACCTCTTCCTCGTCCCCGTCCGAGGTCACCTCCAAGGTGCCATCGGCGTTGAGCGTGATGACCTGACCGGTCGAAAGGACAATCGTATCGCCCGGCTCGACCGGCTGACCGTTGATATGGGTGATGGTCAGCGTGCTGCCAGCTTCGTCATTGTCGAGCACATCGACCGTCTTGGTCGCGTTGAGGCCCATGGTCTGCCAATCGGCATTGGCGATGACCGCCGTCTGAACGGAATCCCCCGCGATCAGCACGTTGGAGTCATAACTGCTGTCCCCGACATCAACGATACCGATCAGGATTTCGTTGAGCTCACCCGGATCGACATCCATGGTGAGCGTCATGGTGACGGTGAACCCGTCCATCTCGGTGTTATAAGCATCGCCCGTGTTGTCGAGATAGAGGTTCGAGTTGTTGGTCGTGTTGACCGTCGAGATGCTCGCATTGCCCGACCCGACAGCAACCTCGACCTCCTCGCCGTTGACCATGACAATCACGGCGTCGTTGTAGATCGAATTGATATACTCCGGATATTCCTCCGACGAGAACACGAACTGCATGGTCATCGTGTCGCCTGTCGGGATGAATTGGACCTCGAGATAGGCCGCATCATAGGTATTGGAGCCGACGATATTGTTGAACAACGGGTTGTTGTTCTCGCCGCTCGTATTGGTCGAGGTGCTGCTCGATTGGTTGGTGTTGGTGGAACTGCCACCCCACCAGCCACCGCCGCCGCTGTTGGTAAAATCCCGAACGTTCCCGGTCGACAGGATCACCCCTGTGTCGCCGGGGGTCGCTTCGGGTGAAATGGTATCGCCGTTGGAGTAAATCGCCGATGATCCGTTCGAGCCACTGTAGCTCGCATTGACCACGGTCACGCCGTCGCCAAAGATTTCCTGCGCCATTTCCGTGGCGCTCGCACCTGTATCGTAGGTGAGTTCCTGCGCAATAGGCATACTGCCTGCCCTCAAATTATGCGAGGCAGCGCCTTGGTCTCGCTCACCGTTATGACTCGGTGTCGCGAGGGCGAAATTATAATGGGTCTAAATGCCCGCTCGAATACCCTGCCTCGGGTTTATTATTGGCCTGATCATGCCAGATTTGTTCCGCCTTGTTAAGCCTTTGAAGAGAAAACACGCCAGACGCGGCACTGCGCCGGCACGGCTGTTGCATTGAAGCCATCGCGGCGGCGCTGTATCTCTGGGCCAAACCCTTCCAAAGGAGCCCCGGATGCCCGCCATTGACCCCGCCGACCTGACCGCTGCCCTGATCCGCTGCCCCTCTGTCACACCCGAAGAAGGCGGTGCGCTTGTGCTGCTCGAAGAGCTGCTCTCCGGGGCCGGTTTTGCCTGCACACGCGTGGATCGCGGTGGGGTGTCGAACCTCTTCGCCCGCTGGGGCGACAAGGGCCATGCGCGCACCTTCGGCTTTAACGGTCATACCGATGTGGTCCCAGTCGGGGACGAGGCCGCCTGGACCGTCGATCCCTTCGGTGCGGAACTCCGCGACGGGATCATGTATGGCCGCGGTGCGACCGACATGAAATCAGGGGTTGCCGCTTTCGCCGCCGCCGCCGTGGATTTCGTGCGTGAGACGCCCCCCGAGGGCGCCATCGTCCTAACCATCACAGGCGATGAAGAAGGCGACGCAGTGGATGGCACAACGGCGCTTCTCGACTACATGGACGCCGAGGACGAGAAGATGTCCGTCTGCCTTGTCGGCGAACCCACCTGCCCCAATGAGATGGGCGAGATGATGAAGATCGGCCGGCGCGGTTCTCTTACAGCGTGGTTTACCTTTACTGGCAAACAAGGCCACTCCGCCTATCCCCACCGCGCCAAGAACCCACTCCCGGCGATGGCGCGCCTGATGGACCGCTTCGCCTCCCATACGCTCGACGACGGCTCCGAGCATTTTGACGCCTCGACGCTGGCCATCGTCACCATGGATACCGGCAACCCCGCGACCAACGTGATCCCCGCCGAGTGCCGCGCCACGGTCAACATCCGCTTCAACGATCTCCACTCCGGTGCCTCGCTCACCGACTGGATGCAGAGCCTTGCCGATGCGGTCGCCGCCGAGTCCGGGATCGAGATCGGGATGGAGGTGAAGATCTCCGGCGAGAGCTTTATCACGCCCCCCGGCCCACTCTCCGATCTCGTCGCCGCCGCGGTCGAGGCCGAAACCGGCCGCACGCCCGACCTGTCGACCACCGGCGGCACCTCGGACGCCCGCTTTGTGCAACACCATTGCCCGGTGGTTGAGTTCGGCCTCGTCGGCAAGACCATGCACCAAGTGGATGAAAACGTCCCGGTCGCACAAATCCACCAGCTCAAGACCATCTATAGCCGCATACTTCGAGACTATTTCGCCTGAATATGGCCCATCGCGCACGTCTCATCGTCATGGTCAAAGAGCCGCGGCCCGGTCGGGTCAAGACACGGCTCGGGCGCGATATCGGAATGACGCGGGCCGCGTGGTGGTTTCGCCACCAAAGCGCTGCACTCCTGCGCCGGATCACCGACCCGCGCTGGGACACGCTTTTGGCGGTTGCCCCTGATCGCGCAGGGCTCGCCTCTCGTGTCTGGCCCGCCGATCTGCCGCGCCTGCCGCAAGGCCCCGGTGACCTCGGGGACCGCATGGCCCGCCTTCTGCGCACGCAACCGCCCGGCCCGGCCTGTATCATCGGTGCTGACATTCCCGGCATCCGACGGCACCACATTGCCGAGGCCTTTGCCGCGCTTGGATCAAACGACGCCGTGTTCGGCCCCGCAACAGACGGCGGCTATTGGCTCGTCGGCCTCAAACGCACCGCCGCGCCGCCCCCCGGCTTCCTGCACGGCGTCCGCTGGTCCACACAGCACGCCCTCGCCGACTCGATGGCAACGCTGCCCCACCACCGTATCGCCCTGACGACGACGCTCCATGATGTCGACACCGCCGCCGATCTTCCTCTTGCCTAAAATATCCCGGGGTGAATTGAGCCGCAGGCTCAAGAGGGGCAGCGCCCCTCCGCCTTTTTCCCAATGACGCGCCGCGCGGCCCGTGCTAGGCCCAATCCATGCGTATACCGACCAAAGCCGAGATCCTCGACTGGATCTCCGAGAACCCGACCCTGACCTCCAAGCGCGACATCGCCAAAGCCTTCGGGATCAAGGGCGCCGCGCGGATCGACCTCAAGCGCCTGCTGAAGGAGCTCGAGGAAGAAGGCCACCTGTCGAAACGCAAGAAAACCTACCGCGACCCCGACAGCCTGCCGCCCGTCTCTGTCCTGCAGATCAGCGGCCCGGATTCCGATGGCGACCTCTACGCCCGCCCCCTCGAATGGCAGGGTGATAGCGAAGAACCCCTGATCCTCGTGATCCCCCGCGCCTCTGATCCCGCCCTTGGCCAAGGCGATCGCATCCTTGCCCGGCTGACCGAAATCGAGGGCGAAGCCTGGCGCTATGAAGGCCGCCTCATCCGTCGCATCGGCACCAATCCCAAACGTGTGCTCGGCGTCTTCCGCCTGACTGCCGAAGGCGGCCGCATCGTCCCCATCGACAAGGGCGATGGTAAGGAATGGCAGGTGCTGAACGAGGGCATCAACGGCGCCAAGGACGGCGAGTTGGTCGAGGCACAACAAACCGGCCCCAAGGGCCGCCTTGGCCTGCCCCGCGCGAAGGTCGTGGAACGCCTCGGGGATCCCTCCGCGCCAAAGGCTGTCTCGCTCATCGCGATCCATCAACACGGCATCCCCGATGCCTTCCCCGATGGGGTCATCGCCGAGGCCGACGCCGCCAAGCCCGCCCCCCTCGGGGAGCGCGAGGACATGCGCGATATGCCCCTTGTGACAATTGACCCGGCGGATGCGCGCGACCATGACGATGCTTGCTGGGCCCATGCAGACGACGACCCCAAGAACGAGGGCGGCCATGTCATCTGGGTCGCTATTGCCGATGTGGCCCATTACGTCACCCCCGGTTCCGAGCTTGACCGCGAGGCACGCAAACGCGGCAACTCATCTTATTTCCCTGACCGTGTGGTGCCGATGCTGCCCGACCGCCTCTCAGGCGATCTCTGCTCGCTTCACGAAGGCGTCCCGCGCGCTTGTATCGCCGTGCGGATGCAGATCGACGCCAAGGGTCACAAACTGAGCCATCGTTTCGTGCGTGGCATGATGCGCTCTGTCGCCTCGCTCAACTACACCGAAGTGCAAGAGGCCCGCGACGGCACACCGAGCGAGCGCTGCGCTCCCCTGATGAAAGAGGTCATCGACCCGCTCTACGCCGCCTACACCGCCCTGACCAAGGCCCGTGCCGCGCGCCAGCCGCTCGATCTCGACCTGCCCGAGCGCAAAGTCGAATTGACGCCCGAGGGCAAGGTCGCCTCGGTCATGTTCCGCGACCGGTTCGACGCGCATAAGCTCATTGAGGAATTCATGATCCTCGCCAATGTCGCTGCCGCCGAGACACTCATCGCCAAGAAATCGCCGCTCCTGTTCCGGGTCCACGAAGAGCCGAACCCCGAAAAGCTCGACTCCTTGCGCGAAACGGCCCAGGCCGCTGGGTTCAGCCTCGCCAAAGGGCAGGTGCTCAAGACCCAGCACCTCAATGCGCTTTTGAATGCGGCCGCCGGGACGGAGGATGCCGAGCTCATCAACCTCTCGACCCTGCGCTCCATGACCCAGGCCTACTATAGCCCGTCGAATTTCGGCCATTTCGGCCTCGCGCTGCAATCCTACGCGCATTTCACCTCGCCGATCCGCCGCTACGCCGACCTGATCGTGCACCGTGCGCTGATCTCGGCGCATGGTTGGGGCGAGGATGGGCTGTCGCCGGAAGGGATCGAGAACCTCGAGACGACCGCCGGGCATATCTCCGACACCGAGCGCCGCTCCATGCTGGCCGAGCGCGATACCAATGACCGCTATCTCGCGTCCTATCTTTCTGAACGGGTCGGCAACGAGTTCACTGGTCGCATTAGCGGCATTGCGCGGTTCGGTGTCTTCGTGAAGCTTGACGAGACCGGTGCGGACGGGTTGATCCCGATGCGCAATCTCGGACGGGAGTACTTTAAGTATGACCACGAGAGCGAAACCCTGCGCGGCTCCGAGACCGGTCTGACGATCGGCCTTGGCCAGCGCGTGACCGTGCGCCTGACCGAGGCGGCGCCGGTGACGGGCGGTATCGCGCTCGAACTGCTTTCCATCGATGACAAGAAAGTGCCGCAAGGCCCCAAACGCGGGCGCGGCAAACCGGTTCGGCGAAAAGAGACCAAGGCCAAGAAGAAGGCCGCCAAGACCAAACGCAAGGTCAATCGCCAGAGGCGCTAGGGCGCGGTTTCTTTCGAAGAAATCGCGGCGAAGTCTTTGAAAGACTTCGTTAACCCGCGCGTTCGGGTAAGGTTTCTGGGCACGCCGAGACCCTCGCAGACGCAATACAGACGCGATACCGACGTAATACCGACGTGGGTTTTCGCGTTAACCTTTGTCGGCAAATCCCCGCGCGATCTTTTCGGGATTGCTTCTCGGATCGCAACAATCGCGCTAGAATGGCGAAAAAACAAACCGAGGCAAAACGATGCGATCCCCGATTCTGGGCCTTCTTCTTGGTGCCACCGCCCTTGGCACCCCGGCACTCGCCAACGCCCCGGCGCAATCCCCGCGCCCGATGACGCGCGTTGCCGAAACGCCTGAAATGACCCTCGCCGCAGCCGCACCCGCGCGCTCTCTGCGGCCGCAGTTGCGCGACCTAGACCTCGCGACAACCACCCCGCAAGTGACTGAAACGGCTGGAGATGCCGGGTTTGATCGGTGGATCAAGTCGTTCCGCTCGCGGGCATTGGCCTCTGGTGTGCGGGCTTCTGTATTCGATCAGGCCTTTCGCGGTGTGCGCTACAATAGCAGCATCATCAAGAAGGACCGGAACCAGTCCGAGTTCACCAAGACCATCTGGGATTACCTTGCTTCTGCTGCTTCCGACACTCGGATTCGCAACGGCAAGGACGCCCTGCGCCGCCACAACCGCACGCTCGAGGCCATCGAGCGCCGCTATGGCGTCGACAAGGAGGTCGTGACCGCCGTCTGGGGCCTTGAGAGCGCCTACGGAACCTTCCGCGGTGACATTCCCACCATCGAGGCGCTGGCGACGCTCGCCTATGACGGGCGGCGCGGAAAGTTCTTTGAAGCTCAGCTACTTGCGGCGCTCAAGATCATCCAGAACGGCGACATTCCCGCGCATCGCATGACCGGTAGTTGGGCTGGGGCGATGGGCCATACCCAATTCATTCCAACCTCCTACGAGAGCTTTGCCGTCGATTTCACCGGCGATGGCCGTCGTGATATTTGGTCCGATGATCCGACTGACGCGCTTGCATCGACGGCAGCATACCTTGCCAAGTCCGGCTGGCAACGGGGCAAGCCTTGGGGCGTCGAAGTGCGCCTGCCGGCTGGGTTCAACTACACGCTCGCCAATCGCAAGATCCTGAAATCGCCTGCACAATGGGCCGCTCTTGGCGTCACAGACATGAACGGTCGAGCCGTGCCGAATAGCAACGGGCAAGGGTCGATCCTGCTTCCGGCGGGCGGCAATGGCGCTGCGTTCATGATTTTTTCGAACTTTTCGGCGATTGAGAAATACAACACTGCAGATGCCTACGTGATTGGCGTCGGACACCTGAGCGATCGCATCAAGGGCGGGCCGCCCATTCGCGGGAAATGGCCGCATGGCGACCGTGCGCTGACGTTCAGCGAACGGAAAGAACTTCAGCGCCGCCTGACCCGCGCCGGATTTGACACACAGAAGATCGACGGCAAGATCGGCCCGCTGACAATCAACGCCGTGCGCGCCTTTCAAGAGGCAAAGGGTCTGACCCCGGATGGCTATGCCTCGCTGACCTTGTTGCAGCAGCTCCGGCGCTCTGGCGGCGGCGGGGGCAAAACCCCAAAGGTTCTGCGGTAACAAAAAAGGGGGCGCGAACGCCCCCTTTTCAATTCTTTAACCTTTGACCCGCTTACTGCGGCGACATTCCCCGGAGACGTTCCGAACGACGACGCAGCATTTCAACGGTCGTCAGTAGCATGATCGAGATCACGACGAGGATCGTCGCCACGGCGAGGATGGTCGGGCTGATCTGTTCGCGCAGGCCTGTAAACATCTGCCATGGCAGGGTTTTCTGACCGGCGGAACCAACGAAGAGCACCACGACAACCTCATCGAACGAGGTGATGAAGGCGAAGAGACCGCCCGAAATCACGCCCGGCAGGATGAGCGGCATCTGCACCTTGAAGAAGGTGGTGACCGGGTCCGCCCCCATGTTCGCCGCTGCACGCGTGAGCGAGCGGTCGAAACCGACAAGCGTCGCCGTCACGGTGATGATGACAAAGGGAATGCCGAGGGCCGCATGCGCCAGTACCACGCCGAGATAGGTGCCTTGAAGGCCGATCCGGCTATAGAAGAAGTACATACCAGCCGCCGAAATGATAAGCGGAACGATCATCGGGGAAATCAGGATCGCCATGATCGCGCGCCGGAACGGCACATGCTCAGAGCTAAGACCAATGGCCGCCAACGTCCCGAAGCTCACCGATAGAATCGTCGCCATCGGCGCGATCAGAACCGAGTTCTTCAGGCTGTTCTGCCAGTCGCTGCTGGTCAGGAAGTCACGGTAGTGCTTGAGCGAATAGCCTTCGGCTTTGAACTGAAGCATCTCCGGCGTGAAGGTGAAGAAGTCTTCCGCGTTGAACGAGAGCGGTAGAACCACGAGGATCGGCGTGATCAGGAAGACGAAGATCGCCCCACAGATCACACGGAACGTGTAGTGCCAAAGAACCTGGCCGGGGGTCAGGTAGGGCGCAAGCGTCTGGCGGTAACGGCTTTCTCCGACGAAGAAAATATACCAACCAAAGAACCAGCCCAAGAGCGCGCCGACCACAAGACCGGGCACGCCGCCCAGCGCAAAGCCAACCGCGCCAAAGCCCAGGAGCATTGCAAGGCGAGCAGGTTTCTCCTGCTTCACGATGGTTTTGAACACGAAAGCGAGGACTGCAAGAAGCCCGGCGCCAATCAGGATTCCGAGAAGACCCGAGCCCTGAGCCGTGCCGATGAAAAGCCCGAAGAAGGCACCAACCGCGGCAGAGGCCGCTGCGGTGAAACCGGGGGTTTGTGGAGTAACGGGTGTTAGTGCCATGTCTCTTATCTCAGTTTCACGTTGTCGATGCCGACGATCTTGTCATAGGCCCAGTACAGGATGAGGACCACGGCGAGCAGGATCGTCCCAAGCGCGGCCGCGAGGCCCCAGTTGAGCGAGCTCGAGATGTGGTACGCAATCCGGTTCGAGATGAAGACGCCCTTGGTGCCGCCCACGATTTCCGGCGTGATGTAGTAGCCGATGGCGAGGATGAACACGAGGATCGAGCCTGCGCCGATGCCCGGCACCGACTGCGGGAAATAGACCCGCCAGAACGCCGTCCAGTTCGTTGCGCCAAGCGATTTCGCCGCGCGCAGATAGGTTGGCGCAATCGTCTGCATCACCGAATACATCGGCAGGATCATAAAGGGCAGAAGGATGTGCGTCATGGCGACAATCGTGCCGAACTGGTTGTTGATCATGACCAATCGCGCGTCATCGCCTACCAAGCCCAGCCAGACCAACACATCGTTGATCACCCCCTGCTGTTGCAGCATCACTTTCCATGCGGAAGTCCGCACAAGGAGGGATGTCCAGAAGGGTAGAAGCACGAGAATCATCAGCAGGTTCGCCGTTCGAGACGGCAGGTTCGCGAGGATCCAAGCGACGGGATAGCCAAGCAGGATACAGCTTGTCGTGATGACGAGCGACATGAAGAGCGTTCGCCCAAACAGCGTCATATAGATCTGCTGGTTCTCAGGCCGCGCTTCCGGGCCATCGACGCCCTTTTGCATGTCTACCGAGTTCAGGAAGTAGCCATTGGTCAGCTTCGGGCTATAGGTCTGAAGCGTGCGCCAGACCTCGATATCGCCCCAATCCTTGTCGATATCGATGAATTTCTCTTTGAACGGCGCGTCTTCGGCAAGATCCCAACGTTTGACCTTACGGCCAGATTTGCGGAACAGCGACGAAAGGCCCGTCTTTTCATAGTTCAGTCGAGAGCCAAGGCGCGTGTGCGTCTTCTCCTCGACCGCGATTTTCATGTCTGCAGCCAGCGCGGCAAAGACCGCTTCGCTCGGCAGTTCGCCGGAATTGGCGTCCCATTCCTGCAATTCCGCAACCGTCTTTGGCAGCGTGTCCGAGACGATCTGGTTCTCGACCGAACGGAACAGCATGTCCACGATCGGGAGGATGAATGTCAAAAGTACGAATAGAAGCAGAGGCGCGATCAGCATTAGCGCGCGGAGCTTTTGCATCCGCAGCGCGCGCGCAAGGCTACGTTTAAGCGGTGTGCCGTCGGCCGCAAGAACCGGGCCGGTATCGGTGGTGTCGCTCATGTGGCTCCCCGTTGTGTCGCCTGTTTTCGGCGCTCATTTGGTCCGTGCGGACATATTGATGCGGGTTTGCATCGGATGCGGAGGGGCGTGCATCGCCCCTCCGCGTCGTTTAGGACACGCGATTATTTCGCGAGCCAAGCCTGGAATTTCGCGTCGATGTCGTCGCGATAGTCAGCCCAGAACTCGTAGTTGTAGAGGAACGTGTTCTTGGCGTTTTCCGGGTCGGTCGGCATGTGCGGCGCCATGTCGATGCCGAGTTCTTCGTGCTTACCAACGAGCGGTGCCGAGGACTGACGTGCCGGGCCGTACGAGATGTATTTGGCCTGGTCCGCGAGACGCTGAGTGTCGGTCGCGAAGTAGATGTAGTCCAGTGCACGTGCCTTGCGCTCTTCGCTCAGGCCTGCCGGGATGATCCAACCGTCAAGGTCGAACACCTGTGCGTCCCAGAGCATTGCAACCGGCTGATCCTGCTCTTCGATGACCGAGAACAGACGACCGTTATAGGTCGAACCCATCACGACTTCGCCATCGGCGAGAAGCTGCGGGGTGTCAGCACCGGCCGACCACCAGACAACGCTGTCTTTGATGGTGTCGAGCTTGGCGAGGGCTCGCTCTTGACCTTCTGCGGTCTCGAGAACGTCATACACTTCTGCCTTCGGAACGCCGTCACAGAGCAGAGCCCATTCCATGTTGTTGATCGGGCGCTTCTCGAGCGCGCGCTTGCCCGGGTAGGCTTCGAGATCGAACACGTCGCAGACGCTGGTCGGCGGGGTGTCGCCCACGAGGTCGGTGCGGTAACCGAAGGTGGTCGAGTAAACGATCTGCGGGATGAAGCACTCGGAGACGAGCAGGTCACCGAAGTCATCCGCTGCCGAGGTGCCATCGGGTGCCGGAGCAAGCATGGTGTCCGGGTCGATTTCCATTGCAAGACCTTCGTCGCAGAGACGCATTGCGTCAGCTGCCACAACGTCCACAACGTCCCAGGTCACGTTGCCCGCTTCGTTCATCGCGCGCAGTTTGGCCACGGCTTCAGCCGAGCTCTCGTCGTTGATGATCGAGACGCCGGTCTTTTCCATGTAGGGCTCGTGATAAGCCTTTTGCTGCGAGTTGGAATATGCGCCGCCCCAGGACACGATGGTCATTTCGTCGGCCATGTCAGCCGCGAAGGCCATCGGCGCGCAAATAGCGGTCGAAAGTGCCAGTGCGGTCAGTTTCGTAAACTTCATAGTTTTCTCTCCTTGTTGAACTTTAATGTTTTGTTTTGCTCCCCCGGTCGCCCGGGAGACGCGATGGCGCATTGGACTTAGGCGTCCAGTGCGCGGCAATCCTCCGGCAACCAGCCGATCTCGATCTGCTCGCCCGGCTTCAGGCGAACCTGGTCCGGAGCATTCCGGGTCTTGATAATGAACTCATCATTCCCGGCGACCCGGAGACGGGTCCGGAAGATGTCCCCCATATAGATAAACTCAAGCACTTCGGCCTTGAGCGTGTGCGCCCCTTCTTGGAGGCGCTCTTTATTGTATTCGACGCGCTCGGGGCGGATCGAAACCCGTGTGCGTGCACCCGGCTGCACCGAGTCGTGCACGGGGTTGCAGTCGATCAGTTCGCCGTCATCGAGCTGAACCAGCGCGCGGCCGTTCTTGATCTCTTTGACGGTGCCCTCAAGCGTGTTGTTCTCGCCAATAAACTGCGCCACGAAGCTGTTGATCGGTGCTTCATAAAGCTGATCGGGCGGCGCGAGCTGCTGAATGCGACCATCGTCAAACACGGCAACACGGTCCGACATGGTCAGCGCTTCGGTCTGGTCGTGCGTCACGTAGACCGTCGTAATACCGAGGCTGTGGGCGAGGTGCGTGATCTCGAACTGCATCTTCTCACGCAGCTGCTTGTCCAGCGCGCCGAGCGGTTCGTCCATCAGAACAAGCTCAGGTTCGAACACCAGAGCACGCGCCAGAGCGACACGCTGCTGCTGGCCGCCCGAAAGCTGCGCCGGGCGACGGCCGCCAAAGCTGCCCATCTCGACCATGTCGAGGGCACGCTTGATCTTTTCCTCGCGCTCCGATTTGCCAAGCTTGCGTACCTCGAGCGGGAAGCTCAGGTTCTCGGCAATCGTCATGTGGGGGAAAAGCGCGTAGTTCTGAAAGACCATGCCGATGCCGCGCTTGTGCGGCGGGATGTTGTTGATGGAGACGCCGTCGAGGCGGATGTCACCATGCGTTGCGGTTTCAAAACCGGCAAGCATCATGAGGCAAGTTGTTTTGCCGGAACCGGACGGCCCGAGCATCGTGAGAAACTCGCCTTTCGGCATTTGGAGGTTGAGATCTTTTACGACGAGCGTTTCGCCATCATAGCTTTTCTGGACGCGTTCGAATTCAACGAAAGCGTCGTTCGATGCAGAATCGGCCAAAACTGGCTCCCTGTGTTGTTTATCTGGCAGATTGTTTCTGCCCTATTGCTTGAAATGTAAGCACACCCAATCGGGTAAGTGCAACACCAGATACAAAACACGACCGTAGGGCCGAGGTCACCCGTTTCAGTGCATGTTTTGCGACGGTTCATACAATTTTTCCGACATATGCCTCCTGTTTGGGCCGTCGGAGGCTGGGAACCGTGCTCGAAAAAATCGTGGCTAAACGCCTTTACAGCAGGGGCCATCAACCAATGGTTGCGGCCCCATCTTGAGACTATCCAAGACCCTGCACAGACAGCGAGCATCCAAAAGGGATTGTGGGGAAAAATTGAGCGCCCGACACCTGAATGTCGGGCGCAATCATTTCATCTTCGGCCTGACTTAGGCGAGCAGATCTTCTTTCTGAAGCTGGGAATAGGTCAGGTCTAGTGCCCGAGTCGCCCGCTCAATCAGGGTGTCGATCTCTGCTTTCGAGATGATGAGCGGCGGCGAAATGACCATCCGATCGCCCACGTGACGCATGATCAGATTGTTGGCAAAGCAATGCTCGCGGCATTTGAACCCCACGGTGCCGGCAGGCGCCTTGAAAGCTGCGCGGGTCGCTTTGTTCGGGGTCAGGGCAATCGAGCCCATCATGCCAACAATCTTCGCCTCGCCGACAAGCGGGTGATCCGCGAGAGCTTCCCATTTTTCCTTCAGATACGGCGCAGTCTCTTCACGCACCGTGTCGATAATATGCTCTTCTTCGAGAATCCGCAGGTTCTCGAGCGCGACTGCGGCGGCGACCGGGTGCCCGGAGTAAGTGTAGCCGTGATTGAACTCGGTTCCACCGATGACTTTCGCCACCTCGTCGGACAGGATCGAGGCCGCAATCGGCACGTAGCCCGAACTCAACCCCTTGGCGATGGTCATAATATCGGGACGGATACCGAGAGTTTGCGAGCCAAACCACTGCCCGGTTCGACCAAAGCCACAAATGACCTCATCCGCGATCAGAAGGATTTCATACTTGTCGCAGATACGCTGTATCTCGGGCCAATAGCTGTCGGGTGCCACGATCACACCGCCCGCTCCCTGCACCGGTTCTGCGATAAAGGCCGCGACCCGATCCTCGCCAAGCTCGATAATAGCTTCTTCCAATTCGCGCGCGCGCGCGAGGCCGAACTCTTCCGGGGACATGTCGCCACCTTCGGCATACCAGTCAGGTTGGTTTAGGTGATGGATATCCGGGATCGGGAGACCACCTTGGGCATGCATGCCGCTCATGCCGCCAAGGCTTGCCGCTGCGACGGTCGACCCGTGGTAGGCGTTCTTGCGGCTGATGACGACTTTCTTCTCAGGCTTGCCCTTCTCTGCCCAATAGGTCCGCACGAGACGCAGATTGGTGTCGTTCGCCTCGGAGCCAGAGCCGCCATAGAAGACATGGTTGAGATCCCCCGGCGCCAGCTCGGCTAGCTTGGCCGATAGGGCGATCACGGGCACATGGGTCGTCTGGAAAAACGTGTTGTAGTAGGGCAGTTCACGCATCTGGCGCGCGGCAACCTCGGCCAACTCCTCGCGGCCATAGCCAATATTTACGCACCAGAGGCCTGCCATCGCATCCAGGATTTCTTCGCCTTCGGAATCGACAAGCGTCACGCCCTTGGCGCGGGTGATGACACGGGCGCCTTTCTCGGCAAGCTCTCCTTGCGCAGTGAAGGGATGAACGTGATGTGCCGCATCCAGAGCCTGCAGCTCGGTCGTCGGCATGTGATTGGTGATCATACTCATAAGCGTGCCTCTTGAGATAGGAAGGAGCCGATCAGCGGCATCGGCAAAGCTACACGCAGAATATGATCAAATTTTTACGTGTCAATCATCTCGCCCGACTGAGCGTTCTCCATGAGCACCTCCCGGACTTGCTCCATGCCCTGCACAACGTCATCTCGAATGGCGATCGCCGCGGCCTCGCCATCGTTTGCCCGCAACGCTGCGAGCGTTTCCTTGTGCTTGTCCGGTAGGTTCTGAGTTCCCATGCGACCACAGACAACACGCAGCGACGGGCCGAAGCGAAGCCAGAGGCTCTCGACGATAGAAGTCAGGATTGGCGCATCGGCGATCCGGTAGAGCTTTGAATGGAATTCAAAATTCAGGTGCAGATATGCTCCGACATCGCCCAGAGAGATCGCGACGTCGAGCGCCGTATCGATCTCTTCGAGTGCATTGATCTCGGCGGGGGTGGCTTTTTTCGTCGCTCTTCTCGCGAGTTCCGGCTCAAGCGCTTTGCGCGCAAAGATCAATTCTTCAATGCAGGCGGTGTCTGGCGTCGGCACAGTAACACGCCGATTCCCTTGAAATTCCAAGGCTCCTTCTGACGTGAGACGGCGAATCGCCTCGCGGACTGGGGTCATTCCAGCGCCGAGAATCTCAACAAGCCCTTGGATTGTGACCGGTTGTCCCGGTGCGAGTTCTCCAAAAAGAATGCGGGTCCGCAGATCTTCATACACCTGCTGATGAACGGGAATACGTTGTGGAATTTCATCAGGATAGGCATCCAACTGCCTTGGGGTGCCAACGCCTGCCATTTGTGCAAATCTCCCTTATCACGCCGTCGTTTCTTGCAGATTTCCGCGGCTCTCGAATAATCCGATGTTGCCATATGCCCCAAACTTGATCAAAAATTTTCTCGTGATTTTCGGTCGGGCACATGTCCGACAATCCAACGGGAGACAAAAATGAAACACACCCTTCTGACATTGACTGCCACCGTAGCTCTCGGCGCGATGGCTGCCAACGCCGAGGAAGTGCGCGTCTACAACTGGTCCGATTACATCGACGAAGAACTTCTGACCAAGTTCGAAGAAGAGACCGGCATCGACCTGATCTATGACGTGTTCGACTCTAACGAAGTTCTCGAAACCAAGATGCTCGCCGGCGGGTCCGGTTATGACGTCGTGGTGCCGACCGGTTCGTTCCTTGCGCGCCAGATCTCTGCGGGAGCTTTCCAGAAGCTCGACTTCTCGATGCTGCCCAACGAAGCGAACATGTGGGACAAAATCAAAGCCCGCACCGCGAACTACGATCCCGACAACGAGTACTCCATCAACTACATGTGGGGCACGACAGGCATTGGCGTGAACGTCGGCAAGGTCAAAGAGATCCTTGGCGAAGACGCTCCGATGGACTCGCTCGCACTGATCTTCGATCCGGCCAACATGGAGAAGCTTGGCGAATGCGGCGTGCATTTCCTCGACGCTCCGGACGAGATGATCCCCGCCGCGCTCAAATATATCGGTGAGAACCCGAACACGATGGACGCGGATGTGGTCGCCAAGGCCGAACCGGTCCTGATGGGTGTGCGCCCTTACGTGCAGAAGTTCCACAGCTCGGAATACATCAACGCTCTGGCAAACGGTGATATCTGTGTGGCCTTTGGGTGGTCCGGCGATATCCTTCAGGCGCGTGACCGCGCAGACGAGGCGGATAACGGCGTCGAGATCGCATACTATGCGCCGAAGGAAGGCGCTCTGATGTGGTTTGACCAAATGGCGATCCCGGTTGACGCTCCGAACCCGGAAGGCGCGCACAAGTTCCTGAACTTCATCATGGATGCCGAGAACATGGCCGCCGCGTCAAACTATGTTTATTACGCGAACGGCAACCTCGCTTCTCAGGAGTTCCTCGAGGAAGACGTGATCGGCGATCCGTCGATTTATCCGAGCGAGGAAACCGTCGAGAACCTCTACACCAAGGACGGCTACCCGCCGAAGGTTCAGCGTAAAGCGACCCGTATGTGGACCAAGATCAAGTCCGGCACCTGATCTTTCTCAACAACCAGGCCCGCGCGTTCGCTTGACGCGCGGGCCATTTCTTACGGGAGTGGGCCATATGCCTCAGGACGTCTTCGCCCCTTGGCTTGATCCGGATGAGAAACCAATCATCCAGTTTAAGAACGTCACCAAACGCTTTGGCGATTTCATAGCCATCGACGATCTCACGATTGATATATACGAACGCGAGTTCTTTGCTCTTCTCGGTCCCTCGGGCTGCGGCAAGACGACGATGATGCGGATGCTCGCCGGGTTCGAAACACCGACCGAGGGTCATATTCTCCTCTCGGGTCAGGACATGGCCCCCGTACCGCCCAACAAACGCGCCGTGAACATGATGTTCCAATCCTACGCGCTTTTCCCGCATCTTTCCGTTTGGGACAATATCGCCTTTGGCCTGCGTCGTGATGGGATGCCCAAGGACGAACTGGGCGCCCGCGTGAGCGAAATGCTCCGCCTGACGCGGCTCGAGAAATTCGCACGGCGCAAACCGCACCAGATTTCCGGGGGTCAGCGTCAGCGCGTCGCCCTCGCCCGCTCGCTCGCCAAAGCACCCAAGCTCCTGCTGCTTGATGAACCGCTTGGCGCTCTCGACAAGAAACTGCGTCAGGAAACGCAGTTCGAGTTGATGGATATTCAGGAAAAGACCGGCACGACCTTTGTCATCGTGACCCACGATCAGGAAGAAGCGATGACCGTCGCGAGCCGTGTCGCAGTCATGGATCATGGTAAGATCGTACAGGTAGCCACACCCGCTGAGATTTATGAAACCCCGAATTCGACCTACGTCGCGGACTTCATCGGCGATGTGAACCTGATCGAGGGCAAGGCTGGCGCGAAGGACGGTGACAAGCTTGCCATCACATGGGGCGAAGGTCTGCCGGATATCATCGGCACGCCGCAGACGAGCTTCGACAAGGGCCAAACCGTGCATTTCGCCATTCGTCCTGAGAAGGTGGCAATCACGCATGATAAGCCCACGAATCCGACCGCGTTCCGGGGCAAGGTGCTTGATATCGCCTATCTCGGGAACCTCTCGACCTACCATGTCGAGCTTCCCAATGGACAAATCATCAAGGCCCAAACCGCCAACAACCGACGCATCTCGCGCCGGGGCTTTACTTGGGAAGACAAGGTCTGGGTAAGCTGGACGGACACCGCCGGTGTCTTGTTGGAGAACTGATATGCGCCGTCTCTTCCTGATCGCGGTGCCTTATCTCTGGTTGCTGGCGCTTTTCCTCGTGCCCTTCATTATTGTGCTGAAGATCGCGCTTTCGGATGCGTGGCTTGCGATCCCCCCCTATGTGCCAACCCTTGATGTCTCGGCAGGCTGGGCAGGGTTCAAGGAGTTCCTCTCCGGGCTTGATTTTGAGAACTTCATCTTCCTGACCGAAGACGATCTCTACTGGAAAGCCTACCTCTCGAGCCTCAAGATCGCGGCTATCTCTACCTTTCTGACATTGCTCGTCGGCTACCCGATTGCCTATGGCATGGCGAAAGCGCCGGATGAATGGCGTCCGACGCTGCTCATGCTCGTGATCCTGCCGTTCTGGACCTCGTTCCTGATCCGCGTCTATTCATGGATGGGCATCCTCAGCCAGGAGGGCTATCTCAATCAGCTTCTGATGTCCCTTGGTCTCATTTCCGAGCCGCTCATCATCCTGAACACCAACGCAGCGGTCTATATCGGCATCGTCTATACCTATCTGCCGTTCATGATCCTGCCGATCTACTCGGCCCTTGAAAAGCTCGACGCGAGCCTTCTCGAGGCCGCCGAAGACCTTGGTTGTTCGCGCTTTTCCGCCTTCTGGTTGGTGACGATACCACTTTCGAAACAAGGGATAATTGCGGGCTGTTTCCTCGTCTTCATCCCGACGATCGGCGAATTCGTCATCCCCTCGCTTCTCGGCGGGTCGCAAACCCTGATGATCGGCAAGGTGCTCTGGGAAGAGTTCTTCTCTAATCGCGATTGGCCAGTGGCCTCGGCGGTGGCGGTGATCCTGCTTTTGATCCTCGTGATCCCGATCATCTTGTTCCAACGCAACGAACAGAAACAGAGGGAGGCCGAAGGATGAGACGTTTCAGCTGGTTCAACGCAACCTCGCTTACGCTTGGCTTTGCCTTCCTCTACCTGCCGATGGTGATACTCATCATCTATAGCTTCAACGCGTCGAAACTTGTGACGGTCTGGGCTGGGTTCTCGACCAAATGGTATGGTGAACTGCTTCAGAACGAAGCGTTCCTTGATGCCGCTTGGGTCACTATCAAGGTCGCGGTCCTGAGCTCAACCATCGCCACGGTGCTCGGCACGATGGCGGCGATTGTCATGGTCCGCGCCGGACGGTTCTTTGGGCGCACCCTGTTTTCGGGGATGGTCTATGCACCGCTCGTCATGCCCGAAGTCATCACAGGCCTCTCTCTGCTCCTGCTTTTCATCGGGATCGGCCTTGATCGAGGGGTTCTGACCATCGTTCTCGCGCATACGACGTTCTCGATGTGCTATGTCTCGGTCGTTGTATCGTCGCGCCTCGTGAGCTTTGACAATTCCCTCGAAGAAGCGGCGCTCGACCTTGGTTGTTCGCCGTTTCAGGCCTTTCATCTCGTCACACTGCCGATCATCGCACCCGCTGTGATCTCCGGTTGGCTGCTTGCCTTTACACTGTCGCTCGACGATCTCGTCATCGCATCGTTCACATCCGGGCCATCGGCCACGACATTGCCAATGAAGATCTGGTCTTCTGTCCGCCTTGGTGTCAGCCCCGAGATCAACGCCCTGTCCACGATCATGATCGGTATTGTGACCATCGGCGTCATCTCGGCCTCGCTCATCTCAAAGAGCAAGGTTGCGCGGCAACAACGTGAGGAACGCGCGGCAGAGCGACTTTCGGCCGGATGACACGGATCTGCGACCCCTTTGTCTATGGTGATGGACCGGTTGAGACATGTTTCTGGAATGAAACGGTCGATGCCGTGTCCTATCCTATGCTGACCAGCGATGTATCGGCGGATGTGGCGATCATCGGCGGCGGCTATACGGGTTTGTCTGCAGCCCTGCACCTTGCCGAGGCCGGGCGCGATGTCGTTCTTCTGGACGAACAACAGCCAAGCTGGGGCGCATCGGGGCGCAATGGAGGGTTCTGCTGTCTTGGTGGGAGCCATATAGAACCCGCCACCCTTGCAAAGCGGATAGGTCAGAAAGCGGCACAGGACTATTTCCTCGCCGAACGTGATGCGGTTTCGTGTGTCGAAAATATCTTGGGAACGCACGAGATCGACGCTGATACCCACTCTAGGGGTGAAACCCTTCTTGCCCACCGCAAGCGCGACCTGCTTTCGCTTGAGAAGAAGGCCAAGGGGACCTCTGATCTTTATGGGGTCATGCCCGAACTTCTCTCACGCGACGACCTTGTGCGCCAAGGCATGAACGGCGATTTTCACGGTGGTCTCACGATCCCGATTGGGTTTGCCCTCAACCCAAAGAAATACGCGCTTGGCCTCGCACGTGCGGCACAAAGAGCAGGCGCGAGGATCCATGGCCAGACTTCGGTGACACGAATCTCAGGTCAATCAGGGGCATTCCGGCTCAAGACCGCGCAGGCAACGGTCTCCGCAAAGCAGGTTATCATCGCCACCAACGGGTATGGCCGCGAAACCGTTCCAAATTGGCTTGCCAATCGCTACATGCCCGCGCAGTCGAGCGTGATTGTGACCCGGCCGCTTTCCTCAGAAGAGCAAGAAGCTCAGGGATGGACCTCGGTGCAGATGGCCTATGACACCCGCGCCCTCCTGCACTATTTCCGTCTTATGCCAGATGGACGTTTCCTTTTCGGCATGCGAGGCGGTTTGCGAACGACGCATCGCGCGGATCAGGCCGTGCGACGTTTGATCAGACGTGATTTTGAGCAGATGTTTCCGGCTTGGAGTCACGTTGAAACGCCATACTACTGGTCCGGGTTCGTGTGTTTCGCGCGCAATCTGACGCCCTTCGCCGGCCCCGTGCCCGGGCATGAGGGGTTGTTTGCCAGCTTCGCCTATCATGGCAACGGTGTCGCAATGGCAAGCTATTGCGGCGCGCTTCTGGCCGAACAGATACTCGAACAGAGACAATTGCGCCGTCCAAAGGCTCTTACGGCCCCGCCAGGCCGGTTTCCCGGCGGGCGCTTTCGACGGCTCGCACTCTGGCCGGCCTATCTCGCCTATGGTTTGAGCGACCTGTAGTCACAACCAAAGTTCAGACAGGCGCTCGCAGCGCCGTCACATCGTCGGCGGCAACAGTTTGCCCGCCTTCAAGGACAAGGTTCAGCCCATCGCTCCCCATCCGCGCCTCGCGTACCCGCCCATAGGTCTCAAGCGGGATTTCTCCAAGGCTCTCGCCGGAGGAAAACCCTTCAAGCGAGAGAGAATAAAGGCCATTGGGCGCGCGTTGGCCCGCCGTCGTCTCGCCCATCCATGTGATACCGCCATCCGAATCCGCAACGGGCGCGCGATAGATCTCGAGACCATTTACATCGCGCACCACCAGATCGGTTTTCTCCGCCGTCGTGTCTATCTGCCCACTTGTCTCGATTGAGTTTCCGTCGAAATACGCAGCGCCCAAGCTGCGCACATCCATGCCGACCCAATCCGCCAGCGCCGCAAAGTCCGACGTCGCCAAGCGGGTTTTGATCGAAGCCAATAGATCATTGGTCAAGACCTGTTGCTCTACGCTCGAGAACGCCGCGAGCTGCGCCGCGAAGTCCGAGGCTTCGACCGGGTTTAGAGGGTCTTGGTTCTGCATCTGGACCGTCAACATCTTGAGAAAGGTCTCATAATCCGAAGAGCCCTCGGCCATTGCGGACGAGGTTCGCTCGCCGCGCGTGCCCAATGCCGCCTGAGCCTGTGTCGTAACTGCTTCCATGATCCCTCCTAGATGCGCATATCGAGGCCCGAGCGCTTCGCAATGCTGCCCGACGCCTCTCGCCGTGTGTCGTCAGACGGCATTTCTTCGATCACCGCGACTGTCCCGGGCTCTCCATCTTGCTCATCACGCGCCGAGTCTCCGCCAGACTGGAACGAGAACGAGACATCCCCGTAGCCAATCGCACGAAATTCCTGAGACAGGCTGTCGATATGGCGCCGCATGAGGTCAAGCGTCTCTGGCCGTTCCGCCTGAACAACGACACTCATCTGACCCTCCTGCCCAGAAAGGCTTAGCCGAACAGAACCAAGCTCTTCAGGACGAAGTGCGATATCAATGCCGTTTCCGGGTGTGAGCCGAATTGCTTCCGAAACCTGCCGAACCACGCTCAGAGCCTGTGGGTGTTCTGCATGGGGCCCGAGAACGGCGCCCCGAACGGACTGAAACATATCTCTTCCTGTCACTGCAGACCGGTCCGCGATAGGCGCCGCTTCCTCTACGAAGAATTCAGATCCTCCATCTCGCAAGGTCAGGCGCGATTCTGCCTTTGCCAGAGGTCCGGGCGCGATCGCAGCAGGCGTCGATTGCATGGGCGTGGTCCCCTGAGAGGTGGTTGTTGGGGCCACCTCACGTCGCGCACTAAGAAACAGGGGTGGGTCGACACGATTTGGTTCGGCGTGGGGCGAACGGCGCGACTCCTGCGGCGTGCCTTCTCTTGTCTCGGGCGCAATGGGGATCTTTCGGGTCGGATGCCCCTCTCGGGCTTGGCTCTCCGCCAGCCTCTCTGGCGCAGGTGGATCGCGGAGAGGGGTGGTGTTCGTTTGAAAATCCCTTGCGGTCGGATTCGAAGGGTCTCCTGACGCAGCTGGTGCCGCTTGAAGGAGACCCCCTTCGATTGAGGCGGGTCTGACTGCTACGGATCGGTTGGAGTGATCCGCGCTTTGGGCTGCGACGAGACTCTCTTTCGACACAGCCGCGCTCTTCGACGTATCGACACTCAGCGGGACAGAGATCTGGCTCGATCCCAACGCGCGCTGCTCTGGCAGACTCGACGTAGATGTCTCTGGCCGATCGACACGTACTTCTGCTTGCGCATCTGAACCCCTTTGCAACGGAACGAACTCAGGCTCTGCCGCGGTTTGGGGTGGATCCAAGCCCTCTTTCGCCGCCTCCGTCCAACTAGGAGCGTCCTTATCTTGAAGCGATCGGACGACCTCTGGTGACTTAGAATGAGACTCCTCTGCCTCGTCGGCCTTGGTCATCGCTTCGAGGTCATCGAGAAGCCATTCTTCGCCTTCGACGTCTTCGACCGCGCTGGTTGGCTCCTCTTTCGGCACGGCGGCAATTGTATTCTCCTGCGTGCCATCCTCTGCCACATCACTCACTTTCAAGTCGAGTTCCGCAAGAATAGAGACGAAATCTATCCTCCCCTCATGCCTCATCGCCCCTGTCCTGGGCGGCAGCACGATGGAATGGTGGAGTATGGTTTCTTGAGAGAGTTCAGGCAGCATGGGGCCTCCGGCGACAGGTGCAGTACGCCGATAAGAACGCCAACAGGGTTACCACTTCTTTACCGCTGATCGTCAAAATCAAGAAAACCGCTTCAACTTGGAGATATTGATATGACGGACCCGGTCTTGCCGATCACGCCACCGCCAACCTCCCAAACGCAAACCACATCGCGCCTTAAGGAGGTCGCGCAGGATCTTGAGGCGAGCTTTCTTGCAGAAATGCTCAAACACGCCGGCCTCGGAAAACCACGAGAGAGCTTTGGCGGAGGGGCTGGCGAGGACCAATTCGCATCCCTTCTGATCGAAACCCAAGCACACGCGATTGTCGATGCGGGCGGGATCGGCCTTGCCGAGTCGATCTTCCAAAGCTTGAAGGACAAGGCCGATGCCTAAACAGAACCACAGTGCACTTTTTGCATCTCTCGATGCCTTGCTTAGCGCAGAGAAGCGCGCATTGCTGGAGGGAGATATTGGCGCTCTCGCGGAAATCGGGGCAGAGAAAGCGCGTTTGCTCGATGCTCTCGAACATCTGGCTCCCGAGGATCGTGCACCGCTTCAGGCGCTGCAGGTGGCCGCAGGGCGCAATCAGGTCTTGATGGAGAGCGCGCTCGCTGGGATTCAGGATGTTGCTGAGCGCATGTCCTTGCTGCGCCAGGTGCGCGATTCCCTACAGACCTACGATGCGAAAGGTCAGAAATCCGACGTCTATCTCGCAAGCCCCGGGCGTCTTGAGAAACGCGCCTGACCTGCCCGCAGTACAACAGCCAGATTTGCATCAAAAGCCTCGTATCTGGATTGGCCGGATTAGCACTCCATTAGCGTTTTCCACCACACAGTCACACCGCATCCAACCGGATGGCGCCGGCCGACGAACGGTTCGGCACCTGTCAGAACGACATTCAAGACCGCCTTCGCGGTTACATCCAACGGGCGCAAAGCGCCTATGCATACAAGGAAAATGCCATGGCAACCTTCCAGGCACCACCGTGATGCCCGTCGCCAGCAACGACTTTCTTTCTCTTGATGATGACCGGAGACGCATTTTTCTGCGCGCTCATCTCACCACCTATTACTCACCCAATCCCGGGTGTAACAGGCCGTGCGTTACCGCCACCTTAACGTTTCAAATCGTCCTGATTTTCGCCGAACGCAAGTGCAAGCTGCTGAAGGAAGGCACGCCGCTCAAGGCCTGCCGGGATCGGCGGCAGGATACGCACGGTGATCGTGCCGGGGTATTTCAAGAGACTCCCCGCAGGCCAGCAATGGCCGGACTTTACCTGCACGGGCACCGCGTCGACCTTGGCAAGGTCGTAGAGCACCCCAACACCGCGCTGAATACGTTTCGGCGCGCCGCGTTGCCGTGTTCCGCTCGGAAAGATCAATAGCTTGCGCCCCCGCTTGATCGCTGCAACACCGGCCCGGAACCCGTCGCGCATCTGATCCGGCGTGCCCTTGCGGTCGATCGGTACATGCCCTGCCTTCTGCGCAACAAGCCCGACGACCGGATACGAGAACACCTCCTGCTTTGCGAACATGACAGGCTGATCAAGGAAGAGATGAAAGAAAAGCGTCTCCCAGGACGATTCATGCCAGGACGCAATGAGGCATGGCCCCTCGGGCAGATGCTCCGCCCCCTCGACGCGATAACGAATGCCACAGATAAGCCGCAGAAGGACGAGCTGAACCCTGAGATAAGCCGCTCCGACGCCCAGAAGATACCGTTCGGGCAGAAAGAAAACCGGCCAGAATAGAAGGAAAGGCACGAACGCTAGACCAGACAGAACATAGAACAACGCACTGCGTAGCCGGATCCCAAGCATATTTCGTGTCGTTGCGCCCATATCGCCTCCTGATCCCGTTTCTGCCAATGGGATAGCCGTTTGCGCATACCGTAAAGCCCGAAAAACCGGATGTCTCGGCAAAGGTCCACCGATCACAGTCGTTCCAAGGGTGAATCCAAGGCCGGGCTATGTTCAATGCCTACCCCGTGAGCTAAGTCACTAGGAAGAACAGCGCGCATCAGGAGACAGGCACCATGCCAGTTTCGACCCGACAATTCAGCAGATGGCTCGCAGGCACAGCAGTCTGCGCTGGTCTGCTTTGGGCCAATGCCGGGCAAGCCTTCGACGCGCGCCTGAGTGCGCCGGGCGCTTCTGAGGACTTGATCGAGACCCTGCAATCAAGTTCGCTCTTGATCGATGCCGCCGAAGACGGCGTGCGCAACCCGCTCGATATCGTCGCGGCGGCGCGTGCTGACTATCGGCGCCTGCTCGGTCTGCTCTACAACGCGGGCTACTACGGCCCCGAAATTCGTATTCGTGTCAACGGACGCGAGGCCGCATCGCTGCCGCCCTTTGCGCGCATCGACACGGTCACCTCAGCACAGATCGAAGTCGTGACCGGGCCGCGCTTTCAATTCGCCAAGGCGCGCATTGCCCCGCTTGCACCGCAAACCGAAGTGCCCGCGGGCTTTGCACCGGGCCAACCGGCAGAGGCGGAAACCATCCGCGCTGCCGCCCGCGAAGGGATCACGGGCTGGCGCGCCATCGGGCACGCCAAGGCCCGCATCGCGGATCAATCTCTGGTCGCCAACCATACCAATGCAACGCTTGATGCCGACCTCAAGATCGCCCCCGGCCCCGAGTTGCGCTTTGGTGCCCTGACTCTTCCGGGAGAAAGCGCCGTTACAGAGCGCCGCCTGCGCAAGATCATCGCACTGCCAACCGGTGAACGTTTTGATCCCGAGGCGCTCGAGACCATCGCGATCCGCTTGCGGCGCACAGGCGTGTTTCGCTCGGTCAACATCCGAGAGGCCGAGGCGATCAATCCGGATCAAAGCCTTGATATCGCGGTCGACGTGAAAGACGCCAAACCCCGCCGCATCGGCTTTGGTGCCGAATTGCAGTCCCGCGACGGGATCTCCGCGTCAGCTTTCTGGATGCATCGCAACCTTCTTGGTGGCGCAGAACGGCTTCGGATCGAGGGCGAGGTCTCCGGCATTCAGGCCCAATCAGGCGGCACCGACTATCGCTTCTCGACCGAGTTCACCCGCCCGGCAACGCTTGGCGCGGATACCGACTTACGGCTTGCGCTGACCGCTGAACGACAGAACGATCCGCTGTTCTTTCAGGAAAAACTGTCCTTCGACATAGGCTTTACCCGCTTCCTGTCACAGACCCGCAAGGCGTCTTTCGGCCTGCATTACCAAACCAATTTCGTGCGTGATTCCTTTGGCACGCGAGATTTCCACATTCTCGGCCTGCCGTTCGGATACACGATCGACCGCCGGGATGATCCGCTTGATGCCCGCGACGGGTACTACATCGACGCAACCGTGATGCCCTATCTTGGCGGTGGCACTGCGGAAACGGGCATGTCCCTGACCGCCGACGCGCGCCTCTATCGTCCCCTCGGCGAAAGCCTGACCGCCGCGGCACGGCTTCAGGTCGGGACCGTCCTAGGCCCCTCTCTGGCAACCACACCTCCCGACATGCTCTTCCTCTCCGGCGGCGGCGGCACAGTGCGGGGCCAACCGTTCCAGTCGAACTTCATCACCACCGGCGGCGCGCAAAGCGGCGGCCTCTCTTTCCTTGGCATTTCTGGCGAACTCCGCCTGCGCGCATGGGAGAGTATCTCGACCGTTGTGTTCTACGACGCAGGCTATATTGGCGAAACAAGTAGCTTTGGCGGCAATGGCTCTTGGCATTCCGGGGCCGGGATCGGTCTGCGCTATCATACCGGCATCGGCCCGATCCGGGTCGATCTCGCCGGTCCGGTTTCCGGAAGCAATTCCGACGGCGTGCAGCTCTATATCGGGATTGGACAGGCCTTCTGATGCGACACCTGCTTCTCTTGCTTTGCCTCTGCGTCCCCTTGTCTGCCCTTGCGGACACCGAAGAGGACAAGGGGCGCCTGACGCGGTTCCTCGAAGATTCGCTCTCCGGCGCCGGCCGCACGGTGACGGTGGACGGCTTCACCGGTGCACTTAGCAGCAAAGCCAGCGTCGAAACGCTCACGATTGCCGACGCCAAGGGTATCTGGCTCCGCCTCGAGAATGTCACGCTCGACTGGAACCGTAGCGCGCTCTTTAGCGGTGCGCTCTCGGTCAACAGCCTTGCCGCCAAGACGATCACGCTTTCGCGCCTCCCCGAAAGCGATCCTGCGGCGCCGACACCCGAAGCCACACCGTTCTCCCTTCCCGACCTGCCCGTCAGCGTTCAGATCGGCGAAATCAAAGCCGATAAGATCGCGCTCGGTGCGCCGGTCCTTGGCCAGGCTCTCACCGCGAAACTCGCCGGCAAGCTCTCTCTCATCGGTGGCGCGGGCGATGCCGATCTGACCCTGACCCGCACGGACGACATCAAGGGGGCCTTCGCGCTCAAGGCCGCCTTCGACAACACCACCCGACGGCTCCTGATTGACCTCGCCGCCGAGGAAGCCCGTGCAGGCGCGGTCGCAACGCTGCTCAACGTTCCGGACCGCCCTGCCCTCGCCCTCACCCTCAAAGGCGATGCTCCGCTCTCCGAGTTCCGCGCCGAGCTCTCCTTGGCCACCGATGGCGTACAGCGTGTAAGCGGCTCTCTTGAAACCGCAAACCAAGCAAAAACAGAGACTGTTCCGGCACAAAAGAGTTTTTTCCTCGACATCAACGGCGATATTTCCCCGCTTGTCGAAGCACGGTTTCGCCCCTTCTTCGGCACCGAGGCCAACCTGACCGCCAAGGCCCGCCAATCCGACGATGGGCGCGTGACCCTCGACCATCTCCTGCTCTCCACCGCCGCCATGCGGATCGCGGGCGAGGCCGTCATCGCGCCAAGCAACCTTCCCGAGAGTTTTGCCCTTGATATCGACCTCTCCAAGCAAGGCGCAGATGCGCTCCTCTTGCCTGCCTCCCTGGACCTGAGCCTGCGATCCGCGACGCTCAAGGCGCGCTATGACGCGACGCAGAGCGACGCCTGGACCCTCTCGGGCACAATCCGCGATTTCATCCACCCGGACGTCACCACCGCAACCATCGCCCTGAGTGGTGGCGGACGCATCCGCCCTGAGGCGCCGCGCCTTCTGACGGCGGAGATGCGCCTTGTGGCAAACGGCCTGCGCCCGACCGACGCCGCCCGCCCCGAGGTGGCCCGCGCGCTCGGCGAGAAGGCCAACCTCGACCTTGGCCTCGCATGGCAGGACCAGAGCCCCGTGCAGATCAACCGCCTGACCCTGACAACGGCCTCTGGCACACTCGACGCCACGGCGCAGATCGGCGGCCCGCCGCTCGATCCCACGGTGACAACCCGCGCCACGGCAAACCTTGGCGATCTCGCCGCACTCGCCCCTTTGGCCGGGCGCCCCCTGCGCGGCACGCTCGACGCCTCGATCCAAGGCACGATTCAACCGCTTGCAGGGGCCTTTGACCTCTCCATGACGGGTGAAAGCGATGGGCTCCGCACCGGAATGGACGAGGTCGATACCCTGACCGAGACAGGCCTGTCGCAGGTTGCCATCAAGGTCAAACGCGATGGAGAGGGCCTGACATGGCGCGACGGTCTGCTTGAAACACCGGCCCTCTCTGCGACAACCGCAGGCGCGTTACGCACGGGCGGTGGCACGATCTCTCTTGATGCATCGCTTGATACGCTGTCACGCTACCTGCCATCGGTCTCTGGCCCGGCGACCCTCACCGCCGTCGCCAAAGGGGTCAACGACCTCTGGGAGTTTACCCTCGACGGCACCGGCCCTGGCAATGCGCGGCTCTCCTTGAGCGCACAGAGCCAAGGCATTGACCCGCTCAACGCCGAGATTAACCTCAACATTGCCCAGATATCCCCTTGGATCTCGAGCCTGACCGGCCCCCTGCGCCTCGACGCGACCGCAGAGCGCGCAGGCGAGACCTGGCAGATTGATCTCGACGCTGCGGGGCTCTCGGGCGCGGTCTTGTCCGCCCAAGGCACGGTCGCCAAGGACTTTTCCAGAGCCGACCTAAGCACAGAAGGCAGCGCACCGCTCGCCCTCGTCAACGGCCTGACCGATGCGGCCCGCCTGACGGGCCAAACCCGCTTCAACCTTGGCCTTCGCGGCCCGCTTGCACTGTCCTCTCTGAACGGCACCGTGGATATCTCTGGTGCGCGCCTTTCCGTTGCTGATCCGCAGGTCGCCTTGAACAACATTGGCGCGAATGTTCGTATTTCCAGCGGCTCGGCCGCGATCTCGGGCAATGGGGGCTTTGTCCTTGGCGGCGATTTCGATCTCGAGGGGCGCATGTCCCTATCCGCGCCCTATTCCGCCGACCTGACCACCCGCCTCAAAAGCGCGCGCCTGCGCTATGAGCGCCTTGTCGAGACAGTCCTTCAGGGCGATATCCGCATCAATGGCCCGCTGACCGGCGGCGCAACGATCAGCGGCGACGTGTTGCTCGATGAAACTGAAATTCGTGTCGATTCCGTCGCCTCTTCCTCGGCCCCGCTTCCCGAAATCACGCATCTGAACGCACCTTCCAATGTGACCCGAACGCGCGTCAATGCCGGCGCCGTCAAAACAGGCAATGGGCAATCCGGCCCTGCCTACCGTCTCAATCTCGGGATTTCCGCGCCGAACCGCGTTTTCGTGCGCGGGCGTGGCCTTGATGCCGAATTCAACGGCGCACTGCGGTTGCGCGGCGACACGACGAATATCGTTACCGCGGGCGGGTTCGATCTTGTGCGCGGGCGCATGGAGTTCCTCACCAAACGTTTTGATCTCTCCGAGGGGGCCATTCGGTTGCGCGGGGATTTCGTGCCTGATTTGCGCCTCGTCGCGACAACCGAAACAAGCGCCGCACGCTTTGACCTGACCCTCGAAGGGTCCGCAGACGCGCCCGCCTTCTCGATCAATTCATCGCCCGACATGCCCGAGGACGAGGCTCTGGCCCAGCTCCTCTTTGGCGAATCCATGGCCGATATCTCCCCGCTTCAGGCCGCCCGCCTCGCAGGTGCCGTGGCAACGCTGTCCGGGCGCTCGACCTTCAATCCCCTCGGCTCTCTCCGTGAAGGTGCCGGGATCGACGATCTCGACCTCCGCACCGATGCCGAGGGCAATACAAGCGTCACAGCCGGGAAATACATCTCCGACAACGTCTATACCGAGGTCGAAGTCGGCGACACCGGCGAAAGCGCGATCAGCCTCAACCTCGATGTCTCCCCCAACCTGACCGTCAAGGGCACCGCCGACTCAGAGGCCAATAGCGGCCTCGGCCTGTTCTTCCAGAAAGACTACTGACGATAGAAAAGCGCGGTTCGTGGCGTCGCTTGCAACAGAAGCCTTAGAAAGCTTGGGAACAGATAGAGCGAGACTTCGCGAAGATCTCTTCGGAAGATCTGCAAGATTGACCAAAGTCCGCAATGCGGGACATAGCGAACTTTGGTCAATCTACCTGCTTGCCATCCGACAGCTGATGATTTCGGATGCTTCCCATTACATCCAACTGGACATTCTGTCCCTTGATCTCAAAAGTCCAAGGTGGCTCCACAAACGTCGACCACAGTTTTTCACCAGATTGCCGCCAAACCCCGAATTCAGTTTCGGCAGACATCAAGACATATGATCCCGATTGGCTCCACCTCCAAAACCCAAGGTGGGTTTCATCCTCCCAAAGCCGTGTTTTCTCTTCGATGTTGTAACAAAGAAGGCGCTCTCCGGCCCCGATAAACACCAGCGAGGTATCTGGAACCAATAGAATGCCCGGGCTGAAGCTCTGTTGCGCATCTCGATATCGTTGGGCAACTACGACTGATGGCCAGCCGTTCCTAGTTTCGCTTTTTGTGACGCCAAAAAAGTGAAATCGACCTTCGGCGTTCGCTAGGTCAATCTGGTCTGCAAACACCGCATTCTCGAGATAGGCAGCGAAGATTGATGGCAGGTTTCCGTCCTCAATCCACAGTTCCCATTCTCCCAATCTGATTAAATTCAATGCGTTCCGCTCCAAGACGACAGTGTTGCCATAGGTCGAGGAAATCCCATTGAGCAACAAAGGTCAATTGGGCCTCAAACCCGCCCTTAACTACAAATTCCACCAAGGCCCGCTCCGAGTCCAAATATCCTTTGCCTGCGCCACCAACGCAAAAGGGCGCCCCGAAGGACGCCCTTTTCAGTCTCTATCTAGGCGAAATCAGCCGATAATCGCGTTGAGCGTGGCCGAGGGGCGCATCACTGCGGCTTTCTTTTCGACCGACGGGTGATAGTAGCCGCCGATATCCGCCGCATCGCCCTGTGCCGCGGCAATCTCTGCCACGATGGCCGCTTCGCCTTCGGCAAGCGCCTTGGCAACCGGGGCGAACTCTGCGGCAAGCTCCGCATCGTCGCTCTGCGCGGCAAGCGCCTCGGCCCAGTAGCGCGCGAACCAGTAGTGGCTGTCGCGGTTGTCCGGCTCACCGACCTTGCGGCTCGGGCTGCGGTTGTTGTCGAGGATGCCTTGCGTCGCGACCTCTGCCGCCTCGCCAAGCACACCCGCCTTGGCGTTGCCTTTGGTGTCGGCCAGGAACTTGAGGCTTTCGCCCAGCGCACAGAACTCGCCCATCGAGTCCCAACGCAGGTGGTTCTGCTCCACGAGCTGCTGCACGTGTTTCGGGGCCGAACCGCCCGCGCCCGTCTCAAAGAGGCCGCCACCGTTCATGAGCTTCACAATCGAAAGCATCTTGGCCGAGGTGCCAAGCTCGAGGATCGGGAACAGGTCGGTCAGGTAGTCGCGCAGCACGTTGCCGGTGATCGCGATGCTGTCCTCGCCCTTGGTGATCGTCTCGAGCGAGGCGCGGGTCGCCTCACGCGGTGCCATGATCTTGAACTTGTCGGCCACACCCGCCGCTTCAAGCACCGGCGTGACGTATTTGATAAGCTCCGCATCATGCGCGCGGTTCGCGTCGAGCCAGAAGATCGCTTCCGAACCGGTCAGGCGCTGACGGTCCATGGCAAGCTCGATCCAGTTCTCGATCGGCGCTTTCTTCGCCGTACAGGCGCGCCAGATATCGCCGCCCTCAACGTCATGGCTGTGCAGCGTCTCGCCATTGGCAAGCACAACGCGGATCGTGCCATCTGCGGGCGCTTCGAACGTGGTCGGGTGCGAGCCGTATTCCTCGGCCTTCTGCGCCATCAGACCGACGTTGGCGACCGAACCGGCGGTGGTCACGTCAAGCGCGCCGTTCTCTTTGAAGAAGTTGATCGTCTCATCATAGACCGTCGCATAGCAGTTGTCCGGGATGACACAATTCGTGTCGCCCTTGTTGCCCTGCGAGTCCCAGCCCTTGCCGCCCGCGCGGATCACCGCCGGCATGGACGCGTCGATGATGACGTCCGACGGCACGTGCAGGTTGGTGATGCCCTTGTCGCTATCGACCATGTACATCTCGGGGCGCTCTGCGCGCACGGCTTCGATCGCGGCAACGATCTCTGCATCGTCCTTCACGCGCTCAAGAAGATCGCCCATGCCCGAGTTCGGGTTCACGCCAAGCGCCTCGAGCTTGTCGCCGTACTTATCAAACACCGGCGCGAGCCATGCCTTGACCGCGTGGCCAAAGATGATCGGGTCCGACACTTTCATCATCGTCGCTTTCATGTGAAGCGAGAACATGGTGCCGTCCTTCTTGGTGTCCTCAATCGCATCGGCGAGGAACGCACCAAGCGCCTTGGCGCTCATGAAGGTCGCGTCTGCCACGGTGCCCTCATCAAGCTGCCAGCCGTCCTTGAGAACCGTCACCGACCCATCCTTGCCGACGAATTCGATCTTCGCGGCACCGGCCTGATCGGCGGTGATGGTCGCGGCCTTCTCATTGGCGTAGAAATCATTGCCCGGCATGGACGAGACCTTGGTCTTGCTGTCCTTTTCCCACTTGCCCATCGAATGCGGATTGTTCTGGGCGTAGTTCTTCACGGCCTTGGCCGAACGACGGTCCGAGTTGCCTTCCCGCAGAACCGGGTTCACAGCCGACCCTTTGATCGAGTCATAGCGCGCGCGCACAGCTTTCTCTTCGTCGGTCTTCGGCTCTTCCGGGTAGGTCGGAATGTCATAGCCCTGCGCCTGAAGCTCTTCGACCGCTGCGACAAGCTGCGGCACCGAGGCCGAGATGTTCGGAAGCTTGATGACATTGGCGTCCGCCGTTTTCACAAGCTCGCCAAGCGCGGCAAGGTCGTCGCTTTGACGCTGTGCATCGGTGAGGTTTTCCGGGAAGGTCGCAAGGATACGTCCGGCAAGCGAAATGTCCTTGGTGCCAACGGTAATATCGGCGGCATCCGCGAACTTGCGGATAATCGGGAGGAACGATGCGCTCGCGAGTTCCGGTGCTTCGTCAACAATCGTGTAAATGATATCGGGGTTCGAGGTATCGGCCATGGTTTCTGTACCTTTCAGCATGACTGGAAGCCAAATTGGCGGCACCGAATAGTGCGCCATTCCTTTGCGATGTCACATCTTGGGGATCATCTTTAGCATCCCCATGACGTTGGGTCGTATGGCGCTGCTTTAGAACAGCTGCACAGAGAATTCAATCGCGCCAAACGGAACAGATCGGCAACATTCGCAAAAAGTATGCCATTGTATACAAATAATTCACAACTTGCGCTGCGGGCGCGGCACGGGCGGCAGGCGGCGCCAGAGCGTGGCGACAATCATCCGCAGATCAAGACAGGGGGACTTGTGCTTTGCATAGAGCAGATCGAGCCGCGCCTTGGCCGGGATACAGACCCGTTCATAGACCGCTTCCGCCTCTTCTCCTGTCCGGCATTGCGCCATAAGAACTTCTTCCTTGCCGTGATAGAGAAGGGTCGCCAGCCCGGTCACACCGGGCCGCCCTTTCAGAACCTCGCCATAAATCTCGGGGAACCGTTCAACATAGCGGCGCAGGGGCGGTCTCGGGCCGACGAACCCAATATCGCCCCGAAGGATGTTCCAGAGCTGCGGCAACTCGTCCATTCGGCTCTTGCGCAGGATACGCCCAAGCGGTGTGATCCGGGCGAGCTTGTCCCCACCAAGAACGCCGTCTTCATCCTCGACAACGGTCAGTGTGCGGAACTTGACGAGCGTAAAGGACTCCGTCGGGGATTTCATCCGCGATTGCGTAAAGAACACAGGGCGCCCGTCGACAAGCAAGACGACCACCGACAGGATTGCCATCACCGGTACGAGGATGATCGCCATCAGGCCAGCGAGGAGGAATTCCACACTACGGCTCATGTGATATTTCGCTCAGTCTTCGAAATACTGCCCTCTCCCGATCGAGGCATAAGCCGTGAAACCGGCCCGCTTCGCGTCTTTCGGCGAATAGATATTGCGCAGGTCCGCCATGTGCGGCACCGCCATTTTCTTGGCGATCCGCTTGAGATCCAACGCACGGAACTCGTTCCATTCTGTAAGGATCACGACAAGATCAGCATTATGCGCCGCCTTGTAGGGGTCTTCGATCCAATGCACCCCATGCAAGAGCGCGGCACCTTCGTGTTCCCCTTGCGGATCACAGACGCGCACCTTCGCGCCCCCGCCAACAAGCGCCGGCACAATGGTCAGCGACGGCGCATCCCGCATATCGTCCGTGTTCGGTTTGAAGGTCACACCGAGAACGGCAATGGTCTTGTCGTTCACGCTCCCGCCGCAAAGATCCATGAGCTTGTCGATCATCCGACGCTTGGTCTCTTCGTTGACCTTGATCACCGTCTCGGTGATCTGCATGGGCACCGCATGTTCCTGCCCGATCCGGGCAAGCGCCTTGGTGTCCTTGGGAAAGCAAGAACCGCCATAGCCCGGCCCGGCATGCAGGAACTTGTTGCCGATGCGGTTATCAAGGCCGATCCCCTTGGACACTTCCTTGATATCCCCACCGACTCGTTCACAAAGCGCCGCAATCTCGTTGATGAAGGTGATCTTGGTCGCCAGAAACGCGTTGGCCGCGTATTTGATCATCTCCGCGCTCTCGAGGTCGGTGGTGACGATCGGGAACTCCCGGAGGAAGAGCGGGCGATAGATCTCGGCCATGACGTCGGCCGCACGCTCGTTCTGGACGCCGACGACAACGCGATCCGGCTTCATGAAATCCTCAATGGCCGCGCCTTCCCGAAGGAACTCTGGGTTCGAGGCCACGTCGAAATCTAGCTTGGGATTGGCCTTCTTCACCGCCTGCTTGACCTGCCGGTTGGTCCCGACCGGCACGGTCGATTTGGTGACGATGACAACATAGTCTTCGGCGTGTTCCGCGATCTCTGCCGCTGCCGCCATCACATAGCTGAGGTCTGCATGGCCATCGCCACGCCGCGTCGGAGTGCCGACTGCGATGAAAACGGCCTCGGCCCCGTCAAGCGCCTCCTTGAGATCAAGCGTAAAGCTGAGACGCCCCGCGCTGACGTTCTTCTCCATGAGCGTATCAAGGCCGGGTTCGTAGATCGGCACCTCGCCGCGGTTCAAGGACTCGATCTTGGCCGGGTTCTTGTCGACACAGACAACCTCGTGACCGAAATCCGAGAAACACACACCCGAGACAAGACCTACATAGCCCGTCCCGATCATCGCAATCTTCATCTGAACCCACTCCTGCTCAGTCTGCTCTTCGCTCGTCAATGCGCCGCACATTCGCGCCTGTCAACGGATGCGCGCGCCCTGTCTTAGCATATGTGTCCGCGCACGCCTGAGACATTTCGCCGTAATACCGCGAAACGCGACTCCCAAATTCCACACCACCGCAATACAGACGCAATACCGACGTGATACCGACGTTGGTTTTCGACCCTTTCGGGACGCACAAACCGGGTTCCACATTTGACTTGCACACCGTTTTATGCGCAGTCAGGCGAAACCTACGACACAGGCAAGAGGACCGCTTGGAGCAAAAGAAGAACGCAGGCCGTCTGGTTGCCGTCGTCGTAACCCACAACCGCCTCTCCCATCTCAAAGCATGTGTCGAACGCCTCCTGGAAAGCCCGGAACACCTTATTTATAAGGTTCTGGTCGTCGACAACGCGAGCGAGGATGGCACCCAAGCCTGGCTTTCAGATCACGCCGATCCGCGTCTGTGCAATCTGCGTATCGCGAATAACATTGGTGGCGCGGGCGGTTTTGAGACCGGAATGCGCTACGCCATGGAGACGTTCAGCCCCGATTGGCTCCTGCTGACCGACGACGATGGCCGCCCCTATCCCGACACGCTCGGAGCCTTCCACCAATCCCCCCCCCCACACCAATCCGTCGCCACCGCCGTCTATTTCCCTGACGGCACCATCTGCGACATCAATCGCCCCTCGCGTAACCCGTTCTGGCACATGGGGAATTTCTTCAGGACTCTGTTGGGTGGTGGGCGCGAAGGGTTTCACCTGAATGCGTCGGACTATCAATCCCGCTCTCCGCAAGAGGTCGATGGCGCCTCATTCGTCGGCCTTTTTGTCTCCCGGCGCGCCGTTGAGATGGCGGGATACCCTCGCGGAGATCTCTTCATCTACGGAGACGATATCCTCTATACATTGACCCTTCGCATGGCGGGTGGGACGATCCTTTTTGATCCTGCGCTCCGGTTCGAGCACGATCACCGCACCAAGGGCGTCGGCGAGAAACGACTGCGCCCCTTGTGGAAAACATACTACTATCACCGCAATCTTCTCGTGGTCTATCGCGCCGCTGCCGGAGTTTGGTTCTGGCCTGTGCTGATGATCATACTGCCTCGCTGGATCGCGAAGACCCTCCACTATCCGGGCAACCGGCGCGAATTCCTCGGATTGTTGCGCTGTGCGATCCGCGACGGCCTTGCATCCGATCTAAACCGGCCGCATTCGGAAGTGGTCGCCCGATCCGAGGGCCGCTTTACCGCGTAAGTATATCCCTGTGGAAACGGCGCAAAAGCAAGAACCCAAAGAACGCAAAAAATAGTCCAAATACAAGGACATAGGTCTTGCTTATATACTCGGGGTGGTAAGTCGTGAACACGCCAGTCCGCATCAGTCCACTGATATGCATGAGCGGATTGAACCAGAGGATATCCTGTGCGAGCTTCGGCAGCTCTTCGTAGATGTAGAACAGGCCTGAGGCGAGGAACAACGGTCGACTGATGATCTGCCAAATCCTTTGGTAGATCGGAAAAAACCCCTCAATCACACTATTGAACGTACCGACCCCAAGCCCAACCAACAGAGCGAGCCCCACCGCCTGAAACAGCGGCACAAAATCAAGAACGCTCCGTGTCTCTGAGAACGCGAGGATCCCCGTCAGAAGGACATAAGTCACAAGGGAACTTGTCAAACCGTTGAGCAAGAACCGCGCGAGAATGGCGTCGATCCATGAGACAACAGGATACCGGAGGAGCGCCTTGGAGTAGGACAGGGCGTGCTGAGTTGCCCCCGCGACATTCGAATAGGCCTGAAGCGGGAGATAAGCCGCTGCAAAGAACAAGAGAAAACTCGTCCCGAGCGAAGGCGTGCGAAGCAGCAGCGAGAAGGCATAGCTAAGGATGATGATCCCGCCGAGCGGCTCGAGGAAGGCCCAGACATATCCTCCGGGAGATCGCCCATAGCGTGTCGCCATTTCGCGCAGGATCAAGGCCGCAATCACCCTGACGGCCGTGAAGCGCTTTTGCGTCGGTTTCTTCGGTTGCAACGCAGGAGAGATCATTCGGGCGCATTTATCCCGTGCTAGTGTTTCTGTGCCAGAGTATGTAGAAAGTCTCAGACCGAGGCAAACCAGTTCACAACGGGACACCCCCTTGCCAGACAAGAACACAAACGGCACCCGCTCCAACGCACCGCGCGATGGCCGCGAGAGAGCCTCGCGGGGCCCAGACCAGACTGCCGCCTTCAAATCTGGCAGAGTCAGGACCAGTGTCAGCGCGCCCAGCCCCGCCAAGAAACGAAAAGGCGGTGCACGCAAGCGGCTACGTCAGGCTGTGAAGGTCGAAGTGCGCCCGATCGCCGTGGTGGCCTCCATGCGCAAACGCCATTGGGGGATCGCTGCAAGCTTTGCCGCCTGCGTCGTGTTCCCGGTCTTGGTGACGATGTTCTACCTTTGGGTCATCGCCGACGATCAATATAGTTCTCATACCGGCTTCACCGTGCGCTCCGAGGAAACAAGCGGCGCAACCGACTTGCTTGGCGGGCTGGCAAGCTTTGCAAAGGTCTCGACGCAGACAGATGCCGACATTCTATACGAATACATCCAAAGCCAGGACATTGTTCAAAGGATTGACGACAAGCTCGACCTACGCACTATGTATGCCGCTCATTGGGGAAGCGATCCTATCTTCGCGCTGGGACCGAATGCCACCATCGAAGACCTGCATGCTTATTGGGAACGCGTTGTGCGCATCTCCTATGACGGGTCGAGCGGGCTGATCAATCTTGAAGTCCTCGGGTTTGATCCGATCGAAGCTCAGAGTGTTGCGCAAGAGATCGTCAACGAGAGCCAGGCGATGATCAACACCCTGAATGAGACGGCCCGCGAAGACGCGATGCGCTATGCCGAGACCGATCTCAAACAGGCAGTGCAGCGGATCAAGGACGCACGCGAGACGCTCACCCGGTATCGCACCCGAACTCAGATCGTTGACCCGCAGACGGATATCGAAACGCGCCTTGGTGTTCTACAGAACCTGCAACAGCAGCTCGCCGAGGCCCTTGTCGAGGCCGATATCCTGCAACAGACGACGACAGAGAACGATCCCCGTCTCGTCCAAACCCGTCAGAAGATAGAAGTGATCCGGTCGCGGATTGCCCATGAACGCAAGACCTTTGCCACCGCTGAGAACGAGATCGGCTCGCTTGGAGAAGACTATCCGACGCTCATCGCCGAGTATGAAAGCCTGACGGTTGACCTCGAGTTCGCCGAACAAGCCTATCGCGCTGCGCTAACTGCTTTCGACGTGGCTAAATCGAACGCCCTCCGCCAAAGCCGCTATCTCGCGACATACGTCACACCGACGCGGTCGCAATCATCGGAGTATCCGCGCCGCTTTGTCATCTCTGGTCTCGCCGCCGTTCTGCTCACAATGCTCTGGGGCATGGGCGCGCTTGTCTACTACAGTCTGCGCGACCGCAGATAGGCACGGGGACCGTCGGAATGATCCGCTTCGAGAACCTCAGCAAGAGCTACTGGGTCGACGGAACTCGAAAGGTCGTGATTGACGATCTTTCCGCCGAGCTTCCGAGTGGCATGTCGCTGGCGCTTCTCGGGCGCAATGGCGCGGGGAAATCGACGCTCTTGCAAATGATCGGGGGATTGATGCCGCCGGATTCCGGACGGGTGATCAGCGCCGGCACACTCTCTTGGCCCGTCGGCTTTGGTGGATCGTTTCACCGCGAACTCACCGGCGCCCAGAATGTGCGGTTCATCGCGCGCATCTATGGCGTTGATACCGATAGCCTGATTGCTTTCGTCGAGGACTTTGCCGACCTTGGTCAGCATTTCCATATGCCTGTCCGCAGCTATTCGTCCGGAATGCGCTCGCGACTTGCCTTCGGTGCTTCGATGGGGATCCATTTTGATACCTATCTTGTCGATGAGGTCACTGCCGTTGGCGACGCACAATTCAAACGCAAGAGCCGCGCCGTCTTTCGCGAACGCATGAAGACCAGCAGTGCCATCATGGTCTCGCATGACATGAGCCAAGTGCGCCAGTTCTGTGATGCTGGGATCGTGCTTGAGAATGGTAAGATTGAGTTCTTTCATGATCTGGAACGCGCCATCGCCGTGCACGAAGAACACATGGCGCGCTAACACGGTTCATTTTCTGAAAATTCTGCTCTTATCCGAGGGAACCTCCCCGATTTCGCCGCAATCCTGACCCGCAAAACCTACCGGTGCACGACGCATCCTTTCGGGGGTAGTGAGGGTGTAGGTGATGACGAAACTCCAAATCGTACAAGGCGTCGATACGCCGGATGAATCGCTGTCGGCGGATATTCGTGATCTGCATGTGGTGCAGACCGAGAACGGGCCCATGGTCATCTCGACCACCGGCATCAATGGTGGCCTTGTGAGCTATTCTCTCGAGACCGGGCAGGGGGCCCAGACGCTCGAGACAACGGCTTTTCTCCCAGACGGCGCGCTCAATCTTACTGGAGAGATCTCAATCCTCTCGCAGGATGGTCAGGACATCCTCGTCATCGGTAGCAACGCGGAGGGTTCCTTTGGCTACGTCATGAACTCGGACGGGACTTTCGGGGATCTGATCGAGATCCCGGGCCTTGGGTCCAATGGCGAGGTGTCTGCCCTCCACGACAGCACCACGGGTTTTGTCTTTATGGCAGAGCACGGCAGCGACGGAATCGGCGTCTATAGCCAGACGGGACCCGGACAGTTTGCCAAGACGGCTACGCTACAAGACACAGATGACAGCCACCTGACCGATGTGGTGTGCCTTGCCGGAGAAACCACGGCGGCCGGGCGTATTGTTCTCGCCGCAAGCCGTGGCGAAGGCGGTATCACGAGCTATTGCCTCGACACCGAAACGGGGGAAGTCAAACTTCTCGATAGCCTCGGTGTCGAGGATGGGCTTGGGCTCCTCCCTGAAATCGTCGGGCTTGAGACACTGTCGGCCTATGGAAGCACATTCGCCATCACGGCGTCTTCCGCGCCCGAGTTCGGCGCAGGCGCCATTAGCGTTATGCGTATTGGTGCGGATGGCTCACTGATCGCAACGGACCACCTACTGGATACGCTTTCGACGCGCTTTGGCCAGGTTCAGTCCCTGACAACGGTCAACGCAGGGGATCGAACCTATATCCTTGCTGGCGGCGGAGATGATGGTCTGACGCTTTTCATGCTTCTACCGAACGGACGGCTTCTACATCTCGATAGCTTTGCCCATAGCGAAGATGCACCGCTTGAAAACCTATCTGCGCTTGTGGCGACTCAGGTCGGCGACGAGGTGCAAGTGCTCGCCGCGACCTCCACGACGCCCGGCTTGACCCAATTTTCCTTTTCCGTGGTGGATCAGGGCCTGACTCTGCAAGGAGGAACGCTCGATGCCGAACTTGCGGGAAGCGGGGATGATGACCTCATCAGCGGAGGCAGTGGCAATGACGCTATCTTTGGCTACGACGGGCACGACACGCTTGTGGATGGCGCAGGACAAGACACGCTAAACGGCGGCGGCGGCTATGACATCTTCGTTCTGGACGAGGATGGCGCGGTCGATGTCATCGTAGATTTCGACAAATCCAAAGACCGGATCGACCTTTCCGCCTTCTCCATGCTCTACGATCCCTATGCGCTCGATATCGAGAGCACAGCAACGGGCGCCCTGATCCATTGGCGCGGCGAGATCACAGAGATCATACGCAAAGGAAGTGGTAGCCTATCGCGGTCCGAAATCATCCAGACGATCATCACCGGCCCTGATCGTCCCCCGATGGTTGTCGATCGCGAATGGATCGGCACGGGTGCCAACGATATCCTGAGCGGCCTTTGGGGCAATGATACGCTCGACGGGCTGGACGGACGCGACCATCTGATGGGCGATGTCGGCAACGATCACCTCTCTGGCGGCGCAGGCGCGGATACACTGATTGGCGGCGCAGGCAATGATACGTTGATCGGCGGCAACGGGCAGGACAGAGCGTTCATGGGCGACGGTGACGACCTTTACATAGACTCCACCCAAGCGAAGATTCACGGTCAGGACTATGTTGAAGCAGGAGCCGGAGACGACACGATTGAAGGTGGCGGCGGCAAGGACACTTTTTTCGGAGATGCCGGAAACGACCTACTCAAGGGTGGCGGTGGCGGCGATACAATCTACGGCGGATCCGGCATGGACGTCCTGAGGGGCGCCAAGGGACGAGACCATCTCTACGGCGGAGACGACAACGATCTTCTGTTTGGCAACAAGGGCGGCGACAAGATCTTTGGCGGAAACGGAGACGACATGCTGCACGGAGATCAAGGCAAGGATCGTCTCTTCGGCGCATCCGGCAACGATACTGTCGAGGGAGGGATCGGTCGTGACACCGCCAAACTCGGGGACGGTGACGATCTTTGGATTGATGACATCCAAACCGGTTTCAAGGGCAGTGATACCGTCGATGGCGGAGATGGCAACGACACCATCGAATCCCGCGGCGGTGGAGATGTCCTTAGCGGCGGAAGCGGCGCGGACGAGTTCGTATTTCTCGGAGAGTCCGGCCGCCGGGAGATCACGGACTTCGATCCATCCGAAGACCTGCTGCGGATCGAGATTTCCGACCGCCCCATGAGTGATTTCGTCCTCAGCGTAACTCCGGAGGGGCTTCTGCTGAGCTGGACCGGTGGACGCGTAACCCTGACCGGGTTGAGCGAGGACGATTTCGCCCTATCCGATGTCCTCTTCGATCTCGGGTAGGGCGACCAACATAGGCGCCTCTGCGACCGGTCATTGGCACGGCGCAAAGGATTGTTGGTTGTGAGATGGGCCACCTATAGCTACAACACCGCGAATTCTATACTCGGGGGTTGTTCACGGTGAGAATATTGCTTGTGGGCGCTGGCCTGTCTGGGGCGGTGATTGGCCGCCACCTCGCAGAGGCCGGGCACGACATCACCATCATCGATGGACGCGACCATATCGGCGGCAACTGCCATACCGAACGGGACGACGAAACGGGGGTCATGGTGCATGTGTACGGCCCTCACATCTTTCACACCGATGACAAAGGTGTTTGGGACTACGTCAACCGCTTCGCCAAGTTCATGCCCTACAAAAACCGGGTCAAGACAACCTCTCAGGGTCAGGTCTTTTCGCTTCCGATCAATCTCCACACCATCAACCAATTCTATGGCAAGACCATGCGCCCTGATGAGGCACGCGCATTTATCGCGTCTCTTGGCGATGACTCCATCGACGAGCCGCACTCCTTTGAGGAGCAAGCCCTAAAGTTCGTCGGGCCAGATCTCTACGAGGCGTTTCTCAAGGGCTACACCGAGAAACAGTGGGGCTGCTCGCCGACTGAACTTCCCGCGTCGATCCTGAAGCGCTTGCCTGTTCGCTTTAACTACGACGACAACTACTTCTTCCACGCCTTCCAAGGCATCCCGGAAGAGGGCTACACCGCGATGATTGAACGCATTCTCGATCACGAGAAGATCGAAGTGACCCTCGAGACATGGTTCTTTCCCGATATGGCCGAATCCTATGACCATGTCTTCTGGTCCGGGCCGCTTGATGGATACTTCGGCTATGCACATGGTCGCCTTGGCTACAGAACCCTCGACTTCGAGAGGTTCACCGCAGAAGATGACTATCAGGGATGCGCAGTGATGAACTACGGCGATCGCTCCGTTCCCTATACCCGGATCACAGAGCACAAACATTTTGCCCCATGGGAGCAACACGAAAAAACGGTCTGCTACCGCGAGTTCTCCCGTGCCTGCATGCCAGACGACATTCCCTACTACCCAATCCGCTTCGTCGATAAGGAAACCACGCTCAAGACCTATGTCGAGCGTGCGAAAGCCTGCGAAGGCGTGACATTTGTCGGGCGTCTTGGGACCTACCGCTATCTCGATATGGACGTCACGATCCGCGAAGCCATGGACACAGCAGAGACTTTCCTTGAAACTACGCGAAAGGGCGAAACCATGCCCGCTTTCGTGCAGGAACGCCTGTAGTATTTGAGGCAGGACTAATACATGTCGACAGATCAGAACCGCCGCATCACACCCGTCATTCTCTGCGGGGGCTCTGGCACCCGCCTCTGGCCGCTTTCCCGCAAGAGTTTCCCCAAACAGTTCTCTAAGCTGACCGGTGAACATAGCCTGTTCCAATCCTGTGCAGAACGGCTGAGTGGCGAGCTCTTTGCCGCGCCATTGGTCCTGACGAACCCCGATTTTCGTTTCGTGGTCACCGAGCAGCTTCTCAAGGTCGGAATTGATCCCGGCCCCGTGCTTATAGAACCCGAGGGGCGCAACACGGCTCCGGCGATCCTTGCTGCGGCGCTCTACCTGCAGCGCCACGACCCTGACGCAATCATGCTGGTCGCACCCTCCGACCACGTGGTTCCGGATGTCGCTGGCTTCCACGAGGCCGTGCGCGAAGGCCTGCGTGTCGTTGCCGACAAGGGGCATCTCGTCACCTTCGGCATCACGCCGGATCGCCCGGAAACCGGGTATGGCTATCTCGACCTTTCCGAAACGCCGGATGGATCCGGCGTGGCCATTCCCCTGACACGCTTTGTCGAGAAACCAGACGCAAGCACTGCGCAAGACATGCTCGCCAAGGGGAACTACCTTTGGAACGCCGGGATTTTCCTGTTCGCGGTCACCGACATCTTGCGTGCCTTTGAAGCCCACGCGCCAGACTTGATCGCGCCGGTCAAGGCCGCGGTGGACGCCGCCGAAGCAGACCTCGGCTTCTTGCGGCTCGATCCAGAAGGCTGGTCCGGGGTCAAAGACATCTCTATCGACTATGCGGTTATGGAGAAGACCGACGCGCTTTCCGTTGTGCCTTTCGCGGGTGGATGGTCCGATCTTGGCAGCTGGGAAGCCGTCATGCGAGAGACTGAGCCAGACGGGCAGGGGATGGTCACATCCGGCCCCGCCACGGCAATCGATTGTCACGACTCTCTCTTGCGATCAGAAGACAACAGTCTCGAACTCGTGGGAATTGGCCTTGAGAACACACTAGTTGTCGCAATGCCTGACGCCGTTCTCGTCGCGGACATGTCGCGCGCGCAAGACGTCAAAAAGGCCGTGGCCGCACTCAAGGCCAAAGGCGCAAAACAAGCAGAGAGCTTTGCTCGCGATCATCGCCCGTGGGGACATTTCGAGACACTCGCGCTCTCTGATCGTTTTCAGGTCAAACGTATCGTCGTCAAACCGGGCGCTGCTCTTTCTCTACAAAGCCACATGCATCGCTCTGAGCATTGGATCGTCGTCGAAGGCACTGCCCGCGTCACCATCGACGACACCACCCAACTCGTGAGCGAGAACGAATCTGTCTATATCCCGCTCGGCGCCGTGCATCGCATGGAGAACCCCGGCAAGGTTCCGATGGTCCTGATCGAAGTGCAAACAGGGACATATCTCGGCGAAGACGACATCATTCGCTACGAAGATCTTTACAAACGGGGGCAGGGCGCCAAGGGCTAAACCACCCCTAGAACCAACGCCCAATCGCCGTCAGACAAAGCTTCTCGGCATCGTCCGATGGATCGGTGGACACCCCCGCCGCCGCAAGTCGCACGGTCCAGTGCTGATCCGTACCTGCCTGACCGCTGAGGGCCTGTATGTTTGCAAAGAAAAGCGCCGCATTCGGGTCAGCCGCCTTATGTCCAAACGAGACCGACGGCGTTGCTACGAAATCGGCTGCAAAGCCAAACACCTGCACCGCCGTGCTCGTCACATCAACCGCCGCAGTCGCATGGCAAATCTGCGATCCGTCGGCAAATCGCACATACTCTCCATTGCCGTTCGAGCCGCGCTCGAGGATTGCCCCTGTCGGAACACCCCCGGCATACGCCACAGTCCCGAGAATATCCGCGCCCGCCAAGAGACGATCCCATCCCGTCCAGGCGCTTCCATCATGTGCGCGCTTATAGACCTCGCCTGAGGCATTGCTTGTCCAGGTCTGGTGAACCGCCGTGGCATCCCAGGATTGCACTAGCAGCACGCCTTCCGCGGACGGGAGGGCGCCCATTTGCGCGGTTCCGACACCGGTGCGATAGAGGCCCGTCGGCAATGAGGGATCGTCAACATCGGCGGCCTCGGGTGGTGTCTGAGCCCCCAAACCAAAGGCCCCGACAGGCATCAAGCGCCCGTCCGTCTCATCCATCAAATCCGCTTGCACTGCCGTGCCGCCTACGTGTCCCGTCGCCCCGTCAAAGGTAAGCGCCTCGGTCCAACTCTGGCCATCTGGTGAAACCTTGACCGAGAACGCCTCTGACCCCGCCAGCCCCATCTCCGCAAAGCCGGTCCAGTTTGATTGAAACAAGAGCGACGCGGTATCGCCCGCGCTCGCCTTGTTGACTTTGATCTGATGCCCGGCCCCTTCATGGGTCAAAAGCGTTGCGTCCGCGCGCACCGCAAGACGGTTCTGCGCATCTGACTGGGTGTTAACCCCAAGTCCGGCGAGACCCTGCGTCGCCGCCTCCACAACAGCCCAATCTGAGCCATCCCAGACCCGCAGATCGCTCTCGGCCTTCCCCCACGCGCGCCAGCCGGGGGCAGGTGTCACGAAACTCCATGCCGAAGCGCGCCAAATGGCTAGCGTTCCGGGATGACCGGCCCATGCGCCGGTCGGCAATCCACCCAGCGCATAAACCGCGCCTTGCTCCGCAACACTCGGCGGCACTTCGGCCTGAAAGGCCTCCACGACAAGCTGCGTCACCACGTCAAGCAGCTGCAGTGCTTCATTGTGGGTCACATGCTTTTGCGCCTGAGACGGCTGCAGATAGGGCAATCCGAGGATCGGGGACGTTTCGGACATCGGCGGGCTTCCTCCGGCAAATGGTCAAGTTCCGTGGACCATGCCCGAGCGAGAAAAACACCCTCCTAACGCACCGTGCGCCGCGTCGAACCCAAAAAGAAATCAGTCTCTAAACAAGCTCAAACCGGGATTTCTTTGGAAAACACCGCTCTAGCCATCCAAGCACGAGCCGCTCTACCCGCGGGTTTGGCGCATCTCCAAAGCTGTCGTTGAGGCAAAGTGTCTGCGATCCGCGCCACCGAAGCCACGCCAACTGCGCCGCCGTCACGAGCCAGATATTCTCAAGTGACGCATAGCCCTTCATGCGCGGCGTCATCTCTGGGGCAGGGGCTTGCAGACCGCGCGCCATCATGTCGAGAGTGAATAGAACCTCCGGCGCGACACAGGCCCCCGACCGGAACCTTTCCGCGCGCGTTGCCGCGATTTCCTCGGCATAGCGCTCCATCACCTCACCATACTGCTCCCGAAAGAACGGCAACGGTCCATGGTGCAGTCTTTGCCATGCTTGCACGCCATGCCGTTGATCAAGAACCTCTGCCGTATGCGCGAGCGCAAGGTTCCACGGGCTTTCCTTCGCCGGGTCGACATCCGCCTGCCGCGGAAGCATGCCTGCCTCGACAAATGAATATGGTTGCCCCGCTGCATCAAAGCAGGATCCACCGGCCAATGGCGATGCGAGCATCATGTCGTCTTCAAGATAGATGACGCGCTCGCCAAGCCCCGGCAACAAGTGCAAATGGCTCACAATCGTGAATGAGTTGAACGTGGGCAGGAACTCTGGAGCGATGATCTCATCGTGATGCACGACCCGGACATCGTCACGATCCGTATCGAGCCAAGACGGCACCTGCGGTCTTTTCGTAAGTAGATACACCCGACGCAGGTTCGGGAGGTACATATCGAGCGACCGCAGCCCATAGCGCAGAAGACCAAGATTGTCGCGGGTGCGGTTCGGATTGAGGTCGCGGGGATCGTCATGGAACCGGATCAGCTCATCCATATACCCCGGCCAGCTGTCATCCACCCAAGTGAGGACCACATCGACGCTATCGTCCATTCCTATTCCTTCAGACGTTCGAATTCACACGCCGGAAGTAATAGATCAGGTCGAAGAAATAGAACGCAAACACCGCAAGGAAGGACGAGATCAGAGCCGGCTCGGTCAAGGTATAGACCTTGTAGACCACAGTATAGACCTTTCCTGACACATAACCCTTCCCAACGAACAAACAGAGATAGGCCGCCGCAAGGCACGCGACCCAGATCGCCCCAAGAACGCGCAGCCGATTTCCACGCAAAAGGCTCTCGGAAAGTCCTGCGCCGTGACGCAGAACATGGCGCGCACTTAGCCCGCAGGCCAAGATCATCGCTGTCTGGCTGATGAAGAAGAGAAAGCTGCCCGCCATGTGGATTTCGTCGTGATCGGGAAACCGGTAGTGCGACAAGAGCACCATGCCAACCGAAGAACCGAACTGAAACACCACCATGGACCACGCAAGCCCGCGCCCAATTGCTGTTTGGCTGACGCGCGCCTGAAGCAAGGCGACAACCGCGACGCCAATTGGAAGAATAAGCGCAGAGAAGGTGATCCAGGCGGCAAAGGGGTCTGAGACTTCGGGATCCGTGATCGCGCGGCTTACGGTGATCGGATGCACCGCCATACGTTCCGGGAAATTCCGGGCATAGACGGCGAGCGCCCGGTAAATCCAGAAATTCACGATGGCAATCGCCGCTGCATTGCATAGCATCGCGATGCCAAGGATCCATCGCCCTAGGACAACGCCTCCCGCGCCTTGCTCGCTCACGAGGTCAGAAGACGCATCCGAAGGCATCACCCTATCACCTTTTCAGTCCCTTGGTCCGCGCACTATGGGCAATGCGGCGCAGCGGGTAAAGGGACCACACCCAATCTACGGACTAAAGTCTCGCGCCGGTCGCCCTGTCAAAAAGCGAAACTGCGTCCGGCTTTAGGGAAACGGGAAGGGGGCCGCTGGCGATCTCCGTGTCCTTGCCGACATGCATCGTCACCTGTTCCGCCCCGATCTTGCCATGCAAGAGGCGGTGCGCACCAAGTTCCTCGACAATATCGACATGCAAAAGCATCTCGCCCAGCGCATCGGGTATGATGTCTTCGGGTCGAACACCGAATACAAGAGGCCCCTCAACGGCCTCATGGCGATGCACCTCCGTGCCGGCAAACTCCACAACGCCCTTATTGGCCATGGCCGGCAAAAGGTTCATCGGCGGCGCTCCCATGAACGACGCAACAAAGGTCGAGGCCGGACGATGATAGACGTCTTCCGGGGTGCCAATCTGTTCGATCCGGCCGGCGTTCATGACGATGATCCGATCCGCCATGGTCATCGCCTCAACCTGGTCGTGGGTGACATAGATCGACGTGACACCAAGGCGGCGCTGCAATGCCTTGATCTCGATCCGCATCTGGTTGCGCAGCTTGGCATCAAGGTTCGAGAGTGGTTCATCGAACAGGAACAGCGCCGGATCACGCACGATCGCCCGCCCCATCGCAACACGCTGACGCTGACCGCCCGAGAGCTGCGACGGTTTGCGGTCGAGGTAATCCCCGAGGTTGAGCATCGCTGCCGCCTCCGCGACTTTCTGCGCGATCTCGGCCTTGCCCACCTTTCGGTTCTGTAACCCATAGGCGATGTTCTTGCGCACGCTCATATGCGGATAGAGCGCGTAGTTCTGAAAAACCATGGCGATATCGCGATCCGCCGGGTCCGTATCGTTCACAAGGCGGTCGTCGATCTTCAATTCGCCCGCCGTGATCTCCTCAAGGCCGGCCACCATCCGAAGCAACGTCGACTTGCCACAGCCAGATGGCCCCACGAGGACAACGAACTCTCCGTCCTCGATGTGAAAGCTCGAGGGTTTGAGCGCCTCGAACCCGTTGGGATAGACCTTGTTCAGGCCATTGAGATGCACTTGAGCCATGAGACTCTCCTTACTTATCGGATTCCGTCAGGCCCTTGACGAACCAACTCTGGAAGAAAATGACGACAAAGACCGGCGGGATGATCGCGATGATCGCCAGAAGATTGGCGCGGCCATACTCGGGGATACGGTTGCCCTCCATGACCTGCGTGATCTGCTTGATCCCGCGCACGAGGGTGAACATGTCTTCCTCGGTCGTGATCATTGTGGGCCAGAGATATTGGTTCCAGCCATACACAAACATGATGATGAACATCGCCGCGATCATGGTTTTGGAAAGTGGCACGAGGATATCTACGAAAAACTTGACCGGCCCCGCCCCGTCGATCCGCGCCGCCTCGACAAGCTCTTCCGGCACTGACCGGAAATATTGCCGGAAAAAGAACGTCGCCGTTGCCGACGCGATGAGCGGAATGATGAGCCCTTGGTAGGTGTTGAGCATCCCGAGCCTCTGGACGACCTCATAGGAGGGTAGGATACGCACCTCGAGCGGCAGGAGCAGCGTGGTGAAGATCATCCAAAACGCCAAGGTCGCAAAACGTAGGCGGAAATAGACGATGGCATAGGCGGCCATCATGCCGATGACGATCTTGCCAACGGCAAACCCAATCCCGAGGATGAACGAATTGACGAGCATATTCGTACCGCTGTTCTCTCCCGAGAACCCGGACGCCTCGAACATCGCCTTGCGAAAGTTCTCGTCAAGCTGATCCCCGATGACGAAACTCGGCCCCGTCTTGATGATTTCGACATCCGGAACCGTCGTCATCTGGAACACCATGACAAGCGGTACGATCATGAAGAGCGCCCCAAGGATGAGCACCGCGTGATCGAAAAGCGTCGCGGCCTTGATCCGGCGCCGCTTGGCCGGTTGGGTGAGTGTCGCGGCTGCCATCGCCGCTGTATTTGCGTCGGACATGTCAGACCTCAGGTATAGTGGATGCGCCGCTCGACCATGCGGAACTGGAACACGGTCAAGGCAAGGACAAGGATCATCAGGATCACTGACTGGGCCGACGACCCGCCAAGGTCATTGCCCCGGAACCCATCGACATAGACCTTGTAGACAAGGGTCATCGGATTGTTCCCCGGCTCGCCTTTCACAAGCGTGTCGATAACGCCGAAGGTTTCGAAAAGGGCGTAGGTGATATTGATGATAAGAAGAAAGAACCCCGTCGGCGCGAGGAGCGGAAAGGTCACGTCCCAGAACCGCCCCGATGCCGACCGATTGTCGATCAACGCGGCTTCGCGCACGGATTTCGGGATAGATTGCAGGCCCGACAGGAAAAAGATGAAATTGACCGGCACCTGTTTCCAGACAGAGACAAGCACCATCGCAAAGGCCGTGTCGTTATAGTTCACACCAAGGGTGAAATCGTGACCAACCTGCTCGAACAGGCGCGTAAGCGGCCCCCAACTCTGGTTGAACATGATGAGACCAATGAACCCCGCCACCGGCGGCGCCACGGCATAGACCCACATGAGCAGCGTGCGATAGGTCTTCGCTCCACGGATCACCTTGTCCGCCTTCACCGCAAGAAGCAGCGCAAGGGCGAGCGAGAAGAACGTCACCAAGACGGTGAACACGACAGTAAACCACGCAATCCGCCGGTATTCGCTATTGTCGAGAAGGTCTGTGTAGTTGTCGAACCCGACAAAGCTCGACCCGAACCCAAACGGATCCTGAAGGTAGAATGACGACTGCACCGCATGCGCCGCAGGCCAATAGAAAAACACCGCAATAATGATAAGCTGCGGCAGCAAAAGCAGTATCGGCAGCCATCTCGTAGCAAAACCTGCGCGTTTCATGTCGTCCCCTGTCTTGAAGTCAGGAACGGCCACGGTTGCCCGCAGCCGCCCCAATGCTCTTGGAGTTAATCTTTATTTCTGGGTCTTGGCGAAGCGCTCGAGAAGACCGTTGGCCTCTTTCTCGATATTGGCGAATGCTGTCTCGACATCCGTCTCACCGGTCAGGATGCGGCCGTATTCACGGTTCATCACGTCGCGGATCTGCACGTAAAAGCCCATGCGGTAGCCCTTGGTGTTCTCACCAGCCGGAAGCGAAAGCTGTTTGATGCCAATCTCGGCCGCAGGCATCGCTTCGTAGTGGCCTTCTTTCTTGGCAAGCTCATAAGCAGCTTCGGTGATCGGGACATAGCCGGTTTCCTTGTGCCAGAAGAACTGAGTCTCCGGCTTGGTCAGGAATTCGAAGAAGGCGGCGGTCGCCTTGTTTTCCTCGGCCGATTTACCCGCCATGGCGAAAAGCGATGCCCCGCCGATGAAGGTCTGCTTCGGCTCTTTGGTCACGGCTTCCCAGTAGGGGAGGTAAGTCGCGGAGAACTCGAACGGCAGGTCTTTCTTGGACAGCCCGCCAAACGAGCCCGAAGACCCGAGCCAGATTGCGACTTTGCCTTCTTCGAACGGAGTCTGGTTGTCGCCCCAGCCGGTGCCAAACCACTCAAAATAACCTTGGTCTTGCCATTCGGTGACAGCGGTCCAATGCGCCTTGATCGCGTTGTTGTTGACGAGGATCTTGGTGCCTTCGACACCTGCATACCCATTGTCGTTCGTGGCGAACGGCAGGTTGTGACGCGACATGAAATTCTCGGTGAAGATCCACGGGAGGTGCGACTGCGACAAGCCCACATAACCCGCCTCTTTCAGCGCCGGAGCGGTGACCGACTGGAACTCTTCCCAGGTCTTCGGCGGCGTGACGCCAGCCGCTTCAAGCGCGTCGACGTTGTAATACATGACCGGCGAGGACGAATTGAACGGCATACCGATCATCTTGCCTTCAGTGTCGGCATAGAAATAACGCACGCCCGAGATGTAGTCCTCGATGTCGAAGCCCGCGCCATTGTCGCTAAGCAGATCCTGAACCGGGACGGTCGCGCCCTTGGCGCCGATCACGGTCGCTGCGCCCGCGTCGAACACCTGAAGAATGTTCGGCTGTTCGCCAGCGCGGAAGGCTGCGATGCCGGCGGTCAGGGTCTCTTCGTAGGTGCCCTTAAAGACCGGGGTGATGGTATAGGCGTCTTGCGATGCGTTGAAATCCTCTGCAATCGCATTGACGGTGTCCCCAAGCGCGCCGCCCATGGCGTGCCAAAGGGTGATTTCGGTTTCGGCATAGGCTGCGCCGGACAGCAGCGATGCGGCAGCCGCCGCAAGTGTTACGCGTTTCATCGTGATCTCCGCTCACGTTGGCCCCTGTCGGGGAAAAGGATCATGGCCCTGCAATCGTCGCGCAAAGCCGGGTGATGGACGGGGTCGTTGCCCCAATAAGGTTGGTGCGTTTGAAACCAAGGATCGCGGATTGTCCGACGAGCCTTTCAAATGAACACCTCTCTCCGCTCTAGGTGTGCTTTTTGACTGATTGGCAAAAGATTCATGACAGAAACACGAAACCCGACAGCACAGCATCGCGCCGCCCCGACGTCACCTTTCGATTTCACCTGAACAAGGTCAGGACTCCTGCGGGTTTCATCTGAACGCCATCAAAGGTTCAAATGAACGCAACATACCCGGCACAGCTTCGCCAAGACTCCAGAGGCGACCGGTATGAACGAAGCGGCCATTCTCCTGACTGAACGACAAGGCGACATCCTCGCGCAGGTCCAAGCGCGTGGACATCGCTCGATTGAAACCCTGTCGAAACACTTCAACGTCTCAGCCCAGACCATCCGGCGGGACGTCAATCTCCTATGCGAGCTAGGCAAACTCCGCCGCGTGCATGGCGGCGTCGAACCGCTCCGCGGCGGCAATCTCGTCTATACGTCTCGGCGGGTTCTCAACCTGAACGCCAAACTCCTCATCGCGCGCCGCTTTGGGACCCTGATCTCAAGCGGACAGAGCCTCGCCGTCTCCATCGGCACGACGCCAGAGATCACGGTGCGCGAGTTGGCCGACCTTTCCGACATCACGCTCCTGACCAACAACCTGCACACCGCGACGAGCGTCTGCGACCGCGAAGGCTGGTCTGTCTCGGTCCCAAGCGGCCAAGTGCGGCCTGGCGATCACGATATCCTTGGCCCCGAGGCCGAATCTTTCTTCGACCGGTATCAGGTTGATTTTGGCCTGTTCGGCGTCGCCGGCGTTGCCGAGGACGGAACGCTCCTCGATTTCACAGAGAGCGAAGTCGCCAGCCGCCTTGCCATCAAACGCAATGCCCGCCGCTCCGTTCTCCTTCTCGACCAGAGCAAATTTGGGCGCCCCGCCCACGTGCGCGGCGGCCATATCGCGGACGTGGATACGGTCATCTGCGACGCGCCTCCGCCCGCCCCGATCCTTGACGCCCTAACCGCCAAGGGGCGCGACGTGCTGATCGCGGAGGCCACGCAATGACACATCATGGAACAGAAACCGGACGCGATATCCATCTCGCCAAGGTCTCCAAGCACTGGGACAAGACGACGGCGCTCTCGGACATCAACATCACCATCCCCGCCGGGAGTTTCACCGCCCTTCTCGGGCCGTCCGGCTGTGGGAAATCGACCCTGCTGCGTATCGTCGCCGGGCTTGAGACCGCGAGCAGCGGACAGGTTCTCATCGGTGGCAAAGACGTCACCATCGCCCCCGCCGACCAGCGCGATCTCTCGATGGTGTTCCAATCCTACGCGCTTTTTCCGCATCTGGACGTGGCCGAGAATATCATCTTCGGCCTCAAGACCCGCCGCGTCCCCCGCAAGGAACGACAAGATCGGCTGGCCCGCGTGACCGCGCTTCTTGGCCTCGAAGACTACCTGAGCCGCAAACCTGCCCAGCTGTCAGGTGGCCAACAACAGCGCGTCGCCCTTGGCCGCGCTGTGATTGCGGAACGCTCTGTCTGCCTCATGGACGAACCGCTTTCCAATCTCGACGCCAAGCTTCGCCAAACCATGCGCACCGAACTGCGCGCCCTACAGAAAGAACTTGGGTTCACCATGCTCTACGTGACCCACGATCAGGTCGAGGCAATCACGATGGCCGATCAGGTCGTGCTGATGAACGAGGGCCGTGTCGAACAGGTCGCGACCCCGCATGATCTTTATGAAAAGCCCGCTACAACCTTTGCCGCGCGCTTTATCGGCACACCGCCGATGAACCTCTTCCCTGCCGAAGAACTCCGCGAGGCGGGCGTTGCGCTTGAACGCAGTGCGGGTCGAGAACTGACCGCTGGTCTACGCCCCGAAGCGCTGCACATCGCCGAAGATAGCCCCCTGCATCTCGCTGTCACGGGGATCGAATATCTCGGTGCCGATGCGCTCGTCCATGGGCGGCTTGGCCTTGCACCGCTGATCCTGCGCGTCCCCGGCCAGCATCCACCCACAGTCGGTAGCAAGATCCCTCTCGCCTTTGCCGCACAGGATCTGCACCTGTTTGACGCCTCGACAGGCAAGCGCGTGGCGCTGCCTGATGTGGCGTCTTCGCTCTCCCGCGTCGGGCTTCCGGCCGGGTCAACCGGCGCCCCGGCGCCTTCCCTTCAGACCGAGGATCACTAATCATGTTTGCGAAGTTCTTCCAAGGCGCCGCAATGACTGCGGCCATGGCCATTGCCGGGACTCTCCCCGCCAAAGCCACCGACCTGCAATTCTACTTCCCTGTCGCCGTAGGCGGCGGTGCCGCCGAAACCATCGAAAGCCTGACCAAGGAATACATGGAACTGAACCCCGGCGTGAACATCGACGCCGTCTATGCAGGCTCTTATCAGGACACCATCACCAAAGTGATCACCGCCTCGCGCGGCGGCAACGCCCCGCAGCTTTCCGTGGCTCTGTCGGTCGATATGTTCACGCTGATCGACGAAGACCTGATCCTGCCCTTTGACGACTTCATCAAGACCGAAGAAGACCAAGCCTGGCTCGATAGCTTCTATCCTGCCTTCATGGAAAACAGTCAGACGGGCGGCAAGACCTACGGTATCCCGTTCCAGCGTTCGACTCCGGTTCTCTACTGGAACAAAGAAGCCTTCGCCGCGGCAGGCCTCGATCCGAACACGCCCCCCGCCAACTGGACCGAGATGGTCGAGATGGGCAAAGCCCTGACCAAGCGCGACGCGAACGGCAACGTCTTGCAATGGGGCGTGCGCATCCCGACCTCCGGTTTCCCTTACTGGCTCTTCCAAGGTCTCACGACACAGAATGACGTGATCCTTGCCAATTCGGACGGCAACCAGACCAACTTCGACGACCCCAAAGTCGTTGAGGCGCTCGAGTATCTCGTCTCCCTGAGCGAAGAGCACGGCGTCATGGAGCCCGGCATCGTTGAATGGGGCGCAACACCCAAAGCCTTCTTCGAAGGTCAAACCGCGATGATGTGGACCACCACTGGCAACCTTACCAACGTGCGCAAGAACGCTCCGTTCGATTTCGGCGTCGCCATGCTGCCCGCCAACAAGCGCCGTGGCGCCCCGACCGGCGGCGGCAACTTCTACCTCTTCAAAGGCACGTCGGACGAACAGCTTTCCGCATCGGTCGACTTCATCAAATGGATTACCGAGCCGGAACAATCCGCCAAATGGACCATGGCAACCGGCTATGTCGCTCCGCGTCCGGCGACTTGGGACACCGACACCATGAAGGCCTATGCCAAGGACTTCCCGCCGGTCCTCGTCGCCCGTGACCAGCTCGAGTTCGCTGTGGCTGAACTGTCGACCTACCAGAACCAGCGCATCACCCGCATCTTCAACGATGCTCTTGCCGCTGCGATCACCGGTCAGAAAGACCCCGCCACCGCCCTTCAGGAAGCCCAGGCGCAGGCCGACGCCATCCTGAAACCCTACCGCGTGGGCCAATAACCCCATGGGCGGGCCTGTTCGCGGGCCCGCCACCCCTCCCGGAGGCCTCGATGACGCGACGCGACTGGATACATGGCTGGCTTCTCGTCCTGCCAGCAATGGCGTTTCTTGTGCTTTTCACGCACTTGCCTGCCATAACCACGATCTGGAACAGCTTCTTCTCGACCCCACGGGGTCGTCGCCCAGCCATGTTCGTCGGCCTCGACAATTACGAACGCCTCCTGAATGACCCGATCTTCTGGAAGGTTCTGACCAACAACCTCTGGTTCGCGCTCGGCACCATCCCAACCTCAATCGCCCTCGCCATTGCCATGGCGCTCTTCGTCAATCGTCGATTCATGGGCCGAGGATTCGTCCGCATGGCGTATTTCACGCCGACCGTCCTTCCGCTCATCGCGGTCGCCAATATCTGGCTCTTCTTCTACACGCCCGGCTTTGGGCTCATAGATCAGGTCATCGGCCTCTTCGGCTATGGTCAGACCAATCTCCTTGGCGAACCGGACACCGCCCTTGCCGCGATCATGGTTGTGACAATCTGGAAAGAGGCGGGCTTCTTCATGATCTTCTACCTCGCCGCACTACAAACCATCCCGCCGCAACTCACCGAAGCTGCCCGGATCGAGGGCGCAAATGGCTGGACCATCTTCCGCCGCATCACTTTCCCGCTCTTGATGCCGACAACGCTCTTTGTTTCGGTCAACGCGGTCATCAACTCCTTCCGCCTCGTCGATCACATCTTCATCCTGACAGGCGGCGGACCGGATAACGCCTCATCCCTCCTCCTGTTCTACATCTACGAAACCTCGTTCCGTTTCTGGGATACCGCCTACGGCGCGACGCTGACCGTGGTCATGCTCGCCCTGCTCTGCCTCCTCGCCATTGGGCAATTCTTTTTCTTCGATCGAAAGGTGCACTACAAATGACCTCCCTCGATCGGTGGCTAAGCAATGCCGCCGCCATCCTACTTGCTCTGCTTTGGGTGCTTCCCCTGATCTATGCGATCTGGACCGCGATCCACCCCGCCGCCTACGAGGCGCGCTTCGTTCTGACCGCGCCCCTGAGCCTTGAGAACTTTGTGAAAGCTTGGGATGCCGCGCCCTTCGCGCGCTACTTCCTCAATACTTTCATCCTCGTCACGACGATCCTCATAGGTCAGTTCATCCTCTGCACCCTCGCGGCCTACGCCTTTGCCCGCTATCGCTTTCCGGGCCGCAACATCCTCTTTACGCTGGTCCTGCTGCAATTGCTGGTGATGCCCGATATCCTGATCGTCGAGAACTACAGGATGATCCGGTCCCTCGGCCTCGTTGATACGATCTCCGCCATCGCCTTGCCTTATATCGCCTCAGGCTTTGGTGTCTTCCTGATCCGCCAAAGCTTCATGACCGTGCCCCGCGAACTTGACGATGCCGCGCGCATCGAAGGAGCCGGGGCGCTCTCGATCCTCTGGCGTGTCTACGTGCCCCTCGCCAAGCCGATCTACCTCGCCTACGGTCTCGTCTCGGTAAGCCACCACTGGAATAATTTCCTCTGGCCGCTGATCGTCACGAACTCTGAGGAAACCCGGCCCGTCACTGTCGGGTTGAGCATCTTCTCAACCTCAGACTCTGGCATCGAATGGTCTGTCATCAACGCCGCCACCCTAATGACCTCCGCGCCACTGTTGATCGCCTTCCTCCTGTTCCAGCGCCAATTCGTCCAAAGCTTCATGCGCGCAGGAATTAAATAGCGCCCCGCGTCTGGGGCACATCACGATCAAAACGTCATATGAAAGAAGGTGCTTCCGAAGTGTCTCGGAAAATGGTGCCGCTGAAGGGCATTGAATGCCTATATCATGGGGTTTCAGTGTGTCTCGTGAATTCTATAACTTCCTGAAAAATTGCACTGTTCGCGTTTCATTCTGTTTCAAATAGTATTACCCTATACCATATGTAGAGGGTGGATATTAAGGGGGATAGAAATTGCGTGCGCTTCACAAACTAACGCAAGCCAAGATCAAGAGTGCCGCACCCGGCAAGTATGCGGATGGCGGCGGTCTGTGGTTTCACAAGCGTGAAGATGGCGGCGCGCAATGGATTCTCCGAGTGTCAGTGCATGGCCGTAGGCGAGAGATGGGTTTGGGTGGATACGATCCGGCAGGCAATTTCGGTGTTTCTCTCAAATCTGCACGTGAAGAAGCCAGGAAATGGCAGGCGCTTGCTCGGCAGGGCAAAGACCCCATCAAAGAGCGGGAACGTCAGCGCCGCAATGCAGCCAAAGAGAATCACACGCTAGCGGTGATCGCAGAGGAAGCATTCGAAGCGCGCAAAGCTGAACTAAAGGGAGGTGGTTCTGCTGGCAGGTGGTTTACGCCATTGAAGCTGCACGTTCTGCCAAAGCTTGGAATAGTCCCCGTCGAAGAGCTGGATCAGCAGGACATCAAGAACACCCTAGCCCCCATCTGGCACACCAAGGCTGATACGGCGCGAAAGGCCATGAACCGCTTGGGTATCGTTCTTAGACATGCTGCCGCTATGGGGTTGGACGTTGATATTCAGGCGACAGAAAAAGCCAAGGCCCTTCTGGGCAAGTCGAGACACCAAGCGCAGCATGTTCCCGCTCTGCCTTGGCAAGAGGTTCCCGCCTTCTATGACAGCCTTTCTGATGGCACGATCACCCATTTGGCTTTGCGCCTTTTGATCCTGACGGCTGTGCGATCAAAGCCGATTCGCTTCCTCCGCCTCGACCAAATTGAGGGAGACGTTTGGACAATCCCCGCCGAGAATATGAAATCACGTGTCGATCAGGCCGCTGAATTCAGGGTTCCGTTGTCAGCCGAGGCGCTGGGCATCATCGAGCAGGCAAAGCCGTTCGCCCGCGATGGCTTCCTGTTTCCAAGCGTGCGCAAGGGTGTAATCTCGGATGCCACCATGTCACGTCTCATGGAGCGCCGGGGCATGGATGAACGCCCGCACGGGTTCAGGACAAGCTTCCGAACTTGGGTTGCAGAGGCGACAGACACCTCTCAGGAGGTTGCTGAAACAGCGATGGCACACGTCACGGGGTCAAAGGTTGAGCGCACCTACCGCCGCACGGATTTCCTCGAACAGCGGCGCGTTTTAATGCAACGTTGGTCCGATCATGTGACAGGCGGAACGGGCGAAGTAGTGAGGTTGGCGAATTGAGTGATTTTGAGCGGGCGCAAGAAATCGTCAAAAGGGAAGTCGAATGGTTTTTTTCTAGACGCCCCCTCGGCGTTGATGCCGAATGGTACTCCTTGTGGTTTGGATGGAAATTGCGCTGGGCCGAAAACCAAACCAAGAGTTGGATTCAATTCCATTGGGCAGCGATGAGACCATAGCACTCAGCGCAATGCAGAACGAAGCAGCAAATTCGCTTGCACGAGAAATCGTCGCTAGCAGGCTTCTGGCGGAAGTCTTCCTACCAACCCATCTTGCTATGTTTGCCGCGTTATGTGTTCAGGGAAAAGCAAACGCCACGCAGAGAAAGAAACCGGGGAAAAAACGTTCGAGAAACTGGGAACGAGATCATTTCATTATCTGCCTCGTTGAGCAGCTAGTTGAAGAATGCGGCGTTCTAGCCACACAGAACAATCAGCCTAGTATCAAATCACCCACTCCGAAAAGTGCGGCAGGCATTATCTCTCAAGAGTTCGCGAGACATGGCGTTCACGAAACTACTCCACGAGCAATAAAAGAGGTTTGGAGTAACAGAAAGAAGCGCCAGGTAACCGACATTGTGAATGGTCTAATGGACAGCTACTCCGCCAACCCTATCAACGCTTTGGCGTACATTTAGCGGGACGGAAATTCCCGATTAATATCAGCCATGAACGGAACCCCAAAAGGGACTCCAATGAACCCATCGGAACAACCGAAAGGGTTCAAGCCATGAAATACCTCAGCTTCTCAGAGCTTCGCCAGAAACTCGGCGGTCGCGGTCGCACTACGGTGTATCGCGATGTCGAAGAAGGCCGCCTTCCTCAGCCAATCAAGTTGGGTGGACGCCTCTATTGGATCGAAAGTCAGGTAGACGAAGCCCTCGCTGGCGCACATCCCGAAGCCGCCTAAAGAAAACCCCCACTCAGTCGGAGACCGGGCAGGGGCAAATTCTTTGGTGGACACCCTGAGAATAGCGCACCGCGCCCGTCTCCGCAACATGGAGACAAGAAATGGCAAACGAGCAAAAGCCACCGAAAAACACACAGCGCATCATGTGCGTTGCAGACCTACCGCAAGCACGAAGCGAGCGCCGCTTTGAGATCCAAAACGGTAGCGAGAAACCCAGTGTGTTTACACTGAAGGACCGAAAGCGACAGATCACCGAACTTCTCCTCAATGGTCCGGTATATTGCGCATCGCCGGTCCGAATCTCGGATGTTGTTCACATCTTAAAGCGCGAAATCGGTCTGGAGGTGGAAACCCGCTTCTACCCCGGAGACAAGGCCACGGGAGCCGGAGACTACGGCGTTTACTTCCTGAACTCGAAAGTGCGCTTGCTGGACACTGTGGGGGTGGCGGCATGACTACCACTCTCCAGATCACCTATCTCCGCCACCGCTACGGGCTGACCCATCGGCAAGCCAGCCTGATCGCGGGCCTCTACTTTGGCGAGGTTGCCGCATGACTGACATCGCCACCATTCCGAAGAACTCGAACGAGGAGATTCGCGTATCCTTGGATGAATTCCGGGGGCACCAATTGCTCAATGTTCGCGTCTGGTATCGCGCAGAAGATGACGAGATGCGCCCCGGTCGTCAGGGCATCGCCGTAAAGGCTGATCTAGTCGCTGACCTGCTCCGAGCCATTTCAGCAGCGCATGACGTGATCTCCTCGAATGGGGGTCCACGTGATGCCTAAACCCGGCAAGGAGACCCGCAAAGAGCACTGGACCAAGCTCATACGCAACATGATGGAGGAGCCCGCTTGGCGGGCGCTCTCCCCCACGGCGCAGGCGCTCTATCCGTGGCTGCGTCTCGAATGGCACGGGCCGGATCACAACAACAACGGGAAGATCCGATTGAGTGTTCGTCAGGCCGCTGACCGCATGGGGGTCGGCCTTGATACAGTCGCCAGAGCATTCCACGACCTTCAGGCCAAAGGCTTCATCGTAATGACTGAGATGGCGCGCCTAGGGTGTTCTGGCGCAGCTAAGTCACCGGCCTATGAACTGACTGAAATCGCGTTGCCGCATGGCCCTAAGAGAGATGGCCGCAAACTCTACAAAGAGTGGGGAGAAGGGAAGGACTTTCCCGTCCTGAAGGCCCGTGCAAACAACCCGAAGGGCATCAACGGAAAAACAAAATCCCTTCATCAAAATCATGACGGGGGCGTCATCGAAATCATGACGTTTCAAGAAAGGGCGTCATCAAAATGAGGACGCGCAATCATCAAAACCATGACGTTTTGGTTCATTTCCAGAACCTCACCGTCCTCAAATTCATGACATCCTTAATTACCATACAGGGAGGCAGAAATGAGCAAGCCTAATCCTGAGGTCATAGCGTGGCTGGAAGCGCAGGGCTACGGCACCTGCTCGGAAGAAGAGTTCGCAGAGATCATCGCCAACCCTCAACCGCTACCGCCTGAACTCCTCAGACTTCTGAATGGCGTCTTGCCCACCACAAGCGCCGAAGAACCACAGTCAATGAAAACTCCAACACATCGAGCAACGGAGAAACTCCAATGAAAATGAACTCGCAAATTCCGATGATGGGGCATCAACCCGATATCATGGGCCAGATGCAAAAGGGCTTTACCTTGGGGCGTCAGAACGCGCTCTCAAACATCTACCGTGAGCATGGTGCGGGGATTGCCTCTGGTGATCAGAATTCCCTCAACGCTTTGGCGCAATTTGATCCGATGGCGGCGCAGACCGCGCAAGCCAACCGTCAGACCATGGATCATGCTGCCGAAAACATGGCCCGTCTTTCGCGAGCCGAGCAGAGACAGGTTGAAGCTCACGCAGCACAAATGTCTGCTGCCAAGAGGGTGCAAGAAGCAAAGCGCATTGAGCAAGCCGTGGCGATGGGTCTTGCAGCCCAAACCCCGGAGCAATGGGACGCTCTTGTTTCGAGCCGTGGTGCAAGTGATCTTGTCGGCCAGTTTGAGAATAGAGACGCCATTGCGAACCGTTTCCTCAGCGTTGCTGAAGTCTTGAAGCGCCAAGACGGACCAAAACAATCGGCAGCGGAAGCGAAGATCACGCGCTTCATGCAGGAGTTCCAAGTGGATCGCCCCACCGCGACGAAGATGGCGGATGGCCTTATCAAGGTTCATCGCGACCCAATTACCGGGGAGACGTCTTTGCTGGATGTGACCACAGGCGGACAGTGGCAGGGTGTAGCTGGGATTGAAGAACCGAATCCTTCACCTGCGCCTTCACCTGAGGTGAGCCAGTTCCAGGACGTAGGCGCGCCGAATCCGGATATCGCCGGTGCCTTTGGTGTAGAGGGTTTAATTAAGCGCGGTGTAAACGCCGTGGCCGACTCCGCAGGCTTGGATGTCCCGTTTGATGTCGAGGCCACTGCACAAAGCGAGTTTGCAGTTCTGCACGAGCAACTTCTGTCTGACATCGCGAACGGCTACAAACGCCAGCCGCCGTCCTGGCTATTGAAGCGCATCGATGAACTCGCCCCATCAGCAGGGACATTGCAAGGCGTCGACACCGCCAAGCGCAAGCTTGAAGCCCTCAGCGCAAGCTTCTCGGAGGAATTGGCGGATCTAGAGCGCCGCTCCCGTCGCAAGATGTCTCCAAATGCACGGGTGGAACTGGAAGCTCAAATTGAAGGGCTGCAGGCCGCACTCGGTCGCACCGACCGGGCGCTTGCCAAGCTTGGTGGAGATCAAAGCAGGAAACAGACCGCGACCGGCATCAAATGGAGTATCGAGCAATGACAACCCTGAACATCGAAGGGCACAAGGTTAAGGTATCGGATGACTTCCTGAGCCTTTCGCCCGAGGAGCAAGAGCGCACTGTCGAAGAAATCGCAGGCTCTCTTGTACTTGAAAATGCACCGGAGCATCGCCTGACATCTCAGATGAACGCAGGCATTGCGAACGGCGTTGGTGGATTGGTCGACCTTCTAAACCCATTTGACGAGCCACATGCACTCAACCCATTTCCAGAGGGCACGGGATCTGCAAAGGCGGGCATCACATCGCTGATGGAGGCCGGGGGCATCGAGGTTGCCGAGGACACCCCCGAGGGGCTTGCAGAGAACTTCATGCGTGGCTCGGGTGAGGCAGCAGCGGCATTGATCCCCGTCACCAAGGGTTTGCAGGTCTTGAGCAAGGGCGGCGGTGCATTGGGGCAGTTTGCTGATGATGCCTACCGCTCGCTTGCAACCCTTATGGGAAGCTCTGCCGATGTCATGGCGGGTGGGATGAGCCGAAGTGCCGAAGCTCTGGCGGAGGAAGCGGGTGCCCCGGAGTGGGTGCAGGACACAGCAGCCATTGCCGCACCGATGTCCATTCCCGCCGCAGGTATGGCCGCAAAGGGGGTGGTAAAGGCAAGCCCCATTGCCGCAGTCAGCCGCCGGATAGCAGCCGAGGCCGCTCCCTACACGAAGAAGGGTGCCAAGGCTGTTGCGGCAAAGCGCGTCCAAGACCTCGCAGGAGGCCGGGACCGAGCCGACGAACTGGCAACCCGGATCAACAAGGATAACCCCCTTGGCCTCACTCCGGCGCAACAAACCGATGATCCGAACATGCTGGCACTCGAAAAGCTGGCAGCTTCGCAAGACCCGAAACTTCGGGAAGAACTAGCTGGCCGTGCATTGCAGAGCGCAAAGACTGCCAAGGGGGAACTCTCCAGCATGGGAGGCGATGTCCAGAAGGCGCAGGCTTGGTTTGAAGGTCGCAGGCGCGCTTTCACCGCGCAATTGCGGCAGCAAGCCGACGACATCGTCGCTAGCTCTGAGAAGCGTCTGAGGGGCCTCTCTGGTCAACAGGATGAAAGCCAGAACAGCTTGACGGTTTATAATCGTATCCGCACCAAACTGGACGACGCACTCAAGCGAGAGAAAGCATTCTGGGATGCGATTCCTTCTGAGGAACCGATTGGCACCATTGCCGCAAAGGCCAAGGCCCAAAGTCTCGTTGACAAGACACCCTATGCTCAGCGCAATGACATTCCTCGCGCAGTTCGTGATCTGTTGGACAACGCCGATGTCTACGGGGATGGGGCGACGGTCAGAGAAATGCATGGCCTCTATTCTGAGCTGCGCCGCGTTGCGCGCTCGGCAATGGCGGGCACAGATCAGAACAAGAATATGGCCCGGATCGCCAATGAGGTCGCGGATGCGGTTCTAGAGGACTTGGGCGCAAAGGCAGCGACAACGGAGGTAGGTCGCAAAATCAATGCAGCCCGCGCCTTTTCTTCCGCGCTACATGAAACATTCGATCAGGGCGCTGTTGGCCGAATTCTCAAGCGAACGGTTGATGGAGATATGGCCATTGATCCCGAATTAGCGCTCAAGCGAACGGTCGGGCGCGGCGGCGTTGAAGCTGCGGTCGCGTCTCGACAGATTGAAGAGGCGGCGGGCGATTTGGCTTCCAAGCGCATTCAGGATTACATTGCTGACTTGTTCAATCGAAGTGCGGTTTCGAGCGGGTCAGGGGAAGTATCCCTTAAAGGCGCGCGTTCTTTCATGGCGAAGAACCGGGAACTTTTGACCCGTTATCCCGAGTTGAAGGGTGAAATCGAAGCCGCCGTCAGGCAACATGAAACTGCTGAACAGATTGCAGGCCGGATCAGCCGCCGGATTGCCGCTCTCGAGGATGCACGGCGTAGCGCAGTTGCGAGGTTTATTGATGCCCCAACAGACAAAGCGGTTAAGTCGATCCTCGACGCAAAGAACCCGGCAAAAGCGGCACGAACCATTGCCAACGCGGCCCGCCGCGACTCCTCTGGGCAGGCTTTGGACGGCGTTAAAGCTGCTCTTTCAGATCATTTGATTGGCACATCTCTTCGCACAAGCGGAGCCAATACGACACTGGACGCGAACGCTCTGAATAGGGCGCTATCCGATGGGCGAATGAAGACAGCCTTGAAGCAGGTATTTAGTGAGGCGGAAATCTCCCGACTTCACCTGATCGCCAAAGAGCTGACCAAAGCGCAGACAACGAACGCCGCAGACATCGGCCCGAGTCTGTCAGCAGGCAAGGCAAATCGCCTGATTGAAATGGTTGTGCGCATCGGAGCCGCAAACAAAGGTGCCGAGCTTGGGGGAGGTTCTGGCGGCTCGATCCAAACCGCTGCAATGGCCAGCAACCGCGCCAAGGATCTTCTGAACCACCTTGCGACTGACAAGGCGTCTCAAATGTTGGCGGATGCCGTAACCGATCCCGACCTATTCCGAGCGCTTCTGCAGACAGGGGTTTCGCCCAAGGCTGAGGCACGCTCCATCCCATACTTCATTCCGTATCTCGTTGGCGGTGCGAGTACGGCAGCTAGTGAAGAAAGGTAAGCAGTTATGACACGAAAAAGCGTTGGCAATTCGTACACCGACGAACGGGGTAAGTTCGCTCCCGGCAATCCCGGCAAACCCAAAGGCACCCGCCACAAGGTCACGAGGGCGGTGGAGGATCTTCTTGGTAGCCAGACGGGTGCTTTGACCCAGAAAGCCGTTGATCTGGCCCTTGAGGGAGACACCGCAGCATTGCGCCTTTGCATGGAGCGAATAGCACCGCCAAGAAAGGACTCACCCGTCCAGTTTGATCTACCACCCATGAAAAGCGCCAACGACGCTGTAGAGGCCTCTCAGGCGGTCCTACAGGCGGTTTCCGATGGCGAGATAACACCAATGGAAGGCGCGGCCGTCATGGCACTTGTAGAGCAATACAGACGCACTCTTGAAACCTCAGAACTGGAACAGCGGATTGCCGCACTGGAGGAGCAGAAATGAAACTGAAGAACCGTTTAGAAACATTGGAGAAGAAAGCACTGGAAGTCTCAACATCTCAAGGCGATGCCAAGAAGGAACTGCATGTCCTTTTATCAGGTATGGCCGAACGAGTGCGGGGCACCTCTTTGGATGATTTGCTAGTGAACCCGTCGCCTATGCTGGTGCTGGCGCTTTTCCTAGACGGTCGGATCAATGACCGATTGGTTGAACTGATTACTGAATTTGCCGGACGGTCCGGGCCAGTCGGCTCTATGTGCAAATCAATTCTGGAGCTACAACATGCATCTTAAGAACCGCGTTGCAAAACTTGAGCGGAGCCAACCGAACGATATGGATTTGCCCATTGTTCTTCATCGCGTGTTCGGAGCGAAGGATGGCAAGCCAGATGGTGAGCCGCGCATCGAGTTTGCGAGAATCCCGGGCATCAACGCTGGACTGCTAGAGATCCGCGACGACGAAACCGAGGCAGAGTTCCTACGTCGTGTCTACGCCACGAAGATTGCCAACAAACCGCTTACAGAAATGACCGACGATGAGTTGGAGACCGTTATGGCCGCTACTGATGAAGAGATTGCGCTCGGACAATGGCGAACTCGCTCACCGTCTGGTTAGCAATGCCATGGGCGCACGGGTTAGCCGTAACTGGAAAGGGTATTGGCAGCGGGCTGCGTAATGTTGGACGCGCATATAGATAATCGACTAATCGGGCCGAACAAAATGACTCGACCTGTATGCTTGAATACAATATTTTGTGGCATGTGAGTGGCCGGGAAGCCTTTGTGGTGATCGCTTCCCGGCTATCAATTGAAATCCGCGCTGCAACGCGGCCTCCACTCACAAGCTCTGTCTATCCCTTAGAATCAAGGGTAGTCAAGCCGCATCGCAGCGTCAATTTGGCCCTAGGAGGGCTAATCGATGCAGTATGCAATGAAACTAATCGAGCATGAAGTGCAAGGCTCCCCAGTGCAGCAACGCGCGACGGATGGCTACATCAATGCAACAGCAATGTGCCGTATCGCTGGAAAGCGATGGGGTCACTATAACGAGAACGGTCAAACGCAAGCGTTCCTGAACGCACTGGAAGCCGATGTCGGAATTCCGACATCGGAACTAGTCAAGTCAGTGAAGGGCGGTGACCCGCGAATTCAGGGAACATGGGTTCACCCCCAAGTTGCTGTTCACTTAGCGCAATGGCTTTCGCCAGAGTTTGCCGTCAAGGTCAGCAAGTGGGTGTACGATTGTGATCCTCCCCCACTGAAGTGGTCCTCCGCTATGTTTAGGAAAACGGAGGAAACACATGGCCAACAAGCGACCGAAGCCGGAAGAGATTGTCACGAAGTTAAGGCAGGTTGAGGTTCTGACGGGGCAAGGAATGCCGCGTCTGGACGCGATCCGTCAGATCGGTGTGACTGAACAGACCTACTACCGCTGGAAGAAAAAGTACGGCGGAATGGGCACTGAGCAACTGAAAGAACTGAAACGCCTCCAGAAAGAGAACGAACGGCTGAGGAAGGCCGTATCTGATCTGACGCTGGACAAGTTGATCTTGGCTGAGGCTACCAAGGGAAACTTCTAAGCCCCGCTCGTCGTCGCGCCTGTATTGATCGTGTTCGTGCTGAGCTGAATATCTCAGAGCGCCGCGCTTGCCGCGTTCTGAGACAGCACCGCTCCACGCAGCGCAGAGTGCCGATTGGTCGTCCAGACGAAGATCGCCTGGTGGCCGA
>NZ_JAKVRD010000001.1 GCF_022814865.1 Shimia aestuarii | reverse complement strand
CGCGGAAACAAATCCGAAATCGGCATGAACGCCGACCCGATAATCCCAAACGCATGCTCAATTCCATGCATCTGCAACGTCTTCACAAAAGCTTCTTCGGTCGTCATCTTCATCTCAGAGGTGTCCTGTCGCGGGGGGTGGCTTGTTGATCTGTTGGCAAATACCTACGGTCTGCCCAAGAAGGCGAATAGGGCCAGTTCTGCCCCCCGCGTGAGACCAGATCAAAGTTCGGCGATGGTTTCGGCGATGCGCGCCACACCTTCGGGGATGCGTTCCGAAGGAATCGAGGAATAGGCGAGCCGGTAGAACCGTGTCTCGCGTTGATCCCGGCGAAAGAAGGAGTGGCCGGGTTCGATCAGCACATCCTTCTCGGCAAGCGCCTTTGCGAGGTTGTCGGTGTCGATGCCATCGGGCACCTGCATCCAGAAAGAGGATCCGCCATGCACCCCCTTGCCCGCGATGGTCAGGCCGTTGGCTTCGATGGCCTCTTGCATGACGGCGCGCCGGTCGCGCAGGACGTTGCGAATGCGCCGGATCAGCGCGTTGTAATGACCGAGGGAGAGGAAATAGGCAGTGGTGCGCTGGATATGGCCGGGTGGGTGGCGCAGGACGCTGGCCCGCAAGGCCCGGGCCTCGCGAATGAACGGGGCGGAGCCCACGAGATAGCCAAGGCGCAGCCCCGGGAAGAGCGATTTGGAAAAGCTGCCGACATGGATCACGCGGCCGTCGCCATCAAGCGATTTGAGCGCGGGTGAGGGCGTGTTGAGGAAGGACATCTCGAATTCATAGTCGTCCTCGACGATCACTGCGTCAATCTCGCGGGCTTTCTGCAGAAGTTCCTGACGCCGTGCCATGGGCATCGTGGCACTTGTCGGGCATTGGTGGCTCGGGGTGGTGAAGATCACATCGGTCTGATCCGGGATTGCGCCGGGCGGCAGGCCATCGCGATCTACATCGACCGGCACCACATGGCAGCGCGATTGGGTCAGGATATCGCGCAGCGCGGGATAGCAGGGGTTTTCGATGGTGGCCGTGCGACGCTGGGTCAGGAGAACTTGTGTTGCGAGCCAGAGCGCGTTTTGCGCACCGAGGGTGATCAGAATTTCGTCTGGATGGGCCTTGATCCCGCGTCGGGGCAGGGTGTTGCGGGCGATGAATTCGACAAGGCGGGGATCGTCCCTGTCGTAGTAGTCCGTGGTCAGGGCAGTGAAGTCCTTTTGTCCGAGCGCACGTAGGGCGCAGTGTCGCCAATTGGCGTGGTCGAACAGGGTTGGGTCGGTCTGGCCATAGATGAAAGGATAGCGGAAGCTTGCCCAATCATGCGGCTTTTCGGGGGTGTCGCCCTCGGTAAAGCGCCGTCCGGTGATGCGGTTCCAATCGACAAGATCCTCGCCGCGCGGCGTCGGTGTATAGACCGGCGGCACCGGGGCATTTTGCGAGACGAAATAGCCCGAGCGCCCTTGCGAAGTCAGGTAGTCGTTGGAGAGCAGTTCGGTATAGGCAAGCGTGACCGTGATCCGGCTCACCCCGAGATGGGTCGCGAGTTTGCGGGTTGAGGGCAGGCGCTCGCCTTTGCGCAAGCGTCCCGAGAGGATCGCCTCGGCGATCATCTCCTGGATCTGGGCCTGGAGCGTGCCTTGTGAGTGCGGTGCGAGAAAGAACGTATCGACGGGAATGGCCATGCGGGCGAAGATAGGCTGGACTTATCCCGGGTGCAATCTGGTATGATTGGCGCGCCCCCTAGCGCGCCAGTTTGTGTTCCAGATTTGCGCGCACTGCTGGCCATTCATGCGGCAAGATCGAATAGACGGCCGTGTCACGCAGGGTGCCGTTGTCCATGACCATATGATTGCGCAGAATCCCGTCGAGCTTTGCGCCAAGCCGTTCGATGGCGCGGCGGGATTGTTGGTTCATGAAATGGGTGCGGAATTCGACGGCAATACAGTCGAGCGCGTCGAAGGCGTGTCCGAGCAAGAGGAGCTTGGCCTCGCTATTGAGGGGGCCGCGTTGCACCGATTGACGATACCAAGTCGAGCCGATTTCCACCCGGCGATTGGCGGCGTCGATGTTCATTTAGGTCGTCATGCCGACGGCCTTGCCATCCGGCAGCAGCACGGCAAAGGGCAGCAGGGTTCCGGCCTCTTGCGCGGCGAGGCGGCGGTCGATCTCGGCCGGGATGCCCTCGGGCGGTGGCACTTTGGTATACCAGAGCCGATGCAGGTCACCGTCGGCGGCGGCTTCGGCAAGGTCGGCTGCGTGGGCAGACGAGAGCGGCGCGAGGGTCACGTGTTGTCCTTCAAGCGTGACGGGCGTGGGCCACATGGTGTGTCCTTTCAAGAAAAAGGCCGGGGACGTGCCCCGGCCCTGTCGTCTGGGGGGTGTAGCTCTAGCCGAAGACCTTTGCGAGGGCTTTGTCCACCGCATCGGTGATGGCGTCGATATCCGCCGGGGTCGCGATCAGGGCGGGCGAGAAGCACAGCACGTTGTTGCGCTCGGGGACCGAGCGGTTCAGCGCGCCGATGATGACGCCAAGCGCGCCACATTCGGCCACCACCGCTGCAACCTCGGCTTCAGAAACCGGCTCCTTGGTCTCGCGGTCCTTGACCAATTCGACGCCTTGGAAAAGACCGAGCCCGCGCACGTCCCCGATCACGGCATGTTTGTCCATCAGGGCGGTGAGGTTCGCGGTCAGGCGATGGCCCATCTCGGTGCAGTTCTCAAGAAGGCCTTCATCCTCGATGATGCGCATGTTTTCAAGCGCCGCTGCTGGGCCGCTCGCGCAGCCACCGAAGGTCGAAATATCGCGGAAATGGTCGAGCTTGTCAGTGGGGTCCGACTTGAACATCTCGAAGACTTCTTCCGTCGTGACCATACAGGCAATCGCCGCATAGCCCGAGGCGACGCCCTTGGCCATGGTCACGAAATCCGGTTTGACTCCAAAGTGTTGGTAGCCGAACCATTCGGTCCCGGTACGCCCGATGCCGCAGACCACCTCATCGATATGAAGGAGGATGTCATACTTGGTGCAGATCTCCTGCACCCGCTCCCAATAGCCTTCGGGGGGCGTGATGACGCCGCCACCGGCGGTGACAGGTTCGAGGCAAAGCGCGCCAACGGTCTCGGGGCCTTCGCGCAGGATCACCTCTTCGATGAGGTTCGCCGCAGCAATGCCGAAGTCGCGGCCCGACAAATGCTCGAGGCCAAGCTCGTGCTTGCGGTACTCCATGCAATGCGGCACACGCACGAAACCAGGGGCCAGAGGGCCGTATTGCAGGACGCGTTCGTCTTGGCCGCCGGCGGACATGGTGGCGAGGGTGCCGCCGTGGTAATCGCGGTCGCGGAAGAGGATTTTGGTCTTCTTGCCACCATATTTTTTATGCGCGATTTGGCGCACCATCTTGAAGGCTTTCTCGTTCGCCTCGGAGCCGGAATTCGTATAGTAAACGCGGCTCATGCCGGGCATCTTCTCGATCAGTTTCTCGGCAAAGAGCGCGCCGGGGATCGAGCCCGCGGCCTGCGCGAAATAGCACATCTTCATCAGCTGATCCTGAACCGCCTTGGCGATGCTTTCACGGCCATAGCCGACGTTGACGGTCCAGACCGCGCCAGAGACGGCGTCGATATACTCCTTGCCGTTCTGATCCCAAACGCGCATCCCCTTGCCTTCGATGATGATCCTGGGATCATTGGTCTCAAAGGGTTTGTGCTGGATCAGGTGGTGCCAGACATGGGCCTTGTCGGCGGAGACGACACGTTCGAGATCATTGCTGTTCAGTTTGCCATCCATGGGGCACCTCGCTTCTTGCCGAACTGGTGGATCAATGAAAACAAGCCGGACGGGTCCGGCGGGGTTTGGTTCATCCTCATATGAAAACTGCGGGAATCAATAGGTCCAGAGTTCTGCGAGAGATATGTCCAAAGCGAGGACTCGCCGGTCTGGTGCGTGACAAATCCAAACGGTCTGCGGGGGCGGAAAACCAATGTCGGTATCGCGTCGGTATCACGTCGGTATTGCAGCTGTGCGCCGGGGCGCAGGGCCGGGGTAAAGGGGGCGTGCGGTGGCGCGACTTCTTTTGAAGAAATCGGCCCGGAATTTCTTGAAGATTCCGGTTTGGGCCTGAGAGAAACCCAAGCGATGGACTCGGGGCCCAAGGCGCGATAATCAGGCCCGATCATGGCCAAGAAACCTGCAAAGAACTCTGACCCGAATTACAAGGTCATCGCCGAGAACCGGCGCGCCCGCTTCGATTATGCGATCGAGGACGATATCGAGTGCGGCATCGTACTCTCGGGGTCCGAGGTGAAATCCCTGCGCGAGAACAGCGCCAATATCGCCGAGAGCTATGCGGCGGTCGAGGATGGGGAGCTCTGGCTCGTGAATTCCTATATCGCGCCATATGACCGCGCGATGTTCAGCCATCAGGAGCGGCAGCGCCGCAAGCTTCTGGTGAGTCGCAAGGAACTTGGCAACCTGTGGACCGAGACCCAGCGCAAGGGGATGACCCTTGTGCCGCTGGTCATGTATTTCAATCACAAGGGTCTGGTGAAGCTTAAGATCGGCATCGCCAAGGGTAAGAAGAACCACGACAAGCGCGCCACCGAGGCGAAACGCGACTGGGGCCGTCAGAAACAGCGCCTGTTGCGGCACGGCGAGTAGGGCCAAGCGGCCCTACCCTTTCTTGTTCAATCGAAGCGATAGCCCGAGGCGGTGACGCCGCCAAAGATATTCTCTTGGTGGTAGATGCGCGTTGCCTTGCCCGCTTCGGCCGCGCCGAGGGCGGCGAAGATCGGCGCGAAGTGATCCTCTTTTTCGTGGCAGGTTCGGGCGTGGGGCGCGCTTTCCCAATCGAGAAGCGCCTTGGTACGGGCCTCTGGGTCGAGGGCGAGGGTCTCGGTCAGCCATGCGTCGAAGGCTTCGGAAGGCACACGTGCCGTCAGGTTCATCAAGCGCAGGTTATGATAGCTTAGCCCCGAGCCGATGATGAGCACGCCCTGTTCACGCAAAGGCGCGAGGGCACGGCCAAGCGCCACATGCGCCGCCGGGTCATAGCCCGATTGCAGCGAGACCTGAAACAGCGGCACATCTGCGTCCGGATACATGACATGGAGCGGCACAAAGGTGCCGTGGTCAAAGCCTTGTGTATCGTCGAGGCGCGCGGGGAGGCCGGCGGCAGAGATCAATTCCGCCGTCTTGGCGGCAATGTCGGGCGCGCCGGGAGCGGGGTAGGTGATCTCGTAGGTTTCGGGCGGGAAGCCGTGATAGTCGTATTCCATCGGCGGTTTGGCGGCGGACATGACGGTAAAGGCGTCGGCCTCCCAATGACCGGAGATCGAAAGCACGGCCTTGGGTTTTTCCGGGAGTTGGCCGGGCATGGCGCGCAGCGAGTCCTCGAGGGGCGCGAATTCCGACCGCCAGGCCGGAAGCCACGGCCATGGGCCGCCGCCGTGCGAGATAAAGAAGGTGGGCATGAGGGACATGGGTTTGGTCCGATCGCATCTGTTGTTGATGCGATCAAACTAGAGCTGTGCGAGTGTGCGCAAAAGGCCCCCCCTTGCACAAGACCTGTGCAGACTTGTTCAGGTCCGCTCAGTCGTCGTCGAGTTCTTGTGCACCGGTCCAACCGGCGGTGCGGGCTTGGGCCATGGCTTGTGATTGGATGCGCATGTATTTGGTGCGCAGATTTTCCGGCATGGCGGAGACGCGAAAGCCGTATTTTTCCCACTCGGCATTGGCGCGCTCCCAGATGGCTTCGATCTGATGCGGGAGCCAGCCCGCGCAGGTTTCGTTTTCGGGGATGAGGCCGAAGGCGCGGGCGTCTCGGATGATCTTGCCTGTATCGGTCATGCCGCCGTTGAGATCGTTGTCGAGGCCAACATAGGTTTTCGGTTTGAGCATGGCGTGTCCTAGCGTGTCAGGGTGGCAAAGAGGGTCGGGAGCTTTTCGGGCAGGCGCGCGACGTGATCGACGATCGTATAGTTGTTTTCGCCAAAGATGCGTTTGACGTAGGTGTCGGCGTGTGGGTCGAGCGTCAGGCAGTAGCTCTGCACCCCTTTGGCGGCGAGTTCCTCGACCGCCTTGCGCGTATCATGGCGCAGTTGTTGCGGATCGCGTTCGTCGATGTCGGCGGGGGCGCCGTCGGTCACCAAGAGGATGAGCTTGCGGCGTTCGGGCTGTTTCAGGAGGCCCGCCCCGGCATGGCGCAGGGCGGCGCCCATGCGGGTTGAAAGCCCGCCTTTCATTCCATCGAGCCGGGCCTTGGCCTCGGCGTCGAAGGATTGGGCGAAATCCTTGAACTTGTAGTACTGCACGTCGTGGCGACCATCAGAGGCAAAGCCATGCACGGCGAAGGGATCGCCGATGCCCTCGATGGCGAGCGCGACCAGCGCCGCCGCTTCGCGCGTCAGGTCGAGCACTGTTTTGTCGGAGCCGTCCATCGTGTCGTTGGTGCTTTCCGAGAGGTCGAGCAGAACGGTCACCGCAAGATCGCGGGAATTGATGACGTTGCGCATGGTGATGCGGGTGTCGGGCTGGGCGCCCATGCGGATGGCGATCATGGCGTCGACGGCGGCGTTGATGTCGATCTCGTCACCATCCTCCATACCGCGCACGCGTTGGACCCCGGCGGGGGAGAGCATGTCGATGATCTGGCGGATGCGGCTTGCGATGGGTTTGTGGGTCAGGAGGATATCATCGACTGTGGTCGGGTCACCCTTGGTCGCGCGGCGTTCATAGACCGTGGCCCAGTCGGGGCGGAAGAGCTGCACCTGATGGTCCCATTCGTGGTAATGGTAGGGGGGAGAGATCGGTTCCTTGCCCCACATCTCGTTGAAGGAGGTGGTGGCCTCGCCTGCGTCTTCGTAGGGGCGGAATTCATCTTTGCAGACCCAGATTTCCTGCGCGTCGTCCCCGGCGAGTTCGGCATCGACCTCGTGCGCCATTTCCATAACCGAGACGTATTTGCGGGTCTGGCGTTGTGCGGCGGGGGTGTGGCTGCCTGCGGTGTTCCAGTCGATCTCTTCGTAGTCCCAGATCAGGCGGTTGTCGTCGCGATAGGGAATGCGCAGCGATTGCAGGATGCGCAGCGAAGGGACATCGCGCCGGGCGGCGAAGACATGGAACAGTTCCATGCCGATGTCCCAAGAAAGCTTGTTGTCGTGGGCGCGGCTATCGATCACGGCATGAAAGCGGTCGGCCAGCGCGTCGAGATCGGTGTCGTCTGTGGCATGGGTCGGATCGTTGAGACGGCGGGCGAAGCGTTCGAGCGCCTGCACGGTCGGGTGTTCGGGGGCGTCGGTGTGGTCGCGCGCAAGGAGGCGGCCCCAGAGCTTGGCAAGGCCGGGAAAATCGCGCCCGGCGAGGTATTCGATGCGGGCGTCCTCGATGAGTCCGATAAAGACCATCTGCGCCTGCGAAAGCTGTTCGGCAGAGAGCGGCGTGGTGGTGTAGTGGAGATGCGCCGCCTGATGCGCGGCCATGGCGCGGTAGAGCTCGACACCGGTCAGCCCATCCATGTCGTCCACGGCGTCGGGCAGGTGCATGACATGCGCGTCGATATAGGGGCGGAAGCCTTCATGATCGGCCGCTGTCGGGCGGAGGAAGAAATCCCGGCCCCAAAGCGCGCGGAGGTAGAAGTTCAGTTTGCGTTGGGTGTCGATGAAGAGCGTGCCCCGGCGTTCCTGTTGCAGCACTTTGCGGGAATCGGGGCTTTTGAGGGCGAAGTAGTCGGCCAGCCGGGGCAGGTCGCGACGGTAGGCGTCGGCGCCGTAGTTGGCCCAGCGGCGCAGGCCGGAGAGTGTCAGCTTAGAAAGCAATTCGTCGATCACGCCAAGCATGGGGCGCAGGCCACGGGCGGATTTGGCGGAAAGTTGATGGATGAGGTTCAGGTAGCCGCGTAGGAGGTCGGCGTCGCCAAGGCGGCGGGCGGCGGTTGGCAGCGACGCGAAGAGGAGCGCGATGACCTCGCCGGAGGTCATGGAGGAGAGTTTCATCGCCGCGCCGAGGCAATCGCGGATCACGTCCTCGCCGCACTCTTTGACGACGGCGGGCATGTTCTCGAGCCAGGCCAGTACGAGATCATGGCCGCGACCGAGTTTGCACAGGCCCTTGGCCCCTTTCATGTAGTCGGCCAAGCCTTGCGGAGACATAACGCGGGCGGCGTCGTGAAACGTCGCTTCGAGCGTGTCGAAGATTTCGGGCGGCGCCTTGGCGAAACAGTCGCGGTAGTCTTCGAGGGTGACGGTCATTGGTCCTGTCTCCGTGGTTAGACGAAGAAGGTTTCCACGGCGGCCTGAAGCGTTTGCCGCATGTCGGGGTCATCCGTGAGCGGCGTCACGAGGGTCATCAGACAGGCGGCGGTCGGATCGACGCCTTCGGCGATCATCTGACCTGCATAGACGAGAAGGCGGGTCGAGATGCCCTCGTCAAGGCCGTGGCCTTTGAGGTTGCGGGTGCGGTGCGCGACCTGCACCAGCTTGTCCGCCGTCTCGGGATCGACACCGGTTTCACGGGCGACGATCTCGGCCTCGATCCCGGCCTCCGGGTAGTCGAAATCGAGCGCGGCGAAACGTTGCTTGGTCGACTGTTTGAGGTCTTTCATCAACGACTGGTAGCCGGGGTTGTAAGAGATCACGAGTTGAAAATCGGGGTGGGCGTCGATGATTTCGCCCTTTTTATCAAGGGGAAGTTGGCGGCGGTGATCTGTCAGCGGATGGATGACGACGGTCGTATCCTGGCGCGCTTCGACGATCTCATCGAGGTAGCAGATTGCACCGATGCGGGCGGCGGTCGTCAGCGGGCCGTCCTGCCATTTGGTGCCGTCCTTATCGAGAAGGAAGCGGCCCACGAGGTCGGAGGCGGTCATGTCCTCGTTGCAGGCGACGGTGATGAGGGGGCGGCCAAGTTTCCAGGCCATGTATTCCACGAAACGGGATTTGCCGCAGCCCGTTGGCCCCTTGAGCATGACAGGCATACGGCGGGCATAGGCGGCCTCATAGAGCGCGTCTTCGCCGGTGCTCACGCGGTAGAAGGGTTCCGTGGCGACTTTGAACTGATTGATGTCATGCGCGGTCATGGGGATCTCCCGGTCTGGGCGTGGCGTGAGAAAGATGCCGCGGCCCGAATGGAGGCAGGCCGCGGCGGCAATGGTCCTATCAGACGGGCTTGCCGCGATAGATGACCATCTCGGCACCCTTGGATTGGGTGTAGTTGTCATACCCGACAAGGCGCACGTGGTTGTTGGGGTGGGCCTTGTGGCAGGCGTCGGCCTCGCCGAGGATGCGATCGACATCCGTCTCGCCGAACATCGGCAGCTTCCACATGTACCAGTAGCTTCCCGCGGCGTTCTCTGGTTCAGTGTGCTCAATGGCCGGGTTCCAGCCCTTGGAGACGATGTATTCGACCTGTTTGCGAGTCTGTTCGGTGGTCATCTCCGGCAGGTAGGAGAAGGTTTCGAACTTGCGGCTTGTGACGTCGGAAAGCGACGAGTTGTAGTCCTGCATGTCAGACATGGGATATTCCTTTCTTGTCTCGGATCAGATCAGCGGTGCTGCACGTCGAGCTTGTCGACGGTGTCGAACTCGAACTTGATCTCTTTCCAGGTTTCCATCGCGGTCGCGAGTTCGGGCGAGGATTTGGCGGCGGTGGTCAGGATGTCCTTGCCTTCCTTCTCGAGTTCGCGGCCCTCGTTGCGGGCCTGCACACAGGCCTCGAGCGCGACGCGGTTGGCCGCTGCCCCGGCTGCGTTGCCCCACGGGTGGCCGAGCGTGCCACCGCCGAATTGCAGCACCGAGTCGTCGCCGAAGATCGAGACGAGGGCGGGCATGTGCCAGACATGGATGCCGCCCGAGGCGACCGGGAAAACGCCCGGCATGGAGCCCCAGTCCTGATCGAACATGATCCCGCGCGAGCGGTCTTCCTTGACGAAGCTGTCGCGCATCGTGTCGATCCAGCCCAGCGTCGCCTCGCGGTCGCCTTCGAGCTTGCCCACAACGGTGCCGGAGTGCAGGTGATCGCCACCCGAGAGGCGCAGCATCTTGGTCAGCACGCGGAAGTGAATCCCGTGGTTGGGGTTGCGGTCGATCACGGCGTGCATGGCGCGGTGGATGTGCAGCAGCATGCCATTTTCGCGGCACCAGTTGGCCAGCCCGGTGTTGGCGGTGAAGCCCGCGGTCAGGTAGTCATGCATGATGATCGGCGCGCCAAGCTCCTTGGCGTATTCGGCGCGTTTGTACATCTCTTCCGGGGTCGGCGCGGTGACGTTCAGGTAAGAGCCTTTCTTCTCGCCGGTTTCGGCCTCGGCCTTCTGGATCGCTTCCATCACGTAGTCATAGCGGTCACGCCAGCGCATGAAGGGCTGCGAGTTGACGTTCTCGTCGTCCTTGGCAAAGTCGAGACCACCGCGCAGCACCTCGTAGACGGCGCGGCCATAGTTCTTGGCCGACAGGCCGAGTTTCGGCTTGATCGTGCAGCCGAGCATCGGGCGGCCATACTTGTTGAGCTTGTCGCGCTCAACCTGGATGCCGTTCGGGGGACCGCCACAGGTTTTGACATAGGCGATGGGCACGCGCACGTCCTCGAGGCGCAGGGCGCGCACCGCCTTGAAGCCAAAGACGTTGCCGACGAGCGATGTCAGGATGTTGACGACGGAACCTTCTTCGAAAAGGTCGATGGGATAGGCGATGAAGGCGTAGAAAGCTTCGTCATTGCCGGGCACGTCCTCGATCGCGTAGGCGCGGCCCTTGTAGTAGTCGAGATCGGTCAGCAGGTCGGTCCAAACCGTCGTCCAAGTGCCGGTCGAGCTTTCGGCGGCCACAGCGGCGGCAGCTTCCTCGCGCGGCACACCGTCCTGCGGAATCACCTTGAAACAGGCGAGGAAGTCGGTGGCGAGCGGGGTATACTCCGGCATCCAATAGGTTTCGCGGTAGTCTTTCACACCGGCGTTGTACGTCTTCACTTGGTCTTTGGGCATCTCAGGCTCCTCCCAATGGTCGCGCTTCGGGATCGAGTCTTAGGGAGGTGCCAAAATAAATAACACTAGATTGTTTTGATATAATGCATAGAGTAAATTCTATGGATAGGATCATTCCCCCCACGGTTCAGCAATTGCGCCTGTTCGAGGCGGTGGCGCGGCGCGGGTCGATCACGCGGGCGGCGGAGGAGGTTCACCTCACCCAGCCGACGGTGTCGATGCAGGTCAAGGCGCTTGAAGAGAAGGTCGGCATGGCGTTGACCGAACAGGTCGGAAAGGCATTGCACCTGACTCATGCCGGCGAGGAGGTCGCGGCGACGGCGCGCGACGTGTTGGCGCGGCTTGCGGATATGGAGGCGGCGCTTTCGGATATGCAGAGCGAAGTGGCGGGGCCGGTGTCGGTCGCCGTGGTGTCGACGGCGCGCTATTTTCTGCCGCAGCTTCTTGGCCGCTTCAAACGCGCCTACCCCAAAGTCGAGCCAAGGCTTCAGATCACCAACCGCGAAACCATACTTGAGCGTATGGAGGGCAATCGCGACGATCTTTATATTATGGGGCAGCCGCCGGAAGAGCACGCCGTCATCGCCGAACCATTCCGCGAGAACATCATCGTGCCCGTCGCCTGGCCGCATCATCCGCTTGTCGGGGAGCGGGGCATCCCGCTGCGCCGGATCGCGGAAGAGAATGTCATCCGCCGGGAACGCGGATCGGGGACGCGCAAGGCGGTCGAGCGGACCTTTCAGGCAGAGGGTCTCAGCCTTGGGACACATATGGAGTTCGACGACAGCGAGGCGATCAAACAGGGGGTGATTTCCGGACTGGGAATCGCCTTTCTGTCGATGCATGCGATGCGGCTCGAGTTGGCATCGGGGGAGATCGCGGTGCTCGATGTGGACGGTTTCCCATTGCACCGGCGTTGGTACGTCGCGCATCGCAAAGAAAAGCGATTGACCGGTGCGGCGCGCACCTTTCTTGAATATCTATTGCAAGACAGTGACTTAGAGAAGGAAATCCGCGCCTGAGTCGCGGTGTTTTCTGCAGGTGCAGCAAGCGAATGACGTCGCGTCATGAAGTTGTGCGCATTTGACAGCATACCCGGTAGTATGTTTGCCTTGATCCAACGTCAACGACTGCGACGGGAGGAGTGCAGTGGTGTCGGTCGCCGATCAGGGCAAGAAACCTGACCGCTATGAGGAGATTCTCACGGCGGCGGCAGAGTGTTTCTGCCAGCAGGGGTTTGCCTCTACATCCATTGACGCGGTGGCGCGCTACCTTGGGTCGACCAAGGGGCGTATCTATCACTATTTCCCCTCGAAGATGGACCTGTTCAATGCGGTGCGCGACCGGGGGATGGAACATTCCTTTGAAGCCATCCGACCCGGCTATGAAGCCAAGGCCAGCGCGGTCGAGCGGCTTGCGCTCATGGCGCATGGTCAGACCTATGCGATGATGGAGCACAGCGCCTATATGCAGGTGCTGCTCGACGGGCTGCGCCAGCGCCGCTATGGCGCAACGACAGAGTTTCAACGCAAGGCGATGAAGCGCCACCTTGAACAACGCGATGCGTTCGAGGCGCGGTATCTCGAGGTTCTGCGGCTTGCCGATGAGGACGGCGCGCTTCGGGTCGGAGACCTGCCTGTGGTATCGCGCAGCTTCTTTGCCGCGGTGAACGGGCCTGTCTTCTGGTACGTCTACCGCGACGGCGACGGCCCGGAAAAATACTCCCGGATCGCCGATGAAATCACCCTATTTGCCATGCAAGGACTTGGCGTTGACTGGACGCCAGAGAAAACCAAGGCCCTGCACAGATTGAAAGAACCCGCCCATGTCTGACTTGCCAAAGACCATGACCGCCGTCCTGCAAACCGGTGATGGCTATTCCGGCACGTCCGAGGGGCCGCAGATCGACGATGCGTCCAAGTATCTCGAACTGGCGGAGATCCCGGTGCCGACACCGGGCAAGGGGCAAGTGGCCATACGTGTGCGTATGTCCTCGGTGAACCCGTCGGATTTGCATTTCATCAAAGGCGAATACGGCCAGCCCCGCGTGAAGGGCGCTCCGGCGGGATTTGAAGGCTGCGGCGATGTCGTGGCAGCAGGCGAAGGCGCAGAGGGCCTTGTCGGTCAACGCGTTGCGTTCGTCGTGGCAATGGGCGGCTCGGGGGCCTGGGCGGACTACGCGCTCACGGATGCGATCAACTGTGTGCCGCTACGCCCGGATTTGCGCGACGAGGACGGCGCGGCGCAGATCGTCAATCCGATGACGGCGATGGCGATGGTCGATATCGCGAAACAGGCGGGCGAGAGCTTTGTCGTTTCGGCGGCGTCGAGCCAACTTGGCAAGCTGATGGTCTCGCTTGGTTGGGATTTGGGGCTTAAGCCGATTGCCTTTGTGCGCCGTGAAGAGGCGGTGGCGATCCTGAAAGACAAGGGTGCGGAAGAGGTTTTCGTGACCACCGATCCGGAGGTCGCCAAGAAATTCGCAGCGGCAAGCAAGGCGCTCAAGCCGCGGGTGTTCCTTGATGCGGTGTCGGATCAGCTTTCGGAGCAGATCTTTGTCGCGATGCCGAATGGCGCGCGTTGGATCAGCTATGGCAAGCTCGATGCGGAACTGCCCAAGCTCACGCAGATGGGGCAACTCATCTTCATGGGCAAGCGGATCGAGGGTTTCTGGCTTACCTCGTGGATGCGCTCGACCCCGCCGCAAGATCAGATGCGGGTGATCGGCGAGGTGCAGGCGCGGTTTGTCGATGGGCGTTGGCATACCGACGTTTCAAGCCGCCTTGGGCTTCGTGACGTAGTGTCACAACTCGCAGAAGCTTTGAAAAATACGGACGGAAAGGTGATGATCTCACCATAACCCATGAAGGCACCGACTCGGGGAGGGGTCGGCCAACATGATTTGCAGCCGGGAGAACCCGGCGCAGGGAGGAAAAAATTGGATACTCTACAGCTCTTGATTAGCGGGCTGGCGAATGGCTGTGTCTATGGCCTGATCGCTCTTGGCTTCGTTCTGATCTACAAGGCGACCGAGTCTGTGAACTTCGCCCAGGGCGATTTCATGATGCTCGGGGCCTTTGTGACCATTGGCCTGACCAACGCGGGATATATGGGATTGCCCTTCTGGGTCGCGGTGCCGATCTCGATCGTCATCATGGCGATCCTCGGCTACCTGCTTGATCGCTTTGTTATCCGGCTCATGTTCGGCGAGAGCCAGACGGCGGTCGTCATCCTGACCATCGCGCTTGGCTTTGTGATCCGGTTCGTGGCCGGCGTCATCTGGGGCCATGAGCCGCAATCGCTTCAGAACCCGTTCGCGGGCAAGGAGGTCGCCTTTGGCGGGTTGGTCCTTGGGATGGAGGACGTGGCGGTCATCGTGGTGACGATCCTGCTGACCTGGGGTCTCTATGAGTTCTTCAACCGCACCAAGCTTGGCCTTGCGATGCAGGGCGCGTCGCAGAACCAGCTTGCCGCCTATTACATGGGGGTGCCGGTCAAGCGGGTGCAGGGCTTTATCTGGGCGCTTGCGGGCGGTGTCGCCTGTATCGCGGGTATTCTCTTTGCCGCGAAAGGCGCGGTGGACCCGAATACCGGGCTTCTTGGGATCAAGGCCTTTGCCGCCGCCGTCATCGGCGGGTTCGGGAGCCTTCCGGGCGCCCTTGCAGGCGGGCTTATCGTCGGTGTGATCGAACCGTTCGCGGCGCGCTACATCGCGGCGGGCTATAGCCAGATCGCGCCCTATGCGCTTCTGCTGGCGGTGCTGATCTTCCGTCCCCACGGCCTGTTTAGCCAAGTGCGCGTGAAGAAGGTGTAAAGCGATGCGGATCATTTTCAAAACCGACTACATGCAAGACCTGCGCCCGTGGAAAGACGGCTATCAGCTCTCGCTCTATCTTATCCTGATCGCGCTTGCCGTGGCGGCGCCGTTCCTGATCGATGTGTTCTTCCTTGGGGAGTTGACCAACGTGCTGATCTGGGCGCTGGCGGGTCTTGGCCTCATGGTTCTGACCGGGCACACCGGGCAGGCGAGCCTTGGCCATGCGGCGTTCCTTGCGATGGGGTGTTATGCCAATATCATCCTCATGGAAGCCGGCGTGCCGTTCATGCTCGCCTTTCCGCTGGCCGGGATCATCACCGGGATCGTTGGCATGATCGTCGCCATCCCGGCGCTCCGGCTGCACGGGATCTACCTTGCGATTGCGACGCTGGCGATGTCGATCCTTGTCGATGACATCATCGTTCTGACCGATCACTGGACAGGTGGCGTTGGCGGCAAGTTTGCGCCGCCGGTCAATGTCTTTGGGTTCATGATCGACCGTTGGGGCACGCCGACCGCGTTCTATTACCTGACGCTTGGGGTCACGATCCTTGTCACGCTTGGATATATCAATCTGCTGCGCGCACCCTTGGGGCGGAGCTTTATCGCGGTGCGCGACTCGGAAGTGTCGGCGCAGGCGATGGGCATCGACGTGTCGCGGAGCAAGGCGATTTCCTTCGGGGTCTCTTGTGCGATCACCGGGCTGGCCGGGGCGCTCATGGGGCTTTTCGCCGGGGCGTTCAACAACGAGACCTTTAGCGTCGTCATTTCGATCCAACTCTTGATGATGATCGTGATTGGCGGGCTTGGGTCGATCCATGGCGCGTTCTTTGGTGCCATTGTCATCGGCTTCCTGCCGCAGTTCCTGTCGATCTCCAAGGAATGGGTCGGGGCGCTTTTCGGGGGCAGCAATGTCGCCATCCCCGGCCTCGAGTTCGGCATCTTTGGCGTGATCCTGATCGTGTTCATCCTGTTCGAGCCGATGGGCATCTACGGGCGCTGGCTCAAGATCCGGACGTGGTTTGAGCTGTTTCCGTTCTACCGCAAGGACATGTTCAAGCGCCAGAAATCCTACCTGAAGACGGAGCGTCTGAGATGAGCCTTCTTGAACTGGAAAACGTGACGCTGAAATTCGGCGGTCTCACAGCGGTCGACAACCTGAGCTTCTCGGTCGAGCAAGGCGAGGTCTTTGCCATCGTCGGGCCGAACGGGGCGGGGAAATCGACGGTCTTCAACCTGATCTCGCGGTTCTATACGCCGGTGAATGGAAAGATCCGTTTCGATGGCCACGACCTGCTCAAGGAAAAGGCCTCGAGCGTGGCGAACTTTGGCGTGGCGCGGACGTTTCAGAATATCGAACTGTTCGAACATGCGACGGTACTGGAGAACCTGCTCGTTGGACGGCATCGCCACCGCGGTAGCAACTTCCTTACCGAGTTGTTCTTTACGCCGTCGGTGCGCAAGCAGGAATTGCAGAACCGCCATTTCGTCGAAGAGGTCATCGACTTTCTTGACCTTCAGGCCTACCGCGAAAAGCGGATCGCGGGCCTGCCCTATGGTGTGCGCAAGGTGGTCGAGGTGGCGCGTGCGCTGGCGACCGATCCGAAGCTTCTCTTGCTCGACGAACCGGCCTCGGGCCTGTCGGTCGAGGAGACGACGGACATGCGCTGGTGGATTGACGAAATTCGTCGGCAGATGGGGATCACCGTTCTGATGGTGGAACATGACATGGGGCTGGTGTCCGGGGTGTCGGACCGCGTGCTTGCCATGGCGGATGGAGCGCGGCTTGCGCTTGGCACGCCGTCGGAAGTCCAATCCGACCCGGCCGTGATCGAAGCATATCTGGGGAAAGCGTCATGAGCGAACCGATCCTAAAAATCCGCAACGTCGAGAGCTTTTACGGACCGATCATGGCCATTCGGGGTGTGTCGCTTGACGTGCATCCGGGGCGCATTGTGTCGATCCTCGGGGCGAATGGCGCGGGCAAGACCACGTTGATGAAAACGGTTTCTGGCGTGATGGACCCCGAGAAGGGGAAAGTCATTTTCGAAGGCCGCGAAATTCAGGGCCAGGAGCCGCACAAGATCGTCCATGATGGGGTCGTGCATGTGCCGGAAGGGCGCGAGGTTTTTCCTCTTTTGACCGTGGATGAAAACCTGAGCCTTGGTGCTTATACGCGCCATGACAAGGCCGGGATCGAGGAAGACCGCGAAATGGTCTTTAGCTATTTCCCGATCCTCAAAGAACGCCGCAATCAGGAGGCCGGGACGCTTTCAGGCGGCCAGCAACAGATGCTTGCCATCGGGCGCGGCCTCATGGGGCGGCCGAAGGTGATGCTTCTCGATGAGCCGTCGCTTGGCCTGTCGCCGCTACTTGTGCAGGAGATTTTCGAGATCCTGAAGCGGCTCAATGAAGAGCGGCATATGACCATGATGCTTGTCGAGCAGAACGCCAGTGCGGCGCTCAACCTCGCGCATGATGGCTATGTGATGGAGGTTGGCCGGATCGTGATGGACGGCACGGCAGAAGAACTGCTCAAGTCCGAGGACATCCAGAACTTCTATCTTGGTGTTCAGGAAGAAGGCCCGCGCGAACAGCGCCGTTGGAAGCGCAGAAAGACGTGGAGGTAAGCATGTTGGATACGAGCACGAATATCGAACAGACCATCATCAACGGGGTCCGGTTCAACGCCGAAGCGGGGCAACGTCCGGTGCATGTCGATGGCTGCATCACCATCCCGCAGCTCTTCCGGTATCGCTGTGAGACACTCAAGGATCGCACGGCGCATCGAGAGAAGGATCTCGGGATCTGGAAACCTTTTACGTGGACCGACTATTGGAACCACGCGATGTGGATCGGCATGGCGCTGCGCAAGCTTGGTCTCAAGCGCGGCGAGGCGGTGTCGATCCTGTCGGAGGATCGCAAGGAATGGGCCTATTTCGACATGGGCATCCAAGCGGTCGGCGGTGTCGCGTCGGGGATCTATACAACGGATTCCGCGAAACAGCTGTCCTACCTCGTCAACAACAGCGACAGCCGGTTCCTGATCGTCGAGGACGAAGAGCAACTCGACAAGTATCTTCAGATCGAAGACGAGGTGCCGGGGCTTCTCAATGTCATCATTCTCGAGGACGAGGGGCTGCATGATCTTGAGCATCATCGCTGTATGATGATCGACGATCTATATGAGATCGGGCGCAAGGCGGCGGCGGAAGAGCCGGGTGTGTTTGAGGCCGAGATCGAAAAGGCCGAGCCGCAGGATACGGCGATCCTCGTCTATACTTCGGGGACGACGGGCATGCCCAAGGGCGCGATGATCTCGAATGAGAATATCGTCGCCGCCATCGAAGCCGGGGCGCGGCGGTTGCAGTGCCTCGAGACCGATAGCCAGCTTTGTTTCCTGCCGCTCTGCCATATCCTTGAGCGGGATGTGTCGATCTATTTCCCGCTGGCGGGTAAGGCGGTCGTCAACTTCGCGGAAAGCCCGGAGACCGTCTTTAACAACCTGCAAGAAGTGTCCCCCAACACGTTCACGGCGGTGCCGCGCGTCTGGGAAAAGATCTATTCGCAGGTGCTTATCCTTGCGCAGGAGGCAACGCCGCTTGGGCGCTGGGCCTATCATCAGGCGATCAAGGCCGGGATGAAACGGGCGGAATACCTTGTCGACAACAAACCCGCCCCCGCGATGGTCACGGCACAGTTCAAGATCTGGGATCGGCTTGTGCTGCGCAATCTGCGGCGGATGCTTGGGCTTGACCGGATGCGCCGGGGTGGCACGGGTGCGGCGCCAATCTCACCGGAACTGCTCAAGTGGTTCTGGGCGATCGGTGTGCCGCTTGTCGAGGGCTATGGCATGACCGAGACCTCGGGCCTTGCCACGATCAACACGCGCGGCGACAACCGGATCGGCACCATCGGCACACCTGTACCGGGCTATCAGGTGCGGATCGCCGAGGATGGTGAGATTCAGACTAAGGGTCTCAACAACTTCCAGGGCTATTGGCGCAACAACGAGAAGACGGCGGAGACCTTTACCGCCGATGGTTGGCTGCGCACGGGCGATGTCGGACGGATGGACGAGGATGGATACGTGACCATCACCGGCCGCCTCAAGGACATCATCATCACCGCGGGCGGCAAGAACATCACCCCGGCGGAGATCGAGAGCCGGTTGAAGTTCTCGCATTATATCTCGGATGCGGTCATCATCGGGGATCGGAGAAAATACCTCACGGCGCTCATTATGATTGATCAGGAGAACGTCGAGAAATACGCTCAGGACAATAAGGTGCCGTTCTCGAATTTCGCGTCGCTCTGTGCGGCGAAGGAGGTCAAGGACCTTATCAAGGGAGAGGTCGATGCGGTGAACAAGGAGTTTGCCCGCGTCGAGCAGATCAAGGACTTCCGTCTCATCGACGTTCTGTTGACGGCGGAAGATGAAGAGCTCACCGCGACGATGAAGCTCAAGCGCAGCTACGTTGAGAAGGCGCACGCTCATCTGATCGAGGAGATGTACTAGGACGACACGCGAACTACTATTTACCAACGGGAGGAGAACCATGAAAAATTTGGTAAAGAAACTGTCGCTCGCTGCGGGTCTGACCGCCGCCGCGACCATGGCCTCGGCGCAAGCCCAAGGCGTTACGGATGACGAGATCGTCATCGGCTCGGTGAATGACCTTTCAGGGATCTTCGCCGCGGTGGGCGTGCCCGCCGTGAAGGGCGCGAATGTCTATTTCGACAAGATCAACGCCGCGGGTGGCGTTCATGGCCGCAAGATCCGGTTCGTTGTGGAGGACAACGGGTACCAGATGCCGCGCGCGATGCAGGGCTATAACAAGCTTCTGAACCGCGACAAGGTCTTTGCGATGCTGCTCAGCCTCGGGACGCCGATGAACCTTGCCGGGTTCAAGCTTCTCGATCCGAAGGGCATTCCGAACATCGGCCCGCTCTCGGCAGCGCGTCAGATGCTTCAGGATCCGATGAAGAACAAGTTTACGTCCTTCTCGTCCTACTACGATCAGGCGATTGTCGGCGTGCAGTATCTTGCCAATGAGTTCGGCGCGGAAGAGATCTGTTCGATGTACCTGCCGACCGACTTTGGCGAGGAAATCCTTGCCGGGACCAAGGCCGGTGCAGAAGCGGCGGGTGTGACCTTTGCCGCAGAGACCACGCACAAGCCGGACGAGACCGATTTCGTTGGCTCGCTTTCCAAGCTCAAAGACGCGGGTTGTGATGTCGTGTCGATGGCCGTGGGTGTGCGTCAGGCGATCACCATCGTTGGCACCGCCAAGAAGATGGGCCTTTCGGACATGAAATTCCTCGGCACTTCGGCGAGCTTCCTCACCGTTGTGGCCAAGGTGCCCGGCGGCGTGACCGAAGGGTTCTATGCGGCGGCAAGCTGGCAGGATCTTTGGGCGCGCGCGGATGAGCCGGCCCCGAAAGCCTTTATCGAGGAATACAAAGCCGCGACCGGCGAAGATCCGGTTGGCTTCTCGATGCTCGGCTATGCGGCGGCAGACCTGACCGTGAAGGCGCTCGAGGCGGCTGGCCCGGACCTCACGCAGGAGAGCTTTATCGCCGCGATGGAGACGCTTGAGTTCGAAGACGAGCTTGTGGGCAACTACATGACCTACGGCCCCGACGACCACCAAGGCGCGGACTCGGTCTATGTCAACATCGTCGAGAACGGTGCTTGGAAAAAGGTCCACGAAGCGAAGTAAGGACCATTGGAAGGGCGCCTGCCGGTGCGGGCGCCCTTTGACTTTCTATCAGGTGACATCATGAGCGATTTGCAAGAATTTCGCGCCTCTACACGGGCGTGGCTGGAGGAGAATTGCCCGCAGGAAATGCGCCAGCCGATGAGCGAGGCGGATGTTTGCTGGGGCGGGCGCAACTGGGTTTTTCAGAGCGATGCACAGCGTATCTGGCTTGAGCGGATGGCGGCGCGCGGCTGGACGGTGCCGACATGGCCCGAAGCCTATGGCGGCGGTGGCCTCTCGGGGGATGAGGACCGGGTTCTGCGTGAGGAGATGCGCCGGATCAACGCGCGCCCCCCGTTGCAGAGCTTTGGCATCTGGATGCTTGGCCCGGCATTGCTTCAGTTCGGATCGGAAGAGCAAAAGCGCCACTACCTGCCACAGATCGCGCGCGGCGAAATCCGCTGGTGTCAGGGCTATTCCGAACCCGGCGCGGGATCGGACCTTGCTGGTGTGCAGACCAAGGGCGTCGATACGGGTGCGTATTTTGAGGTGACGGGTCAGAAAATCTGGACCTCATATGCCGACAAGGCGGATTGGATTTTCTGTCTCGTGCGCACTGAGCCGGACGCGCCCAAGCATAAGGGCATTTCCTTCCTTTTGTTCGATATGGAGAGCGAAGGGGTTTCCACGAAACCGATCAAGTTGATCTCGGGCGCGTCGCCCTTCTGCGAGACGTTCTTTGACGGTGTGAAAGTCCCGAAAGAGCAGATCGTCGGAGAGCGCGGCAAGGGCTGGACCATTGCGAAATACCTCCTGACCCATGAGCGTGAGATGATCGGCTCGACCGACTCGGCGTTGTTCCGGTCGGAGAGCGTTGTCGATGCGGCGCGTGCGGCAGTGGGGCTTGATGGCGAGGGGCGGCTGGCCGATCCGTTGCTACGGGCGAAGATCGGAGAGTTCCTTGTCGACGAGATGGCCTTCAAGGTCGAGTTGGAGCGCGCCAAGGCGTGGTCGCGGGCCGGCAACCAGATCGGGGTTGAATCCGCAACGCTCAAATATACCGGCACCGAGCTCAACAAGCTGCGCCAAGAGATCAATATGGAATCTGGCGGGTTCGATGCGCTCGAATGGGATTTCGCGGATGCGGAAAGCAATGAGAAGGCCTCGCTCTGGCTTCGGTCCAAGGCGAATTCGATCGAGGGGGGCACGTCCGAAGTGATGCTGTCGATCCTCTCCAAAGCGGTTCTGGAACTGGGGTAAGCACGATGCAGCTTTTGACAGAAGAACAGACCATGGTCCGCGATATGGCGGCGGGGTTCCTCGAGGAGAAAGCCCCGGTATCGGCCCTGCGCGCGTTGCGCGATGAAGGCGCAGCGCTTGGATATGACAAGGGCCTCATGGGCGAGATGGCCGGGATGGGTTGGTTCGGGATGCTTGTGGGTGAAGAAGCCGGGGGCGTCGATATGGGCGCGATGGCGGCGGGGCTTGTGGCCGAGGAAATGGGCCGACGGCTGACCGCGTCGCCGTTCCTGTCGTCCGGTGTCCTCTCGGCGGCGGCGCTCTGTGCGGCGGGCGAGGGCGATTGGGCCGCGAAGATCGCCTCGGGCGAGGCGGTCGTGGCCTTTGCGGCGGATGAACATGGCAAGCATGAGGCCGGGCCGATCACCACGCGGGCCGAGGCGTCGGGGAACGGGTTTGTCCTTAGTGGGGCAAAGCGGTTCGTATCGGACGCGGTGGGCGCGGATCGTGTCATCGTGCCGGCGATGACGGAGGAGGGGCTTGGGCTTTTCCTTGTCGATCCATCGCAGGACGGCGTGACGACGCGGGCCTTTGCCACGGTCGATAGCCGCAATGCCGCCGATCTCATGTTCGAGGGCGTGCAGCTTGACGGTGCGGCGCGGATTGCCAGCGGCGAGGGCGCTGAGGCGGCGATGGCATCGGCGCTGCGCACAGGGCGGGCGGTTGCGGCTGCGGAACTCTGTGGCGTCGCCAAGGAAGCCTCGGAGCGCACGGTGGCCTATCTCAAGGAGCGCAAGCAGTTCGGCATCACCATCGCGAGTTTTCAGGCGTTGCAGCATCGCGCCGCCGATCTCTACACGCGCATTCAGACGACCGAAGCCGCCGTTGCTGCGGCGCTTACGGCGATTGATGAGGGCAGCGACGAGGCTGAGACCCTGTCGCGGGTGGCCAAGGCGAAGGCGAATAAGACCGCCTCGCTTGCCGTGCGCGAAGCGGTGCAGATGCATGGCGGGATCGGCATGACCGACGCGCTCGACATCGGGTTATTCATGAAGAAGGCGCGGGCCAGCATCGAGTATCTGGGCGATAGCGCCTGTCACGCGGATTGGCTCTTGCGGGAGGCCGGAATCTAAGGGGGAGACGACCATGGGAGAGGTTCAGGAGCATCGCCGGGGGTGCAATATCTGCGAGGCCATGTGCGGCCTTGTGATTCAGCATGACGGGGAAAACGTCCTGTCGATCAAACCGGACCCGGAGGATCCCCTGTCGCGGGGCCATATCTGTCCCAAGGCGGTCGCGCTTCAAGACTTTCGCACAGATCCCGACCGGGTCACGAAACCGTTGAAGAAGGTGGATGGCGTGTTTGTCGAGATCGGCTGGGAAGAGGCGTTCGATTATGCCGCAGAACGGTTGCGTATGGTTCAGGAAGCGCATGGCAAAGACGGGGTTGGCGTCTATCTCGGCAATCCCAATGCGCATAAGTTCGCCAACCTGATGAATATCCCCGGCCTTGTGCGGGCGTTGGGAACAGGGAACCGTTATTCTTCGGCCACGGCGGATCAGATCCCGCATCATGTCGCGTCGATCCACATGCTCGGGCATCCGATGCTGATCCCGGTGCCGGATGTGGAGCGAACGGAGTTCATGCTCATCCTTGGTGGCAATCCGATCGTGTCGAACGGCTCGATGATGACGGCGCCGGGGTTTGGCAAGCGCATGGATGAGATTAAGGCGCGGGGCGGACGGGTTGTCGTCATCGATCCGCGCCGCACGGAAACGGCGGTCAAGGCGGGCGAACATCATTTCATCCGCCCCGAGACGGATGCTTTCCTTCTGCTCGCCTTGATCCACGAGGTGTTTGCGCAAGGGCTCGAGCGGCCTGCGGCGCTGCCTGTGACGGGGATCGAAACGCTACGCGACGCGGTGCAGCCTTTCACTGCGGCTCTGGCCGCGCAACGCACGGGAATCGCGGAGGAGGTCATCAAGGGTCTCGCGCGGGACTTTGCGAGCGCGCCTTCGGCGGTGTGCTATGCGCGGATGGGGGCCTCGACGCAGAGTTTCGGCGGCTTGTGCCAATGGGCCAATAACGCGCTCAACATTCTTACCGGGAATTTCGATGCGCCGGGGGGTGCGATGTTCACCACGCCTGCGCTTGATTATGTCGGTATGACCTCGCGCAAGGGCAAGGTGCGCAGCTACCCGGAGCGACGCTCGCGCGTGTCTGGGCAGCCGCTCTACAACGGGGAATACCCGGTTTCGGTCATGGCCGAGGAAATGGAGACCCCCGGCGCCGGGCAGATCAAGGCGCTTGTCACCATTGCGGGCAACCCAGTCCTCACCGCGCCGAACGGGCGGCGGATCGAGGCGGCGATGGAGACCCTCGATTTCATGCTGTCGATCGACATTCATGTGAACGACACCACGCGTCATGCGGACCTGATCCTGCCCGGCACAGTCGCGCTTGAGGAAATCATGTATGACATGGTGTTCCACAGCTTTGCCGTGCGCAATACGGCGGGGTTTGCCGAGGCGCTTTTCGAACCGCCGCATGGCAATCCGCAGGAATGGGAGATCATCGCGACGCTGGCGGCGCGGATTGCCGGGACCAATGCGCCGATGCCCTCGCCGCACCAGATGCTTGAGGGGCTCTTGCCGCGCGGGTTTCATGGCGATCAAGTGACCCTCACGGCGATGCTCGAGAGCGGCACGGCGTTGGATCTTGGGCCGCTGGTTCCGAACCTTGAAGCGCGGCTTGAGACGCCGGACGGAAAGCTTCACCTCGCGCCGCAGGTCTATCTTGATGATCTGCCGCGGCTCTTGGCCTTTGCACCGGAGGAGAACCGGGAGTTCCCGCTCCAGATGATCGGGCGGAGGTTGGTGCGCAACCACAATAGCTGGACCCAGAATAGCGCGCGGCTGGTGAAGGGGCGCAATCGGGTGACGGTTCAGGTGCATCCCGAAGATGCGGCGCGGATTGGCCTTGAAGAGGGTGGCGAGGCGCGGGTTGCGAGCCGGGTTGGAAGCGTCACCATGCCGGTCGAGATCAGCGACGAGATGGCGCCGGGGGTGGTGTCGATCCCGCAGGGCTGGGGCCAGAAGAACGGCAAGATACGCGAGGCAGCGGGCGTCGGCTCGGTCTCGATCAACGATCTGACGGATGATACGCGGATCGACCCCCTAAGCGGCAATGCCGCGTTCAATGGTGTGCCGGTTGCGCTTACTCCCGCGTAGGCGGTGCGCCGAGGGCAGGGGGGACTGGCCCCCCTGTCCCGTTGTGCGGCGGTGTCAGGTCTTGAAGACGCGGTAGATCGCCGGGATCACCAAGACGGTGAGAAGCGTCGAACTTAGCAAGCCAAACAAGAGCGAGATCGCGAGACCCTGAAAGATCGGGTCCGCGAGGATCACCACCGCGCCGATCATGGCGGCAATGGCTGTGAGCAAGATCGGCTTGAAGCGGATCGACCCGGCGGCGATGAGCGTCTCCACAAGCGGGGTCTCGTCGCGGCCTTCGTGGCGGATAAAGTCCACGAGAAGGATCGAGTTGCGCACAATGATGCCCGCAAGCGCGATAAAGCCGATCATCGAGGTCGCCGAGAAAGGCGCACCAAAGAGCCAATGCCCGCCGATGATCCCGAGGAAGGTCAGCGGCACCGGCGTCAGCACCACGAGCGGAAGGCGGAACGAGCCGAACTGCGCCACGACGAGGATGTAGATGCCGAGAAGGGCGACGGCAAAGGCCGCGCCCATGTCGCGGAAGGTGACCCATGTGACCTCCCATTCGCCGTCCCACAGAAGGGTGACGTGGGTTTCATCCTCAGGTTGGCCGTTGAGGGCGATAACGGGCTTGGTGCCTTCGGGCCAGTCCATCGCATCGAGCGCCTCTGCCACGGCGAGCATCCCGTAGAGCGGTGCTTCGAAATCCCCGGCCAACTCGGCGGTGACCATTTCGGCTGGGCGGCCATTGTGCCGGAAGATCGGGTAAGATGAGGTTTCCTCTTCGATGTGGACCACGTCGCCAAGCTCGACCACGCCGCGCGCGCCGGGAAGGACGTTGGCGGGGATCGGGGTCGAGAGGAAGCGCTCGTCTACCACGCGGTCGGCCTTGTCGCGCTCGACCACGATGGGGATCGGGCGGCGGCCGTCTTCGCGGTGCGAATAGCCGACGGTCGCGCCGCCGTTCAGGATTCCGATGGTCGAGAAGACATCCGCCTCCTGCACGCCGAAGAATTCCATCTGGTCGGTGTCGAGAGAGACGCGCAGCTTGCGGGCCTGTTCCCCGAAGCTGTCGTCGACATCGACCACGAAGGGCACGCTTTCGAAGGCTTCGCGAATTTTCGCGGCGGCGGCGCGGCGGGTCTCGCCATCGGGGCCATAGACCTCGGCCAGAAGCGTGGCGATGACCGGCGGGCCGGGGGGCGGCTCGACCGTCTTGAGAGAGGTGCCGGGCGGCACGTCGAGCGCCATGATCCGCTCGCGAATCTCCAACGCGATCTCGTGGCTGGTGCGGTCGCGGTCGTGTTTGGCGGCGAGGTTGATCTGCACGTCGCCAAGCTGCGGCTCTTCGCGCAGGTAGTAGTGGCGCACGAGGCCGTTGAAGTTGAACGGTGCGGCGGTGCCGGCATAGGTCTGGGCCGAGATCACCTCGGGCATCTTGAGCACTTCGGAGGCGACGGCGCGGGCCACGGCGTCGGTGTCTTCAACCGCCGCGCCTTCGGGCAGGTCAATGACCACGGCCAGCTCGGACTTGTTGTCAAAGGGCAGGAGTTTGACCGTCACGTCCTTGGTATAGAACGCCGTCATGGAGCCGAAGCTCAGGATGAAGGCGGCGAGGATGAAGAGCCCGCTACGCGCCTTGGTCTTGAGGAGCGGCACAGCGACGACGCGGTAGAGGCGCCCGAGGCGACCGCCATGCCCATCGCCATGGTCATGCAGGGGCGCGTTGCCCGCGATCTTGAGCATGAGCCAGGGCGTGATGATGACCGCGACGAAGAAGGAGAAAATCATCGCGGCAGAGGCGTTGGCCGGGATCGGCGACATGTAGGGCCCCATGAGTCCCGAGACGAACAACATCGGCAAAAGCGCGGCGACCACGGTCAGCGTTGCGACGATGGTCGGGTTGCCGACCTCGGCCACAGCGCGGATCGCCTTTTCGGCGCGGCTGCCTTCGCCTTTCATGCCCCAGTGGCGGGCGATGTTTTCGATCACCACGATGGCGTCATCGACAAGGATGCCGATCGAAAAGATCAGCGCGAAGAGAGAGACGCGGTTGAGCGTATAGCCCATGATCCAGGCCGCAAAGAGCGTCAGCAGGATCGTCACCGGGATCACCACGGCGACCACGATGCTCTCGCGCCAGCCAATGGCAAAGAGAACGAGCGCCACGATAGAGACCGTCGCAAGGCCAAGGTGGAACAGAAGCTCGTTGGCTTTCTCGTTGGCGGTCTCGCCGTAGTCGCGGGTCACGTCGATCTGGACGCTATCGGGGATCAGGTTGTGTTCGAGGCTATGGACGCGGTGCAGGATTTCCTCGGCCACGACCACGGCATTGGCGCCTGCGCGCTTGGCGATGGCGAGGGTAACGGCAGGGGTTGCTGTCGTCGTGTCGCCCGCACGGGTGAGGTTGGCGACGATGCTTTGGGAGGTGTCGGGGATATAGGAGACATCGGCCACGTCGCGCACATAGACGGGACGACCGTCGCGCGCTGTCAGCAGGAGATTGGCAATCTCGGACGGGGCCGAGAGGGTTTCGCCCGCGACAAGCGCGATCTGGTCGCCGCCATCACGCACAAGGCCCGCGGGCATGGCGCGGTTGGCGCCTTCGACCTTACCGGCGAGTTGTTGCAGGGTGATGCCGAAAAGGGCGAGGCGTTCGGGATCGGGGGCGATGCGGATCGCCTCGGGGCTGTCGCCAACGATATAGGTCAGGCCGACGTTTTCGATCTTGGCGACCTCGACCTGAAGCTCGCGGGCGATGCGGGTAAGGTCGTTGGCGGTCATGTCGCCGCCCGTGTCTTCGGGTGTCAGGGTCAGCGAGACGATGGCCACATCGTCGATGCCACGCCCGACAATGAGGGGGTCGTCGATGCCAACCGGGATGCGGTCTTTGTTGGCGCGGATTTTCTCATGCACGCGCAGAATCGCGGCGTCGGCGGAGGTGCCGACGAGAAAGCGCGCAGTGACCATCGCGTAGTCATCGCGGGTCGAGGAATAGACGTGCTCGACCTCGTTGATGCCCTTGACGATGGTTTCCATCGGTTCGGTCACAAGCTTGATCGCATCTTCGGCCCGAAGCCCCGGCGCTTGGATGTGGATATCGACGAGGGGGACCGAGATTTGCGGCTCTTCCTCTCGCGGTAGGCTTATGAGCGCGACAAGGCCCACGGCCAGCGCGGCGAGGATCATCAGCGGTGTCAGGGGCGACTTGATGAAGGCGCGGGTGAGCGCCCCGGCGATGCCGAGCGGGCCGCGTTTCTCTTGGGGGGGCGTGGTGTCGTCAGTCATCGGTCGGGTCCACCAGCGTTTCGCCGCCCGACAGGCCGCTCAGGATTTCCACGACCGCCACACCGTCCTGCATCGAACGCGCGCCGGGCACGACCGTGCGGCGCACCGGGGTGCCGTCCGGCCCTGCGACAGTGACGAAATCCAGTCCCATGCGCGTGGTGAGCGCGGATTCGGGCACCACCACGGCCTCGCGTGTGCCGATGGGGAGGCGGACGAGGACGCGGGCATTGACGAAATCGCTATTGAGGTTGGGGATTTCGACATCGGCGATGACGCGGCCGTTTTCGATATTGGGATAAACCTTGGCGAGGCGGCCCGTGGTCTCGGCCCCGTTCTCGCCGACCATGATCTCGGCCCCTTCCGCAAGGTGGGCGGCGTGGCGTTCCGGTACGGCGAGGCGCAGGAAGAAGCCGCCACCGCCGATCTGGGCCACCACCTCGCCGGGCATGATGACGGTGCCGGAGGTGAGCGGCACGTCGAGCACCTTGCCGGCCAGTGGGGCTAGGACCGCGCCCTCTGCGGCCTGTTGTTCGACGACGCTTTTTTCGGCGCGGGTGGCGTCGATCTGGTTCTCGAGCACCTCGACTTGGGTTCGGAGCGCGTCGAGGCGCTGGGCCGTGGTCACGCCGCGTTCAAGGAGGTCTTCGCCGCGTTTGAGTTCGGCGCGGGCATTGTCGAGCTGTGAGCCAAGGGCGTCGATCTGGGCCTGCACAGCGTCGAGTTGCAGGGCGAGTTTTTCGTCGCGGATCGTGGCGATCACCGCATCCTTGGCAACACTGTCGCCTTCTTCGACCGTGATCTCGACCACGACACCGCCAATGCGCGAGCGCGCGGGGATCATATCGCGGGCTTCGACGCGTCCGAAGACGGACTTCCACTCCGTGAGCGTCACCGCCCTTGCGGTTTCTGCGGCGGCGGTTTGGGAAAACGAGGTCAGGACGAGGCAGAGGCCAATCATCGGACCAAGAATCGGTTGTCGCATGGTGGAGAACTCCTCGAACACCGGGTTTCGCATTTATATGCAAAAAAACGAATATGATGCAAGGGCTCGTTTTGCATCGCTCGAATGAGGAAGAGACTATGCCCCACGTGCGCTCCTGTGAATGGAATTCTCTGGCGTCGCATTTCGCCTTCTCGCGCGCGCAGGGCTCTGGCATGATGGGCAGCGTTGCCCGAGAGGAGAGCCGCATGAAAGCCCTGACCCCTGACAGCATAGCCAAGCCCTTTGCCGCCTATAGCCACGGTATCGCGACCGAGGCGACGCGGCTTGTCGTGACCAGCGGGCAGCTTGCGGTCGATGCGGAGGGCCATGTGCCGGAGGGGGCTGAGGCGCAGGCCGATCTCTGTTTCGCCAATATCGACGCGATCCTTGCCGAAGGAGGGCTTGGGCGCGGCGATATCCTGCGTCTCAATGCCTATGTGACGGATCGCGCGCATATGGCGGGCTACATGGCGGCGCGGGATCGGTTCACGGCGGGGCTTGCCGTCTTGCCCGCCTCGACGCTTGTCATCGTGAGCGGCTTTACCCGGCCTGAATTCGTGGTCGAGATCGAGGCCATTGCTGCTGCGACATAAACGCATGCTGCATATGCATTCATAAAAGAGCCATATAAATCCGGCATCTGCTGCCTTGTTTCTGGGCGTTTTTCGCGCGCGCAGAAAAAATTTACGGACAAGCGCCGCCCGTATGTTGCAGGCTTGAGATAGGTCAATGTCGCCGTCTTTTGGGCGGCGTAGCTGCGAGATGCGGGGTCTGTCAGGAGGGGCAGATCGGGGGAGTCGCGTCGCTGAAACCAGGATTGGAACGACAGATGACAGGCCACCCCCATTTCGACCGCCCCGATAGACCCGAAAAGCCCCGCGCCAAGGATAGTGTCGCCGAGGTTGCAAGCACTGTGGACACCGCCACGCACGCGATGTTCAGCGAGTTGACCGGCGGCCTTTCCCCGGCGGCGCTTGGGCTTGTTTACATGGATTGGGCGCTGCACCTTGCGGCGTCGCCCGGCAAGCAGGCCGAGTTGGCGTATTCCGCCTTTGAGAAACAGACCGAATTTGCGCAATACCTGACCCGTTGTGCCATGGGGGGCAGCACGGGGCGCTGTTCCGCAGAGCAACGCAAGGATCGCAGGTTCCGCCATCCCGATTGGGAGGCGAAACCCTTCTCGGCCTATAAGGAGGCCTTTCTCCTGGCGCAGGAATGGTGGGAAGAGGCGACAAGCAATGTGCGCGGTGTGAGCGAGGCGGATGAAAAGGCCGTAAGATTCGCCGCACGACAAGTGCTCGACGCGCTTTCGCCTGCGAATTTCCCGGTCACCAACCCCGAGATCATCGAGAAGACGGTCGAGAGCAACGGCACGAATATCGTTGCGGGGATGCGCAATTACCTCGACGATCTGCAACACACGATGCTGCATGAACGGTTCGGGGCGGAGTCGGACTATGCCGTTGGCAAGACGCTTGCCGTGACGCCCGGCAAGGTCGTCTATCGCAATCATCTCATCGAATTGATCCAGTATGAACCGGCGACCGCCAAGGTGCGCCCGGAGCCGGTGCTGATCGTGCCGGCGTGGATCATGAAATACTATATCCTCGACCTCAGCGCGCATAACTCGATGGTCAAATACCTGACCGAGCAGGGCTATACCGTATTCATGATCTCATGGCGCAACCCGGATGCCGACGACGCAGAGCTTGGCTTTGACGACTACCGCCTTCAAGGGCCGATGGCGGCGCTTGATGAGATCGAAAAGATCACCGGGGCGCAGAAAATCCATAGCGCGGGCTATTGCCTTGGTGGCACGCTCCTGTCGGTGGCGGCGGCAACGATGGCGCGCGATGGGGATGAGCGGCTGGCGTCGATGACGCTTTTCGCGGCGCAGGTCGATTTCACCGAGGCGGGCGAGTTGATGCTTTTCATCAACGAGAGCCAGGTCGCCTTCCTTGAGGACATGATGTGGAAGAAGGGTTATCTCGACGCGACACAAATGTCGGGCGCGTTTCAGCTTTTGCGCTCGGCCGACCTTGTTTGGTCGCGCATCCAGCATGAATACCTCATGGGAGAGAAGCCGCGCTATAACGACCTGATGTCGTGGAACGCGGATACGACGCGGATGCCCTACCGGATGCATTCGGAATACCTGCGCAAGCTGTTCCTTGAGAACCAGTTTGCCGATGGCAAGTTCATGGTCGGAGACGAACCGGTGTTCCCCGGTGATATTACGGTGCCGATCTTTGCGGTGGGGACCGAAACAGACCATGTTGCGCCGTGGAAATCGGCGTTCAAGATCGAGGCGCTGACGCGCTCGGATGTGACCTTTGTGCTGACCAATGGCGGGCATAACGCGGGTGTGGTGTCTGAACCCGGCCACCCGCGCCGTCACTACATGGTGCACACATCAAACGACAAGGACCGCTATCTCTCGCCGGATCACTGGCAGGAGGTTGCGGATCGGGAGGAGGGCTCGTGGTGGCCTGCATGGACCAAATGGCTGGACGACCGGTCCGGCGATGCGGTCAAGCCGCCGAAAATGGGCAAAGCGCTTTGCGATGCGCCCGGCACCTACATCCTGATGGAGTAAGCCATGACCCCGAAAACCGGACCTCTCGCAGGCAAACGCGGCTTGATCGTCGGCGTTGCCAATCACCATTCCATCGCCGCAGGCTGTGCCGAGGTGCTCTCGGAAGCAGGCGCGACGCTCGCGCTTAGCTATCTGTCGGACAAGGCCAAGGGATTCGTGGAGCCCGTGGCCGAGGCGGTCGGCGCAGAGATGCTCTTGCCGCTTGATGTGACGGACGATGCACAGATGGAGGCAGCGTTCGACAAGATCGCGCGTGAATGGGGCGGCTTGGACTTTCTGCTGCACTCCATCGCGTTTTGTCCCAAGGACGACCTTCATGGGCGGGTGACGGATAGTTCGCGCGAGGGGTTCACCCTTGCGATGGATATCTCGGTGCATTCCTTCGCCCGTATGGCGCGGCTTGCCGAGCCGTTGATGCGCGACGGGGGAAGCCTCCTCACGGTGAGCTATTATGGCGCCGAAAAGGTTGTCGATCATTACAACGTCATGGGACCAGTGAAGGCCGCGCTTGAGAGCCTCACGCGCTACATGGCGGCGGAGTTGGGGCCGGAGGGCATCCGGGTCAACGCCATCTCACCGGGGCCGCTCATGACGCGGGCGGCGTCGGGGATCGACCATTTCGACGACCTCACCCACAATGCCGAAACCCGTGCACCGCTGCGCCGTCTCGTGACGATCCGTGAGGTTGGGCAGGCGGCGCTCTGCCTCTTGTCAGAGCAGTCCTCGGCCATGACGGGCAACGTCATGTATGTCGATGGCGGCTATCACGTGATGTCCTGAGGGGCGGGCCATGCAATATATCGAGAACCGCACCTATGACGAGATCGCGGTGGGCGATAGCGCCGAGATGGTGCGCACCCTGACCGCGGCGGATATCGACCTTTTCGCCATCATGTCGGGCGATGTGAACCCCGCGCATCTTGATGCGGAGTTCGCGCGCGACGAGGTTTTCCACAAGGTCATCGCGCATGGCATGTGGGGCGGGGCGCTTATTTCGGCAGTGCTTGGTACGGAACTGCCGGGGCCGGGGACGATCTACCTCAATCAGTCTCTGAGCTTTCGCCGTCCGGTCGGGCTTGGGGATCGGATCACCGTGCGGGTGACGGTGCGCGAGAAGGGAGAGAAGGGGCATGTGATCCTTGAGTGCCTATGCCTCAATGACGCGGGCAAGGCGGTCATCAAGGGCGAGGCCGAGGTCATCGCGCCGGATCACAAGATCCGCCGCCCGCGGGCGCACCTGCCGGATGTGCACCTGCATCATCATGGCCGCGCCTACGAGACCCTGCTTCAGGCCGCCAAGGCCGCGCCGGTGATCCGGGTGGCCTCGGTGATGCCGGTGACGCCGCGCGCGTTGGAAGGCGCGATGGAAGCGGCACGCATGGGGTTGAGCGAGGCGGTGTTGATCGGGCCAGAGGGCGATATTCGTGATCTGGCGGAAGAGATCGGTGTCGATCTTTCCGGTGTGATGGTCCACGAGGCCGGATCGGCGCAAGCGGCGATTGCCCGCGCGGTTGAGATGGTCGGCGCGGGGCAGGTCGATGCGCTCGACGAGGGCTCTGCGCGGTTGCGGCCCCTAGTACGCGGCGTGCGCCCGGCATTGGCGACGGCGCGGGTCATGAGCCATGCCTTCGCGCTGGACGTGCCGGGCTATGACAAGCCGTTGATCGTCACCGACGGGCTTATCAATACAAAGCCGGATCTCGAGACCAAGGCGGACATCCTTCAGAACGCGATTGAGCTTGCTCATGCGCTTGGTGTGGCGAATCCGAAGGTCGCGCTCTTGTCGGCGCTGGAGGAGGTCACGCCGGATATTGCGGCCACGATTGATGCCGCCGCGCTTTGCAAGATGGCGCAGCGGGGGCAGATCACAGGCGGGACACTCGACGGTCCGATGGGGTTTGATACGGCGATCTCGGCCCGCATCGCGGCGCAGTTTCCGGGCAAGCCGGGCGTAGCGGGGCAGGCGGATGTGCTCATGGCGCCGGGGCTTGAGGCGGGGAATGTCATCGCCAAACAGCTCGTGCATCTTGCCGGGGCCGAGGCCGCGGGGGTGATCCTTGGCGCGCGTGTCCCGATCATCGCCAATGGCCGCGCCGACAGCCTGCGGGCCAAGGTTGGGTCGGTCGCGCTCGCGGCGCTTTTGCGGCGGCATCAGGCGGCGCAGATCGGCGTTTGATGTAGTCGATGCAAAACGAAAAAGCCCCGACCGATTGGCCGGGGCTTTATTTTGTTCACTGTCCCAGGGACTTAGCCGATGGCGGCGGCTTTCACGTCGGCGTCGATATAGGGCAGGTATTGCTCGAAGTTGTCCGAGAACATCTGCACCAGTTTCGCGGCCTGACGGTCATAGGCTTCGCCGTCATCCCAGGTGCGGCGCGGGTCGAGCAGCACTTCGGCCACGCCCGGCACGTCCACCGGCACTTCGAAGCCAAAGTTTGGATCCTTGCGGAATTCCACTTCGCTCAGGCTGCCGTCGAGGGCGGCGGTCAGCAGGGCGCGGGTCGCGCGGATCGGCATACGCGAACCGGTGCCGTAGGCGCCACCGGTCCAACCGGTGTTGACGAGCCAGCAGGTCGCGCCGTGGGTCGCGATCTTTTCGCGCAGCAGGTTGCCATAGACCTCGGGACGACGCGGCATGAAGGGCGCGCCGAAGCAGGTCGAGAAGGTGGGCTCGGGCTCGGTCACGCCGCGCTCGGTTCCGGCGACCTTGGAGGTAAAGCCAGAGAGGAAGTGATACATCGCCTGCGCCGGGGTGAGGCGGGCAATCGGAGGCAGAACGCCGAACGCATCACAGGTCAGCATGATGATATTCTTCGGGTGGCCGCCGACGGCGGTTTCCGAAGCGTTCGAGATGTAATGCAGCGGGTAGGCGCAGCGCATGTTGGCGGTCAGGCTGTCATCCTCGAAATCGAGTTCCTTGGTCTCTTCATCAAAAACCATGTTCTCGATCACGGTGCCGAACTTGCCGGTGGTGGCGTAGATTTCCGGCTCGGCCTCGGGGTTGAGGTTGATGGTCTTGGCGTAGCAGCCGCCCTCGAAGTTGAAGGTGCCGTTGTCGGACCAGCCATGTTCGTCGTCGCCGATCAGAACGCGATCCGGGTCGGCGGACAGGGTGGTTTTGCCGGTGCCCGAGAGGCCGAAGAACACGGCCGCGTCCACAGGGTTGTCCTTGGCGTGGTTGGCCGAGCAGTGCATCGGCATGATGCCTTTTTCGGGCAGCAGGTAGTTCAGCAGGGTGAAGACCGATTTCTTGTTCTCGCCTGCGTATTCTGTGCCACCGATCAGGATCATCTTACGATCAAAGTTGAGCGCGATCACGGTTTCCGAACGGCAGTTGTGACGCTCGGGGTTGGCTTGGAACGAGGGGCAGTTGATGACGGTGAAATCCGCCACGAAATCGTTCAGCGCGTCACGGTCGGGACGGCGCAGCATGTGGCGGATGAAAAGGCCGTGCCATGCCAGTTCGGTCACCATGCGCACGTTGATCGCGTGCTTGGGGTCGGCGCCGCCGACGAGATCCTGCACGTGGTAGTCCTTGTCCTTCATATGCGCGATCATGTCGGCATAGAGGTTGTCGAACCCTTCCGGCGTCATCTCGGCGTTGTTCTCCCACCAGATGGTGTCGGCCACGCTATCGGTTTTGACGACGTGCTTGTCCTTCGGGGAACGGCCGGTGAACTTGCCGGTCGAAACGAGAAAGGCGCCGCCATTGCCGAGGCTGCCTTCGCCGTTTTTCAGGGCCGCTTCGATCAGAGCGGGCTCCATGAGGTTATAAAAGACATTACCCAGCCCTTCGATCCCTTGATCTTCGAGGCGGAATTGCGGGTTCACCCGTCCAAATGTCATGTTCTAACTCCTGTAGCCGACCCCTGAGAGGCGGCGGTTGTCATTCATCAAAGGCACAAACGCCGGCGCATCGCGGCCGGTCCAAGCCCTAGATGGGCGCTCATAACATGACGATTTGATAGTTGAACAGGTCGGTTTAACGCAGTTAGCGCAACCACTTGCACGTTAGCGCCACCACCTGCCGCATTGGTCGATTTTCGCCGACGAAGGTGAGTCATTTTAGCCATTGGTCAAAGAATTCCGGCTGTAATTGATGCGGTGCGGCGCCTGATTCGCACTTTTGGATTGATCTGAATTGCAGGAAAAGCGCATACTGTCTGAAAAAATCAGGCATAAAAATCAGAGCAGAATAAGGATTTCAGCCAATGTCGAAGATCGCTTTGGTCGATGATGACAGGAATATCCTGACATCCGTAGCCATGACCCTCGAGGCGGAAGGGTTCGAGGTCGAAACATATAATGACGGGCAACAGGCGCTTGACGCCTTCAACAAGAAACTGCCGGACATGGCGGTTCTTGACATCAAGATGCCCCGTATGGACGGCATGGACCTGTTGCAGCGCCTGCGCCAGAAGACCAGCATGCCGGTCATCTTCCTGACCTCGAAGGACGATGAGATTGACGAGGTTCTTGGCCTGCGCATGGGGGCCGACGATTACGTCAAGAAACCATTCTCGCAACGCCTTCTCGTGGAACGCATCCGGGCGCTCCTGCGTCGGCAGGATGCGGTCGACGGCAATATCGTGGGCGATACCGAAGACACCAAGACGATGGAACGTGGCGAACTGACGATGGATCCGCTGCGCCACGCTGTGACGTGGAAAGGGCAGGATGTGACGCTGACGGTCACGGAATTCCTCCTGCTTCAGGCGCTCGCGCAGCGCCCCGGTTTCGTCAAGAGCCGGGATCAGCTCATGGATGTGGCCTATGACGATCAGGTCTATGTCGATGACCGCACGATCGACAGCCACATCAAGCGCTTGCGCAAGAAGATGCGCATGGTCGACGCGGAATTTTCTGCGATTGAGACGCTCTATGGCATTGGCTATAGGTACAACGAAGAGTAACCGGTGAGATGGCCTTGGCCGAACGGATAGATCTGCGCGATATGTCCCAGGGACGCGACGGTGACGTTGTTCTTGGTGATGATTGGGTCGCGCCGGAAGACAGTATGGAAACGGAAATGCGCGGCAGGCGGGAACGTCGCCGCCTGCTTCCGCTGTCCAAATCCCCGCTGACTCGCAAGATCATTACCTTCAATCTGATCGCGCTCTGTATTCTTGTGGCCGGGATCCTCTATCTCAATTCCGCCCGCGATAGCCTTGCCGTTCAGCGCGCCGCCGGATTGCTTTCCGAAGCACGCCTGATCGCGGGGGCCTTCGAGGCTCAGATGCCGGAGGGCGCGCCGGTCAACCTCGTCACGGGCGACGGTGTGAACGTTGAGCGCACGCTCGAGAAGCTGCGCATGCGCAAAGGCACCTATCTTTATGTCTATGACACCTCCGAGAACCTGATCAGCACGGCGACCGGGACGGAACTGTCTGACGAGGCCGACAAGCTTGCGGAACGCCCAAAAGGCACGCCATTCACCAGCGCGATCAACTGGATTTGGGGCCATGTCGCGGGCGAGGCCGATACCGTTAACCGCAACGCGTCGAGCGTTGTCGACCAAGCCACTGCCCTCGCTGGAAGTGTCAGCGGGCAAGGCGAAGTTCTCACCACGCTGGATGGCCCGGAAGGGAGCACGCTCTTCGCCGTCGCCGTCCCCTTTGGCCAGAGCACGGGCAATGTCGGCATCGTCGTCCTGACCAGTGCGGCAGGTGAACTTGACGATATGGTTCGCTCCGAGCGCGAGCGCGTGTTGCAGATGTTCCTGATTGCGACGGTGGTTTCGATCGGCCTCTCGATGGTGCTTGCTTCGACCATCTCTAACCCGCTTTCCGATCTGGCCGCCGCTGCCGAGATCGGCCGCGACCGCGACAATGATAGCCGCGCCGTCAATGCCGGGCGGGTGCGTATCCCCGACCTGACCGCGCGCCCCGACGAGATCGGCCGCCTATCCGGGGCGCTGCGCGGCATGGTATCGGCGCTTTATGAACGCATCGATAGCAACGAACAATTCGCCGCCGACGTGGCGCATGAGATCAAGAACCCGCTTGCCTCGCTGCGCTCCGCTGTCGGCTCGCTCCGCATGGTCAAGAAAGAAGAGTATCGCGCCAAGCTCCTTGACGTGATCGATCATGATGTGCGCCGCCTCGATCGCCTTGTGAGCGACATCTCCAATGCTTCACGGCTCGATTCCGAACTGGTCAAAGAAGAGCAGGAAGAATTCAACCTGCTCACCATGATGGGCAACCTGACCCAGTATCTTGGCGAGGATGCGCGCAACAAGGGTATCGACTTTATCACCGACCTTCCGGATCAGGCGATTGTCATTCACGGTCTTGAGGCGCGGCTCGCGCAGGTGTTCGTCAACCTGATCACCAACGCAATCAGCTTCTGTGAAGATGGTGACGCCATTCGCGTCTGGGCGCGTCGGCGGGAGAACCGTGTGCTTGTCGTGGTCGAGGATACCGGGCCCGGTATCCCGGATCAGGCGCTCAACAAGATTTTCAACCGGTTCTATTCGCAACGTCCCGAGGATGACTTCGGCAATAACTCCGGCCTCGGCCTCGCCATCTCCAAGCAGATCGTCGAGGCACATGGCGGGGTGATCTGGGCCGAGAACATCCGCCCGACCGATGCCGACGTAACCTCGGAGCCGCTTGGCGCGCGCTTCGTCGTCGGCCTGCCGATCTGATCTTGGCGCGCACCTCCAAGACCGGCGTATCCGAAACCGTCCATGCGTCTTGCGTCGCCCATGAAGGGCGGGCGGTTCTTATCCGTGGAGCTTCGGGGCGCGGTAAGTCCGCCCTCGCATTGCGCCTCATGGCGCTTGGGGCCACACTGGTCGCGGATGATCGCACCGAACTGACGCGCACCGGCGATGAGGTGATCGCCCGCTGTCCGCCTGCGATCCGCGGCATGATCGAGGCGCGCTTTGTCGGGGTGCTCGCCGCAGAGGCGCTCGAACAGGCGCCGGTGCGGCTTGTGGTTGATCTGGACCACCTCGAACAGGACCGTTTGCCGCCAAAACGCAACACCGACCTGCTCGGCCAAACCCGTCCCTTGCTTTACCGTGTCGATGCGGATCATTTCCCGGCAGCAGTGATTCACCTGCTCGCACATGGCAGAAAGGCTTGATTGATGTCCCCCGCTTCCGGCTCCGCGCTTCAGCGTCTCGTGCTCGTCACCGGCCCCTCTGGTGCCGGGCGTTCCACGGCGATCAAGGCGTTGGAAGATGCCGGGTATGAAACCATCGACAACCTGCCTTTCGGACTTCTCGAGCGGTTGTTCTCGGGGCCGGTGCTTGAGCGACCGATGGCACTTGGCTTGGATGTGCGGAACCGGGACTTCTCGCAAATCGCGCTGATCGAGGCGCTGGACCTGCTCGCGGAAACCGATGGCGTCGCACCGGAACTGCTCTACCTTGATTGCCAGCCTGACGTGCTGCAGCGGCGCTACTCCGAGACTCGCCGTCGCCACCCGCTCGCCCCCGGCGAGAGCCCGCTCGAGGGCATATCGCAAGAAATTGATCTCCTCAAACCGATCCGCGCGCGCGCCGATGTCCTTATCGACACGTCAGAGCTCTCGCCGCATGCACTCCGGGCCGAGATCGACCGCTGGTTCGCGTCCAAGACCGGGCCGCGACTTGGCCTTACGGTTCAGTCCTTTAGCTATAAGCGTGGCCTGCCAACCGGGGTCGATCTGGTGTTCGATTGCCGCTTTCTGCGCAACCCTTATTGGGAACCCTCGCTGCGCACGAAGAACGGGCTCGACGACGGCGTTGCCGCCTATGTGGAGGCGGATGAGCGCTTTGCGGCCTTCTTCTCCAAGCTGACCGATATGGTCGATATGCTTCTCCCGGCCTATCTTGCAGAGGGCCGGTCGCATGTCTCGATCGGCTTTGGCTGTACCGGTGGTCAACATCGGTCCGTATTTACCGCCGAAAGATTGGCAGCGGCCCTTGCGCAACAGGGCTGGCAGGTGTCAATTAGGCACCGCGAATTGGACCGCCGCGCCGCCTTGGCGTCGGAGGACCGATCCGGGGGCAACGCAAAGGATGGGCAAGCGTGATTGGGATCGTGATCGTGGCACATGGCGGGCTGGCGCGGGAGTACCTCGCGGCGGTCGAGCATGTGGTCGGCAACCAGCCGGGCATCCTCGCCATCACGATCGAGAACGAACATGACCGCAGCGCGAAACAGACCGAGATCTGCGCCGCCGCCGATTCCGTCGATATGGGCGATGGCGTGGTCATCGTTACCGATATGTTTGGTGGATCGCCCTCGAACCTAAGCCTTCCGGCCTGCGCGCCGGACAATCGGCGCATGATGTTTGGCGCCAACCTGCCGATGCTCATCAAACTCGCCAAGAGCCGCAACCTCCCCGTGGTCGAGGCCGTGCGCGCGTCGCTTGAGGCAGGGCGCAAATACATCGACAGCCAAAATATAAATATGGACAGAACCCTATGAGTACGACCGTTACGCGTTCGCTTAAGATCGTGAACCAGAAGGGGCTGCACGCCCGTGCCTCGGCGAAATTGGTCGAGGTGGTCGAAGGCTTCGACGCGTCGGCAGAGGTGTCCAAGGATGGTATGAGCGCCTCGGGGGATAGTATCATGGGGCTCTTGATGCTGGCCGCTGCCAAGGGCTCGACCATTGATGTCGAGACATCCGGCCCCGACGCCGAACCTCTGGCCGCCGCCATCGAGGCGCTGGTCGTGGACAAGTTCGGCGAGGGGAACTGAGCCGGTTGAACGGAACGGCCGGACAGGAACGAAACGGGATGAACAAGATGACGCAACCGGTGGGCGGCCGCAAAGTCGATGCCGAGAGCACGGTCGAAACCTATGACCGCGCCGCGCTCACCTATGCCAATAGTTTCGATAGCTTCTGGACCTCGACCGCGATCCGCGCCATCGAATGGCTCACCGGCAAGATCACGGTGTTGCGTATGGTCAAGAAGTTCGAACGCCGCAACGCCGAGTATCGCGGACAGGATTTCTGGCGCGGGGCGCTCGATATCATGGGTATCCCGCTCACCACCCCGGAAGACCAGATCGCCCGCATCCCCAAGGACGGCCCGGTGGTCGTCGTCGCCAATCATCCGCACGGCATGGTCGATGGTATGATCTTTGCCGATCTGATTGGGCGCGTGCGCGAGGATTACCGCATTCTGACCCGCTCGGTCCTGACCGGTCTGGATGAATCGGCCAGCTCTTTCATGATCCCGGTGCCTTTCCCCCACGACCCCGAGGCGCAGCGCAAAATGGTCGAGATGCGCGGCAAGGCCATGGCCCATCTCGCTCAGGGCGGCGTCGTGGCGCTCTTTCCCTCCGGTGTCGTGATGTCGTCAGAGACATGGATGGGCCCGGCGATCGAACAGGAATGGAACCTCTTCACCGCCAAGATGATCCGCCGCTCCGGCGCGCAGGTGGTGCCGATTTTCTTCCCCGGCTCGAACTCGCGCTGGTATCAATGGGCCTGCAAGATCTCTCCGATCTTGCGTCAGGGGCTCTTGCTCCACGAGATCGTGCGCTCCTGCAACAAGCCACAAGCCCCTGTGGTCGGCGCGCCGCTGACCGAGACCCAGATGGCGCGGCTCGAAACCGATCCACGCGGTTTCATCGCTTGGCTGCGGGACCACACGCTTGCTCTCGGCAAGAGCGCCGATTGATCCCTTCTCCTTTGTGAAAATACTCTCAATCGCAGGCCCCATTGGGCCTGCAAGACCTGCGCGCGCCCTTGGGCGCGCTCCGATCCACTGCTCTCTTAGCGCGTCGGCATCGGGACCTCGCCGCGATAGTCGTAAAAACCGCGCCCGCTCTTGCGTCCAAGCCAGCCAGCCTCAACATATTTCGTCAGCAGCGGGCAGGGGCGATATTTCGTATCGGCTAGACCGTCATGCAGCACGTTCATGATCGCGAGACAGGTATCAAGCCCGATGAAATCGGCCAGTTCAAGCGGACCCATCGGATGGTTCGCCCCAAGCTTCATCGCGTTGTCGATCGACGCCACGTTTCCGACCCCTTCATAAAGCGTGTAACACGCCTCGTTGATCATCGGGATCAGGATGCGGTTGACGATGAAGGCCGGGAAATCCTCGGCACTGGCCGCAGTCTTGCCAAGCTTCTCAACAATGGCGAGACAGGCCTGATAAGTGTCCTCATCGGTGGCGATTCCGCGGATCAACTCCACAAGCTTCATCAGCGGCACAGGATTCATGAAGTGGAACCCCATGAAACGCTCCGGTCGGTCAGTGCGGCTTGCTAGGCGCGTGATGGAGATCGAAGAGGTGTTCGAGGTCAGGATTGTGTGCGGTTCAAGATGCGGCAGCAGCGCGTCAAAGATCTGGTGTTTGATCTCCTCGCGCTCGGTTGCCGCCTCGATCACGAGGTCGGTCTTGCCGAGATCGGGCAGGTCGAGCGTGGTTGTGATGCGCGCCATGGCGGTGGCCTTTTCCTCGGCGCTGATCGCCTCGCGCGAGACTTGGCGTTCCATGTTCTTGTCGATTCGCGCCACAGCGGCGTCGAGCGCCTCCTGGCTGATATCGTTGAGCTTCACGTCATAGCCCGCGAGCGCCATAACATGCGCGATCCCGTTGCCCATCTGCCCGGCTCCGACAACACCGATAGTCTTGATTTCCATGCTTCAATCCTTCTGACCTCGCATTGACATTACGCGTGGGCAGGAGGGCGCTGCAAGGCCCGCGATCGGTTAAAATTTATGACAAGCGCGCGCATTAGCGATTTGGCAACCCGTCCCTGCGATTCTCGACCTCGGGTGAAAATTTGTGGTGGGTGTTATGTCCTATGAAAATACCGGGGGCGCGGCCCTCGATTACATGCCGTATCGGCTCGGGGAATCGCGGATAGCCTTTCGCGGTCCCAAACCGGACCTGTCGGGAAATCCGGTGGTCTGCATTGGCGGAACCGAGACCTATGGAAAATACGTGGCCGATCCCTTTCCCGCGCTGGTGGCCAAGGCAACGCGCGGGCCTTGCGTCAATCTCGGGGTGATGAATGCCGGGGTTGATGTCTTTCTTGCAGAGCCGTCGATCCTCGAACTGGCGCGGCGGGCGCGGCTTGCCGTGGTACAGCTGCCGGGCGCACAGAACATGTCGAACCGGTACTACACGGTGCATCCGCGCCGCAATGACCGCTTTACCGGGGCTTCGCAGGTCATGAAGATGGTGTTCCGCGAAATCGACTTTACCGAGTTCCACTTCACGCGCCACATGCTTGGCGCCCTCGCGGCGCGCGCTCCGGAACGCTACGCCGTGCTGCGCACCGAGTTGCAGCAGGCTTGGGTGGCGCGGATGAAAACACTGATCGAAAGGATCGGGGCCGAGAAGGTGCTGCTCCTTTGGTTTGCCGATCATGCCCCGGCAGGCGCCGAGACGCCGTATGGGCTTGGCCGCGATCCGCTTTTTGTCGAACGCGCGATGATCGAGCAGTTGCGCCCGCGTGTTGCGGGGGTTGTTGAGGCGGTGGTGAGCGAGGAGGCGTTGGCGCGCGGCACCGAGGGGATGATCTGCCGAGAGATGGACCTGCCGGTCGCGCAGCGCCTCTTTGGCCCGGCGGCCCATGCGGACGCCGCCGCGGCCGTCGCGGCCTGGATCAAGGCGCACGGGGTTTGAGAGGGGGCGAGGATGTCGCCATCCGGCAACGAAGAAGGCCCGCCTGTTGAGGCGGGCCTTTTGCTATTTTCTGAACCGTTCGGCTTAGCCGAGTTTCTCGGTGAGTTCCGGAACGGCGTCGAAGAGGTCTGCGACGAGGCCGAAGTCGGCGACCTGGAAGATCGGGGCTTCTTCGTCCTTGTTGATGGCGACGATGATCTTGGAATCTTTCATGCCGGCAAGGTGCTGGATCGCACCCGAGATGCCCACGGCGATGTAGAGTTCCGGCGCCACGACCTTACCGGTCTGACCCACCTGAAGATCGTTCGGCGCATAGCCCGAGTCGACCGCGGCGCGCGATGCACCCACAGCCGCGCCAAGCTTGTCGGCGAGCTTTTCGATCAGCGCGAAGTCGTCTTCCGAACCCACGCCACGGCCGCCGGAAACGACGATGCCTGCGGAGGTGAGTTCCGGACGATCGCTCTCGGCGACCTTGTCCTCGACCCATTCGGAAAGGCCCGGGTTGTCAGCAGCAGAGATGCTTTCGACCGAGGCAGACCCGCCTTCACCTGCCGCGTCGAAGGTCGAGGTGCGGAAGGTGATGACCTTCTTGGCGTCGTTCGACTTCACGGTCTGCATGGCGTTACCGGCGTAGATCGGGCGCTCGAAGGTCGCACCGTCAACCACGGCGGTCACATCCGAAAGCACCATCACGTCGAGCAGGGCGGCCACGCGCGGCATGACGTTCTTGGCGTCGGTGGTCGCGGGGGCCACGATGTGCTCGTAATCGCCAGCGAGCGAGACCATCAGGGCCGCGGTCGGTTCGGCAAGGCGATGACCGAGCGAGGCGTCTTCGGCCACGAGAACCTTGGCCACGCCGTCGATCTTGGCGGCGGCGTCGCCTGCGGCGGCTGCCGAGGCACCGGCGCAGAGCACGGTCACGTCACCAAGCGCTTTCGCGGCGGAGACAGCTTTGGCGGTGGCGTCCAGCGCCAGCTCGCCGTTATTGACTTCTGCGAGAAGAAGAACAGCCATTACACAGCCCCCGCTTCTTTGAGTTTGGCAACAAGCTCGTCAACCGAGCCGACGGTGATCCCTGCGGCGCGTTCGGCCGGCTCGGAGGTCTTGACGATCTCGAGGCGCGGCGTGACGTCGACGCCGTAATCGGCGGCGGTCTTTTCGTCGAGCGGCTTTTTCTTCGCCTTCATGATGTTCGGAAGCGACGCATAGCGCGGCTCGTTGAGGCGCAGGTCGGCGGTCACGATGGCGGGCATCTTGACCGAGATGGTCTGCAACCCGCCGTCAACTTCGCGCGTCACCTTGGCGCTGTCGCCGTCGATGTCGAGCTCGGAGGCAAAGGTCGCCTGGCTCCAGCCGAGAAGGGCGGAAAGCATCTGGCCGGTGGCGTTCATGTCGTTGTCGATCGCCTGTTTACCCGCGATCACGAGGCCGGGCTGCTCTTCTTCGACAACCTTGGCGAGGATCTTGGCAACGGCAAGCGGCTCGATGTCCTGATGGACATCATCGGCGGCCACGACGAGGATCGCGCGGTCCGCACCCATCGCCAGCGCCGTGCGCAGCGTTTCCTGCGCTTGCTTCACGCCGATCGAAACGGCGATCACTTCGTCCGCCTTGCCCGCTTCCTTGAGACGGATCGCCTCTTCAACGGCAATCTCGTCGAACGGGTTCATCGACATCTTCACGTTGGCGAGATCAACTCCGCTACCGTCCGCTTTCACGCGAACCTTCACGTTGTAGTCAATCACGCGCTTCACAGGCACAAGTACCTTCATGGGCGTAACTCTCCTTCAATTGTGTGAGCCGCGAAACGACTCGACCAAAACGTCTCTGGCACGTGATATAATCTTGCGCCGCGGTTAAACAGCGTAAAATCGTCATGTTGAGGCTATTCGACGTCGCGTTTCCCGGTTTCACACCAGATTTATTGCGAGAATGTTTCGACATTCCGGCCTTGGGAGATGTCGTGGAATAGATGCCCCAACGTCGTGGAACTCAGGGGGTTTGCTCGGGCGCGTTTCCGGTTTTTCATAGGCGCAACCACGGAGGAGACAGCACCATGACCGAGTTTCACAATGTCGACTATGCCAAGGACGGGCATGTCGCGACGATCCGCATCGACCGCGAGAATGCGATGAACGCGATGGACGGGGCGACGCGCGCAGGCATTCGCGCCGCGCAGGAGGCGGCCGAGGCAGACCCGGAGGTGCGCATTGTCGTCCTGACCGGCACTGGCCGGGCCTTCAGCTCGGGCACCGATCTCAAGGAGCTGACGGAGTTTCGCACCAAGCACGGGATGTTCGATATCTCGGTGCGCGACTACAAGCCGATCATCGACGGCATCACCCAGAGCGACATGATCTATATTGCGGCGATCAACGGGGTCGCGGGCGGCATTGGGCTTTCGGTGGCGCTGAGCTGTGATCTTGCGATCATGGGGGAGACCGCGACCTGTTTCGCACCGTTCTCCAATATCTCGCTGGTGCCGGACGGGGGGCTAAGCTGGCTCCTCTTGCAACACATGGGATCGAAGCGCGCCTTTGAGGCGATCGCCGAGGCGACTCATATCAAAGCGGCGGACTGCCTCGAGATGGGGCTGGTGAACCGCGTTGTGCCCGAGGCCGAGCTTGCGGAGGCCGCGGCAGACTGGGCCGCGTCATTGGCCGAGCGCGCGCCGCTCAGCCTTGCCTATTCCAAGCGTCTCCTGCGCGCCGCCCATACCCAGAGCCACGCGCAAACCGCGCTCATGGAGAGCGAATATCAGAATAAATGCGCCAATTCCGAGGATTCCGGGGCCGCCATCGCCGCGTTCCTGACCAAGACCAAGCCGGTCTTCAAGGGGCGCTGATCCGCGCCCCGGAACCGGTTTAGCGGTTGGCGCCCGGCACCCAAAGCACGTCATCGGCGCCGTTGCCATTGGCGACGCGGGAGGCGACGAAAAACCAATCGCTCAGGCGGTTGAGGTATTTGACCGCGTGGGTGTTGATCTCTTCGATTTCGGCAAGGGTGGTGGCAAGGCGCTCGGCCCGGCGCGCCACGGTGCGGCAAAGGTGGAGATGTGCCGCAAGGGCCGAACCGCCGGGCAGCACGAAGCTGCGCAACGGGGCGAGGTCGGCGTTCATCTCGTCGATCTCGGCCTCAAGGCGGGTCACCTGTTCCTCGACCATGCGCAGCGGTGGGTACTCGGACTCGGCATCTTTGGCCATGTCGGGACGGCACAAGTCTGCGCCAAGGTCGAACAGGTCGTTCTGGATCAGAGCAAGACGCTCGTCCATGACGCCCTCGGCGTGGAGCCGCGCCATGCCGACAGTGGCGTTCAATTCGTCCGAGGTGCCATAGGCGTTGACGCGCGCGTCATGCTTGGCGACCCGATCGCCATTGCCAAGCGCCGTGGTGCCCTTGTCGCCCGAGCGCGTGTAGATCTTGTTCAGAACAACCATGATTAACCTCCCCGGCGGAGCCAGACGAAAAGAAGAATGAGAAGCACGGCCACGAACTGTGCCGCGATGCGATAACGCATGATGCGGTTGGCGTGCTTGCGGTTGAAATCGCCGCCCTTGGCAAAGCCGCCGATGCCGATCATCAGGATGACAAGGACACCGAGGGTAGCGACGGCCACGACCCAGAACAGGGGATCGCTGGCAAGACCGGTTTCATTCATGTCTGAACTCCAAAGCTGCGGACGGACCCGCGTTATAGGGGTGATCCTGCGGATTTAACAGTCGATCAGCCTTTGGCAAGCACCCAATCGAGCATCCGCGTCGGCAGGACGCGGCGCGCGATATTCATCATGTAGGTCGGGGTAGTGACATAGTAGCGCGGCTTCGGGCGCGGCGATTCAAGCGCGTGGACGAGCTTCGCAGTCACCGCCTCGGGTCCAAGTTCGAACCGGTCCGGCGCGTCAGAGGCGGAATAGAGCCGTTTCAACAGGCTGGCGCGGTATTGATCGGCGCGCGCGCTGTTTTCCCAGTCGATCCAACGTTCGAACTGTTTCACCGCGTTCTTGCGAAAATCCGAGGTGATGGGGCCGGGGTCGATCAGGCAGACCTCAATCGGGGCATCTCGCATCTCAAGCCGCAGCGTATCGGTTAGCCCCTCGAGCGCGAACTTGGTCGCGTTATAGGCCCCGCGCCATTTCATCGGCACCATGCCAAGGACCGAGGAACAGTTGACGATCCGCCCGTGGCCTTGGGCGCGCATCACCGGAATGACCTGAATCGTAAGATCGTGCCAGCCGATGAGATTGGCCTGAAGGATCGTGGCAAGAGCGTCGCGCGGCAGGTCTTCGACCGCGCCGGGGATCGCATAGGCACCATTGTTGTAAAGCGCATCCAGCGTGCCGCCAGTCGCAGCCAGAACCTCGGCCAGCCCATCGCGCACGCTCGCGGCGTCTTCATAGTCGATCCGGGGGCTTTCAAAGCCCTCGTTGCGCAGGCGGCCGCAATCCGCCTCTTGGCGGCAGGCCGCGAAAACGCGCCAGCCGCGCGCCCGTAGGCCGCGCGCGGCGTCGAGGCCGATGCCCGAAGAGCATCCGGTGATGAGAATGGATTTCCCGGGCATGGTGTGTCGGATCAGTCCTCTGCGTCGGCGCTGTCAGCGTTGAGCTGACCATAGTTCTGTTCGCCGATGCTATCCATCAGCTCAAGCTGCGTTTCGAGATAGTCCACATGGCCCTCTTCGTCGGTGAGAAGCTCTTGGAAAACCTCCATTGAGACGTAGTCGCCGAGTTCCATACAGTCCTTGCGCGCCTTGCGATAGAATTCCACCGCTTCCAGTTCCCCTGCGAGATCGCATTTGATCACTTCGCGCACGTTCTCGCCGATTCGCAGCGGGTCGAGAGATTGCAGGTTCGGATGGCCTTCGAGAAAGATGATGCGGTCGATGAGTTTGTCGGCGTGGACCATCTCTTCGATGCTTTCCTCGCGCATCTTCGCGGCGAGTTTGCCAAAGCCCCAATCCTTGAGAAGCCGGAAGTGCAGCCAGTACTGGCTCACCGCAGTGAGCTCCATCCGGAGGGCCTTGTTCAGGTGGTCAATAACTTTCTGTTCGCCCTTCATAGCGTGTCTCCCTGGCTGTGTTGGTTTTGCGTAGCCCGCGCAGTTCCGCAGGTACTTCCAAGTTAGGGTTCTCACGCATGGACGCAACAAAAAGCTTCATGCAGCCGCCGCAGTCCGGGGACTTACCGAGGGCGTGGTAGATCTTGCCGGGGGTGATGATCGCGGTCGGATCCGAGGCGCGCATCCAATCGATGGCGGCATGGATGTCGCGGTCCCGAATGCCTTCGCAGCTACAGATGATCATGGTCACGCTCCGTTCGAGTCGGGCGTGAATACGACAAAAACAGTCAGATTGTCAATTCCGACGAAAATGCTTGGTCTAATCCGTCGATTGCAGCAGACGTGAGGCCATCCAACCGATGCGCCCTGTGTCTTCGACCTTAAGCTTGGCCCAACCGTTGCCCGGCTCGCGCAGAACCTCGACGCGCTCGCCACGGCGCAGGGTGCCAAGCACGCTGAACTGTGTGCCCGGGCCAGAGCGCATATTGACCCGGCTGCCACGGACCTCGCGAATATCGGCCGGGGTTTCTTCGACGACCACCACCGAAGCGAGCTCTTCCGGCGACGGAATGAGTGCGACCCGTTCCTGATCCGGGGTCGCCACCGGCGCAGAGACGATGGACACGGGGATTGGCTTGGGGAGAGGAGCGGATTCGGCCGCCAGCGCGGCGCTGATATCGACATCGGTCTCGTCGCGGGGGCCCTCTTGTTGCGCCGTGGCCGGCTGTGCCTCAGCACGTTCAAGCACGGCAAGCCGCTCAGGGGGCACGGGCGCAAAATCTTGCCCGCCGCTGACCTCATAAAAGGCCCAGCCGATAAAAGCGAAACTCAAAAATACAAAACGCGTCATTTCAAATCGCCTAACGATGGCACGTCACGACTTTACGGCAGGTCAGCCGATTCCCGCAAATCACAGAGCGCCCTCGGTGCGAAAAAATCGCCCCCGATGCGCGTGCTCGCTTGAGCGCCCCTCGTCTTGCGGCTACACCGATTTGCATGACCGACCAGATCGACGACGACCTGCCCCTTGCCGAAGTGAGTGAACCGCTGCGCCGTGCCATTGGCGAGCGCTATCTCACCTATGCGCTTTCCACGATCATGCACCGCGCCCTTCCGGATGCGCGAGACGGGCTTAAACCCGTGCACCGCCGCATTCTCTATGCGATGCGCGAATTGAAGCTGACCTCGACCGGGGGCTTTCGTAAATCGGCCAAGATCTCCGGCGACGTGATGGGCAACTATCACCCGCATGGCGACGCCGCGATCTATGACGCGATGGCCCGCCTCGCACAGGATTTCAACGTCCGTTATCCGCTTGTCGACGGGCAGGGGAACTTCGGCAATATCGACGGCGATAACCCGGCCGCCTCGCGCTATACCGAAGCGCGCCTGACCTCGGTCGCCGAAGCGATGCTTCAGGGCCTGAACGAGAACGCTGTCGATTTTCGCGAGAACTACGATGGCACGCTGAGCGAACCAGTGGTGCTTCCGGCGACCTTCCCGAACCTGCTTGCCAATGGCTCGAGCGGGATCGCGGTCGGCATGGCGACGAATATTCCGCCGCACAATATCGCCGAGCTTTGCGACGCCTGCCTGCATCTCATCAAGACACCGGACGCGCGCGACGATACGCTTCTCAACTTCGTGCCGGGGCCGGATTTCCCGACCGGCGGCGTTATCGTCGAGCCGCGCGAGAATATTGCCCAAGCCTATCGCACAGGGCGCGGCTCGTTCCGTCTGCGCTGTAAATGGGAGATCGAAGACCTTGGTCGCGGCCAATGGCAGATCGTGGTCACCGAGATTCCCTATCAGGTGCAGAAATCAAGGCTCATCGAAAAGATTGCCGAGCTGATCCAGACCAAGAAAGTCCCGATCCTCGCCGACATCCGCGATGAAAGCGCCGACGACATCCGCATGATCCTCGAGCCGCGCTCCAAGAACGTGGACCCTGAGGTTCTCATGGGGCTGATGTTCCGCAACTCAGATCTCGAGGTGCGCTTCTCGCTCAACATGAACGTGCTGATCGACGGGGTCACGCCCAAGGTCTGTTCGATGAAGGAAGTGCTGCGCGCTTTCCTCGATTTCCGCCGCGAAGTGCTTATTCGCCGGTCGCGGCACCGCATGGCCAAGATCGACAACCGGCTTGAGGTGTTGCAGGGGCTTATCACGGCCTTCCTTAATCTCGACCGCGTGATCGACATCATCCGCTATGACGATGATCCGAAATCGGCGCTCATGTATGAAGACTGGTCGCGCCCGCATCAGGACACGATCAGTCGCGCCTTGAACGAGGGCGACTACCGCTCGCCACTGGCCGGTGTGGATGTGTCGAGCCTGGCGCTGATCGTCGACGAAGAGGCCGAAGCCACGGGCGTTCTTGTCGAAAGCGACGATGGCACCCGCGCCATTCCGAAATCCTTTGCCGGGCGTGAGAACGGCCTTTCGGACGTGCAGGCCGAGGCGATCCTCAATATGCGCCTGCGCAGCTTGCGCCGACTCGAGGAAGAAGCCCTCATCCGAGAGCGCGACACGCTCATGGAAGAACGCGCCGGTCTCGAAGATCTGCTCGAAAGCGAGGCGCTGCAATGGGCGCGCATCGCAGAACAGCTCAAAGAGGCCAAGAAGACCTTCGGTAAGGACCACGAATACGGCGCGCGCCGTTCGGCCTTTGCCGAGGCGGGCGAGGTCGAAGAGGTGCCGCTTGAGGCAATGATCGACAAGGAACCAATCACGGTCGTCTGTTCACAGATGGGCTGGATCCGGGCCATGTCGGGCCATATCGACCTTGGACGCGAGTTGAAGTTCAAGGATGGCGACGGGCCGCGGTTCATCTTCCATGCCGAGACGACCGATCGGCTTTTGGTCTTTGCTTCCAATGGACGCTTTTACACGGTGAGCGCCGCCAACCTGCCCGGTGGGCGCGGTATGGGCGAGCCGCTGCGTCTCATGGTGGATATCCCCAACGAGGCCGAGATCATCGACATCTTCATCCATCAGCCCGAGCGCAAGCTGCTTGTCGCGTCGACGGCGGGGGATGGGTTTATCGTGCCCGAGAAGGATGTCATCGCCCAGACCCGAAACGGCCGTCAGGTGCTGAACGTCAAGGACGATGTGAAGGCCAAGATCTGCCTGCCTGTGATCGGCGATCACGTGGCCGTGGTGTCGGAGAACGGCAAGTTCCTCGTCTTTCCTGTTGATGAACTGCCCGAGATGGGGCGCGGCAAGGGCGTGCGGCTTCAGAAATACAACATGGCGCGCGGGCGTCAGGGCACGCTCGAACTGGACGGCGGGCTCTCGGACATCACGACCTTTACATGGGACGAGGGCCTGAGCTGGGAGATGGGCGGCGGCAAGACACGGCACGAACCGGACCTGAGCGATTGGCTCGGCAAGCGCGCTGGCGTGGGCAAGAAGCCGCCCTATGGGTTCCCGCGCAATTACAAGTTCCGCTAAGCGAGAGGGGCGCGGCCCCCTCTCGCCCCTTCGGGACGGAGTATTTTCATCAAGGTGAAGAGGGGACTCGCGCTCGGGCCGCGACTTGGTCACAATGGGGCCGAGTAAGTTTCGATTGATGGGATTTTGGTTTGACTGAACCTTCCGGGTCCGGCCCATGGGACCACCGCGATACAGACGCGATACCGACGCAATACCGACGTGCCGATCCGACGCCCCTTGATGGCGATTTCGTCGGCAATCGCGGGCGGGTTTTCGCGCTCGCGCTGCGCACCGGGATCTTCACTGTTCTGACGCTCGGCATCTACCGGTTCTGGATGAAGACCCGCCTGCGCAGGTTCTATTGGTCCTCGGTCCGCTTTGGTGGCGTTCCGGCGGAATACCTTGGCGATCCCCTTGAAAAGCTTCTCGGTTTTCTCTTCGCCGTGGTGATCCTTGCCTTCTATATCGGGGTGGTGAACCTTGCCCTGATGTTCCTGAGCTACTCGCTTTTTCAGGATAATTTCGTCGCCTATCTCCTAAGCTTCGTCGGCGTTGTGCCGCTCTGGTTCTATGCCCGCTACCGCGCCCGGCGCTATGTGCTTGCCCGCACCCGTTGGCGCGGGATCCGTTTTGGCCTCGAACCCGGCGCCTGGGGCTATGCCTGGCGGGCCATACTCTATTGGTTTATCACGCTAATTTCGGGCGGGTTGCTCTGGCCTCTGATGACATTCCGGCTCGAGAAGTACCGCACAGACCGGACATGGTATGGCGACTGCAAGCTGGAGCAGGAAGGCCGCTGGACCATGCTCTTGCCCGCCATGCGGCATATGCTGCTTGCGCTTCTGGTCGGTGGGTTGAGCATCGGAGTCGGGCTCTACGCGATCCCGGCCGCGTTTCTTCTGCCTCTGTTCTGTTTGCCGTGGTTTGCCTTTGGTCTCGCATATTACCGCGCCAAGTCGTTCGAGCTTCTGACCAACGCAAAGCGCGCGGGCGATATCGTGTTTCTTTCGAAGCCGCGTCCGATGCGTGTCTTTGGTATCTATCTCTGGGGCAACCTCCTTGGTGGGCTTGTGGCCTCGTTCTTCCTCGTGCCGCTTGGCCTTGCGGCGGTTGCCATGCTCGGCACGCTGATCGGGCTTGAGAACAGCACCGGCATGGTTCTCGAGACCTTCGCCAGCGGTACGCTGACCCTGATCGGTATCCTGTCCTACTTTGCCTTCTTCCTCGCATGGTCCGCCGTGACCCATGCGTTTGTCACCTTGCCGCTCTGGGCGCATTTCTCTGAGACCCTGACCGTCATTGATCCGGGCAGTCTTGGGCATATTCGTCAACGCGCGCGGGACGACTTCGAAGAGGCGGAGGGCTTCGCCGAGGCTCTGGATGTGGGGGCTGCAATATGAGCGGGATCATCCCAGCCGTGCCTCGCGAGGCGCGCCAAGGTGTCTTCTTTGATGGCGAAAGCGCCGCCGCGCATGAGGTGCGTATCGTCCTCGATGAAGGCGCGGGGCTGCTCTTGTTGCGTGGTGAAGGCATCGACGTGACATGGAAACTCGCCGAGGTTCGTCTCGTGCCGGATCAGGCCGGGCAGGGTGGGCTCGTACTGCGTTCTGCCACCGCCCCGATGCAGCGCTTGTTCACCGCCCACCGTGATCTTGCCGAGTCCTTTCCGGCGCGCCATCGACCTGTGAAACAAGTCGACAGAGGACGTATCCTGCGCTGGGCGCTGGCGGCTGTGGCCTCGGTCGCGCTCATTGTGTTCGTGCTTGTGCCGACGATGGCAGACCAACTCGCGCGGTTCATCCCGCCCGAGGGAGAAAAGGCGCTTGGCGACGCGACGCTGGGCCAGATCCGAGGCGCGCTGAACGAGAATTCGAGTATCGGTGTGAGGGTGTGTCGCGATCCCGAGGGTGTCCGCGCGTTTGACGCGATGACAGAGCGGCTCGCGGCGGGGGTGGACCTCCCGGTGGACCTGACGGTGACGGTGCTCGATCACCCGATGGTCAATGCCTTCGCGCTGCCCGGTGGGCATATCGTCTTTATGCGCGGTCTTTTGAAAGAGGCCGGAACCGCAGAAGAAGTCGCCGCCGTCTTCGCGCATGAGATGGGTCATGTTGCTTCGCGCGATCCAACGCGCCACGCGTTGCGCTCGGCCGGGTCGATCGGGGTTCTTGGTCTGATTTTCGGCGATTTCGCTGGCGGTGCGCTCGTCCTGTTCCTTGCCGAGCAGTTGATCGAAGCGAAATACTCCCAAGGCGCAGAGAGCGATGCAGATGTCTTTGCCTACAGTGTGCTGGCCAAGGCGGGTGTTGCCCCCTCCGCGCTCGGGGCGATGTTCGAGAGGTTTCGGGCAAAATCGGGAGATGCCGAGGGGCTTGCCGCCCATTTCCTAAGTCACCCCGCACTTGGCGACCGGATCGAGGCCGCGCGGGTGGCCACGCCGAAAGGGTTTGCCGCGCGTCCAATCCTCTCCGAGGCGGAATGGGCGGCGCTGAAGGGGATCTGTGCGCGCTAGGCGGGCTCTGCTGTAAGCCAGACACCGCCATTGGGTCGCAGCGTCAGGATCATGACAGGCTCAGGCGGGCGCGTTGCGACGAGATCGAACCGGAACCGCGCAAGCAGCGTCGCAAGAATGATGACCGCCTCCTGAATGGCGAAGCTCGCTCCGATACAGATGCGCGGCCCGTCGCCGAAGGGCAGGTAGGCATAGCGGTCGATCCCCTTGCGATCCGAGAACCGATCCGGACGAAAGGCATCCGGGTCGTCCCAGAGCATATGATGGCGGTGTAAGGCGTAGATCGGGATCATCACCGTATCGCCGCGTTTGACCTCGCGACCGCAGAGCGTATCCGGTGCCTGCGCCGTGCGCGACAGGATACCAGCAGGCGGATAGAGCCGAAGCGCCTCATCGACGATCTGGCGGATAAAGGGGAGGCGTTCGAGATCTGCGCCGGTTGCCGCCCCGCCCGACAGCACCGATTGCGCCTCGGCCCTTGCGCGATCCTGCACCTCTGTGTCGAAGGCGCAGAGATAGAGGGACCAGGCCAGCGTCAGCGCCGTGGTTTCGTGTCCTGCGACGATGAAGGTCAGGAGATTGTCGCGCAGTTCCGATGTATTCATGCGCCGCTTGGTCTCGGGGTCTTCCCCTGCAAGCAACAGGTCGAGCAAGTCCGGCACATCGCCTGCGCCACGGATGCGGCGTGCCTCAATGGCCTCATCGGCGACGCGCTTCATCTCGTTCACCACTGGGCCCGAGGTAAAGCGCGAGGGCCGTGGGAGCCAATCCGGCAGACCGAGCATATCAAAGAGCGAGATTTTGCCCGCGGCCGCAATATAGGCGTCGATGGCGCGATGCACAGCGGGGGCATCAAACTGGCCCTCACCGGAAAAGGTCACTTCGGCGATGACATCAAAGGTCGTGCGCACCATCTCGTCGAGCATATCGACCGCGCGCCCCTCGGCTTTGGCGATGCGTTCGGCGCTTCGGGTCGCAGCGGCGGACATGACCGGGGCGAGGTTCATCACGTTGCGATGCGAGAAAACCGGCGCGGCGGCGCGGCGTTGCCAGCGCCAATGTGTATCCTCGGCGATAAAGAGGCTATCGCCGATGGCAGGCCGCAGAATGTTCTTGGTGGCGCGGGACTTGGGGTAGGTCTCCACAGCTTCAAGAAGCACGCGCCGGATCGCCCCCGGCTCCATGATCATGTGCCAGCGAAGCCCGGTGTGGCCCGAGACCATGGGCTGCCGCACGGCGAGTTCCGGCAGAATGCTCAGGAGATTGCTCCGTGCCGCGCGGAGCGACCCCAATAGACCCAATGGCTCGGTCGCGAGCGGCGCGCGTGCTGGCAATGGTGCAAGGGTATCGAACGCGGGATCGTTCATGGAAAAGACTCCTGTCTCCGGGATGATAGTGCGCCAGTGGTCAAGCGGCAAACCAAGCGCGAGGCCGCTGAGATCACCGCGCCAGATTGCGCGGTTGGCAGGTTTCGGATATGCCGCTTCGTGACCCTGATCAAAAGGACACGCCTGATGCTCCGAATCTTTGCCCTGCTTTCGACCCTCCTTGTCGTCGCTGCCTGCGCCGTGCCGCAAAAAGAGGTGACCGAAGCGCCGGTCGATCTTGGCGATTTCAAACTTGGCCATAATATCGTCGTCGCACCGGACCTGACCAAGGGGCCGCTGTCGCGCGAGGCGAGCAAGGAAGAGTGGATCGCTTCGGTCAAAGGTGCAATTGACGCGCGTCTTGGTCGCTACAACGGGACGCGACTTGTCCATCTTGGTGTGAACGTGTCGGGCTATGTGCTTGCCCAGCCGGGCGTGCCGATTCTTCTCGCGCCGAAATCCGCGCTTATTATTACGGTTACGGCATGGGATGACCGCGCCGGTGGCAAGTTCCACGATGAGCCGAAGATGATCACCGTGCTTGAGACCTTCACCGGGGCAAGCATTGTCGGCTCTGGTCTGACCATGACTGCCGAAGAGCAGATGGCGAACCTGTCGCACAACGTGGCCAAGGCTCTCGAGGACTGGCTCCACGAGAACCGCGCTTGCATGACAGAGTCCCCGAGTGCCGAAGAACTCGCGGCCTGTTGGAAGGACAAGAAGAAAGAGCAGGACGGCAGCCAGTAATCGCGTCAAGTCACGCTTGATTTTTCCCGCGCAACCAAATATGTCGCGCGCGGTAGATAAATACGGGCAGCGTGCCCACTCATCACATGGAAGGCGCCTCGAGATGGCTAAGGAAAAGTTTGAGCGCAGTAAACCGCACTGCAACATCGGCACGATTGGTCACGTTGACCACGGCAAGACGACCCTGACGGCAGCGATCACCAAGCAATTTGGTGACTTCAAAGCCTATGACGAGATTGACGGCGCGCCGGAAGAGAAAGCCCGCGGCATCACCATCTCGACCGCGCACGTGGAATACGAGACCGACGCGCGTCACTACGCCCACGTCGACTGCCCCGGCCACGCCGACTACGTGAAGAACATGATCACCGGTGCGGCCCAGATGGACGGCGCGATCCTGGTTGTGAACGCTGCTGACGGCCCGATGCCGCAGACCCGCGAGCACATCCTGCTTGGCCGTCAGGTCGGCATCCCGGCGATGGTCGTGTTCCTCAACAAAGTTGACCAGGTCGACGACGAAGAGCTCCTCGAGCTCGTCGAGATGGAAGTGCGTGAACTTCTCTCCGAATACGACTTCCCGGGCGACGATATCCCGATCATCGCGGGTTCGGCTCTGGCCGCTCTCGAAGGTCGCGACCCGGAAATCGGCGAGCAGAAGATTGCTGAGCTGATGGCCGCTGTTGACGAGTACATCCCGCAGCCGCCGCGCGCCACCGACCAGCCGTTCCTGATGCCGATCGAAGACGTGTTCTCGATCTCGGGTCGTGGTACGGTTGTGACCGGCCGTGTTGAGCGTGGTGTGATCAACGTGGGCGACGAGATCGAAATCGTCGGCATCAAGGACACCCAGAAGACGACCTGTACTGGCGTTGAAATGTTCCGCAAGCTGCTTGACCGCGGTGAAGCAGGCGACAACATCGGCGCGCTGCTGCGCGGTGTGGACCGTGAAGCGGTTGAGCGTGGCCAGGTTCTCTGCAAGCCGGGCTCCGTGAACCCGCACACCAAGTTCGAAGCCGAAGCCTACATCCTGACCAAGGATGAAGGTGGCCGTCACACGCCGTTCTTCGCGAACTACCGTCCGCAGTTCTACTTCCGCACGACCGACGTGACCGGGACCGTTGAACTGCCGTCGGGCACCGAGATGGTGATGCCGGGCGACAACCTGAAGTTCGCCGTGGAACTGATCGCGCCGATCGCGATGGAAGAAGGCCTGCGCTTCGCCATCCGCGAAGGTGGCCGTACCGTCGGCTCCGGCGTTGTGTCGAAGATCCTCGACTAAGCCAGGTTTGACCTGAAAGATCAGAAGGCCCCGCCAAACGGCGGGGCCTTTTCTTTTGGGGGCGATGGTTTGGTGGGACCACTTGGCCGCTTGCCTTCCCGCGCCATTCCTCCGAGACTTCTTTGTAGCGTGGCGCAACGGAGAGAGCCCCTTGACCGACCGTTTCTTTGAAGATCGTATCTGGGACGATTTCTCGCCCGCCGATCTTGGCCCAGCCGCCAAAATTCCGACCATGCTGCAATTTGACGAACAGGCCTACTACGTGGCGCTGACCCGCGATTGGGCGACGGGGGCAGGGGCGATTGTCGATCTCGGATCATTCGCGGGTGGCTCGGCCGCCTGTCTTGCGGAGGGCGTGGCGCAGGCTGGGCGCGATCAGGTCGTGCATGGCTATGACAAGTTCGAGGTTGGCGATTTCGAGATTTTCCGCAAACGCTATCGCCAATATTGCAACAACCCGCCGTCCTCTGAGAGTCCGCACGAGACCCCGCCGCTCCTTGGACCGTTTGGCACGGACCTCTTACCGATTGCCGAGCGGTTTCTAGCGCCCTGGGGCGAGGGGATCAGTCTCAGGAAAGGGCAGATCGAAGATATCGGCTGGGAGGGGGGCGATATCGAAGTGCTGGTGATGGACGCCTCCAAGACCGCCGCCACGATGGACCAGATGAGCGCGCTTTTCTTCCCGCATCTCGTTCCGGGGCGGTCAATTGTTGTGCAACAGGATTTCCTTTGGTGGCAACAACCTTGGATCGCGGTGCAGATGGCGGTCCTGTCAGAGTATTTTGAGCCGGTGGCGCATGTGCATCGGGATTCGGTCTCGTTTCTCTACAAGAGAAAACTGCCCGCCGAAGTGCTTGCGGGGCTGAACGTGGCCGGGATGGAGGATGGTGAGATCATCGCGCATCTCAGGGATATGAAACAGGTCGTCAAACCCCTGCGGATCGATCGCGAAATGCGCCAGCTCATTGCGTCGGTCAAAGCCAATCCCGGTCAACGAGCGGCGTTTCGTTTCAAGACCAAGCCCTAGGGCGAAAACTCCGGTAGGGAAGGGCGTTTTTGCGCTTGAATTCTCGTAAGCGATTCCGTAACAGTCCACGCACTTTAGGGGTATAGCTCAGCTGGTAGAGCGACGGTCTCCAAAACCGTAGGTCGCGGGTTCGAACCCTGCTGCCCCTGCCACTTTCCAGACATATTGCTTCATTCGCGCCTCAGGGTTTCCGCAATTGCGCCCCGAGAGCACCTGTTTTCTGCGCCACTGCTGTCGTGTTGGCGTCGGTAGGGTCTGCGCGAGTCCCACCGGCCAGGACGAGACGCGATAGGTGCGAGATGAAGCAAGATGGCATGGGGCCGTTCCATACGGTCGGAATTCAGAAAGTGCGCCAGCGCAAGTGCGAGGCACAGAATCTCCCCCCTGCAGACCGGGCACGGCTCGAAGGGGAGGCGAGTCGTCGTTTCGCGACTCTTTCGCCTGAGACACAGCCGGCACCGTCCACGCTTTCGCGTGTAGAGCAAGCCATGCGTCGCAATGCGCCTGACCTTGCCGGAGGGACGCCCGAAGAAGTCGCCGCCGCCAAGGCCCGCCGCCGCGCGCATCACGATGCCAAGTGGCCGCGTCCGCGCCTTGCCGCGCTTGTGATGCTGATGGCTTCGGCCACGGCCAACCCCTTGCCGGTTCTACGCCTTGGGGTCTGGGGGGTGGTGCTCTTCCTTGCGGTCTCCGTTGCGGTTGGTCCCGAGCGCGCGCGGGATTATAGCGCCGCGCTTTGGCGCGCGTTTGTAGGTCTTTGGAAGCACGAGATCGTGGTTTTGCGTAAAGCAATTCAACATCTGCGCGATCGGATTGACAGCTGGTTGCGCACCGCGCTCTGAGGGTTTCCGCGGCGCTCGGAGCGACAAGCGCCAATCCGGCCTTGAAATTCCCTGACGCGCCGCGTATGTCGGCCCCTGATTCAAGCTAAGAAGACACATCATGGCCAAAACCAATCCGCTTACGTTCATCCAGCAGGTCCGTGCCGAGGTCGCAAAGGTCGTATGGCCGACCCGCCGCGAAGTCCTTCTGACAACGGTCATGGTTTTCATCATGGCGGCGTTGACGGCCGTGTTCTTCTCGCTGGTGGATATCCTTATCCGCGGCGGTCTTCAGATGGTCCTGTCGATCTTCGGCTGATCCGCTCGAGCCTGAAAAACGCTTGAAATCGGGGGCGTTCGGGACTATCCCGACGCGCATCCCCTACACATGGCGCGCGGCGATTCGAGCCACGCGCCGATTTTTTGTTCGGGACCGGTCATAGAAGGCCGGGTGATATTTGGAAATTCTTGATCCTTCGGGATCGGCGCAAGACGGGAAAGAACGATCAGATGGCGAAACGGTGGTATTCGGTTAGCGTGCTGTCGAACTTCGAAAAGAAGATCGCAGAACAGATCCGCCAGTCGGTGATCGAAAGCGATCTCGAAGACGAGATCGACGAGGTTCTGGTGCCGACCGAAGAGGTCATTGAGGTGCGTCGCGGCAAGAAGGTCACGACCGAGCGCCGCTTCATGCCGGGCTACGTGCTCGTGCACATGGAGATGAGCGACCGCGGCTATCACCTCATCAACTCGATCAACCGGGTCACCGGTTTCCTTGGCCCGCAAGGCCGCCCGATGCCGATGCGCGACGCAGAAGTGCAGGGTATCCTTGGCCGCGTCGAGGAAGGTCAGGAAGCACCGCGCACCCTCATCACCTTCGAGGTTGGTGAGAAGGTCAAGGTCAACGACGGCCCGTTCGAAGATTTCGACGGCATGGTCGAGGAAGTGGACGACGACAACCAGCGCCTCAAGGTGACGGTGTCGATCTTCGGTCGGGAAACCCCGGTCGAACTGGAATTCACGCAGGTCACCAAACAGGCCTGATGTGAGCGGCGCCTTCGGGCGCCACCCCCGCGTGGGAGGCGAGGGCATCGCGATGCCCGGACCAGACCACACAACGTAGCAATCCGAAGGGCGCGCCCCGAGGATGTTGGAAAAGGAAAAGGCTTATGGCCAAGAAGCTCGCAGGCACGATGAAATTGCAAGTGCCCGCCGGTCAAGCGAACCCCTCTCCGCCGGTCGGTCCGGCGCTGGGTCAGCGCGGCATCAACATCATGGAATTCTGCAAGGCGTTCAACGCCAAGACGCAGGATATGGAGCCCGGTGCGCCGTGCCCGACCGTGATCACCTACTATCAGGACAAGTCCTTCACCATGGACATCAAGACGCCGCCGGCGTCCTATTACCTGAAGAAGGCGGCGAAACTGAAATCCGGTGCGACCAACCCGTCGCGCGAAACCGTGGGTTCGGTCACCGTCAAGCAGGTGCGTGAGATCGCGGAAGCCAAGATGAAGGATCTCAACGCCAATGACATCGAGGCCGCGATGAAGATCATCGTTGGTTCGGCGAACTCCATGGGCATCGAGGTGAAGTAATGGCGAAACTTGGTAAGCGTACTGCCGCAGCGCGTGAAGCGTTTGCAGGCAAGGAAAACCTGACCGTCGAAGAGGCTGTTGCTCTCGTCAAAGGTAACGCCAACGCGAAATTCGACGAAACCGTCGAGATCGCAGTGCAGCTCGGTGTTGATCCGCGCCACGCAGACCAGATGGTCCGCGGCGTTGTCGGCCTGCCGAACGGCACCGGCAAAACCGTTCGCGTCGCCGTGTTCGCTCGTGGCCCGAAGGCTGAAGAAGCTCAGGCCGCTGGTGCGGATATCGTTGGTGCAGAAGACCTCATGGAAACCGTTCAGGGCGGCACCATCGAGTTCGATCGCTGCATCGCGACCCCGGACATGATGCCGATCGTCGGTCGCCTTGGTAAAGTCCTCGGCCCGCGTAACCTGATGCCGAACCCGAAGGTCGGCACCGTGACCATGGACGTCAAGGCAGCTGTTGAAGCGGCCAAGGGCGGCGAAGTGCAGTTCAAGGCCGAGAAGGCCGGTGTTGTGCATGCGGGACTCGGCAAGGTGTCCTTCGACGAAGGTAAACTGGTCGAAAACGTGCGTGCCTTCATGGAAGCCGTTCTCAAGGCCAAGCCGTCGGGCGCCAAAGGTGCATACGTCAAGAAGATCGCTCTGAGCTCGACCATGGGCCCGGGTGTGACCATCGACGTGGACAGCGCAGCGGCTCAGTAAGCCGTCGCAACGACAGAATTGAGAGACGGGCGGGGCATGGCTCCGCCCGTTTTTCTTTGAAGCGCAAGCTCTGGTGGCGCTGAAAATCAAAAAGACGATAGACAAACCGGGCTATGGCCTTTAATGAACCCCTGTCCAAGCCGGAAGGGATTCGTGTATACGGGTCCCTTTTCAGGTTTGGCCTGTCCAAGACGGAGGGTTCACGGCGCTTTGGCCATGAATAATTCCTTCCTGAGATGGGGAACGAGACAAGAATTCTGGAAGGCCATCCTTCGAGCGATCCTGGACTCCTTACCCGTAAGTTTGGACCTGAACGCGTGAGCCCTCGGGTTTGCGCAAACATGAGCCGGAAGGTGAGAGCCTTCCAAATTTGGAGTGAAACTGTGGATAGAGCCCAGAAAGAGAAAGTGGTCGAGGAACTCGGCCAGATCTTTGAAAGCTCTGGCGTCGTCGTGGTAGCCCACTACGCCGGTCTCACGGTTGCTGACATGCAGGACCTTCGCGCACGTGCTCGTGACGCGGGTGGTGCTGTTCGTGTCGCCAAGAACAGGCTCGCCAAGATCGCCCTTAAGGACAAGCCCTGCGAGAGCATGGCAGACCTTCTTACGGGTATGACCGTTCTGACCTACTCGGAAGACCCCGTGGCAGCAGCCAAGGTCGCCGAGGACTTTGCCAAGACGAACAAAAAGTTCGAAATCCTTGGCGGTGCAATGGGTGAGAACGCTCTTGACCGTGCCGGCGTTGAAGCCGTGTCGAAAATGCCGTCGCGCGAGGAGCTTATTGCTTCGATCGTCGGCTGCATCGGCGCACCTGCTTCGAACATCGCTGGCGCGATTGGCGCACCTGCTTCGAACATCGCATCCATCCTGTCTACCATCGAGGAAAAGGCAGAGGCTGCGTAAGCAACTTTGGAACCGCGTAGGCACTATCGCCCAACGTTGGAACACATACCTAGAAACGGAAAGAGTCTAAAATGGCTGATCTGAAAAAACTTGCAGAAGAGATCGTGGGTCTGACCCTTCTCGAAGCACAAGAACTGAAAACCATCCTCAAAGACGAGTACGGCATTGAGCCCGCAGCTGGCGGCGCCGTCATGGTCGCAGGCGCAGCTGGTGGCGACGCCGGCGGTGCAGCTGAGGAAGAGAAAACCGAATTCGACGTCATCCTGAAGTCGGCCGGCGCCTCGAAAATCAACGTCATCAAAGAAGTCCGCGGCATCACCGGCCTGGGCCTCAAAGAAGCCAAAGAGCTGGTCGAAGCCGGCGGCAAGGCTGTCAAAGAAGGCGTTTCGAAAGAAGAAGCCGAAGACATCAAGGGCAAGCTGGAAGCAGCTGGCGCAGAAGTCGAAGTCAAGTAATCCGGCGGGAACGGACCGGGCAACCGGCGCGTTCCACCAGATTTGTCAGGCTGGATGCGGGTTATACCGCGTCCAGCCGAACCTGTCTCAGAGAGGGCTTTTTCAACAAAGCCTTTTCTAAGGCGAGGTTCAAAGATCGGGAGGTTGCCACTCGGGACGGCGACCGGGAATTGATCTGAACTCGACCATCTCGGATGGGTGTGCGACCGGGGCCCGACGGTCGGCACACTCGCAAGAGAAGTGAAAGGTGACATCGACCATGGCTCAGACCTACCTTGGCCAAAAACGTCTGCGTAAGTATTACGGCAAGATCCGCGAAGTCCTCGAAATGCCGAACCTCATCGAGGTTCAGAAATCCTCCTACGATCTCTTCCTGCGCTCCGGCGACGAAGCGCTCCCGATGGACGGTGAAGGCATCAAGGGTGTTTTCCAATCGGTCTTCCCGATCAAGGATTTCAACGAGACCTCCGTGCTCGAGTTCGTGAACTACGAGCTTGAAAAGCCGAAATATGACGTCGAAGAGTGCATGCAGCGCGACATGACCTATTCGGCGCCGCTCAAGGTCACGCTGCGCCTGATCGTGTTCGATGTGGACGAAGACACCGGCGCCAAGTCGGTCAAGGACATCAAGGAACAAGACGTCTTTATGGGCGACATGCCCCTGATGACCCCGAACGGCACCTTTGTCGTCAACGGCACCGAGCGTGTGATCGTCTCCCAGATGCACCGTTCGCCGGGCGTGTTCTTTGACCACGATAAGGGCAAAACGCATTCCTCGGGTAAACTCCTGTTCGCCTGCCGCATCATCCCGTATCGCGGCTCCTGGCTCGACTTCGAATTCGACGCCAAGGACATCGTGTTCGCCCGTATCGACCGTCGCCGCAAGCTGCCGGTCACAACGCTTCTTTATGCGCTTGGTCTCGACCAAGAAAGCATCATGGATGCCTATTACGAAACCGTCGACTTCAAGCTCGAGAAGAACAAGGGTTGGGTCACCAAGTTCTTCCCCGAACGCGTGCGCGGCACCCGTCCGACCTACGATCTCGTCGACGCGGCCACTGGCGAAGTGATCTGCGAAGCGGGCAAGAAAGTCACGCCGCGTGCGGTCAAGAAAATCATCGACGAAGGCAAGATCACCAACCTTCTCGTACCCTTCGACCACATTGTCGGGAAATACGTCTCCAAGGACATCATCAACGAAGAAACTGGTGCGATCTATGTCGAAGCCGGTGACGAATTGACGATGGAATACGACAAGGACGGCGAAGTCATCGGTGGCTCCCTGAAAGAGCTGCTCGACGCGGGCATCACCGATATCCCGGTCCTCGACATCGACAACGTCAACGTCGGCCCCTACATGCGCAACACCATGGCGCAGGACAAGAACATGAACCGCGAAACCGCGCTCATGGACATCTACCGCGTCATGCGCCCGGGCGAGCCGCCCACGGTCGAAGCCGCGTCGGCCCTGTTCGACACGCTCTTCTTCGACAGCGAGCGCTATGACCTCTCGGCCGTTGGTCGCGTGAAGATGAACATGCGTCTTGCGCTCGACGCCGAAGACACCCAGCGCACCCTGCGCAAGGAAGACATCGTTGCTTGTATCAAGGCGCTCGTTGAGCTTCGTGACGGCAAGGGCGACGTGGACGACATCGACCACCTCGGCAACCGTCGTGTGCGCTCGGTCGGCGAATTGATGGAGAACCAGTATCGCGTGGGTCTCCTGCGCATGGAACGTGCCATCAAGGAACGCATGTCGTCGGTCGAAATCGACACCGTCATGCCGCAAGACCTTATCAACGCCAAACCGGCCGCGGCGGCTGTGCGTGAATTCTTCGGCTCGTCGCAGCTGTCGCAGTTCATGGACCAGACCAACCCGCTTTCGGAAGTGACGCACAAGCGTCGCCTCTCGGCGCTTGGCCCGGGCGGCCTGACTCGCGAACGCGCAGGCTTTGAGGTGCGCGACGTGCACCCGACCCATTATGGCCGCATGTGCCCGATTGAAACGCCGGAAGGCCCGAACATCGGTCTTATCAACTCGCTCGCAACTTTCGCGCGCGTCAACAAGTATGGCTTCATCGAGACCCCGTATCGTGTCGTGAAAGATGCGAAGGTCACCGACGAAGTGCATTACATGTCGGCCACCGAAGAGATGCGCCACACCGTGGCTCAGGCGAACGCCAACCTCAACACCGAGGGCAAATTCGAGAACGATCTCGTCTCGACCCGTCAGAACGGCGACTACACCCTCGCACCGCGCGAGAACGTGGACCTGATCGACGTCTCCCCGAAACAGCTGGTTTCGGTCGCGGCCTCGCTCATCCCGTTCCTTGAAAACGACGACGCCAACCGCGCTCTCATGGGTTCGAACATGCAACGTCAGGCCGTGCCGCTCCTGCGTGCCGAGGCGCCGCTCGTCGGCACCGGCATCGAGGAAATCGTGGCCCGCGACTCGGGCGCTGCGATCATGGCGACCCGCGGCGGCATCATCGACCAGGTCGACGCCCAGCGTATCGTTGTGCGCGCCACCGAAGATCTCGAGCTTGGCGATGCCGGCGTCGACATCTACCGGATGCGCAAGTTCCAGCGGTCGAACCAGAACACCTGTATCAACCAGCGCCCGCTGGTGAAGGTGGGTGACACGGTTCAGAAAGGCGAAGTGATCGCCGATGGTCCGTCGACGGATATCGGTGAACTGGCGCTCGGCAAGAACGTCGTCGTCGCCTTCATGCCTTGGAACGGCTACAACTACGAAGACTCGATCCTGATCTCCGAGCGTATCGCGCGTGACGACGTCTTTACCTCGATCCACATCGAGGAATTCGAAGTCTCCGCCCGTGACACGAAGCTCGGCCCGGAAGAGATCACCCGCGACATCCCCAACGTCGGCGAGGAAGCCCTGCGCAACCTCGATGAGGCGGGCATCGTCTATATCGGTGCCGATGTGGAGCCGGGCGATATTCTCGTCGGGAAGATCACGCCGAAGGGCGAAAGCCCGATGACGCCGGAAGAGAAACTTCTGCGCGCCATCTTCGGCGAGAAGGCCTCGGACGTGCGCGACACCTCGCTGCGCGTGAAGCCGGGCGACTTCGGCACGGTTGTCGAGGTCCGCGTCTTCAACCGTCACGGTGTCGAGAAAGACGAACGTGCGCTTCAGATCGAGCGTGAAGAGGTGGAACGTCTGGCGCGTGACCGCGACGACGAACTCGCCATCCTCGACCGCAACATCTATGCCCGCCTCAAGGGTCTGATCCTCGGCAAGACCGCCGTGAAAGGCCCCAAAGGCGTCAAGGCGAACTCGGAAATTACCGAGGATCTGCTCGAAACCCTGACCCGTGGTCAGTGGTGGCAACTCGCGCTTGCGGAAGAAGCCGATGCACAGATCGTCGAGGCCCTGCACGAGCAGTATGAGATCCAGAAGCGCGCGCTTGATGCCCGTTTCGAGGACAAGGTCGAGAAGGTCCGCCGCGGCGATGACCTGCCGCCGGGTGTGATGAAGATGGTCAAGGTCTTCATCGCCGTGAAGCGCAAGCTTCAGCCGGGCGATAAGATGGCCGGTCGTCACGGGAACAAAGGTGTGATCTCGAAAGTGGTTCCGATGGAGGACATGCCGTTCCTCGCAGATGGCACCCCGGTCGACTTCTGCCTCAACCCGCTCGGTGTTCCGTCGCGTATGAACGTCGGTCAGATCCTCGAGACCCACATGGGTTGGGCCGCACGCGGTCTTGGTCTGAACGTCGATGAAGCGCTTCAGGAATACCGCCGCTCGGGCGATCTGACCCCGGTGCGCGAAGCGATGAAGCTGGCCTATGGCGAAGATGTCTACGAAGAAGGCATCACCTCCATGGACGAGCCCGCGCTTCTCGAAGCCGCTGGCAACGTGACCCGTGGTGTGCCGATCGCGACTCCGGTCTTCGACGGCGCCAAAGAGGCAGACGTGAACGACGCACTTGTGCGCGCAGGCTTCTCCGAATCCGGTCAGTCGATCCTGTTCGACGGCCGCACCGGCGAGCAGTTTGCACGCCCGGTCACCGTCGGGATCAAGTACCTGCTCAAGCTGCACCACCTTGTCGACGACAAGATCCACGCCCGTTCGACCGGCCCGTACAGCCTCGTCACCCAGCAGCCGCTCGGTGGTAAGGCACAGTTCGGTGGTCAGCGTTTCGGGGAGATGGAGGTCTGGGCTCTGGAAGCATATGGCGCGGCCTACACGCTGCAAGAGATGCTCACCGTCAAGTCGGATGACGTGGCGGGCCGGACCAAGGTCTACGAGTCGATCGTCAAAGGCGAAGACAACTTCGAAGCGGGCGTCCCGGAATCCTTCAACGTTCTCGTGAAGGAAGTCCGCGGCCTCGGCCTGAACATGGAACTCCTGGATGCGGAGGTGGACGAGTAAGGGCCCCGCGCCCTTACCCCATCATCCCTTCCGCACAAGATTTAGGATATCAAAATGAACCAGGAACTGACCAACAACCCGTTCAACCCGCTGACCCCGCCGAAAGTGTTCGACGAGATCAAGGTATCGCTGGCCTCGCCGGAGCGGATCCTCTCGTGGTCCTATGGTGAGATCAAGAAGCCGGAAACCATCAACTACCGCACGTTCAAGCCCGAGCGTGACGGTCTCTTCTGTGCGCGTATCTTTGGCCCGATCAAGGACTACGAATGCCTCTGCGGCAAGTATAAGCGCATGAAGTATCGCGGCGTCGTCTGCGAAAAATGCGGCGTCGAAGTCACCCTCCAGAAAGTGCGCCGCGAGCGTATGGGCCATATCGAACTGGCCGCGCCCGTCGCACATATCTGGTTCCTGAAATCGCTGCCGTCGCGCATCGGTCTCATGCTCGACATGACCCTGCGTGATCTCGAGCGCGTGCTCTACTTCGAAAACTACGTCGTGATCGAACCGGGCCTTACCGACCTGACCTACGGCCAGATGCTCACAGAAGAAGAGTATATGGACGCGCAGGATGCCTATGGCATGGACGCCTTCACCGCCAATATCGGTGCCGAAGCGATCCGCGAGATGCTCTCCCAGATCGACCTCGAATCCGAGGCCGAACAGCTTCGCGCAGACCTCGCGGAAGCGACGGGCGAACTGAAGCCGAAGAAGATCATCAAGCGCCTCAAGGTCGTGGAATCCTTCCTAGAGTCGGGCAACCGCCCCGAATGGATGATCCTGACCGTGATCCCGGTCATTCCGCCGGAACTGCGCCCGCTGGTGCCGCTCGATGGTGGCCGTTTCGCGACGTCGGATCTCAATGATCTCTATCGCCGCGTCATCAACCGGAACAACCGCCTCAAGCGGCTGATCGAACTCCGCGCGCCGGATATCATCGTGCGCAACGAAAAGCGGATGCTTCAGGAATCCGTCGACGCTCTGTTTGACAACGGTCGCCGTGGCCGCGTCATTACCGGCGCGAACAAGCGTCCGCTGAAATCGCTCTCGGACATGCTCAAAGGTAAGCAGGGCCGCTTCCGTCAGAACCTTCTCGGTAAGCGCGTCGACTTCTCGGGCCGTTCGGTCATTGTGACCGGCCCGGAACTCAAGCTGCACCAGTGTGGTCTGCCCAAGAAGATGGCGCTCGAGCTGTTCAAGCCCTTCATCTATTCGCGCCTCGAAGCCAAAGGTCTTTCGAGCACCGTGAAACAGGCCAAGAAGCTGGTCGAGAAGGAACGCCCCGAAGTTTGGGATATCCTCGACGAGGTGATCCGCGAACACCCGGTGATGCTCAACCGTGCGCCGACGCTGCACCGTCTTGGTATTCAGGCGTTCGAACCGGTTCTTATCGAAGGTAAAGCGATCCAGCTGCACCCGCTCGTCTGTTCGGCGTTCAACGCTGACTTCGACGGTGACCAGATGGCCGTGCACGTCCCGCTGAGCCTTGAAGCTCAGCTCGAAGCGCGCGTCCTGATGATGTCGACGAACAACGTTCTGTCGCCCGCCAACGGCTCGCCGATCATCGTTCCGTCGCAGGATATGATCCTCGGCCTCTACTACACGACGATCATGCGCGAAGGCATGAAGGGCGAAGGCATGGTCTTCTCCTCGATTGACGAAGTGCAATACGCTCTTGATACCGGCGCGGTGCACCTGCACGCGAAGATCACTGCGCGTATTCCGCAGATCGACGAGAACGGTCTTGAGGTCATGAAGCGTTTCGAGACCACCCCCGGTCGCGTGCGCCTCGGGGCGCTGCTTCCGCAGAACGCCAAGGCCCCGTTCGAGCTTGTGAACAAGCTGCTTCGCAAGAAAGAAGTGCAGAACGTCATCGACACCGTCTACCGCTACTGCGGTCAGAAAGAGTCGGTCATCTTCTGCGACCAGATCATGTCCATGGGCTTCAAAGAAGCGTTCAAGGCCGGGATTTCCTTCGGCAAGGACGACATGGTTATTCCCGACACCAAGTGGACCATCGTTGATGAAACCCGCGATCAGGTGAAGGACTTTGAACAGCAGTACATGGACGGTCTGATCACTCAGGGCGAAAAGTACAACAAAGTCGTGGACGCATGGTCGAAGTGTAACGACAAGGTCACCGACGCCATGATGGGCACCATCTCGGCGGCACAGACCGATGAGAACGGCGCCGAAGCGGAACCGAACTCGGTCTACATGATGGCCCACTCCGGTGCGCGTGGCTCGGTCACTCAGATGAAACAGCTCGGCGGGATGCGCGGCCTGATGGCCAAGCCGAACGGCGACATCATCGAGACACCGATCATTTCGAACTTCAAGGAAGGCCTGACCGTTCTTGAATACTTCAACTCGACCCACGGCGCCCGTAAGGGTCTGTCGGATACGGCTCTGAAGACCGCGAACTCCGGTTACCTGACCCGTCGCCTCGTCGACGTGGCGCAGGACTGCATCGTGCGCATGAACGATTGTGGCACCGAGAACGCGATCACCGCAGAAGCCGCGGTCAACGACGGCGAAGTCGTCGCCTCGCTCGCAGAGCGTGTCCTCGGTCGTGTGGCCGCGGATGATGTTCTGCGTCCGGGCACCGATGAGGTGATCGTGGCACAGGGCGAGCTGATCGACGAACGCATGGCCGACACCATCGACGAAGCCGGTGTGGCCTCCATGCGTATCCGCAGCCCGCTCACCTGTGAGGCTGAGGAAGGCGTCTGCGCCCAGTGCTATGGTCGTGACCTTGCGCGCGGTACCATCGTCAACACTGGCGAAGCCGTGGGCATCATCGCGGCACAGTCGATTGGTGAACCCGGTACACAGCTGACGATGCGGACCTTCCACATCGGTGGCGTTGCTCAAGGTGGTCAGCAGTCGTTCCTCGAAGCGAGCCAGGACGGCACCATCGTCTTCGAGAACGCTCAGATCCTCGAGAACGTGCATGGCGAAGCGCTCGTCATGGGCCGCAACATGAAGCTCATCATCCAGGACGAGACCGGCGAGGAACGCGCCAGCCACAAGATCGGCTACGGTACCAAGCTCTTCGTCAAGGACGGCCAGAGCATCAAGCGCGGCGAAAAGCTGTTCGAATGGGATCCGTACACTCTGCCGATCCTTGCCGAGAAATCGGGCACCACGAAATATGTCGATCTTGTCTCCGGTATCGCCGTGCGCGAAGAAACCGATGACGCGACCGGCATGACCCAGAAGATCGTCGCCGACTGGCGTGCGGCTCCGAAGGGCAACGAGCTCAAGCCGGAAGTCATCCTTGTCGATGAAAACGGCGAGCCGGTGCGCAACGATGCGGGCAACCCGGTGCACTACCCGATGTCCGTGGACGCGATCCTGTCGGTCGAAGATGGCCAACAGATCAACGCAGGTGACGTGGTTGCGCGTATTCCGCGTGAAGGCGCCAAGACCAAGGACATTACCGGTGGTCTGCCGCGTGTGGCCGAACTGTTCGAAGCCCGTCGTCCCAAGGACCACGCGATCATCGCCGAAATCGATGGTTACGTGCGCTTTGGTCGCGACTACAAGAACAAGCGCCGCATCTCGATCGAACCGGCAGACGAGTCGATGGAGCCCGTCGAATACATGGTGCCCAAGGGCAAGCACATCCCGGTGCAGGAAGGCGACTTCGTGCAGAAGGGTGACTACATCATGGACGGTAACCCGGCCCCGCACGACATCCTGTCGATCATGGGTGTCGAGGCGCTGGCGGATTACATGATCAACGAGGTGCAGGACGTTTATCGCCTTCAGGGTGTGAAGATTAACGACAAGCACATCGAAGTCATCGTGCGTCAGATGCTCCAGAAATGGGAGATCCTCGACTCCGGCGAAACCACGCTGCTCAAGGGCGAACATGTGGACAAGCAGGAATTCGACGCTGCCAATGAAAAGGCGCTGGCCGAAGGCCGCCGCCCGGCATCCGGCGAACCGATCCTGCTCGGCATCACCAAGGCGTCGCTCCAGACCCGCTCCTTCATCTCGGCGGCCTCCTTCCAGGAGACCACCCGCGTTCTTACCGAGGCTTCGGTGCAGGGCAAGAAGGACAAGCTCGTGGGCCTCAAGGAGAACGTCATCGTGGGCCGCCTCATCCCGGCCGGTACCGGCGGCGCGACCCAGAACGTCCGCCGTGTGGCGCAAGATCGCGACAATATTGTGATCGAGGCGCGCCGCGAGGAAGCCGAAGCGGCTGCGGCGCTGGCTGCTCCGACCGAGGATGCCACCGTCGACGACGTGTTTGACAGCGGTCTCGTGGAAACCCCGGAAAGCCGCGACGAAGATTGATCGCGCGGCCATCCGGCCACTGAATGAAAGAAAGGCCCCCGGCACCGAGCCGGGGGCCTTTCTTGTCTTTGGCGAGAGGTTTTCTGCCAAGAGGAAGCCCGGGCACAGTGCGCGCGGGGGCTTGGCGCGCCTAAAAGCCCGGTCTAGTGTCGCTCGGTCAGGAGCAGCAGGGACAGGTCAAGGCAATGTCGGACAATATGAAGGGGGCGATCCTGATGATCTGCTCCATGGCGGCCTTCACCTTCAATGATGCCTGCATCAAGCTGATGAATGCCGATATGCCGCTGTTTCAGCTCTTGTTGCTGCGCGGTCTGCTGACGACGTTTTGCATTTGGATCATGGCGCGCAGCATGGGGGCAATCCGCCTCAACTTGCCGCGCCGCGACTGGGGACGCATCGCGTTGCGCACGATTTCGGAAATCGGGGCGGCCTATTTCTTTATCACGGCCCTGCGCAACCTGCCTCTGGCCAATGTCATGGCGGTCCTGCAGATGTTGCCATTGACTGTAACCCTTGGCGGGTTGCTGTTTTACCGCGAGCCGGTGGGGTGGCGACGTCTTTCGGCGATCGGTGTGGGATTTGCCGGTATGCTCCTGATCGTGCGCCCCGGGCCGGAGGGCTTTGACATCTATGCGCTCTATGCCCTTGCCGCCGTGGTCTGCGTCACAGCGCGCGACCTTGCCACGCGGCGCATGTCGCCCGTTGTGCCTTCGATGACCGTCACACTTGCCGCGTCGGTGGGCATAACGCTTTTTGCAGCCATTGCGACCCTTGGCGAGACCTGGGTGCCCGTGACCACGCGCGACGCGGCGCTTCTCGTGGGGGCGGCGGTGTTCATCATTGGCGGCTATCTCTTCTCCGTCCTTGTGATGCGCGTCGGCGAGGTCTCCTTCGTCGCGCCGTTCCGCTATACTGGTCTGCTTTGGGGGTTGTTGCTTGGCTTCGTGATCTTCGGGGATTGGCCCGATAGCCTGACGCTCCTTGGCGCGGCGATCATCGTGATCACCGGGATCTTCACGATCCTGCGTGGGGATCGTCAGCGGCGCGCATAGAGCGCGCGTACCTTGTCGGAATCGACATTGAACTCTGATTGAAACAGCGCCTCGCCCTCCGCATCGAGGGGTTCGAGCTTGAAGCGGCGGATGTTCTCTTTCTGACGCGAGTCATTGTGATCGTTGTGACCACGCAGAAACATATGCGGGGTCGGCATGCTGACCACAGGCATGAACCGCCCTAGCCGGGTATGTCCGAAATTCATGATGGTGTTGCGATGCTTGCCCTTGGCGGACATAGCGAGGGCCGGGGTCCAGAGCGTCTCGACCACTTGCGCCGCGCGAATGCCTTCCCGACCGGGAGACGCGACCCAGCCAGTGTTGAAATCAAAGGTCACATGTGGATTATGACGCAGAAGCGGACGGCATTCTTGTGCCAAGGCGCGCAGGCGTTCGACGAAATGGATCGAGACCGCATCATCGTCATCCATGCGGAACTGAAGACACGGCTCTGAGCGCGCATCACGGGCCGCGTTGATCGCCTCTCGCATGACGTCACGGTGCGGGCCGGCGGGCCATGCTTGGATCTGTGCCTGTGGCAACCCTGCAAGAAGCGACTCAAGCCGCGCGCGCATCGCGTCAGGTAGGTCGTCTCCGATCACCACCACAAAGGTAAAATCGGGATCTGTCTGAGCGCGCAGGGCCGGGAGGGTGAAGGCTTCGAACATGCGAAACCGATCGTCGATCCGCGCCGGATCATAGAGATAGGCGGCGCGCGCCTCGGCGGTTTCATGTTGAACCTGGAACCCGCCGAGCGCCGGATAGGAAAACCGGCATAGCCCGACCACCTGCATGTCTTTGCTGTCCATTCCCGGTCTCGATCTCCTTGCCCTGTTGCGACTTTCGCATTGGCGCGAACACGTGGCAAGCGGCACTCTTGCGAAAGCGATGGAGTGCATCGCCGCTGCCAGAGAAACAGCCGATTGCTCGGCGGTGGCGTTTCTTATACCTCGGGAGGGCAGAGGCAGCGCCGGGGCAGGGCAAGCTGTTGACAAGCCCGGCGACTCCCCCTATACGCCGCAGCATCCGGTAAGGGGGCCGCCCCTGTATGCCGAATTCAAACCTGTAGTGGTCAAGGTCCGCGCTACTTTGAAGCGTGCACCCTCTGAAACCCCACCGCGTCGTTCGCCTCGGAATGGGAACGTTCGCGGGTTTTTTGCTTGTGGACGCGCAGGCAGCACACTTAACCGCATGGGGCTGCGCTCCTGTGCAGCACATGAAGCAAAACGGGAAGAGACCCTTATGCCAACGATCCAGCAGCTGATCCGCAAGCCGCGTCAGCCCAAAGTCAAGCGCTCGAAGTCCCAGCACCTCGAGCAATGCCCCCAGAAACGCGGCGTTTGCACCCGCGTTTACACCACCACCCCGAAAAAGCCGAACTCCGCTATGCGGAAGGTTGCCAAGGTGCGCCTGACCAACGGCTACGAGGTGATCTCCTACATCCCCGGTGAAAGCCACAACCTTCAGGAACACTCCGTTGTCCTGATCCGCGGCGGCCGTGTGAAAGACCTTCCGGGTGTCCGTTACCACATCCTGCGTGGTGTTCTGGATACCCAGGGCGTCAAAGACCGTAAGCAGCGTCGCTCGAAATACGGCGCGAAGCGTCCTAAGTAAGAAGGATAAGAATAGATGTCTCGTCGTCACGCCGCTGAGAAGCGCGAAATCCTGCCCGACGCCAAATATGGCGATAAGGTCCTGAGCAAATTCATGAACAACCTCATGATCGACGGTAAAAAGTCGGTTGCGGAAAAGATCGTCTATAACGCGCTTGATCGCGTTGAGACCAAGGTCAAACGCGCCCCCGTCGAAGTGTTCCATGAAGCGCTCGACAACATCAAACCCTCCGTCGAAGTGCGCTCGCGCCGCGTCGGTGGTGCAACCTATCAGGTTCCGGTTGAAGTGCGCCCCGAGCGCCGCGAAGCTCTGGCCATTCGTTGGCTCATCACCGCCTCGCGCAACCGTAACGAGAACACCATGGAAGAACGCCTCGCAGGCGAACTTCTGGATGCCGTGAACTCGCGCGGTACCGCCGTCAAGAAGCGGGAAGACACTCACAAGATGGCCGAGGCAAACAAAGCCTTCAGCCATTATCGCTGGTAATCCTCAAGAGAGAATTCTGACCAATGGCACGCGACTATCCCCTCGACCGGTACCGCAACTTCGGTATCATGGCGCACATTGATGCAGGCAAGACCACCTGCTCTGAGCGTATCCTTTTCTACACCGGCAAATCCCACAACATCGGTGAGGTGCACGACGGTGCAGCCACCATGGACTGGATGGAGCAGGAGCAGGAACGCGGCATCACCATCACCTCGGCTGCGACGACCACCTTCTGGGAGCGCACCGAAGATGGCCAGTCTGCCGATTCCGAAAAGCACCGCCTGAACATCATCGACACCCCCGGCCACGTGGACTTCACCATCGAAGTCGAACGCTCGCTGGCCGTGCTCGACGGTGCCGTCTGTGTTCTCGACGCCAACGCAGGTGTTGAGCCCCAGACCGAAACCGTGTGGCGTCAGGCTGACCGCTACAAGGTTCCGCGTATGGTGTTCGTCAACAAGATGGACAAAATCGGCGCGGACTTCTTCAACTGCGTTCGCATGATCGAAGACCGCACCGGCGCGCGCGCCATTCCCGTCGGTATCCCGATTGGTGCGGAAAACGAGCTCGAAGGTCTGGTTGACCTCGTGACCATGGAAGAGTGGCTGTGGCAGGGTGAAGATCTGGGCGCGTCCTGGGTCAAGGCCCCGATCCGCGAGAGCCTTCAGGACATGGCCGCCGAATGGCGCGAGAAGATGGTCGAAGCCGCCGTCGAGCAAGACGACGACGCGATGGAAGCCTATCTCGAAGGTGACGAGCCCGATGTCGCAACCATGCGCAAACTGCTGCGCAAGGGCACGCTGAACATGTCCTTCGTTCCGGTTCTCGGTGGTTCCGCGTTCAAGAACAAAGGCGTGCAGCCGCTGCTCAACGCCGTGATCGACTACCTCCCGAGCCCGCTCGACGTTGTCGATTACATGGGCTTCTCGCCGGATGACGAAACCGAAGAGCGTAACATCGCCCGCCGCGCGGACGACGACATGCCCTTCGCTGGTCTCGCGTTCAAGATCATGAACGACCCCTTCGTGGGCTCGCTCACCTTTACCCGTATCTATTCGGGTACCATGAACAAAGGTGAGACCGTTCTCAACGCGACCAAAGGCAAGAAAGAGCGCATCGGTCGTATGATGATGATGCACTCGAACAACCGTGAAGAGATCGAAGAAGCGTTTGCAGGCGACATTATCGCGCTCGCGGGCCTCAAGGATACCACCACCGGTGATACCCTCTGCGACCCGAAAGCACCTGTCGTTCTCGAAACCATGACCTTCCCCGATCCGGTGATCGAGATCGCGGTCGAGCCGAAGACCAAGAACGACCAAGAGAAGATGTCTCAAGGTCTCGCGCGCCTCGCCGCCGAAGACCCGTCCTTCCGCGTCGAAACCGACCTCGAGTCCGGCCAGACCATCATGAAGGGCATGGGCGAACTTCACCTCGACATTCTCGTCGATCGTCTGAAGCGTGAATTCAAGGTCGAAGCGAACATCGGTGCACCGCAGGTGGCCTATCGCGAAACCATCTCGCGCCCGATCGAGCACACCTACACCCACAAGAAACAGTCGGGTGGTTCGGGTCAGTTCGGTGAGGTCAAACTCGAGATCATGCCGACAGAGCCGGGCGAGGGTTACTCCTTCGAAAGCCGCATCGTCGGTGGTGCTGTTCCGAAGGAATACATCCCCGGTGTCGAAAAGGGCATCCAGTCGGTCATGGACTCCGGTCCGCTGGCAGGCTTCCCGGTGATCGACTTCAAAGTCGCGCTTCTCGACGGTAAGTTCCACGACGTGGACTCCTCGGTTCTCGCCTTTGAAATCGCATCGCGGATGTGTATGCGCGAAGGTCTGAAACTGGCTGGTGCGAAACTGCTCGAACCGATGATGAAAGTCGAAGTGATCACCCCGGAAGAATATACCGGCGGTATCATCGGCGACCTCACCTCGCGTCGTGGTCAGGTTTCGGGGCAAGAGCCGCGCGGCAACGCCGTGGCGATCGACGCCTTCGTGCCGCTGGCGAATATGTTTGGCTACATCAACACCCTTCGTTCGATGTCGTCGGGCCGCGCCCAGTTCACCATGCAGTTCGATCACTACGATCCGGTTCCGCAGAACATCTCGGACGAAATTCAGGCGAAATACGCCTAAGCGAAATTGGGGAAGCGGGAGACCGCTTTCCCCTCCAACATCAAGGAGGCCATCATGGCTAAGGAAAAGTTTGAACGCAGCAAACCGCACTGCAACATCGGCACGATTGGTCACGTTGACCACGGCAAGACGACCCTGACGGCAGCGATCACCAAGCAATTTGGTGACTTCAAAGCCTATGACGAGATTGACGGCGCGCCGGAAGAGAAAGCCCGCGGCATCACCATCTCGACCGCGCACGTGGAATACGAGACCGACGCGCGTCACTACGCCCACGTCGACTGCCCCGGCCACGCCGACTACGTGAAGAACATGATCACCGGTGCGGCCCAGATGGACGGCGCGATCCTGGTTGTGAACGCTGCTGACGGCCCGATGCCGCAGACCCGCGAGCACATCCTGCTTGGCCGTCAGGTCGGCATCCCGGCGATGGTCGTGTTCCTCAACAAAGTTGACCAGGTCGACGACGAAGAGCTCCTCGAGCTCGTCGAGATGGAAGTGCGTGAACTTCTCTCCGAATACGACTTCCCGGGCGACGATATCCCGATCATCGCGGGTTCGGCTCTGGCCGCTCTCGAAGGTCGCGACCCGGAAATCGGCGAGCAGAAGATTGCTGAGCTGATGGCCGCTGTTGACGAGTACATCCCGCAGCCGCCGCGCGCCACCGACCAGCCGTTCCTGATGCCGATCGAAGACGTGTTCTCGATCTCGGGTCGTGGTACGGTTGTGACCGGCCGTGTTGAGCGTGGTGTGATCAACGTGGGCGACGAGATCGAAATCGTCGGCATCAAGGACACCCAGAAGACGACCTGTACTGGCGTTGAAATGTTCCGCAAGCTGCTTGACCGCGGTGAAGCAGGCGACAACATCGGCGCGCTGCTGCGCGGTGTGGACCGTGAAGCGGTTGAGCGTGGCCAGGTTCTCTGCAAGCCGGGCTCCGTGAACCCGCACACCAAGTTCGAAGCCGAAGCCTACATCCTGACCAAGGATGAAGGTGGCCGTCACACGCCGTTCTTCGCGAACTACCGTCCGCAGTTCTACTTCCGCACGACCGACGTGACCGGGACCGTTGAACTGCCGTCGGGCACCGAGATGGTGATGCCGGGCGACAACCTGAAGTTCGCTGTGGAACTGATCGCGCCGATCGCGATGGAAGAAGGCCTGCGCTTCGCCATCCGCGAAGGTGGCCGCACCGTCGGCTCCGGCGTTGTGTCGAAGATCCTCGACTAAGCCAGGTTTGACCTGAAAGACCAGAAGGCCCCGCCAAACGGCGGGGCCTTTTCTTTTGGCGGCGATGTTGCCGCAGCGGCAGTTTCGCATTGCCGCGGTTCGTGAATTGACCGATAAGCGCCCGTCTGCCTTTCGGGGCAGGACAAGCGCATGTCATGACGCTGATTTCCGGGCTGCTCGGGTCTCATGGCTCCACGACCCCTTTGGGGCGCTCTCCGCGTCAGGACACCATGACCCAGACTTCCCCGACCCGCGTGGCCCATGATCCGCTGCCGATCCGCATTCTGAAACGTGCCGTGCTTATCCTTCTCGGACCGCTCTATTTCTTCGTCATCGCCTTTGCGCCTCTCTTCTGCGCGCGGCGTAAAGGGTTTCGTGGCTGGTACTGGCGCAGCGTGAAGCGCGCCTGTTCGCGGCTTCTCTGGCTCCTGAGCATCCGTGTGGAGATGTCCGAGGCCGCCAAGGCCGACCTGGCCGCCGATACCGAGAGCGTCATCGTCATCAATCATCGGAGTCACCTCGATGGTTTTGCCCTGATGGATGCGATCCCTGACGCCAAATGGTTCACCTTTGCCGCAAAGAAGGAACTCTTCGATGCGCGCCTGCTGCGCACTGGGTTCAAAGGCGCAGGGCTGGTCGAGATCAATCGCAAGAACGGCAAGCTGGCGATGGAGACCCTCGGACAGGTGGTGCGCGACATGCCCGCGCGCCGCTCTGTGGTGCTCTTTCCCGAAGGGACGCGCACCAAGACGGAAACCCTTGGCCCCTTCAAGGCGGGTGCCGTAGTCGTTGCGCGGGAAACCGGGCGCACGATCCGTCCCATCGTGATCCTCGATTCTGAGCGCCTCCTGCCACACGGTCGGGTCTGGCCAAAGCCGGGTGCGATCCGCGTGGTGGTCCTGCCGCCCTTTCGCTGTGACCCCACCGCGTCGGTTGACATGGATGTGGCGCGGTTGCGTGATAGCATGGTCGCGGTCTTCGACGGGCAATGAAGGGAAAGGGGCGACAAATGGATTTGCCCCTTGTCACGTGGCATTTGCCCCTGTATAGCGCGCGGGTTCTCTTCAAGAACATCGCGGCGGGGTGATTCCCGCCGTTTGGGTTCGAAGAGGGGTCGCGATGAGCGCTTCTCCTCCTCTCAACTCCAACGCCAATAAAGGCATATGCAATGCAAAGCCAAAACATTCGCATTCGGCTGAAGGCATTCGATTACCGCGTCCTCGATGCATCGACGCAGGAAATCGTGAACACTGCAAAGCGCACCGGCGCGCAGGTTCGTGGCCCGATCCCGCTTCCCAACAAGATTGAGAAGTTCACCGTTCTTCGTGGTCCCCACGTTGACAAGAAATCCCGCGATCAGTTCGAGATCCGCACGCACAAGCGTCTTCTCGACATCGTTGATCCGACCCCGCAGACCGTGGACGCGCTGATGAAGCTCGACCTCGCGGCCGGCGTGGACGTCCAGATCTCGGTTTAAGGAGGGTATAGGAATATGCGCTCTGGTATTATCGCGAAAAAGGTGGGCATGACCCGCCTGTTCATGGAAGACGGCAAGCAGATCCCTGTCACCGTTCTTCAGCTGGACGGCCTTCAGGTCGTCGCTCAGCGCACCACTGAAACCGACGGCTACACCGCCGTTCAGCTTGGCGCCGGTTCGGCCAAGGCAAAGCGCACCTCGCAAGCCATGCGTGGTCACTATGCCAAGGCAGGCGTGGAACCCAAGCGTAAGGTTGCAGAGTTCCGCGTGTCGGAAGATGCCCTGATCGAAGTCGGCGCCGAAATCTCGGCCGAGCACTTTGTCGAAGGCCAGAAGGTCGACGTTGCAGGCACCACCATCGGTAAAGGTTTTGCCGGTGCGATGAAGCGCCACAACTTCGGCGGTCTGCGCGCGACGCACGGTGTTTCGATCTCGCACCGTTCGCACGGTTCGACCGGTCAGTGTCAGGACCCGGGCCGCGTCTTCAAAGGCAAAAAGATGGCCGGTCACATGGGCGCTGTGCGCGTGACCACCCAGAACCTCGAAGTCGTGAAGACCGATGCCGACCGTGGCCTCGTCTTCATCAAGGGCGCTGTGCCCGGCTCGAAAGGTGGCTGGGTCACCGTCAAGGACGCCGTGAAGAAGAAAGCGCCGGAAGGCCTGCCGTTCCCGGCAGCGCTCAAGGTCGCAGCAACCGAAGCACCGGCGGAAGAAGCTTCCGCGGAAGGTGGTGAAGCATGAAACTTGACGTGATCAAACTCGACGGCGGCAAAGCCGGCAACATCGAACTGTCGGAAGACCTGTTCGGTCTCGAGCCGCGTGCGGACATCCTGCACCGTGTGGTCCGTTGGCAGCGCAACAACGCGCAGGCTGGCACCCACAAGGTCAAGACCCGCTCGGAAACCTCCTACTCGACCAAGAAGATCTATCGCCAGAAGGGCACCGGCGGCGCACGCCACGGTGACCGTAACGCGCCGATCTTCCGTAAAGGTGGTATCTACAAAGGCCCGACGCCGCGTTCGCACGGCCACGACCTGCCCAAGAAGTTCCGCAAGCTCGGCCTGCGCCACGCGCTCAGCGCCAAGGCGAAAGCCGGTGAGCTTGTCGTGATCGAGAACGCCGACGCAGAAGGCAAGACCGCAGCCCTGGCCAAGCAGGTGAAGAACCTCGGCTGGAAACGCGCTCTGGTCATCGACGGCGCGACCGTGAACGAAGGGTTCCTCAAGGCATCGCGCAACATCGAAGGTCTGGATATCCTGCCGACGATGGGTGCAAACGTGTATGACATCCTCAAGCGTGACACCCTGGTGATCACCAAAGCGGGGATCGAAGCTCTGGAGGCTCGTCTGAAATGAGTGCGAAGGCAGAACATTACGACGTGATCCGCAAGCCGGTCATCACCGAGAAGGCAACCATGGCGTCCGAATCCGGCGCGGTTGTGTTCGAAGTGGCGATCGACGCCAACAAACCCCAGATCAAAGAAGCTGTTGAAGCTCTCTTTGGTGTGAAGGTCAAAGCGGTCAACACCACCATCACCAAGGGTAAAGTCAAACGTTTCCGCGGCCAACTCGGCAAGCGTAAAGACGTCAAAAAGGCTTACGTGACCCTCGAAGAAGGCAACACGATCGACGTGTCGACCGGTCTCTAAGAGACTGCCTTTCAGGTGAAGAAAATGAAAAGCCCCTCGGTGAGAGCCGGGGGGCTTTTTCGCGAAATGCTGCTCGCACGGAACCAAGGCCGATAGGCCGCCGTGCCAGCGCCGTCCCGCCCCCATGGGGCGGCGCTGTTGAGGGCCGTCGCTTCGTTTCGGGCTTTCACGGATTTGGTGAGATAAAGGGGCACGCTCATCCGTCGCGGCGCCACCCCTCGGGACGGCGCTGGCACGGCTTTTGCCAATAAAACAACGCCGCCTATAGACTCCTCCAAGAACCCCTGCTAAAGACGCCCAATCTCGCGGCCTCGGATTCGTTCCGGGGCCGGTGATTTTTGCAAGCGGGGACCTTCGGGGCCCTATATCACAGGCCACCTTCGGGGGGCTTTAACATAGCCGGACCAAAGACAAGAACCTAAGGTCTGGCACGCTATACGGAAGACAGAAAGCATGGCACTTAAGTCGTACAAGCCGACGACGCCGGGCCAGCGTGGGCTGGTGCTGATCGACCGTTCGGAGCTTTGGAAAGGGCGTCCGGTCAAATCTCTCACTGAGGGTCTGACCAAATCGGGCGGCCGGAACAACACCGGACGGATCACCTCGCGTCGTCGTGGTGGCGGGGCAAAACGCCTCTACCGGATCGTTGACTTCAAACGGAACAAATTTGATGTGGCGGCAACCGTCGAGCGGATCGAATACGACCCGAACCGGACCGCATTCATCGCACTGATCAAATATGATGACGGCGAACAGGCCTACATCCTCGCGCCCCAGCGTCTCGCTGAAGGTGACAAGGTTGTCGCGTCTGCCAAGGCCGACATCAAGCCGGGTAACGCAATGCCGTTCTCGGGGATGCCGATCGGTACCATCGTTCACAACATCGAGCTGAAGCCGGGCAAAGGCGGTCAGATCGCACGCGCCGCGGGCACCTATGCCCAGTTCGTCGGTCGTGACGGTGGCTACGCCCAGATCCGCCTCTCCTCGGGTGAACTGCGTCTCGTTCGTCAGGAATGCATGGCCACCGTCGGTGCCGTGTCGAACCCCGACAACAGCAACCAGAACTACGGTAAAGCCGGTCGTATGCGCCACAAGGGCAAACGTCCGTCGGTCCGTGGTGTCGTTATGAACCCGATCGACCACCCCCATGGTGGTGGTGAAGGCCGGACTTCGGGTGGTCGTCACCCGGTGACCCCCTGGGGTAAGCCGACCAAGGGTAAGCGCACCCGCAACAAAAACAAGGCGTCGCAGAAGCTCATCATCCGCTCGCGTCACGCCAAGAAGAAAGGGCGCTAACATATGTCTCGCTCTGTATGGAAAGGTCCCTTCGTGGATGCTTACGTGCTTAAGAAAGCCGAAGCAGCACGCGACTCGGGCCGCAATGAAGTCATCAAGATCTGGTCGCGCCGCTCGACGATCCTGCCCCAATTCGTGGGTCTGACGTTTGGCGTCTACAACGGCCAGAAGCACGTTCCCGTGCTGGTATCCGAAGACATGATCGGTCAGAAATTCGGTGAATATTCGCCGACCCGTACCTACTACGGGCACGCTGCCGACAAGAAAGCGAAGCGGAAGTAAGTCATGGGCAAGGCAAAGAACCCCCGCCGCGTGGCAGACAACGAAGCAATGGCCAAAGTCCGTATGCTTCGCACCAGCCCGCAGAAACTGAACCTGGTTGCAGCGATGATCCGCGGCAAGAAAGTTGAGAAGGCTCTGACCGACCTGACTTTCTCCAAGAAGCGGATTGCGCAGGACGTGAAGAAATGCCTTCAGTCCGCGATCGCCAATGCCGAGAACAACCACAACCTCGACGTCGATGAGCTCATCGTCTCCGAGGCCTATGTCGGCAAAAACCTGACCATGAAACGCGGTCGTCCGCGGGCCCGTGGTCGTTTCGGCAAGATCGTGAAGCCGTTCTCGGAACTCACCATCACGGTGCGTCAAGTTGAGGAGCAAGCCTAATGGGTAACAAAGTAAATCCGGTCGGCATGCGTCTTCAGGTGAACCGCACCTGGGACAGCCGTTGGTACGCAGATACCAAGGACTACGGTGATCTTCTTCTCGAAGACCTCAAAATCCGTGAGTTCATCAAGGAAGAGTGCAAGCAAGCCGGCGTGGCTCGCGTGATCATCGAACGTCCGCACAAGAAGTGCCGCGTCACGATCCAGACCGCGCGTCCCGGCGTCATCATCGGCAAGAAAGGCGCAGACATCGAAACCCTGCGCAAGAAAATCGCCGCGATGACCGACTCGGAACTGCACCTCAACATCGTTGAGGTCCGCAAGCCCGAGCTCGACGCCCAGCTCGTCGGTGAGTCGATCGCTCAGCAGCTTGAGCGTCGTGTGTCCTTCCGTCGCGCCATGAAGCGTGCCGTGCAGAACGCCATGCGCATGGGTGCCCTCGGCATCCGCGTCAACGTGGCTGGCCGTCTCGGCGGCGCCGAGATCGCACGCACCGAATGGTATCGCGAAGGTCGCGTGCCCCTTCACACCCTGCGTGCCGACATCGATTACGCACATTCCGAAGCGATGACCCCCTACGGGATCATCGGGATCAAGGTCTGGATCTTCAAAGGTGAGATCATGGAGCACGATCCGGCGGCGCGTGACCGTAAGGCACAGGAACTCCAGGATGGCCCTGCACCGCGTGGTGCTGGCGGTCGTCGCTAAGGGAGGCTTGAGAAATGCTTCAACCAAAGCGCACTAAATTCCGCAAGATGCACAAAGGCCGGATCAAAGGCCTCGCAAAAGGCGGTTCGGACCTCAACTTCGGCTCCTTCGGCCTCAAGGCAACCACGCCCGAGCGTGTGACTGCCCGCCAGATCGAAGCAGCACGTCGTGCCATGACGCGTCACATGAAGCGTCAGGGTCGTGTTTGGATCCGTATCTTCCCGGACACCCCCGTGACCGCAAAACCCATCGAAGTTCGTATGGGTAAGGGTAAAGGCTCTGTCGACCGTTGGGTCTGCAAAGTGAAGCCCGGCCGCGTGATGTTCGAAATCGACGGCGTCTCGGACGAAGTCGCTCGCGAAGCCCTGCGCCTCGCCGCGATGAAGCTTCCGGTCAAGACCCGCGTCGTCGTTCGCGAAGACTGGTAAGTCCGGCAAAAACGCCCTCGGGTGTTTTCTGCAAAAGACAATAGAAACCCCCGCCAAGAGATTGGCGGGGGTTTTGCTTTGCGGTAAGAGAGCCGCAACGCGCCCTGCATACCGAGATCGGAACACTCAATGGCCCAGATCGAATCCCTTTTCGTCACCCGCTTCTACCGCGCCCTGCTTTCCGAGCATGGCAAACCCATCGATAACGACGAGCTGATCGCCTCCTGCTATTCGATTGCCGAGGATGACGAAGCGGGGCAGGAATGGTGCGAGAAAGAGGGCTATCCCGGCTATACCTCCTATGCTTCCCTGACCGATCTGCCTTGGCGCTTCCCGATCTTTGCCGACATCGTCGAGGCGCTCGATCAGCACGTCGCGGCGTTTGCCGAGGATCTCGCCTTCAATCTCGAGGACAAGAAACTCGTGCTTGAGGATATCTGGATCAACATCCTGCCCGAGGGGGGCCTTCATACCTCGCACCTGCATCCCCATTCCGTCATCTCCGGCACGACCTATGTGTCGCTGCCCGACGGGGCAGGGGCGCTGAAGCTCGAAGACCCACGCTCTGCGCGCATGATGGCGGCGCCGGCTCGCAAACCTGATGCGCCGCGCGAACAGCAGGCGTTCCTCTACATGAAGCCCGAGATCGGCGAAGTCTTCCTTTGGGAAAGTTGGCTGCGCCACGAGGTGCCGATGAATATGGCCGAGGATGAGCGCATCTCGGTGAGCTTCAACTACGCCTGGGCCTAGAGCGCAAGAAAAGACCCCCGCTGAGTCGACAGCGGGGGCCTGAGGTGACACTGCGAAGGTAAGCTTAGTTCTGCAGGTCGGTCGGTGCTTTGTCTTCGATCTCGGGCCAGTTGTCGTCGGCTTTAGTGATAAAGTTCGCCTGATCGCCCTGCCATTTCTCGTGGATCTCGGAAGACAGGTTCAGGAACAGTTCGCCATCGACGATCTTCCACTGGGTCGGGTCACCGTCGAACTTGAAGCCCATCGCCGTACCGAACGCGCAGTAGCCGCCATACTGGGGCAGGTAGGCATCCGGGTTGGCGTCGAACGCCTCTTTGTGTTCTTTGTTGGCAAAGCGGTAGGTCGCACCGTTGTGGACAGACGTGATCTTGTAGCTACCTTTCTCGGCAGCGCTGTCGAGGAAGTAGGCGACCGGGTCATAGCCCTGCAGCGCGAGGCCGGTGGTCGAGGTGTTCAGCTCTACACCGAGGGCGAGGGCCGAGGTTGCCAGCGCCAGAGACAGTGCTGTACCGGAGATGAGGGTCTTGAGTGCGTTCATGGGAGGAACTTTCCAGATTTCAGGCCGGGCCTATGGGATATGCCGGCGGTTTCAACAGGTATGTGTTCAGGGCGTGAGTGGCCTTGAATGATTGACAATCTGTAGTTTGGAACCAAATGGTACAAATCAAATAAACTTGAGGTTTTGTTATGTCAGGTATTGAGGGGGCGTCGCGCATGGGTCGGCCGCGCGAATTCGACTGGGACACTGCGGTGCGCGGTGCGATGGAGGTGTTCTGGCGTCAGGGGTACAAAGCAACCAACTTGCCAGACCTGCTCGACGCGATGGGTCTCACGCGCGGCAGCTTCTACAAAGCCTTCGGCGACAAAGAAAACGTCTACCTCGCTGCGCTGGAGCAATATGACCGCGAAGTGATCGCGAGCACTGTCGAAATGCTGGAAGGCTGCCACGAGGCGACCGCCAGCGCATGTCTGTCGCACATGTTCTCGGTCGATTGTGATACGCGGCGCGGCTGCTTCCTGTGCAACGCCATTGTCGAGCTAGCGGCCGACAATCCGAAGGTGGCCGAAAAAACCAACGCCATGACCGATCAATTGCGCGCGGCTGTTCAGAATGTCCTGATCCGCTATCAATCGGTGTCGTCTCAGGCGCAGGCCCGCGCTACGGCCGATTTGGTGGTGATCTTGTTCCTCGGCTTCAAGGCGGTTGGGAAATCGGCAACCCCCGATGCCGATTGGGGCCAGCGCCTGAAAGCGATGCTTGGTGAGGCTGATGAGGCCGCGCAATAGACTGCGTGCATTTTGCACCACATGGCGTTGGAAGCACGGTTTGTGCCAAACCCCCTTGTAAAAACCGCGCACTGCCCCCAAGTAGACCGGGCTACCGTTTTTCTATTTCGACCACTGTCTCCCGTTCTTCGGCGTTCAGTCTTTCGATCATGACCGACGACGCCGGGTTGCCGCATTGTGTGGGCAACATTCTATCTATGGAGACTACGGATATGGCCAATGGCACCGTAAAATGGTTCAACTCTACCAAAGGGTTTGGTTTCATCGCACCGGAACAGGGCGGCAAAGACGTGTTTGTGCACATCTCCGCCGTTGAGCGCGCAGGCCTCACCGGCCTCGCCGATGACCAGAAAGTGACCTACGACCTCGAAGCTGGCCGCGACGGCCGCGAGTCGGCGACCAACATCGCGCTTGCATAAGCTGGCTCACGCCTGAGATTTCGAAACGCGGCTCCAATCGGGGCCGCGTTTTTCGTGGCGTAGGGGCGTGCGCAGGTGAGGCAGTAAAACTTCGGATTTCCTAAGTATCTCTGATCTATCCCTTGCCAAGGCATGGCTCACCCCGTATAGAGCGCCATCTCGCGGATTCCCGTTACGGGGATTCGTGTGCTTGTCATTTGTCCATCAGGTCAAAAGGTAACCCCTCACATAACCCAGGGGGCCTTCTGATGTATGAGAAAGGAAGAGGCGATGAACGCCAACGAACTGCGTGATAAAACGCCGGATCAGCTCCGTGAAGAGCTGGCCAACCTCAAGAAAGAATCGTTCAACCTGCGTTTTCAGGCGGCCACTGGTCAGCTCGAGAACCCGGCTCGCATCCGCGAGGCACGTCGTGCCGCTGCGCGTGTGAAGACCATCCTGAACGAAAAAGCCCAGTCGGCAGCCGAGTAAGAGGAGCCAGATAGATGCCCAAACGTATCCTGCAAGGCACCGTGACCTCGGACGCCAACGCCCAGACCATCACCGTGTCGGTTGAACGCCGCTTCACGCACCCGGTTCTGAAGAAGACCATTCGTAAGTCCAAGAAGTACCGGGCTCACGATGAGAACAACACCTACAAAGTAGGTGACTCTGTTCGCATTATCGAATGCGCACCGCGTTCGAAAACGAAACGCTGGGAAGTCGTCGAAGCCTAAGAGTCTCTGAAGAGACTCCTGGCGACGAACATTCCAGTTTGTCGAAACCCTGGGAACATTAGGACACGCATCGTCCGTTCCCAAAGGTCGGGAGAAACCACATGATCCAGATGCAAACAAATCTGGATGTAGCTGACAACTCCGGCGCTCGCCGAGTTCAGTGCATCAAGGTTCTGGGTGGTTCCAAGCGTAAATACGCATCCGTTGGCGACATCATTGTCGTCTCGGTCAAGGAAGCCATCCCGCGCGGCCGCGTGAAGAAAGGTGACGTCCGTAAGGCCGTCGTCGTGCGCACCGCCAAAGAAGTCCGCCGTGAAGACGGCACCGCGATCCGTTTTGATCGGAACGCGGCCGTGATCCTCAACAACAACAACGAGCCGGTCGGCACCCGTATCTTCGGGCCGGTGGTTCGTGAGCTGCGCGCGAAGAACTTCATGAAGATCATCTCGCTCGCGCCGGAGGTGCTCTAATGGCTGCGAAACTGAAAAAAGGCGACAAGGTCGTCGTCCTTGCTGGCAAGGACAAGGGTAAGGAAGGCACCATCGCTTCCGTCGATCCGAAAGCCGGCAAGGCTGTCGTCGATGGCGTGAATATGGCCATCCGCCACACCCGCCAGTCGCAAACCTCGCAAGGTGGCCGCATTCCCAAGGCGATGCCGCTTGACCTGTCGAACATTGCGCTTCTTGACGCAAACGGCAAACCGACCCGCGTTGGCTTCCGCATGGAAGGCGACAAGAAGGTTCGTTTCGCCAAGACCACGGGGGACGTGATCGATGCTTGATACTGCAAACTACACCCCGCGTCTTCGGGCCCTCTACAACGAGACCATTCGTGGCTCGATGAAAGAGGAGTTCGGCTACTCCAATGACATGATGATCCCCAAGCTGGAGAAAATCGTGCTCAACATTGGTTGTGGCCGTGCTGCCGTCAAAGACAGCAAAAAAGCGAAGTCGGCTCAGGAAGACCTGACCCTCATCGCCGGTCAAAAAGCCATGACCACCTCGGCCAAGAACTCCATCGCCGGCTTCCGCGTTCGCGAAGGCATGCCGATGGGCGCCAAGGTAACTCTGCGCGGCGACCGCATGTACGAATTCCTTGATCGTCTGATCACCATCGCGATGCCGCGTATCCGCGACTTCCGTGGTGTGAAGCCGAGCTTTGACGGCCGTGGCAACTTCGCCATGGGTCTCAAGGAACATATCGTGTTCCCGGAAATCGACTTCGACAAAGTCGACGAGAACTGGGGCATGGACATCGTTATTGCCACCGACGCGAAAACCGATGCCGAAGCAAAGAGCCTGTTGAAAGCTTTCAACATGCCTTTCACCGCGTAATCGGGAAGGAAGAGAGACATGGCTAAAAAAGCAATGATCGAACGCGAGAAGAAGCGCGAGCGTCTTGTGGCAAAATATGCTGCCAAGCGCGCCGAGCTCAAAGAGATCGCGAATGATGAGAACCGCCCGATGGAAGAGCGCTTCAAGGCGCGTCTGAAACTGGCGAAACTGCCGCGCAACTCGTCGGCAACCCGTCTTCACAACCGTTGCCAGCTGACCGGCCGTCCTCACGCTTACTACCGTAAGCTGAAGATCAGCCGTATCGCACTGCGGAATCTTGGCTCGAACGGCCAGATCCCCGGCATGGTCAAATCGAGCTGGTAAGGAGGGACAGATATGAACGATCCTATCGGTGATATGCTGACCCGTATCCGCAACGGCCAGATGCGTGGCAAGTCGACCGTGTCGACCCCCGCGTCGAAACTGCGCGGTTGGGTTCTCGATGTTCTGGCTGACGAAGGTTACATTCGCGGCTACGAAGCAACGACTGGTACCGACGGCCATCCGGCCCTCGAAATCAGCCTGAAATACTACGAAGGCGCTCCCGTCATTCGCGAACTGCAGCGGGTCTCCAAACCCGGCCGTCGCGTCTACATGGGCGTCAATGACATCCCGACCGTCCGTCAGGGCTTGGGTGTGTCGATTGTCTCCACCCCCAAGGGTGTGATGTCGGATGCAGCGGCGCGCTCCAACAATGTTGGCGGCGAAGTCCTCTGCACGGTCTTCTAAGGAGAGCGAAATGTCTCGTATTGGTAAACGCCCGGTCGAGCTGCCCAGCGGCGTAACCGCCTCTGTCTCCGGCCAGACCGTGGAAATCAAAGGCCCGAAGGACACCCAGTCCTTCACCGCAACCGACGATGTGACCATCGCCGTTGAGGACAATGCCGTCACCGTGACGCCGCGCGGCAAATCCAAGCGCGCCCGTCAACAGTGGGGCATGTCGCGCACGGTTGTTGCGAACATGGTTCAAGGCTGCACCCAGGGCTTCAAGAAAGAGCTTGAAATCAACGGTGTTGGTTATCGTGCACAGATGCAGGGCAACACCCTGAAACTGTCGCTCGGCCTCAGCCACGAGGTGAACTTCGAAGTGCCGGCGGGTATCACCGTCACCGCTCCGAAGCCCACCGAGATCATCGTTGAAGGCACTGACCCGCAACTCGTCGGCCAGGTCGCGGCAAACATCCGCGAATGGCGCAAGCCCGAGCCCTACAAAGGCAAAGGCATCAAGTACAAAGACGAGTATATCTTCCGCAAGGAAGGCAAGAAGAAGTAAGGACCAGACAGATGGCAAACAGCAAACGGGAACTGTTCCTCAAGCGCCGCCTGCGCGTCCGGAACAAGCTTCGCAAGGTCAACGGCGACGCGAAAATGCGTCTCTCGGTGCACCGTTCGAACAAGAACATCAGCGTTCAGCTGATCGACGATCGCAACGGCGTGACCGTGGCCGCAGCATCGACGCTCGAGAAAGATCTCGGCGTTGTCGGCAAAAACAACATCGAAGCAGCCACCAAAGTGGGTGCGGCGATTGCCGAGCGTGCCAAGAAAGCCGGTATCGAAGAAGCATACTTCGACCGCGGCGGCTTCCTCTTCCACGGCAAGGTGAAGGCTCTGGCCGACGCTGCGCGTGAAGGTGGCCTGAAGCTCTAAGACTTGAGGGGGACGGCTGTGTCGTCCCCCCGATGATCCGGGAGATCCACCTCGTGGACCTCACCAGGATTGATAGAAAACAAGGCGCAAAGGCTCTTGCCGAACCGCCGAAATCAATGGAGTGCCTCAATGGCAGAACGTGAAAACCGCCGGGGTCGTGGCCGCAACCGCGAAGAAGAAACCCCGGAATTCGCCGATCGTCTCGTTGCGATCAACCGTGTGTCGAAAACCGTGAAAGGTGGTAAACGCTTCGGCTTTGCTGCACTCGTGGTTGTCGGCGATCAGAAAGGCCGCGTCGGCTTTGGCAAAGGTAAAGCCAAAGAAGTCCCCGAGGCGATCCGCAAAGCCACCGAACAAGCCAAGCGCCAGATGATCCGCGTGCCGCTTCGTGAGGGCCGCACCCTGCACCACGACATCGAAGGTCGTCACGGTGCCGGTAAGGTCATCATGCGCACCGCCCCGGAAGGGACCGGGATCATCGCAGGTGGTCCGATGCGTGCCGTGTTCGAAATGCTCGGCATCAAAGACGTCGTGTCGAAGTCGAACGGGTCGCAGAACCCCTACAACATGATCCGCGCAACCCTGAACGGCCTGCAAAAAGAAGCAAGCCCGCGTCAGGTTGCAGCTCGCCGTGGCAAGAAGGTCGCCGATATCCTGCACAAGGATGACGCAGCCGAAGCCGCTGAAGCGTAAGGAGACCTAGGACATGGCTAAAACCATCGTTGTCAAACAGATCGGCTCGCCGATCCGTCGCCCCCAAGAACAGCGCGCAACGCTGATCGGCCTGGGCCTCAACAAGATGCACAAAACCCGCGAACTCGAGGATACCCCCTCGGTGCGCGGCATGATCCGCAAGATCCCGCATCTCGTCGAGATCATCGAAGAGCGCGGCTAAGCCCCGTTCCTTCGTCAGAAGATTAGGAAAGCCGTCCCTTTGGGGGCGGCTTTTCTCGTTTTGCATGCGGTGCATGGAAACATGCGGGTAGCCATGCGTTTTCCGCAACCCGGCTCTGTTGGATTGGCGTTGGTGTTGTTCTGCGCTGCGGCGTAGAGAGCCGCCAACACATCACTCACGCGACGGACCCTTTCCCATGACCGCAGTTTTCAAACCCTTCGCAGCCCTCCTGCGCGACCTCAAAACCTTCATCACCACCGAGCCGGTTCCCCACTGGACCGAATACCTCAGCGGTCGCGCCAAGAGCTAAGCGAAACCGCCAAGGCGTTTCGAAACGCCTTGCCCGCGAAGACACCAAACGCCCCGCCCATGGTTGGGGCGTTTCGCGTTTCCGCAAGGTCGGGCCGCCCATTGATGAGACTTGCATCACCACCGCCCCTCGTCTATACGCGCCCGGTGGTCAAGCACCACAGAATCAAAATCAAGAAACGCCGTGGTTGGCCCGTTAACGCTTCGGGGGTCACATCCGGCAAAGGAGAAGCGATATGAAACTTCATGAACTCCGCGACAACGCGGGCGCAACCAAGAAACGCATGCGTGTGGGCCGTGGCCCGGGTTCCGGCAAAGGTAAGACCGGTGGCCGTGGTATCAAAGGTCAGAAGTCGCGTTCGGGTGTGGCGATCAACGGCTACGAAGGTGGCCAGATGCCCCTCTACCAGCGTCTTCCCAAGCGTGGCTTCAACAAGCCCAACGCCAAGAAATACGCTGTGATCAACCTCGGCCTGATCCAGAAATTCGTCGACGCCAAGAAACTCGACGCCAAAGCCCCGATCACCGAAGACGTTCTCGTTGAGTCCGGCCTCGTGCGCCGCAAGCTCGACGGCATCCGCGTTCTCGCCAAGGGCGACGTGACCGCCAAGCTCGACCTCGACGTGACCGGCGCTTCCAAGGCGGCTGTCGAAGCTGTCGAGAAAGCCGGCGGCTCGCTCAAGGTCAAATCGGCCTGAGGCGGCATTAACTGGTTGTGAGCGGCGGCCTCGCCGCTTACATAGCCTATAGTTTTCCAAAGCGCCGCCTGACCGGAAAACGGTTTTGGCGGCGTTTTCATTCGAAGAGAGATCCGCATGGTATCTGCAGCAGAACAAATGGCGGCCAACACAAGCTGGGCCGCGCTTGGTAAAGCCACCGATCTTCGCAACCGCATCCTGTTCACGCTCGGCCTCCTGATCGTCTACCGCCTCGGCACGTTCATTCCCGTGCCCGGCATTGACGGTGTGGCGCTGCGTGAATTCATGGAAGGCGCGGCACAGGGCATCGGCGGCATCCTGTCGATGTTTACCGGCGGCGCTCTCGGGCGGATGGGCATCTTTGCCCTCGGCATCATGCCCTACATTTCGGCCTCGATTATCATTCAGCTCCTGACCTCGATGGTCCCGGCGCTGGAACAGCTCAAGAAAGAGGGCGAACAGGGCCGCAAGAAGATCAACCAGTATACCCGTTACGGCACGGTGGCCCTTGCAACGCTGCAATCCTACGGCCTCGCGGTCTCGCTTGAGGCGGGCGATCTGGCCCATGATCCGGGCATGTTCTTCCGCATCGCCTGTATGATTACCCTCGTCGGCGGCACCATGTTCCTGATGTGGCTTGGGGAACAGATCACCCAGCGCGGCATCGGCAACGGTATCTCGCTCATCATCTTCGTCGGCATCATCGCCGAGGTTCCCGCCGCCCTCGCGCAGTTCCTGTCGCAAGGTCGCTCCGGCGCGATCTCGCCGGCTGTGATCATTGGCGTGATCGTCATGGTCATCGCGGTGATTGCCTTCGTGGTGTTCATGGAGCGCGCCCTGCGCAAGGTCCATATCCAATACCCCCGCCGCCAGGTGGGCATGAAGGTCTATGACGGCGGCTCCTCGCACCTGCCGATCAAGGTCAACCCGGCGGGCGTGATCCCGGCGATCTTCGCCTCCTCGCTCCTGCTGCTGCCGACCACGATCTCGACCTTCTCGGGGAGCCAGACCGGCCCGATCATGTCGACGATCCTCGCCTATTTCGGCCCCGGCCAGCCGCTCTACCTTTTGTTCTTTGTGTCGATGATCGTGTTCTTCGCCTACTTCTACACCTTCAACGTCTCGTTCAAACCGGACGAGGTTGCGGACAACCTGAAGAACCAGAACGGCTTTGTCCCCGGTATCCGTCCGGGCAAAAAGACCGCTGAATACCTCGAATACGTCACCAACCGTATCCTTGTGCTTGGCGCGGCCTATCTCGCGGCTGTCTGCCTTCTGCCCGAAGTTCTGCGCGGCCAGCTGGCGATCCCGTTCTATTTCGGCGGCACCTCGGTGCTCATCGTGGTCTCCGTGACCATGGACACCATTCAGCAGGTCCAAAGCCATCTTCTGGCGCACCAGTATGAAGGCCTGATCGAAAAATCGCAGCTGAGCGGCAAAGGTCGCAACAAGCGCAAGCGCAAGGGAGCGGCACGTCGATGAACCTTATTCTTCTCGGCCCCCCGGGCGCAGGCAAAGGCACCCAAGCAGCCATGCTCGTAGAAGAGCGTGACATGATCCAGCTTTCGACCGGCGACATGCTGCGCGCCGCAAAGGAAAGCGGTTCGGAGATGGGCAAGATCGTTGCCGATGTCATGGCACGTGGCGACCTTGTCACCGACGAGATCGTGATCGGTCTGATCCGCGAAAAGCTCGAAGGCGACAAGAAGGGCGGTTTCATCTTTGATGGCTTCCCCCGCACGTTGGCGCAGGCCGACGCGCTTGGCGAGCTTCTGGCCGAAAAGGGCGAAACCCTCGACGCGGTGATCGAGCTTCAGGTCAACGACGATGTGCTTGTCGACCGTATCCTCAACCGCGCCAAAGAAGCCGCTGCCGCAGGGCAGGCCGCGCGCGCGGATGACAACGAGGAAAGCCTCAAGATCCGCTTGATGGAATACTACAAGAAGACCTCGCCGCTGATTGGCTACTACCATGCCAAGGGTGATCTGAAGTCGGTCGATGGTTTGGGTGAGATCGACGCCGTGAAGGCAGAGATTGCCGCAGCGCTCGACAGCTAAGACGCCTCGCGCATCTCGAAAAGACAAAACAAAACCCCCGGCGCTGACCGGGGGTTTTTGTTTTCCTCAACAGAGTGGCGCCGTTTAGCTCGCCTTCTGCCACCGCGCATGGCTCTGGTGGCGCTCCTTTGAGAGTTCCTTCATGAGTGCGATCAGTGCAAAGGCGCTTTCGGCGTCGTTTTCTGGCGCGGTGCGCATTGCCTCGTCAAGCCGGTCATCGTCCAGCCCGGCAAACCCCATTTCCCAATTTCTGAAAGCGCGCTCTTCCGCGTCGCCACGATAGAAGACGCGGAGCGACAAATGCCGGTCGTCGCTTTGAATGCGGGCCATGGCCGCGTCGATGTCTTCTTTCTTGCCTTCGAGGAGTTGCAGGAAATGCACCGGAGTCCGGATCAGGAAGCCGGTCATTCCGGCGGCCGCATTATTGGCATGCGATTTGCGCAGGATCTCGAAATCGGACGGATGCGGGAAGGTGTGCACCGCGACGCTACCGTAGAGCAATTGATGAGGCATAAGTTGGCCTTGGTTAGTTTATCAGCGCGCGTCGCGGTCACCTTAACGCGACAGACGCAGATCTAAAAGATTTGGTTTATTTATACCAAACAGCGAGGGTGGCAAGTCCTTGCCGCCCAGAGGCGAAGACATGAAAAAAGGCCCCGGCGCAAACCGGGGCCTTCTCTTGCTTCTTGGGTGAGCGGTGCTCAGACCTGTTTGCGCTCTGCGACGAGGCCGCGCCAAATGGCGTAGCACATCAAGAGCAGGACCACCGTGAAGGGCAGGCCGGTCGAGATCACCATCGCCTGAAGCGACGCGAGGCCACCCCCAAGCAACAGCGCAATCGCCACCGCGCCTTCGAACACGCACCAGAACACACGCTGCGGAACCGGTGCGTCGACCTTACCGCCTGCGGTGATGGTGTCGATCACCAGCGAGCCCGAGTCCGAGGAGGTCACGAAGAAGACCACGACAAGGATGATGCCGACAAAGCTGGTGATGCTGGCCAGCGGAAGCTCCGCAAGCATCTTGAACAGCTTCAGCTCGAGCGAGGCATCCTGCACGGTGGTGACACCGTCCTGAACGTATTGCTGGATCGCGGTGCCGCCAAAGACGCTCATCCACAGGACGCAGACGAGGCTCGGGATCAACAGTACGCAGATCACGAATTCCCGCACGGTGCGACCACGCGAGACGCGCGCGATGAACATGCCGACGAACGGGGACCAGCTGATCCACCAGGCCCAGTAGAACGCCGTCCAGCCCTGGCTGAAGTTGGCGTCTTCACGCCCAACCGGGTTCGATAGAGCGGGCAGGTAGGCGATATAGGCCCCAAGGCTGTCAAAGAAGCCGGTCAGGATCGCGATGGTCGGCCCTACGATGAGCACAAAGGCGAGCAGAATAAACGCCAGCCCCATGTTGATCTCGGAGAGCACCTTCACACCACCATCAAGGCCGCGCACGACCGAGACAAGCGCCACTGCCGTAATGGCACTGATGAGGATGACCTCGGTGCCAGAGCCAACCGGAACGCCGAACAGCTCGTTCAGGCCCGCGTTTGCCTGCGTCGCGCCAAAGCCAAGCGATGTGGCAAGGCCGAAGAGCGTCGCGAACACCGCCATGATGTCGATGATATGGCCCCACCAGCCCCAGACACGTTCGCCGAGGATTGGGTAGAACGCCGAGCGGATGGTGAGCGGCAGACCCTTGTTATAAGAGAACAAGGCCAGCGCCAGTGCGACGACCGCATAGATCGCCCAAGGGTGAAGACCCCAGTGGAAGATCGTCGCTGCCATGCCAAGGCGGATCGACTCGGCCTCGTTGCCCGCTGCGGCCCCGAGCGGCGCCCAGTCCGTGCGTGCCCCATCTTCGCCAACCGCGATCCCGCCAAGCGAGGTCGAGAAATGGCTCATCGGTTCCGACACGCCGTAGAACATCAGGCCGATGCCCATACCGGCGGCAAACAGCATCGCGAACCAGCCGATATAGCTATAGTCCGGTGTCGCGTCGTCGCCACCAAGCCGCACCTTGCCAAGCGGCAAGACAATCAGCAGGAGGCAGAAGATCACGAAGACGTTCGCTGCCCCGAGGAAGAAGAAGTCGAAGGTGCTGGTCAGGTAGGGACGCAGCCATCCGAAGATCGACGCGGCCTGCTCGGGCAGGGCGAGCGCGTAGAACACGAACAGCATGATGCTAAGCCCGGATACAAGGAACACCGGGTTGTGGATATCAAGCCCGAACGGGCCAATCTGGGTTTCGATATTGTCTTGACCGATCTCGTATTCGGTATCGATCACTTCAGAGACACCTTCCGGTTCCGGAATGCCCTGATCGTTGTTTGTTTCGGCCATGGTGGCCTCCTCATCTTGCGCGTTTCAGTTGAGATGCTCCGATCCTGCAAGGATCAGCGCACCACCATGACGGTCACTTTCGCGTGCCCCGCGATCGTGCCCCCGTTCGATGGCCAGATGTAGTCGGTGATGTTGGGCACATGGCTTCCCATCACGACAAGATCGGCTCCGGTTTCCGTCATGGCCTTGAGCAAGGTGGGATCGAGATCCACCGTCGGGTCGTGGCTGGTTACGGCATGGGCGCTTGCGTCGATGCCGTGCGCCTTGGCCTGATCCGCGGCAAAGGCGTCGAGCTTTTCCGCGAATTCCTTCGGGTTATGTGCGACAGACCCGGGCGTTCCGGCGGTGACGGCGACATAGGTCACCTTCGCGCCGTATAGCTTTGCGAGGTCGGATGCACAGGTCAGTGCCTTGTCGAGCTGCCCGGCATGGGCAAGGTCCACAGGCACCATGATGTGTTTGAACACGTCTTGCTCCCTTTTCGTTACTGGCACGAGCCCGGGAGATGTTGGTCCAGCTCTTTGGCCGGTTGTCCGGGCCTCGCGCGTTTCCTTCCTGAAACAGCCGTAACATTGGCTGTTCCGATACAGCCTACAGGCGAAATCGCCATAAAAACAGGCATGCCCGCCCCATCAGACAAGAAAAACGACACGAAGAGCCGCATCTTTTATCTTGACTCGCCGGGGAGGGACGTATCTTTCCATGACTGTCGCGAAGGGAAATCCATGCCAATCAGGGGCTTGACCCTTGGGGCAAATCCCCATAAACCGCACCATCTCTTTAGAGAGAATCAATCTTTTGCTGCGGGTCGCACCCGCATCGCAAGATCACCTGAATCAGCTGAGGCCCGGCGCAAAATCGTCGGGCTTACGTTGTGAAAAAAGGTTCCGGAACTACGGAACCGCAACGAAAAGGAAATGTCACGTGGCACGTATCGCCGGCGTTAACATCCCGACTGCAAAGCGGGTCCCCATCGCCCTCACCTATATCACCGGCATTGGCAACACTTCCGCCAAAGCTATCTGCGACGCGGTCGGCATCGACGTCACCCGTCGTGTGAACGAACTCTCCGACGCAGAAGTCCTCGCCATCCGCGAGCACATCGACGCCAACTTCACCGTCGAAGGTGACCTGCGCCGCGAAGTTCAGATGAACATCAAGCGTCTCATGGACCTCGGCTGCTACCGCGGCCTGCGTCACCGCCGCAACCTGCCGGTTCGCGGTCAGCGCACCCACACCAACGCTCGCACCCGCAAAGGCCCCGCAAAGGCCATTGCCGGTAAGAAGAAATAAGGGAGGGTTCGATCAATGGCACGCGATAAGACTCGTACCAAGCGTAAAGAGCGCAAGAACATCGCCACCGGCGTTGCACATGTGAACTCTTCGTTCAACAACACCAAGATCCTGATCTCGGACGTGCAGGGCAACGCGATTTCGTGGTCCTCCGCCGGCACCATGGGCTTCAAAGGGTCGCGTAAGTCGACACCTTATGCCGCCCAGATGGCTGCAGAAGATGCTGGCCGCAAGGCTCAGGAACACGGCGTCAAGACCCTCGAGGTCGAGGTTCAGGGCCCCGGTTCGGGCCGTGAATCGGCACTGCGCGCGCTGGCCGCAATCGGTTTCAACATCACTTCGATCCGTGATGTGACCCCGATCGCGCACAACGGCTGCCGCCCGCCGAAACGCCGCCGCGTCTAAACACATGACTTTACTGCTGGGGCCGCGTGATTTTCACGGCCCCAGTTCGCCGTTTTAAACCTCGGGCGTCTGACCTTTTTTGGACATGGAGGGCAGACAGGAATGGAGGGACGCATGATCCACAAGAACTGGGCTGAACTTATCAAGCCGACCCAACTTGACGTGAAGCCGGGCAATGACCCCGCACGTCAGGCCACCATCGTGGCAGAACCGCTTGAGCGTGGCTTTGGCCTGACGCTCGGCAACGCGCTGCGTCGCGTGCTGATGTCGTCGCTTCAGGGCGCGGCCATCACCTCGGTGCAGATCGACAACGTGCTGCACGAGTTCTCGTCCGTCGCCGGTGTGCGCGAAGACGTGACCGACGTCATTCTGAACCTCAAGGGCGTTTCCCTCCGCATGGAAGTCGAAGGCCCCAAGCGCCTCTCGATTAATGCCAAGGGTCCGGGCGCCGTGACCGCTGGTGACATCTCCGACAGCGCGGGCATCGAGATCCTGAACAAGGATCACGTGATCTGCCACCTCGACGAAGGTGCGAACCTCTACGTTGAACTGACGGTCAACACCGGCAAAGGCTATGTCTCGGCTGACAAGAACAAGCCCGAAGACGCGCCCATCGGCCTGATCCCGATCGACGCCATCTATTCGCCGGTCAAGAAAGTTTCCTATGACGTGCAGCCGACCCGCGAGGGCCAGGTGCTCGACTATGACAAACTGACCATGAAGATCGAAACCGACGGGTCGCTGACCCCCGAAGACGCCGTGGCCTTCGCCGCGCGCATCCTTCAGGACCAGCTGACCATCTTCGTCAACTTCGAAGAGCCCGAATCCGCGGGCCGTCAGGAAGAAGACGACGGTCTCGAATTCAACCCGCTGCTCCTCAAGAAGGTCGACGAGCTGGAACTGTCGGTCCGTTCGGCAAACTGCCTCAAGAACGACAACATCGTCTATATTGGCGATCTCATCCAGAAGACCGAAGCCGAGATGCTCCGCACCCCGAACTTCGGCCGCAAGTCGCTCAACGAGATCAAAGAAGTGCTCTCGGGCATGGGTCTGCACCTCGGCATGGACGTCGAGGACTGGCCGCCGGACAACATCGAAGAGCTGGCCAAGAAGTTCGAAGACAGCTTCTAAGTGAATTCGGGTGGGCCTCTGGTCCACCCGCATAAATGCCCGGGCCGCCGGGGACAAACTGGGCACATGCCCCAAGGAGAGCGGCTGACACGCATCGGCCGCCAGACAAAGCAAAACGCAAGATAAGGATTTGAACAATGCGTCACGCAAAAGGCTACCGTCGCCTGAACCGTACCCACGAGCACCGCAAGGCGCTCTTCGCCAACATGGCTGGCTCGCTGATCGAACACGAACAGATCAAGACCACCCTGCCCAAGGCGAAAGAACTGCGCCCGGTCGTGGAAAAACTCATCACCCTCGCCAAGCGCGGCGACGTGCACGCCCGCCGTCAGGCCCGTGCCCGTCTCAAGGAAGACCAGTATGTCACCAAACTGTTTGACGTGCTCGGCCCGCGCTTTGCCGACCGTCAGGGTGGCTATGTCCGCATCCTGAAAGCCGGCTTCCGCTATGGCGACATGGCACCGATGGCGATCATCGAATTCGTTGACCGTGATGTCGATGCCAAAGGCGCCGCCGATAAGGCACGCGTTGCCGCCGAAGAGATCGACGCCGACGAAGCATAAGTTCCGCCGGGCATCGCCCGCTGGACGGCCCCCGCCTGAGGTTTCAGGCGGGGGTTTTTCTTTGCCTTTTGGTAACTGCGTGCGCTGCATTAAACGTGCGAAACGGGTGGAATTCGGAGTCCGGCACCGACGCAATACCGACGTGATACCGACGCGATACAGACCCGCGTTTTTGCGCCTTTCTCCCGATTCGGCCGTGGCGCTTGCAATCTGTGCCGCGTCTCCGCATATCATGGTCAGGTATTTCCGGAGGCCCCATGTTTCGACTGTTGATTGCCCTTGTAATCCTCGTGGTTCCGGCCCACGCCGAAACCCGCATTCCTCAGAGCCGGGCCGAGATTTCCCTCGGCTTTGCGCCACTTGTGAAAGAGGCTGCCCCGGCGGTCGTCAATATATACGCCAAACGCGTCGTTGCCGTGCGCGAAAGCCCGTTCGCAGGCGATCCATTCTTTGGAAATCTCTTTAGAAATCAAGGACGTCAGCGTCCTCGCGTGCAGAATTCCTTGGGCTCGGGTGTGATCCTGTCGGAGGATGGTATCGTCGTGTCCAACTTCCATGTTGTGGGCCACGCCACCGACATTCGCGTGCAACTGAAGGACCGTCGTGAGTATTCCGCCAAGGTGCTTCTCGCCGATCAGGAAAGCGATCTCGCCATCCTTCAGATCGAGGATGCGGACGCCATGCCCTACCTCTATCTGCGCGATAGCGATACGGTCGAAGTTGGCGAATTGGTCCTCGCGATCGGCAACCCATTCGGCGTCGGCCAGACCGTCACCTCCGGCATCATCTCCGGCCTCGCCCGCTCCGGCACCGCCACCGGCAACGCCCGCGGGTATTTCCTGCAAACTGACGCGCCGATCAATCCGGGCAATTCCGGCGGCGCGCTCATTGACGTGAATGGCGATCTTGTCGGGGTGAATACCTCGATCCTGACCCGCTCGGGCGGATCGAACGGGATCGGGTTCGCGATCCCCTCGGCGCTTGTGCGCGAGTTCGTTGAACAGGCTCGCGCGGGCCGTGCGAGTTTTGCAAGGCCTTGGGCTGGTATGGGTGGGCAACCTGTCGATTCCGACCTTGCAGAAGGGCTTGGCCTCGGGCGACCCGAAGGGGTGCTTGTTTCCGACCTTCATCCGGAAAGTCCGTTTGCGGCCAAAGGGTTCGCGCCTGGGGACGTGATCCTTGAGGTGGATGGTCAACCGGTCAACACGCCTGCGGAAATGATCTTTCGCATGTCGGTGGCAGGTATAGGACATGAGACGAAGATCCTTGCGCTCATGGCAGGAGAGGAGACGGTGGTAGACGTGCCTATGATCGTCGCGCCGGAGAGCCCGGATCGGGAGACTCGCCTGACCGATAGCGACTCTGCGGTCCCTGAACTTACGTTCTCGAACATCAACCCGGCGGTCATTTCCGAGTTCAATCTGCCGCTCAACGTGACCGGTGTGGCTGTCGAGAACCCCGGCCCGGTCGGAGCACGGATCGGATTGCGTCCCGGCGACATCCTACGGGTCATCGACGGCGTTGAGATTGAGACCACCAAAGACGCGGAAACCGCCCTGCGCAAAGCATCGCGGAACATCACCCTCGAGATTCAGCGCGGAACCCAACGCATTGTCTCTCGCTTTCGTCTCTAAACGATGGCTGACCTGTTCGATCAATCCCCCGGCGACTCGCCCAAGGATGGCAACGCGCCGCGTCCCCTTGCGGATCGCCTACGCCCGAAATCCCTTAGTGAGGTGATCGGTCAAGAACAGGTGCTTGGTCCTGACGCGCCGCTTGGTGTCATGCTGGCCTCGGGATCTTTGTCATCTTTGATCTTCTGGGGGCCGCCGGGTGTCGGCAAGACGACCATCGCGCGGCTCCTCGCGGATGAGACCAATCTTCATTTTGTCCAGATAAGTGCGATCTTCACTGGGGTGCCTGAGCTTCGCAAGGTCTTTGAAGCCGCCAAGATCAGGCGTCAGAACGGGCAGGGCACGCTATTGTTCGTGGACGAAATCCACCGTTTCAACAAGGCCCAGCAGGATGGTTTTCTACCGCATATGGAAGACGGGACGATCCTCCTTGTCGGGGCGACGACGGAAAACCCTTCTTTCGAGTTGAACGCCGCTGTGCTGAGTCGATCGCAAGTCCTTGTTCTCGAAAGGCTTTCCTTGGCCGATCTTGAGCGGCTCGCGCAGCGCGCTGAACAGGATCTCGGTCGCGCCCTCCCTCTCGACGGTCCGGCGCGCGAGGCGCTTCTGGAGATGGCGGATGGCGATGGACGTGCTTTGCTCAACTTGATCGAACAAGTTGCGGCATGGACCGTAAAGGGCAAGCTCGACTCGCAGGCACTTGCAACGCGTCTCATGAAACGCGCTGCAAAATACGACAAGGGTGGGGAAGAGCACTACAATCTGATCTCTGCCCTGCACAAGTCCGTGCGTGGATCGGACCCGGATGCCGCGCTCTATTGGTTCGCTCGGATGCTCGAAGGGGGGGAAGATCCTCGATTCCTTGCGCGCCGGATCACCCGGATGGCGGTCGAAGATATTGGGCTAGCGGATCCACAGGCGCAGGACGTCTGTCTTCAGAGCTGGCAAACCTATGAGCGGCTTGGAAGCCCAGAAGGCGAATTGGCATTGGCGCAGGCACTGGTCTACCTCGCGCTCGCGCCGAAATCGAACGCTACCTACGCGGCCTACAAACAAGCTCGTGCCGCCGCCCGTAAGACGGGCTCCGAGCCGCCACCAAAGCATATCCTCAATGCGCCAACACGGCTCATGGAAGAGCAGGGCTATGGCTCGGGCTACCAGTACGATCATGACGCGGAAGACGGGTTTTCTGGGCAGGACTACTTCCCCGAGACAATGAAACGCCCGGTCCTCTACTCGCCGGTTGAACGAGGGTTTGAACGGGAGCTGAAGAAGCGGCTCGACTATTTCTCCAAGCTCAGGATCAAGCGCAACAGCTGACGGGTTTGCCTGCATTGCTTGACAAATGAGCAAGGGCAGGTGAGAGACGCGACATGTTTGCAAACCTTATATATGTGGCGATCGGCGGCGCGGCCGGGGCGTCCTTGCGCTATGCCTCCGGGATCGGGATCACCCGCCTGTTTGGGCATGGCTTCCCGCTTGGCGTGATCGTGGTGAATATTCTCGGCTCGTTCCTAATGGGGGCTTTCGTGGTCCTTGCGGCGCAGCGCAGCCTGACCCATTTGTCGCCTCTCGTCATGACGGGGTTCCTTGGCGGGTTCACGACATTCTCGGCCTTCTCGCTTGAGGCGGTGACGCTATTTGAACGTGGGCAGACCGGGGCGGCCGCGCTCTATGTGATGATATCGGTTGTAGGCTCGGTAGCCGCTCTTTTTGCAGGGCTTTGGATGGCGCGGGGGATGTTCGCATGAGCAAGGTTCAGGTCATCGAGGTTGGCGAAGACGATTCCGATCAGCGGCTCGACCGTTGGCTGCGTCGCATTTTCCCGCACATCAATCAGATCCGCATCGAGAAGATGTGCCGCAAGGGCGAAATTCGGGTCGATGGCGGGCGGGTCAAACCGGCGACGCGATTGCAGGCAGGACAGCAGGTTCGGATTCCGCCTCTGCCAGATGCGGGCGAAGTTGCCGCTGCGCGCAAGTCGGCCCCGACACGCGTCTCGGATGCGGATGCACGGATGATCCGCGATTGCGTGATCTACAAGGACGATCACATCATCGCGCTGAACAAGCCGCCGGGCCTTCCGACGCAAGGCGGTAGCAAACAGACCAAGCACGTGGATGGGCTGGCCGAGGCGTTGAAGTTCGATCTCGACGAAAAGCCGCGCCTCGTGCACCGGCTCGACAAGGATACGTCCGGTGTCCTGATCCTAGCGCGAACGCGCAAGATGGCGAGTGCGCTGACCACGGCATTCCGACACCATGCCACACGCAAGATTTATTGGGCCGTGGTGGCCGGTGTGCCGACGCCTTATCTTGGAGAGATCAAATACGGCCTCGTCAAAGCACCGGGGCATGGTAAGCGTGGCGAAGGCGAAAAGATGCTCTGCGTCCATCCTCGTGACGTGGCTCAGACAGAGGGCGCCAAGCGTGCGATTACCCAGTATGCGACGCTCTACCGTGTGGCTAGCCGTGCGGCCTGGGTCGCGCTCGAGCCGATCACCGGGCGCACGCACCAACTTCGGGCGCACATGGCCGAGATCGGGCATCCGATCATTGGCGATGGCAAATACGGCGGATCGGGGCAGGAAAACCTTGGCGACGGCTGGGGCGCACATATGGGCGGCGTCATCAGCAACAAGCTCCACCTTCATGCACGCAGCTTTACATTCGAGCATCCCGCGACGTTTGAGGCGATGACGATCACGGCGGACCTGCCGGATCATATGGCCGCAACATGGGAAACGTTCGGCTGGACGCCAGACCTTGCCGCGGATGATCCCTTCGAGGCGCTGCAATGAGCGCATTGCGCCTCGTGGTGTTCGATGTCGACGGGACGTTGGTGGATAGTCAGCGCACGATCCTCGAGTCCATGCGGCGTGCATTTGAGGCGGTCGGAGTTACGCAGCCCACGCGTGAGGACGTGCTTGGGATCGTTGGTCTCTCGCTTGATGTAGCGATGGCTGAACTTGCACCCGATGCTCCGCGCGAGACCCATCATGCGCTCGCAGACGCTTATAAGAGTGCCTACGTAGATTTGCGCGCGCGCGAGGGAACAAAGCTCTCTTCCCCCTTCTTTCCCGGCGCGAGGGACACGCTCATGTCGCTGGCCGCACGGGAGGATCTTCTGCTTGGCGTGGCGACGGGAAAGTCTCGGCGTGGTCTCGACAAACTGATCGCAGGGCATGGCCTCGAAGGGGTTTTCGTGACCGAGCAAGTTGCGGACTTCCACCCGTCCAAACCTCATCCTGCAATGCTCGAGGCAGCCCTCGCAGAGACAGGTGTTCAAGCGCAGGATGCCGTGATGATCGGTGATACGAGCTTTGATATGGACATGGCGCGCGCGGCGGGGATGCGGGGGATTGGCGTCGGCTGGGGCTACCACGACGCGGCACGGCTTTCTGCAGCGGACCGGATCATCGAGCGATTCGACGACCTGCCCGCAGCTTTGGATGATATCTGGAGACGAGACACATGAGTGGTTGGGCAAAGAAACGGTTCTGGAAAGAGACAACGGTCGAGGACGAGGGCGAAGGATTTGGCGTGCGCCTCGATGGACGCGCGGTAAAGACACCGGCAAAGGCGGCGCTCATCGTACCGACCCGCGCAATGGCCGAGGCCATCGCGGCAGAGTGGGACGCGCAGGAAGCCGAGATCAATCCGACCGCCATGCCGACAACACGTGGTGCCAATGCGGCGATCGACAAAGTACGGATTCAGCATGGCGAAGTGGCGGACATGCTTGCGGAGTATGGCAATAGCGATCTTCTCTGTTATCGAGCGGCACAGCCGCAGGAGTTGATCGCACGACAAGCAGAGGCTTGGGATCCGTTGCTTGAGCGGGCGGCTAAAGAGCTTTCAGCGTCACTGCGGCCGCTCTCTGGGATCATGCATGTCGACCAAGACGCACGGAGCCTTGCCGAGTTGCGCAAGCGCGTTCACGCGCTGAACGAATTCGAGCTGGCGGCGTTCCATGATCTCGTGAGCTTGTCGGGCTCTTTGGTGATCGGTTTCGCTGCGGTACATGGCTGGGCTCCGATTGACGAGCTTTGGGACGTCTCGCGTATCGACGAAACCTGGCAAGAAGAGCAGTGGGGCGTCGATGAAGAGGCGCAAGCGCAGGCCGCAATCAAGAAAGAAGCATTTTTGCATGCTGATCGATTCTTCGCGATGGCCCGCTAACTGCATAGTAACTTGTCGTTTTTCTGAATTCTCGGGCAGGCATTATCGGAATGATTGTAACCTGTGATACTGCCCTTGACGTTTTCCGATGAATCCGCCCAAACTGACTCTTACTGAGGGGATTGCCCCTTTCCAGTAACCCATTCGGTCATGCATGGCCGGACAAAACGCCCGTAGGGGCGGACCATCAGGAAGAGGTAAACATGAAAAAATCCGTTATTCTTGGCGCACTGACCGTAGCCGGTCTCGCAGCAGGCGCAGCCGCTGCAGGTACGCTGGACGACGTGAAAGCACGCGGCAAGCTGAACTGTGGCGTGACCACTGGTCTCGTCGGCTTTGCGGCGCCGGATGCGAACGGCAACTGGGATGGCTTTGACGTTGGCGTCTGCCGCGCTGTTGCAGCTGCTGTTCTTGGCGACCCGACAGCCGTCGAGTTTGTACCGACCACCGGTAAGACCCGCTTCACCGCGCTGGCTTCGGGTGAGATCGACATGCTGGCTCGTAACACCACCTGGACCTTCTCGCGCGACGTCGACCTCAAGTTCGAATTCGTTGGTGTGAACTACTACGACGGTCAGGGCTTCATGGTTCCGAAAGAGCTCGGCGTGAGCTCGGCCAAGGAACTCGATGGCGCCACCGTCTGCATCCAGACCGGTACCACCACCGAGCTGAACCTTGCGGACTTCTTCCGCGCCAACAACATCAGCTATGAGCCGGTTCCGATCGAAACCAACGCAGAAGCACAGCAGCAGTACCTTGCCGGTGCTTGCGACGTCTTCACCACCGACGCATCCGGCCTCGCAGCCACCCGTGCGACCTTCGAGAACCCGGGCGAGCACGCCGTTCTTCCGGAAATCATCTCGAAAGAGCCGCTTGGCCCACTCGTGCGCCACGGCGACAATGAGTGGGGCGACGTTGTGCGCTGGACCCTCAATGCGCTCATCGCGTCTGAAGAGCTCGGCATCACCTCGGCCAACCTCGAAGAGATGGCCAAGGGCACGAACAACCCGGAAATCAACCGTATGATGGGCACCGAAGGTTCGCTCGGCGAGATGCTCGGCCTTGACGCAGATTGGGCCAAGCGCGCAATCGCAGCAGGCGGCAACTATGGTGAACTCTTTGCCAAGAACATCGGCGAAGAAACCCCGGTTGGCCTCGCACGCGGGCTGAACGCCCAGTGGACGAATGGCGGCCTGCTCTACTCGCCGCCCTTCCGCTAAGAACGACATTGGAGGGGCGCGGAGGCAACTTCGCGCCCCTTCGATTTTCCATACAGATCGGCCAACGGCACAAAAGCCACCTTTGAAAATAAGGCCGAACAACGGGGAACATCTCAGATGACAACAACGACCGACCCTCACAAGGAGTCGTTCCGGCTATCTATGCTGATCTACGATACCCGGTATCGTTCACTCACGTTTCAAGCAATCACAGCCGTCGTCCTTGCGCTTTGTATCTGGTACCTAGGGAACAACCTGATACAGAACCTGCGTGCCGCCGGGCTGAACATCGCCTTCGATTTCCTTGGCGACCCTTCCGGATATGACATCAACCAACGTCTCGTTGAGTACGACAGCCAGTCAACCCACGCGCGGGCTGCCTTGGTTGGCCTGCTCAATACTGTACTTGTCGCCTTCCTGGCCTGTGTGACCGCAACGATCTTCGGCGTGATCGCCGGCGTATTGCGTTTGTCCAACAACTGGTTGGTGTCCAAGTTGATGGCCGGCTATGTCGAGATCTTCCGCAATATCCCGGTCCTGATCTGGATCATCATCATCTTTACGATCATGACCGCGGTTCTACCCGGACCACGAGCTTTCCGCGGCGATGATCCGGCCGCGAGCATGCTGTTTAGCTCTTTCGCCTTCACGAACCGCGGTGTCTATATCCCGATGCCTTGGTTCGAGAACGGGATTTTCGCAAGCCCGACGATGAACTGGCTCTTGGTGCTGGCTGGATTTGCTCTTTCTTGGTTCGTTGCGCATCGCATCAATCATTGGGCCACGGTAAAACAGGAAGCGACGGGCATTCGCCCCAAGACGCTCCTGCCGCTTCTTGCGACCTGGCTTGTGCCTTTCCTTGTTCTCATGCTCATCATGGGGCTGAGTTGGGAAACCCCGGAGTTGAAAGGCTTCAACTTCCGTGGCGGTATCAAGATCGGTGGACCGTTGATCGCGCTTTGGTTCGCGCTTTCGATCTACACGGGCGCATTTATCGCAGAGAACGTGCGTGCCGGGATCCAAGCGATTTCCAAGGGGCAGACAGAAGCCGCCGCCGCGCTTGGGCTACGGCCGCGTCGTGTCATGAACCTTGTGGTTCTGCCGCAGGCTCTTCGGGTCATCATCCCTCCGCTGATCTCGCAGTATCTCAACATTACCAAGAACTCTTCGCTAGCGATTGCCGTGGGCTATGCCGACATCACCGCAACGCTTGGTGGGATCACGCTCAACCAGACGGGCCGTGCGATTGAGAGTGTCTTGCTGTTGATGTTGTTCTACCTGACGGCGTCGTTGCTGATCTCGCTTGGGATGAATGCCTATAACGCGTCCGTCAAGCTGAAGGAGCGCTAAGCCATGAGTGATCAATCAACGAATTCCGTGGCTTTCGTGGCAGAGGGCACCATCCCGCCCTCGCCACCGCCTGCACGCGAAACAGGGGCGGTCAAATGGCTGCGAGAGAACCTGTTCTCGAATATTCCCAACTCCATCCTGACGATCGTTTCGCTCTACGTGATCTTTCTCGTTCTCAAGAACACCATGCCCTGGATGTTGAACGGGGTCTGGACGACGTCCAGTCTCGCACAATGCCGGGAGGTTCTGAACGGTGAGACCGGGGCGTGTTTCTCGGTCCTGACGGAGCGCTGGAACCAGTTGCTCTATGGGTTCAAATACCCCGTGGATGAGTATTGGCGCCCGAACTTGGCACTTCTGTTCATGATCGTTGCCGCAGCGCCGGTTCTGTTCTTCGACCTGCCGCGCAAGCTTCTTATCTTTACGGCGATCTATCCGTTTCTCGCCTATTGGCTGATCTGGGGCGGGACGATCTTTGTGCCGCTGATCGCACTTCTCGGCTTCGTCGTGGCGGGCATGGTCTTTCAGACCTTCAGCAAGGGCAGTTTTGCCATCGGCTTCTTCGGGGCGGTGATCGCGGCCTTTGTTGTCTGGCTCGGAGGCGGGGCGTTGATCCCGGAATCCGCGTCGGAAAACGCGTTCCTGTCCTCGGTGCCAAGCCGTGATCTAGGTGGGTTCATGCTCAACCTGATGCTGGGCGCGACCTGCGTGTCGCTCTCCCTGCCGATCGGGATCGTGCTTGCCCTCGGGCGTCAGTCGGACATGCCGCTTATCAAGTGGGTCTGTGTGATCTTCATTGAGTTCGTGAGGGGCGTTCCGCTTATCACGCTGCTCTTCGTGGCGTCGGTGATGTTGTCCTACTTCTTCCCGCCAGAGAGCACGGTGGACCTGTTCCTGCGTGTGGTCATCATGATCACGATGTTTGCCTCTGCCTATATCGCAGAGGTGATCCGTGGCGGTCTCGCGGCCCTTCCCAAAGGGCAGTACGAGGCCGCGGACAGCATCGGCCTTGCCTACCCGCAGGCGATGCGTCTCATCATCTTGCCGCAGGCGCTCAAGATCTCCATTCCGGGCATCGTGAATGTGGCCGTGGGTCTTTTTAAAGATACCACGCTCGTCTCGGTGATCTCGATGTTCGACCTTGTCGGTATGATCCGCGGGCCGATCCTCGCTTCTACGGAATGGAACGGCGTCTATTGGGAATTGCTTGGCTTTGCGGCCCTGCTTTTCTTCATCGTCTGCTACGGCATCTCTCAATATTCTCAGTGGCTCGAGCGTCGCCTTGCCACCGACCACCGCTAAGGAGTTCTGCAAATGTCTGAACTTATGTCTGAACGCGATATCGACCGCTCCAAAATGCAAGTGGGCAGCGATATTGCCATTGAAATCAACGCGATGAACAAGTGGTACGGTACGTTCCACGTGCTGCGCGACATCAACCTAACCGTCAACTCGGGCGAGCGGATCGTGATCTGTGGCCCGTCGGGGTCGGGCAAGTCGACGTTGATCCGCTGTATCAACCGCCTCGAGGAGCATCAGTCGGGCAGTATTGTCGTCGATGGCACGGAGCTTACCAACGATCTCAAGAACATCGACAAGATCCGGTCGGAAGTTGGCATGTGCTTTCAGCACTTCAACCTTTTCCCGCACCTGACGATCCTTGAGAACTGCACGTTGGCGCCGATCTGGGTTCGCAAGACACCCAAGAAGGAAGCCGAGGAAACGGCGATGCACTATCTTGAGAAGGTGAAAATTCCGGATCAGGCGCACAAGTATCCCGGCCAGCTTTCGGGCGGGCAACAGCAGCGTGTGGCGATTGCGCGCTCGCTCTGCATGAAGCCCCGTATCATGCTCTTTGACGAACCGACTTCGGCGCTCGACCCGGAGATGATCAAAGAGGTGCTCGATACCATGATTGAGCTCGCGGAAGAGGGGATGACGATGCTCTGCGTGACGCATGAGATGGGCTTTGCACGGCAAGTCGCGAACCGCGTGATCTTTATGGATGAGGGTCAGATCGTGGAGCAGAACGAGCCGGAAGAGTTCTTCAATAACCCGAAGAGCGACCGCACCAAGCTTTTCCTGAGCCAGATCCTCGGACACTAAGCGCGGCTGCGTGAGAATAAGAAGAGCCCTGCCAAGTGCGGGGCTCTTTGCTTTTGGTTAGAGCAACTCGCGCGGGACGATGAAGGCGCGGACCTTGCCCTTGCCGAGTTGAATATCCTGCCAGCGATCGACCTTGAATTCGAATACTGTCGTTGCGCAGGTCGGATAGTCGAGAAAACGCGAATGCTCTGGGATTTTCTTGGCCAGCCGCTCTGCAAATTCGCCAATGCCGGGGTTATGGCCGAGCATCAGAACTGTGTCGCCCGTCGCCTCGCGGAGGCAGTCGAACATGGCCGTGGCGGGGGCGAGATAGAGCTTGCGGGTGTAGGTCGGCTTGGCGTCGAACCGCAGGTGGGCATAGGTTTCGCGCGTGCGTTCAGAGGACGAGCTCAAGACAGTGTCTGGCGCATAGCCATTCTTGCGCAGCCAGTCGCCGATGGCATCAGCCGAGTCGCGGCCCCGCTGGTTCAGGGTGCGTTCATGATCGGCAAGGTCGGTCTGTCTCCAGCTCGATTTCGCATGCCGCATGAGGATCAGTCTAAGGGTCATTTTCGAGGAAGACTCGCATATGGTAAGACGATTGCTCTTCCAGTCTGCCATAGCCTTGTGACGCCGGACAAGCGCGCCGAACTGCACAGCCGCGCGTTAGGCAGCAGGCGGGACCGTCATCGCGGATGACCTTGCGGCAAGCGGCGACATCGTAGCTCCCGGATGCAAAGGCATCGACGGGGCAGGCGGTGATACAGGGGCGATCCGGGCATGTTTCGCAAGGCGAGGGCGGCGAATCGGGTAGGTCGACATGCTGGCGCAGGGCGAGCGCGCCGCGGAACGACACGAACAGACCAGCACGATCATGCACGAGAAGGTTTACAGGAGAGCTATGGCACCGTTCGGTGCGCAGCGCCCACTGATAGAACGGCATGTAGGGCGGGCCGGAATAGGGAAAGAACGGGTGCCCGCCAAGTGCGGTTGCCAGCGCGGTGACGACCCGCGAGGACCAGCGATCAACCGGGTTCGGGCCGCCGTCGAGATACTCTTTCTGGGTCTTGAAATGGGTCCAGAAGGCGGGCTCGAGCGGGCCGAGCATAAGCAGGGTGCCGAATCCATCTAGATCGGTGTCGTCCAGCGCCGGATGAAACCCGCCCAAGATATCGAGGTGTAGCGCGTTCGCGGCGGATTTCAGCGTCTCGTAGTTCATGAGCGTCCGCGATACTGCATCACTCAGTCCGCACGAATGAGCGACCCGGCACCGTGCTCGGTATAGAGTTCGAGCAAGCAGGCATGAGGCGCGCGACCATCAAGGATGACCACGGCGCGCACTCCGCCATCAATTGCATAGAGAGCGGTTTCGGTCTTGGGGATCATGCCGCCCGCGATGGTGCCGTCTTCAATAAGATCGCGGATTTGCTGGGCCTTGAGCTCGGTGATGACATCTCCGGTCTTGTCTTTGACACCAGCGACATCCGTCAGAAGAAGCAACCGGTCGGCATTGAGGGCGGCGGCGATGGCCCCGGCGGCAGTGTCGCCATTGACGTTGAAGGTTTCGCCATCACGGCCCGCACCAAGGGGGGCGATCACGGGGATCGTGTCATGGGCGAAAAGCTCGTGCAGGATATCGGGATCCATTTCGGATGGCGTGCCGACGAAACCAAGGTCGGGATTGGTCTGGTCGCAAATCATGAGGTTCGCGTCCTTGCCCGAAAGGCCGACGGCCTTGCCCCCCTGACCATTGATCGCTTGCACGATACGCTTGTTGACGATGCCGGACAGCACCATCTCGACCACTTCGACCGTTGCGGCATCGGTGACACGTTTGCCGTTGACGAAATCGGATTTGATATCAAGACGTTCCAGCATCGCGTTGATCATCGGACCGCCGCCATGGACGATCACCGGATTGACCCCAACCTGTCGCATGAGAACCACATCGCGGGCGAATTCTTCCATCGCCTCGTCGCTGCCCATGGCGTGACCGCCGAGCTTGATGACGACGATAGCGCCGGAGTAGCGCTGCAGGTAGGGGAGCGCCTGAGAGAGTGTGCGGGCGGTTGCGATCCAGTCGCGGTTCATGTCTTGCTTCTTCATGTCTGAGATCCTCTTGGGCAAATGTGTTAGCCCTTTGGGCCTTGGCTGCCAAGAGCCATTGCCCTTTGACGCGGTTTGGCGCAGGACTTGGGAGGGCAGAGAGAGGTGTGACATGGCCGATTCACAGAAGACGCTCCTTATCACGGGCGCGAGCCGGGGGATCGGCCACGCGACGGTTCGGCGGTTCAATCGCGAAGGCTGGCGGGTCGTTACCGTGTCGCGCACGCCCTGTGCGCCGGAATGCCCATTTGCGAGCCCCGAAAACCACCTCATGCTCGACCTGTCGGATGCCGCGGATACGGTCAATGCCATTGGAATCCTTCAAGAAATGCTCGGTGGGAGGTTGGATGCGTTGGTCAATAACGCCGGTGTGTCGCCGAAGGGGCCGGAAGGAGAGCGGCTCAATACTCTCAACACCGATCTGATGACATGGGGGCAGGTGTTCCACGTCAATTTCTTCGCCTCCGTGGTGTTGGCGCGCGGGCTCAAGGACGAGCTGGCGGCGGCGAAAGGATCGGTTGTCAACATCACCTCGATTGCAGGCAGCCGGGTGCACCCGTTTGCCGGCGCGGCCTATGCCACATCGAAGGCGGCGCTTGCGGCGCTCACCCGAGAAATGGCCCATGATTTCGGGCCCTTAGGGGTCCGCGTCAACGCCATTGCACCGGGGGAAGTCGAGACCGCGATCCTTAGTCCCGGCACGGACAAGATCGTCGAGAAACTGCCGCTCCAACGCCTTGGTCAGCCCGAGGAAGTGGCCTCGGCGATTTACTTCCTGTGCTCAGATGAGAGCTCGTATATCTCGGGGGCGGAGATCGAAGTCAACGGCGCGCAGCACGTCTAGGCGAATCAGGGTTAACACGCTGATTTCGGGGGAAAAATGTCTTTCGGTATCACGTCGGTATTGCGTCTGTGCCGGTTCGGCCAAGACCCGGTCTAAGACGACGGGCGTTGCGCGAATCGAGGGGGCACCGCGCGCTGGGCGTTGCCGAAGACTGGTTCAGAAAAAGCGCTAGATGAGGTTGGCGATGATGGCGCGCAGGGTCGGCAGGCCGTCGCCTTTTTCGGACGAGGTCAGGACGATCTCGGGGAAGGCGGCGGGGTGTTTGGCGAGTTTCTCGCGCACCTGAGCGAGCACCTTTTCGCGGTCCTTCAGCTTGACCTTGTCGGCCTTGGTCAGCACCGCCTGAAAGGTCACGGCGGAGCTATCGAGGAGGGACATGATTTCCTCGTCCACGTCCTTGATCCCGTGGCGCGCGTCGATGAGGACGAATGCGCGCCGCAGGGTCGCGCGGCCGGAGAGATATTGCTTGAGCAACTTCTGCCACTTGGCGATCACGTCGAGCGGGGCATTGGCATAGCCATAGCCGGGGAGGTCGACGAGATAGTGATCATCCGCCAGCGTGAAGTAGTTGATCTCTTGCGTGCGGCCCGGCGTGTTGGAGGCCCGCGCGAGGCGGGTGCGGCCGGTCAGCGCGTTGATGAGGGAGGATTTGCCAACGTTTGAGCGCCCGGCAAAGCAGACCTCGATCCGGTCATCGGGCGGCAGGCCGGACATGGCGACGACGCCCTTGAGAAAGTCGGCGTTGCTTCCGGCAAAGAGCTTGCGGCCCTTCTCGCGGCTGATTTCATCCGGCTCTTCGGCGATGGGGAAGGGAAGCTGCATCAGAGCACCTCTAGGCGATCACCAAGCGCGATGTCACCGGATTGCGTCACCACGGCATAGACGCCGAAATTCTGATGACCGAAGGTTGCGTTGAGCGCGCCGAGTGTATCGGCATCGCGTTCGCCCGTCTCGGGGTTTGCGGTCGTCGCAAGGCAGCGCACGATCTCTTCGCGCACTTCAAATTCGACGGTGCCGATGCGCAGGCGCTTGCCGAGCCAGCCCTGTTCCTCCCACGGGGCGAGGCCCTCGAGGTGGATATTGCCGCGCCAACGCAGCATCGATAGCGGCGCACCGCCCATTGCCGAAGAGAGCGCGTCGTTAGAGGCGAGGTTCAGAAGGCTCACCGAAGGAAAATCCGTGTCGGTCATGCCGTTCTGTGTCGGGCGCAAGAGCTTTGCGGAGGCCGAGCGGTTCTCCGGCATCAGAGGGCGCACCCAGTCGAGGAAGGCGGCCTGATCGGTGTCGGGGTCAAAGCGCAGGTCTGGGCGGTGCGGGTGGCTCAGGGTCACTGTCCCGCTGGTCTCATCGACCGACGCGTTGATCGCCATCAGGCGCGGTGCCTTGGCCCCGCGCGAGAAGTTCTGGCACGGTGCCCAAGCTGCCATATCAACAATCTTGGCGTCCTCATGTGCCACGGCCCAGCGTCGGTCCCAGGGCATGGTCTGCCCTTGTTCAAGATGCACGTGCGAGAGGGATTCCCGCCCGTGCGACTTGATCGGGTGTCGCCAGAGGGCCGCGACACGCGCGGTCATTTCGCGTCGGTCTTCTTGCTGCGCGAGAAGCTCGATTTGATGTTGCCGAAGACATCGGGCTTATACCCGTGGCTGCGCATGATGAGGTACTGCTGGGTGAAGGTAATCACGTTGTTGGTGATCCAGTAGAGGACCAGGCCCGAGGCAAAGCTGCCGAGCATGAACATGAAGACCCATGGCATCCACGCAAAGATCATCGCTTGCGTCTGGTCGGTGGGCGCCGGGTTCAGCTTCTGCTGAAGCCACATGGAAATCCCGAGCAGGATCGGCAGGATGCCGAGGCTGATGATGGCGAGGAAGGAGCCGGGATCGGGCGCTGCAAAGGGCAGCAGGCCGAAGAGGTTCAGGATCGAGGACGGGTCCGGGGCGGAAAGGTCCGTGATCCAGCCGAGCCAAGGCGCGTGACGCAATTCGAGCGTTACGAAGATCACCTTGTAGAGCGAGAAGAAGATGGGGATCTGGATCAGGATCGGCAGACAGCCCGAGGCAGGGTTCACCTTTTCCTTCTTGTAGAGCTCCATCATGGATTGCTGCATCTTCTGACGGTCGTCGCCCGCGGCTTCTTTGAGCTTCTCCATTTGCGGTTGAAGCTCTTTCATCTTGGCCATGGAGGCATAGGATTTATAGGCCAGCGGGAAGACGATGATCTTGAGGATCACGGTCAGGCCGATGATCGCCCAGCCCATGTTGCCGATCAGCGAGTTCAGCCAATGCAGGGTCGCGAAGATCGGCTTGGTCAGGAAGAAGAACCAGCCCCAGTCGATCGAGTCGAGGAAGCCGGTCACACCGTCCTTTTCGTATTCGCGGATCGTGGCCCATTCCTTGGCACCGGCGAAAAGCTGGCTGTCGACAGAGACGGTCTCGCCAGCGGCGAGGGTCACGGTCGGCATGACGGCTTCGGTCTGGTAGATGTCGCGGCGGTCATCGTATTTGACGACGGATTTGAAGGGGCTGTTCTGGGTCGGGATGAGGGTTGCCATCCAGTAATGATCGGTAAAGCCGATCCAGCCGTTTTCCGTTACCGGGGTGACTTCGGCCTTGGCGCCTTCACGCTGGTCAAAGGCAAAGTCGGTGATCTCGTCATAATCGACTTCCGACAGTTCGCCATCGGCCATGCCGACGACGCCCTCGTGCAGGATGAAGAAGTTCTTGAGGTCGGTCGGTTCGCCATGGCGGGCGAGGATGCCATATGGGGCGAGCGATACGGTGCCCGCGCCGGTGTTCTCGACGCTTTGGTCGATGGAGAACATGTAGTTTTCATCGACCGAGATGGTGCGGCGGAAGGTCAGGCCAGCGCCGTTGTCCCATGTGAGGGTGACCGGGCTGTCCTCGGTCAAGGTCGCGTCGGCGGCGGCGGTCCATTCGGTGTTGGCACCAGGCACCGCATCAAGCGACAGGCCTGCGCCGGGCGCCCAGCCATAAAGCGCGTAGAAGGCATCCTGTTCACCACGGGGGGCGAGGAAAGTCACCGTCGGCGCGCCGGGGTCAAGGGTTTCGCGATAGTCATCGAGATGCAGGTCGTCGATGCGGCCACCCAGAAGCGAAATCGAGCCGGACAGGCGTGCGGTTTCGATCTTGATCCGCGGCGCCTCGGCGAGGGCGGTCACGTCGGGAGAGGCGGCGGCCTGATCCCCGGTTGTCGCGCTCGGATTGGCGACGGGGGCCGCTTGAGGCGTGTCGGCCTGACTCGTCACGGCCGGGGCGTTGGGGTCGACCACCGGCTCTTCGGGGGGGGGAAACATGACAAACCATACCAAAATCACGACGAAGCTCAGCACGGTCGCGAGGATGAGGTTCTTGTTCTGATCGTCCATTGCCGAAGACACCTGTTCCTTGAAACTTTGGGAGGGTTCAACAGAGGTGTGGGGCAAAGGTCAAGCGGATTATGGGGAATCGGCGGGTTTGACGCCAGCCAGAGGCGATCAGCCAGTGCTGCGACCGATGGCCGGAGGGGCGGCGAGGGCGGCGCGGTGCGCGGCGATCCATTCGGCCGTTTCCTCAAGCGGCATGGGGCGGGCGATTCCAAATCCCTGCACATGGGTACAGCCAAGCTGGGCGAGCATGGCATGTTCGCCCGGCGTTTCAACGCCCTCGGCGACGGTTTCGAGGCCAAGCCGTTCACACATCGTCAGGATCGCAGCAACCATGCGGCGTTGTTCACCGTCCAAATCGACATGTGTCACGAAGGAACGGTCGATCTTGAGACGCGACACGGCGAGGCGGCGCATCGCGCTGATCGACGTGTGACCAGTGCCGAAATCATCGAGGTCGATGGCGCATCCCATCGCCGCGAGGCGGTTGACGGTCTCGATCACGATGCTGTCACCGGGGCCAGCGGCGACGGATTCGAGGATTTCGACCGATAGCCGCCCCGGTGTGAGGTCGAATCGGTCAAGCGTCCAGGCGATCTTGTCCGGCAGGGCCGGGTTGGAGAGGTCTTCGGCAGCAAAGTTGACACCGATTCCCGGCACGTGCAGCCCCGCCGCGTCCCAATCGCGCAAAGCGGCAAGCGCGAGATGCAGCATGCGATCGGAAAGCCGTTCGGATTGACCGGATTTCTGCAGAAGGGGGAGGAAATCATAGGGCGGCACGAGGCCGAGGTGCGGGTGGCGCCAACGCGCCAGCGCCTCGAAGCCGGAGATATCGCCGGTATCAGTTGAAATTTGTGGCTGAAACCAGGCTTCAATCTGATTGCGATCGAGCGCATGGCCCGCATCCAGCGCGATCTGACGCTGGCGCGTGGCGCGACGGCCAAGGGCAGGTGTAAACAGGCGGAGCGCAGAGGGACCAACCCGCAGAGCGTCCTCGAGCGCCTGTGCAGCGCAATCGATTGCAGGCTCGGCCGCCTCGGTTCTGAGAGATGCGCGGTGCAGGCCAATCGTCCAGCCTGGCAGGATCGAGGCCATCGGTAGGGCAACCGGCTCTTCCAGCGCAGTCTGAAGCCGGGCGGCAAGTTGCAGGCAGGCCTCGTCGTCGAGAGAGGGGGCGGGTGCGAGGCAGACGCCCATGCGGGCCTCACCGACCCTTGCGAGGATATCATCCTGCCGCAACGCGGCGCGGATGCGCAACGCAGCCTGTTTCAGGACGGCATCCGCCGCCGCCTCTCCATGACGGGCGCGTATATCGGCAAACCCGTTGAGTTCCAGAAGGAGGATCGCGCTTGCGTGTTGGCCGGTTTCAGAGGCCGCAAAGGTCGCGCGCACCTGATTCTCGAAGCCGTCACGCGTCAACACTCCGGTCAGCATATCGCGCTGTTGCGGTTCGAGGCCGTGGGGCCGGGCGTTGGCCAGCGGCGCGGCCAGAAAACCCGCCAGCGGCAAAAGCGCGAGCACCGCAAGCAGCCAGATTTCCCCACCCCACAGATAGCCGCAGATCGCGATCAGCGGTGCGAGCACCTGAAAATAGCGGGAGGTCATCCTCAACCAACTCAGCGCATACATGGTTCGTCCCCTGCAAACATCGCTCGCAGGCTAGGGGAGGGTCTGTAAGGCAGCCGTTAACGCAGCTTCGGAATTTCCGTGTCAATTTGTTCAAATTTTTCCGACCCCAGCGCCAGCCCCGCGAAATCAAAGAGTTTCGGGTCGAGCATATGGGAGGGGCGGATATTCATCAGAGACCGGAAAATGACCTGACGGCGACCGGGGGAGTTCTTTTCCCATTGGTCGAGAATCTGTTTTACCTGCTGGCGCTGAAGCCCGTCCTGTGAGCCGCAGAGATCGCAGGGGATGATCGGGTAGTTCATCGCGGTGGCAAATTTCTCGCAATCAGCTTCGGCCACGTGGGCGAGCGGGCGGTAGAGAAAGAGATCGCCCTCTTCATTGACGAGTTTCGGCGGCATGGTGGCGAGGCGCCCACCATGAAAGAGGTTCATGAAGAAGGTTTCGAGGATGTCGTCGCGGTGATGGCCGAGCACGACCGCCGAACAGCCCTCTTCACGGGCAATGCGGTAGAGGTTTCCGCGGCGCAGGCGCGAGCAGAGCGCACAATAGGTTCGGCCCGCTGGCACCTTGTCCTTCACGATGGAATAGGTGTCTTGATACTCGATCCGGTGTTCAACGCCCATTCTCTCGAGGAATTCGGGCAGAACGGTGGCCGGGAAGCCGGGCTGGCCCTGATCGAGGTTGCAGGCGAGGAGATCGACGGGCAAGAGGCCGCGCCATTTCAATTCGTGCAGCACAGCGAGGAGCGTGTAGCTATCCTTGCCACCGGAAAGGCAGACGAGCCATTTCTGTTTTTTCCCGTCGCGTTCAATCATGCCATATTGGTCAATCGCTTCGCGTGTCTGGCGCACGATGCGTTTGCGCAGCTTCTTAAAGCCCGCCGAGGAAGGCGCGCCATGAAAGAGCGGATGAATATCGTCAAGATCGTCGAGCATGGGGGCGCTTTAGGGCAAGGCGGACGATCAGGCAAGAGAAGAGACAGGCGGGGGAAAGTCATCCAAAGCGCGGGGTGGACCGTATTCCGGGAAAGTTCAAAGGAGATGTCTATGCGCCGTTTTGCTCTTGCCACTGCCCTTCTGACCGGTTTGGCCGCCTGCGGGTCGCCGTCGCTTGACGATGAGAGTCTGAGCGACAGAGAGTTCGATCTCGAACGCTATTTCGATGGGCAGAGCGTCGCCTATGGCCAGTTCATGGACCGGTTCGGATCGGTGCAGCGGCGGTTCAAGGTTACGATTGACGGAGAGTGGGACGGCGAGGTTCTCACGCTCACGGAGAGGTTCCGCTATGACGATGGCGGCAAGGAAACGCGCGTCTGGCGGCTCACCAAGACCGGCGACGAAACTTGGGAAGGCACGGCGGAAGGTGTGCAGGGCGTGGCGCGTGGCGAGGAACGGGGCGATACGTTCAACTGGTCCTATGTGATCGACCTGCCGCGTGCGAGCGGCGAGACGATCCGTGTCAAATTCGATGACTGGATGTGGCTCATGGAAGACGGGCGGGTGCTCAATAAGGCCTATATGTCGAAGGCGGGTGTTCGGCTTGGCGAGGTCACGATCTTCTTTGAAAAACGGTCTTAAGGCCGGAGACGAAAAAGGCCGCTCGGGGAGCGGCCTTTTCTTTCGGGATATACGGTGCGATCAGTATTCGCGACCCGAGACGTCGCGCGTCACTTGCACGGCGGCGCGGGCGTCGTCGATAAGCGCGGCCCCATCGAGGCCTTTTTTGGTCACATCGGCAATCCATTCCGCGATAACCTCGTCTCCGAGGGTCTTGATGCGGTCCGTCTCGGCCTCGCTCAGCGTGGCGATCTCGTTGCCCGCATCGGTCATGACCTGCTTGCCTTCTTTGTCGCCAGTATCGTGGGCGCGTCCGGCCCAAGCAGAGGCGAAGAAGCCAGAGTTGGCGTCGATCACGGCCTTGAGGTCATCGGGGAGGCTCTCGTATTTCTCTTTGTTCATCGCCCAGATGAAATAGAGGTTGTAGAGCGACTTGTCGCCAGCCACGTCGGTGTGGCTATCGGTCAGCTCGTCGAGCTTGAGCGAGGGCGACATTTCCCATGTGATGACGCCGCCATCGACCACGCCCTTGGAGAGCGCTTCGGGGAAGGCAGGCACGGGCATACCGATGGGCGTTGCACCGAGCTTTTTCAGCAGCAGCGTTGCCGGGCGCGAGGGGCCACGCAGCTTGAGGCCGGAAAAGTCGCCAACCGCTGCGACGGCGGGGCCTTTCTTGTGCACGAGGCCACGGCCGTGCATGTGCGCGGCGATGACATGGACATCCTTGAAGTCGTCCATCAGGTGCTTTTGCGTATAGAGCCATGCAGCCTTGGAGGCTTCCTCAGCGGATTTGGTCACGAGGAAGGGCATTTCCATGGCCTCGGCCTCGGGGAAGCGACCGGGCTGGTAGCCGGGGATGACCCAGCCACCGTCGATCGCGCCATCGCGGATCAGGTCATACTGGCTCGGGGCTTTGCCGCCCAGTTGCATGAAGGGATAGATCTCGACCTTGATGCGGCCGCCTGAGTCTTTCTCGACCTTCTCGGCCCAAGGCTCGATGAAGTATTTCGGGTTCGCGGATTTCGGTGAGACGAAATGCTGGAAGCGTAGGGTGACTTCCTGTGCGAAGCTTGTGGTTGCGGTCAGCCCGAGTAGGGCGGCGAGGGCTGCGGACTTGAAGTGGAACATCGCGCGAGCCTCCTTTTGGTTATGAACGTCAGATCGGCGCATCTCTGCACCGCGGCGTGGGAGGTATATACGAGATGCGTCTTCTCGATTCAAATGGTTCTCAGGGTCGCAGGCGATTTTCACCCACGATAATGCCCTGAAAAGTCATAATAATTTTTGACCGTGTGGGAAAATTCGGTAAAACTTCCCCTACGTAAAGCAAAGGCGGAAAATGCGTCCTGATCCGCCCCGCAGCAAAGAAGATCAGCCGTAGGTCGGATGAAATTTTCCGGCCGGTGAGAGCGTAAAAATTTCCACGCCGGTCGCCGTGACGCCGACGGAATGCTCGAATTGGGCCGAAAGCGACTTGTCACGGGTCACCGCGGTCCAGTCATCGGCGAGCACCTTGGTTTCGGGCCGACCGAGATTGACCATCGGTTCGATGGTGAAGAACATGCCTTCTTCGAGCGTCGGTCCCGTGCCCGCGCGACCATAGTGCAGGACGTTGGGCGGCGCGTGGAACACACGGCCGAGGCCGTGGCCGCAGAAATCGCGCACCACAGACATGCGATGGCCTTCAACAAAGCTCTGGATGGCGTGGCCGATGTCGCCAAAGGTGTTGCCGGGTTTCACGGCTTCGATCCCTTTCATCAGGGAATCGTGGGTCACTTGGATCAGGCGCTCGGCTTTGCGGTTGAGCTTGCCCGCGACATACATTCGCGAGGTGTCGCCGAACCAGCCATCGACGATCACGGTCACGTCGATATTCAGAATGTCACCATCCTTGAGCTTTTTGTCGCCGGGAATGCCATGACAGACCACATGGTTCACGGAAATGCAGGAGGCGTGCTGATAGCCGCGATAGCCGATGGTGGCGGATGTCGCGCCCGCGGCGTCGACTTTCTCTTCGATCAGGCGGTCGATTTCGCCCGTGGTCTGGCCCGGGAAGATATGCTCTGCGATTTCGTCGAGGATACGCGCGGCCAGTTCGCCGGCCTTATGCATGCCTGCGAAATCCGCGTCTTGGTGAATCCTGATCCCGTCGCGGGTCTGGTGCCCTTTGCCGATCATCTGCCCGGTGCTCCGTTTGTATCTTTTCCCGCGCTATTTACGTCGAAATGCGCCCGGATGCCAGAGGGGGCAGGGGCTTTGCCCCTCTTGGCCCGTTGGGCCAATTCACCCCAGGATATTTCTGGCAAGAGGAAGTGGCGCCTCAGCGATGAAATGCGAGCGGCGCGCCGATCTCGATTTCCTGTGGAGAGATGCGGCAGCCATAGGCCAGAACCTCGACCCCTGCGGCACGGGCTGCGTCAAAGGCGGCGGCGTAGGCCGGGTCGATATCGGCGGCGAGGGTCGCGGACGTGGCATCGGTCCGTTGTACGAGGTAGAGCATCATGGCGCGGTGGCCCTCTGCGATCATCGCCTGAAGCTCGCTCAGGTGTTTGGCGCCGCGCGCGGTCACACTGTCGGGGAACTCGGCAAGACCGGGGCGGCGCGAGAGGGTGACGCTCTTGACCTCGACATAGAGGTCGGGCTTGCCGTCACCGGAAAGGAGGAAATCAATCCGGCTTTTTTCGCCGTATTTCACCTCGGGGCGCACGAGCGGGTAGTCGGCGAGTTCCGGAATGGCATGGGCGCGCAGAGCGGACTTCAGAGCGCGGTTGGGCACGGAGGTGTCGACCCCGGTATAGTGACCATCAGCATGTTCAACGAGCCGCCAGCCGTATTTGAGCTTTTTCTTCGGGTCATCATTGGGTTCGAGCCAAATCCGGCTTCCGGGGGTGGCGAGCCCCATCATCGAGCCGGGGTTGGCGCAATGGGCCGTGACCTCGCGCCCGTCCTCAAGCCGGGCGTCGGCGAGGAAGCGTTTGTAGCGGCGGATCAGCACCGCTGGCACAAGGGGGGTTTGAAAGCGCATGGGCAGGGGCCTATAGATGCAGGTGACATCTGGCAAGGAGGCACTTTTCATGTCCAATCCCACGGCGGCGATGCTTGTCATCGGTGATGAAATCCTTTCGGGGCGCACGCGTGACAGCAACATGCATTTCCTTGCCTGTGAGCTTTCCAAGCTCGGGATCGACCTTGCGCAGGTGCGGATCGTTGGCGACGACCGGGGCGATATCGTCTACGCGGTGCGCGAGTTGGCGAACCTTTTTGACCATGTGTTCACGAGCGGCGGTATCGGGCCGACCCATGATGATATCACCGCCGATTGTATGGCCGAGGCCTTTGGGCAGGGGATCAGTGTGCGCGACGATGCGCGCGCGCTTCTCGCGGCGCATTACGAGCGGCAGGGCATGGAGTTCAATGAGGCGCGTCAACGGATGGCGCGGATCCCGGATAATGCGGTGTTGATCGAAAACCCTGTGTCCATCGCGCCGGGCTTTACGATTGAGAATGTGCATGTGATGGCAGGGGTGCCAGCGGTGTTTCAGGCGATGGTGGCGAGTGTGTTGCCGACGTTGACCGGGGGCAAGCCGCTCTTGTCACAGAGTCTTCGGATTGAGCGGGGCGAAGGCGAGATTGCCGGGCCGCTGCGCGCTTTGGCGGAGGCCTATCCGGACCTGTCGATCGGGTCGTATCCCTATCAGAAGGACGGGGCATATGGGGCGAATATCGTGATCCGGGGGACGGACGGAGCACAGATTGACGCGGCGATGACCAGACTGGCGGAGATGTTCGCATGAGCCTTCCGAGCGCAACCGAGCTTTATGACGTGATCGACGCGACATGGCCCGCAGCGGCGGTGTCGGAGTGCGGGCCGTTCCGTATTCGTGAAGGCAAGGGCGGTGGTAAGCGGGTCTCGGCGGCGACCTGTTCCGGTCCTTTTGAAGAGGCGGATATCGCGGCGGCGGAAGCAGCGATGCGGGCGCTGGGCCAGGGGGCGCTATTTCAGGTGCGCGCGGGAGATGAGGCGCTTGATGCGGCGCTTGCGGCGCGCGGCTATGAGGTCATTGACCCGGTGACCATGTATGCGGCCAAGGCGGAGGATATTGCCACCGAACTGCCGCCACGCACGGCGGCGATCCAAGCGTGGGAACCGTTGCAGATCATGCGCGAAATCTGGGCCGCGGGCGGGATCGACGAGGCGCGGATTGACGTGATGTTTCGAGCCTGCAAGCCGAAGACCGGGTTTGTCAGCCGATGGCGCGACAAGCCGGCGGGCGCGAGTTTCTGCGCCATGCACAAAGGGATCAGCATGGTGCACGCCGTGGAAATCCTGCCGTTCCAACGCCGTCAGGGGGTGGGGCGGTGGCTCATGCGGCGGGCGGCCTATTGGACGCTCGATAATGGCGGGCATACGCTTTCGGTTATTTGCACCAATGAGAACGCAGCGGCAAATGGGCTCTATGCTTCCCTCGGCATGACGGTTGTGGGACAGTATCACTACCGCATTTTGTCGGACTGAAAGGGAGGAATTATGAGTCAGTCAGACCAGCCCACGGCGCTTGATCTGCCGATGGTCGATCCGTTGCCGGAGGCGACGCAGAAGTATTTTGATATCTGTGACGAGAAGCTTGGCATGGTGCCGAATGTGCTCAAGGCGCATGCGTTTGATATCAATAAGCTCAACGCGTTCACGGCGCTTTATAACGATATCATGCTTGGCGAGAGCAACCTCAGCAAGCTTGAGCGGGAGATGATCGCCGTTGTCGTGTCCTCGATCAACAAGTGTTTCTATTGCCTTACTGCGCATGGCGCGGCGGTGCGCGAGCTTTCGGGCGATCCGGTGCTTGGCGAGTTGATGGTGATGAATTGGAAGGCCGCGCGTCTAGATGATCGCCAGCGCGCGATGCTCGGCTTTGCGGAGAAGATCACCAAGGAAAGCAGCGCGGTCACCGAAGGGGACCGTCAAGCGCTGCGCGATCTGGGGTTCACCGACCGCGACATCTGGGACATTGCGAATGTCACGGGGTTCTTCAATATGTCCAACCGTGTCGCCTCGGCGACGGATATGCGCCCCAACGACGAATACCACGCCCAGCACAGATGATCCGTTTCGCCGCCATATGCGTTCTACTTGTGCCGAGTATGGCGGCGGCATTTGATGCGTCCTTGCCGGAGGGCGCAGAACCCCTTGCCGCGGAGATTGTAGAGGACGGGGCGTATCGCCTGCCGACTGGTGTCTTTGACGGGAGCGCAGTTCCGCTCGAGACGGTTGAGGGGCGGGTGACGCGGCGAAGCTGGCGTATTCCGGGGCTTTCGGACAAGACGGCGGCCATTGCGCGCAGCATCGAAGAACAGCTTGTTGCGCAGGGTTATGAGATTGTTCTCAACTGTATCTCGCAACGTTGCGGAGGGTTCGATTTCCGTTTCGCGGTCGAAGTGTTGCCGCCGCCAAGCATGTTTGTCGATCTCGCCGATTACCATTTCATTTCGGCGCAGCGCACCGATGGGGATGAGGCGGTTGGTATCATGATCAGCCAGACGGTGCTTGCAGCGATGGTGCAGATCATGCGCGTCTCGCCGGGAGCGGGGGCGCCATTGACGCTTGCACCGGCACCGGCGCCGGGAGAGGCGCCGCAGGTGGGGCATGTGACCGGATCCGGGGCGGGGACGCTGGCGCAGGCGCTTGAGGCGCGCGGTGCGGCGGTTCTTGCGGGACTGACCTTCAAGACCGGGGCGTCAGAGCTAGGAGAGGGGCCGTTCGAAACGCTTGAAGCGTTGGCGGCATGGCTTTTGGCCGATGAGACGCGGCGGGTTGTTCTCGTTGGGCATACCGATAGCGAGGGAGACCTTGATCGCAATATCGCGCTTTCGCAAGAGCGGGCGCAGGCGGTGCTTGAAGCGCTTAGCAATGACTACGGCGTCAACGCCGAACAGATGAGTGCGCGCGGGATCGGGTTCCTTGCGCCACGCAAAAGCAACGCGACCGAAGAAGGCCGAAAGGCCAACCGGCGCGTTGAAGTCGTGGTGCGGCCCTAGGGTTTGTGCTGGTAAGCGATTTCGAAACGCCTTCTTTCGCCAAGAAAAAGCCCGGGCGCTTGGGTGGCCCGGGCAAGTCAGCTTTCTATCGGAAAGCCTTGGGGAATCCTGGGGAAGTCCAGCCTCACCAGTCGGTGGGGCCTTTGTCTGCGAAGGCATGGACGAGGAAGTCGATGAAGGCGCGAACCTTGGGCTGGGTAAAGCGACCCGGCGGGTAAACCGCGTAGATGCCTTGGGTCTCGACCGGAAGGTCGGGGATTACGTCCTCGACAAGGCCTTGTGCCATTGCGTCGGCATAGAGGAAGGACGGCAGGTAGGCGATCCCGAGGCCCGCAATTGCGGCGTTGAGGAGCGATTGGCCGTCATTGACGGAGAGCCAGCCCGCGGTGCGGATTTGACGCTTTTCGCCCGAAGGTGCGGTCAGCTTCCAGACGGCGCCGTTCGATTGGCTCGAGTAATGCAGGAGCTTGTGCTCGTTCAGGTCGTCGATCTTTTCCGGGCGGCCGTATTTTTCGATATAGGCGGGGCTTGCGATCATGCGGCGCGTGGTTTCGGAGAACTTTCGAGCGCGTAGGGAGGAATCCTCCAACTCGCCAATGCGGATCGCCATGTCGAACCCTTCGGAGATCAGCTCCACATAGCGGTTGTTCAGCACCATGTTGACGTTGATCTCGGGGAACTCGGCGAGGAAGTCGCCGAGCACCGGGGAAAGATGATTGACGCCAAAGTCCGTCGCCACGGAGATGCGCAGGAGGCCGGAGGGGGCGGACTGCATCGAGGTCACGAGGGAGTCGGCTTCGCCCGCATCATTGAGGACGCGGCGGGCGCGGTCGTAATACGCGAGACCGATCTCTGTTGGCGAGACGCGGCGCGTGGTCCGGTTCAGCAAACGCGCGCCGAGGCGGGCCTCGAGCGATGAGACGTGCTTGGACACGGCGGACTTGGAAATCCCCATCTTCTTGGCGGCATCGGTGAAGCCACCTTGATCCACAACCGTGGCAAAGGCTTCCATTTCAGTCAGGCGATCCATCGTTCTGCGTCCTCGTAACACTGTTCGTCGAGGCTCAGGTATCAGCGCGAAATCGGGCCAAAGCAGGGCAGGGGGCTGACAATATCGGGGATTTGTCGCGGATCGTTTGCGACTTGGAAACGCCGAAACGATCTGTTTCGCGTCAGAAGGAGAGCGCGATCAGTGTGATCCAGAGGGGCAATGTGAGGGCTGCGAGCAGTGTGGATTGCGCGACAAGCGTGGCCGAGAGGCGGCGGTCTGCGCCAAATCCGCCAGCGAGGACATGGGCCGCAGACGCAGTTGGCATGGCGGCAAAGAGTGTGAGCGTGCGGGCGATGGTGGGCTCGACCGAGAGGAGCTTGCAAGCGGTGAAGGTCAAGGCGGGCAGGGCGACGAGCTTTGTCGCGCAGATAATGCCGCTAAAGCGGTCGAGACGCGCCAGCGCGCCCCAGTTCATCGTGGCCCCCACGGAGATCAGGGCGATGGGGATCGCGGCGCGCGAGAGCATCTCAAGCGGCGCCATGATGGGATCGGGAATCGTGAAGCCCGAGAGGCCGACGATCACGCCGGAGACCGAAGCGATCAGGAAGGGATTGGTGGCCACGCGGCGGATGGTTTGGATCAGAGACCCACTTCCGCGCGAGAGGGCGGAGACGGCGAGGAGGTTCGCCATCGGGATGGCCAGGCCTACGGCGACGGCGAGCGCGCCAAGCGGCGGATTGATCAGGGTTTCAACGGCGACAAAGGCCATCGCGGTGTTGAAACGCCACGCTGTCTGCCATGCGCCAGCGAAGTCAACGAAACGTGGCGGGCCAAAGGGACGGGCAAGATAGCCGAGTGCGAGGCCTGTGAAGAGGATTGCCCAGACAGCGGGACCAATGCGCAAGATGTCGGCCACGGCAATGGGGCGCGAGGAAGCCGCGACAAAGATCAGCGCGGGAAACAGGACTTCGAAGTTCAGCCGGTCGAGCCCCTGCCACGCATCACGCGAGAGGCGACTGCGCAGGAGGCCGCCAAGGGCGACCATGAGGAAGGAGGGCAAGAGCCCGAGGAGGATCGTGACGAACACCATGCAGACGGTCTAGGCCGAACGGTGCGCGGGCACAATCGCCCGCACGGTGATCAGCTATGAATATAGTGAATCCGGTCGAAGCTCTTGCGCCATGTGGCCGTCTCGGGGGCGAGCGTGGCGGGATCGTTTGCGCGCAGGGCGGCGGCGATGCGTCGGGCCAGTTCCGGCGCGTCCTCGGGGGTCATGCCCCAGCGGACAAGTTCCGGTGTGCCGATGCGCAACCCGTTCATATCGCCTTCGACCGCCGGGATGGGCAGGCCGATGCCGCAGGCGAGGAAGCCCGCCTTGCGCAGGGTCTTGGACGCGGCCTGTCCACCACCGAAAGAGGCGGCTTCGACGGCGAACTGATGCGACTGCGTCGGGCCGTGACGGGTTTCGAACACGGGGAGGCCTTCGGATTTGAGCGCCTCGGCAAGGGATTGAGAGAGGTCGATCATGGCGGAGGCGTAGGCCGCTCCGAAGTCACGCCAGTCGAGCATCGTCGCGGCGAGCGCCGCGGATTTGGCGGCGTCGAAATTCGCGGTCATGCCGGGAAAGGCGATGGCATCGAGGCGCTGGGCAATTTCGGCATCGTTGGTGACGATGAGGCCAGAGGGCGGGCCGCCGAGGCTCTTGTAGGTGGACATGGTCATCATATGGGCGCCCTCGGCCAGCGGGTTCTTCCAAGCCTTGCCCGCGATGATGCCGCATTGATGTGCTGCGTCGAAGAGGACATGCGCGCCGACCTCGTCGGCAATCGTCCGGATCTCAGAGACCGGGTGTTCAAGGAGGTTCAGGGAGCCGCCGATGGTGATGAGCGTCGGCTTGACCTCATGAGCAAGCGCGCGCAATCCAACAAGGTCGATCGTATAGCCGTCGGCATCGACCGGGGCTGGGTGCGATGTCAGCCCATAGAGCCCGGCACAGCCGTCGGCATGATGCGTGACATGGCCGCCCACGGAGGCCGGGGGCGTGATGATGGCGTCACCCGGTTTGGTCAGGGCCATGAAGCCATAAAGATTGGCGATGGCGCCGGAGGGCACACGGATCTCGGCATAGCGCGCGTCAAAGATCTCCGCCGCGAGCTCGGCGGCGATGACTTCGATCTGCTCCATGGCTTCGAGGCCCATCTCGTACTTGTCGCCGGGATAGCCAAGCGAGGGGCGCGACCCGAGGCCAGAGGCGAGCATCGCTTCGGCGCGTGGGTTGAGCACGTTGGTCGCCGGGTTGAGGTTGAAACAGTCGCGCTCGTGGATGGCGCGGTTCTCGGCCACCAGCGCGTCGAGCCGGGCGTTGAGCGCGGCGCTTGTGCCTTGGGCGGTCTCGTCGGCGAGGGTCTGGATATAGGTTTCGCAATGGGCAGGCACCCATGGGCGCAGGGCGAGGGTTGGCATGGACTGATCCTTGAGTTTGGTGCGGGTATCGAAGCGGAAACGCGAGATTGGCGCAAACGAGTTTTCATGTATGCTAGGCATAGGAAATCTAGGGGTCATGTTATGTCGGTTCAGCCACCGCGCCCGCAAGGGCCACCTATGAACGCGATGCGCGCCTTTGAGGCGGCGGCGCGGCTTGGTGGGTTTACGCGGGCGGCGGAGGAGCTTTGCGTGACGCCGGGGGCGATTGCGCAGCAGGTCAAGGCGCTCGAGGCCTGGGCCGGGGCGGCGCTTTTCGAGCGCGGGGCGCAAGGGGTGCGCCTTACATCGGTGGGCGAGAGGGTGTTGCCGAAAATGGTCGCGGCGTTTGACGCGATGGGCCTCGCGGTCGGGGTCCTGCGCGAGGCAGCGCGTCCAGAGCGGCTCCATGTGGCGGCGCTTCCGGCGATTGCGCAGCTCTGGCTTTCGCCGCGATTGCCAGAGGTGCGGCGTGCGATGCCCGAGCTTGAGGTGTCGATCACCGCGATGGAAACCCCGCCGAACCTTGGCCGAGAACCGTTCGACCTGACGGTGTTCTATGGCGATGGGGGTGGGTTATGCCTTGCGCGGGACGTGATCTTTCCGGTCTGCGCGCCGCAGGTTGCGAAAGGGTTGTCGACTGTTGACGACCTCGCGACGGTGCCCTGCCTTGGCGATGCGGTATGGCGTGAGGATTGGGCGCTCTGGCTCAGGGCTGTGGAGCGGGAGATTGATGTCTCTGGACCGGTGTATTCGCTCTATGCGCTGGCGGTTGAGGAAACTGTGAACGGTGCGGGGGTGCTCATGGGGCATGGCGCGCTTGTGGCGCGGCATTTGCGGAGCGGTGCCTTGGTGGCACCGTTTGGGCCGCGCGTGGCGACGGGCCGATGGCTCGAAGCGGGGATGCGGAGCGTGCCAACCGGACCGGCGCAGGCGCTTCTTGATTTACTGTGCGGAGAAGGCGGTTTCGAGGGCGATCTCGACCATGTCTGAGAAACTCTGTTCGCGGTCGGCGGAAGAGAGACGTTCACCGCTCGGAAGGTGATCAGAGACCGTCAGGATCGCGAGTGCGCGACACTGGTAGCGTGCTGCGAGCGTATAAAGCTCGGCGGCTTCCATCTCGACGGCGAGAATGCCGTGGCGCACCATCTGTTCATCTAGGTCGGGGCGTTCATCATAGAAGGTGTCGGAGGAATAGATGCCCCCCACATGCGGCACGAGACCGCGGGCGCGCGCAGTGGCGGCGGCAGCTTCGAGCAAGGAGAAGTCAGCGGTGGGTGCGTAGGTCAATTCGCGGAAGATGGTCGAGGACGGGGTCGAGACAGCGGTGGCCGACATGGCGAGGACGAGGTCGCGCAGCGCCACTTGGGGCTGCATCGCGCCGCAGGAACCGATCCGAATCAGGGTTTTCGCGCTATAGTCGCGGATCAACTCGTTGGCATATATCGAAAGCGAGGGCATCCCCATGCCAGAGCCATGGATCGTGACCGGATGGCCTTGCCATGTGCCAGTAAAGCCTAACATGCCGCGCACTTCGTTGACGCAGCGCGGGTTCTCGAGAAACCGCTCGGCGGCCCATTTCGCGCGCAGCGGGTCGCCGGGCATCAGAACCGTTTCCGCGATGTCTCCGGGCGCAGCGCCGATATGTATGGTCATGGGTAACTCCTTTTGCCTAGACCATAGCATCGGCATCGACCGCTTCAAACGAAAGCAGGCGCGCAAACTTTGCGACTGAGCGTCAAGCCGAAGGCGGCTTGAAACTCCGGATCAGAGCTCCATGTCTTCCGGGTGAATACCGGCGGACAATGCTTCGTCGAACCATTTCGGTTTGCGTCCCTTGCCCGTCCAGGTTCGGGAGATGTCTTTGGGGTCCGCGTATTTCGGCATGCCTTTGACCAGTTTGCCGTTCTTGGCTTTCTTGGCATCGGCGAGTTCTTCGAGGGAGAAGCCGAATTCCTCAGCGGCTTTGCGCGCCGCTTCTAGGGCGTCGGATTTGCGCTGTGCCTCAAGGCGACCGAGTTGAATGTCGATCTTGGTCTTCAGTTCGACAAGCTCGGTGCGTGTCATACCATCAAGTGCCATATATGCTGTCCTTTTCTAGAACCCTTTAATCTGGCGCAAAGACGAAAACTGGCAAGAGATATTTTTTGCCGAATTGAGACTTTTCTTGATGGGGCAGTATTCCGGTTGAGGGCAAAAGAAAGACCCTCGCCTAATAGGCGAGGGTTTTCATCTGTTTAGCGAATTGTGAGGCGAGGTTGACGCTATTCAGCGGCGACAGCTTCGGGATCTACGAGCACCACCACATCATTCATGATCGTATTCAATTCGAAATCCTTGGGTGTGTAGACCCGCGCCACGCCCATTGCCTTCAGGCGTTCTGCGTCGTCATCAGGGATAATGCCGCCCACGATCACCGGCGTATTGCCCAGACCCGCTTCACGCATCCGATTCATGAGATCCTCGACGAGCGGGATATGAGAGCCAGAGAGGATCGATAGCCCAACGACATGGGCCTCGGTTTCGATGGCCGAAGCGACGATTTCCTCGGGGGTGAGGCGGATGCCGTCATATTCGATGTCCATGCCGCAATCTCGGGCGCGGAAGGCAATCTGCTCTGCGCCGTTCGAGTGGCCGTCGAGGCCAGGTTTGCCGATGACAAATTTCAGGCGACGCCCGAGACGATCAGAAACCGCATCCACGGCAGCGCGCAGATCGTCGAGGCCTTCGGTCTTGTTGGAGGGCGAAGGCGAAACGCCGGTCGGGCCGCGGTATTCGCCATGCACCGAGCGCATCTCCTGTGCCCATTCGCCGGTCGTCACACCGGCCTTGGCGCAGTCGATGGAGGCAGGCATGATGTTTTCGCCCTTGCTAGCGGCCTCTTTCAGCGCCGTAAGGGCGGCACAGACCGCGTCGTCATCGCGCTCGTTTCGCCAGTCATTCAGGCGGGCGATTTGCTCCTGTTCCACGGCGGGATCGACAACCATGATGCCGCCGTCGCCTGTCATCAGCGGCGAGGGTTCGCCCTGCTGCCACTTGTTGACACCCACCACGACGGTTTCCCCTGCCTCGATGCGGTTGAGGCGTTCGGCGTTGGATTCAACAAGCCGCGATTTCATGTAGTCGATGGCGCTGATGGCGCCGCCCATGGAATCGAGGTTCGCCAACTCGGCGCGCGCGCCGTCCTTGAGTTCAGCGACTTTCTTGTCGACGGCGGGGTTGTTGTCGAACAGGTCGTCATACTCGAGGAGGTCTGTCTCGTAGGCCATGATCTGCTGCATGCGCATGGACCATTGCTGATCCCAAGGACGCGGCAGGCCAAGCGCCTCGTTCCACGCCGGAAGCTGTACGGCGCGGGCGCGGGCTTTCTTGGAAAGCGTCACGGCGAGCATCTCGATCAGGATACGATAGACGTTGTTCTCGGGTTGTTGTTCGGTCAGCCCCAGAGAGTTCACCTGCACACCATAGCGGAAGCGGCGGGATTTTGGATCGGTGATACCGTAGCGTTCGACAAGGATCTCATCCCAGAGATCGACGAAGGCGCGCATCTTGCACATCTCTGTGACGAAGCGGATGCCAGCGTTGACGAAGAAGGAAATCCGTCCGCAGAGGCGCGGGAAGTCTTCTTCGGGGACGCGGGGTTTCAGCGCGTCGAGAACCGCGATGGCGGTTGCCAGTGCGAAGGCCAGTTCCTGCTCGGGCGTCGCGCCGGCCTCTTGCAGGTGATAGGAACAGACGTTCATCGGGTTCCATTTGGGCACGTTGGTGTAGCAATACTCGGCCACATCCGCGATCATCTTGAGCGAGGGCGCGGGCGGGCAAATATAGGTGCCGCGAGACAGGTATTCCTTGATCAGGTCGTTCTGCACGGTGCCTTGGAGCTTGGACACGTCGGCGCCCTGTTCCTCGGCCACGGCGATGTAAAGCGACAGGAGCCACGGCGCGGTGGCATTGATTGTCATCGATGTGTTCATCTGCTCGAGGGGGATCTGGTCGAACAGCGTCCGCATGTCGCCGAGATGGCAAACGGGAACACCCACCTTGCCGACTTCGCCGCGCGACAGGACGTGGTCAGAATCGTAGCCAGTTTGGGTCGGCAGGTCGAAGGCGACCGAGAGCCCTGTCTGGCCCCTTTCGAGGTTGGAGCGGTAAAGCGCGTTCGAGGCCTTGGCGGTCGAGTGGCCAGCATAGGTTCGGATCAGCCAGGGGCGATCTTTCTGCGTCTGCGACATGGGCGTCCTCTTGAATCAGCTTGGCAATTTTATTGCGTCAGAGGGTAGATATGCGAAAGATCATGTGCAAGTCAATTCGCTGCGTTGCGGCAAAATCAGATTGGAACGTTACGGCAGGCGGTAAACCATCTTGGTGCTTGTCTTGAAGCCAAAGATATAACGGAACGGTCCGGTGTCTTCGGTGCCGCAGGCGACAAAACCCTCGCGTTCGTAGAGCGCGCGGGCGCGCGAGTTGGTGTCGATCACGTCGAGGCGCACGCATGAAAGGCCGCGGGCGCGGGCTTCGTCCTTGATCGCCGAGAGCAGCGCAGTGCCGACACCTTGCCCCCGCGCAGCTTCGGAGACGAAAATGCCATCCATCAGGAGCGTGTCTGCGGCAAGATCGCGTTCGAGCACCGAGAGCACGAGGCCGCGCCACGTTCCGCCGATCCATCCATAGGCACGGCACAGGTCGCCAAGGCTTCCGCCCGTGAGGGCGCCTTCGGCGGTCTTAAAACCCGCGAGGCCGAGTAGGACGCCCTTGTCGTCGCGGGCGACGAGGGCGAAACGCGGATCCAGGATTGTCTCGAAAAAGGCAAGGGCGCGCGCTGTCGGCCGCATGACCGGGCCGAGCTTGCCCTTGAACGCCTGCCAGTAGAGGCGGGCTGCGAGGGAGCGTTCGGCATCGGAAAAGCCGGCTGAGATCGTCAGTGCGGGCATAGGTTTCTCGGAACAAGGTCGTATTTGATATTTACCTGCGGCCCCGCCATTGCAAGAGTCAGGTTATGACATCGACCATCGAACTTCCGATCTGGCTCTTCATCCTGATCCTGCTATTCGCAGCGGTGACGGCGGCGAGCCATCTTCTTTTTCCATCGGTACGGTGGTTCTTTCGGCGGCGTATGGAAAAGGCGGTGTCACGTCTGAACGAGCGTCTCGAGCGTCCGATTGAGCCGTTCAAGCTATTGCGGCGCCATGACATGATTCAGCGCATTGTCTATTCGCCTGACGTTAGCCAAGCGATTGCCGATCACGCGAAGGAAGAAGGTATTCCCGAGAACGTCGCCTTTGAACAAGCCAAGCGATATGCGCGGGAAATCGTGCCTTCCTTTAGTGCCTCGACCTATTTCGGTTTTGCCATCCGGGCGGCGAAACTTCTGAGCAGGGCGCTCTATCGTGTGCGGCTCGGGTATTTCGATGAGGCGGGCATTCAGAATATCCCAAAGGATTCGACAGTGGTTTTCGTGATGAACCATCGTTCGAACATGGATTACGTGCTTGTGACCTATCTCGCGGCGGAGCGTTCGGCACTGGCCTATGCGGTCGGGGAGTGGGCGCGGGTCTGGCCGCTTAGCCGCCTCATCAAGGCAATGGGGGCGTATTTTATCCGGCGGCAATCGCGCAATGCGCTCTACCGTAAGGTGCTTGCGCGCTACGTGCGGCTTGCGACGGATGGCGGTGTGACGCAGGCGATGTTCCCGGAAGGGGGCTTGTCGGTTGATGGCGGGCTTCATCCGCCGAAACTCGGGCTTCTGAAGTATATCGTGGACGGGTTCGACCCGGCGATCCGCGACGTCGTGTTTGTGCCGGTGGCGCTCAACTATGACCGCGTGTTGGAGGATCGCATCCTGATTGCCGCGCAGGATAAGAAGCGTCGGCGGTTCCGTGCGCGGATCAGCGTCATCGCCGGGTTCTTGCTCAAGCAGCTCTGGCTGCGTCTCCGCGGACGCTATCACAGGTTCGGCTATGCGGCGGTGAGTTTCGGCGAACCGCTTTCGCTTGCAGCGTTTGCGGCGAGGCAGGACGGCGATGTGGCAGAACCGCTTGCAGAGGCCCTCATGGCGCGCATTTCGGACGTGGTGCCGGCTTTGCCTGTTCCGCTTGTCGCGTCGATCATCGACGGCGCAGAGGCACCTTTGTCCCGTGCCGCCGTCGAGAACGCCTTTGGGGAGCGGATCGCGAAGCTTGCGCCGGAACATGTGCACCTACCTCGGGGCGATGTGGCCTATGCGGCGGAGGTTGGCCTGCGCAGCCTTGAGAAGCGTGGAGCGATCCGTCGCGAAGCCGGGTGCTACAGCGCGAATCCGTCGGAGGGCGCCCTTCTGACCTACTACGCACGCTCAATCGGGCATCTTTTCCCCTGATTTCGCAGTTGCGGCAGGATTTTTCTGCATCGGCTCGGTCATAAAATTACAAAACTATGCCAATTGCGGTTGCAATGTTGCGCGGCCGTCTTTATTTCACTGGACAGGAAGCGCGATTCTGCATCGCGGCAAGAGTTCAAAATCAGGAGACGAAAATGGCTCTCGATACCGAAAACGGTCTGGCCACCTACGACGCCCCGGAAAAAGACCTCTATGAGGTCGGTGAAATGCCGCCGATGGGCTATGTGCCCAAGAAAATGTACGCTTGGGCGATCCGTCGTGATCGTCATGGCGAGCCGGATAAGTCCTTTGAGGTCGAAGTTGTCGACACTTGGGACATCGACAGCCACGAAGTTCTCGTGCTCGTGATGGCGGCTGGTGTGAACTATAACGGCGTTTGGGCCGGTCTCGGCCAGCCGATCTCGCCCTTTGACGTGCATGGTCAGGACTACCACATTGCGGGTTCCGATGCGTCGGGCATCGTCTGGAAAGTCGGTGACAAGGTGAAGAACTGGAAAGTGGGCGACGAGGTCGTGATCCACTGTAACCAGGACGATGGTGACGACGAAGAATGTAACGGTGGCGATCCGATGTTCTCGCCGACCCAGCGGATCTGGGGCTATGAGACCGGCGATGGGTCGTTCTCGCAATTCACCAAGGTGCAGGCTCAGCAGCTCATGCCGCGTCCGAAGCACCTGACCTGGGAAGAGTCTGCCTGCTACACGCTGACGCTTGCGACCGCGTACCGGATGCTTTTCGGTCACCACCCGCATGAGCTCAAGCCCGGCCAGAACGTCCTCGTTTGGGGCGCGTCGGGCGGTCTTGGCTCTTACGCGATCCAGCTTGCCAACACAGCAGGCGCCAACGCGATCGGTGTGATCTCGGACGAGAGCAAGCGTCAGTTCGTAATGGATCAGGGCGCCAAGGGCGTCATCAACCGCAAGGAATTCAACTGCTGGGGTCAGCTCCCGACGGTCAACTCGCCGGAATACAACGAGTGGCTCAAGGAAGCGCGCAAGTTCGGCAAGGCGATCTGGGACATCACCGGCAAAGGCGTCAGCGTCGACATGGTGTTCGAACACCCCGGCGAGGCGACTTTCCCTGTCTCGACCCTCGTGGTCAAGAAAGGTGGTATCGTTGTGATCTGTGCGGGTACCTCCGGGTTCAACTGTACTTTTGACGTGCGCTACATGTGGATGCACCAGAAGCGTCTTCAGGGGTCGCACTTTGCCAACCTGAAACAGGCCGCATCGGCCAACCGTCTGATGTGCGAGCGTCGTCTCGACCCGTGCATGTCGGAAGTGTTCGCGTGGGACGAGATCCCGGCGGCGCATATGAAGATGCTCAAGAACGAACACAAGCCGGGCAACATGTCCGTCCTCGTGCAGGCCCCGAAGACCGGCCTGCGTACTCTCGAGGATGTGCTCGAAGCCGGCAAGTAAGCCGTTTCGTCCCGCGCGCCTAGCGGGACAGGTGACTTGGATCCCCCGCGAATCACACAGGATTCGCGGGGGATTTACGTTTGCGAAAGAGGTTCGGGTGTATTCAGAGGCTTAAGGATGCGGTCCCTCCCCATTTCGGGGGAGTGGAAATCTGCGAATATTCGACTGAAAGGCATTCGTGCTATGCTTGTATTAACCTTTCATTAACCCCTGAAAACGAGAGTTAACATGAAATATGACTGGATACTCGACGTTCTCGTGGACCTGAGAACCTTCGCCCAGGCCAACGGTCTGAACGCCCTGGCACAAGAGCTGGAGCAGACCCGGATGGTTGCCTCGGTCGAGATCGCGTCATCGGGTGACATGGCGGGTGGTGCTTGGCCTCATGGGGAAGATCGAAAGACGGGAGACATTGCTCGGAGAGCTCGAACGGGCGCAAGGGCTTGAGCAACTACAATCCGCGATCCTAGACCTTCGGGATCACTTCCGCGTCGATCATATGGTCTATCACTGGGTGAGTTCGGATGGTGAGCAGTTTGGCTGTGGCACGTATTCGGACGCTTGGGTGCAGCGCTATGTCGATCAAGATTATCTGCGCGTCGATCCGGTCATTATCGGCTGTTATCAACGGTTTCACCCGGTCGACTGGAAGCGGCTCGACTGGTCCTCGAAGGCGGCGCGGGCATTTCAGGCAGAGGCGATTTCCCACGGCGTCGGCAATCAAGGCTTCTCTGTTCCGATCCGTGGTCCTGTGGGGCAGTTCGCGCTCTTCACCGTGAGCCACACTTGCGACGATGAGGAATGGGCGCGCTTCACTGAGGCAAACCGGCGTGACCTAATCCTCTTTGCACATGGGTTCAACGAGCGGGCGCTCGAACTGGCGCCGGGGCGCACCCCGGAGCAATCCCGCGCTCTAAGCCCGCGGGAGATTGACGCGATGACCCTTGTGGCGATGGGGTATAGCCGGGCACAGGTCGCGGAAACGCTCTCGATCTCGGAGCATACGCTGCGCGTCTATATTGAATCTGCGCGCTCGAAGCTCGGGGCGCTCAACACCACGCATGCAGTGGCGCGAGCGCTGAGCCGCGGGTTGATCGTGGTCTAGGGCGCGCGGCAAGTTAGCCGGGCATTAACCATGGCGTCCTATCTCTATTCCCTATCGAGAATGGGAAGGGATGGCAGAATGCTCCGGTTTATTTATGGCGATGAGATCGACAGATTCCCCAAGCTGAAACGCAGCATGTTTCTTGACCGTGCGGATCAGTTCAAGACGCGTCTCGGTTGGGATGTGACGGTCGATCCGACGGGGGAAGAACGTGACGCCTATGATGAAATGAACCCTCTCTATGTCCTCTGGGAAAAGCCAGACGGGACTCATGGCGGTTCCATGCGGCTTTTGCCGACCACGGGGCCTTGTATGGTCAACGATCATTTCCTTGACCTGACCAACGGGGTCCGGATCACCTCGCCTTTCGTCTGGGAATGCACGCGGTTCTGTCTGGCGCGTGATTGCGAGCCGAAGACGGCAGCCGCGCTGATGCTTGGCGGCGGCGAGGTCATGGCGGGGTTTGGTGTCGAGCACTACGTGGGTGTTTTCGATGCGCGAATGGTGCGGATCTATCGGATGATCGGCGCGTCGCCAGAGATCATCGGCGCGCAAGGCGAAGGACGCGACAGGATCAGTGTCGGCCTCTGGGGTTTCTGCGAAGCCGCGCGCCGAACCGTCGCAGAACGTGCCGGGATCGCGCCCGAGACTTCGCGGATGTGGTTTGAACGAGCCTTTGGCGGTGAGTGCCGTCAGACCCTTGCGCAAACAGCCTGAGGGCAGGCAAAGCCGCTGGCGCTTGGACCGGGGCAACGGTAGGGTCAGCGCATGACAAACGCGCTGACCCTTTCGCATGACCAGGCCGAAGCCTATGACACGATCGCCGAGCTTCTGCGCGGGGTGGGCGTTGATCTCGACGACGGGATTTTGACACCGCCACGCGAGAGCAAACAGGCGCTTGCCGCGGTGCTTGGCAAGGCGGGGTCGGGCAAGACACTGCTGCTTGCCGAATTGGTCAAGGCGCTCGAAGCGGCAGGCGTGGATATCGTTTCGGGGGACTATGAAGGCAAGCGGCGCAAGGACCGCCGCACGTTGGCCATTCTTGCGCCGACGAACAAGGCGGCGAGTGTGCTTCGGATGCGCGGCGTCCCTGCGACGACGATCCACCGCATTATCTATACGCCCGTCTACGACCCGGAATACGAACGCATCGCGGAGTGGCTTGTCGGCAATGGCGACAAGCCAGAGATCGAGGGCCTCACCGAAGAGGCGCTCGCGCGGGCGCAGGCCTTTTACCAGTTGCACAAGTCGATCCCTGGCGCGCTTGCCGCGGCGGGACTGCGCGGGTCGGATTTCATCACCGGATGGAAGCGCCGCGATGAACCGCTCGATATCGGGTTCGTCGATGAGGCGTCGATGTTGGATGATCGCCAGTTCGAGGACTTGAAAGAGATTTTTCCGACGCTGCTTCTTTTTGGAGATCCGGCACAGCTTGCCCCGGTGAACCAGTCTGGAAGCATGGTGTTTGACGCGATGCCCGCGCCGTCCAAGCTCGAGCTGAGCCGGGTGCACCGGCAGGATGCCGATAGCCCGATCCTTGACCTTGCGCATGCGCTCGGCGATCCGGCGCTGGGGTTCGAGGAGTTCGAGCGGCTTGTCGAGGAAACGGCCAAGCGCGATGACCGAGTGGTCTGGGGGCAGCGGGTCGAGGTGGACCTCATGGCGCGTTCGCCGGTGCTCGTCTGGCGCAATGCGACGCGCATTCGTCTCATCAATGCGTTCCGGCAGGTGCATGGCGCGCCCGAGGATGCGCTTCTTGAGGGGGAGCCGCTCATATGTGATGGGATTGAGCTGCCACTCAAGCACCGTAAGAAGCGGCTCGACCTCGAGGCGCGGGGTCTCATCAAGGGGGCGCAGGTGATCTATCTCGGGCCCGGACGCAAGCCGGGGTTTTCGCGGCTGCATGTGATCGGGGCGGAAGACCCGCGCGTGTCGGCAGCGTCGATTGTGAAGATCGAGAAGCCAGAGGAAGAAGAGCCTTTTATCCCCTATGCGGCCCGCATGGGCGCGACGTTCTTGCATGGGGCCGCCGTTACGATCCACAAGGCGCAAGGCTCGCAATGGGAGAACGTGCAGGTCTTTGCACCGGATCTATATGCGGCGGCACGGATGGGCCGGGTCGAAGCGGGGCAGCCACTTTGGAAACGGTTGGCCTATGTGGCGATCACTCGGGCGTCGGAACGGCTTCATTGGGTGGTGCGCAACCGTTTGGCGCGTCCTACGCATCCTCTCGGGACGGATGACCTCGCGGTGGCTCCGGCCCCGCTCACACTCGAAGCAGAAGAAGAGGGCGCGGCATGAAGACGATCCTGATCACGGGCGCGAGCTCTGGCATTGGAAAGGCGACAGCGGAAGCTTTCCTCGAGGCGGGCTGGTGCGTGGGGCTTGTGGCGCGGCGGGCAGAGCCGCTCGAGGAGATGGCCGCGGCGCATAAGGGGGCGATGGCGCTTCCCGGTGATGTGACGGATGCGGCGGCGATGCGGGAGGTGTTCGCGCGCTTCGTGGCGGAGGCCGGGCGGATTGATGCGCTCTTCAACAATGCCGGCATGTTTGGCGCGCCGGGGGCGATTGACGAAATAGAGGTCGAAGATTTTGATGCGGTTGTGAATGTCAATTTGCGCGGCATGTTCATTTGTGCCCGTGAGGCTTTTGCCCGGATGCGGGTGCAGAGCCCGCGCGGCGGACGGATCATCAACAACGGGTCAATCTCGGCGCATGTGCCGCGCGAGGGATCGGTTAGCTACACCACGACCAAACACGCGATCACCGGGTTGACGCGGAGCCTGTCGCTTGATGGGCGGGCGCTCGATATTGCCTGTGGGCAGATCGATATCGGCAATGCCGAGACAGACATGGTCGCCGGGTTGAATGCGCGGTTGATCGAGGCCGGGCAGCCGCCCAATGCCACAATGGACGTGCGAGACGCGGCGCGGTCGGTGCTGCATATGGCAGAGCTTCCGCTCAACGCGAATGTGCAGTTCATGACGGTGATGGCGACGAAGATGCCTTATATCGGGCGCGGGTAGGGTTTGCGCGCTAGCCTTGGCGTAGGATGCGGAAAAGTGTCGAGGCACCCCAACCAGCGGTCACAGCGATGAAGAGTGACAAGAGCCCGTAGAGAAGCGGCTGTTGGCGCGACAAGGTATAGAGCCAACGCTCCAGCCCGACCTTACGCACACCGATCACGGTTTCGAATTTCGACACGACCTGTCCCTCACGGGTGAGGAAGATACGCGTTTCGTAGTCGCCTTCAGTTAGGTTGGCGGGTAGGTCGATGGAGGTCCGGAACAGGGTCTGCTGGTCAAGGGAGACAGCGTTTTCGCGCAATTGATAATTGCCGTTCTCTGTTCGGATGCGGATCACAGCGCGGGTAAATGCGGCGGAGTCTTGCACGTTATAGGGCGCGCCGACCGAGCGGATGGCGCGCGGAATCGAGACCTTGTGGCGCAAATCTTCGACGTCAGTCAGGGCTTCGCGGAAGGGCGCGCTCGTGGCGACGGCATAGAAACTTGGAGCGGCGTCGATCTCGACGCTCTCGGTGTTGACCCAGATGCCGAACCGTTTTTCCTTGCGGCGCACGGTCAGGGGCTGCAAGGGGCCGGAGACGGCGATGACCACATCCAGCGGCGGATCTTCGATGATCGGGGTCTCGCGCTTGACGGCGCCGAAGATGAGGATTTCGGAACCGTCGAAATTCGCGGTGATCGAGACGTTTTTCTTGCTAAGGCCAAGCACGACCTCTTCGGCCATGAGCGGCGCGGCGAAGAAGAGGAAAAGGGCAAGGATCGCGCGCATCTCAGTGGCCTCCGACCGCGCCGATGCTAAAAAGCTCGTCCGGTTGAAGCAGCAGGCCAAGGGCGAGATTGCCGCAGACCACAATGACCATGAGCGACAGCAGAATGCGTAGTTGCTCGGCATTGAGAAGGGTGCCGATACGGGTTCCGAACTGGGCGCCGATGACGCCACCGATCAGCAAGAGCACCGCGAGGGCGATGTCGACCGTGTAGTTTGTCGTGGCGTGCAGGAGCGTCGTGAAGGCGGTCACGAAGATGATCTGGAAAAGCGATGTGCCGATCACGACCTTGGTTGGCATGGACAATAGGTAGATCATGGCGGGCACCATGATGAAGCCGCCACCGACCCCCATGATTGCGGCCAGGACACCGACGCTCAGGCCGACGAGAAGCGGCGGGATGACAGAGATGTAGAGGCCGGAAACGCGAAAGCGCATCTTAAATGGCAGGCCGTGAATCCAGTTATGGTTGCGTCGCTTGACGGGGGCGTTGCGGCGCGATTTTCGGATCGCGTTGACGCTCTCGATAAACATCAGAGTGCCGATGATGCCGAGGAAGACCACATAACAGAGCTTCACCAGTAGATCGACCTGACCCAGTGATTTCAGGTAGTTGAAGACCAACACGCCGAGGGCGGCGCCGACAAGGCCGCCAGCGAGCAGGACAAGGCCCATCTTCAGGTCCACGGATCGCCTTTTGAGGTGGGCCAGCACCCCTGAGACCGAAGAGGCGACAATCTGGGTCGCGGAGGTGGCCACGGCGACAGCGGGCGGGATGCCGACAAAGAACAGAAGCGGCGTGATCAGAAACCCACCGCCGACGCCGAACATGCCCGAGAGAATACCGACAATGCCGCCAAGCCCGAGGAGCAGGAAGGCATTAACGGAGACTTCGGCGATCGGTAGGTAGATTTGCATAGCTTCACTTTGCGGGAGGGGCGACGGCAATGCAATATGTGAACAGGGCAAGAGATTGGGGCACCGGAAGAATCTCAGATTTCCGTCACGGCTTAGGCAAGTTGCTCCAAGGGCTTGGTCAGGATCAACGCATCAACTGCAGGTCCGTCGGGGCGCGTGTAATAGCCTTTGCGTTGCCCGGCATCGGTAAAGCCCGCTGCCCGGTAGAGCGCGATGGCTGCCGGGTTGTCGGCGGCAACTTCGAGAAAGGCGCTTTTGGCGCTGCGCGCGCGGGCGGCGGTTTCGAACTGCGAGAGGCACGCTCGGGCAAGGCCTTGGCGCCGAGCCTTAGGATGGGTCGCAATAGTGAGAAGTTCGGCCTCCCCAGCGATGGCGCGACCCAGAGCGAAGCTCTGTCCTTGGGCGACGAGAAAGCAATGGGGCGAGGCAAGAAGTGCGGTGAATTCCTCGGCACTCCAAGGACGGCTTTGGGTAAAGGCCGCGGCATGGAGGGCGGCGAGGTCGTCGGGTGTCATCAGAGAATGACCGGCGCGGAGTCGCGGGCCGGGGCGGCGTCGGCGGGCTTGAGGTAGAGCGGGGCCGGACGGTCTGGGGTGTCCTGCCAGCGGCCTGCCGCGATGCGGGCGATGGCTTCTGCGGTCGGGTAGGCCGGTGCAGCCTCAGCGGCGCCAAGCGCGGCGGCCACCGGGGCGGACGCAGAGCCGATGCAGGTCAGGTCGGGTTCGGCAAGGGAGGCGGGGATGTCAGCGATGGAGACCAGCGACGGCGCGATGGCCTTGGCCATGCGATGTCCTGCGATATAGGCGTGATCGCGGGGCGCGGCGAGGCAGGTGAGCGTGGGGCCGTTCGCGCCATGCGCTAGGGCGTCGAGGCTCGACACCCCGACAGCCGGGATGGCGCGTGCGAGGGCAAGGCCGCGCGCGGCAGAGACCGAAAGGCGGATACCGGTGAAATTGCCGGGGCCGATGCCGACGCCGATGGCCGACAGATCAGACCATGCCACCCCAGCTTCGGCTAGCACGCCTTCCAGAAGCGGAAAAAGGCGCTCGGCCTGTCCGCGTTTCATCTCTTCTTGGGCAGATGCGAGAATGCGGTCGCCACAAAGCAGAGCGGCGGCGCAATGCGCCGCCGATGTGTCAAAGCCGAGGATCAGAGGATCAGACGGCAACCGGGCGCACCTCGGTGACTTCCGGGATGTAATGACGCAGGAGGTTCTCAATACCCATCTTCAACGTCAGGGTCGAAGAGGGGCAGCCCGCGCAGGCGCCCTGCATATGCAGATAGACAACACCGCGGTCGAAACCGTGGAACGTGATGTCACCACCGTCTTGGGCCACGGCGGGACGCACGCGGGTGTCGAGCAGTTCCTTGATCTGGCCAACAACTTCGGAGTCGGGACCGTCATGATCGGCATGCCCGGAGGCGGCGGTGGCCGCACCGGCCATGACCGGTTGACCGGATTGGAAATGCTCCATGATAGCGCCGAGGATCGAGGGCTTGATGTGGTCCCACTCGACCGCCTCTTCCTTGGTCACGGTGATGAAATCGGTGCCAAAGAACACGGCAGAGACACCCTTGACCGCGAAAACACGGCTCGCCAGAGGCGACGCCTCGGCACCTTCGGAGGAGGGGAAATCAGCGGTGCCTGCTTCAAGCACGGTCTGCCCCGGAAGGAACTTGAGCGTGGCGGGGTTCGGCGTGGATTCGGTCTGAATAAACATAGCGGATGCACCTTTTCTATCTCGTCTTGAGATATGCGCCTCCGAACCCGGATAGTCAAGGTTTGGAATGATTCTAAACTGGGTGCGACAGGTCAGGTAATCGACTCGAGCCGTTCCTTGGACATATCGCCCGGCACGATGGTGATCGGAACCGGCAGGTTTCCAGAGGTCTTTGTCAATTGGCTGACAAGCGGGCCGGGGCCTTTCTTGTCGACACCAGCGCCAAGCACGAGAACGCCAATCTGCGGATCATCTTGTATCTGGCCAAGGATTTCCTTCACCGCTTCGCCTTCGCGGATCACCAACTCGGGGTCCACGCCTTGCCGATCGCGCATCCATTTGGCGAAGACCTCGAAATGGGCGATGATGCGTTCGCGGGCCTCTTCGCGCATGATGTCGCTGACACCGATCCAGTGGTTGAACTCGTCTGGCGGGATGATCGAGAGAATCTGCACGCCTGCATCCGTATTCGCCGCCCGCATGGCGGCGAAACGCATGGCGTTCAGGCATTCGCGGCTATCATCGAGAACGACGAGGAATTTGCGCATCTGATGGTCTCCCTTGGCGCAATCATGGCGCATGGTCGGGGATCAGGCAACGTCTGATGCGAGATCCCCGATGGGCTCAGGCCGTGGCGCGCGCCCAGTCCCAATACATCTCACGCACCTGGCGGGTCACGGGGCCAATCTGATATTGGCGGTCGTCGAAGGCCGTTACTGGCGTCACCTTGGAGAAGTTGCCAGAGAGGAAAACCTCGTCAGCATCTTCAAAATCTTCGAAAGTGAGTACGGTTTCATGCACTTTCATGCCCTCGGCGCGCATGTTGGACATGTGGCGCGCGCGGGTGATCCCGGCGAGGAAGGTGCCGTTCTCAATGGGCGTAAAGACTTCACCATCCTTGACCATGAAGACGTTCGCCGTCGCGCTTTCGGCGACATTGCCCATCGCGTCGGCCACGAGCGCGTTGCCAAAACCCTTGGAGCGCGCCTCGACAAGCATTCGGGCGTTGTTGGGATAAAGGCACCCGGCCTTGGCGTTGACCACGGCGCAATCGAGCACCGGACGGCGGAAGCGGGTCCGCGTCAGGGTCGTGGAGGCCTCGGGCGGGGCCATGGGAACGGCCTCGAGGCAGAGGGCAAAGCCGGTCGCCTCTTCGGTCGGGGCGATGGCGGAGACACTCATATCGCCGTCGATGCCCCAATACATAGGACGGATATAGACAGCATCCTCGGGACCGAAGGCGGAAAGGCCTTCGCGGGCGATGTCGAGCATGTCCTCGGTCGAGACCGTCGGCGTCAGCATCAGCGCCTTGGCCGAGCGATTGATGCGCGCGAGATGCGGTTCGAGATCAGGGGACATGCCCTCGAAATATCGTGCGCCGTCGAACACCGTGGTGCCAAGCCATGCGCCATGGTCTGCGGCGCGCATGACGGGCACGTCGCCATCATGCCATGTGCCGTTGAAATAGGTTCTGATTGTGTTGCTGATTGCCATTGATGCTGGTCTCCCTCGCTCGCTCCGGCGGATGCTAGTCGCGGCCTGTCGGGAGGTCCAGAGGCAAAGGGAAGCCCCCGGGCCTGGGGAAGACCGGGGGCGAATGGTTTGGAACTCAAATCACAGAACTCAGAAATTCTCGCGGGGTGCGATTGAGGCAAGGGTAGCGTTTTATTGATTCAAGTTCATGACACCCGGAGGCGGGAACTCATCTATCAAGGGCACATTTTCAACCGGAAGATAGATCCCGCAGTGATTGAAGTAGCAACAATTGGCTCACCTCTCGCGAAATTCCGCGCAAAAATTGAATGTGACACATTTTTAACAGATTTCTAATTTTACATGCCGTAACGTCACATTCAGGAAATGCTATTTGTTTCGCAAGAAACTTCGTCTCAAGCAGGAGTGGGAAACCCACCGAAGGAGGAGCTTATCATGGACGACATGAACGAAGAAACTACAACAGAGGCGGTTGATCGCCGCAAATTCCTTGCCAAACTCGGTTTGGGGGCGACAGCGATCTATGCTGCACCGGCCTTCACGACGCTGAGCATGGCACACGCATCCGGCGGGTCCGGTGGCGGTGACGGCGGCGGTGGCGACGGCGGAGGCGGTTCCGGCGGTGGTGACGGTGGTGGTTCCGGTGGCGGTGACGGTGGTGGCTCTGGCGGTGGTTCCGGCGGTGGTTCCGGGGGCGGAGACGGCGATGGCGGCGCATCGGGTGGTGACGACGGCGGCGCATCTGGCGGTGATGATGGGGCTTCGGGCGGCGAGTCCGACGATGGCGCCTCTGGTGCCGATGACGGCGCTTCCGGTGGCGAGTCCGATGATGGTTCCGATGACGGTGGGTCCACCGCGTCCGGACCAAGCGACGCCGCGCAGGACATGCACTAAGTTGAGAGTGATCTGAGAAAAGAGGATGCCCGGGGCCAGAAATCGCTGGTGCCGGGCATCCGATTATTTGAGACTGTTTCCGATGACGGCGACGCAACGTTTCTATTTCACGGGCACGGACGGTCCGGTTGTTTTTGAAGGTGCCGACGCGGTCGTCTCTCTTCTTCCAGAGATATTCAGTGACTGGCCTTACGCACCTGTCGAAGGCGGAATGGACGTTCCGACGCTCACCGTGTCACAGAGGGACGGGAGATTTTGCTTTTCTTCCGATCACTACGACCTTTCGAAGTCCCATTCGGATCCACTCCATGCTGCCTGCACTTTGTTGGCAGAGTTGGCCTGGTCGCGAATTCGCGCTGAACAGGGGTTGTTGTGCTTTCATGGTGCCGCGATTGAGCGTGAGGGGAGCCTTATGCTGTTCCCCAATCAACGGCGCGCCGGCAAGAGCACACTGACGGCCTGTCTTGCTGCACTGGGCGCGCATGTCTTTACGGATGACTACCTGCCTTTACGCCTCGGCAAGGATGGCGCGATGCGCGGCATTGCAAACGGTGCGGCGCCCCGGTTGCGTCGGCCATTGCCTAAAGAGTTTTCGCAGGGTCTCGCGCGATGGATGGAGCATCATGCGGGGCCGCGAAACCAGCAGTATCTCTACCTTGACCTTCCCGACGGTCAGCTGGCGCCGCATGGTGAGACGCTGCCCATTTCTACGATCATCCTTCTGGATCGCCGGGAGGAGGGAGAGGCGGAGCTTGAGCCAGTCGCCTCCTCCAAGGTCATGCGGCGGCTTATCCGGCAGAATTTTTCTCGCAGCATGAACCCGGCGCGGGTGCTGGCTATGCTCAACGGGCTGGTTGAGACGTCACAGTGCCTTCGTCTGCGATACAGCAACGGCGAAGAGGCGGCGGCCTACCTCAAAGCGTGGTGCGATGCGAACCCCCGGGGGGCGACAGCACGGGTTGATCCGTCGAACCTGCCGCCAGACAGCCATGCAGTTTACACAACGGACAAGGCCGTTGCGGGGGATCACACCTACCAACGTAATCCCTCGGTCTACGAGGCTCAGCTTCAAGAGGATGTCTTTGTCGCCTGCGCCGAGGGACCGGGCATGCATGCGTTCAGCGGGGTGACGACCGGGATCTGGACGCTTCTGTTGGAGCCGACAACGCAAGAAGATATCACGCAGACACTTGCCGCCGCCTTCCCAGAGCAGCCACGGGAGGATCTGTCTCAGGCGGTGAGGAAGATCATTCAGGCGATGCTGAAGCACCGCCTGATCATGGCTGTTTGAAGAAGATCAGTGGTCAGCGCCTCAGGCGCCGACCATGCCGACGATCTCGTAGGTCTTTTTGAGGATCGGTGCAGCGATTTCGCGGGCTCGGCTTGCGCCGGAGGCGAGGATGCGGTCGATCTCGTCCTTTTCCTGCATCAGACGGGCCATCTCGGTCGAGATCGGCGCGAGCTTTTCCACGGCGAGTTCAGAGAGGATCGGTTTGAACTCCGAAAACTGCTTGCCGCCCACATCCGCGAGCACCGCATCAACAGTGGTATCCGCGAGCGCGGCGTAGATGTTGACGAGGTTGCGCGCCTCGGGACGCTCTTCAAGCCCCTTGGCCTCGGAGGGTAGGGCATCGGGGTCTGTCTTGGCCTTGCGAATCTTCTTAGCAATGGTGTCGGCGTCATCGGTCATATTGATCCGGGAGGCATCCGAGGGATCGGACTTCGACATCTTTTTGGACCCGTCGCGCAGGCTCATGACACGCGTCGCCGCGCCTTCGATGACCGGCTCGGTAATCGGAAAATGATCGACGCCATAGTCATGGTTGAACTTGATCGCGATGTCGCGGGTCAGCTCGAGATGCTGCTTCTGGTCCTCACCGACGGGCACATGGGTCGCGTGATACACAAGAATATCCGCCGCCATCAGCGCCGGATAGGCCAAGAGGCCGAGCGAGGCGTTCTGCTGGTTCTTGCCCGCCTTGTCCTTCCACTGGGTCATGCGCTGCATCCAGCCCATCCGCGCGACACAGTTGAAGATCCATGCGAGTTGGGCATGTTCAGCAACCTGACTCTGGTTGAAGAGGATCGATTTTGTCGGATCGAGGCCCGCGGCGATGAACCCGGCGCAGAGTTCGCGCGTGGCATGGCGGAGGTCATCAGGGTCTTGCCAGACGGTAATCGCATGCATGTCGACCATGCAGTAGAGGGTTTCCGTATCATCGCTCTGCATATCTACGAAGCGCTTGAGCGCACCGAGATAGTTGCCGAGGTGCAGGTTGCCCGAGGGTTGGATGCCCGAGAAGACCCGCGGGGTGAATTGAGAGGACGTTTGGACCGCCTCGTTCATGAGGAATACTCCGTCTGGATTTATGGGTGTCGTTGCCTTACCGATGGGGCAAAAGCCCGTCAAGGAGAGCAGGCATGTCCCAGCCCGAGCATTCGCACCCGATCAATCCGCTGCCGCCTGTCGTGGTCGCGCTTTTCCTGCTGATCGCGGGGATCGAGATCGTCTTCACGCTTGGCGCACAAGGAGTTGTCGGTGGGCCCGCTGCGATCGGCTGGCGCGTCTCGGCGCTACAGAGATATGCGTTTGCAGATGAGATTTTTAGCTGGATGCTGGTCAACAATATCTGGCCGGTAGAGCATGTGATCCGCACGGTGACCTATCTATTCGTGCATGGCAGCTTTACCCATGCGGCATTTGCCAGCGTGATGCTTCTCGCTCTTGGCAAGATGGTGGGCGAGGTGTTTTCGGGGGTCGCGACACTCGCGATTTTTGTTCTGTCGGGGATTGCCGGCGCGCTTGGCTACGCGCTTATCCTCGAGGCGTCGCAGCCGCTCTTTGGGGCATTCCCCGGCGTGTATGGGCTGATCGGAGCGTTTACCTTCCTGCTCTGGACGCGGCTTGGCCAGTTGGGCGCCAATCAGGCGCGGGCTTTCACGATGATCGGTTTCCTTTTGGGGATTCAGCTTCTCTTTGGTTTGCTCTTTGGCGGCAACAAGGACTGGGTTGCGGATGTGTGCGGTTTCGCAGCGGGATTCCTGATGTCTTTTGTCCTCGCGCCCGGCGGCTGGCAGCATCTTGTGGAAAAGTTGCGCAAGCGCGACTGACGCGTGCGTCAGCCGCGTTTCGCCGCGCGGCGAAAATCGGAGAGGCGGAAGGCGCCAATAATGTGCCCCGAGACGAAGTAGACGACTGAGCCGAGAAGGATCAGGATCGCGAGCGCAAGATAGCGCCAGCCATCGGTGCCAAGCGCCGGGCCAAGGACGATGGTTAGGCCCCAAAGCGCCCCTCCCATGATTGCAGAGGCGAAGCAAATGCGCGGCAGGCGTCGGCGCAGGCGTTCATCGAACTTGGCGACATAGCCCATCGGGCGGGTGCCTTTGTAGAGCAGCGCGACCATGACCCAGCCTGCAAGCGTTGTCGCGATGGCGGGGGCAATCCAGCCAATGAACGGCGCGAGGCCGATGGCGACGACAGCGTTCACCACCATCGCCCAGAGCGCGTAGCGGAACGGTGTTTTGGTGTCTTCGCGGGCAAAGAACAGCGGTTGCAGGATCTTCTGGATCACGAAAGAGGGCAGGCCGAGGCCATAGACCGCAACGGCAAGCGCAATAGCGGCGCTATCGTCGGCGGTTGTCGCGCCGCGCTCAAAGAGCACCGAGACGAGCGGTAGCGGAATCACCATGAGTGCCACAGCACAAGGGATGGTCAGGGCCAGCGAGATTTCGGCCGCGCGGGATAGGGCGGTGCGCGATCCGGCCTCGTCGTCAGCTTTGAGGCGGCGGGACAGGTCGGGCAGGAGCACGATGCCGATGGCGATGCCGACAACGCCGAGCGGCAGTTGATAGAGACGGTCGGCGGCGAAGAGCCAACCCACGGCACGGTCGAAATAGGAAGCGACCTGCTGACCGACAAGGAGGTTGATCTGCACGACACCGCCCGCGAGCGCGGCAGGGATGGCGATGGTCACGAGGCGTTTCAACTCGGGGGTCCAGCGCGGCCGTTGCAGGGTCAGCGGGAAACCGGCGCGCGCGGCGGCGACCCAGACAAGGGCAAGCTGCGCGATACCGGCGACCGGGATCATCCAGATCAGAGCGCGCGCAACATCGAGGCCAAGCCATGCGGCACCAGAGATGCCCGCCACCAAAAGGATATTCAGCAACACAGGCGCGGCGGCGGCAGCGGCGAAGCGCCCTGTCGCGTTCAGCACACCCGACAAAAGCGCGGCAAGTGAGATGAATAGGATATAGGGAAAGGCGATGCGCCCGAATTCCACCGAGAGCGCGAACTGCTCTTGACCAGCAAAGCCGGAGGCAAGGCCGAGGATAAGCCAAGGCATGACCAACTGAGCCAGGAGCGTGAGGACGATCAACACCGTGGCAAGTCCGGCAAAGGCTTCGCGGGCGAACCCAAGTGGGTCTTCTTCGCCCTCCAGCTTCTTTGAGAACATCGGCACAAAGGCCATGTTGAACGCGCCTTCGGCAAAGAAACGACGGAACATATTGGGCAGGCGGAACGCCACGACATAGGCCTCGTAGAGAGGGCCAGTGCCGAGGAAAGCGAGGATCAGGATATCACGCACGAAGCCGAGGATGCGGCTTGCCATCGTCCAGCCCCCCACGGTCAGGAAGCCGCGCATCAGGCGGATCGGCTTCACGAAATAGCCCTTTCGACGCCGCGCTCGATTGCTTCACGCAGTTTCTTTTCAAGCGCTTGCTGCTTCGACGCGGAATGGAATTTCAGGCCGAACATGTCTTTGACGTAGAAGCTATCAACCACCTGTTCACCGTATGTCGCGATAACGGCGGAGGCGATATAGACGTTGTTATTGGCAAGGGTGCGCGTCAGATCGAAGAGAAGGCCGGGGCGGTCGCGGGTGTCGACCTCGATAATCGTGTAGATTTCCGAGCCTTCGTTGTCGAAGGTGATCGTCGTCGGCACCTTGAAGGCGCGTTCGCGTTTCTTGATGACGTCGCGCGATTTGATCGCTTCAGTGGCGATCACTTCGCCCTTGAGGGTCTTGTCGATCATCTGTTGCAGGCGTTTGAGGCGGCTGGCTTCATAGGGCGAGCCGTCGGCATCCTGAATCCAGAAGGCAGCGGTCGCGTAGCCGTCCTTAGAGGTGAAGGTGCGGGCGTCGACGATGTTTGCCCCGACCAGTGCCAAGGCGCCGCACATGCGGCTAAAGATGCCGGGGTGATCGGACATGGCAAAACAGACGCGGGTCGCATCGCGATCCTCGTCTGGGTGCAGGTCGATACGTACCTCGTCGTCGTCGATATCGCGTAGCAGCTCGGCAAAGACCTTATGGGCAGTGATGTGCAGGCCCTGCCAATAGGGATCGTAGTGGCGGGTGGTTTCGCGCTTGATGTCCTTGCCGGACCACCCCTTGAGTTCCGCGCGAAGCTTTTTCTTGGCTTCGGCGCCGCGGTTCTCGCGGTTGATGGCCTCCATGCCGTCTTCGAGGACAACGCGTGTCTGACGGTAGAGTGCGCGCAGGAGCGCGGCTTTCCAGTTGTTCCAGACATCGGGGCCAACACCGCGAATATCGCACACGGTCAGCACCGTTAGGAGGTTGAGTCGGTCCACCGAGCGCACGGCCTTGGCAAAGTCGCGCACGGTGCGCGGGTCCGCGATATCTCGTTTCTGAGCCGTGTCGGACATCAACAAGTGATAGCGCACGAGCCATTCGACGGTTTCAGATTCGCCTTTGCGCAAACCAAGCGCAGGCGCGACGCGGCGGGCGATCTGCGCGCCGAGAATAGAATGGTCGGTCTCTTGCCCTTTGCCGATGTCGTGCAACAGCATCGCGACCATGAGGACGCGCCGGTTGATCCCGGTCTTAATGATCTCCGAGGAGAGCGGCAGTTCGACCTGAAGCTCTTCCCGTTCGATCTGGGCGTAGTTTGAAATCACCTGAATCGTGTGTTCGTCGACGGTGTACGAATGGTACATGTTGAACTGCATCATCGCGACGACCGGGGCGAATTCGGGGATGAAAGCGGCGAGCACACCAAGTTCGTTCATCCGGCGGAGCGCGCGTTCGGGATTGCCGTGTTTGAGGAGCAATCCGAGAAAGATCTTCTGGGCGTCCTTGTTGGCGCGAAATTCGTCGTCGATCAGGTCTAGATTTGCCGTCACAAGCCGCATGGCGTCTGGGTGGATCAAGAGGCCCGTGCGCAACCCTTCCTCGAACAAGCGCAGGATATTGAGCTTGTCAGCAAGGAAGTCCTTTTCGTCGGTGATCGCCAGACGATTGTTGATGACCTCATAGCCCGGTTTGATCCTTGGGCGGCGACGGAAGAGGCGCTCCATCAGGGGAGCCGCCTTGGCGTGGTCAGCTTCGAGCTTGGTCAAGAGGATGCGCGTCAGATCTCCCACCGAGGTCGCGTGACGGAAATAGTCCTGCATGAAGTGTTCGACGGCACGCCGACCACCTTTGTCGAGATACCTCATGCGTTCTGCGACCTGCACTTGCAGATCGAAGGTCAGTTGTTCGACAGGGCGACCTGCGAGGATATGCATATGGCCGCGCACGGCCCAGAGGAAATTCTCGGCCTCGGCGAAACGCTCATACTCGTCCTTGTGGAACAGCCCCTTGTCTAGAAGGTCTCGGGCCTGTTGTACGTGATAGACGTATTTGGCGATCCAAAATAGCGATTGCAGATCGCGAAGGCCGCCTTTGCCCTCTTTGACATTGGGCTCGACCATGTAGCGTTCGCCCTGCTTCTTGTGACGCTCGTCGCGTTCATGCAGCTTTGCTTCGATGAACTCGCGTTCGGAGCCTTTGAAAAGGTCTTTTTCGAGACGCGCATTCAATTCGTCCGCAAGTGGGGCATAGCCACGCAGGAAACGATTCTCAAGCAAGGCGGTGCGAATAGTGAAGTCCTCGCCGCCAAGCCGCAGACAGTCTTTGACCGTGCGTGAGGCGTGGCCAACCTTCAGCCGTAAATCCCACAGGATGTAGAGCATGGTTTCGATCACGCTCTCGGCCCAGGGGGTGATCTTGTAGGGTGTCAGGAACAGCAGATCGACATCGGATTGCGGTGCCATCTCGCCGCGCCCATAGCCGCCCACTGCAAAGAGGGCGATCCGTTCGGCTTCTGTTGGGGTCTGAAGCGGATGCAAGTAGGTCGTGGCGACATGGTGCGCCGTCCCAACAAGGCAATCGGTGACCCATGTATAGGCGCTTTTCATAGCGCGCGCGTCACGGGGGCGGTCAAGGAAACCTGCCTCGATCTCGGCATTGGCCGCTTTGCGCGCAGCAAGCAAGAGCTTCACAACGGCATTGCGAAAGGCCCTGTCGTCGGCGTGCGCTTCCCGAGCGCCGGTAACGGCGTCGAGAAGGGCCTTGCGATCAAGGATGTCATCTGCGGGGCGGACGAGATCGGTTGAGGGGGCGGGAAGCGGGAGGTCGTCCGGTTTAGAAACCGAAGCCGCCGAAACTTTTTGGCGCAGGGTCAAGGGTCACCACTTGTTTGTCGCGGATCGTGACAACCGCCAGGCCGCGTTCGTTCGTTCCATCGGACCGCAGGCGGAAGATACCGTTCACCCCTTGGAATCCGGCACCCTGGGTTAGGGCGCTTGTGGTCAATGCGTTGCTTTTGCCGGCTTTGACCAGTGCGCCGATCGCCGCAATGCCGTCATAAGCCAGACCGCTCAGGTTATGCGGCAGGCCACCATAGGCTTGGGCATAGCGATCGGTATAGGCGCGGCTCAGTGCTTCGTCGGGACGTGCGAACCACGATCCCTGTACGCCAGGCAGCGCAACGGTTTGCGACGGCAAATCCCAGCGGGTCAGTCCGATATACTGCACCGTCTGGGGGTCGATTCCGGCTTCGGGAAGCATTTGCGAGAAGAGCGGCAGTGCGCCGGAGGTCGAGGCCGTCAGGAAGATGGTGTCCGGCGCGTTCTGCTCGACCGCAGCCTTGATCTCGGCCACGGCGGCGATCACGCCATCCTGAGAGTATTTATAAGCGACAGTGCCGGCGCTCGACGCAGAAGAGGCGTTGATCGCGCCCATGATCGCATTGCGCCCGACCTGTCCGGGGACAGTATCGGCGTGAACGATCAGGATGTTGCGTTTCCCTTGGCTCGTCGCATAGTTCACCAACCGGTTCGCGGTGTTCTCAAATGTCGACCCGAGGACAAAGACATTGCCGCCCGCGATCTCGGTGTTGTTGGAGAAGGTCAGAACGTTGACGCCATTCCCCGCAACGGCCTTGCCTGCAGCATTCGCGGCAGCCCCGTAGAGCGGGCCAACGATGATCTTCGCCCCTTCCGCGACAGCCTTTTGCGCGGCGGCGGCGGCGGTCGCGGGTTTGCCTGCTGTAGAATAGACGCGCAGGTCAATCTTGACCCCGTCGAGATCGGAAATTGCAAGGCGTGCCGCGTTCTCAAGGCTTTGTGCAATCAAGGCATCGCCGGAATCTCCGGACCCTGAAGGCACGAGAAGCGCGACCGGCACGGGGTTCGACGTCGAGATAACCGGTCCCGTTGAAGGAACACAGGCGGTCAGACCCACGAGAGCCAGCGTGGCAGCGGCCCCTTTCAGAAACCGGCGGGCAAGGCTAGAACGGAACAACATGGAATGATAACTCCCTTGGCGGGTCGGTTTGCGGCGTCAGGCTGGCGTATAACGCGCTGGCCCGGTTTGGGCAAATCATAGAGAACACAGAAGATGGGTCCAGCTTTGAATCACGAAATTCGCAGATTGGAGCCCGGGCTCTACTTCGTTGCCACGCCCATCGGGACGGCGCGAGACATCACCTTGCGGGCGCTCGATATTCTTGCCTCCGCTGATGTCATCGCTGCGGAAGACACGCGATCAATGCGTCGGCTTCTTGAGATTCACGGGGTGCGGCTCGGCGATCGTCCGCTGATCTCTTACCATGACCATTCCGGCGCAAAAGGGCGGGCAAAACTGCTCAAGCTTCTCGAAGAGGGGAACTCTGTAGCTTATGGGTCCGAGGCTGGGACTCCGCTGATTGCCGATCCGGGCTACCATCTGGCGCGTGAAGCGATGGACGCGGGGCACAACGTCACCTCGGCACCCGGACCTTCGGCGATCATCACTGCCTTGACGCTTGCGGGTTTGCCAACGGATGCGTTCTTTTTCGCGGGGTTTCTCCCGAACGCCAAAGGCGCGCGGCAGAGCGCGCTTGAGGCCGTGAAGGCGGTGCCGGGTACGCTCGTGTTCTACGAATCGCCGAAACGCGTCGGCGCGATGCTTCGGGATGCGGCGAAGGTTCTTGGCGGAGAACGTGCGGCGGTGCTCTGTCGCGAGTTGACCAAGAAGTTCGAGGAAGTACGGAGTGGCACGTTGCAGAGCCTTGCAGAGGATATCGGCACCGACGCTTTGCGCGGTGAAATCGTGGTTCTCATTGATCGGCAGGGCACGGAAGAACACGGTGAGGCCGATCTCGAGGTCGCGGTGCGTCAAGCGTTGGAGAGCATGTCCGTTCGGGATGCGGCGGAAAGCGTGGCCAAGGCCTATAACGTGCATAAACGAAAGATTTACCAGTTGGCGCTCAAGCTTTCGTCTGAAGAATGACGAAAGGAGGCCGCCCATGACGGAGGCCGAAGAGAGAACCATGCGCAAAGCTGAGCGAGGACGGCGCGCATGGCACGCGGGTGCGTCGGCCGAAGAGAGCGTGGAGCGCCTCTATCTGCGCCAGGGTCTGACCGTTGCGGCACGTCGTTGGCGCAAAGGGGGTGGCGAGATTGACCTGATCCTGCGCGATGGGGATGGAGTTGTCTTTGTTGAAGTAAAGCAAGCCCCTGATTTCGAACGCGCGGCAGCCCGTGTCACAGAGCGGCAGATCGCGCGCATTCATGCAGGGGCTGCGCACTTTCTCGCAGGTGAGCCAAAGGGCGAATTGACGCCCTGCCGTTTTGATGTCGCATTGGTCAATGCGACAGGGGAAACCCGAATTCTCGAGAGCGCGTTCTGACAAGGCATTGCAAGGGCGGAGGGCATGCGCCATTTAAGGAGCAAGCAGCGCAGAGGAACGCCCATGAAAATCGCCTTTCAGATGGACCCGATCACGTCTGTCGACATCAACGCCGACAGCTCTTTCCGCCTTGCCGAAGAAGCGCAAGCGCGGGGGCACGAGCTGTTCTTTTATTCCCCGGACATGCTCGCCTATGAAGAGGGCGAGATCACCGCTCGCGGCCAAAGCATGGTGGTGCGGCGCGAGGTGGGCAATCACGTTGACCTCGGTCCCGAGACCCACGTAAACCTCGCCGACTTCGACGTTATCTGGCTCCGTCAGGATCCGCCGTTCGATATGCACTATATCACGTCGACGCATCTTCTTGATCGTCTCAAAGACAAGGTGCTTGTGGTGAATGATCCTTTCTGGGTTCGAAACTATCCCGAGAAACTCCTCGTGCTGGATTTTCCAGACCTCACCCCACCAACGACGATTGCCCGCGACCTCGACACGATCAAGGCCTTCAAAGAGCGCCATGGTGATGTGATCCTGAAGCCGCTTTACGGCAATGGTGGCGCGGGTGTTTTCCGGCTCGATGCCAATGACCGCAACCTGACCTCGCTGCACGAGTTGTTCACCGGCTTCAGCCGCGAACCACTTATTGTGCAGAAGTTCCTGCCGGATGTGAGCAATGGCGACAAGCGCGTGATCCTTGTTGATGGCGAACCGGTCGGCGCAATCAACCGTGTGCCCGCTGCAGGAGAGACGCGCTCGAACATGCATGTGGGCGGGCGCCCCGAGAAAATCGGCCTCACCGAACGCGACATGGAGATTTGCGCCGCGATAGGCCCGCTTCTGCGCGAAAAGGGGCAAGTCTTCGTCGGGATCGATGTGATCGGCGACTACCTCACCGAGATCAACGTCACCTCGCCCACGGGCATCCAAGAGCTTGAGCGCTTCGATGGGGTGAATATTGCCGAGAAGATCTGGGAGGCAATCGAGGCGCGCATCGGATGAGCCTCCGCCTCGCTCTCCTAAATGCGCAAATGCGGTTCTTCGAGAAACCGCTTTTGGCACGAGCGCCGGATCCAACATCGCTTCGGCGGGCCTTGGATTGGAAGGCGCGGGTCTGGCTGCATGGGCCACGCGGGGCGACCTGGCGCAATGAGGCGGCGCAGGGGCTTGATCTACACTGGGTGACCGGGCCAGAAGCGGCGGACGATCACGCAATCCTCTACTTCCATGGCGGGGCCTATGTTTTTGGCTCGCCGCACACCCATGGCGCACTGGTCGCCCACTTGTCGCGCTATTCGGGCGTTACGGCCTGTATGCCGAGCTATCGCCTCGCCCCGGAAAATCCTTTTCCCGCCGCGATCGACGATGCGCGCCTTGCCTATGATCTGTTGCGCGATTCTGGCTATCGGTCCGATCAGATCGTCATTGGTGGAGATAGTGCCGGGGGTGGATTGGCGCTCGCTTTGTTGGGGCAACTCATCGCCGAAGGTGAAGACTTGCCAGTCGGGGTGTTCGCCTTGTCGCCGCTGACCGATCTCAGCTTTACCGCGCCGAGCATTCGCGAGAACGCGGGGTGCGATGTGCTCTTGCCTGCGGAACGGGCGTTTGTCTGTGCCGAATACTATCTCGCTGGGCAAGATCCACGAGACCCGCGCGCCTCACCGCTCTTCGCCGATATGCAGGGTGCGCCACCAATCTACCTGACGGTCTCACAACGCGAAATCCTGCGCGATGATACGCTGCGCATGGTCGAGCGGCTCAACGAAGACGGGGCACATGTTACGCTTGAGGTGCATGCAGAGGCTCCCCATGCTTGGCCGCTCTTCCAAGGATTGATCCCAGAGGCGCGGGAGACGGTCGAACGCGTGGCTGAGTGGATCAATTCTCTTTGGCAGACAGAAGCCGGAAGCTGACGGCTTCGGCGATATGTGGACGCTTGATTTGGTCCGCGTCATCAAGATCGGCGATAGTGCGCGCGACTCGTAAGATACGATGATAGCCGCGTGCCGAAAGCCCCATCTTCTCTGCGACGCTGTTGAGAAAGGCGCGCCCGTCGCTATCCGGTGCGGTGATTTCCTCTAGTAGGGCGCCGTGAATATCGGCATTGGCGCGGGTGCCGGGGATGTCTTCATAGCGTGCCGCCTGCGTCTCGCGGGCGGCGGCGACCCGGGCGGCGATGGTCGCGGACGTTTCACCGCTGGCGGGGAGATCAAGGTCTTGAAAGCTCACCGGGGGCACTTCGAGGCGGAGATCGAAGCGGTCCATCAGGGGGCCGGAGATTCGCCCGAGGTAGTCCTCGCCGCACACCGGCGCGCGCGAACAGGCCTTGTTGGGGTCGAACATCTCGCCACAGCGGCAGGGATTGGCAGCTGCGACCAGCATGAACCGACACGGGTAGGAGACATGAGCATTGGCGCGGGCGACCATGACGGAGCCGGTCTCGATGGGTTGGCGCAAGGTCTCGAGGACCGAGCGGGAGTATTCCGGGAACTCATCCATGAACAAGACGCCGTTATGCGCGAGGCTGATCTCGCCGGGGCTTGCGCGGCGACCACCGCCGACGATCGCCGCCATCGACGCGGTGTGATGTGGCTCCCGGAAGGGCCGCTGGCGCGAGATGCCGCCCGCGTCGAGAAGCCCGGCAATGGAATGGATCATCGAGGTTTCAAGCGCCTCTGCCGGGGTCAGGGGGGGGAGGATCGTGGGCAAGCGCGCGGCGAGCATGGATTTGCCTGAGCCGGGACTGCCGACCATGAAGAAATGATGCCGCCCGGCGGCGGCGATCTCAAGCGCGCGCTTGGCGCGTTCCTGCCCCTTCACGTCGCGCATGTCGATTGAGAGTGGGTCGGTCGATACCTCGCCTGGCTCAGATGGGGGGAGGGGCGATTGACCTGTGTAGTGGCGCACCACGTCTGCGAGGGAACGCGCGGCGATGACCTGTGCCGCGCCGACCCATGCGGCTTCTGGACCGGAAGGTTCTGGACAGAGCAAGCTGCGCCCTGTTTCGGCAGCGGACATCGCGGCGGGGAGTGCTCCGGTCACTGGAACAAGTGAACCGTCGAGCGACAATTCCCCAAGCGCGACACAGCTCTCGGCGGCATCCTCGGGGATGATGTTGAGCGCGGCGAGGAGGGCCACAGCAACGGGGAGGTCGAAATGGCTTCCTTCCTTGGGCAGATCGGCGGGGGAGAGGTTGATCGTGATCCTTTTTGAGGGCAGCGCGATGGCCATTGCGTTGAGCGCCGCGCGCACGCGGTCACGTGCCTCTGAGACGGCCTTGTCGGGCAAACCAACGATGGAGAACGCCGGCAACCCGTTGGAGACGGCGCATTGCACCTCGACGGGGTGCGCATCGACCCCTTCGAAGGCAACGGTATAGGCGCGAGCCACCATGTTTCACTCCCCGTTCACACGCTTAATGAGTGTTAACGGGACATGGTTAGCGAATGGTAAATGCCACCTAGAGCGTGGCGGCGAGCCGGGTACCCTGATTGATCGCACGCTTGGCGTCCAGCTCGGCCGCGACATCCGCGCCACCGATGACATGCGCGGTCACGCCTTTTTCCTCGAGCGCGTCGGCGAGGGAACGTTCGGAAAGTTGCCCGGCGCAGATCACCACGGTATCGACATCCAAGACACGCGGGTTCTCACGCGCCTCGCCGAAGGAAATATGCAGGCCCGCGTCGTCGATCTTCTCGTAGTTCACGCCGCCGATCATCTCGACATTCTTCATCTTGAGCGCGGCGCGATGGATCCAGCCCGTCGTCTTGCCAAGCCCTTTGCCAAGGGCCTTTGCTTTGCGCTGCATGAGATAGACTTGACGCGCGGGCGCGTGCGGTTGCGGACCTGCGGGGGCGAGACCGCCGCGGACCTCTTCCGGGTCACCAACGCCCCATTCGACCATCCACTCAGGAAGGTTCTCGGTCAGGCTCTCGCCTTCGTGGACAAGGAACTCCGATACGTCGAACCCGATGCCGCCTGCGCCGATGACGGCGACTTTCTTCCCGACAGGTTTCTTGTCGCGCAGCACATCGACATAGGAGAGCACATTGGCGCGATCCTGCCCGGGAATGCCGGGGTCGCGCGGGATGATTCCGGTTGCGATCACGACCTCGTCGAAATTCATCAGTGTTTCAGATGTCGCTTCCTCGCCTAGGCGCAGGGTCACGCCAGACTCGGCCACCATGGTTTCATACCAATCAACCAGCCCCCAGAACTCTTCCTTGCCGGGGATTTGTTTTGCGATGTTGAGCTGGCCGCCGATGGTGTTTGCTTTATCGAACAGCGTCACATCATGGCCGCGCTGGGCGGAGGTGATGGCGGCGGAAAGGCCTGCAGGGCCGGAACCAACCACGGCGATGGTCTTGGGGTGATCCGTCTTTGTGATTTCGAGGTCGGTCTCGTGACAGGCGCGCGGATTGACAAGACAAGTCGTTAGCTTGCCCGAGAAAGTATGATCAAGGCAGGCCTGATTGCAGCCGATACAGGGCGCGATTTGATCCGTTTTGCCGGACGCGGCCTTGGCGACGAAGTCGGCATCGGCGAGGAATGGGCGCGCCATCGACACCATGTCGGCGCAACCCTCGGCGAGCACATCCTCGGCAACATCCGGCATGTTGATGCGGTTCGATGTGATGACCGGGATCGAGACCTTGCCCATAAGTTTTTTCGTGACCCAGGCAAAGGCGCGGCGGGGGACGGAGGTGGCGATGGTGGGGATGCGCGCCTCGTGCCAGCCGATGCCGGTATTGAGGATCGTTGCGCCGGCCTCCTCGATGGCCTTGGCGAGTTGCACGACTTCTGCGTGGGTCGATCCGTTGGGTATGAGGTCGATCATCGACAAGCGATAAATGATGATGAAGTCCTCGCCCACTGCTTCGCGACAACGGCGCACGACTTCGACCGGAAGGCGCATGCGGTTCTCATAGGAGCCGCCCCAACGATCGGTGCGCTTGTTGACATGGGTGACGAGGAACTGGTTCAGGAAATACCCCTCAGAGCCCATGATCTCGACCCCGTCATACCCGGCTTCGCGGGCGCGGGTCGTGGCGGTGACGAAATCCGCGATCTGTTTTTCGATCCCGTCTTCGTCGAGTTCCTTTGGCGGGAAAGGGGAGATCGGCGATTTCACGGCGGAGGAGGACACACATTCGGGGCTATAGGCATAGCGGCCCGCGTGAAGGATCTGCATCGCGATCTTGCCGCCCGCATCGTGGACGCGATCCGTCACAATCTTGTGGTTGGCGATGTCCTCGTCGGAGAAAAGGCCCGCCGCGCCGGGAAAGACGCCGCCTTCGCGGTTGGGCGCCATGCCGCCGGTGACGATCAGGCCGACCTGGCCGCGCGCGCGCTCGGCGTAGAACTCGGCGACGCGGTTCCAGTCCTTGGTTTCTTCGAGCCCGGTATGCATCGAGCCCATGAGCACGCGGTTCTTGAGCGTGGTAAAGCCAAGATCAAGCGGTGCCAACAGATGCGGATACTCTGTCATGGGTGCCTCCCTGAATATGTTGCCTCGCAGGAGACCCGAAGCCCCGTGGCTTGTCACCCCAAAACGCCGCGTCAGCCCGTCGTGTCGTTGCGGCAGGACGCTTTTGGGTTTGTAGGCACCGGGCGTCCTTGGCAGTATGAAATCGGTTCAGACAGGAGCATTTCATGGCCCACTACGGTGTGTTTTCTCTCGCAGGGCGCAAGGCGCTTGTGACCGGGTCAAATAGCGGGCTTGGTTTTGCTGCGGCGCGTCTCTTGGCCGAGGCGGGCGCGATGGTCTGGATCAACGGGCGCGACAGAGGCACGACGGCGCGCGCGGCTCAGGAGATCGTAGAAGCGGGAGGCAAGGCCAAAGCACTGCCTTTTGATGTGTCGGACGCGGCGGCGGTTGCAGCCGCTTTTGCCGAGATCGCTGAGGAGGGCGGTCTTGATATCCTCGTCAACAACGTCGGGATGCGGGACCGTCGGGCCCTTCAGGAGTTCAGCCGGGAAGACGTTCATCGGTTGCTCGATGTGGACCTCGTGTCGCCCTTCATGATCTGTCAGAAGGCCGCGGCGATGATGGGGCCGGGCGGGCGGATCGTGAATATTTCCTCCATTGCGGGGATCATCGCGCAGGCTGGCGATGCTGCCTATACGACCGCAAAGGCAGGTATCAACGGTTTGACCCGCGCGCTTGCGGCTGAGCTTGGTCCGCAGGGTATCAACGTCAATGCAATCGCACCGGGGTTCTTTCTGACAGAACCGAACCGGGAGGCCGCGAAGAATCCCGCCATTCAGGCGCGGCTTGAGGCGGCCACATCGCTTGGGAGATGGGGCGATCCGGAAGAGCTTGCCCCGGCGATCCTTTTCTTGGCGTCACCGGCCGCAAGCTATGTGACAGGGCAGGTCTTGGCCGTGGATGGCGGATATACCGCGCATTACTGATCTGGATTTACATCGTCTCGACGCAGTGGCGGCGAAAGGCGCGTTTGAGCATGTCGAGTTCTGCGCGCAGGAGCGTCATCTCGGCGCGAATGTCACCCGCCAGAGCTTCGCCAGCGATCAGTGTGATGTTGTCGAGCAGATCACCTGTTTGCTTGTCGTGAACTAGGATGGTCTGCACCCCGTCGGCGATTGCCTCGGTCGGGATCGGAATGCGCAGCACCCAACGACCGTGAGCGACGTCTTCCTTGAGTTCGACCCCGGTCACAGTTTCGTTGAGGTGCGTTGCACGGATCTCTGGTGCCGGGCCAGAGTCGGCATCGCGCGTCAATGCCCCTTCCCAGACACCTTGAGACAGGCGGGTTTTGGTCAGCGTCCAGTCGCTCATGGTCGGCTCTCCTGAAAGGGTCAGAGTTCGGCGCGGGGCCGTCGGGCGAAGGTCAGATCGCGCAAGATTACCTCGTTCATCTCCGGTCCTTCGAAGATCAGGTCAAGCCAGGCGCGTTCGACCCGTTTTTCGTTCAGTTTGGAGTAGGCGAGATCGAACTCGACCGAGATTTCCTCGGCGTCGAGAGGTAGTTCGCGCACGATCTGTTCTGTGTTCGGGCCGTGCTTGATGTTGAGGCGGGCGAATATCTCGAGCGGTTTTTCCATCTCGACATTGGTGTCGAGGCGGATGAGGTGGTTGCGCGTTAGGCCCTGCACGGCTTCTGGCGGCAGGTCGATGGCCAGCGACAGGAAGGAGCCGTCGAAACGGAACACGTCCATGCGCAGCCCGAAAGGTGCAAGATCGGCTTCGCGGTGATTACGAAGCTGGCGCAGGGTCAGTTCGGAAAGCCGACAATCGTGGAATAGCGTAACTTCGTCGCCGAGCATCTCGCGGTTGCCGACGGAGGAGCGCCCCTTGATCGGTAGCGGCTCGCGCCAAGCCTCGGGCCGCCAGGACCATTCGGTGCCATGCGGTACTGGAAAGGCGTTCGAGCCGATCATCGGCAGGGCGAGTCGGCTCTCTGAGATCGCAATCAGGGTGTCGAGGTAGTGGCGCAAGGTCCGGGCGCGGGCGCGTTGCTTGCGCAGGGTGCTGAGATCGGTCTTGGCGGCCAACCGTGCGCTTCGCGCCCAATAGCGCGACACGGCGCGTTGATAAATGCTTTGCAGGACCCCAACACCGTTCTTACTCATCTCTCAACTGCTCCGACCGTCCCATTTTTGTTTCACCCTGAGAAACAATGCTGCTGCGGTATTGTTCATTTTGTATCGGATTGGTTGGAGCGAAACAAACTCACAATGATGAATTGCGACCGATTTTCATCATTTTATCAGCTGTTCCGACAATCCGCTGCACCTCCTCTTGCCAGAGGTCGGCAAAACGGGCAATGCCGTTAGCATGTCTGCCTATCGCCCACATGAAGCGCTTGTTGCCTCGGCCCGTCCCACAGCGGAGCTTTGGCGTCTCGTGGCTGCTATTGTCCTGATTGTGCTTGGCTTTCTTGCCCTCAACATTGCTTATTTCCAAACACTTGCGAGCCTTCCCGCGTGGAATGCCCTGCGGATCGAACTGCGCGATGGTAGTTTTGCGCGGGCCATTTGGGCGATGCTGGGGAATTTTGTGCCGCTTTTGATCGTGGTGGTGCTGGCGGCGCGGCTCCTGAACGGTCGTAATCTTGCGGCGCTGACGGGGCCGCTCGGGGTTGTCCTGCGTGATTTCACAAGGGTCGGGCGGCTCGCGCTTCTGCTTTTCCTCGTGGTGTTCCTCATTCCCTCGCCAGGCGGCGCAGAGCCGGTCGGGAACATGGCGTTCGGGGCGTGGGTGCGGCTCTTGCCGCTGTCTCTCCTCCTGATCTTTATCCAGATCGGGACCGAGGAACTCCTGTTCCGGGGGTATCTCCAGAGCCAGATTGCGGCGCGGTTTTCGTCGCCAATTGCTTGGATGGTGATTCCCTCGATCCTCTTCGGTGCGCTGCACTACGAACCGTCGACCTATGGCGAGAACGCAATCTGGCTTGCGGCGTGGTCAGGGCTTTTCGGGCTTGCGGCGGCGGACCTGACGGCGCGGGCGGGGAACCTTGGCCCCGCGCTGGCGCTGCATTTTCTCAACAATGTCAGCGCGATGATGTTCTCTGCGATGCGCAATCACTGGGACGGGCTCGCGCTCTACGTTTATCCCTTTGGCCCGGAGGATACCGAGGCCCTACGGGCTATCTTGCCGCTTGAGGGTCTGGTGATCCTGTGCGGCTGGCTTGTGGCACGTGTTGCAATACGGCGTTGATTGCATTTCCTGACGCAGGGTCTTATCTGACAGAAACCGCTCCATGGCATGAAGGATTGCGCGCATGAACTGGATCACCAACTACGTCCGCCCTCGGATCAACTCGATCTTTTCGCGCCGCGAAACGCCGGACAACCTTTGGTCCAAATGCGACGAATGCGGCACGATGCTCTTTCACCGCGAGCTTTCCGCGAACCTCAATGTCTGCACCCATTGCGGGCATCACATGGCGATCACACCGCGTGATCGGTTCTCCGCGCTTTTCGACGGCGGCATCTTTACCGAGGTCGATGTGCCTGCGCCGCTCGCTGATCCGTTGCATTTCCGGGATCAGAAAAAATATCCCGACCGCATGAAAGCGGCGCAGAAAAACACCGGCGAGAAGGAAGCGATGCTTGTTGCCGAGGGCGAAATCGGGCGCACACCGATTGTCGCCGCCTGTCAGGACTTTTCGTTCATGGGCGGCTCGATGGGGATGTATGTCGGCAACGCGATCATCGCCGCCGCCGAGCGCGCAGTGAAGCTCAAGCGCCCGTTGGTTCTTTTCTCGGCCGCTGGCGGCGCGCGTATGCAGGAAGGTATCCTGTCGCTCATGCAGATGCCGCGCACGACCGTCGCGGTACAGATGCTCAAGGAAGCGGGGCTGCCTTATATCGTCGTGCTCACCCATCCGACCACGGGCGGCGTCACGGCGTCCTATGCGATGCTGGGCGATGTGCAGATTGCCGAGCCGAACGCCCTTATTTGTTTTGCCGGGCCGCGGGTTATTGAACAGACCATCCGCGAAAAGCTCCCAGAGGGGTTTCAGCGCGCGGAATACCTTCTCGATCACGGGATGCTTGATCGGGTGACGCCGCGCGGCGAGATGCGGGACGAGTTGATTACCATCACGCGGATGCTTCTTGGCCTGCCGCCGGCGGTCAAGGGCGACCTGCCCGCGCCGAAGCCGGAAGATGTTGCGAAAGACGAGGCGCCCGCGAAAGAGGGGTAAGCCTGTCGCTTTTATGGGATGAAAGGGGGCTTGCGGTGTTTGATCGCGGGCCCCTTTGCTTTATGAGCGGCGCGACAGCAATTCGCGGACCCTTCCCATGACCGAGACCGACCAGACCTCCGACGCCATCCTTGCGCGCATGATGGCGTTGCATCCCAAGATTATCGACCTGACGCTTGACCGGATGTGGCGATTGCTCGAGGCGTTGGAACACCCAGAGGAGCGCCTACCGCCGGTGATCCATATCGCCGGGACCAATGGCAAGGGATCGACGCAGGCGATGATCCGCGCGGGGCTTGAGGCGATGGGGCAATCGGTTCATGCCTATACCTCGCCGCATCTGGCGCGGTTTCATGAGCGAATTCGCCTTGCCGGGGATTTGATCGGCGAGGGACACCTCACCGAGGTTCTTGACGAGTGCTATGCCAAAAATGGCGGCGAGAATATCACCTATTTCGAGATCACCACGGCAGCAGCGCTTCTGGCGTTCGCGCGGACGCAGGCGGACTATACGCTTCTTGAGGTTGGCCTTGGCGGGCGGTTGGATGCGACCAACGTAATCGCGAACCCCGCGCTCACCATCATCACGCCGATCTCGATCGACCATGAGCAATTCCTTGGTGATACGCTTGCCAAGATCGCCGGCGAGAAGGCTGGGATCATCAAGCGCGGCGTGCCTTGTGTGGTTGGCCCCCAGCCGGACGAGGCGATGGATGTGATCGAAGCCACGGCAGCGCGTCTTGGAGCACCGTTGATTGCCTATGGGCAGCAGTGGCATGTCTGGGAGGAACGTGGGCGGCTTGTTTATCAGGATGAGACCGGGTTACTCGACCTGCCTTTGCCAGCCCTTCTCGGGGCGCACCAGGTGCAAAACGCAGGCGCGGCCATCGCGGCGCTGCGCCATCGCGGCGCGGATGAGGCGGCTTGCGAAGCGGCGATGACCGGAGCGGAGTGGCCCGCGCGAATGCAGCGGCTGCGCAAAGGGCCCTTGGTCGAGGCTGCGCCGGAGATCGAGTTGTGGCTCGACGGCGGGCACAACGCGGCGGCGGGGCAGGCGCTTGGCAAAGTGCTCGCGGGTTTGCCGACACGCCCGACGCATCTCATCTGCGGGATGCTCAACACCAAAGACATCAAGGGCTATCTTGCGCCGCTGGCGGCCGAGGCGGCGAGCCTCACGGCGGTGTCGATTCCGGGCGAGGCGAACACGCTTCCGGCAGAAGAGACCGCGGAGGCAGCGACGGCTGTGGGCATGAAGGCAACAACGGCAGAGAGCGTTCTGGAGGCTCTCAAAGCGATTGCGGCAGAGTCACCGGGCGCGCGGGTTTTGATCTGTGGATCGCTCTACCTTGCTGGGCGGGTGCTACAGGAAAACGGTTAAGCGATTCGGTTTTTGCGAATCACCCGGTTGACGGGTGCGAATCACCGCGCCTATAGTCGAATCAGTTTTCGGCGATCCTTGCGAATCACTAAGCACCAAAACAGGACGCCATCGCAGGCTTACGGGACAGGCAGGCAGGTTAAAGGGGATGCTTCGGCGTCCCCTTTCCGCGTTTGGTGCGATGCTCACCGTTTTAGGGGGGCATCGTCAAGAAAAGGTAAATGGCGCGTGCAGGTCGAGCCTTAGCCTTCGTCACGCCCCCAATTCTCGTCCTGCATCTCGCGCAGGCGGCTTGCTGTACGTTCAAATTCAAACGTGCCTTCGCCTTCGAGATAGAGCATCTCCGGTTCTGCCGCCGCGGAACAGATCAGCCGCACCTTCGCCTCATACAGCGCGTCGATCAATGTCACGAAACGCTTGGCCTCGTTGAAATTCGAACGCGACAGGGTTGGGATATTTTCGAGGATGAGAACCTTCACAGCGTCGGCAATGGCGAGATAGTCGCCGGGGCCAAGCATTGCGCCGCAGAGATCATAGAACCGCGCACGTCCAATGCCGTTACGATAGGCAGGGATGGTCACCGCGCGGCCCTTCACGGTCAATACAAGCGGTTCGGCTTCGCCGCCCGTCAGGTCTTTCCAGATCGCATCGATATCGGCGCGGGCCTCGCGGTTGGCTTGGACGAAATAGACCTGATTTCCTTGCAGGCGGTTCTGGCGGTAATCGCGCGGCGAGGCCATTTCCCAGACCGTCAGGCGTTCCTTGATGAGGTCGATGAAGGGTAAGAAAAGCTGGCGGTTGAGGCCGTCCTTGTAGAGATCATCGGGGATGCGGTTCGAAGTGGTGACCACGACCACGCCTGCATCAAAGAGGAATTCGAACAAGCGCCCGACAATCATGGCGTCGGTGATGTCGGTGATCTGCATTTCGTCAAAGGCGAGGACGCGCACGCTCTCGGCGACGGCCTCGGCGACAGGGGCGAGCGCGTCTTCGACGCCACGTTGGCGGGCCTCGTGCATGCCGGTATGGATTTCCTGCATGAAGGCATGAAAATGCACCCGGCGGACCGGCACGCTCAGCGACTCTACGAAGAGATCCATCATCATCGACTTGCCGCGCCCGACGCCGCCCCAGAGGTAGAGCCCCTTGACTGATTCCGGCTTGGCCTTGCGGAACCAGCCTTTTTTCACAGGTGTTTCAACAGCTTCGCGGATGCGGTCGAACTCGGGCAGGATTGCTTCCTGCGCGTCGTCGGCGTGCAGTTCGCCGGAGGCCACCTTGGCGGCGTAGATGTCGGACAGGCGCGTCATGTCTTTCCCTTAGCGAATGGGCGCGGGCGTGAAAAGGTGCTGATGAGCATAAGGATATGCGATGGTGCCATACACATTTGCTGAATTGACCATCGGAGTGGGGCGGCTATGGTTCGCGTGCGCAACAGGAGTGCTCCCATGGATCAGAAGACACCGCTTATGACGCCGGTGCTTATCGTCGGCTGTATCATCATCCTCGTGTCCTTTGCGATCCGGGCGAGTTTCGGGGTCTTCCAGATCCCGATTGCAGATGAGTTCGGATGGGCGCGGGCGGAATTCTCGCTGGCCATCGCGATCCAGAACCTTGCATGGGGGATCGGCCAGCCGATTTTTGGCGCGATTGCCGAGAAGATCGGGGATCGTAAAGCCATCATCATGGGCGCGCTGATCTATGCGGCGGGGCTTGTGCTCTCGTCTTTCGCAGTCACGCCGGGCGCGCATCAACTCTATGAAATCCTTGTTGGTTTCGGCATTGCGGGCACGGGTTTTGGCGTCATTCTCGCGGTCGTCGGGCGGGCCAGCTCGGACGAGAACCGCTCTATGTCGCTTGCCATCGCGACTGCTGCGGGTTCGGCCGGGCAGGTGTTCGGGGCGCCGATGGCGGAGTGGATGTTGGGGTTCATGACGTGGCAGAGCACGTTCCTGATCTTTGCGGCGGCGATTTTGACGGTCTTGTTGATGCTGCCGCTGATGCGCGCACCGGTGGCGAGCAAGGCGGAACTTGAAGAGAGCATGGGCGAGATTCTCCGCAAGGCGTTTCGCGATCCGTCCTATACGCTGATCTTCCTTGGCTTCTTTTCCTGTGGCTATCAGCTTGCCTTTATCACCGCGCATTTCCCGGCGATGATCACCGAGATGTGTGGCGCGATTGACCCGTCGGGCACGCTTGCCTCGGTCGGTGTTTCGACCACCTCGACGCTTGGCGCGGTGGCGATCTCGCTCATCGGGCTGGCCAATATCGGGGGCACGCTATTCGCCGGCTACCTTGGCAAGACCTACTCAAAAAAGTATTTGCTTGCAGGGATTTACACGGGCCGCACCATTGCCGCGGCGCTTTTCATCATGATGCCGATCACGCCAACCTCGGTCATCATCTTCTCGATTGTGATGGGGTCTTTGTGGCTTGCTACAGTGCCTCTCACGAGCGGGCTTGTCGCGCATATTTACGGGCTGCGCTACATGGGGACGCTTTATGGGATCGTGTTCTTCAGCCACCAGCTCGGCAGCTTCCTCGGGGTGTGGCTCGGGGGGCGGATGTATGACGCGTTTGGCGACTACACGATGGTCTGGTGGATTGGGGTCGGGGTCGGTGCGTTTAGCGCGATCGTGCATCTTCCGATCCGCGAGAGGTCGCTATCGGCGACCCCGGCCTGAGCAAAGGTTAACGGCATATCCAACGTCGGTATTACGTCGGTATCGCGTCTGTATTGGGTATGTTCGGGGAGGTTAACGCACCGCACGGGTTAACGGGGCGGACCAAGCGATTTTGACATCGCTTGGTCTATGATTTTGGCAATTCTCAGGCCTTAGGCGCCCTTGAATTGGTCGAGGATAAAGCGGCTTGTCATCAGGTCGAGATGCGCGCCGCCGCCATTCTTGAAGAGGGTGATCTCGTCGTCGCTCTGGCGGGTGAAATCCGCAAGACTGTAGTAGTCGGCGATGATGTCGTCGCGGGAGATCACGCCCTCGGCGAGCGGAATCTTCATCTCGCCGATATGGTCGAGCGTGGTGTCGTAGCTATCGACGAAGAGCCGGGCGCGGGTCAGGGCGGTGTTGTCGATTTCGCGCATGTCGGGGCGGTAGGCGCCGATCAGGTCGACGTGCTGGCCGGGTTGGAGCCAGTCGCCGCGTAGGATTGGCTCCGTCGACATGGTGGCGGAGGTGATGATGTCGGCCTCGCCCACGGCAGTTTCCAGATCGTTTGCCACGGCGAGCCCCTCGATCTCCTCGGCCATTTTTTCGGCATTGGCCTGCGTCCGGTTCCAGACGGTAAATTGCGCGTCGGGGAAGGCGGCGGAATAGGCGGCATGCAGGTTTCGGCCCACGGTGCCCGCGCCGACGATAAGGATCTTGCGGCTATCGGGGCGCGCGAGACGGCGCGCGGCGAGGAGGCTGTCGCCTGCCGTCTTCCACTTGGTCACGAGGTGAAAGTCGATCAGCGCCTCGAGGATGCCATGCGCGTCGTCATAGAGCGTCACGCCGCCGTGGATCATCGGCACGCCTTGGGCCGGGTTGCCGGGGAAAACGGTTGCGGATTTGACGCCGATCCCCATGCCGTCGATCCAGGCTTGGCGTTGCAGGAGCGTGTCCTTGCCCCGGTAGAGGAAGCTATCGGAAATCTCGGCCTTGGGGAGATCGTGGCCTGCGGCGAGCGCGTCGGTCAGTTTGATCCAATCGAGATTGGCTTCGCCTTCGGCAAAGGAGATGATCGTGGTCATGCGGCGTCCTCCGGGGTTAGGAGCCCCTCGGCGACAAGCCTTGCGGCCCAGCCTTGGGGGTGTTCGAAAAGATGGGTTTGCCAGCCGCGCGCGGCGGCGGCGTCGATATTCTCGGGGCGGTCATCGGCAAAGAGCAGGCGCTCGGGCGCGATGCCGCAGTCGGCCTCGACATGGGCGTAGATCTCGGCGTTGGGCTTGATCATTTGCAGGCGGCCCGAGACATATTCGCGGTCGAAGAGGGTCAGGAAAGGAAAGGCCTCTTGCGAGCGGGGGTAGTTATCATGCCCGAAATTGGTCAGGGCGAAGACCGGTGTGCCTTGGGCCTTGAGCGCGCGCAGAAGGCGCACGGAATGGGGAATGTCAGGCGCGGCGAGATCGTTCCAGTTGTCGTGCCACATGCGAATTTCATCGCCCCAGTGGGGGAAGCGGTCCGCCAGCGGATAGACCACATCGCGCAAGGACGCACCCTCGTCAACGCGCAGGTGTTCTTGGTGAAGTGGCACCTCGTCAAAGAAGGCGCGGCGGCGGTCAGGGCCGATCACCGAGTCGTAGTAGGCCTCGGGGTTCCAGCGAATGAGGACATTGCCGATGTCGAAGATGACAGCGTCGATGGGCATGGGGGGCCTTTGGGTTGCTCGCGTTTGGGGCGACCCTAACGGCGGGTGCGGGGGTGGTCCAGAGCCGGATCGGCAGGAAGCTGGGCCTCGCGCCAGAAGGTGAAGAGCCCGGCCCCGATGATAAGCGCCATGCCTGCCCATGTGGCGGGTTCGGGCCATTCGTCAAAGACGATCACGCCAAAGGCCACGGCCATGGGCATGGCGGCGTATTCGAGCGGAGCGATGAGGCTTGCTTCGGAGAGACGGTAGGCCTGTGAGATGAAAAAGCCCCCGCCCGCGCTTGCCACGCCAAGAAGGACGAGGAGCCAGAGATCGGATGCGGCTGGCGGGTGCCATGTCCGCAGGAGGAAGGAGAGCATTTCGCCGCCCGCGTCCTCATAGGCGCCATGGCCGACCGTGAGGCCGACCGTGCCGGAGACGATCACAAAGACCATCTGGATATAGACGGCCATGGTCGCGGCGCTTTCGGTGCCGCCGATCTTGCGGGTCATGACGTGAAGCGTTGCATAGGCAAAGGCGGCGGCGACCGGGAACAGGAGGGCGGCGTTGAAGCCTTCGGTGCCGGGGCGGACCATGATGAGGACGCCGACCATCCCCGCCGCGACCGCGCCAAGGCGGCGGGGGCCGATCTTCTCGCCGAGGAAGAGGGCGGAGAAGGCTGTGATGATGAGGGGGGAGACGAAGAACACCGCGACCGCGTCGGCCAGCGGCAGGACCGAGAGGCCGAGGAAGAAGGAGGTGTTGGCAAAGACGACGCAGACCCCGCGCAGCATATGGGCCGGAAGGCGGCGTGTGCGCAGGACGGAAAAGCCGCCCTGAAGCGGGACGATGATGGCGAGGAGGAGGGACAGGCCGATCAGGGAGCGGATGAGGACGATCTCGTGCAGGGCATAATCGCCCGAGAGGAACTTGATCGTGACGTCATTGATCGAGAAGAAGACCGTCGCCATGAGGGCGGAGAGCGGTCCGAGGGGGATGCGCGTATTCATGGGGCGAGGGTGCCGTGTCGGAAACGGGCGGTCTAGCCCGATTGCGACAGGACGTCGGGTCAGCCCCGCGCGGCGGCGCGCAACTCGCGTTCGAGCGCGTCGAGGAAGCGGGAGCGGTCGGCCTTGGTAAAGCCTTTGCCGCCGCCTTGGCGGAAGGGATCGGCGGCGCGCAGGTCGGCCATGAGATCGCGGGTGGCGAGGATGTTGCCGATATTGGCCTGTGTCAGCGCCTCACCGTTATGTTTGAGGACGCGCGCGCCCGCCTCGACGCATTTGGCGGCAAGGGGGATGTCGCCGGTGATGACCACATCGCCGGGGCCAGCGCGTTCGGCGATCCACATGTCGGCCACGTCGGGGCCTTCGGGGACGATCACGGTTTCCACCAGCGGGTTTTGCGAGGGGCGCAGGCCGCCGTTGGAGACGATGTAGATGCGGGTCTTGTGGCGTGTGCCGACACGCTCGGCCTCGGCCTTTACGGGGCAGGCATCGGCGTCGATGTAGAGGCTCACTTGGCTGCCTTCTTTTTGCCCGCCTTCTTGACCTTGTATTCCTCCGGGATCGGCATGCGGTTGAAGGCATCCAGACCGGCGACGCGGTAGGCTTCGGCGAGGGTGGGGTAGTTGAAGGTGTTTTCGACGAAGTAATCGACGGTGCCTTTGAGGTTCAAAACGGCCTGGGCGATGTGGATCAACTCGGTCGCGCCTTCGCCGACGATTTGCACGCCGAGGAGGCGGCGGGTCTTGAGGCTGACGAGCATTTTCAGCATGCCGTGGTGCAGGCCCATGATGTGGCCGCGAGAGGTTTCGCGGAAGCGGGCGATGCCGACCTCGTAGGGGATGCCGCGTTCCTTGACCTCTTCTTCGGACATGCCACAGGTCGAGATTTCGGGGACGGAATAGATCCCGTAGGGGAACCACGGGCTCTCGGGCAGGGTCGGTGTTTCGAGCGCGTGGCAGGCGGCGACGCGGCCCTGTTGCAGGGAGGTCGAGGCCAGCGAGGGGTGGCCGATCACGTCACCGGCGGCATAGATATGCGGCACGGCGGTCTGATAGCTTTTGCGGTCAACTTCGATCCGGCCCCGGTGGTCGGTCTCAAGGCCCACCTTGTCGAGGCCGAGGCCTGCGGTTGCGCCCATGCGTCCAGCGGCGAAGAGGAGCATTTCGGCGCGCACGTGGCGGCCGTTCTCGAGGCTGACCTCGACATGCTCTCCGGCGTCCTCGACCTTTTCGATGGCAGAGCCGAGGCGCAGGCTCATGCCGTTGTCGCGCACCTGATGGGTGAATTCGGCGACGGTATAGCTGTCGATGAAGTCGAGGAAGGTCTCGCGCGGTTCGATCAATGTCACGGTGACATCGAGGGCGGCAAACATGGAGGCGTATTCGACGCCGATCACGCCCGCGCCGACAACGATCAGGCTCCGGGGGATCTGGCCCATCTCGAGGAACTCGTCGCTATCGACGATGGTCGTGCCGTTGAAGGGGATGTTGTCGGGGCGGTAGGTCACTGTCCCGGTCGAGATCAGGAACTTGTCGGCGGTGAGGGTCACGATCTTGCCCGCCTCGCGGGTCACCTTGATCTCGTTTGGTCCGGTAAAGACCGCGCGGCCAATCATTGTATCGACATGGTTGCGGTTCAGCTGGTGTTCGAGCGCGTCGACCTCTTGGTCGAGGGTCATGTGCAAGCGCGCCTTGAGGTCTTCGGCGCTGATTTCTTCCTTGGCGCGGTAGCCCCGGCCATAGAAAGAGCGTTCGCGCCAGCCCGAGAGGTTCAGCACGGTTTCGCGCAGCGTCTTGGACGGGATGGTGCCGGTATGGACCGATACGCCGCCGAGCCGTTCATTGCCATCGACGAGAAGCACGCGGCGCTTGAGTTTGCCGGCCTGAATGGCGGCGGCCCGACCTGCGGGGCCGGAGCCTATGATGATGAGATCGTAATGGGACAAGGGGAGGCTCCGGCGTCGGGGGTTAGTCTGCGTAGAGGGCTTCAGCGTGGAAGGCGATATGCTCTTCCATGAAGCTCGAGACGAAGAAATAGCTATGGTCATAGCCTTTCTGCATCCGGTGGGTGATTTCCTTACGACGCAGGGCGGCCGCAGAGGCCAGCGTTTCGGGGCGCAGAAGATCGAGGAACTGATCCTCTGTGCCTTGGTCGATGAGGACCGGGCCGTCAAAGCCCTTCTCGGTCATCAAGAGGGAGGCGTCATGGGCGGCCCATGTGCTCTCGTCGTCACCGAGATAGGCGGAAAGCTGTTTGCGGCCCCAGTCGGAGCCGGTCGGGTTGCAGATCGGCGCGAAGGCCGAGACCGAGCGGAACCGTCCCGGAAGCGACATGGCCATGGTGAGCGCGCCGTGGCCGCCCATTGAGTGGCCGGTGATCGCCTGTCGGGTCATGTCGAGGGGCAGGTTTTCCTGCAACATCGAGGGGAGATCTTCGGTGATGTAGTCCCACATGTTGAAGTGCTTGGCCCAGGGCTCTTGTGTGGCGTTGACGTAGAAGCCCGCGCCCTGACCGAGATCATAGGCGTCGTCGTCCGCAACACCTTCGCCGCGCGGAGAGGTGTCGGGGAAGACCAGCGCGATGCCCTGCTCGGCGGCCCATCCTTGGGCCGCGGCCTTGGTCATGGCGTTCTCGTGGGTGCAGGTCAGGCCGGAGAGATACCAGAGCACCGGGACCGCGCCGTATTGCGCCTCTTCCGGGAGGAAGAGCCCGAAGGTCATATCACAGCGGCAGGAATGGGAGTTGTGCTTGTAGACACCTTGCGTTCCACCGAACGCCTTGTTTTCGGAGAGGATTTCCATGGTTTATTTCCTTTTCGCTGACCTGACCCCACAAGGGCTATCGCAGCGGTGCGGAGCGGCGCAAGCAAAACCGCCCCATTATCTCCTCATAGCGTCGTTACCCATCCTATGATGAGGGAAACGGTCGCGATGCTGAGGACTGTGGAGAAGAGGATCGCCGCCGAGGCGCGGTGCGGGGCGACGTTATAGTGTTGGGCGAGCATATAGACATTGCCCGCGACAGGAAGCGCAGCAGCGGAAATGATGACCCCGGCGGAGTAGGTGTCCACGGGGAAGAGCCAGAGCGCGCCAATGGCGACAAAGAGCGGATGCAGGGCCAGTTTGCAGAAGGAGAGCCAGAGCGCGACATGGGCGCGCTCGGCGGATTTCGAGGCGAGCGAGGCACCGATGGCAAAGAGCGCTCCGGGGGTGGCGGCGCCGCCGAGGATGGCGAGGAATTCGTTCAGGGGGCCGGGGATCGGAATTTCCAGCGCCGACCATGCGAGGCCAAGCGTGATGGCGACGATCATAGGGTTCTTGAGCAGGCCCATACCGACGGTCTTGAGGATCGAGAGACGCAGGTGGCCTTCACGCGAGCCAGTGATGAGGATCACGATCAGCGAGGAAAAGACGATCAAATCGACCGCGAGGACGAGCATGACCGGGCCGATCGCCGCTTCGCCCAAGAGAAGGGCGAGCATCGGCACGCCTAGGAACCCCACATTGCCGATCACCGCGCATTGGGCCTCGATCGCTGTGGTGGCGACATCGAGCTTGCGTAGGAAGGCGATGGCGGAGGCGATGGCGTAGACGACTGCCGTGCCCCAGAGATAGGCGCCGACCAGTGTCCAGTCGAGCACCTCGGCCAGTGACAGGTTCGCGGCAAAGCGGAACAGCATCGCGGAGAGCGCGAAGTAGAAGACGAACTTGGTCAGGTAGCCCGTCGCCTCTTCGCTAAAGAAACGGGTGCGCCCGGCCCAGTAGCCTACGCCGATCACGGCAAAGAAGGGGAGCGTTTTGAGGAAGATCGCCAGCATGGGCGACTCGTAGCATCCCCGGCGGCGAGGTCAATTGTTTGTATGCAGCGCCTGCGCCCTAACCGCTGCCGATCAGGACACCGGCGGCGAAGACAAGCGCGCCGCCGAGCACGACCTGAAAGGCGGCGCGGAAGAAGGGCGTTTCCATGAATCGGTTCTGAATCCACGCGATGGCCCAAAGTTCGACGAAGACGATCAGGATGGCGATGGTCGTCGCGGTCCAGAAATCGGGGATCAGGTAGGGCAGGGCGTGGCCCAAGCCGCCGAGCGTCGTCATGATACCCGAGGCAAAGCCGCGTTTGATCGGAGAGCCACGGCCCGACAATTCGCCATCGTCGGAGGCGGCCTCGGTAAAGCCCATGGAGATGCCCGCCCCAACAGAGGCGGCGAGACCGACGAGGAAGGTTGTCCACGGGTCGTGGGTCGCGAAGGCGGTGGCAAAGATCGGGGCAAGGGTCGAGACGGAGCCGTCCATGAGGCCTGCGAGACCGGGTTGCACCCATGTCAGGAGGAATTGGCGTTTGGCCATCTCGTCTTCGGAGGCGCGGCAGTCGTCATCGAGGTGCGTGCGCTCGAGGTCTTGCGCGGCGTCCTGATGTCCGGCCTCGGCGGCGGCAAGATCGCCGAGAAGCGCGCGGGTGGTGGCATCGGTGCTGCGCTTGGCGGCGGCGAGGTAGAAGTGCTCGGCGTCCCGTTCCATCGCGGCGGCCTCGGTGCGAATACGTTCGATGCCAAGATTCTCGACGAGCCAGACGGGACGGCGGGCATAGAACCCGGCGACATGTTCGCGCCGGATCAGGGGGATCACTTGGCCAAAGCGGTCGGTATGAAGGTCGATCAGACGCTTACGGTGCTCGTCTTCCTCGGCTGCCATGCCGTCGAAGACCTTGGCCGTGGCCGGATAGTCGACGCGCAGGATCTCGGCATAAGAGCGATAAATGCGGGCATCGTCTTCTTCGGAGGAAATGGCGAGGGCGATGATCTCTTGTTCGGAAAGATCATTGAAATGGCGGCGTTGAGAGAAGAAACGCATATCGGAATCCGTCAGTTTAGAACGATTCTAAAATACGAATGCAGAGCGGGAATGCAAGGGGGGTTCTTGTCGAAACTGAACCGAACAGTTTATATTCGAAGTCTGGCGCGCAGAGCCACGTGCAAGGGGGGACGCGATGACCGTGCAAAAGCCCGAAATCCGCAAAGGGCGCAAATTCGATCAGGTTCTGGATGGGGCGCGGGATGTTTTCCTGCGCGACGGTTTCGAAGGCGCGAGCGTCGATGATATCGCACGCGCGGCGTCGGTTTCCAAGGCGACTCTCTATAGCTACTTCCCTGATAAATCAGCGCTTTTCATGGAGATGGCGCGGCTCGAGATGGCGGGGCAGGCAGAGCGCATGGCCTCCTGCCTTGACTTTAACGCCCCGCCCGAGACCGTGTTGCCGCAGGTCGGACGCGGCATGATGAGCTTTATGTTGACCGAGTTCGGACGGCGGGTCTTTCGCATCGCGGTCGCGGAATCGGATCGTTTTCCAGAGCTGGGCCGCAAGTTCTATGAGACCGGGCCTGCGTTTCTGCATGAAGGGTTGAAATGCTATCTCAAGGAGGCGGCGGCGCGCGGGGAAGTGCGGATCGAGGATTTCGACCTTGCTGCGAGCCAGTTCCCGGAGCTTTGCAAGGCCGATCTTTTCCCGCGTCTCGTTTTTGGTATGGACGAGGATTTCGGCGAAGCGGAGATAGAGCGCGTCCTGACGGGCGCGGTCGAGATGTTCATGGCGCGCTACGGCGCGGAACGGTGAGAGGCGGGTGTGCGGCCCGCCCCCGATGTGGTCTTAGAACCGGTAGGTCGCGCCGAAACGGAACATGCGGTAGGTGTTATCCACGATCGCACAGCCGGGCGCCAAGCAAGAGTTGACCACGTCATAGTCGATCAAGCCCGGATCATGCACTTGCAGGAATTCGCCGCGCACGGTCCATTTTTCGTTCAGCATGTATTCGAGACCGACGCCGTAGACCGCGCTTGTCACGCGGTTCGATGAGCCGGTGCCATTGATCGTCGCGGTGTATTCGGTGCTTGCGATACCAGCGGTGACGTAGGGCAGGAGATTGTCAACGGCATAGCCTGCGCGGACCCGGAGCGTCGCCATGTTCTCGATATCCGTCGTGCAGTTCGTGACGCAGTTGAATAGGCCGAAACTGGGCGATGTTGCGTCCATATTGCTCTTGGCGTAGTCGAATTCGATGCCGAGAACGATGTCGTTGGCCATCTGGTAGTTATAGCCAGCCATGATCCCGAAGACAGCGCCGCTTGGGTCGGTGCTGACTTGGTTCGCGACGGTCGGCGGGACGGAGCAATTCCCGGGGGCACTCTGGTCACAGTGGTTGGAATCGCCGTTGCCATGGCCGACAAACAGGCCGCCGTAGAAGCCGGTCCAGTTCACATCGGGTATCGAGGCAGTCGGGGCAGGGTCCGGCGTTGCGACGGTATAGCCGTCCGCCGAGACCATGCCGCCATTGGCGGCGGTGACTAAGGCGCAGGCCGTGGCGAGCGCGCGCATCTTTAGCGTTTTCATCGAATCCCCCTTTTTTTTCTAAGTTTACCATAGGTCATTTTGGCGCTTCGGTCACGGATTCCCTGCGATGAGCGGATATCTGGCGGGCTCCGGATGGGTTTCGGGGGGGTCGAACCCGTTAGGAGAGGGCGTCAGCGAGGAGGTCAAAGGTCATGCGAATACGGCGGCTTGTCTTCAATTCGCGATGCGCCACGAGCCAGACAGGGATGGTAAACGGCTCGATCTCCGTCAGGACCGGGCGCATGTCCGGGCATGCTTTGGCGACGCTTTCGTGCATGATCATCATGCCAAGCCCACTGCGCGCCAGTTCCCATGCGGCGAGTTGCGTTGACGCTGTGATGCGGAAGTTCGCGCGGGTGAGATCAAGCCCGAGCGGGCAGAGATAGCCGAGCATGCGGTCGGCATCGACAAAGCTCAGGAACTGGTGATGGGCGAGGGCGTCGGGGCGTGGGTCACCATGGGCTTTGAGATAAGACTCGCTTGCATAGAAGCGGAGCATTTCGTCCCGCAGGCGCCGCGTCACGAGGCCTGGTTGTTCGGGGCGCGCATGGCGGATTGCGATATCGGCTTCGCGCTGGACAAGATCCTTGACGCCGTTGTCGGCGATCACGTCGATCTCGAGCTGTGGAGCGGCACGGCGGAGCGATTTGAGGACCGGCGGCAAGAGATGCGCCGCGACCATGTCAGAGGCCGTGATGCGGACCTGTCCTTCGATGGATTGCGATTTTCCGGAGGCGGAGAGCGACACGAGGTTGGCACCGGCCTGCATCGCGCGGACATGCTCGACAAGTTCAATCCCGGCCTGCGTGAGATGGACAGAGCGGCCGGTGCGTTCAAACAGCGTCACGCCGAGCGCTGTCTCAAGGGCGGCAATCTGGCGGCTCACGGTGGGCTGCGTCTGGTTTAGGAGGCGCGCGGCGGCAGAGAGCGAACCCGCATCGGCTGCGGCAAGGAAGGTGCGGGCATGGTTCCAGTCGAAGGACATCACGGTCTCAGTCTTCTATTTGCGTATGCTAGGCAACAGATTTTCGAAATTTACTGTCGAAATCCGTATGTATTACGGTTTCGCTTGAAAGAGCAATGCGGCGCGGGGCCGGAGCATGGGCCGGACCCGCCACCAGAGAAAAGATCGGAACAGATATGAAGCTTGTCATTCTTGGCGCCAATGGGCGCACGGGGCGTCTTGTCTTGCGGCGGGCGTTGGACGAGGGAGCAGAAGTGACGGCGGTCGTGCGCTCCGTCGCCAAATGGCCGCGAGAGACGGACCCGAGGCTTAGCGTCGTGATCGGAGACCCGTGCGATGCGCGGTTCCTGCGGAAAGTCCTGCACGGGCAGGACGCGGTGATCTCGACCCTTGGGGGACGCAGCCCGACACGCAAGGCGGCGTCGGTCTATCCAGACTCGGCAGAGGCGATTGCAGAGGCGGCATGGGACGCCGGGGTCAGGAAGGTGGCTGTGACCTCGACCGCCCTTCTTTTCCCGGCGCGCGGATTGGCGGACCGGATTCTTGGTCTCATCGCGTGGCCGGTTGTTCTCGCGGCGCGCAAGATGGAGCGGACGCTGTTTTCCACAGGCCTTGACGTGGTGGTGGCGCGCTGTGGGTTCCTGACGGATGCGGAGACATCGGTTTATCGCGCGAAACACGACGCGCTGCCCGAAAAGGGGCGGTCGGTTACGCGTAAGGCGCTTGCGCATTTCCTTGTCGATAGCGTTTGCCGCGGATGGGCCGGGCATGACGTTGTTGGGGTTTCGGGCCCGATCAGTCGACGCGCCGCACCATGAGTTGATTGCCGGTCTTGCGGGTCTCGAAGCGCTTGAGGCTTTTCACGAGGTCCGAGAGTTTCTTGTGCCCGTAGGAACGGGTGTCGAAATCGGAATGTTCGGCGGTGATATATTGGCCAAGGGGGCCGAGCGCATACCATTCATCGTCCTGTTCGATCTTCTCCATCGCAGAGAGGATGAGCGGGATCGCCTCGGTCACCGGACGTTTGCCGGATTTCGCGGGGGCGCCGGATTTCTCGGGCGTGGGTTCGTCGACGATATTCTCGATCAGGATAAAGCGATTGCAGACGTTGCGCAGCGATTCCGGGGTCTTGCCTTCGCCGATGCCGATCACGTCGAGCCCCTGTTCGCGGATGCGGTTGGCGAGCGCGGTAAAGTCGCTATCGGAGGAGACCAGCACGAAACCGTCGAAACGCCCGGTGTGCAGGATGTCCATGGCGTCGATCACGAGGCCGATGTCCGAGGCGTTCTTGCCTTTGGTGTTGGCCGATTCCTGATGCGCGACAAGCCCGTGTTCGCGCACCGTTTCCGCCCAGCCGCGAAGCTGGCCGGAGGACCAGTCGCCATAGACCCGGCGCAGGGCGGGTTCGCCCACGGAGGTGATCTCCTTAAGGATCGGCCCGGCGTATTTCGCGGGGATGTTGTCGGCGTCGATCAGAACGGCATAAAGCGGGCGGTCACGGTTGGGCATGGAAGTCCTTGCAACAAAGAAGGGCGCGCCAAGATCAGCGCGCCCTGTTCGGTCGAGTATATGGTCTCGGGCCTTAGAATTCCACCACGGCGCGGATGGATTTGCCCTCGTGCATGAGGTCGAAGCCGTGGTTGATCTCGTCCAGCGTGAGCTTGTGCGTGATCATCGGGTCGATCTCGATCTTGCCGTCCATGTACCAATCGACGAATTTCGGCACGTCGGTGCGGCCCTTGGCACCGCCGAAGGCCGTGCCTTTCCAGACGCGGCCCGTGACGAGTTGGAATGGGCGGGTGGAGATTTCGGCGCCCGCCGGGGCGACACCGATGATGACCGACACACCCCAGCCGCGATGCGAGCATTCGAGCGCATCGCGCATGACTTGCACGTTGCCTGTCGCGTCGAAGGAATAGTCGACGCCGCCGAATTGGTCTTTGTCGGTCTTGGTCAGTTCGATGATCGCTTCGGTGACAGATTGGCCCTCGGGGAGTTTGGAGGGGTTCACGAAGTCGGTCATGCCGAACTTGCGCGCCATCTCTGCCTTGTCGTCGTTGAGGTCGACGCCGATGATCTTGTCCGCGCCCGCCATGCGCAGGCCTTGGATCACGTTGAGACCGATGCCGCCGAGGCCGAAGACCGCCGCCGAGGAGCCGATTTCGACGCCTGCGGTATTGATGACCGCGCCGATACCCGTCGTCACGCCGCAGCCGATATAGCAGATCTTGTCGAAGGGCGCGTCATCGCGCACCTTGGCGAGCGCGATCTCGGGCATCACGGTGTGGTTGGCGAAGGTCGAGCAGCCCATGTAGTGATAGATCGGGGTGCCATCGAGCATGGAAAAGCGCGTTGTGCCATCGGGCATGAGGCCCTGGCCTTGGGTGCCACGAATGGCGGTGCAGAGGTTGGTCTTGCCAGACAAGCACGCATGACATTCGCGGCATTCCGGCGTGTAGAGCGGAATCACGTGATCGCCGGGTTTCAGCGTGGTGACGCCTTCACCGACTTCAAGAACGATGCCGGCCCCTTCGTGGCCGAGGATCGAGGGGAAAAGCCCCTCGGGGTCGGCGCCGGAGCGGGTAAATTCATCCGTGTGGCAAAGGCCGGTGGCCTTGACCTCGATCAGCACCTCGCCGGCCTTCGGGCCTTCGAGGTTCACGTCCATGATTTCAAGCGGTTTTCCAGCCTCAAGGGCGACGGCGGCACGGGTGCGCATGGGGGAGTCCTCCTGTTACTTTCGGGGAGAGTAGAGGCAGGTGCCGTGGCCGTGCAAGGGGAAGCGCGTCGTCCTGCGGACCATTTGCGGCACGAGGCGCGAGACCGGCAGGCAGGCTATGGTGAAAAGAGGCGGAAATAGGCCCTCCGACGACACAGACTGGGTGGGGGCAAATGCGCTGCGTCGCCGGAGGTAGCGTTATCTTTCGCTATGATGCCAATATTGCCCCGGCCTTGGGCAGTAAGAGGGAAAGCCGGTGACCTTTTGCAGAAGAATTTGAGGCGAAACGGGGGCGGGGTTGATTTTTCCTCCAAGCGGCGCAACTCTGGGGATATGAACGCGCCCCCAACCTCGCCATTTGCCGCAGTCGCCCCGACGCAGGTCTCTTTTCACCGCACGGAGCTCAATGTCATCCTGTCGCTCTATGGGCGCATGGTCGCGGCCGGGGAATGGCGCGACTACGGGATTTCGAACCTGCGCGATGTCGCGGTCTTTTCTGTGTTTCGCCGCACGGCTGAGCATCCGCTCTACCAGATCGAGAAACGTCCGAAGCTGCGCGCCAAACAGGGGATGTACGCCGTGATCGGCATGGATGGACAGATCCTCAAACGCGGACATGATCTCAAGACCGTGCTCAGAGTGCTCGAGCGGAAATTGATCCGCGCGGTCGATTAGCACAGCCTCAGCCGCCTTTGCGGGCGACCTCGGAGATTTCATGCCTCCGGCGGGGATATTTTCAGCAAGAGAAAGAGACGGGCGCTCAGAGGCGTCTATGCGCGGTGACCGGGCCGTCGCCTTGGGACGCGATCCGTGCAATCGCGGCGTCGATGCCCTCAACGGCTACGGCCATGGCATGGGCGTTGGCGTGGATCAGGGTTTTCGGGGTCAGCACCAGAGCGACATGGCCTTTCCAGAAGAGGAGGTCGTTGCGCAGATAGGGCGTGCCGTCAGGAAGCGCCTCACCCAGATCTGCGGCCTGCAGATCGCTATCGCCGGGGCAGGGATGGCCACAGGCGAGGAAGGCGGTCTGAACGAGGCCGGAGCAGTCAATGCCGAAGCGGGAATTGCCCCCCCAGAGGTAAGGCGTGCCGATGAACCTCTCGGCGATCGCGGCGGGGTCGGTTTCGAGGCTGTCGATGGGGCGCAGGTGTTGCGCCGGGATGTGGCCGTATTCCGTTTCGCAGAAACTGCCTGAGGTGGCGATGACGGCGACGCGGCTTGCGAAGCTGAGCGAAAGGCGGTTGGGGGATTTAAGGTCCGGCGCGGCATAGGCATGGCTCGCGGGGGCCGAGATCTTGTGCGTTGGCGGGCTCTCAGGGCCGAGCGCGGCAGCATTGACGAAGCCGTGGTAGCCATCCTTCTCGGTTCGGATATGGGCGGTGTCCTCGCGTTGTCCGAGGATCGTGACGGCCTCGCCCATGAGGAGTTGGCGATCCCGGGGGCCGTGGGGACGCGCGAGAAGGTCCACCACGGGCAGGCAGATGCGCGCCGGCGTCTCGCCTGTGGCCCAGTCCGGGTTCGGTGTCAGGCGACGATCGCTCACAGGTTCAAGAGCTCGGGCAGCGCGGCGAGAAGGGCGCGCGCGCCCATGCCCGTGCCGCCTTTGGATCGGCCCGGCGCCGGGGTCGGGTTCCAGCCGTAGATGTCGAAATGGGTATAGCGCGGGTTGCTGGTGAACCGGCGCAGAAAGAGCGCGGCGGTGATCGAGCCAGCAAACCCGCCGGAGGGCGCGTTGTCGAGATCGGCGATGCCGGGTTCGATCATTTTTTCGTAAGGTTCCCAGAAGGGCATGCGCCAGACCGGATCGGAGACCTCGGAGGCAACCGAGGACAGGGCGGCGGCGAGGGTGTCGTCATCGGTATAGAAGGGCGAGAGGTCCGGGCCGACGGCGACGCGCGCCGCGCCGGTCAGCGTCGCCATGGAGAGCAGGAGATCGGGGTCGTCCTCGTCCGCCAAGGTCAGGGCATCGGCGAGGACAAGGCGGCCTTCGGCGTCGGTATTGTTGATCTCGACGGTCAGGCCCTTGCGCGACGTCAGGATGTCACCGGGGCGGAAGGCGTTGCCGGAGACGGCGTTTTCGACCGCCGGGATCAGGACACGGAGGCGCAGGGGCAGGTTGAGGGCCATGATCATGCGCGCAAGACCAAGCACCGTGGCCGCGCCGCCCATGTCCTTTTTCATCAGCGCCATGGAATTGCCGGGCTTGAGGTTGAGACCGCCCGTGTCAAAACAGACCCCTTTGCCGACAAGCGTCAGTTGCGGGCCGGATGTGCCCCAGCGCATGTCGATCAGGCGCGGCGCAGCCGTGGCGGCGCGACCGACGGCATGGATCATCGGCAGGTTGTTGGCCAGAAGCGCGTCGCCTGTTGTCACCGTGAGTGTCGCGTCAAAGGCCGTGGCGAGGTCACGGCAGGCCGCCTCGAGCGCATCGGGGCCCATGTCGGAGGCGGGTGTGTTGATGAGGTCGCGGGTCAGCGCCTCGGCATTGGCGATGGCCTCGATCCGGACGGCGTCGAGGCCTTCGGGGCAGACCAACGCGGCGCCGTCGCCGGGTTGCGAGGTGTAACGGTCAAAGCGATAGCCCGTCAGAAGCCAACCCAGCGCTTCGGTCTCGAGATCGCCAGCCGGGAGCGGCGTGGCAAGTCGATAGGTGCCTTTGGGCAAGGAGGCGGCAGCCGCAGCAAGCGGGAAGCGGCCACGCGCGCGCGCCCGCGCATCGCCAAATCCGGCCACGGCCATCACCGGGGCGCCATCCGGGCCGGGCAGGAGTGCGGATTTGCCTATGCCCGGTTTGAAATCACCCGCCGCGAGCCAGGCTTGATGAGCCGGGGTTTGTGCCGCGCACCAGCCGTCATAGCCGTCGCTATCAACGAGGTGCAGAGGCAGGGCGTCCTCACTGTCGGGGGCAAAACTCAGGGGCATGATAGGCCTTTCGCGTCGATCCTGTTTGCCCGTAGCCTAGCGCGCCGGGGCGGACCTGCAAGCGGGAAGGCGCGTCGCTCAGCGTGGCAGGCCCTGAAGATCGCAGATTTCGCGCAAGGAGCCTTCGCCGATCCGCAAGAGGCGCGCGGTGGTTGCCGCGGTGGCCACGGTGTCGCACGATTCGAGACAGGCCAGTACATCGTCGGCCACCATCGTCAGGGTATCGAGGCCGATCTGGTCGCTGATGCCGATGAGCGATCGGGTGCAGCGCGTCATCTCATCCAGAGCGGCGCTGGCATGCGTGCGCGCAATGTGTTCGAGGCGTACCGCCGCCTCCTCAATTGCGCGGGTCAGGATCGAGCGCGTTGTCTCTTCTCCCAACTGGCGATTCAGTTGATGGACCCGGTCATGATTGACATAGACCGGTTCCCGCATTTTCAGAACGGATACGTGCATTTCTCTCACCCACAATCAGCCCCCACGGCAAATCGCAGGATGCGGGGCAAACCCTTCCCAAAAGGTTTCCCTGAAACGCGTTTTTCTCTCGAAATCTGCGCAAATTGCGCTTATTTCCATTCGAACGCTGAGATTTACAGGAGATCAGATGAAACACGCAAAGCCTTTGCCGTCTTACCTTGTGCAACGCTATCAGGGTTGGAAAGCGACGACTTATTCCGACAACAAGTCGTGGTACCGCCACCTCGGAATCCTCGGGCAACACCCGCGGGCGATGATCATCTCCTGTTGCGATAGCCGGGTCCATGTCACGTCGATCTTCGGAGCGGATCAGGGAGAGTTCTTTATCCACCGCAACATCGCCAATCTCGTGCCGCCCTATGAGCCGGATGGCAATCGCCACGGGACCTCGGCGGCGATCGAATACGCGGTGACGGCACTTCAGGTGGCGCATCTGATCGTGCTTGGCCATTCGAAATGCGGCGGGGTGCAGGGCTGCATCGATATGTGCGAGGGCAATGCCCCGGCGCTTGAAGCCAAGGAGAGCTTTGTCGGGCGGTGGATGGACACGCTGCGCCCGAGCTATGAGAAGGTCGCCGGGATCAAGGACCAAGCCGAGAAGTCGCGGGCCTTTGAGAAGGAAGCGGTGCTTGTATCGCTTGAGAACCTGATGAGCTTTCCCTTTGTGCAAGACCGCGTGGCGAGCGGCGACCTGACACTGCACGGGCTTTGGCACAATATCGCGGAAGGCGGTCTTGAGGCTTATGACCCGGAGATGGGAGCCTTTCTCGAGGTTTAAGCCAGTTGCCGGCTTATGCGTCAGCGAAACGACGTTCGAGCGCGTAGGCCGACACGCCCAAAGCCTCGAGGGTGCAGATCTCGACACGGCTGTGGCAATCCCGCAGGACAATCCCGGCATTGCTCTTGGCGAGGTAGAACCCCTTTTGCGCGAGGCGTCGCTTCAATCCGTTGAGGGAATTTGACGCGTCGAACTCGGGCAGAAGGCTGGCGCGGAGCCACACGCGGGTTTCGGTGTCCATGCGCCGTGCGATACGGGCGCTGGCCCATGCCGATTGTTGGCTCTCGTCGTCTACCACAGGCGTTGCGCTGGCGATTGTCATCTCTTGGTAGATGGCTTTGGTCCTCTCGGCGGGTTCCGCTATGTCCCGAGAGGTAGCGCAGAGAGATGGCCTTTTCGCGCCCCGAAAACGGATATGCGGTGTCCCGAGCGGAGCGTCTCATATCCGAAAGCGTAGGGTTCGTTCCTGTGAGGCAGGCGGCAAGAGAAAGGGGCGCCACGCATGACGCCCCCTTCAAAACAGAAATGGTTGGCTTGGATCAGCCCTTCTTGAGGACTTCGCGACCGAGCGTTTCGGCGATTTGCACCGCGTTCAACGCGGCACCCTTGCGCAGGTTGTCGGAGACACACCAAAGGTTGATGCCGTTGTCGATGGTCGAATCCTGACGGATGCGCGAGATGAAGGTGGCGAAATCGCCGACGCATTCCTTGGGCGTCACGTAGCCGCCGTCTTCGCGCTTGTCGATGACCATGATGCCCGGCGCTTCGCGCAGGATATCGCGGGCTTCGTCCTCGTCGAGGAACTCTTCGAATTCGATATTCACGGCTTCGGAGTGGCCCACAAAGACCGGGACGCGCACGCAGGTTGCGGTCACCTTGATCGCCGGGTCGATGATCTTCTTGGTTTCGGCGACCATCTTCCATTCTTCCTTGGTCGAGCCGTCTTCCATGAAGACGTCGATATGGGGAATGACGTTGAAGGCGATGTCTTTCGGGTAGACCTTGCGCTCATAATCGTCGGTCGGATTGTAGGCGGCCTTGGTTTGGTCCCAGAGCTCGTCGATGGCGTCCTTGCCCGAGCCGGAGACCGATTGATAGGTCGAGACCACGACGCGCTTGATCTTGGCGCGGTCATGCAGCGGCTTCAGCGCGACAACCATCTGCGCGGTCGAGCAGTTGGGGTTGGCGATGATGTTCTTCTTGGAATAGCCGTGGATCGCATCGGCGTTACATTCCGGCACGATGAGCGGCACGTCCGGGTCGTAGCGGTAGAGCGACGAGTTGTCGATCACCACACAGCCCGCCGCAGCGGCGATGGGGGCGTATTTCTTGGTCGCGTCAGAGCCGATCGCGAACAGCGCCATGTCCCACCCCGAGAAATCGAACTGTTCGATGTCTTGGGTTTTGAGGGTTTTGTCGCCGAACGTGACCTCGGTGCCGAGCGAACGGCGGCTAGCAAGTGCGGCGATTTCATCCACCGGGAACTGGCGCTCGGCCAGAATGTTCAGCATTTCGCGGCCCACATTGCCCGTGGCGCCTGCGACGACGACGCGATAACCCATTGTGTCTCTCCAAAGTTTCAGACGCGCCCTCATACCGTCGATTCCCCAAAGAAAAAAGGGCAAAGCGCGCCTTTTTCGTGATGGGGGTCATTTCGGGGTGCGATGAGCGGCTAGGCGTCGTCCAGCAGATCGCGATAGAGCGCCACGAGGGCGTCGGCCTCTCGGTTGAGGCCGAACTCGGCGATGACACGGGTGCGCCCGGCGCGCCCCATGGCCGGGAGATCACGCGCCAGCATGGTTGAGATAGCTCCGGTCAGGGCGTCGGTCTCGTCCTTGGGCACGATCATGCCGCAGTCCTGTGAGACGAAATCGGCGAAGGCGCCGACATTCGTTGCCACAACGGGCACGCCAGAGGAAAGCGCCTCGAGCGGGGTCAGCCCGAATCCCTCGAGGAGCGAGGGCGCAACATAGAGCGAGAGCGCGCGGTAGGCAGCGGGCATCGCGGGAAGGGGGAGTTCGTCCTTGAACAGGATGCGATCTTCGAGCCCGGCGTCGCGGATACGGGATTTGAGCGTTTCGCCATAGTCGGCATTGTCGGGGGTTATCCGGCCCATGATGACGGCGCTGAACTCCGGGTGATCCGGAAGGAGGCGGCACATGGCTTCGACGAAATGATGCGTGCCTTTCATTGGCCGGACACGGCCGAAACAGCCGATGAGCTTTTGGCCGCCGGTGCCATAGTCATGTGGCGTACCGGGGGCGAAATGCGTCGTGTCGACACCGTGGGGGATGATCTCGCACGGGCCGGGCATCACCTCGGCATTGACGGGGGTTGTCGCGACGAGCGCGTCGCAGCGCCGGGTCATCCAGTTGGTCAGCCCGCCGCGTTTGCGCGGCGAGGATGAGGTAAAGACAAGGCGCAGGCGCATCAGGCCGAGGCTACGCAAGAAGATGCCGAGCAGGAGTTCGTTGTTGCGGCGGGCGTGCCAGACGCGCAGGCGGCGCTTGAGGAAAGGGAGTTTCCAGAGTGGGACGGCGGGCAGGCCTGGCGGAAGGCCGGTGCCCGCTGTGACAATGCCGATCTTACGCGCCTGCAGGGGGACGAGCGCGATCACCGTGGCCGTCACGCCCGAGAGGCGGCGGTTCAGGTTGGGCGCGATCACGGCGATGTCCTTTGGCGCGGTCATAGGGTGGCCTTAGTCGGTGCGGTCCTGAGACAAGAGATAGACCGCAAGCCCTGCGACAAGCAATGCACCGAAGAGAAGGAAGAGCGTCTGGTAGGCGAGAGCGGGATCGGTTGCGGAGAGGGATGTGTGCAGGCGGCCTGAGGCGAATTGCATGATCCCGACACCGCCGATGCCAAAGAGGTTCATCAGCGTGACGCCGCGCCCGGTGAGGTGAGAGGGGAAGAAGCTCCGGGCATGGGCGATGATGACCGGGAAAGACGCCCCGAAAAAGCCGATCGCGGCCATGAGGACGACCGAGAGCCAGACCGAGGCCGACAGCGCGAAGGCGAGCCAGAAAAGCGCAATGGCCGCGATCAGATTGCCACCGAAGACGACCCATTTGCGGGTCTTGAAGAGGCGGTCTGCCGGGCCATAGGCGAGGGTTCCTGCGATCATCGCCAACCCCATGACGAGGGAGGCTGTGCCGATCTGGCCGGTGGAAAGGGCGAAGGTGTCCGACAGATACGGCCCAATCCAGAGGCCGCGAATACCAGCGGCGGCCATGTAGTTCACGAACATGACCGGGAAAATGAACCAAAGGGCGCGGATCTTTAGCAAATCTAGGAGCGAGCCTTTCTGGGCCGCGGCGTCGCGTTCGGGATCGCGGATCAGGATGTAGAGCCCGACGGCCGTCAGCGACGATAGTGCGGCAAGGCCGACCAGCGACAGGCGCCAGCCGATGAGTTCGGACGCAAGCGCCATCGGATAGGAGGCGACGAGGTTGCCGACGGTGCCGACCCCGAGCATCAGCGCGGCAAGCGTCGCAAACCGGGCAGGGGGGTAGGAGGTTGCGAAAATGTAATAGGAGGCCATGAGAACGGGGGAGCAGCCGACCCCGATCAGACCCATGGCGAGCGTGACATGGGCAGGCGTTGTCGCGACCGAAAAAAGGAGCGCGCCGCCGCCCCCGCCCACAAGCAGGAGCGAGGCCGCGGTGCGGCGCGGGCCGATCTTGTCGAGCGCGGCGCCTACGGGAACCTGCATTGCGGCGAAGACGAGGAACCAGATGCCGGAGGCAAAGGCAAGGTCTTCGGGCGTAGTGCCAATATCGGCTTCCAGTGCCTTGGTCAGAACCGCCAGGAAGGCACGGAAAAACTGGCTCAGCACATAGGCGAAGCACAACAGGATCAGGTCTGGGCGCATGCGGGTTTCCTCCTGCGCAGGACATGATCCCATGGCGCGGGGAAAGGCAAGGGGGAGGGGGCGTTGCCCCCTCTTGGGCCGCTGGCCCAATTCACCCCCAAGGTATTTTCACCAAAAAGAAATCTTGGATGTCATTTGCCGCTGCGCAAGCGTCCGACGATCCCGGTCGGGAAGAAATAGACCGAGAGAATGAACAGCACACCGAGCCATAGGAGCCAGCGGTCGGCATTGAGCAGATCGGGCAGGATCGGCAGCCCCTGAAGCGCGTCGGCGGCGGTGCCCATGAGATTCTGGAGGTAGTTCTGGGCGAGGATAAAGATCGTCGCGCCGATCACCGCGCCATACATCGTGCCCATACCGCCAATCACCACCATCAGGAGGATGTCGATCATGATCTCCATCGAGAGCGATGTATCCGGGCCGACATAGCGCAGCCAGATCGCGTAGAGCGCCCCGGCGAGAGCCGCGATGGCCGCCGAGAGGCAGGTTGCGGCGACGCGGTAGTGCACCACCCGATAGCCGATCGCTTCGGCACGGAAATCGTTCTCGCGGATGGCGAGGAGGACGCGGCCAAAGGGCGAATGCACGATGCGCAGCATCACCAGGAACAGCACCAGAGAGCCGCCGAAGATCAGGTAGTATTTCAGTAGCTTGCCGTTCATCTTGACCCCGAAAAGCTCGCCATCGGCGAATTTGAAGGCGGGGCCAAGCTCGCGGGGGATCTTGTAGGAGAGGCCATCTTCGCCGCCCGTGAGGCCCGAGAGCTGGGACACGAGGACCGCGACGGCGGAGGCGACGGCAAGGGTAATCATCGCAAAGAAGATTGCCCGTACCCGGAGCGAAAACAGGCCAATGATGAAGGCGAGGATCGCGGCGAGGAGCGCGCCGGAGACCGCGCCGACAAAAAGCGCGTCAAAGCCGCGCCCCATATGCGTCGAGGCGAGCGCCACGCCATAGGCGCCGAGGCCGAAGAACATGGTGTGGGCGAAGCTCACGATGCCGCCATAGCCGAGCATCAGGTCATAGGAGGCGACCAGCACGATAAAGACACAGATCCTTGCGGCGGTGTCGATGGACCGCACACCCGGAAACAGGAACGGTGCAAAGGCGAGGCCGATGAGGATCGCGATGAGGATCACCGCGAGGACGGGGCTTCGGGGCATGTCGCCGGAGAGGAGTTTGGTCAGCATCTGTCTTTCCTCACTTCGCCTTGACCACGGGGATCATGCCCATGGGACGCCACATCAGGATCGCGACCATCAGGCCGATATTGGAGATCAGCGCCACTTTTGGCTCGAGGAAGGCCACGTAGTTTTGCAACAGGCCCACGAGGAGCGCGCCGATGAAGCAGCCCTCGACCGAGCCGAGGCCGCCGATGATCACCACGATGAAGATCAGGATCATGGATTGGTTGCCCATATGGGCGGTGATGACTTCCTGGTAGAGTCCCCAGAGGACGCCGCCGAGACCGGCCAGTGCAGAGCCTGCGAGAAAGACGCCGATAAAGACGAGACGCAGGCGATAGCCGAGCGCCTCGACCATTTCGCCGTTCTCGACGCCAGCCCGCACGATCAGGCCGATCTTGGTGCGGCGCAGGATCCAGCGCATGGCGAGGAAGACGACCGCGCCGATGCCGACGGCGACGAGGCGGTATTTCTCGAGCGCGGCACCGAAGAAGGTCACGGCGCCTTTGAGGGCTTCGGGGCGGGTGATGTAGATTTCTTCCGGCCCCCAGAAGACGATGATGAGCTGTTCCACGACGATCAGCCCGCCCATGGTCACGAGGATCTGTTTGAGGTGGTGGCCGTAGACGGGTTTGACGATCACCTTTTCAAAGGCCCAGCCCATGAGGGCCGTGGCTGCCATGGCCCCGATGATGGCGACCATCATGGCGGTGAGGTTGAGGGCCAGAGAGGGGGCGCCTGTCATGTTCTCCAAGAGGAGCAGGAAAGAGACCCCAACGAAGGCCCCGACCGAGACAAAGGCACCGTGGCCGAAGTTGATCACGTCCATGAGGCCGAAGACCAGGGTCAGGCCGGAGGCCATGATGAAGATCATCATGCCCATAGCGAGGCCGGACACTGTCAGCGTGAGCCAGCTCGAGGTCGAGGGAATGGCGATGAGACCGAGCAGCATCAGCACCACCACCAACAAGACGGGAGCGTATGGTGCGAGGCGCTGCGAGAGGCTCGCGGCGGCCATGGTCGGGGTGTGATCGGGGGCGGCGCTCATGGGCATGGCTCCTGTCGGTTGAATGCGAGGTGACGGAACGCAGGGATCATTGGTGCGCCTCCAGGCTGAGGCCCATGAGGCGTTCCTGAAGTTCGGCATCTGTCGCGAGTTGTTTCATCTCGCCGGACCATGTCATGCGGCCGTCGTCCATTACGTTGGCGCTGTCGCCCAGGGCGCGGGCGACCGAGAAGTTCTGTTCCACGAGGAGGATCGACGCGCCTTGGTCTTTCAACTCGCGCAGGGCGCGGGCCATGGTCGAGATGATCGCGGGCGCGAGGCCCTTGGTCGGCTCGTCGATGAGGTAGAGGCGGCGCTCTTCGATCATCGCGCGGGCGATGGTGAGCATCTGTTTCTGACCACCCGAGAGCGTGCCTGCGTCCTTCTTCCAGAAGGTCTTGAGCGCGGGAAAGACAGAGAACAACCAATCCAACCGTGCGCTGTCGATGGGACCGGAGACGGCGGCAAGGACCATGTTTTCCTCGACCGTGAGGTCCGAGAAAATACCCATGTCCTCGGGCACGAAGCCAATGCCAAGCCGCGCGATGGCGGGGGTCGGCAGGCGCGAGATGTCCTCGCCGTCAAAGAGGATTTCGCCCGCGTGGTTGCGCCAGTGGCCGATGATCGTGCGCAGGGTCGTCGTCTTGCCGACGCCATTGCGCCCGAGGAGCATCGTCACTTGTCCGCGCGGAACAACTAGGTCGACGCCTTGCAGGATATGATACTGGGCGATGTTGGTGTTGACGCCCGAGAGTTTGAGGATCGGGTCAGACATCGGTCAGCTCCTTGCCCATATAGGCCTCTTGTACCACGTCGGAGGCGATCACCTCGGCGGGGTCGCCATCGGCGGCGAGGGCGCCGTTGTGCAGCACGATGATGCGGTCGGCGAGAGTGCGGATCACGTCCATCTTGTGCTCGACAAGGAGGATGGAGCGGTCTTTGCGGTGTTTCAACTCGGCGATAAGGTCGAGGACCACAGGGGCCTCGTCGACACTCATCCCGGCGGTGGGTTCGTCGAACATGTAGACAAGCGGGTCGAGCGCAATCAGGAGCGCGACTTCGAGTTTGCGTTGGTCGCCATGCGAGAGTTCGGAGACGATCTGGTCGGCCTGGTCGCGCAGGCGGACGCGCTCGACGATCTCGAGGGCGGGAATGGTGAGGTCATCGTGGCTTGAGGCCATGGAGAACATGTTGAAACCACGCCCGGCCTTGGATTGGATCACGAGGCGGACGTTTTCCAGAACATTGAGGTTCGGGAAGAGGTTCGTGAGCTGGAAGGCCCGGCCGATGCCGTGGTGTGTGCGCTGGGCGACGGACATGCGCGAGATGTCGCGGCCATTGAGCGTCACCGAACCCTGACTCGCCGGGATCTGGCCCGAGATCAGGTTGAAATAGGTGGTCTTGCCTGCGCCGTTCGGGCCAACGATTGCCGTCAGTTCACCGGTGTTGAAGCGGCAGGAGATGCGATCCACCGCCACGTGGCCGCCAAAGCGCACGGTCAGGTCGCGGGTTTCGAGAATGGGATGGGACATGGGGCTTGGTTTCCGCGTGCGGGAAAAGAACAGCCCGGCGGCGAGGGATGCCGCCGGGCCATGATGGTGTCAGGATTTACTGATTGCGGATCGGGATCGGCAGTTCGTCGATGGTCAGTTCCTTGACCAGCTCCGGGATCGCCCATTCCACATCGTCATCCACGCGGATCTTGAAGTGATACATGGATTGCATCGCCTGATGGTCCTCGGCGCGGAATTTCATGGTGCCCTTCGGGGTCTCCCATTCCATGCCTTCCATGGCCGAGATCAGGTCTTCGGTATCCGTGCCGCCCGCTTTCTTGATCGCTTCGACCGCTGCAAGGCCTGCGGCCATGCCACCTGCGGTGAAGAAATCCGGCGGGGAGTCAAAACGCTCGAAATGCGTCTTCACGAGCCAGTCGTTGATCGGGTTTTGCGGGATCTCATAGTAGTAGTAGGTCGCGCCTTCCATGCCGGGGAAGTCCTTGTAGGCCTTCATCGCGGCGAGGATGTTGCCCCCGGTTGCGATCTCGATGCCAAAGCGGGACGGGTCCATCGCGTTGATCTTGCCCATCGGGTTGCCGCCACCGGCCCAGATGATGAAGAGCTTTTTCGGCCCGTCGAGATCCTTCATGGCGTTGAAGATACGCTCGGCTGCGGCGGTGAAGTCGGTGGTGTCGGTGGGCGCGTATTCTTCGTGCGTCACCGAGGAACCGACGCTTTCAAGCGCTTCCTTGAACGCGGCGATGCCGTCGCGGCCAAAGGCATAATCCTGCGCCAGCGTGGCGATATGTGCGCCGCCGCTGCTCAGGGCGATGGCGTTGGAGACGGCGTCTTGCGACGAGTTGCGGCCCGTGCGGAAGATGTAGCGGTTCCAGTTATCACCAGTGATCGAGTCGGCCACGGCGGGCTCGACGATCAGGATCTTCTCGTATTCCTCGGCCACGGGCAGCATGGCGAGGGCCACGCCCGAGCTTACCGGACCGATTGCGAGATCGACCTCGTCATCGCCATAGGCCTCTTCGAGGAGCGCCTTGCCGTTGTCGGGCTTCAGCTGGGTGTCTTTTTCGATCACGACGATCTTTTCGCCGTTGATCTCCATGGTGCCGCCGGTCGCGTATTCGAGACCGAGCATGAGACCGTCATGGCTTTGCTTGGCGTAGGCCTCGTAGGGGCCGGTCTTGCCATAGACATGAGCGATCTTGATATCGGCAAAGGCCGCACTGGTCATGGCAAGCGCCGAGACCATGCCGCCGAGCAGCATCTTCTTCATTTGATTTCCTCCCTTATGCCGGGGCCGGATTTGGCCCTTTATGCATTGTCAAAACAGTAGGAGGCAGGGGGCTAATCGGTCAATTGAGTGAAAATACCTATATCGGATATGCGTCCTTTCAGGCCATGTTGCGCGCGATCTCACAGATGACGTCAAAGGCCGAGTCGATATCCTCTTTCGTGGCGTCGACCTGACCTGCCTGAAAGCGGATCACAAGGGCGCCACCAACGCGTGTCTGGGTCAGGTAAATGCGTCCGTCATCGTTGATCGCATCGACGAGCCGTTGGTTCAGTGCGTCAAGGTCGCCCGCGCCCTTGGGGGCATAGCGGAAGGTGAAGAGCGACAGGACAGGCGCGGTCACGATCTCGAAATCGGGTTCGGCGGCGAGGCGGGTGTGAAGCTCTTCGGCCCATGTCACATGGTTGCGGATCATCACCTGCAACCCTTCGAGACCGTATGTGCGCAGCACGAACCAGATCTTCAGCGCCCGAAAACGGCGACCAAGGGGCACAGACCATTCCGAGTAGTTGATAATCCCGTCATGGCCGTGCGTCTTGAGGTACTCCGGCTTGATCGCCAGCGTGCGCACGAGGTCTTCGGGATTGCGGACGAAATGCGCGGAGCAGTCGAACTGCATCCCGAGCCATTTATGTGGGTTGAAGACGACCGAATCCGCTTTGTCGACCCCGTTCCAAAGTGTGCGGAACTCGGGGCAGATCATAGCCGCCCCGGCCCAAGCGGCATCGACATGGGTATAGAGGTCGTATTTTGCGGCCACATCGCAGGTCGCGGAAATGTCGTCGCAAGCGCCGGTGCCTGTGCCGCCGACACAGGCGATGATGCCGGCAGGTTTGAGACCAGCGGCAATGTCCTCGGCAATGGCGGCGTCGAGCGCGGCGACGTCCATGGCGCGGGTTGGGCCGGTGGTTGGGATGCGGCGTAGGTTGGCGGCCCCGATGCCGGAGATCCAGATCGCGCGGTCGATCGAAGTATGGACTTCGTCCGAGCAATAGACCCGGAGTGTGTCGAGACCCGAGAGGCCCGTCTCATTGCCTTGCCAGCCGAGGGCGCGTTCGCGCATCGTCAGCACGGCGGCGAGTGTTGCGGTCGAGGCGCTGTCCTGAATGACGCCGGTGAAATGCGGCGCGAGGCCGATCCCGTCGCGCAGCCATTCGAGCATGCGGGTTTCCATCTCGGTCGCCGCTGGAGAGGTCTGCCACAGCATGCATTGCGGCGCGATCACGGTCGCGAGGTAATCGGCAAGCATCGAGGGTGGGGTCGCGTTCGCGGGGAAATAGGCAAAGAAGCGGGGATGTTGCCAATGGGTCAGGCCGGGCATGACGATGCGTTCGAAATCGGCAAAGACCTCTTCCATCGCGCCGCCTTTCTTCGGCGGGGTCGCGGGGAGCTGGGCAAGGATGTCGCCGGGGGCGACCTGAGCCCGCACGGGCCGGTCGCGCAGTGTCTCGTGATACTGGCGCGCCCAGTCGGAAATCCGGGCGCCCCAGGTGGCGAATTCGCTCCATTTCATCACTGCTCTCCTGTCTTTGCTACCTATTGCGCCCGATAGGTGCGGCTCTTGCGCGCGCTCGGCGGCGGATTGGTCGCTTTTTGTTGCCCTCTGAGGGGTTGCGGTGCATGAATATCGCATGACGACGACACAATCCAAGACCCTTACAAACCGGTCTTTGCCCATTGCCCTTCTGCGCGCCCGCGAGCGCGTTATGATGCCGATCCGCGGGATGCTGGCCGATGCCGGGGTGACAGAACAGCAATGGCGGGTGTTGCGTGTGCTTGACGAGGAAGGGCCGCTCGATCCGACGACCATCGCCTCGCGAGCTGTGCTATTGCTCCCGAGCCTGACGCGAATCCTGCAGAAGCTTGAGGAAAAAGGCCTCGTGTCACGTCGGCGGGATGATCATGATCGGCGTCGACAGGTGATCGACATCACAGTGGATGGCCGCAATATCATCGACGCGAACATGGCGACGAGCCGCCGCATCCTCACCGATATGCGCGAGCGTCTTGGGGCGGAGCGACATGAAATCCTGATCGAGCTTCTGGCCGAGTTGACCGAACTTGATCTTGAAAAAGACCACGGCGCCTGATCCGAGCCATTTTCCCAGACATGCCTTAGCCGTTTCTTTGCGTCTCTTCCAAGCGATCGAGCGCAGGGCGCGGTAGGGCTGCGAGCGCGGTCATGACCTTGTCGCGACAGGCTGCGCCGCGCCAATGCGCCGGGAAGAACATCGCGGGCAGGTCAGGATGTGCGAGCAAGGCGCGGCGCCAATTGTGCACGATCACCACCCGCAAGATCGCTGTCTCCAATGGTGAGATCTGCGCTGGCTTGGTGATCTGCGGAAGTGCAGCGTCGAGGGCCGTTTCCAGCGCTTGGTAGGCGGCGGCGAGGTCGGGCGGGCCGATCTTGTCACGGAGCCAGTCCGGCACCTGTTGCGGTAGGCCTTCGATCACGAGGAAGTCGGGGGCGTCCGAGGGGGCGGCGCCGCGCGCGAGGTAGGCGCCGGGCGCGACCGGGACGTAGCCGCGACCGCGCCAGACCCTCTCGGCCTCGCTTCGTTGCGCGGCGGGGCCGGGCTCGCCAAGCAAGAGGTGCCATGGGCCAGCCTCCTCGGCGTGGTGGGTTTCGGCATAGATGCGCGGGCTTGCGGCGTCGCTTTCGGTCAGGCCGTGAGCGGTCAGGCTATAGCGGCTCGTGCGGCCCTGACGCTCGGAGGCAATCCAGCCGTCATTGCGCAACCGATGAAGCGCGACGCGCACGGCCTCGGGCTTGATCCCCATTGGCTCGGTCAGGCGAGACAGAAGCGAGCCGCTGATGCGGTCGCCGGGGCGACGCGCCAGATCGCCAAAGATCGTTACCAAGATGGACCAGACCATCTGGTTGCGGTTGTAGGTCAGGATATCGAGGCTCTTGTCGAACCATGTCTCGGAACTGTCGCGCATGGGTGGATTATACTTGGCGCGAAAGGGTTTGGCCATGCGGCACCCTCTCGCGCGAGGGTGCCGCAGGCGGGATCAATAGGCGTTCATGGTCAGGAGTTCATACTCCGCGACCTTCTCGTCGTCCTGATTGGTGAGGGTGACGTGCCAGCGCACCTCGCCATACTCGTCATTGCGGCGGGTCTTCTTCTTGACCGTGAGGCGAACCTTGATCGCATCGCCCGCCGAAACGGGCTTCATGAAACGCAGGTTGTCGAGGCCGGTATTGGCGAGGACCGGGCCTTCGTTCGGCTCTACAAAGAGACCGGCAGCGAAGGACAGGAGCAGGTAGCCATGCGCCACGCGGCCCGGGAAGAACGGGTTGCGCTTGGCCGCGTCTTCGTCGGTATGGGCGTAGAAGGTATCGCCGGTGAACTCGGCGAAATGCTCAATATCTTCGAGGCTGACGGTGCGCGGATCGGTGTGGATCGTCTCGCCAATGGAGAGGTCGTGGAAGCGGCGGGTGAAGGGATGGGCCTCGGCCTTGATCTCCTGCGCCTCTGGCACCCAGACGTCGGCAATGGCCGAGAGGATATCGGGAGAGCCTTGGATGGCGGTGCGCTGCATGTAGTGCATGACGCCACGCACGCCGCCCATTTCCTCGCCACCACCGGCGCGACCGGGGCCGCCATGCACCATGTGCGGCAGGGGCGAGCCGTGGCCTGTCGATTCCTTCATAGAATCGCGGTTGTTGAAATAGAGGCGACCGTGGAACGCCCCTGCGCCAAGGGCGACTTCGCGGGCGACGGTCGGATCATGGGTGATGACCGAGGCGACAAGCGAGCCTTCGCCGCGATTGGCCAGTGCGATGGCGTGTTCGAGGTCACGGTAGCCCATCACGGTCGAGACCGGGCCGAAGGCTTCGGTGTCATGCACATGTGTGGCGCGGTCTGGGTCGGCACAATGGAAGAGCATTGGCGGCAGGAAGGCACCGGCGTCGCGATCTGCGCCTTCGACGGCGAAATTCTCGGGGTCACCGAAGACGCGTTCCGCCTCTTGGCCGATGAGGGCGGCCTTGGCGAGCACGTCGCGTTTCTGATCCAGCGAGACCAGCGCGCCCATGCGGGTCGATTCGAGGCGGGGATCGCCGATGGTGGTCTTGGCGAGGCGCGCGGAAAGGGCTTCGATCACGGCGGGGACGGTATTTTCCGGCGCGATGATACGGCGAATGGCGGTGCATTTCTGCCCGGCCTTGGCGGTCATTTCGCGCTGGACCTCTTTCACGAAGAGATCGAATTCCGGCGTGCCGGGGCCGGCGTCGGGGCCGAGGATCGAGGCGTTGAGGCTATCCTGCTCCGCAACGAAACGGACCGAGTTCTCAAGGATATGCGGGTTCCGACGCAGTTTGAGGGCGGTGTCAGCGGAGCCGGTAAAGCTCACCACGTCCTGACAGGTCAGGCGATCGAGCATGTCGCCAAGGCCGCCCGTCACCAGTTGCAGCGCGCCCTCCGGCAGGATGCCCGAGTCGAGCATCAGTTTCACCGCGAGTTCGGTCACGTAGCAGGAATTGGTCGCCGGTTTCACGATCGCCGGAACGCCCGCGAGAATCGTCGGGGCGAGTTTCTCGAGCATCCCCCAGACCGGGAAGTTGAAGGCGTTGATATGCACCGCGACGCCATGCAGGGGGGTGCAGATATGCTGGCCAAGGAAGGTGCCGTTGCGCGAAAGCTGTTCCACGTCGCCATCGACATAGACCTGTCCGTCAGGCATTTCGCGGCGCCCCTTGGAGGCGAAGACGAAGAGCGTGCCGATGCCGCCGTCGATGTCGATCAGGTGATCGCTTTGGGTCGCGCCGGTGCTGAAGGAGAGGTCATAGAGCGCTTGTTTATGCGCACCGAGATGGGCCGCGAGGGCCTTGAGCATGCGGGCGCGGTCGTGAAACCCGAGCGCACGCAGGGCGGGGCCGCCGACGTTGCGGGCATGGTCGAGCATGGCCTGTACGTCGAGCGCCTCATTGCCAGCAGAAGCAAAGGGCGCGCCAGTGATGGCGCTATGAATGGTGCGCGCACCAGAGCCGGGGGCAATCCATTGCCCGGCGGCAAAGCTCGAAATCTGTTCGATGGTCATCGTCTTTCTCCTCCAGAAAGGCCGGTGTGAGTGGTTGATGCTATTTATTGACCAACCGTTCGGTTTATGCAAGATGAGTCTCAGATCATCGTTTTGGGAGGACAGGGTGAGCGAGACGATACGCATCGAGGAGCATGGGGATTGGGTTGAAATTACACTCAACCGTCCGGACCGGCTCAATTCGTTCAATGACGAAATGCATGGCGCGCTGCGCGCTGCCATCGAAGCGGCGCGGGACAATGGCGCGCGGGCGATTCTTCTGACAGGGGCGGGGCGCGGGTTCTGCGCGGGCCAAGATCTTGGGGACCGTGACCCGTCGAAAGGCGCGCCGGACCTCGGGCACACTGTGCGGACCTTCTATGCGCCGCTGGTGCGGCTTATCAGGTCGCTTGAGTTCCCGGTGATCTGTGCCGTGAACGGCGTGGCGGCGGGGGCCGGGGCGAATATCGCGCTGGCGTGTGACATGGTTTTGGCCGCCGAGAGCGCGAAGTTCATTCAGTCCTTCTCTAAGGTCGGCCTGATCCCGGATACGGGCGGAAGTTGGCACCTGCCCCGGCTTCTTGGCGAAGCGCGGGCCAAGGGGCTTGCCTTTACCGCCGAGCCAATCAGCGCGCAGAAAGCCGAGGATTGGGGCCTGATCTGGAAAGCGCTGCCGGATGAGACGCTGATGGAGGAGGCGCGCGCGCTCACGGCGCGGCTTGCCGCCGGGCCGACGCTTGGCCTTGGGCTTAGCAAGGCATGCATTCAGGCCGCAGCGGTCGATACGCTTGAGGATCACCTCGAGATGGAAGCCGACGCGATGAAGACTTGCGGTGAAAGCGCGGATTACGCGGAGGGCGTCGCGGCATTCCTTGAAAAGCGCGCACCAGAGTTCAAGGGGAAATGACGATGACGCCAAAGGAGCGCGCGGAAAATTCCGCTGCCGCCATGTGGGCGGATGACAATGCCTCGCAATGGGCGGGGTTCGAGATCACCTCGGTCGATGAGGGCACCGCGACGCTCGAGATGAGCGTCGAGAAACACCATTGCAACGGGCATGGGATTTGCCACGGGGGGGTGACCTTCATGCTTGCCGATAGTGCCTTTGCCTTTGCCTGCAACAGCCGCAATCAGGCGACTGTCGCGCAGCACAATATCGTCAGCTACCTCGCGCCGGGCCGGTTGGGAGACCGTCTTCGGGCAGAGGCAACCGAGCTGAGCCTTACCGGGCGCAGCGGAATTTACGATGTGAAAGTGACCAATCAGAGCGGCACAGTGATCGCGGAGTTTCGGGGTATGTCCCGCGCGATCAAAGGCCAGCTTTTCGAAGAATAGTTGTCGAGGAGGACGACATGAAAGACCTGAGCCCGAAACCGGGAGACCTTGATCCGATCGAAACCGCGTCGATCGACGAAATCCGCAAGCTTCAGCTCGACCGGCTCAAGTGGTCGCTGCGCCATGCCTATGAGAACGTGCCGATGTATCGGCAGCGGTTCGACGAGGCCGGGGTGCATCCGGATGACTTCAAGGAGTTGAAAGACCTCGCGAAATTCCCGTTCACCTATAAGAACGACCTGCGCGACAACTACCCGTTTGGCCTTTTCGCGGTGCCGAAAGAGAAGATCGTGCGGGTGCATGCCTCGTCGGGGACGACGGGCAAGCCGACGGTTGTCGGCTATACGGCGAACGATATTTCGATGTGGGCAGATGTTCTTGCGCGGAGCCTGCGGGCCTCGGGGCTTCGGGCGGGCGATACCGTGCATAACGCCTATGGCTATGGTCTCTTCACCGGCGGCCTTGGCGCGCATTACGGGATCGAGCGGCTTGGCGCGATGGTCGTGCCGATGGGCGGCGGGCAGACCGAGAAACAGGTCAACCTTATTCAGGATTTTCAGCCGGACGGGATCATGGTGACGCCCTCCTACATGCTCAACATCCTTGAGCAGTTCCACAAGGCGGGCCTTGATCCGCGGGCCTCGTCGCTTTCGGTTGGGGTCTTTGGGGCAGAGCCGTGGACCAACGCGATGCGCAAGGAGGTCGAAGACGCCTTTGACATGCACGCCGTTGATATCTATGGCCTTTCCGAGATCATCGGGCCGGGTGTCGCGAATGAATGCGTCGAGACCAAAGACGGGCTTCATATCTGGGAAGACCATTTCTACCCGGAGATCATCAACCCGGCGACCGGCGAGGTCGTGGAAGAAGGCGAAGAGGGCGAATTGGTGTTCACCACGCTGACCAAGGAAGGGATGCCGATGATCCGCTATCGCACGCGCGATCTGACGCGGCTATTGCCCGGGTCGGCGCGGTCGATGCGGCGGATGGAAAAGATCACCGGGCGCAGCGACGACATGATCATCCTGCGTGGCGTCAACGTCTTTCCGACCCAGATCGAAGAACAGGTCATGGCCACGGGTGGCCTCGCGCCGCATTTCCAGATCGAGCTCTACAAGTCCGGTCGGATGGATGCGATGCGGGTCTATGTGGAGGCCAATGCGGATGCGGCGGACAACCTGTCGAAGACGGCGGCGGCGCGGATGTTGACCAAGCATATCAAGGACATGGTCGGGGTTTCGACCGAGGTTATCGTCGGTGATCCCGGCGATGTGGCGCGCTCGCAAGGCAAGGCGGTGCGCGTCGTCGACAACCGCGACAAGGAGTAGGATTTGGCCCGCACGATAGCAAAAGACCACGATCAGAAGCGTGATCAAATCCTCAAGAGCGCGGCAAAAGTCTTTGCCACGCAGGGGTTTGATCGCGCGTCCATGGCCCTGCTGGCGCGGGAGTGCGGCATCTCCAAGGCCAATATCTACCACTACTATGACAGCAAGGATGCGCTTCTGTTCGACCTGCTCGAGACCTACCTTCGGGAGCTTCGGGACCGGATTTGTCACATTGAGATCAGTGACTTGTCCGAAGAGGCGCAGCTGCGGGCGGTGGTCGCGGAAATCCTCATGGCCTATCAAGGCGCGGACTATGAACATCAAGTTCAGATCGGCGCCATGTCGGCCCTGCCGGAGGATCAACAGCAGCTCTTGCGGGGCTATCAGCGCGACCTTGTCAAATTCGTCGAAGCCATCATTTGCGCGGCTGCGCCAGAGGTTTTTGACGGGAAGCGAGAGACCCTTCGGGCGACGACCATGTCGGTCTTTGGGATGCTCAACTGGTACTACATGTGGAACAGCGGCGCGGGCAGCGAAGCGCGGGAATCCTATGCGACGCTGGTTGTGAACCTGACGCTTGGGGGGCTGAAAGCGCTCTGAAAACCAACGTCGGTATCACGTCGGTATTGCGTCTGTATCGCGGTGGTGCGGAAATCGGGAGCGGGTCGAAATCTGAAACAGATTTCGGCCCGTTCTCTTTTGCAAGAAACCGGCTTCAGCTTGCGCGGCTGCGGCGTTCTGTGTCGTCGATGAGCCATTGGCGCGCACCTTCGAGCACCGCGTCGTAGGTCGCCTTGCCGATGGCTTCTCCGAGGGCGGTGTGTTTGCCAGCATAGGGCATGTGACCCGGCGGAGCGGCAACGGCGATGCAGTCGGTGCCTGTCCCGGTCGCGATGCCGGTGGCGACACGGTGGCCAAGATCGTGCACGGCGGCGGTGCGGGCTTCGGTGGCGACGCTCATTGCTTCGAGGAGACCGATGTCGGAAAGGGGCTGATCGACGCGCAGGGCGATGTTGATGGTGCCCCAATCCTTGCCCCAATCGCGGCCGGTATAGTCCTCACGACTACCGACTCGTTCGGCGTTGGAGAGGCCGATGGTGATGATGGCGTCGGCGGTCACATCCTCGACACGGGCGGTCTTACAGTGATGCCGGGCGAGGTCGCGGGAGGTCAGGAAGGCAACCGCGTCCGAGGCACCGCGCGCGGCGAGTTCGGAGGCGAGCCATGTTTCGGCATCGAGATCCCTTGGCAGGTCGTCCTCGTGCACTTCGCGCCAGAGGATGCGCGAGGCGGTCACGAAGCCGGGGCGATGCACGGCCCAACTCAGAACACGCATCTCTTCGCCAAGGTCGAAGGCCAACCAGGGGCGCGACAGGGTGGGCATCAAATCACCTCGAGCGGCTGAAAGACCGGGCCGGAGGACGTCTGTTGGTGCCATGCCGTGACGCCGAAGGCGCGGGCGAGAAGGGCGTCTGTCAGAACGTCCTCGGGCGCACCGTCGGCGAGGATTCCGCCCTCAGCAAGAAGGACAAGGCGGGTACAGTGGCGCGCGGCGAGGCCGAGGTCATGCAGCGACACGAGGGTCGAGCGGCCATGGCGTGCTAGGTCGGCAAAGACCTGCATCGTGGCGATCTGGTGCGCGGGGTCGAGGCCTGCGATGGGTTCGTCGGTCATCAGGAGCGGTGTGTCCTGCGCAATGGCGCGGGCGATCAGGGCGCGGGCCTGTTCCCCTCCCGAGAGGCGCGAGGCGGCGCGGGCGCGGAACTCTTCAAGGCCGAGATAGGCAATGGCGGCGTCGATCTTTTCCTGATCCGCCGGGGGGATCTTGCCGGAGATTGGCAGGTAGGGCAGGCGGCCAAGCGCGACGAGACGTTCCACCGGCACGGGCCAGGCGATCTCGCGCGCTTGCGGCATCCAAGCGACGGCGCGGGCGCGGTCGGCTGTGGACATCGCGGCGAGGGAGCTTTGGCCCGATTGGATCGGCAGGAGGCCGAGGGCGGAGCGCATCAGGGTTGTTTTCCCGGCACCGTTGGGACCGATGAGGCCAACCAGTTCGCCTTCGCCAATCGTCAGCGAAACGCCGGAAAAGACCGGACGGTTGCGCAGGGTCACGGCGAGATCGGTCAGGGAGAGGAGGGTCATGGCAGTTCCCTCCGGGTCTTGAAGATCAGGTGCAGGAAGAGCGGGGCCCCGATCAGGGCGGTGACGACACCGAGCTTGAGGTCGCGGTCAGGTAGGATCACGCGCACGGAAATATCGGCCATAAGCAGGAGCGCTGCGCCGCCGAGCGCCGAAGCCCAGAGCAGGCGCGAGGGCTGTGCGCCGACAAAGGGGCGCAGGATATGGGGCACGACGAGGCCGACGAAGCCGATGGAACCCGCGACAGCCGTTGCGCCACCGACGATGGCGGCGGTGCCGAGCACCACGAGAAGGCGTAGGCGCGAGAGGCTCAGGCCGAGGGTTTCGGCGGCGTCTTCACCAAGGGTCAGGGCATCGAGGCCGCGCGCCGTGCTTGCAAGGAGGCCTGCACCGATCACGATAAAGGGCAGGGCGAGCCAGAGGTGGGTCATGGAGCGGTCGGCGAGCGAGCCCATCATCCAGAACACGATGTCATTGGCGGCGAAGGGGTTGGGCGAGAGGTTCAGCACCAGCGAGGTCAGTGCGCCTGCCAGCGCCGAGATGGCAATGCCCGCGAGGATCAGGGTCAGAGAGCCGCCGCGCGCCCCGGCGAGGCCCATGACGAGGAACACGCCCACGACTGCGCCAAGAAGCGCGGCCAGCGGCAGGCCAAGCGTGGCGGTCGCCGTGAGCCCGGCCTGAAGCGCGAGCACTGCGCCGAAAGCGGCAGAGCCAGAGACGCCGATCAGCCCCGGTTCCGCAAGGGGGTTGCGCAGATAGCCCTGAAGCGCGGCACCGGCCATGCCGAGGCCGCCGCCGATCAACGCTGCAAGCAGGGCACGGGGCAGGCGGATTTCGCGCATGACCATCGGCAGCGGGCCGTCCGAGCCGGTCAGGAGCGCGGCGAGGCTCTGGAGGCCGCCGGTTTCGGCGGGGCCGATGGTCAGGGAAACGGCGAAGAGGACGGTGACGAGCGTGGCGAGGATCAGGAACAGGCGCATCAGTTGGCCTCTTCCAGAAGGGCGCGGCGCGCGGCAGAAAGATTGCGCACGGCGTCGAGCACATGGGGTGTGCCGCAGATCCAGTGGTTGTCGCCGACCTGTTCCCCGGCGACGGCCCCTTTGAGGGCGCGCAAGGCGGGGTGCGTGAGGATGTCCTCGGCGCGGGAATGGCCGTCATAGGCGGCGGCGGAGATGATGATATCGGGTTCGGCCATGACCAAGAGTTCTAACGGCATTGACCCGCCATAGGCAAAGCCTGCTTCGGTGGCGACATTAGTGAACCCTGCGGCCTTGAGCACTTGGCTTGGCAGCGAGTTCTCACCCGGTGTCCAGCCATTGGCGTTGTAGATTGCGGCGCGGGGGCGGGGGCCGTCGGTTATGCGCAGGGCGGCAAGCTCGGTTTCGAAAGACGAGCGCAGCGCGGCGGCGGCCTCTTCACGACCCAAGGCTGCGCCCATTTCCGTGATGCGGATCGACACCTCATCGAGGGTCAGGGCGGGGCGCATGATGTAGACGGGAATGCCAAGGCGGCGCAGCATGTTGACGGTCGCACGCGCGGTATAAGCGCCGGCGAGCACGAGGTCGGGATTGAGGAGATAGACCTCTTCCGCACCGCCATAGTTGATCGGGTAGTGCGCAGCCTCTTCGGGCATGGCGGAGGCGCGTGGATCACGGGCAATGTAGGAAACGGATTTGAGCTGATCCGGAGCGGCGAGCAGCATGGCGAGCTGATCTGTGCACAGGTTCAGGGAGACGACGCGCCGGGGCGCATCGGCAAGCGCCGCCGCGCTGGAAAGCACCAGCGCGGCGAGCAGGGATATGACCTTAGAAAGACGCACGGATACCGAAGTAAGCTGCGCGGCCTGGCGTATTGAAGCCGCCTGCGGTCTCGTAGTCTTCGTCGAGCACGTTCTCGAGGCGCAGATATGCCTTGACCGTCTCGTTGATGTCATAGCCGACACCAAGGTTTACGAGCGTGTAGTCGCCGACCTTGTGGCCCGCGGGGGCGTAGATGCTTGGCGTGATGTCCGCGACGTGCTGCACCTCGGCATTGCCGGTGAAGCCGTTGCCGAAGGTGGCGTCAAGGCCGAGGATCAGGTCATGCTTGGGCACGCGCGCGAGGGTCACGCCGGAGTTGTCGGCATCGGTAAAGGTATAGTTGCCGTAGAAGGACAGCATGTCGGAGATCACATAGGTGCCCGAAAGCTCGATCCCTTTGGAGGAGGTGGTGCCGGGCACCTGAGCATAGGCGCCGGGGATCGGGCCGAGCCAGCCATCGGGGTCGAAATACTCGATCAGGTCGTCGACATCGGTGCGGAAAGCGGTGACGCGGACCGTGTTGCCCGGGCCAAAGTCTTTCTCAAGACCAAGCTCGAAGGAGCGGCTTTCTTCCGGTTTCAGGGCCGGGTTGCCCGATGCGCTATAGAGTTCATAGAGCGACGGCGCGCGGAAGCCGGTGCCATAGACCGCGCGCAGGCGCAGGTCGTCAGAGACGTGCCAGACAGCTGCAACGCGGCCCGTCGTGGCGCCGCCAAAGAGCGAGTGATCGTCTCGGCGCAGGGCGAGCGAAAGGTCGAGGTTCGCCATCGGCTGCACCATGAGTTCGGCAAAGGCCGAGTTGGTGTCGATGGTATTGACGGTGGTGGCCGGAACGGCGGTTGTCAGGCTCGCGGTTTCTTCGGTGTGATCGAGACCGAAGGTCAGGCCTGCATTGGCACCGAGGTCAACCGAACCGAGATAGGCGATCTGTTCACGGTCCCCGAGGAAGCGGGTGGTGAAGGCGCTGGCCGGATCGCGGCGGTCGGTCTTGTAGTAAGAATAGCTCAGTTCGTGGGTCACGGCGCCGGTCACGAACTCGGCAAAGACGCGCGCGCCTTTCTGGGTGCCGAGGTTGTTCGGGGTGCTGCCGTCGATTTCGACTTCGTAGTCGCGCCACAGCGCCGAGGCCCCGATGGTCAGGGTGTCGGTCAGGTCGAAGCGCGAATTGAAGTTCGCCATGGTCTGATCGAAGCCGTCCTTCTCGGGGTCGCCCGCGGTTGCGGAGATACCTTCGGTATGGAAACGCGACAGGGTGAAGGAGATTTCGGCGCGATCGTTCATGTAGGCGGTGGTGAAATCGCTCGACACGGTGCCGAAGCTGCCGACCTCACCGCCGACAGAGCCGGAGAAGCCAAGCTTGGTCGGGCGTTTGGAGGTGATGTTGATCACACCAGCGATGGCTTCGGAGCCGTGGATCGCCGATTGCGAGCCTTTGAGAACCTCGATGCGGCCGATGCCTGCGCTTGTCAGGCCACCGAAGTTGAAGGCGTTCTGGGTTGAGGTCGGATCGCTCACGTCGATGCCGTCGATGCGCACGCCGATATATTTGCTATCGAGGCCGCGCAGGCGGATCGTGGTGTTGGTGCCGACGCCACCGTTTGCCGAGAAGGACACGCCCGGTTCACGAGACAGGGTCTGGATCAGGGTTGTATCGGCATCTTCGAGGTCTTCCTCGTCGATGATTTCGACCGTCGCGCCGGTGCGGGCAGCCTCGACAGGGGCGAGGCTTGGGGAGAGGAGGATCTCGTCGAGGTCATAGACCTCTTCGGCCCATGCGGTTTGGGTTGTAAGGCCTGTGGCGAGGGCCGCGAGGGCGGCGGAGGCCAGGAGCGTCCGTTTCATGTGTCTGTCCTTCATTCGGGTGATGCCCGTTTGATGCAAGATGTCTTGAGGAAGGACGTGGCCCTCCCGCGACGGTGAGAAGTGCCACCACGACGGAAGGTCCGTTGTCTGAACGCGCCCCGCGTCCGGACAGGGTGAACATTCTGGCAGGTCTCCTGACTTGCGGGTCAAAGCTGGCTCGGGCCTTCCCATCCTCTCCTAAGGAGAACAGTGGCATTGTCCGAGGTCGCTCGCCGCTTACAGTTGCGGGGGCAGTCGAGGGTTTGCCGCGGGTCGCGGCGCACCTCGTTCCCTTTTCACGGGCTGCTGAACAGCCCGACCAGAACGAGAGGTGAATGGCCCGAGACGGGCTGCAAAGTCAATGCGGAATCGCGTTTCGCCAGACCTTTGCGGACAGGGCGCGTTGCAAAAAAGCAAGGGATGGGGCCTTTGACCCGCATCCCATCGCGATTTCAGGCGGCGCTCAGGCCCAGCTTTTCGAGGCAGGCGCCGGTTTCCGCGCTCCAGCGTGCTTTCAGCGTGGCGTTGCTTTCGTGGCGCAGCCCCATCGCGGCGAGCATCTCTGCCTTTGTCGATTCCGCGGCGCCGAAAGAGGCGGCCACGCGCGGCATCCAATAGTTGACCGAGGCTTGCAGCGTGGTGCTCTCTTCGGTTTCAAGAAGTTTGGCGACGCCTTCTTCGGCGAGTTCCGCATGATGGCGTTCCACCGGTTGGATCGCGCGGAAGGCTTCGGCGAGCGGCTGATAGGAGACGCGGCACAGCTCGGTCAGTTGCACGGTGACGGCGCGGCCCATCAGTAGGTTCATCACCACCGCATCCGACCAGCCCGCGAGCGGGTAGTTGAACACCGCGAGGCGCATGTCTTGTTCGGTCCGCGTTGTGCCGATGTCGGCGTCGCGTGCGAGGCGCGCGGTCCACGGGTGATGCGTTGCGTAGCGGGCGGTATCGGCGCCGAACTCCCCCATGATCGAGAGCACCTTGTCGGCATTGTCGGTCTTTTCAAGCACGATGCGCGCGGCGGCGATGCGTTCTTTGATGCCCGGACCCTCATTGATGATATCGGCAAAGCCAGCGGCCCCTGCGAGAGAGGAATCCACGAAGCTCGCCATCAGTTTCATCAACTCGCCCCGGTAGCGCGGCGGCACGTTAGAGGGGTTGGTGAGAACCCCGCCTTGGGCGAGGTAGTTTTCGATCGACATGTCGTCAGCCATGGCTCTGTCCTCCTTACTGGTCGTAGTCGATGACGAGCTTGTCCGTCACCGGGTAGGATTGGCAGGAGAGCACGTAGCCCTTTTCAACCTCGTAGTCCTCGAGGGCGTGGTTGGTCATCATCTCGACCTCGCCCTCGATCACGCGGCAGCGACAGGTGGAACAGACCCCGGCCTTACAGGCGTAGGGCGCGTCCATGTTGTTCGAGAGCGCGGCATCGAGAATGGACATATCCTTGGGCATCTCGATGGTCTGGGTCGAGCCATCAAGGGTAATCGCGGCGCTGGCCTGATTGGCCCCGGCGGCGGCGTCCTTGGAGACGGCCTTGCGCTTGGCCCGGCCCGGTTGCGACGAGGCGAAAAGCTCGAACTTGATCCGGGAGTCGTCGAGGCCCGCATTGCGCAGGGCGGAGGCGATTCCGAGCATCATCGGCTCGGGGCCACAGATGAAGGCAGTGTCAACGTGGTCGATGTCGATCCAGCCGGTCTTGAATAGGTCGGCGCATTTCTCTTCGGTCACGAGACCGGTGAAGAGGTCGATTTCCTGGGCGTCGGACTCGAGGACGTGGATGACGTTGAACCGGCCCATATGGGTGTTCTTGAGGTCTTCGATTTCTTCGCGGAACATGATCGTGTTCACCGCCTTGTTGGCGTAGACGAGGGTGAAGGTCGATCTCGGCTCGAGCGTGAGGGTGGTCTTGATGAGCGAGAGCACCGGGGTGATGCCGGACCCACCGGCAAAGCCGAGATATTGTTTCTCCTGCGCGGCGTCGAGCGGGGTAAAGAAGCCACCCATCGGGGGCATGGCCTCGATCCGGTCGCCGATCTTGAGGTCTTCATTGGCCCAAGTCGAGAAGGCGCCGCCATCGACGCGCTTGATGCCGACCTGAAGGATGCCTTCGCCTTTGCCGGCGCAAATCGAATAGGAGCGGCGCAGTTCTTCGCCGTCGAAATCGCGGCGGAAGGTCAGGTATTGGCCTTGGGTGAAGTCGAATTCGGTCGCCGCGCCATTGGTCGGCTTGAGGGTCACGACAACGGCGTCGCGGATCGTCTTGTGGATGTCGGTGACTTCCAGTTCATGGAAACGTGCCATCGGGTCTCCTCCCTATATGCACTTGAAATATTCAAACGGCTCGAGACAGTCCTTGCAGCGCCATTGCGCCTTGCAGGGGGTCGATCCGAATTGGCTCAGCTTCTCGATATGATCACCGCCGCAGCGCGGGCAGCGGGCGGGCGTGCCTTTGGCCTGGGGCGGGGCAATGCCGTATTCCTCGAGCGCGGCGCGGGCCTTGTCGGACATCCAGTCCGTGGTCCAGGCGGGGCTCAGCTGTTGTTTGAGCTCGATCTTGTTCAGCCCGTGATCGCGCAGGCAGGTCTCGATATCGACATTGATCATCGAGGTCGCGGGGCAGCCGGAATAGGTCGGCGTGACCGAGACGACGCAGGTTTCGCCATGAAAGGCGACATCGCGGATGATGCCGAGATCGACCAATGTGATGACCGGGATCTCGGGGTCGGGAATGGCTCCGAGCCACTCCCAGACCTGTTCGATGCTTGGCTGGGTCATGTCCTTGCTCCTTGGGCGGCGGGGGCGCGGTGCCTACCAGGTGTTGCCCGGATAGGCGCGCTGCAGCCATTGCATCGTCGTCAGAAGATGCCCGAGATGTTCGGTATGGCTCTGGCCCGTGCGTCCGCCTTTGTGGGCGAAACGGCTTTCGGGAATGGTCAGCGTGGCGTCGGTCAGCACACGAGTGACCAGCGCGTCATACTCTTCGCGCAGGGTCGCGGGGTCGGGGGCGACACCGGACTCGGCCATGGCGGTATCGACCGCATCGCTTTCGAACATCTCGCCGACATAGGGCCAGAGGTAGTCGAGCGCGGCCTGCATGCGGGCATGGCTTTCCTCGGTGCCGTCGCCAAGGCCGACGACGGTATCGGCGGAGCGTTCCACGTGATAGGCGACCTCTTTCGACGCCTTGGCGGCGATGGCGGCAACGGTCTCGTCCGACGAGCCGAGCAGGCGGGCGAGGTAGACCGACTGGAACGCATCAAAGAGGAACTGGCGCATCAGGGTCTGGCCGAAGTCGCCATTGGGCAGTTCGGTCAAGAGCACGTTGCGGAAATCCCAAGCGTCGCGCAGGAAGGCGAGATCGTCCGCCGTCTTGCCTTCGCCCTGCACCTCGGCGGCATAGCCGAGCCACATCTGGGTCTGGCCGATGAGGTCCAGCGCGGTATTGGCGAGCGCGATGTCTTCTTCGAGCACCGGCGCATGGCCACACCATTCGGACACACGATGCCCGAGGATCAGCGCGTTGTCGCCCTGCCGCAGCAGGAATTCCAGAAGGAGGTTCTTTTCGGCAGCCATCACATGTGCCCCACTTCATCGGGAATGTCGAAGAAGGTCGGGTGGCGATAGACCTTGCTCTCGGAGGGCTCAAAGAGCGGGCCCTTTTCGCCCGGCACGGTGGCCGCGATATGGCGGGCCTCGACGACCCAAATCGAGACGCCTTCGTTGCGACGGGTATAGACGTCGCGGGCGTTCTTGATCGCCATCTCGGCGTCGGGTGCGTGCAGCGAGCCGACGTGGCGGTGGCTCATGCCGTGTTGGCCACGGATGAAGATTTCCCAAAGGGGCCATTCGTTTTTCATGTCTCTTCCCTTTTCCTTGCGGTGCTCGTCATGCCTGTGCGGGGCTTGGGTTCGTGGCGACCCGGACAGGCGATGAGCGGCTTGGTTCGCGCGCGTGGATGCGGCGTTTACTCTGCGGCGACTTTGCGCGCGGCTTTCTTTTCGGCGTGGGCGAGCAGGCCGTCACGGACCCATGCGCCGTCTTCCCATGCCTTCACCCGGTCACCGAGGCGTTCCTTGTTGCAGGGGCCATTGCCCTTGAGGACCTCGAAGAACTCTGTCCAGTCCGGCTCGGAGAAATCGTAGCCGCCCTTTTCCTCGTTCCATTTCAGGTTTTCGTCCGGGATCGTGAGGCCAAGGTATTCGGCCTGCGGCACGGTCTGATCGACGAACTTCTGGCGCAGCTCATCGTTGGTGTTGATCTTGATTTTCCACGCCATCGATTGGGCCGAGTGGACGCTTTCGGCGTCCGACGGGCCGAACATCATCAGCGAGGGATACCAGAAGCGGTTGAGCGCATCCTGCGCCATCTTCTTCTGGGCTTCGGAGCCTTGGGCCATCTTCATCATGATGTCGTAGCCCTGACGCTGGTGGAAGCTCTCTTCCTTGCAGATGCGGATCATGGCGCGGCTATAGGGACCGTAGGACGTTCGCTGAAGCGGCACCTGGTTCATGATCGCGGCGCCATCGACGAGCCACCCCACGGCGCCGATATCGGCCCAGTTCAGGGTCGGGTAGTTGAAGATCGAGGAATACTTCATCTTGCCCGACAAAAGCTGTTCGGTGAGGTCGTCGCGGGTCACGCCGAGGGTTTCAGCGGCGCAGTAGAGGTAGAGACCGTGGCCGGCCTCGTCCTGCACCTTGGCGAGGAGGATCATCTTGCGCTCGAGTGTCGGCGCGCGGGTGATCCAGTTGCCTTCGGGAAGCTGTCCGACGATTTCGGAGTGGGCGTGCTGACCGATCTGACGGATCAGCGTCTTGCGATAGCCCTCGGGCATCCAGTCGCGCGGCTCGATCTTGATATCGGCGTCGACCTTGTCCTGAAAGGCGCGTTCTTCGTCGCTCATCTCGTCGCGGGATTTGACACCCGAGCCGGTGGATTTGACCATTTGTGCATACATGACAGGCTCCTCCCTGTTTTAGACGCGTTCGAGGATCAGGGCCGCACCCTGACCGACACCGACACACATGGTGCAGAGGGCATAGCGCCCGCCGGTGCGTTTCAGTTGATAGGCGGCGGTCAGCACAAGGCGCGCGCCGGACATGCCGAGCGGGTGGCCAAGTGCGATCGCGCCGCCATTGGCGTTCACATGGGGCGCGTCATCCGCGACACCCAGTTCGCGCAGTGTCGCGAGACCCTGGCTTGCGAAGGCTTCGTTCAATTCTATCACATCCATCTGTTCGATGGTGAGTCCGGTCCGCGCGAGCACTTTGCGGGTGGCGGGAACCGGCCCAATCCCCATGACACGGGGCGCGACACCGGCGGCGGCCATGCCGACGACGCGGGCGATGGGCGTGAGGCCGTTCTTTTCGGCCGTCGCGCCGTTGGCCAGCAGGATCGCCGCCGCGCCATCGTTGACGCCCGAGGCATTGCCCGCGGTCACGGAGAGGTCGGGGCCGTTCACGCCGCGCAGCTTGGCGAGTTTCGCCGCGTCGGTGCCGGGACGGGGATGTTCGTCGGTATCGACCACGATCGGATCGCCCTTGCGCTGAGGCACGGAGACCGGGGTGATTTCGTCGGCGAAAAGCCCTGCTTCCTGCGCGGCGGCCCAGCGGGCCTGCGACCGGGCGGCGAAGGCGTCCTGATCCGCGCGCGAGATGTTGTAATCGGCGGCGACGTTGTCGGCGGTCTGGGGCATCGAGTCGATGCCATACATGTCTTTCATCTTCGGGTTCACGAAGCGCCAGCCGATGGTCGTGTCAAAGACCGCGTTGGCGCGCGAAAAGGCCGAAGTATGTTTCGGCATGACGAAGGGCGCGCGCGACATGCTCTCCACACCGCCTGCGATGACCATGTCATAGTCGCCCGCCTTGATGCCGCGGGCCGCCATGCCGACAGCGTCCATCCCCGAGGCGCAGAGGCGGTTCACGGTGGTGCCGGGCACGTCGATGGGCAGTCCTGCGAGGAGGCCTGCCATGCGGGCAACGTTGCGGTTGTCTTCGCCAGCCTGGTTGGCGGAGCCGTAGATCACGTCATCGACGCTGGCCCAATCCACGGTCGGATTGCGCGCCATGAGAGCGGCGATGGGGCTTGCGGCGAGATCGTCCGCGCGCACCGAGGACAGCGCGCCGCCGTAGCGGCCGATGGGTGTGCGGGTGGCGTCACAGATGAATGCGTCCATTGGGAATAGTGTCCTTCGTCCTGTTCATCGGCCCGAATATAAGCCGACCGCATGGTCGGGATAAGGCCTGAAGCGATTCGTGGCAAGAATTATGTTACGATGTGAATGAATTTTTCATTTTTCGGTAACGTAACTCCATTTTCGGGGGGCGCAGGGGCGCTGCCCCTCTGGGCCGCAAGCGGCCCATTCACCCCGAGGTATTTTAGACCAAGAAGAGGCCAGGTGCGCGGATGCCTTTTCGAGCGTCGCTGCGTCACTTGGGGGAGTTTAGTGTGGCCCGACCGAGTCCGGGTGTGCGGCGGCAAAGGCCGGGTGCGCGGCGCAGGCGGCCTCGACCGCGCGGATACGGGGGCAGGCGCGATAGTCAGCCTCCCAGCGGCGCGCGTTGTAGAGTTGCGGCATGAGGCAGATATCGGCGAGCGAAGGCCTGTCGCCGCAGCAATAGGGCGCTTGGTCGAAGCCTTCGAGAAGCGCCTCGAAGGCGGCGAGGCCGGGCGGGATAAAGCGGCGCATCCAGTTGACCTTGGCGTCGGGCTGATCCGGGAGGAGGCGCGAGACATGGCCCACCACCCCGAGATTGCAGACCGGATGCACATCGACCGCGACGGAATGGGCGAGCGCGCGGACGCGGGCCGCGTCTGCCGGGTCGGCGGGCAGGAGGCCGAGGGTGCGGGTCTCGTTCAGGTAGTCGAGGATCGCGAGCGATTGCGTGAATCGATGTCCGTCGATTTCGAGCACAGGCACGAGGCCTTGTGGGTTGAGCGCGACATGGGCCTCTGCCTTGTGATCCCCGGCGACCAAATCGACCGACACGGCGCGATAGTCGATCTCGGCGAGATTGAGCGCGATACGCACCCGGTAGCTCGCCGATGAGCGCCAATAGTCGTGCAGGATCGTTACGGTCATGGGGAATCCTTCAGGAGGCAAGACGCCGACCCCGTGAGAGGTCGGCGCAGGAAGATATACCGCAAACTGCTTGCGATGTTAAACGTCTTTGTCGAGTTCCTTGGCATGTAGCCATGCCGCGTGCTGGGGCGCTTTCTTGGTGCGCGACCATTCTTCGAGCATGTCCCATTTGACCGCGTCCATGCGTTCGAGAAGCGCCTCCTCTTCGGGATCGGGGCAGGCGAGCTCGACCCGGTGGCCGTTGGGATCGAAGAAATAGATCGAGTGAAAGATCGAATGGTCGGTGACGCCAAGAACTTCGACGCCATTGGCCTCGAGGTGGTCCTTGAATTCGATCAGCGTCTCGCGGTCCTTGACCTTGAAGGCGATGTGCTGAACCCAGATCGGCGTGTTGGGATCGCGGCCCATCTCGGGTTTGGTCGGCAACTCGAAAAAGGCGAGCACGTTGCCGTCGCCCGCATCAAGGAAGAGATGCATGTAGGGATCGGGTTCGTGGGTCGACGGCACATGGTCCTCGGCGATGGCGAGGATGAAATCCATGTTCAGCATCTTGCCATACCATTCGACGGTTTCCTTGGCGTCCTTGCAGCGATAGGCGACGTGGTGGATTTTCTCGATTTTCATGGGCTTAGTCCTCTGCCTGTTGGCGGGCCGCAGCGGCGAGCGCCTCGGTCAACACGGTGCGTGCGCCAATATGGTTCGCGAGGATAAGCACGAGGCGGGCGTTGAATGCATCGCTTTCGGCCTTGGACAGGCCGTCGTGAGCAGCGAGCAGATCGGCGTAGAAATCGTCGGCCTGTTCAAGGTTCGGGGCGAGGGTCAGGGTCTCGGACATGGGATTACTCCTTGCCTGTGGCGCGGCGGATCGCGGCGCGGAAGAGTTTCTCGTCAAAGGAGGGGCGACGCGCGGCGACGTGCTGGTCCGGGCGGATCAGGTAGACGCCGGACGTGGCGTCGCCGAGGTAACGTTCTTTGAGGAAACGGGTCGGATCGTCATGCACAGACAGCGCGAGGCGCGTGACCGTGATGCCGTCTTCTTCGATCTCGTCGGGAGCGTCGGCGTCGATGGTCAGGAGGGTGAACTTGTCTGCCAGTTTCGGCAACAGGTAGCCATCCTTGAGCGGCACGTCCGGGCAGGGCGAGCCGGGGCGCGTGCGCTCTGGCCCGTCGAGCGCGTCGGCGGAATTGAGCGGCGAGCCGTCATAGGTACAGGGCACCGAGAGGCGACCCGAGTTAACCAGCGGACGGGCGAACTCATAATGTTCCGAGAGGTCAAGCACAGCATCGCGCAAGACGCGGCTCATTTCCGATTTCGGGGTGATGAAATCGGTCGAGCGCGAGGAATTCAGGATGTTCTCATCCGCGCCGTGGATCCGTTCGATATCGTAGGTATCGAGCAGGCTTTCGGGGGCTTTGCCGTCTATCACGAGTTTCAGTTTCCAGACGAGGTTATCCGTATCCTGCACGCCGGAATTGGCCCCGCGGGCGCCGAAGGGCGAGACCTGATGCGCGGCGTCGCCAGCAAAGATCACACGGCCTTGGCGGAATTTCTCCATGCGGCGGCATTGGAAGGTGTAGATCGAGACCCATTCGAGATCGAACTGCACATCCTCGCCAAGCATTTCCTTGAGCCGGGGGATGACGTTCTCGGGTTTCTTCTCTTCTTCCTTGTCGATGTCCCAGCCGAGCTGAAGGTCGATGCGCCAGACGCCATCGGGCTGTTTGTGCAGGAGGGCGGACTGGCCCCGGTTGAAGGGCGGGTCGAACCAGAACCAGCGTTCGGTCGGGAAATCGGCATCCATGATCACGTCGGCGATGAGGAAGTTGTCCTCGAAGACGCGACCGACGAAATCGAGGCCAAGCATGCCACGGATCGGTGAACCGGCCCCGTCGCAGGCGAGGAGCCAGTCGGCCTCGAGGTCATAGGGGCCATCGGGGGTGTCGATATGCAGAAGCGTATGATCGCCCTTGTCCTCGACCTTGAGAACCTTGTTGTTGCCACGGATCTCGATCGGAGCGCCGTCGGTTTGAAGTTCGTGGGCGCGGCGGACGAGGTGATCCTCGAAATAGTATTGTTGAAGGTTGATGAAGGCGGGGAATTCGTGGCCGTCCTCGGGCAGGAGGTTGAACTCATAGACCTTGCGGTTATCGAAGAAGACCTTGCCCACGTCCCATTTGACGCCTTTCTCGACCATCTGTTTGCCTGCACCAAGGCGGTCAAGGATTTCGAGCGGACGCTTGGCGAAACAGATCGCGCGCGAGCCGAAGCTCACCTTGTCGTTGTCATCGAGAATGATCGCCTCGATGCCTTGCTGGGCGAGGTCGATGGCGGCGGCGAGGCCGATGGGGCCAGCACCCACGATGACGACCTTGCGGCGCACCGGGGTGTCGGCGTTTTGGTCGGGGTGGCGCTCATAGGGGTAGAGCGGTGTTTCGAAGATCTTGTTCATGGTGTCTCCTCCCAAATATGGGCAAATCTCCTCTGCACCCCGCCGCGCGCGTGGCGGCGAGGGTCTTGGCGTCATGCTTTCATGGCCGTGCTGGCCTCGCCACGATCTGGATCAAGGCGTGGCTCACCGTGGTCAGCTCTGTAGAGCGTCCCACATCTCGAGGTCGCGCTGGGCGGTCCAGATGCGGGGGGTGTCGATGCCGCGGGCTTCGTCATAAGCGCGCGCGACGTTGAACGGCAGGCAGTGTTCGTAGATCGCGTACTCTGCGAATTTCGGATCGCATTCGGCGCGGCAGGCGTCCCAGGCTTCCTTGAGCGTGCCGTTGCGCGCGGCGACTTTGGCGACCGGGCGGTAGGTGCTTTCGACGAAATCGCGGGTGTTCTCAATGGCGGCGTTGACCATCTCCTTGCCGACGAGCGCGTCCCCTCGGCCCGGTGCGATGGCGTCTACGTCATAGGCTTTGATCCGGTCGAGGGTCGTGCCCCAGTCGCCGAAATGGCCGTCGCCGCAGTAACAGGCGGAGTGGTATTCGACGATATCGCCGGTGAACATGACGTTCTGGTCCGGGACGTGGATGATCGAGTCGCCCGCCGTGTGGGCGCGACCGATCTGACGGATATCGACGCGGCGGTTGCCGAGATAGACGGTCATCGAGTCCGAGAAGGTCGTGGTGGGATAGGTCAGGCCGGGGATCGATTCATGGCCTTCGAAGAGGCGCGGGAAGCGTTGGAATTCGCTGTCCCAGTCTTCCTGACCGCGTTCCACGACCATGGCGCGGGCGGTGTCGGACATGATGATCTGATCCGCGCCAAAAGCCGAGGCGCCGAGGACGCGCACGGCATGGTAGTGGGTCAGGACCACGTGGGAGATCGGCTTGTCGGTCACCGAGCGCACGCATTCGATCACCTTGTTGGCGAGGCGCGGCGTGGCTTGGGCTTCGACGATCATCACGCTGTCATCGCCGATGATGACGCCGGAGTTCGGGTCGCCCTCGGCGGTGAAGGCGTAGAGACCTTCGCCGACTTCGGTGAAGGAGATTTCTTTTTCGGTCATGTCGCCTTGGGATGCGAATGCTTTGGCCATTGGATTTGTCCTTTGCGGTTTGGTGGGTTGGAAACCCACCCTACGAATGGAGGGGCGGGCGGGCTTTGGCCCGCCACTGCTTATCTTGCGTACGGGTCTTTGAGTGCGGGCAGGACCGTGCCGGTGCAGGTGCCGAAGCCGATGGTGTAGCCATCGCCCTTGGCCGCGCCCGTAAGGGTCAGCGTGTCGCCATCCTCGAGGAAGGTCCGGGTCTCGCCGGTGTCGAGGGTCAGCGGCTCTTTTCCGCCCCACGACAGTTCGAGGAGCGAGCCACGCTCAGGCTTTGTCGCGCCAGAGATTGTCCCCGACCCGAGCAGGTCGCCGACGTTCATCGGCGTGCCTGCCGTGGTGTGATGGGCGAGTTGCTGGGCGGCGGAGTAATACATCTCTTTGTAGTTGGTGCGCGTGATGGTCGTCGCGTCCTTGCCCTCGGGGGCCAGCGTCACGGCGAGGTCGATGTCATAAAGCATCGGCCCGCAATCCTTGAGATGGTCGAGAAGCTCGAACTCGCGTTCGGGCGTGTCGGTGCGGAACGGCTCGAGCGCCGGTTTGGTGATGATCCAGGGCGAGATCGAGGTCGCGGTTGATTTGGCCTGAAACGGGCCGAGGGGCTGATATTCCCAAGCCTGGATATCGCGCGCGGACCAGTCGTTCAGGAGCACGTAGCCAAAGATGTTGTCATCGGCTTCCTGCACGGTGATCGGGCCGTTTGAGGCGGTGCCGACAATCGCGCCCATCTCGAGCTCGAGGTCAAACCGGCGGCAGGGCAGGAAGGCGGGAAGATCGTGGTCGGGGGATTTGAGCTGCCCCCAAGGGCGGCGCACATCGGTGCCCGACACGACCACGGAAGAGGCACGGCCATTGTAGCCGATCGGGATATGGAGCCAGTTCGGCGGCAGGGCGTTTTCCGGGCCACGGAACATGGTGCCGACATTGAAGGCGTGGTTCCGGCCCGCATAGAAATCGGTGTATTCGCGCACGGCGATGGGCATATGCAGCGTCGCCTTATCCATCGGTACGAGAAGCGGCGCGGCCTTGGCCTCGTCGGCGCTGCCTTCGGTGAGGATCTCGGTCAGGCGGGCGCGCAGAGCGTCCCAGGCCTCTGCGCCAAGATCCATAAAGTCGTTCCAATGCGGCGCATCAAAAACCGGGATCCCGGAGATCGCGACAAGGCCCGCCTTTTCGGCAGCGGCGAGGTCGAGGATGCTGTCGCCAATGGCGACACCACAGCGCGGATCGCTGTCTTCGGTCGAGAACACGCCATAGGGCAGGTTGTTGAGCGGGAAAGGGTGATCGGCGCTATTGGCCGATGCCACCCAAGATTTCAGAAGGGGCATTCGCGTTTCCTTGGTCGTTGTGGCGGGCAGATGCCCGCCCTACGGTTTATTTCTTGCCGGGGGTGCCGTCGAATTTCTTCTCGAGGCTGGTCCAGCAGTCGATATAGTCATCCTGAAGCGGGGCTTCATCGGCGGCAAAACCCGTCAGATGCTGGGGGAAGCGGGTTTCGAACATGAAGGACATGGTGTTTTCAAGCTTGTCCGGTCCAAGGTTCGAATTCGACGCACCCTCGAAGGCATCGCGGTCGGGGCCGTGCGGGATCATCATGTTGTGGAGGCTCATGCCACCGGGGACAAAGCCCTGCGGCTTGGCGTCATACTGACCGTAGATGTTGCCCATCAGCTCGGACATGATGTTCTTGTGATACCATGGCGGGCGGAACGTATCCTCGGCCACCATCCAGCGTTCGCGGAACAGGACGAAGTCGATATTGGCGGTGCCGGGCTGGCCCGAGGGGGCGGTCAGCACGGTAAAGATCGACGGGTCCGGGTGATCGAAGAGGATCGCGCCGACCGGGCAATAGGTGCGCAGGTCGTATTTGACCGGCGCGTAGTTGCCATGCCATGCCACCACGTCGAGCGGCGATTGACCGATTTCAGTCTTGTGGAACTGGCCGCACCATTTCACGGTCACGGTCGAGGGCACTTCGCGGTCCTCATAGGCCGCCACGGGCGCCTTGAAGTCACGCGGGTTGGCCATGCAGTTGGCGCCGATCGGGCCGCGGCCCGGTAGTTCGAATTTCTGGCCGTAGTTCTCGCAGACAAAGCCGCGTGCCGGGCCCTCGAGTACCTCAACGCGATAGAGAAGGCCGCGCGGAAGAATGGCGATCTCCTTGGGTTCGAGGTCGATGATGCCAAGCTCGGTCGAGAAGCGCAGGACGCCCTCCTGCGGCACCACCAGAAGCTCGGAATCGGCCGAGAAGAAATAGTCATCCACCATCGACTCATTCACCAGATAGACATGGCTCGCCATGCCGACTTGCGTGTTGACGTCGCCTGCCGTGGTCATCGTGCGCATCCCCGTCACCCAGGTCAGCTTGTCCTCGGTATGCGGCACGGGATCCCAGCGATACTGGCCAAGCGAGGTCACGTCCGGGTCCACGTTGGGCGCGGATTTCCAGAAAGGCACGTCGATCTTCGTATAGCGCGCAGAATGTTTGACCGAGGGGCGGATGCGATAGCACCACGTCCGCTCCGGCGGATTGGCCGTAAACGCCGTGCCAGACAACTGTTCACCATAAAGACCGTAGTTGCATTTCTGCGGGCTGTTCATCCCCTGCGGCAAAGCTCCCGGCAATACCTCGGTCTCATAGTCATTCCCAAAACCCGGCATGTAGCCTTCGTGCGGCCCGGAAATCGAGGGCGCCATCTGCATGCGGGACGGGACAGTGTGCTTGGTCATTTCAGGCTCCTGTTCTGAATTTAGTTGCTTTGGTAATGGTTGGATTTGTAACTAACAAGGTAGGAGGACCGACTTCATGGTAGAAAAAGATGATTTTGATCTCCAGAATTTCCTGCCTTACCTGCTCAACCAAGCGGCGGAGGAAAGCAGTCTCGAGTTCCAGCAAGTCTATAAAAACAAATACGGAATCCTTCGCACAGAGTGGCGAGTCCTATTCCATCTCGGGGCGTTTGGGGAAATGACGGCCTCGACGATCGTGACCCGCGCGCGCATTCACAAGACCAAAATAAGCCGTGCGGTGCAGAAGCTCGTCGAGAAGCGATTCGTGGCGCGGGAGCGGTCCGAGGATGATCGACGACAGGAATTCCTGCGCCTCACGCCGCTTGGACTCGCGGCCTATAAAGACCTGCGCGAGGTGGCGGCGGCCTATGATCGGACGTTGGAGGCGAAGTTCTCGGAGGAGGAAGTTGCGCTCTTGCGGGCCATGCTGCGACGGCTTGGCGAGCGGGGCTGAAGGCGGTCGCTCTCTTGACGGGTTGCGGGGCACCTGCTGAATAGGCGGGACAAAGGCGATCAGGGGAACGAGAGATGACAGCAGGACATGCGGCGGGCGGGCTTGATCCCGAAGACTGGGAGGGGTTCCGCAAGGAGGCTCATGCGATGCTCGACGCGGCGCTCGACCGGATGCAGGGCGCTTGCGATGGCCGCGTCTGGACCCCCTTGCCAGAGGACGCGAAAGCCGGGCTGCAAGAGGCGCTGCCGCGCCAAGGGCGTGGCGTTGCGGCGATGCGTGAGGGCTGTGAGGCGCTTCTCGACTATGGCGTCGGCAATACGCATCCGCGCTTTTTCGGCTGGGTTCACGGCAGTGGCACGCCGGGCAACATAATCGCCGAAATCGCAGCGGCGGCGATGAACGCCAATCTGGGCGGGCGTGACCATGGAGCGATCTATGTCGAACGGCAGGTCGTGGAGTGGTGCCGCGCATTGATGGGCTTTCCCGAAAGCGCGAGCGGCCTCGTCGTGTCGGGCACGTCGATGGCGACGCTGATCGCGCTCAAGGCGGCGCGGGATCGCACGCTTGGGATCGAGACGCGGAGGGCAGGGTGCGGCGCGGCGCGGCTTGTCGGGTATTGCTCAAGCGAAACCCATGCCTGTGTGGCGCGCGCGTTTGATATTCTCGGGCTTGGCAGCGATGCTTTGCGGCTTATCCCGGTCGATGCAGCATTTCGAATGCAGCCAGAGGCATTGCGTGAGGCCATTGCCAAGGATCGCGCCGATGGGGCGCAGCCTTTTTTGATCGTCGGGACGGCCGGTGCGGTGAATGTGGGGGCAATTGACCCGCTCGACACGCTTGCCGAGATTGCCGCGGCAGAAGGGCTTTGGTTGCATGTGGATGGGGCGTTTGGCGCGATTGGCATGGCGAGCACCAAGATCAAGCCGCAGCTTTGCGGCCTCGAACGCGCCGATTCCCTCGCCTTTGATTTCCACAAATGGATGCATGTGAACTATGACGCGGGCTGTGTCCTGATCCGCTCGGAAGAGGATCACCGCCGTGCGTTTGCGGCGCGGCCCGACTATCTTGCCGGGGCGCCTCGGGGGCTTGCCGCGGGGGATCGCTGGCCCGTGGATTATGGCCCGGAACTTTCGCGCGGGTTTCGGGCGTTGAAGGTCTGGGCGTCTTTCGTCGAGCACGGGGTCGATAGGTTCGGCGCCCTTGTCGAGCGCAACTGTACACAGGCAGCCTATCTCGGGCACCGGGTCGAGGCCGCGCCAGAGATGGAGCTTCTTGCACCCGTGGCGCTCAATATCGTGTGTTTCCGCGTGCTGCGCGACGGAGCAGACGCGGCGGCGCTCGACGCGCTTAACGCGGAAATCGTGCTCCGGCTTCAGGAGGCGGGGATCGCAGCGCCTTCAACCACGCGGATCGGCGGCAATCTTGCGATCCGTGTGAATATCACCAATCATCGCACGTCGGAGCGGGATCTCGATATTCTGTTCGATGCGGTCATGAAGGAAGCGCACGCATGAGCATGCAGGCCAAGGGGCTTCTGATCACGATGATGGGCGCGCTTCTGGTGGTGCCGGATTCGCTTTTCGTGCGGTTGATTGACGCCGATCCGCTCGTGATCGCCTTTTGGCGCGCGGTCACCTCCGGCACGGCGGTGCTTGTCGGCGTGCTCGTGTGGATGGGGCCGCGGGCGGTCTCGGCCTCGCTTCGGACGGGCTGGCACGGGGCGCTATATATTGTCGTTCTGGCCGCGAGCGGGGTTCTGTTTGTCATGGCCGTGAGCCTCACCAGCGTCGCCAACGTCGTCATCATCATTGCCACGATGCCTGTCTTTGCTGCGATTTTCAGCCGGATTTTCCTTGGTGAGCCGATCAGCCGGCGCATGGTCTTGACCATGCTCTTCGTGATCGTGGGACTCGCCATCGTGGCCTATGGCACCGGCGAGAACGCCACGGCGAGCCGGTCGGGTGATGCGCTGGCGCTTTTGCTGACGGTGAGTTTCGCAGCCGCGCTCACGGCGGTGCGTCGGGTCAGGGATGTGTCGATGGTGCCCGCTGTGCCGGTGGCGTTCCTTGCCTCCGCCGTGATCCTCTGGCCCATGGTCGAGCCGATGAGTATCGCGCAGGATCAGGTCTGGCTCGTCCTGTTGCACGGGGCCTTCATTACCGGGAGCTCGATCGGGCTCGCGCTTGGGCCGCGCTATATCACTTCGGCGGAAGTGGCGCTTTTGATCCTGCTCGAGACGGTGCTCGCGCCTTTGCTGGCTTGGGCCGTGGTGGGGGAAGACCCCGGTCGCTGGGCCTTGGCCGGTGGAGCGATCGTGGTGGGCGCGCTGGCGGTGTCAAATGCGGTTGCGCTCTTGCGGCGGCGTTGAGATGCGCGCGATCTTTGAAAGATTTCGGTCCGTTTTCTATTGAAGAAAACGGGGCCGCTCAGAAATCGACCTCGACCCCCGGCAACTCGAGCGCCTTCACGAGGTCGCGAAGTTCCTGCCGCGCGGCGACGTTGGAAATGTTGAGCTGTTTCACCCCGATATCCTTGAGGTCCAGCAACGTCAGGCCGCGCGGGAACAGCTCGCGAAAGATCACGCGCTCGTTGAAGCCCGGGCCAACGCGAAAGCCGATCCGTTTGGCAAGGTTGTCGAGCGCCTTGCCCATCTTTTCCTTGTTGACCATCTGCTGAGCCCCCATGCGGTTGCGCAGCACGATCCAGTCGATGGGTTTGAGACCCGCCTGTGCCCGTAGCTGACGCGCGTTCCAGACCATTTCGGAATAGACCGAAGGGCCGAGAATTTTGTCGGCCATCGGATCGGTGCGGGCGAGCAGGTCGAAATCCACGAAACTGTCGTTCAGCGGTGTCACCAACGTATCGGCAAGCGAATGGGCCACCTGAGACAGACGAGTATGTGAGCCGGGGCAGTCGATCAGGATAAAGTCGCAGTCGGGTTCGAGCGTGGCCACGGCGAGCGACAGGCGATGATCGTAGATATTCTCGCCTGGCTTGAGGCTTGCCGGGTCGACTTCGGGGAGGTCGTGGTAATCGGCGCTTGGCAGGGAAAGTTGTGCCTCGCCGAGGAACTTTTGTCGGTTCTCGGCGTATCGGCCAAAGGTCTTCTGGCGCAGGTCAAGATCAAGCGCGCCGACCTTGTGCCCCATGCGGGCCAGAGCGGTGGCGATGTGCATCGATACGGTGGATTTGCCCGCGCCGCCCTTTTCGTTCCCTACAACGATGATATGTGCCATGCGATTTGTCCCGTCTGCCCTTCGAAAATCCGGGTTTGGCCACGGGTTCGACCCGAGGCGCGTTATGGGGCCACTATATGTTGTGGCGGCTTTGAGGGGAAGCGCGATGGATGTGCAGAGCGTCAGATTTTTGTGGATATGTCATCGTCTGGGCGGTGTGTGGTGCATCGGGGCATCATTCCATTGCCCAGAGAGCAGCCCGTCGATGGTCCAGTCGCCCACGCTATAGCGGATCAGGCGAAGGGTCGGGTGGCCGACGGCGGCGGTCATGCGGCGGACCTGACGGTTGCGCCCCTCGCGGATGGTCAGGCAGAGCCAGCTATCGGGCACTGATTTGCGCACCCGGATCGGGGGATTGCGCGGCCAGAGATTGGCCGGTTCATCCATCCGCGCGACCTCGGCGGGGCGGGTCTTGCCATCCTTGAGCGTGACCCCCTTGCGCAAGTCCGCGAGCGCGGCGTCGGAGGGGGTGCCTTCGACCTGCACCCAATAGGTCTTGGGCCATTTGTTCTTGGGGTTGGCGATGCGCTGTTGCAGGCGGCCATCATCGGTCAGGATCAACAATCCCTCGCTATCGCGGTCGAGGCGGCCTGCAGCGTAAACCCCTGGCACGTCGATGAAATCCGACAGGGTGCGGCGGGTGCTGCCTTCGGTGCCCTTGTCTGTGAACTGTGACAGGACGTCGAAAGGCTTGTTGAATAGGATGGTGCGCGGCATGGGGTTTCCGGATTGCTGTCCCTTCGTTCTAGAGGTGGGGACGGGGGGCTTGCAAGTCGGGCGGTTCTGGCGTGTCTTGGGGGCGACAGACAAGGAGCGCGTCATGGACATGAAAGACATGCAGCCCGCCACGCTGGCGGCGCAGGCCGGGGGAGCGATTGACCTTCAGAGCGGGGGGGTGGTGCCGCCGATCCAGCCGGCGACGACCTACGCGCGGGACCGGGAATATGCGCCGCTCAATGCCGCCAACACCTATGCGCGCGACCACAATGACGTGGTGCGGCAGGCGGAGGCGGTATTGGCACAGATGGAGGGGGGCGCAGAGGCGCTATTGTTCCCGTCGGGCATGGCGGCGATTGCCGCGTTGTTCCGCACCGTCCCGACCGGTGGACGGGTCGTGGTGCAGTCCGGCATCTATTGGGGCGCGACCAAGTGGATGCGTGAATTTTGCGAGCGCCGTCAGGTGGTTATGGATGAGGTGGATGCCACCGATGCAGAGGCGCTTCGGGTGGTCTGTGACAAGGGAAAGGCCGATCTTGTCTGGATCGAAACGCCGTCGAACCCGTGGCTCAAGACCACCGATATCACAGCCGCGGCAGAGGCGGCGCATGGGGCGGGGGCGGTGTTGGTTGTGGATAGCACGGCGGCGACGCCGATCCTCTCGAACCCATTGAAACTTGGGGCGGATATGGTGATGCACTCGGCCACCAAGGCGATCAACGGGCATTCGGATGTTTTGGCCGGGGTGCTTGTCACCAAAGAGGGCGGCGCGGTCTGGGACGAGATCGCGACGGACCGGGCGGGCGCGGGTGCGGTGCTTGGCGCGTTTGAGGCGTGGCTTCTTTTGCGGGGGATGCGGACACTGCCGCTCCGGGTTGAGCGGATGTGCGAAAACGCAATGAAAGTCGCCGAGTTCCTCGCCGATCACCCAAAGGTCGAGGACGTGTTTTATCCAGGTTTACAAGGGTTTGCAGGCCATGAGGTCGCCGCGAAACAGATGCAGGGCGGCTATGGGTTCCTGATGTCCTTCCTTGTCAAAGGGGGGCGGGAAGAGGCGTTGAAAGTGGCAGGGCGGCTCAACCTGTTTCACCGCGCAACGTCGCTTGGCGGGGTCGAAAGCCTTGTCGAGCATCGCCACACGATCGAACCTCATACGGGCATTCCGGAGAACCTATTGAGGATCAGTATCGGGATCGAAGACGCCGGCGATTTGATTGCAGATCTCGGGCAGGCTTTGGGGCAGTAGTCCGCAAGGGTTAACGCCCCAAAGGGCCAAAAACCAACGTCGGTATCACGTCGGTATTGCGTCGGTATCGCGTATGTGCGGGGCTTGGCGGGGAGACATGGTTAATGGGTGCTCTGTGCAGGGGATCGTGCATCTGTTTGCGGACGAAGTCGGCTTTTGCGGCGGCTGCACCCACAACCTCATTCGCAAAACGTTTCCTTTGAGGCCGGATCGGGTTCTGTCTGTGGATTGACGGCGATGGGGAAAGACCGATAGGTCACACCCAATGACGCGCGACGGGACAGAATGGATACGAAAGACGGCAATCGCATTTTTGCTTTTGCCGTTCTTCCTGCTGTCGTTGTTTTCCAACACGGTTATGCCTGTGCGAACCGCCGATGGGTTCGTTCTGGTGATCTGTACCGGCGAGGGGCCGCTTGAGGTCACGATTGATCGCGAGACCGGCGCCCCCATCGAAGAAGGGCCCGACAGGGGACCGGATCGCTGCGACTGGGCCAGCGCGACGCCGCTCGTGACCTTGTTCTCAAGCGCCGAGCTTCTGGCGCACCAGGTCGACGCGACAGGCCTTGCCTTGCCCATCCCGCCGGCGCATCTCGTGGCGAGCCATGCAACCGGGCTGCCCCCGGCAACTGGGCCTCCTGGCGTTCTCTGACGTTCCCCTTTTAGAAACTTCAGAGACACAACGAGGTCATCATGACGGATGTCATCCACGGGGCGAAAGCTCCGGCGGCCAAATCGGCTGCGAACACCTATTACTTCATCGCTTGGCGCTGGCACTTCTATGCCGGGCTCTATGTAATCCCGTTTTTGCTCATGCTCGCCGTTACTGGCCTGACCATGTTGTGGATCGCATGGGGCGCGGGGATCGGCGCGGAGCGTATGAGCGTTGCGCCACAAGACGCCCCTCTTGCGGTCAGCACGCTTCAGGCCGCTGCGGAAGGCGCGGTGCCCGGCGGGGTTGCCGTGCAATACGTAGAACCGCTCTCTGCGGATCGCGTCGCCACCTTTGCGATCGATTCCGAAACCGGACGCACCGGCATCGCGCTCAACCCCTATACCGGCGAGGTGCTTCATCGCTTTGCATGGCGTGGCGGCTGGTATGACACGATGAACGAAATCCACGGCACCCTGATGCTCGGCGCTTTCGGAGATCGCATGATCGAGATCGCGGCGAGCCTGGCTATGGTTCTTGTCCTCACCGGGCTCTATCTGCATTGGCCAAGGGGCGGTGGTTGGCGTGCGGCGCTCTTGCCGCGCCTGTCGGCCAAGGGGCGGTCCTTCTGGAAGTCCTTGCACGGCGCGCTTGGCATGTGGATTTCGCTGATCCTCGTGATGTTCCTTTTGTCCGGGCTAAGCTGGGCCGGGATTTGGGGCGAACGCATGGTGCAGGCCTGGAACACCTTCCCGGCCGAGAAATGGGGTGCGCCGCTATCGGACGCGACCCATGCCGACATGAACCACAATGGCGCAGAAGAGGTGCCGTGGACACTGGAGCAGACTCCGCTTCCGCTCTCGGGGTCTCTGGCCGGAGAAGCGGCCATTTCGCAGCCGGTCAACATTGATCGCATTGCGGAGTTTGCCCGCGGCCTTGGGTTCGTGGGGCGCTTTCAGGTCAGCCTCCCTGTGGAAGCCACCGGGGTCTGGACGATCAGCCATGACAGCATGTCGAATGACGGCCCGAACCCGTCCGCGGATCGGACGCTGCATATTGACCAGTATACCGGTCATGTGCTCGCCGATGTGCGCTATGCCGACTATTCGCCCTATGCCAAGGCGATGGCCTGGGGCATTGCCCTACATGAGGGGGACATGGGTATCTGGAACCTCGTGTTGAACACGCTGTTCTGCCTTTCGGTTGTGATGGTCTCGATCTCGGGTCTGGTCATGTGGTGGAAACGTCGGCCGGATGGCACCGCGCGCCTTGCGGCTCCGCCGAAGCCCAAAGGGCTGGCGATCTGGAAAACGGCGGCGGCTCTGGTGATTGGACTGGGGGTGCTCTTCCCGATGGCAGGGCTGGCGATCCTGACTGTGCTCGTGCTTGATAGAACGCTACTGCGCGTCGTGCCGAGCGTTAGAGCCATGGTGTCCTGAGCATCATAGGCAAAGTCGGTCCGTTCAAGCGACGAGCGGGCCGACCTCTCTTACTACCAGTGGGCGCGTGCGCTCTGGCTCTGCAAGTTACCCGACGTGGAACAGGGTCTGGAACAGGCGGGGATCAAGGCTAATCGCGTCAAAGAGCGGGCCTTCGGTCAGCACGGACACGGCGTCATGGCTGTGCAGGCTTTCCTGATGGCTCGCCACCACGCGGAAATCGCCGACACGCGGATCGGCCTTCAACTGCTCACAGAAGAGCCGCGCCGCGTCTTCGACGAAGATCGGGTTTGCCGCGTTCAACTCGGCAAAGGCCTGTTCGTCCTCGCGTTTGACCATGACCTGCGTCTCGGTCGGCACCGCGGCGCGCGCAATGTCGATCAGGTCTTCGAACCAGAGACATTCGTCGCCTTTGACCTCAACGGAAATCCGCGCCACCGAGCGCTGCGAATGCGGTGTTGCGAGTTGCCCGCGCATCTGCCGCGCATGTTCGCTTAGCTCGAGCGAACAGGGACAGGTCGAGGAATAGACGAAGTCGAGGTGCATGATCTTGTAGAGCACGCCTGCGCGCTGCACCTTCTCGAGCGCGATATCGTAATATTGATAGCCCGCAAGCCCGGAGCGCAGCGACGGCACCTTCATCGGGTAGGAAAACCGCATTTGGATGCGTGCATCAATGCTCTCGAGATCGGTCACGTAATCGCTCAGCGCCGCCTCCATGACCTCGAAGCTAAAGGTTTTTTCCGCGTGTTTGTAGAATGACCGCATGATCCGGGACATGTTGATGCCCTTCTTTTCGGCCTCAAGGCTCACCGAGCCGGTGACGCTGGTTTCGAGGGTGATATCGCCGTTGTCACGGGTGTGAAACCGGATCGGCAGGCGGAAATTCGATATCCCCACATGTTCAATATGCTGTTTCTCGCCCTTGATGAGGCTCGACGGGCCGTTCTGAAGATCGGGGAGCGAGGCGCGATAGGCGGCATCGACCTCGAAATCTTCCGGGTAATCGCGGCTCAGGTCGGGATAGTTCGGCAACGGCTGATCCGGCAGAAGACGGGCAATCGCTGGATCAAGCTCGGCGATTTCGGTCGCCGTCGCGCGCGCGGCCCAGTCCCGCAGAAGCGCCAACGCCTCTACAGCTTCCTTGCGTGCCTGATCGTCGGTCTTGTCGTGCATCTGAACATTCATTGCTTTGCCCTTTCGCGCCTTGGGACAGTCTTAACTTAGGGCGTCCCCGGCAGAATTGCCAATTCCGAAAGGTTTACGCCGGAAACGACCCTGTGGATCATTCCCGCCGCAGATTGGCTCAGGCGCTTTCCAACGCGCGGGAGATATCGGCAATGAGATCCTCCGCGTCCTCAAGCCCGACCGAGAACCGGATCAGGCCGGGCGTGATGCCAAGCGAGACCTTCTGGTCCTCGGGAAGGCGTTGATGCGTCGTCGTCGCCGGGTGGGTCGCAATGGATTTCGCATCACCAAGGTTGTTGGAAATCACTGCCACCTCAAGCGCGTTGAGGAACCGGAACGCCGCTGCCTGTCCGCCCTTGAGGTCGAGAGACACGACCGTGCCGCCCTTGCCGCCAAGCTGGCTCTGGGCAAGCGTGTTCTGTGCATGACTCTTGAGGCCCGGATAGATCATCCGGGCGAGCTTTTCATGGCCGTCGAATGCCTTGGCGATGGCCTCTGCACTCGCCGCCTGAGCCCGCACCCGGAGGTCGATCGTCTCAAGCCCTTTGAGCATGATCCAAGCGTTGAAGGGCGACATGCTGCCGCCGGTATGTTTCATGTAGGGTTCGACCGTGCCACGAATGAAGTCACGCGTGCCAAGGATCACCCCGCCAAGCGCGCGGCCCTGACCGTCGATATGTTTGGTCGCAGAGTAAATGACCACATCCGCCCCTTGCGCGATGGCATCCGAGAAGACCGGGGTCGAAAACACATTGTCGACCACGACTGTCGCGCCGACCGCATGAGCGATTTCGGCCACGGCGACCAAGTCGATGACTTCGAGCGTCGGGTTGGACATGGATTCAAAAAAGACCGCCACCGTGTCTTCGCGCACCGCCGCGCGCCATTGGTCGAGGTCGGTGCCATCGACCAGCGTTACCTCGACACCATAGCGGCGCAGGATATCCTCGAGGATGTAAAGGCACGACCCAAACAGCGCCCGCGCCGCGACCACGTGGTCGCCCGCCTTGAGCATCGACATCAGCGCGCCATTGACCGCTGCCATCCCGGACGCCGTGGCAAAGGCATCTTCGGCCCCTTCAAGACCCGCGATCCGCTCTTCGAACATGGCCACGGTCGGGTTGCCGTAGCGGGCATAGATGAATTCATCTTCGCCCGACTTGATAAACCGTTCCTCGGCCTGTTCCGCTGTGTCGTATACAAAGCCTTGGGTGAGGAAAATCGCCTCGCTCACCTCGTTATACTGGCTCCGTCGTGTCCCGCCATGCACGAGCTTCGTGCGTGCTTTCCAATCGCTCATTCGCGTATCCTTTCCCGGGCCACGGCCCAACAAAAAACCCCCGATCGGCCAAGCGAACAGGGGTTTACTGTCGTCCTGACCTCTTTAGCGGAATCTTTTAAGTGGCCCGCAATCCGGTAACAAATCGCCACTAAACGATGCCATAGAGCCGCTCCCGTTGCGGGTCAAGACCGTCACGGAGCTTTAACACGGATTTCACGGCCCCGTTTCAAAAATCCTCGATACACCACACAACATGTAGGGGGAGGCCACACCGTGCCGCTCATACGGATCAACGCCGACGGTCAAAGGCCCGTGCTGCACGGGGCGCCGCACCCGGTCGCTCCGGTCCTCTTTCGCGCCCTTGCCGCGCCCGGCCCGATTGTCATCATGGTGCACGGGTTCAAGTTCTTGCCCGGCGATCCGCGCCACTGCCCCCATACGCATATCTTCTCGACTGGCGAGAGCCATGACTGCCCCAAGGCTCTGAGCTGGCCGCGCCAGCTTGGGTTTGGGCGCAACGCGTCTGATGAGGGGCTTGCGATTGCGTTCGGGTGGTCTGCGCGCAGCGGGTTGCGGGCCGCGCGGCAGGAGGCCGAGAACGCCGCCCGCGCTCTTGCAGAGCTTGTGGCGATGCTGTCAGAGATTGCGCCAGATCGTCCCGTGAACCTCATTGCGCATTCTCTTGGAGCGCACCTTGTCCTGTCGGCGATGCAACGCGTTGCGCGCGGAGTTCTGGGCCGGGTGATCCTGCTCAATGGCGCCACCTACCAGAGCCACGCCGAAGCCGCGCTTGCCGCGTCGGGCGGGCAGGGCGCAGAGCTTCTCAACATCGTCAGCCGCGAGAACGCGCCCTATGATTTCCTTTTTGAGAAAGTCCTACCCTCCGAGCAGAGCGGGGACCGCGCCGTTGGTCGCGGGTTGCGCGCGCGCAATGCTCTGACGGTGCGGCTCGACGATCCCAGGACGCTCGAGACATTGGCCGATATGGGCCATGTCATCGCGCCGCGGCGTCACCGGCATTGTCATTGGTCGACGTACCTGCGCCCTGGCGTGTTCCCGTTTTACAACGCGCTTATCCGCACGCCCGCGCGCCTGCCGCTCCAGCACCTGCAGGATCGTCTTGCCACGCCCCAGCCACAGGTGCGCCCGGTGCGCCGGATTGCGTTCCTGCCGCCTGCCATGCATCAAGGTCGGAAAACTTCTGGCTAAGGTGCCTTAGGCCTCGCCTTCGCCCTCGTCGGCCGCGTGGCGCTGAAGCAAGCCGCCTTGCGTCATGAAGAACACGAACACCGCCGCCGTGAGGCCAAAGGTCTTGAAATAGACCCAAGTATCCGTGCTCTGCGTGCGCCAGATGATCTCGTTCAACACCGCCAGCCCAAGGAAGAACGCCGTCAGGCGCTTGGTCAGGATCATCCATCCCTCATGCGTCAACGGCACCATCTCTTCCATCACGTAGCGCAGGTAGCTTTGCCCTCTCAGAAGACCGATGCCGAGCGCGCCACCGAACAGCAGGTAGATCATCGTCGGCTTCATCTTGAAGAACCGATCATCGTTGAGCCACACAGACAGCCCACCGAAGATCACCACGAGAACAAGCGTCGCGATCTGCATCTTTGAGAGGTGCCCTGTCAGCTTCCACAGGATCGTCGTGCTTAGGATCATCAGGGGGATGAACCCGGCGGTGACGAGGATAAACCCCTCGTATTCCGTTCCGCCAATGAGGAACGTCTTGTCGCGCAGCCGCAGGTAGGCGACGAAGAACGCCACGATCGGACCAAGCTCGAGCCCCATCTTAAGAAGCGGGTTGATCTTTTTGGTGTCGCTCATCTGTTGTCTGTCCTGTCTGGTTTCGCTTTATCTGGCGTATTCACCCGCCCAATTCAACCAGCACCGCGCCCGCCGCGATCAAGGTCATGAGAGCAATCCGCCGTGGTCCCACCGTCTCGCGCAGCACGAGCCACCCGATCAGTGCCGCGAAAACCGTCGAGGTCTCGCGCAGGACCGCCGCTTCGCCCACCTTGTCGAGCCGTGTCGCCATCATGATCGCACCAAAGCTAAAGAAGGCGACAATCCCGCCGGAAAAGCCGCGCAACAGAAGCGGCGGCAAAGCGGGGCGCTCGACCATGTTCCACCACCGAAGCGCCGCGATGGGCGGGAATACAAGACCATCAAGAAAGAAAAACCACGCGAGAAAGGTAAACGGGTTCTCCGTCGCGCGGATGCCATAGGCGTCGTAGGTCGTATAGAGCGCCACGAACAGCCCCGTCACCACGGCAACACCAAGCGCCGTCGGCAGCGTGTCGCGCGCAGTGGTCAGGAAGACGAGGTTATAGAGCGCCAGCCCGAAAATCCCCATCAACAAGACTGCCACACCGCCCCATTGCCAAAGCGTGAACTGCTCTCCAAAGACAAGCCACGCCCCGATGACCGCGAAAAGCGGCCCCGTGCCACGCACCACCGGGTAGACCACGGTGTAGGCGCCTTTGGTGTAGGCATAGGCCTGTAGGAACTTGTAGGCCGTATGAATGACGAACGCGCCGGCAAAGATGATCCACATATGCGGTTCGGGCCAAGGCACCACGAAAAGCGCAAACGGCATCGCCATTAGGCCATAGGCCCCATCTATCGCCCCGCGCGACAGCCACGGATCATGCCGCCCTTTTTGAAGTGCGCCGAACACCGCGTGCAGGAAGGCCGCAAGGATCGCCAGCGCAAGCGCAAGCTGATGCCCCGCTTCGGTGCCTTCAAGGGAGATGAGCCAGTCGCTCATGCCCGTGCCGCCGCCATCAGTCTGACAATCCGGTCAGCGCGGCAGCAAATTCTTCCGGGTCAAACGGTGCAAGGTCTTCAATCTGTTCACCGACGCCAATCGCGTGGATCGGCAGGCCGAATTTGTCGGCGAGTGACACGAGGATGCCGCCCTTCGCCGTCCCGTCGAGCTTGGTCATGACAAGGCCCGACACATCGGCAAGCTTCTGGAAGGTCTCGACCTGATTGATGGCGTTCTGTCCCGTCGTCGCATCAAGCACGAGGAGCGTATTGTGCGGTGCGTTCTCGTCTTTCTTGCGGATCACCCGAACGATCTTGGCCAACTCCTCCATGAGATCCGCGCGGTTCTGCAAGCGCCCCGCCGTGTCGATCATGAGAAGGTCCGCGCCCTCGGCCTGCGCCTTGGTCATGGCGTCAAAGGCAAGGCTTGCCGGGTCTGACCCTTCCGGCGCTGTCAGAACCGGCACCCCGGCCCGCTCGCCCCAGACCTGAAGCTGTTCGACCGCCGCCGCGCGGAACGTATCGCCCGCCGCGATGACAACCGATTTCCCAGCGTTCTTGAACTGGCTCGCAAGCTTGCCAATGGTCGTCGTCTTCCCCGACCCATTGACCCCCACGACCAAAACAACCTGCGGCGTGGTTGGATAGATCGGCAAGGGCTTGGCCACCGGTTCCATGATGCGCGCGATTTCTTCGGCGAGAAGCTCCTTGATCTGGCGCGCCGAAAGACGCTTGCCGAACCGGCCCTCGGCGATATTCGCCGTGACACGCAGCGCCGTATCAACCCCCATGTCCGAGGCGATGAGCAGTTCTTCGAGCTGCTCGAGCATCTCGTCATCAAGCACCCGCTTGACCTCGCCCGCGCCCGTCGCGCGCCCCGTGAGCCGCGCAAGGATGCCGGCCTTCGGCGCGCCTGCATCCTCTTGGGGCACGTCAGGCTCTGCCGCGGCAAGCGGTTCAGGATCGGCGATCGGTGGCGTCAATGCCTCTTCGGCCGGGACGCCCGCGATCTCCTCGACGCTTTCTTCCCCGCCTTCCTCGACAATCGCATCCAACCCCTCATCGAGTTTGGACGACGACTTGAACAAACGGTCTTTCAGTTTCGAGAAAAACGCCATGCGTGGGCCTCCGGGTGTTACCCCTTCTCACCTAATGCCAGTTTATCAAAGATGGAAGAGCGGCTCTGCCCAGCCGACGCCAATCACGATCGCCAATTGCCCGCCCGCATAGAGCAACCAAAGAAGGATCGAGGCCGGGATTTGCAGGCGGGATGCTTCTGTCATGCGGAACAACTGGATCGCGAGGATCGTATCCGAGGCCATGAAGGCAAACGCGCCAATCACCGCGACCGGCACCGCCGTCAGGCCAAGCGCCGTCAGCCCCATGAGCGAGATCAGTCCCACATAGATCCGCACCGGCACCTTCAAATCTTCCGTATGCGGGATAAGCCAGCGTTCGGTTGAGAGCGCGAAAATGATGACGAGCCCCGCCGCCCAAGGCAATGCGATCACGCCCTCGAGCCCCACAAGCCCCCAAAAGCGCAGGATATAGAACAGATGCGCCACTGCGAAACTGATGAGGCCGACAAGAAACGCCCGCTCCCCCGATCGCGACAAGGCAATATCGCCCAGCGCCGAAGCGAGAAGCGCGAGGGTGATGAGCGGATGGCCAAACGACACCCAGACCGCCACCGCGAACGCGAGCATCGGGATCGCCTTTACCAGCGTCTTGAGCCCCGAGGCCCCGCGATAACAAAACCACAGCGCATAAATCAGCGCCGCCCCGCCCCCCGCAAGAAGCAGCCCAAACCGCACCGACTGGCGCAGCATGATTTCCTCGACAACACCCATGGATGTATCTGACTCAGAAATGGCAGGGGGCACAAGGGGGAGGTCGGCTATGCGGGCGAAGTGGACATTCCCGCATTTGTCATCCGCCTATTGTCTGAGTTGCATCATCGGCTCGACCGTTCAGCCGGGAAGCCCTTCGATCTTTTCAATGGAGGCAAGGTCGTTGTCCCAGTTCGCGCGACTGGAACAACAGATATGCGCGTTCGGTCGCATGTCGAATTGGCTGTCAAGTGCCCCCGCCGGCACCACAAGCAATCCAATCTCCGGCTGGGAAACTGGCAGCGCGGACCCGCACTGGGAGCAAAAGCTCTTCACATGGCGTGAACCGGATAACTGGAACGTCTTGATCTGTTCTTCGCCTAAGACCCAAGTGATTTTGGCGGTGGACGAAAACAGATTAGCCGAATGGGCTGAACCGCTGTCCTTACGGCAGCGGGTGCAGTGACACAGGAAAAAGCTCTCGAACTCTCCCGCTATGCGAAATTTTACTGCGCCACAGAGGCATTGTCCGGTGGTCGGATTGTTCTCCATTCGCACTCCTCTCGACAGGCAAGCCTCATGCAGCCAGTCGAACGCGTTTTTATTGGCCCTTGTATCCGCGTGTTGGACCAAGGTCAAAATGTGCCCCAACCCGACCTTCACCGGCCCTCCGGTCCAATATGCGCTGTGGGGGCAGAGATGCCGCGACAGGGGGGGGTTTGCGCGGACCCTTACGGCCAGTTCGTAACCTCGACGTCTTTCCAGCCGGGGAATGGGTCTTCCTTTTCCGGTGCCTCATTGGCGCGCAGCTCTTCGAGGCTTTCTTTCAAAGTGCGTTCGCTTAGGTCGCGGGCGATGATGACGACGCGCGAGGTGGTGTCTCCGGCGGGCCAATCCTTGAGCGGCAAGGGCGGTTCAAAGATGTGCTGCACCCCGTGGAAGACGAAGGGGAAGTCGATCCCTTCAAGAAAGACGATGCCTTTGACGCGCAGAAGATTGGCGCCGTGTCGGGCGACGAGGATATTGAGCCAGTTGTCGAAGGCGGTATCCGTCAGCGGGTGATCAAAAGTGATCGAGGCGCTTTTGATGCGGGTGTCATGCGAGGAGATCGGTTTGGCGGCTGGGGCGGCGGGAGCAAGGCCGGAGAGGTTGGCCAGCGGATCGGCGGCGGGCTTGGGGAGTTTCATCCAGTCGAGCGCCTCTTTCGGCGCAACGCCTTGGCGCAGACCGCTAAGCCCCCAGAGGCGGCCTTCGAGACCCGCGCCGCGCACGGCGTGCAGCAGGCGCGCGCCGGGGTTGATGCCACGCAGGCGCTCTTCGAACATGATGAGTTGTTCCGGGGACACGAGGTCGGGTTTGCTCATGACGATGAGGTCGGCCATCGCGGCCTGTGAGACGGCCTCGAACTGGGCGTCGAGCGTGGCCGGGCCGTTGGCGCAATCGGCGACCGTCACCACGCCGTCGAGGCGCGTCGTCTGGGCAAGGTAAGGATCGGTCGTCAGGGTTTGCAGGATTGGCGCGGGATCGGCGAGGCCGGTGGTTTCGATCACCACGCGCTCGAACTCCAACTCGCCCCGCTCGCGGCGGGCATAGAGGCTAATGATCGTGCGGGCCAGATCGCCGCGCACCGTGCAGCAGAGACAGCCCGATTGCATCAGGATGACTTCTTCGCTGGTGCTTTCGATCAGGTCATGGTCAAGCCCGGCCTCGCCAAATTCGTTGACGATCACGGCGATGCGCCCGGCAGAGGAATCGGCAAGGATCGCGTTGAGAAGCGTCGTTTTCCCGGCGCCGAGGAAGCCGGTCAACAAGGTGACGGGGGTTCTTGGGTCTTGCATGGGGCGGCATCCTTGAGGTCAGTGTGGCAGGGCAGGCGCGTGAAATGGGTCAGGGGGGTCACTATTGCGATGCGCGCGCGCAGTGCAAGAGGGGATTTGGCGGGCGACGGTGTGGGGTCTCGCGCCGGGGGGAGGGCTATCGAAAACCCTTTTGCGTGGATGAGAACAGCGGCGCGGTCCATATCTTGACAGGGGGGATTTGCACTGACCTAACTCGCCTTCGGACGTTTAGGGACGGGAAGCCGGAACATGCATGACTTTGACCTTGTGGTTGTCGGTGCGGGCATCGTGGGCGTATCTTCGGCGCTTTGGGCGCAGAAGCGAGGCTTGCAGGTGCTCCTGTGTGATCCGAATGCGCCGGGGTCGGGGACGAGTTTCGGCAATGCCTGCACATTGGCGACCTATGCGGTCCTTCCGGTCAATACACCGTCTGTTTTTCGCGATCTGCCCAAGTTGGTTTTTGGCAGTGAAAGCCCGCTGTCTCTCAATTTCGCACATGCGTTGCGGCATCCGCTTTGGATGCTGTCCTTTCTTGCGAATTGCCGGTCGGCGCGGTCGGCGCATATCGCGCGGCAGTTGGCCGGGATCATGGCGCATGCCGATGCCGGGATTAACCCGTTGATCGAAGACGCCGGGGCGGAAGACCTGATTGTGGAGCGGGGGCAAATGACGGTCTGGTCCACGAAGGCCGGGGCGGAGGCGGATGCCGGGGCGCTCGCCTTTCGCAAGGCGCAAGGGATTCCGTTTGAGCCGCTCGGCCCGCAAGAGGCGCTTACGATGGAGCCGGGGTTGAAGCTGCCGGTGCATTCGGCGGTGCATTTCAAGGCTGCGCGCTCGGTGCGCGATCCGCAGGAACTCATCACGCGGATGTATCGCCGGTTCATTGCCCTTGGCGGGCAGTGGCGGCAGGCCGGCGTGGACGAGACACGCGCACATGCGGAGGGTGTCGAGGTCTGCGTGGGTGACGACAGGGTGAATGCGGCGCGGGTTGTCATTGCGGCGGGGGCGCATTCGAAGTCCGTGCGCGGCTCGGGGGCTGAGAGATTGCCGCTCGGGACGGAGCGGGGCTATCACCTGCTTTTCCCGGAAGAGGCGCATCGGGTCTCGCGGCCCGTCGGGTGGGCCGAGGGCGGTTTCTATGCGGTGCCCATGGCGCAGGGGCTTCGGATCGTCGGCACGGTGGAGATCGCCGCGCTGGATGCGCCGGAGAACCAGGGCAGACTCCGCTACCTTGCCAAGATGGGCGAGCGGATGCTTGGCCCGCTGCCGGAGCCGGAGAGCCAATGGCTCGGGTTTCGTCCCACGATGCCCGACAGTATGCCAGTGATCGGGCAATCGCCGCAGTCGGAGCGGATCATTCATGCCTTTGGACATCAGCATCTTGGGCTGACGCTTGGCGGGATCACCGGGCGGATCGTGGCGGACCTTGCCGAGGGGCGTCAGCCGAACCTGCCGATTGCGGGGTTTGCGCCGGATCGGCGTTTTGTCTGAGCCAAAGAAAAACGCCGCCCCGGTTGGAGCGGCGTCTTTTTGAAACCAGAAGGGGCTTATTAGAAGCCGAGGCCTTCGTATTTCTTTTTGAACTTCGACACGCGGCCGCCAGCGTCGAGCAGGCGCGAGGTGCCGCCGGTCCATGCCGGGTGCACGGTCGGGTCGATGTCGAGCTGCATGGAGTCGCCTTCTTTGCCCCAGGTGGAGCGCATCTGAATGACGGTGCCGTCGGTCATTTTGACGTCGATGAAGTGGTAGTCGGGATGTGTGTCTTTTTTCATGATACCACTCCTCAGGCTTGCTTGGGCTTGTAGTTGCTGTCTTCCGCGATACGGGCCGATTTGCCGCGGCGCGAGCGCAGGTAGTAGAGTTTCGAGCGACGCACGCGGCCACGGCGGATCACGGTGATCGCGTCGATGTTGGTCGAGTGCAGCGGGAACACACGTTCCACGCCTTCGCCGAAGGAAATCTTGCGGACGGTGAAGGAACCGGCGATGCCGTCGCCGTTCTTGCGGCTGATGCAGACACCTTCGTAGTTCTGCACACGGGTGCGCGAGCCTTCAGTCACTTTGTAGCCGACACGCACGGTGTCACCGGCTTTGAAATCGGGGATATCTTTCCCCAGGGCGGCAACTTGTTCCGCCTCGAGCTGTGCGATCAGGTCCATCTGATCATCTCCTATTTTGCCCGTGGTTAACCCACGAAGATTTGCGCGGTCTCATAGCTCCTGGTCTTCGCTCGGGTCCGCGAGGATGCGCCCGCCGGAGGTAAGATCGTCTTTCCTTGGTCCTGTTTCCTCTGTGCCGGGGTGCAGGCGGTGCGCAGGGCAGAAGAAAACCCGTTGCAGCCCCATGCAGGCACATCAAAAACACCCGAGTCGGCATTTGCCGGTCGGGAATGGGCGGCTTTTAAGGGAAAGGTGCGCGCGTGGCAAGGGGTCAGGGGGCGTGGGCCGACAGGAATTCGGCAAGTGTCGGGATCAGATCGGGATGCAGCGGCAGGGTCGGATCGGAATAGGTCGCGAAAGGCGCGCCGGGCTTGTCGGATTTGAGCATATGCGTTGCCCCGGCCAGATCGTGGCGCGTGGCGTTTGGCAGGGCTTCGGCAAGGAGGGCGGCGTCGAGGGGTTTGACCTGAAGGTCGCGATCCCCCTGAAGGATCAGCGCCGGACCGGGCCAAGCGCGGGCCAGTTCGGCGGGGGCGTAGGAGAACAGGTCGATCATGAAACGTTGCACCCCCGGCTGGAACATCATGCGCAGGGCGGGGGGAATGTCTTCCAGTGGGCGGGTCTTGCCCGCTTCGAGGTCGGCCACGATGGCGCGCAGGTCCGCCATGAGGGGCGCATTCATCGGGTTGGCGGCGAGCTGTTCGATGAGGAGGCCGCCGATGGGGCGACCGGGCGCGGCCATGAGGATGAGGCCACAGAGGCCGTCCGGGTGATGGCTCGCGGCTTCGAGGGCAACGAGGCCACCTTCGGAATGCCCCGCGAGCCAGACGCAGTCAGCCTCTTCATGGGCACGGGCGATCCAGCCGCGCATATCCGTGCCATAGCCTGCGATGGTGACGTCATTGGGGTCTGCGACGGCGGCCTCGCTGCGGAAGAAGCCGCGCTTGTCGATGCGGATCGAGGCGATGCCGTGCTCTGCGAGACCTTCGGCGATGAGGCGGTAGCTGTCGGAGTGCAGCATGATGGCAGGGCCATTTCCGTCGCGGTCAATCGGGCCGGAGCCGGGGATGGTGATGACGAGGTGTCGGGCGCCGTCCACGGCGAGGTATTCGCCGCCGAGAGGGCCAGCGGGGCCGGGGATTTCGATCGGGTCGGCATGGGCCGCTGAGGTCAGAGAGAGGGCAAGGGCGGACAGGATGAAGGCAAAAAGGCGCATGGAACTCTCATTGTGCGGGGACATGATTGCTCGCGGTGGCTTGCTAAGGGGCGAGGGTAAGGGCGCGACAGCCTGTTGCCAAGTCTTGTCAGTCGGTCTTGGTTTTGCGCGCTTGATACGCTTCCCACATGTCGGGGCGGCGTTGTTTGGTGAGTTCTTCGCTCATCGCTTGGCGCCATTCCGCGATTTTGCCGTGATGGCCGGACATCAGTACCTCGGGGATGGGGCGGCCCATCCAGTCGGCGGGGCGGGTGTATTGCGGGTGTTCGAGGAGGCCGTTGGAGTGGCTTTCGTCCTCGATGCTGTCGGCGTTGCCGAGGACCGAGGGCAGGAGGCGCACGGTGGCGTCGATCATGGCCTGCGCGGCGATCTCGCCGCCGGTGAGGACGAAGTCGCCGAGCGAGACTTCCTGAATGTTGTAGTGATCGAGGACGCGTTGATCGACACCTTCGAAACGGCCACAGAGCATCGTCACGCCATCGCATTCAGACCACGCGCGGGCCATCTTCTGATCGAAGCGGCGGCCACGCGGGGAGAGATAGACGAGGGGCAGGTTCCCACGCGTGCCGCGCAGCGTGTGCTCTATGGCGTTGCCAAGGACATCGGGGCGCAGGACCATGCCCGCACCGCCGCCCGCGGGGGTGTCATCCACGTTGCGGTGCTTGCCCTCGCCGAACTGGCGCAGGTCGGTGGTCTCGATCTGCCACTTGCCGTCCTTGAGCGCCTTGCCGGTCAGGCTCTCGCCGAGGACACCGGGAAAGGCGTCGGGGAAGAGCGTGATGATGCGGGCGGTCCAGACCCCGGCGAGGCGGGGGTTATGAGTCACCAGCTCGCGCGGCTTGAGCGAGACGGAAATGGACTTGCGGCCATGAGAGCGGGGTTTGTCGGACATGGGGAAACCTGTGTCGGATCGGGGTTTGGCGAAACTGTTTCGCCTATCTGGGCGCTGCCGTCCAGACCGGTTCAGTGTTTGGCTGTCTCTGGGCGGGCCTTGCCATGGCGGCGGCGCGCGGCTTCTTTTGCCTTGCGCATTTCGTCGTGATCCTCGGTCGCGCGGTTGATCTCGAGGAATTCCGCGCGCAGCTCTGGCGGGAGCGAGACATTGGCGGGGGGCAGCATGTTGAGGGCGTCGCGCGTGGCCTCGGGCCAGCCGAGGAGATCGGCAATGGGGGTCAGCGGGCCGAGGGGCGCATCGGCGCAGTCCTCGAGCCAGGCGCTTTCGACGCGATGAGGCGCGGCGGCGATGCGGACCTTGTCGACAATGCGGGGCAGGTTGGCGGAGTCGGCGTATTCGCGTGCATAGTCCGCCTCGTCGAGCGTCATGCGGATCGCGCGCAGGTGTTGGGTATGGCAGGAGCGCAGCCACGGCGCGGGTTTGCGTAGGGAGAAGTAGAAGATCACCTCGTCAAAGTGATCGCCCACGGTGCGGTCGATCATCATGGTCAGGGCCTTCATCAGGATTGGCGCCGCGTCATAGCTCCGAAGGTCGCGGCGACCGGGCATCAGGCCGCTGAGATCTTCGGTGCTGATGATGATGTCGCGGGAATCCTCGAGGTTCCGCTGTTCGAGAAACTCTGCGATGGCGGCGCTGAAGGCGAGGAGGTCAGAGGCTTTGCGGCTTGCGGAATAGGCGCGGGCGGCGTCGCAGGCGGCATCCAGATGCTTGCGCAGAAAGACATGCGTCAGGGGGGCGAGAACGCGTTTGTTCTTGGCCAAGAGGCGCTGGACGCTTGTCGTGCCGGTTTTGTGAAAGCCGGCATGTATGAGGAGCCGGCCCATGTTAGAAAAGACCTTCGGGCGGGTCGACGATCACGCGCCCCCCGGCGAGATCGACCGTTGGCACCGCCTCGAGGGTAAAGGGCAGCAGCACCGAGGCCTTGAGATCGGGGCCAGCCACCTCGAGCAGGTCTGTCGCGCCGTGGTTCTGAACGGATTTGATCCGGCCAAGCACTGTTCCACCGGTATCGCGCACCTCGAGCCCAACGAGATCAGCGTGGTAATATTCGTCGTCTTCGGGTTCGGGAAAGCGATCGCGAGGCACGAAAAGCTGCGTTCCGCGCAGGGCATCGGCGGCTTCCTTGGTGGTGACACCGGAAAGGCGAGCGGCGAGACCGTTCTTAATCGCGCGGGTGATGGTCACCGTAAAGCTCTCGCTGCCGTCCTCTGTCAGGAGGGGGGCATAGTCGGCAATGGCCTCTGCGTCGGCCGTAAAGCTCTTGAGGCGCACTTCGCCGCGCACGCCATAGGCGCCCGCAATGGCTCCGACACAGACCAGTTCCGTCATCCGTCATCCCGTGGGTTGAATTCCTTTCTCTCTTGTCCTCCATCCGGAGACGAGAGGCAAGGCGGGAGCCGGAAAAAGCACTCGTTTCAGTGCGAGGTTATCGCCGTCCGAGGCGGCGTTCGCGGTAGACGATCATCAAGCCCCCCGCCACGATCAACACGGCACCGGGCAAGAGATCGTCAATCGGAGCCTCGTCAAAGAACAACCATCCGAGGCTAAAGGCGATGGGGATGCCGAAATAGCTAAACGGGGCGAGGTTGCTTGGTTCGGTGAGGCGGAAGGCGATCACGAGGCAAAGGACGGCAGAGCCGCCGAATAAGCCCATGAGGATGATCCAGCCGAGGTCTTGCAAGGAGGCAATCGAGGTGAAACCGCCAAGCGCGAGGGCAAGGCAAAGCGAACCGACTGCGGCGATCGCGGCCGAATAGAGGTTGAAGAGAGGGGTGGGCACGTCTGCGTCGATGCGGCGGGCGGTCACGCTATTGAAGGCGTAGAGCGCGGCGGCGCCGAAGGGCAGGAGCATCTGCCAAGAGAAACCCTCGGTGCCGGGTTGGATGATCATCACCACGCCGACAAAGCCGATGGCGACCGCGCCCCAGCGGATCATGCCGACCCGTTCGCCAAGCAACGGCACGGCCAGCGCAGTGGTGAAAAGCGCTGTGGAATAGGAGATCGTCGTCGCGGTGGCGAAGGCCATGATGCCAAGCGAGAGGTAGAACATGAACTGTGCAAAGGTCACGGCAGCCCCGCGCAGGAGTGCAAGGCGCCATTGCCGAATGCGCAGACGACGCCCCGCCCTATGCCATGAGGCGCTGATCCAAAGCGCGATGAGGCTTGGCAGGATGCCAAAGAGGTTGCGGTAGGCGGAAAGCTCTGCGGCGCCGTAGCGTGGAGAGAGGTGCTTGATGATGAGGCCCATCAGATCGAACAGGACAATCGCCGCGACGCTGATCGCGATGGCGAGGGGGGCGTTGTCCGGCTTGCGTTCCAAGAGGGTGTCCTGTTCCTTTGCGCGGGCAGAGGAGCATGTTTCGGGCGCGGTCTAAACCTCTTTCGCCGCGTTCGCCAAGAAACGTCGCGACGCAGACCATGCCCCGCAAGAAAAAGGGGCGCGCCAAAGGCACGCCCCTTCAACCGATGCTCCGATGGGAGCGGAGGTCTTATTCTTCTGCAGCGGCTTCTTCTGCCGGTGCTTCCGCAGCTTCGGCAGCTTCAGCGGCCTTGGCAGCTTTTTCTTCCGCGCGGTCCTGAGCTTTCTTGCCGGGCTTGGCTTTCTCGGGGTTGTTGCGCTCTTTCTTGGCGACAACGCCAGCGGCTTCGAGGAAGCGCGACACGCGGTCGGAGGGCTGGGCGCCTTGGTCCATCCAGTACTGAACGCGCTCGAGGTCCATTTTCACGCGCTCTTCCGAGTCTTTCGGCAGGAGCGGGTTGTAGGTGCCGAGCTTCTCGATGAAGCGGCCATCGCGCGGCATGCGCGAGTCGGCTGCGACGATGCGGTAGAAGGGACGTTTTTTCGAGCCGCCGCGGGCGAGACGAATTTTCATAGCCATGGTGTTTCTCCTTAAGATTGGCTTTGTGCGGTGGTTCTAACCACCTGACATTTCAGTTTATTCTTGGTGCTTCTTGTGGTGCCTGATGACCTCATCAATGATGAAGTTCAGGAATTTCTTGGCGAATTCCGGGTCGAGGTCGGCGCGTTTGGCGAGATCCTCGAGACGGGCGATTTGCTTGGCCTCGCGATCGGGATCGGAGGGGGGCAGGGCATGTTCGGCCTTGAGGCGGCCCACGGCCTGCGTGTGCTTGAACCGCTCGCCCAGCGTATAGACGAGGATCGCGTCGAGCCGGTCGATGCTCTCGCGGTGGTCGGCCAACACTTGCGCGGCGCGGATCACGTCATCGGTCACGGGATCAGTCAAGGGCGTATCCTTTCGGCTGATATTTGGGGTCGGCGGCGTAGTGGTTGATTTCCATCTCGATGGCATGGCCGATCTGGCTATGGGCAAGCTGGTCAGCGCTCGGGTGGCGATAGACGACGTCGTGGCCATCGACCGAGGCGGCCTCTTTGTCTTTCACAGCACCGAGGCGTTCGGCGAGGCGGATGGAATCGAGGTTCTTGGGGTCGAGATAGGAGACCGCCCCATCCCAGCCCAGTTCCTTGTAGAAATAGCGGCGCGCGGCATTTGTCGCCTCGAGCGCGTAGCCCTTGCCGGCCTTCTCGGGCCAGATGATCCAGGCGATCTCGCGTTCGGGCCATTGGGCGGGCATCCAGCCACCGGCCATGCCGAGGGTCTCGTCGGTGTCCTTGTCGTGGATCATCCACATGCCGTAGCCGCGAATGTTCCAGTGGCCGATCTCGGCGGCGTAGAGCATCCATGTCTCATAAGGATTGAGCGGACCGCCCATGAAGCGCGACCGATAGGAGGCGAAGGTCGCCTTGAAGTTCGGGTAGTCCTCGGGCTCGGGGCCGCGCAGGACAAGGCGTTTGGTTTCGATGACGGGGATGTTGCGGGTAGCCATTACGCGTAGGCCTCCATGCCGCCATTGACGAGGGTTTCCGGGGCCGGATGGCGCCAGACTTCCACCGCGCCATATTCGGGGTCGTCATAGGTTTTCTCGTATGTCGCGCCGAGGCGGCGGGCGACGGCCTTGGAGGCGTCATTCGCCGGGTCGATCTGCGAGATCGCGGTGTCCCAGCCGAGAATGTCATAGGCATAGGCGCGCGAGGCGAGCGCGGCCTCGGTGGCAAGGCCCTTGCCCCATGCGGCGGGCATCAGGGTCCAGCCGACTTCGCGTTCGTCCCAGCCGTCGGGGAACCAAAGGCCGACGCGGCCGACATAGGTGCCGCTCGCCTTATGTTCGAGCGCCCAGAGCCCATAGCCGCGCAACGCCCAATGGCCGATGATCGCGGCAATCGTGCGCCACGCGCGGTGCGGCGGCACGGGGCCGCCGACAAAACGCGACTCGTCGCTCGCCATAAAGGCTTTTTCCGCGGCGATGTCCTCTTCGCGATGGGCGCGCAGGATCAGGCGTTCGGTCTCGAGCGTGGGGATGGTGAAGGTGGTCGAGGTCATGCCGCGCCCTCCGCCTTGAGGGCTTCGGGGGAGGGATGGCGCCAGATTTCGGTATGGCCGACGATGCTATGTTCGAACTCGCCATCCTTCACCGCGCCGAGACGTTCGGCGAGTTTGCGCGAGGCGGTGTTCTCGGGGTCGATCAGGCTCATGATCGTGGTGAAGCCGCCCACGGTATAGGCCCAGTGGCGTGCCGCCTCGGCCGCTTCGGTCGCGTAGCCCTTGCCGTCAAAGCCTTCCATCAGGTCCCAGCCGAGTTCCGGCTCGGGATAGCCTTCGGGGGCAAAGACGCCGATGATCCCGGCAAACTCGCCGGTTTCCGTCACTTCGACGCCCCAGCGACCAAAGCCCTTGAGCGCCCAGTGGCCGATTTCCATCGCGAAATGGCGCCAAGCCTGCACGGCGTCCTTGGGGCCGCCCACGAAATGGGACCGCTCGGACGCATAGAAATCGCGCACTGCCGGGAAGTCCTCGGCAGTGAGCGGGCGCAGCGTCAGGCGCGGGGTATGGATCGTGGGAGCCTGCATGGGGTCTTACTTCTTCTTGCCGAAGCCGGAGAGGCCGGGGGGCAAGCCAGCGCCGCCGCCCAAACCGGGCATGCCGCCGGGAAGGCCGCCTTTGCCGCCCATCGCCTTGGCCGCGGCCTCGAGTTGTTTCGGGTCCATGCCTGCGGCCATTTCCTCGGGGCTCGGGCCGCCCTTGCCGAACATGCCTTTCATGGCTTGTTTCAGCATGCCGCCTTTGCCCATCTTGCCCATCTTCTTCATCATGTCGCCCATCTGGCGCTGCATCTTGAGAAGTTTGTTGAGCTCCGCGACCTCAAGCCCGGCACCGGCGGCGATACGTTTCTTGCGGCTGGCCTGAAGGATTTGCGGGTTGGCGCGTTCCATCTTGGTCATGGAGTTCACCAGCGCGATCTGGCGCTTGATCATCTTGTCGTCGATGCCCGCGCCTTCCATCTGCTTGGCCATCTTGCCCATGCCCGGCATCATGCCCATGACGCCTTCCATGCCGCCCATTTTCTCCATCTGCTCAAGCTGCATCTTGAGGTCGTTCATGTTGAAGCGGCCCTTCTGGAACCGTTTCATCATGCGCTCGGCCTGTTCCGCCTCAAGCGTTTCCTGCGCTTTCTCGACGAGGGCAACGATATCGCCCATACCAAGGATGCGGCCCGCGATGCGGTCCGGCTCAAACGTTTCGAGCGCGTCCATCTTTTCGCCAAGGCCGACGAATTTGATCGGCTTGCCGGTCACGGCGCGCATGGAAAGCGCGGCACCGCCGCGCCCGTCGCCATCCATCCGGGTCAGGACGACGCCGGAGATGCCGATCTTGCCGTCGAATTCCTCGGCGACCTCGACCGCGACCTGACCCGTGAGACCATCGACGACGAGCAGCGTTTCGCGCGGGTTCACCGCGTCGCGCACGTCCTCGACCTCTTTCATCAGGGTCTCGTCGATCTGAAGGCGACCGGCGGTGTCGAGCATGTAGACGTCGTAGCCGCCGAGCGTCGCCTGTTGCTTGGCGCGCTTGGCGATCTGCACGGCGGTTTCGCCGGGCACGATCGGCAGGGTGTCAACGCCGATCTGTTGGCCAAGAACCTTGAGTTGTTCCTGAGCGGCGGGGCGGTAGATGTCGAGCGAGGCCATCAGCACGCGCTTGCCGTTCTTTTCCGAAAGGCGCTTGGCGAGTTTACCAGTGGTCGTCGTCTTACCGGAGCCTTGCAGGCCGACCATGAGGATCGGGGCGGGCGGGCTGTCGATCTTGAGCGCACCGGGGTCTTCGGTGTCGCCCGAGAGCACGTTTTTCAGCTCGTCATGGACAATCTTCACGACCTGCTGGCCGGGGGTGATCGACTTGGTGACGGCTTGGCCGGTGGCTTTCTTCTGAACGGCTTTGACGAAATCGCGGGCGACGGGGAGGGAGACGTCGGCCTCGAGCAGGGCGACACGCACCTCGCGCAGGGCAGTTTTGACGTCTTCTTCGGACAGCGCGCCCTGTTTCGTCAGGCGGTCGAAGACACCGGATAGGCGATCGCTCAGATTCTCAAACATCTATCTTCCGGCTCCTTTGCACCGTTTCCAACATGGCCCGAACATAGGAACGAACCGCTCAAACGCCAATGTCCCCCGTGGGCGAAACTCGCTGACGGGGGGCGATCCCTGCGCAAAGGCAAAGGGACCGAGAGCTATGACGGACTCCCGGAATTGAGGGGCGTTTACGCGCGTGGGCGTGAGGAGTCAAGCGCCGGGGAGCTTGCGGGCGAGTGCGACGCGGGCGGAGCGGGTCAAATACCACATGAGATAACCGAGTGCGTTGGCGCGGCCTGAGGCGTCGGGGGCTTGGCCCCGGCCCATGCGCATCATCTGCCAGACATAGTATTCGACGCGCGCCACGGCGTTGACCAGCCCGGCCAGTGCGCCCTTGGCGTTGGCCCCAAGCGGGCCGCGTCCGAGCATGAGGCCGGATTCGTCGATGCCGATCTGGTCCACCTCGCCAGAGAGCAGGCGAGTGGCACAGTCGGGATCGGTGCAGGCGGGGCGGGCGAGGCCGATGAGGTCGATGCCATGCGTGGCAAGCGCCTCTTGCATGGCGGCGCGGTGTCGAAAGCCGCCAGTGACCATGAGCGGCACGGAAACGGCGGCGCGAATCTCGCGGGCGTAGTCGAGAAAGAACGCCTCGCGACGCTTGGTGCTGTCGCGCTGACCCTCGGTATCGGCCTCGAGAAAGGACATCTGTTCATAGGTGCCGCCGGAAATCTCGATCAGGTCAATGCCGTCCTCCTCGAGCCAGCGAGCGACCTGCATGGAGTCCTCGAGAGTAAAGCCGCCTTTTTGAAAATCGGCGGAGTTGAGTTTGACGGCGATGGGGAAGGCGGGGCCGACGCCGGCGCGGGTCGCGGCAAGGGTTGCGCGCAGGAAACGGGCGCGGTTTTCGAGCGACCCGCCCCATTGGTCGCTGCGCCGGTTGGTGTTGGGCGACAGGAACTGGCTCAGAAGATAGCCGTGGGCGGCATGAAGTTGCACCCCGTCGAACCCTGCGCGCTTGGCAAGGCGCGCGGTCGCGGCGTAGCGGGCGATGGTGTCGGCGATGTCGTTCTCGCTCATGGCGCGGGGCGTGCCGAAGACGCCAAGGATGCGGAGGCGTTCGGCGGAGGGCGCGAGCGGGCGGCGGTTGACGATGGCGGGACATTGGCGGCCCGGATGGCTTATTTGCATGAACAGCGCCGCGTTGGTCGGTTTGACGGCGTTGGCCCACGCGGTCAGGGAAGGCAGGACGGTTTCATCCTCGGCCACCACGTTGCCGGGGCGTTCGAGATAGCGGCTGTCGATCATCACATTGCCGGTCATCAAAAGGCCAAAGCCCCCATCGCCCCAGCGTTTATAGAGCGTCGCGTGCGCGTTGGTGGGGTGGTCGGCACGGTCTGCCATGGCTTCGGTCATGGCGCTCTTGGCAATCCGATTGTGAAGCGTTACGCCGCAGGGCAGCGTCAGGGGGGTGGCAAGCATTCCCGTCTCCGTGATAAAATTAGGCTGTCTCTAGGGCTGATCTCATCCGCGTTCTTGTGCTTGTGTAGCATGGTTTCCATGTGGCGAGAGAGCGTGACGTGGCGAGAGGGCCAAGTGGAGGCGAAACCGAGGGTAAGGGTTTGAGTGCGCGGTTTTCCATATTGATCATGTCCTGCCATTGGCAGGGGGCCTTGGCCTGTCTTCAGTCCTTCGGACAGCGCGGCCACGAGATCACTCTTGTCGCGTGGGACAAGAGCGGCACAAAGCTGCACGGGCAATCCGATTACGTGTCCGACATTGTTTACCATGCGCCTGCAGCCACGCCGGAAGAGGATGTGCCGTGGCTTCTTGAGTTGATCGCGGCGCGGGGGATCGACCTTGTCGTGCCGATCAGTGACCATGACGCGAGCGTCGTCGCCCTTGCAGCAAAGGCGGCAGAGCCGGGATCGCCACAGGCAACCGCGCTCTTCGCGCCGTCGCCAGAGAGCCTCGCATTGGCTCGGGACAGGACGGCGACGGTCGCACTTTGCGAGAGGCTCGGGATTGCAACGCCGCGCTCGCAGGCGGTCGAGGCGGAGCGGCTGCGTGAGGTGGTGCCGGGCTGGGGCTTTCCGCTTTTCCTCAAGGTGGATGGCGTCGCGGGGCTTGGCGTCAGTGCGCTTCGCAACGAGGCCGATTTCGAGCGCTTCCTTGCCTCGGGGCCGACCGGCACAGTGCAGATACAGGAGGCGGTCGACGGCGATTTCGTGGGTGTGACCGGGGTTTGCCGGAACGGAGAGGTGCTCTCGCGGTTTGGGTTCTGCACGGACTATGAGTTCTCCTTTGCCGGCACACCGCCCTATGCCCTGCGCGATGAGAACGCGGTCATCGATGACTACCTCGCGCGGATCGCGGGGGCGCTTCACTGGACGGGCGGGATCGACCTTGATTGCCTCGCGCGGCCCGATGGCACGCTTGTCGTTCTTGAGATCAACCCGCGTATCTCGGGCACGGTCAATTTCGCGCTGGCCTGTGGCAGGGACGTGCCGGCAGGGTATCTTGCGCTTCGCCAAGGCGCGCCGGTCGCGTCGATCTTTGAGGATACGGGGGCGAGCCTTTTCGCCAGCCTTGAACAGGAGACGCGGTTTCGCGTCCGCGGTGGGAAAGAGGCGCGGCGGCGGGCGCGGGTGTTGCGGGCGGCGCATGTGGTGGCGGACAACGGATATCCGCAAGATCGCGGCTATGCGCGGGCGCTCTGGCGGGCGCGGATGATGATCCGGCTCGATGGGCTGTTCGATCCGATCTTCGACCGGGTGCGCCGTGTCTTGCCGTAGAGGCGCAAAACGCCTAAGTCTCGCGCCGGTTTCGGTCGAAAGGACATCAAATGGACGCCTCATCCGCTCATCAAGACAGCCTGCCGCTCTCGTCAGATGCGCTTTTGGAGCGCCTGCGGAGCTGGGGGATTGGGTTTACCTATCATGAGCATGTGCCGCTTCGGACCGTCGAAGAGGCCAAGAGCGTTGAGGCGGCGCTGGTGGAGCCGGGCGAGGTGCCGTTTCGGCTCAAGAACCTTTACCTGCGCGATCGCAAGAAGCGCAATTACCTCGTCACGCTCGAACAGGATCGCGAGATCGACCTCAAGGCGCTTGGCGCGGAGTTGGGGATTGGCGGGTTGTCCTTTGGCTCGGCGGATCGGTTGATGGAATTCCTCGGCATCCGGCCCGGCGCGGTCAGCCCGCTTGCCATGGCGACGGGCGTGGAGACCGGTGTCATCTTTTACATGGATGCGGCGGCGCGCAACGCGGATCGGATTTACATGCACCCGTTGGTCAATGATCGGACCATCGGAGTCACGCCTGAGGATTTCGAGCGGGTTCTCGAACACCTTGGTGCCGAGGTGCACTGGCTCGAACTTTAAGGGCTTTGGCCCCGGCCTTGCGGTCGTCTTCAGAGTATTTCTGCCAAGATGAAGAGCTGGTCTTTGCATTTGCGAACAGTGTCGGCATAGTTGGCACAGGTTTGTTGGATTGCGCACAGGACGGCCACATGGACAATTGGGATGAAATCCGCACCGCTTTCCAAGTGGCGCGCATGGGGACGGTCAGCGGAGCGGCCGATGTGCTTGGCGTGCATCACGCGACGGTCATTCGCCATATCGATGCGCTTGAGGGACGGCTTGGCGTCAAGCTTTTCCAGCGTCATGCGCGGGGGTACACGCCGACAGAAGCGGGCGAAGACCTGATGCGGGTGGCCAAGGCGACAGACGATCAGTTCGGCCAGCTTGAAGGGCGTATCAAGGGGCAGGGGCGCAGCATGGAGGGCGAGCTTGTCGTGACCTCGCTCGAGACCATGGCGCCAGTCATGGTGCCGCTCTTGTCCGAGTTCCAGCAGGCGCACCCGGATATCATTGTGCGTTACCTCACCGGCACGCGGCTTTTCCGGCTTGAATATGGCGAGGCGCATGTGGCGCTGCGGGCGGGGCCTGCGCCGGAAGAGCTCGACAACGTGGTGCAGGCGCTTGGGCGCCTGCCGGTGGGGCTTTTTGCCAGCCCGGACTATATCGCGCGCCATGGAAGACCCGAAAGCATCGAAGACCTCGCGCAGCATCGTTTCGTCGGGCCGGACGAAGAACGGTCGCGGGTGCCCTACAGCAAGTGGATGACCGCACATGTCGCGCGGTCGCAGGTGATGTTCCGCACCATGGATTGGTACGCGACCGAGGTGGCGGTCGTGGCCGGGGCGGGGATCGGTTTCTTGCCGGTCTGGGCGCAGCGCGCGCATCCTGAGCTTGTCGAGGTGATCCCGCGCGATGAGGATTGGAGCGGGCCGCTCTGGCTCGTCACCCATGTGGACCTGCACCGCACGCATAAGGTTCAGACCTTCCTCAGCTTCCTCAAGGATCGTGCCCCGGATTGGTCCATGGCATGAGTTGGCAAGGCCGCGGCCATCTGGCGATGCTTTTGTTCTCGGCGCTGGTCGCTGGGTCGTTCTCGCTCGGCTCTTTGGCAGCAAATGAGATTGCCCCTGCCGCGCTCAACGCGGTGCGGTTCCTGATTGCGGGCTGCGTGATCGGGGCGGCGGCGCTTGCGACGGGTGGGATCGGGCGCGGGGCGTTCCATGCGCCGTGGCGTTATCTCGTGCTTGGGGGGCTTTTTGCGGCCTATTTCGTGCTGATGTTCGAGGGGCTCAAGACCGCGGCGCCAGTCAGCACAGCGGCGGTCTTTACCCTGACGCCGATCATGTCAGCGGGGTTCGGGTATGCGCTTCTTGGCCAGATCACGACGAGACGCATGGGGATCGCCCTCGCGATCGGGGCGCTTGGTGCGCTTTGGGTCATCTTCAAGGCCGATTGGGCGGCGTTTCTGCGGTTCCGGGTCGGGCAGGGAGAGATCTATTACTTCTGGGGCTGCGTCGCGCATGCGATCTATACGCCGATGGTGCGCAAGCTGAACCGAGGGGAGCGGCCCGTGGTGTTCACCTTCGGGATGCTGATCGCGGGATTCGTGATCCTGACTGTCTATGGCTGGTCCGATATCTGTGCGACGGACTGGGCAGGATTGCCGGGGATCGTGTGGATCACGGTGGTCTATCTCGCCATCTTTGCCAGCGCGGCGACCTTCGTGTTGTTGCAGTTCTCGGTGCTGCACCTGCCGAGTGCCAAGGTCATGGCCTATACCTATCTTGTGCCAAGCTGGGTCATCGGCTGGGAGATCATCTTGGGCCACGGGGCGCCGGGCGGTATGATCCTTGTCGGTGTGGCGCTCACGGTGGTGTCGCTGTTGCTTCTGCTCAGGAACGAGCATTAGTCAGTCGCCGAGTTCGGCCTTCAGGAACTTTTCGAAATCGTCGAGGTCGACGGGGTCGAACTGACCGAAACCCTGCATCCACACGCTGGCGGCGCGCAGGGCGTCCGGTTCCAGCTTGCACCATTTGACGCGGCCGCGTTTGTCCTGCGAGATGAGGCCGGCGCGGGTCAGGATCGTCAGGTGCTTGGAGATCGCGGCAAGGGAGATGTCGAACGGCTCGGCCACGTCGGTCACGGCCATATCGTCCTCGAGCAGCATCGACAGGATCGCGCGCCGTGTCGGATCGGCAAGGGCGGCAAAGACGGTGTCGAGCGTATCGGTCATGCCCCCATAAACCCGGCCCCCCGATTATCGTCAACCATTTGGTTGAATATGGTGTTTTGGCGGAATCCGGGGGATGGCGGGGTGCGGCAGACTCTGCCCTGCTCTTCTTCTCTGTGAAAATACTCAATATAACAATGGTTTAGGGGTGTTTCTCCGTTGCCGCTAACGGCATTGACTCGGGGGGCGCTGCGCCGTAGCTATGCCGCAACGTCCAAACGGGGAATTTGCGTGTGACCGATCCCGAAACCCAAGAGCGTATGACGCACCTGGAAAAGCGGATCGAGGCGGCCAAACGGGCCCAAGACCCCAAGCCTCGCGCGGACGAGCACTATTCGGCGGCCAACCTGGCCTGGCGCATGGTGATTGAATTGGTCGCCGGTCTCGGGATCGGCTTTGGCATCGGATACGGGCTTGACCTGTTGTTGGGAACCATCCCGATATTCCTGGTGCTGTTTACAATGTTGGGTCTCGCGGCCGGTATCAAGACGATGCTGCGCAGCGCCAAGGAGATCCAAGAGGACACAGAAGCCGCCGAGGCGGCGGAGAGAGACGAGAGGGACTAAACGTGGCAAGCGAAGCACACGGCGCCGAAGAGGGCGGTCTGGTTTTCCACCCGATGGATCAGTTCATCGTGAAGCCGCTTTTCGGCGGAGACACGATTGAGTGGTACACCGTGACCAACGTCACCCTGTGGATGGCGCTCGCCGTGGTCGGCATTATCGCCATGATGGTGCTCGGCACGCGCCGCCGCGCGATGGTTCCGAACCGCACCCAGTCGATCGGTGAGCTTGCCTACGGCTTTGTCTACAAGATGGTCGAGGATGTCGCCGGTAAGGACGCGGTCAAGTTCTTCCCCTACATCATGACCCTCTTCATGTTCATCGTGTTCGCCAACTTCCTTGGCCTGATCCCGATGTCCTTCACCACCACCTCGCATTTCGCGGTCACCGTGGTGCTTGCGCTTCTGGTTTTCCTCACCGTGACCATCGTCGGGTTCGTGAAGAACGGCGCGGGCTTCCTCGGTCTGTTCTGGGTCTCGAGCGCGCCGCTTGCGCTGCGTCCGATCCTCGCGATCATCGAGCTGATTTCTTACTTCGTGCGCCCCGTGAGCCACAGCATTCGTCTTGCTGGCAACGTCATGGCGGGCCACGCGGTGATCAAGGTTTTCGCAGGCTTCGCCGCAATTGCCGTCGTGTCGCCGGTGTCTGTCGTCGCGATCACCGCGATGTACGGTCTCGAAGTTCTCGTGGCCTTCATCCAGGCCTACGTCTTTACCATTCTGACCTGTGTTTATCTGAAGGACGCACTGCATCCGTCGCACTAAGGGCGGTGGGCGCATAGCCCATCCTCCCGACACAGGTTCGATCCGAACACTTATCATTCCAACTTCCAATCGTAAGGAGATACACCCATGGAAGGTCAACTCGCACACATCGGCGCAGGTCTCGCAGCAATCGGTTCCGGCGCAGCCGCTATCGGTGTTGGTAACGTTGCAGGCAACTACCTCGCAGGCGCTCTGCGTAACCCGTCGGCAGCTGCTTCGCAGACCGCCACCCTCTTCATCGGTATCGCATTCGCAGAAGCACTGGGCATCTTCTCGTTCCTCGTTGCTCTGCTGCTGATGTTCGCCGTCTAATCCGAACGGAACCATCCTTACGTGCGGGCGCGGGCGCGCCCTAAGGCAAGCGCCCCGCCCGTAATCTAACGGAAGTTCCCAGGAGGACGACATGGCGACTGAAACCCACGAAGCCGCAGGCCACGCCGCAGATGCCGCCGCATCCGCGCCGGGCATGCCGCAGCTCGATTTCTCGAACTGGGGCAACCAGATTTTCTGGCTTTTGGTCACGCTCGTCGTGATCTACTTCGTCCTGTCGCGCATCGCGCTTCCGCGCATCGCGAACGTGCTGGCCGAGCGCCAGGGGACCATCACGAATGATATCGCCGCAGCTGAAGAGCTGAAGGCGAAAGCCGTCGAAGCGGAAGAGGCCTATAACAAGGCACTCGCAGATGCCCGTGCAGAAGCACAGCGCATCGTCGCAGAGGCAAAGGCCGAGATTCAGGTCGATCTCGATGCAGCCACCGCCAAGGCGGATGCCGAGATTGCCGCAAAGGCTGCCGAGTCGGAGAAGGCGATTGCCGAGATCCGCGCCGGTGCCCTTGAAAGCGTGAAGGTCGTTGCGACCGAGACCGCGGCAGAAATCGTTGCTGCCCTTGGTGGTAGCGCGGATGACAAAGCGATCGCCGACGCGATCGGCACACGTGTGAAGGGGTAAGGACCATGCGCAAACTTGCTACTCTCCTCGCCCTCGGTGCCGCCAGCCCGGCATTCGCCGCGAGCGGCCCGTTCTTCTCGCTGCACAACACGAACTTCATCGTGCTGCTGGCCTTCATCCTGTTCATCGCGGTCCTGTTCTATTTCAAGGTGCCCTCGATGCTTGGCGGGATGCTCGACAAGCGCGCCGAAGGCATCCAATCGGAGCTCGACGAAGCCCGCGCCCTGCGCGAAGAAGCTCAGACCCTGCTCGCCTCTTATGAGCGCAAGCAGAAAGAGGTTCAGGAACAGGCTGACCGCATCGTCGAACACGCGAAAGCCGAAGCGACCACCGCGGCGGAACTCGCCAAGGAAGAGCTGAAGGCGTCGATCGCCCGCCGGATGGCGGCTGCGGAAGACCAGATTGCATCGGCTCAGGCCTCTGCTGTCAAGGAAGTGCGCGACCAGGCCGTGACCGTGGCCGTTGGCGCGGCGAAGGACGTGATCGCGGCACAGATGACTGCTGCCCAGGGCAACAAGCTCATCGAAGACGCGATTGCCGAAGTAGACGCGAAGCTGCACTAAGCTTGTCCACACGGACGAATTGAGAAACCCGGCCCATGCGGCCGGGTTTTTCGTTTTGGGAGGTCAGCGCACGGGGTCGAGGCGGGCGTTCTTCAGCGAGCAGTCGCGCACCGTGTCCTGGCCGCAGGGGACGGGATCGAGCGACTTGGAGAGGCAAATGCGCGCCTCTTGGATGAGGCCATCGCGGCAGGTGATGGTAATCATGTCCGGCTCGAGCGTAGGGTTGGCTTTGAGAAAGGCCTGTTCCACCACAGTGGCGGGGAGGGTCACGGGCTTGGTCAGTTTGCGGAACACCTCGGGCCGGTTGACGCCTTCGTAGGCGCGACGCGAGAGGGCGTAGTAGTCCTCGGCAGAGAGGCCCGAGCAGCGGCCATGTTTCTTCCATTGATACCATGCGAGGCCGGAGGTCCCCATGATGTCGGCCATGTCCTCGGTCAGGCCACGGGGCGGATTACGCTCAATGGTGTTGCAGTAGGAGGGCCAACCGCGATGGAGCTGGGGCCAGAGCCCGTGCAGCACCCAGCCGAAGTCCTCGCGCTCGTGGCATTGGGGAGAGTTGCGCGCATCGCCCTCAAGGGCGCACCATGAGGGCGACCAGCTCAGCGACAGGACATAGTAGTCAAACGCACCCGCGCGTTCGCCCTCTGCCATGAGCGGAGCGGCGCTTAGGCAGGCCAAGGCGAGGGATTTCACAAGTCGCATTCAACTCTTTCCTTATTGATCCGATGTCACTATATAGGCCGCAAGTTCCCCGACAACGGAAACCCGCACCGCGCAAATCGGTGCCGCCTGCAAAGTCAGGCATCGGGGAAGATATGCGTTAAGGAGACACGATATGAGCAAACTGCTGCACCCGAAGGCGACCGCTGTCTGGCTCGTGGACAACACGACGATCAGCTTTAAGCAGATCGCGGATTTCGTTGGTATGCATGAGCTTGAGATTCAGGGCATCGCCGATGGCGACGTGGCTGGCGGCGTAAAGGGGTTTGACCCGATCGCCAACAACCAGCTGACGCAGGACGACATCGACAAGGCGCAGGGTGACCCGCTGTTCAAGCTCAAGGTCAAATTCAACGCCGCAGCGAGCGGCGAAGAGAAGCGCCGTGGCCCGCGCTATACGCCGCTCTCGAAACGTCAGGACCGCCCGAATTCGATCCTGTGGCTGGTGAAGTTCCACCCCGAGCTTTCGGACGGTCAGATTTCCAAGCTCGTCGGCACCACCAAGCCGACGATCCAGTCGATCCGCAACCGCGAGCATTGGAACATCGCCAACATGCAGCCGATCGACCCGGTTGCGCTTGGCCTGTGTAAGCAGAGCGAGCTTGACGCCGCCGTACAGAAGGCCGCGGAGAAGCGCGCCGCTGAGGGCGAAGTGATGAGCGATGACGAGCGCCGCAAGCTGGTGTCGACCGAGCAGTCGCTGGAAATGGATGCCGAGCCGAAGATGCCGACGGCGATCGAGGGTCTTGAGACCTTCACTCTTGGCAATGATGACTCGGAAGAAGACGAGAAAGACGATGGCGCCTACGCCGATGCCGACAGCTTCTTTAACCTGCCGGACAGCGACGACGACGATGAGGACGAACAGCCCTGATCGCGCCCTGCGCTTCGAAGACATAAGAAAGGCCCGCCGCTTGGCGGGCCTTTTTGGTTTCACCTGTCTGTGCGGCGTTCAGAGCTGTGCTTCGATCTCGGCACGTAGTGCGAGCGTGTCGGTCACGCCTTCGACGAGGATCGTCGCGCCAGAGACAAGGGTGATCAACGTGTCGGTGCCATTGGCGAGCGTATAGGTCGTGTCCTCGGCGTCATAGCCGTCATACATCTCGATTATATCGACCCCGAGTTCGTAATCGGTGATGACGTTGTCATCGCTGGACAGGTCATTGCGGAACCTGAAGACGTCCGCCCCTTCACCACCGGCCAGCGTATCGCTGCCGCTGCCACCGCTGAGCGTATCGTCGCCTGCGCCGCCATAAAGCTCGTCGTCGCCAACGCCGCCCCGCAGCTTGTCGTTACCATCTTCGCCGTAGAAGGAGTCGTCGCCCCCACGGCCATTGATGATGTCGCGACCATCGCCACCAAAGACCGTGTCATTGCCCGCAGGCCCGGTTTCGGGACTGTCGTAGAAGACGTCGCGCGCGCCCCCTCCTAGGTTGACGAGGTCGGCACCGTCGCCACCATAGACCGTGTCATTGCCTTTCTGACCGCGGATCAGGTCATCGCCGTCACCACCATAGATCAGATCGCCATGTTTGCCGCCCGAGATGTCGTCTCTTCCTTCGCCACCGCGCAGAACGTCATGGCCGATGCCACCAGTGATATAGTCCCCTCCCTGATTGCCGGAGATCGTGTCGTTGCCGAGGCCGCCGATCAACGTATCATTGCCTGCAGTGCCTTTGATCAGGTCTTCTTGAATGATGTCTTCATGGTCGAGCACGCTATGCAGCTCAATGACGTCGCCGGGTTGGTAGCCTGGAGGTGCATAGGGCAAGACGGTGTCTAGACCATCGAGGAAGCTGCCGAGGTCAGCATAGTTCTCGAATGGCGGGATATTGTCGCCAGCCAATTGGATGACCAGCGTCGCGCTATCGGCCGTCATCTCCTCGAGATCTTCCCATTCCCATGTGATCGCAAGAATGGCCGCAGACTTGGAGCCTTCATTGGTCCAGTAGAGGCTTGAGACAGTGGCATCGCTAAAGTCTGAATCGAGCAGCTTGATGTAGTCCTCGCCGCCGGGAAGCGCGATCGCATAGGGCATGCCAAAGCCCGTCAGGAGCGCCTCCATTTCGTTTTCTTCGGTAACGCCGAGGCTCGTGTAGCTGAAAGAGTCAGAGTTTTCGCTTGCCACCAGCGCGAGATCGCCTTGGTAGATTTCGCCAAAACTGACCTCCCAAGTTTGTTCCCCGCCATCGTCCACGATGTCGTAACGTTCGTGAATGAGCATACTATCGAAAACATATGTCGTCATTTCATCCCTCCGATTTCAGCGCGTCCGAGGGATATGGTAAGGAATGAAATGCGCCGGAAACAGCGACTAGATCAAGTAACCCTCCAGTGCGGGAATGTGTCGCAACTGGTCGAGTGAGATCAGAGGGATTTGCGGGCCGAGAGGGCCGCGGAAATCGTCCCTTCGTCGAGGTAGTCCAACTCACCACCGATAGGCACGCCCTGGGCCAGCGAGGTCAGGCGGACGCGATCCTCGAGCTGGTCGGCGATATAATGCGCGGTGGTCTGGCCATCGACCGTCGCGTTGAGCGCGAGGATCACCTCGGTGACGCTTTCGGCCTCGATCCGGTCAATCAGGCGGGGAATGGCGAGGTCCTCGGGGCCGATGCCGTCGAGCGCCGAGAGCGTGCCGCCAAGAACATGGTAGCGACCCTTGAACACGCCCGCGCGTTCCATCGCCCAGAGATCGGCCACATCCTCGACCACGCAGATCTCGCCCGTGGCACGTTTCTCGGAGGCGCAGATGTCGCAGATGTCAGAGGTGCCGACATTGCCGCAATTGAGGCATTCACGCGCAGTCACGGCGACCTGTTGCATGGCATCGGCCAAGGGGGTCAGCAGAAGGGCGCGTTTGCGGATCAGGTGTAGCACGGCGCGGCGGGCAGAGCGCGGGCCAAGGCCCGGCAATTTCGCCATCAGGTCGATCAGGGTATCGATCTCGTTGCCGCTCATGTGCTGCCCTTGGTGGGGGGCGGCGCCGGGGCGGCACCGCCGGTTCTTTGAGTATTTTTACAGAGAAGAAGCCTTAGAAGGGCATCTTGAAATCGGAAGGCAGGCCGAAGCTATCGGTCAACGCCTTCATCTCGGATTGGGACTTCTCGGAGGCCTTGGCCTGAGCGTCCTTGATCGCGGCGAGGATCAGGTCTTCGACCACTTCCTTGTCGTCGCCGTTGAAGATCGAGGGGTCGATGTCGAGGCCTTTGAGTTCGCCCTTGGCGGTCGCGGTGGCCTTGACGAGGCCGGCACCGGATTCACCGGTCACGGTCATGGTTTCAAGCTCTTCCTGAAGCTCTGTCACCTTGGCCTGCATTTCCTGCGCCTGTTTCATCATCTTGGCCATGTCGCCAAGCTGGCCCAGTCCTTTGAGCATGTGTTGTCTCCTGACAGCGGATTGCGTTCTGGTCTAGATACGGGGCGCAGGCCTTTCAGGCAAGGGGGAGGGCGGCTGGGATCCCGGCAAGGATGCAGGCGCCGACATGCGAAAACGCTTGCGATAGGCGCCGGGGGTCAGGCCGGTGATTTCGCGGAAGGCGCGAGCAAAGGCGGCGCTATCGTGATAGCCGACGGACCAGGCGACTGTGGCGATGTTTTCACTGCTGCGTTCCAGCCTGCCGCGGGCTTTTTCGATGCGCAGGGCCTTTAGGTAGGAGGCCGGGGCGAGGCCGGTGGCGGTGTGGAAGCGACGTTGAAAGGTGCGTAGGCTGAGGCCTGAGGTCTCGGCAAGGTCGCGCAGGGGCAGGGCGGCGGCATGATCCCTGTCCATGCGCCGTTGGCTGCGCAGGACGGCGGCGTCGCCGTGGGTTCGGTTGGGGCGAAACGTGGCGTAGTGGCGTTGTTCGCGTCCCGCAGGATCAATCAGCAAATGGCGCGCCAGACGTGACACCATATCGGGGCCGCACCAATGGCCAGTGAGGAACAGTCCAAGATCCGGCCACGCCATCAGTCCGCCGGCGGTCACCACGTCGAGATCGTTGATCAGGATGTGGTCCGGTCGCAGGTCTACATCCGGATAGGTCGCGCGAAACCGATCCTCAAGCGCCCAGTGGGTTGTGGCCGGGCGCCCTGAGAGCAGCCCCGCCTCGGCCAACCAGAACGCCCCGGCGCAGACCGAACAGGCCATCGCGCCGCGGTCGTGTTGGCCGCGAATCCACGCAAGCAGCGGGTCGTCCGGCGCAGGGAAGGTGCCTTGGATCGAGGGCGGTAGCAGGATGGCATCGAACACCCTTGCGGGCAGGGCATCGGGAGAGACGATTGTCGCGCTCAGCGTTGGGACCGGGCCATCGGCAAGGCGCGGCAGCAGGGCGAAGAGATCGGCCAGCCCAAGGAGGGCAGATTGTTGGGCACCGGGGAAGTCGACAATGGCAAGGCGGATATATGGCATTTTCTGCATGATCTTTGTCATACGTGCCAATGGGGCGGCGTGGCAAGGGCAGGTAGTTTGGGAGTCGCAAGAATGCAGAGGACAAAATGATGACCAAGACAGCGCTTATCCTTGTGGATATTCAGAACGATTACTTTGACGGTGGTCTGTGGCCCGTTTCGCAGATGGATACTGTGGCCCAGAATGCCGCACAGTTGTTGGCGCGGGCACGGCAGGTAGGCGATTTGGTGGTGCATATCCGCCATGAAGCCAGCCCGCAGGCGCCGTTTTTTCGGCCCGGCACAGTAGGCGCGGAGATTCATCCCAGCGTCGCACCGCAGGCGGGGGAGGCGGTGGTCACCAAGGCCCGGCCGAACAGCTTTCACGCAACGGATTTACAGGCGCGTTTGTCTGCGGCGGGGATCGAAGAGGTGGTGATCTGTGGGGCGATGAGCCAGATGTGCATTGACGCTACGGCTCGGGCGGCGGCAGATTTTGGCTATGCTGTGACGGTTGCAGCGGATGCTTGCGGTGCAAAGGAGACGCAATTTGGCGAGGTCAGTGTGGCTGCAGATCAGGTCCACGCGGCCTATATGGCATCGCTGGGTATGAGCTATGGCAGGGTGCTTGGCACGCAGGATATCCTAGCGGACTAGGGGCAGAGTCTTTGGGCTCACTCCTCCTCGAACGGATCCCATTCGTCTTCGACCTCGGGAAGCGCCTCGGCTTCGGCCTGAGCGGTGATCTCCTTTCGGGTCTTGATATCGGTGATCTTGGCCTTTGGAAAGGCGCTCAGGACGGCCTGCACCATCGGATGGGCGCGGGCCTCCTGTTCGAGGGCGTTCTGGGCGGCGTTGCGCTTTTCGACGATGGTCTCGCCGCCGCCCGCATTGGCGATGCTGACGGCCCAGCGGTTGCCGGTCCAGTGCTGCAGCCGCGCGCCGAGACGTTGGGCGAGGTCGGAAGGGGCGTTGTCGGTCGGTTGAAACTCGATCCGGCCGGGACGGTAGGAGACGAGGCGCAGGTCGGCTTCGACATCCATCAGGAGCTTGGCGTCGCGGTTGTCGCGGATCAGTTCGAGCACGTGGTCGAAGGTCGCGTAGCGGGCGAGCGCATGTTCGGCGTCCTGTGCCAGTGCTGTGACCGGGCCACCTGAGGCGCCAGAGGTCCGCGACGTGCCATAGGCCGTCGCGCCACCGCCGCCGCCGGAGGGTGCGGCGCCACCACCGCCCGGGCCACCGGACGGCGGCATGGGGGGCGGAACGGGCATGTCCTGAAGCTTGCGCACGAGGTCCTCGGGACTCGGTAGGTCAGCGACGTGGGTCAGACGGATGACGGCCATCTCTGCGGCCATCATGGCGTTGGGCGCGGCGGCGACCTCTTCGAGCGCCTTGAGGAGCATCTGCCACATGCGGGTCAGGACGCGCATCGGCAGTTTCTCGGCCATCTCGGCGCCGCGGGTGCGCTCATAGGGGCTTATCGTGGGATCGTCGGCGGCGTCGGGCGTCACCTTCACAACGCTGATCCAATGGGTGATCTCGGCGAGGTCGCGCAGCACGGCCATGGGATCGGCCCCGTCTGCATATTGCCCGGAGAGCTCGCCAAGGGCGGCAGCGGTGTCGCCGCGCAGGATCATGTCGAAGAGATCAAGCACGCGCCCCCGGTCGGCGAGGCCCAGCATGGCGCGCACCTGATCGGCGGTCGTCTCGCCCGCGCCGTGGGAAATCGCCTGATCGAGAAGCGAGGTCGCATCGCGGGCCGAGCCTTCGGCGGCGCGGGTGATGAGGGCGAGGGCGTCGTCCGTGATTTCGGCGCTTTCGGCGGTCGCGATCTTGCGCAGGAGGGCGATCTGATCCTCGGGCTCGATACGGCGCAGGTCGAACCGCTGACAGCGCGACAGGACCGTCACCGGCACCTTGCGAATCTCGGTTGTGGCGAAGATGAACTTCACATGCGCGGGCGGTTCCTCGAGCGTCTTCAACAGAGCGTTGAAGGCCGAGGTCGAGAGCATGTGCACCTCGTCGATGATGTAAATCTTGTAGCGCGCAGACGCGGCGCGGTAGTGGACCGAGTCGATGATCTCGCGGATATCACCAACACCCGTGCGCGAGGCGGCGTCCATCTCCATCACGTCGACATGGCGGCCTTCCATGATGGCAGTGCAGTGTTCGCATTGTCCGCAAGGCTCGGTTGTGGGGCCGCCCTCACCATCGGGGCCGATACAGTTCATCCCCTTGGCGATGATGCGCGCGGTCGTGGTTTTGCCGGTGCCGCGGATGCCCGTCATGATGAAGGCCTGCGCGATGCGGTCGGCCTCGAAGGCGTTTTTCAGTGTGCGCACCATGGCGTCCTGCCCGACGAGATCGGCGAAGGTCTCGGGGCGGTATTTGCGGGCGAGAACCTGATAGCCTTTCTCGGGGGTGTCGGTCATGGAGAGCCTTTGCACAGGAATCGGCAGAACAGTCAGAGGTTACGGTCAGGAGAGGCCAAGGTCCACCTCAGAGCGCCCATAATATGGCACCTGTTCCGAGGGTGGCGAGGCTCATCAGAGTGGCGAGGCGGGTAAAGCCGCGGGTGGGCATGGGTTCGGAGTCCTCGTCCTGTAAGCGTCGCAGGGTGCGGCAGGCCTGCCGGCGGGCCGACCAGAAGATCACAAGAGCCACCAATAGGAAAAGCGAGGCCACCGCCTTGGCCGCCCAGGTGGGGTCAAACTCGCCGAACACCGCCTTGAGACCAACGGCGACACCTACCGCGCCGAGCCCAGTGCCCATCCAAGCTGAGAAGGTGCGTTCATTGGCCATGATGGTGCGGTCTTCGGCCCAGCGGGTCCGGGTTTCGGCGGCGTCTTCGGTTTTGTCGCTCATGGGGTCATCCTAGAAGGAAATCACTCCCATTCCATCTGAGAAAACACTTCCTGGGCATTGCGGCGGGCGAGTTGGTCGAATTGCTCGAGATATGCGAAGGCGGATTGGTCCACTTCGACAGCGCCAAGGATGTCGCCGCCGTTGTCGATATGCTCGGCCATCTGGGTGCGCAGGTTGACGAGATAGTCATAGGTATCGCGCGTCGCCGTGGCAAGATCGGTGGCGGGGCCGTGGCCGGGGACGATCACCTCGGGATCATGGTCTGCCATGGCCTCGAAGCTCTCGATCCATTCGCGGGAGGAAGAGAAGTCCATCACGCCGAGGATGCGCTCGACATAGACGAGGTCGCCAGTGAACATGACGCCGCTTTCGGGTAGCCAGACATAGCTTTCGCCGGGGGTATGAGCGGCGCCGGGGTGGCGGATTTCGAGGCTGCGCCCGCCGAGGGTCAGGTCGTATTCCGTCTCAAACGTCACATTGGCATGGGCGGGTTTGGTGCCCGCCAACGCATCCTTCAGGAGCGCCGAGAGCATGGTTTGCTGCATCGAGGCGCGGGCCTTCTGATCGGCGATGGCATCCTCGGAAGCGATGATCGTGGCGCCTTGGTCTTGCCAATAGCTGTTGCCGATCCAGCGGTGGTCCTGACCCCCGGTGTTGATAACGTGGACCACCTCTTTGTCGGTGACGGATTTGATGGCGGTATGCAGGGCCTCGGCGCCTTTGTAGCTGCCGCCTGCGTCGATGAGGATGGCGCCTTCGGAGGTGACGACGAGGCCGAAAGTGGCATTGTTTCCAAGGTTTTCCGGGTTGCGTTGCTCCTTGGGGCCGACGATGGCGTAGGTGTCGGGCGCGACCTCGGTGACTTGCAACGGGTCGGCAGTGGCGGGCAGCGCGAGAGCCAGAAGGGCGGCGAGCGCGGTCAGAATGCGGGTCATGGGGTCTCCTCCGGATGATCGCGCGACCGTATCGGGCAGGCCCGGGCCTGTCACGGGATGAAACGCCGCATGGGTCTTGGTGTGACGGTGGCATTCGCGCTATGAACATAGGGCTAGAACGAGGAGACAGATCATGCGGGTCAGCCAAGCGCGACGCGCCACGCGGGCGCAGCGATGAGCTTTGCGATCGCGGCGCTTGAGGCCGGATCGGGGCGGATCGGCATCTGTCCCGCGCCGGGGCGGTTCGGAGATTATGCAAGTGATTTCAAAGAGATCCTTGCGTGGGGGCCGCGCCTTGTCCTGAGTATGACCGAGACGCCGGAACTTGGCCGCGTCGGCGCGGCGGGGTTCGCAGATGACCTTGCCATGGCAGGGATCGGGCGCATTCACCTGCCGATCCGAGACTTTGGTGCGCCAATGGGGCGAACGGCCTGTCTTTGGCCGGAGAGTGCAGGCCGCGCGAGGGCGGTTCTGGCGCAGGGCGGCGGCGTCCTTGTGCATTGCTTTGGCGGGTGCGGGCGGTCGGGGATGGCGGTGATGCGGCTCCTCGTTGAGATGGGAGAGGAACCGGAGGCGGCGCTGGCGCGTTTACGGGCCGTGCGGCCTTGCGCAGTGGAGACGGAGGCGCAGGCGGATTGGGCCTCTAACACATTGGGTTAACGTGAAAAATTCGTATCTGTATCGCGTCGGTATTACGTCGGTATTGCGTCCGTGTGAAATGGGGCAGCGCGGTTTTCGTTAACCTTTCGCACCAGCGTGTTTCGCGACCTGATAGACCGAGCCATGCCATGCGACGACAGCAGAGGGCAGGGTAATCAAGCCATATTGCCAAGACACATCCTCGAGGCCGATGTCAAAGCCATACATCTCGAGCGCGATGGCAAGAGCCTCAATCGTCACCAGGAAGAGGATCAAGGCGGCGGTGCGGCCGAGCCGGAGCGCCCAGACCGTCAGAAGCAGAACAGCGCCGCCGGGCAAGGCGAGGGCCAGCACGAACAGGAAACTTATGGCCGCGATATGGAGGGATTCGAGGCCGATGTGGCGGGCGAAGATGGCGACGAGGGTCGTATGCAAAACTGCGGCGCAAGCGGCGGTCTGGAGCGCGGTAGGAAAGAGGCGGCGGGCATAGGCTTTGAACGGTGTCATGTCATCGCCGGTCGGGGACATAGAGGGCTTGCGTGCGCCACGACATGCGGCGCAGCGCAGAGGGTAGTTCAGGCCAAGACAGTTGCCCAGCGTGTTCTTGCGGGGGGAACGATTTGGAAATCGCTTGGCCAAGGGTTCTGGAAAACCCTTGGCGCGGGCTGAGACGTGGGTGCCTCAGCCTTTGCGATTGTGTTTCTCGGCCATGACCCGGCGGACCATCTTACCGAACGCCTTGTCGCGGGCGCGGGCCTCGTGGAGGGTCGCACTATTATGGGCGTCCTCGCGGCGCAGTTTCTGCCAGCGGTGCAAGCGATCCTCTGAGAGCGCGCCCGAGGCGATGGCGTCCTGCACGGCGCAGCCCGGTTCGGTCTCGTGGCGACAATCGGAGAAACGACAGGATCGGGCCAGCGTGTCGATATCGTCGAACACGGCGTCGATCCCTTCGGCGGCGTCCGTCAGGCGCAGGGCGCGCATGCCGGGCGTGTCGATGAGCCAACCACCAAAACGGGTTTGGTAGAGGCCGCGCGATGTTGTCGTGTGGCGGCCTTTGGCGTCGTCTTCGCGAATGCCTTGGGTGGCAAGGGCCTCGGTCGTCAGGGCGTTGGTCAGGGTCGACTTGCCGACGCCCGACGAGCCGACAAGCGCGAGGGTTTGCCCGGTGCGGCACCACGGCGCAAGCATCTCGGTCTCGAGCGGATCGGTGGCGTTGAGGGCGAGGGCCGTGACCAGCGGCGAAAGGCGTTCGGCCCGGCGCGCAAACGCGCGGGGATCGTCGCAGAGATCGGCCTTGGTCAGGATGACCAGCGGCAGACTTCCGGCGCTTGCCGCCAATGCGAGGAAGCGTTCGAGACGCGCCTCGTTAAAATCGGCATTGCAGGAGGTGACGATGCCGAGCGTATCGACATTGGCGGCGATGAGCTGTGCTTCGGCACCGGTGCCTGCGGCGCGGCGGGTGAGCGCGGTTTGCCGGGAGAGCGTCCGCGCAATGCGCGTGCCGTCCGGTGTTGTCACGACCCAGTCGCCCACCGCATAGGCGGCGGTGGTCCTATCCGAAGCGGGCAAGAGGGTCTGGGGGCCGGTTTGCGAGAGGGCAAAGAGGCGGTCGCGGGCGACGGAGGTGATCCGGGCCACGTTGGAGAGGTCTTCGGCGGTGGTTTGCGCGCGGAAGGGGGCCGACCATCCGAGGTCGGTCAGGGAATATTCAGTCAATGGATTGGTCCCGATACGAAATGAGTCACGGCATGGCGGCGCGGGGCGCGGCAATGCGGTTCAAAACGGTCGGGCGGTGGCTATCCTACTTAGACAGCGACGGCCCGGAAGGGTGCTACAATCGTCATGTATCCTCCGGGTGTTTAGATGGGCGCCCTTTCGGCAGGGTTTGCAAGCAAACCCGCCTATCGGGCCGTCGGAACCTGCCTGCGGCAGAACCCGACGTGGCCTTTCGGCAGGGTTCGCAGGGCACACCCGCCTATCGGCTTTCGCGCATTCCCTTCGGGACTACGCTTAGGTGAGAGGTTGGACATCGACCCAAGCGGGGCTCGTTGTGGCTGCTACCTTCCGGTCCTGACCAGGTTGGCGAGGCGCTTGCCCGCGCCAACCCCTCAAGCGCCGATATAGGGGGAGTCGGCGGCGAGTGCAAGACGGGCGTCAGGCGGGAAAATCATAGCGCAGGCGCAGGAAACCTGTCTCGGTCGGGCCGAGGGCGGTCAGGCCGGGGATCGCGTCGAAATAGGTCGCTGCCGTGGGCGCGGTGTCAAACACGCCTGCCGCGCCGGAAATCGGGGTAAAGCGCCACGGGTCGGGCCACAGACCGGGCGCGCCGCCGGTTTCGGAAATGTGGCGGGCGACGATATCACGGATTTTGGTGGTGTCTTCGTAGACCGTTTTGGCCGGGGTGGCGTTGGGAAAATAGCCGCCACCGCCCGCGCGGTAGGTGTTGACCGCGAGAAGGAGGTCGGCGTCGGGCGCGAGCGGCGCCTCATTCAGGCAGAGCGCGCGGATGCGGCGGCTTTCGGGGGCGGCGAGCGATCCATCGGCGGCAAGGCGCGCCGGGGCGGTCAGGTCGATCTCGTAGGTAAGGCCGTAGAGCGTATCGAAGTTGTAGGCCGGGATGGCCGGGTCGGTCAGCGGCTGGTCGCCATCGCCGGGGGTGATCTGGTGGAAGAACCCTGCGGCCATCTCGAGCCAGTCCGCGATCTCGGCGCCGGTCAGGCGCAGGACGGCGAGATCGTTGGGGAAATACTGTAGGTCGGTCACGTGGCTCATGGCGACGGGACCGGCGGCGACATTGGTGAAGTGCCCCGGCCCGCCACGGCCTCCGGCCTTTTGCGGCGCGACGGCGGAGATCAGAGGGAGGTCGGCGAGGGGGCTGTCTTGGAAGACCGTTGCGAGGTAGGCGGCCTGAGCCTCGGCCACGAGGCGCAGTGCGTCGCAGCCGGGCAGGGGGGCGAAAAAGCTATGCAGCGGCTGCGCGAGGGTGCCGATGGGGCGACGGATCGCGGTCAGGGTCTCGTCATGGGCGGGCGCGAGGCGCGCGAGGAGGGCGGGGTCTTCGGGCGTGTCACGCGTTGGGAGTGCGCGCGACTGGGCGTCCACCACCTGCCAGCCGGTGTCGCTTTGGGCGAGGCGCAGGTCGATGCGACCAAGCGCGCCGCCTGCGGCGTTGGGCAGGACGGCGGGCACCCCGTGCAGGGTGCCGCGTGTGGCGTCGATGGCCGGGTGGTTCGGCGCGTCGGGCGCGGGAAAGCGCAGGTGGGTATGGCCAAGGACCATCGCGTCGAGGCCGGGCAGGGCGGCGATATGAAGGCCTGCGTTTTCCATGCCGGGGCGGGCGGGCGCAGTGTCGATGCCGGTATGGCAAAGGCCGATCACGAGGTCTGCACCTTGGGCGCGCAGGTCGGCGATGGCGCGGGTGGCGGCGTCGATCATGTCCTCGGAGGTCAGGGCGTCGCCAATCCGCGAATGATCCCAGAGCACGACCTGCGGCGGCAGGACACCGAAAACACCGATGGTCAGGCGGTGTGTCACGCCATCCGTATCGGTCAGGTCGCGGGGGAGGAGGATGCTTGGCTGCCACAGGCCGCGCAGCGCGTCGGGGGCGCTTTCGGTTGGGTGCAGATTGGCAGAGAGCAGGGGAAACTGCGCGGTGGCAAGCACCGAGGCGAGCGTTTCGAGATCGAGGTTGAACTCGTGGTTGCCAAGCGCGGCAGCATCCACCCCAAGCGCGTTCATGGCGTCGATGGCGGGGTGTCGGCGCTCGTCGGAGACGGGGTGGTCGGCGAAGAGATCGGCAAGTGCCGTGCCTTGCAGGAAATCGCCATTGTCGAACAAAAGCGAATTGCGTGTCGTCGCGCGTTCGCGGGTCAGAAGCGTGGCAATCCGGGCGAGCGAGGGGGCTTCGGCGGGTTGATCGGCCGCGTAATCGTAGGACAGGAGATGACCATGCACATCGCTCGTCGCGAAGAGCGTCAGAGGGATGTGCGGCGCGTCGGGCGCGGGCGGGGAAGTCGGTCTCACGAAATCGCCTTATACGTGTGAATTGGGGCGCGTAAACACTCTATCACTGTATCTAGCAGAAACTTGCGACGCGGAAAGGGGGCAATTGCAAAGAAGTTCAGATTCAGGGGGTTGTTGAGGAAAGCGGGCAGGCATGTCATGTCTTTGGCAGCAGGCAGGGAGCACGCGCATGAGACATGCCGAAACGGTGACATTCGGAGGATCGGGGCTTGACCGGGCGGCGCATTTGCGCGGCGATCTGGGACAGCTTCGGCAGGACAAGGCAAGCCGGACCATCGTGCTTTGGCGTGGCAAACCGCTTGTCGAGGGGGAGGGACGCGACAGGCTCGTGCGTCTGCCGCTTGATCATCCGGCATTGGGCGCGGCGCGGGCGGAGCCGATTTTCCTTGGTCTTGAGGATACGGGCGGCTGTTTCGCGACGGATATTTCGGCTTGGGAGCCGGAGGCGTTTGACAAGGCGGCGCTTGAAGGGTTCTTCGATCCGAGCGAGCAGCAGCATCCCGATTTGCAGGCGGGGCAGGTCTTTGCCGAATTGCGGGGCGTGATGACGCGGCTCGACGCGCGGGATGCGGAGCTTGCGGCGACGGCGCGGGCCTTGTTCCTCTGGCATCGCTCGCACCGGTTCTGTGCCCGTTGCGGCGCCGAGAGCGCGATGTCGATGGCGGGCTGGCAGCGGGATTGCCCGTCTTGCAGCGCCTCGCATTTCCCGCGCACGGACCCGGTTGTCATCATGCTCATCACCCATGGCAACAGCGTGTTGATGGGGCGCAGTCCCGGCTGGCCGGAGGGGATGTATTCGCTTCTCGCGGGGTTCGTGGAGCCTGGCGAGACGCTCGAGGCGGCGGTGCGGCGCGAGGTCTTTGAAGAAGCGGGCGTGCGGGTCGGGGCGGTCGACTACCTTGCGAGTCAGCCTTGGGCCTTTCCGGCGTCGCTTATGTTCGGATGTCGCGGTGAGGCGCTGGGCCGGGAGATCACCATTGACCCGGCGGAGATCGAGGACGCGATCTGGGTCAGTCGCGAAGAGATGATGGCCGCCTTTGCCGGGCAGCATCCGGTGCTTAAACCCGCGCGAAAGGGCGCAATTGCCCATTTTATCCTGCGCAACTGGCTTGCGGACAGGCTTGGTTAGCGACTATTGGACATGGAAAAGAAACGCGCGCTGTTGAGAAGACCATGAGGGGCGAGTGATGAAGTTCAAAGCCAAGGAAGATCTCGAGGCACCGATCGAAAAAGTCTTCGACATGCTTGTCGATTTCGAGCGCCATGAACGGTCGGCCTTGCGCCGTGGAATCGAAATTTCACGCGATGATGCCAGCAAAAAGCAGGGCGTTGGCGCGACCTGGACGGCATCGTTCAAGTATCGTGGCAAACCGCGCAAGGCGCGTATTGAGATCACCGAGTTTGAGCGCCCCAACCAGATCACCCTCGCGGTCAAGATGCAGGGCATGGATGCTCAGGTCGAGTTCATGCTTGTGGCGCTCTCCAAGACCCGTACCCGGCTTAGCCTGATGGCGGATCTCAAGCCACAGACGCTTTCGGCGCGGCTCTTGTTGCAGTCTTTCAAGCTTGCTCGGGGCAGCGTTATGAAACGGTTCGAGCAGCGCCTCGCGACCGTGGCACGCGACATGGAAGATCGCGCCGCGAAGATGGCGTAACGGGGTGCTGCGACGTCTTTGCCAATGCAATGGCAACGCCATTTGAGGATGCGGGCCGATATGGCGCGGCTCGTTGCTCTTGCGGCGGGCGATCCGGTCACGCGGGGCCTTGCAGGGGCCATTTTTGCGGCTCTTGGGTTTGTGATCCTCGCGTTTGCCGGGGCGGACCTTGTGGTCTTTCTATTCTCGCAAATGCCTGACGATCTTGTTGCTGTGCGCGGGTTCCGCGATGTCATCGGATTAGACCGGGACGGCAGTTTCGGGGAAACGGTCTGCTTCACGGTGGAGTTCTTTGGTGCGGCGATGTTTCTCGCGGCCTATGCGCGGCATCGCGGGCGGCTTCTCTTCGTGCTTGGCGTGGTGATGGTCTTCATTCTTGCCGATGATTCCCTGCAATATCATGAGAGGTTTGGCGCGTTTCTCGTGCGGTCTTTCGACCTTGGAGCCTTGCCGTTCGTGCGGGCGCAAGACAGTGGAGAAATCCTCGCCTGGGCGCTTGCCGGGGCGTTTTTCGTGCTGCTTCTGGTCTGGAGCCTTGGGCGCAGACGGGCAGGGGATGGCGGGATTCTCCTTGCGGTGTTCTGGGCCTTTGCTCTCTTGGTCGGGGGTGGGATCGGGCTTGATATGCTCTGTATCGCCTTGCCCGAAGAGGCCGAGTTTCTTCGGGGCGTCATCATGATTCTCGAAGAGGCGGGAGAGTTCTTTGGCGTTGGCGCCTTGGCGGCGACGGCGCTCGCCGTGCAGCGTCACGGCGAGACCTATTTCACAGAGTGCGCGCAGGGCGCGTCGCGCGCCTAGTCGAGGTGCCGGGGCGCGGCCGCCGGGTAGACGCCGAGGATGTTGAGGGAGTTGGTGAAATAGTCCAACTCCTCGAGCGCGCGGCGCACGGGCGGATCGTCGGGATGGCCCTCGATATCGGCATAGAAGCGGGTCGCGGTAAAGTTTCCGTCGACCATGTAGCTTTCGAGCTTGGTCATGTTGACACCGTTGGTCGCGAAACCGCCCATCGCCTTGTAGAGGGCGGCGGGGATGTTGCGGACCTCGAAGACGAAGGTGGTCATCATCGCGATTTCGCCGCGGCGGCTATGGTCGGGTTCGCGCGACATGATGACAAAGCGGGTCGTGTTGTGGCCGTGGTCCTCGATATCGGAGGCGAGCACGTCGAGACCGTAGATGTCGGCGGCAAGTTCTGAGGCAAGCACGCCTTGCGAGCGGATGCCCGAGGCGACGAGCTCACGCGCCGCGCCCGCGCTATCGGCGGCGGCGGTGCCCTTGATGGCGTGGCGTTGCAGGAAGCCCGCGGATTGCGGCAGGAGGACAAGGTGGGCGCGCACGGTTTCGATCTCGTCAAGCGGCACGCCGGGCAGGCCCATCAGCGCGATGCGCACGCGTACAAAGGCCTCGTCCACGATATGCAGCCCGCTTTCGGGGAGCAGGCGATGGATGTCGGCGACGCGGCCATAGGTCGTGTTTTCAATGGGCAGCATGGCAAGATCGGCTGCGCCCGAGCGCACCGCGTCGATCACTTCTTCGAAGGTGTCGCAGGGCAGGGCCTCCATGTCGGGGCGGGCCTCGTGACAGGCCTGATGCGAATAGGCGCCGGGTTCCCCCTGGAAAGCGATGCGGTTCGTCATTGGTAAATTTTCCTGCTTCTTGGGCAATTTGACCCATTGGTCGCGCTAACTACACCTTGCGTTCGAGGCAGGGAAGCGGATAGATACCCGGCAAACGCCACGAAACGGAACCGTAGCATGTTTGACACGATGACAATGACCAAGACGCTGGGCGCATTTTGCGGCGCTCTGCTTATCTTCCTTCTCGGCAAATGGGGTGCAGAGGTTCTGTATCACACAGGTGCCGGTGGCCACGGCGATCACGCCGAGCAAGCCTATGTGATCGAGGTCGAAGGCGCAGATGAAGGCGGCAACGAAGCGGCAGAAGCCGAGCCGACCCTCGAAGAATTGCTGGCCTCTGCTGATGTGGGCAAGGGCGCCAAGGTGTTCGGCAAATGCCGCGCCTGCCACAAGGTTGAAGACGGTGAAAACGGCACTGGTCCGCACCTCTTTGGTGTTGTGAATCGCGCCGTGGGGTCGGTTGATGGCTTTGGCTATTCGGGCAGCCTCGTGGCCGTGGCCGATGTGTGGACGCCGGAGAACCTCGACGCCTTCCTCGAGAAGCCGAAATCCTTTGCGCCGGGCACTGCGATGTCCTTCAACGGTCTTGGCAAAGCCAAGGATCGCGCGAACCTCATCGCCTATCTCGACAGCCTCGACGACTGATCGGGCGCGAGAGCCAGAATTCGGGGGCCGTTGCAGCGATGCAGCGGCCCTTTTTCTTTGTGGCGGTCGGGGGGAGGGGCCAGCCCCTCTTGGGCCTTTGGCCCAATTCACCCCGGGATATTTCGGGCAAGAGGAAGACGGGACAGCGTTTCGCGCTATTTCACGGGGTGTTGAGCCATTCCTGCCTTGAACAGGGGGGCGCCTGACCATTAGCTTGACCGGCAACGAGAATGATCCAGATCATCCGACAGTCAGAGGAAGAGCCATGTCCCGATCGCGTGCCGCAGTAGCCCAGAGACCGATGCCCGCCCTTCTTGGGCGATGGCTTGTTGCCGGGGCGGCGGCACTTGGCGTGATGATCGCGGCGGGGCAGGTCAGAAGCCAGGAGGAGGATGGGATCATCCGCAGCCATGGCTATTCTTATTTCGGCGACCTGACCTATCCGGCGGACTACCCGCATTTCGACTATGTGAATCCGGACGCGCCCAAGGGCGGAGAAATCTCGCTCTGGGCGCCGGGGACGTTTGATTCGCTCAACCCCTATAGCCGCAAGGGCCGCGCGGGGCGTTATAGCTGGATGATGTATGAAAGCCTGTTGGGGGAGATGCCGGCCTCGGGTGGCGGCGCGCCGGCGGATGCTTATGGCGAATCCTACGGGCTATTGGCCGAAAGCCTTGAGTATGACGAGGGCAAGACCTGGGTCATTTTCCATATGCGCCCCGAGGCGCGGTTTGCGGACGGCACGCCGGTGACGGCGCATGATGTGGTGTTTAGCCATAATCTTCTTTTGGAACAGGGCTTGCCGTCCTATGCGCAGGCGGTGAAGAAGCGGGTGTTGAGCGCCGAGGCTTTGGACGATCACACGGTGAAGTTCACCTTTGCGGAGGGGATTTCGCGGCGCAGCCTTATCGATCAAGTGGGCGGTGTGCCGGTTTGGTCCAAGGCGTGGTACGAAGAAACCGGCGCGCGGCTGGACGAGCCGCGGATGGAGGTGTCGCCCGGCTCTGGCCCCTATATGATCGAGAGCTACGACATCAATCGCCGCATCGTCTACAAGCGCAACCCTGACTATTGGGGCGCGGACCTGCCGATCAATCAGGGGCGGCACAATTTCGACCGTATCCGCATCGAGTATTTCGCCGATGACTCGGCTGCGTTCGAGGCGTTCAAGGCAGGCGAATACACGTTCCGCAGCGAAGGCAATTCCAAGCAATGGGCGACCGGGTACGAATTTCCGGGGATCGCGAAGGGCTGGGTCGTGAAGGAGGAGTTGCCGGATGGCACCCCGCCGACCCCGACCGGCATCATCTTCAACCTCGGGCGCGAGACGCTTCAGGATCGCGACGTGCGCGAGGCGATCTCGCTTGCCTATAATTTCGAATGGACCAATGAATCGCTGCAATATGGCCTTTTCAAACAGCGCCATTCCTTCGTGCAGGGCGCGCCGACCGAGGCCAAGGGCGTGCCGGAAGGCAAGGAGCGGGCGTTGCTCGAGAGCCTTGGCGACCTTGTTCCGGAGGAAATCCTCAACGAACCGGCGGTGATGGCGCATAGCTCGAGCCCCGCGCGCGAGATTGACCGGCGCAACCTGCGCACCGCGATGAAGCTCTTGGATGGGGCGGGTTGGGCCGTCGGCGATGACGGGATGCGGCGCAATGCGGAGGGCGATTTGCTGACGATCAACTTCCCGATCCCGTCTTCGTCCTCGGCGACGCTTGGCGCGTTTGTGGAGGTTTTTGTCTCGAACCTGCAAAAGATGGGGATCGCGGCGGAGATGGAGAAGGTCGATCCGGCGCAATATACGCTACGTGAGCGGGACCGGGATTATGACCTCATCTATGATAGCTATGTGGCGTTCCTTGATACCGGCACGGGCCTCATGCAGCGCTATGGATCGGACGAGGCGGCGTTCAGCCTTTTCAACCCGGCGGGGCTTGCCAGCCCGCTTGTCGACAAGATCATCAATATCTCGCTCGAGACCGAGACCAGCGAGGACCGCGATGTGGCGCTTATGGCACTGGACCGGGTGCTGCGCTGGGAGCGGTTCATGATCCCGGTCTGGTATAACGACTCGAGCTGGGTCGCGTATTTCGATCAGTATGAGTATCCCGAACCGCTGCCGCGCTATGCGCTTGGGGTTCTGGATTTCTGGTGGTTCAACGCGGATAAGGCGGCAGAGCTCAAAGCCGCCGGCGCATTGAGGTAACGGCCGCATGGGCGCCTATATTCTCCGACGGTTGCTGCTCATCATCCCGACGCTTCTTGGGATCATGATCATCAACTTCACCCTTGTGCAATTCGTTCCGGGCGGGCCGGTCGAACAGGTCATCGCCCAAATCCAAGGGCAGGGCGACGTGTTCGAAGGCTTTGCGGGCGGCGGACAGGATGCGACTACCCTTGAGACCGAGGAATTTACCGGCGGCGGCGGAGGCGGCAGCAAATATGCGGGTGCGCAGGGCTTGCCGCCGGAATTCATCGCCGAGCTGGAGAAGGAGTTTGGGTTCGACAAGCCACCGCTTGAGCGGTTTTTCACCATGCTTGGCAATTACATGCGGCTTGATTTCGGGGAGAGCTATTTCCGCAAGATCAGCGTGATTGACCTTGTTCTCGAGAAGATGCCGGTGTCGATCACGCTTGGCCTCTGGTCGACGCTCATTGCCTATCTGGTGTCGATCCCGTTGGGTATTCGCAAGGCGGTCAAGGATGGGTCGCCCTTTGATACATGGACCTCGGGGGCGATCATCGTGGCCTATGCGATCCCGGGCTTCCTGTTCGCGATCCTGTTGTTGGTGCTGTTCGCGGGCGGGTCATACTGGAAGATATTCCCGCTGCGGGGGCTGACCTCGGACGATTTCGAGACGCTCAGTTTCTTTGGCAAGATCGCGGACTATGCCTGGCATATCGCGCTGCCGGTGGCGGCCTCGACGATCTCGGCCTTTGCGACGCTGACGCTTTTGACCAAGAATTCGTTCCTCGACGAGATCAAGAAGCACTATGTGATGACCGCGCGGGCCAAGGGGTTGAGCGAGGGGCGTGTCCTATATGGGCACGTGTTCCGCAATGCGATGCTCATCGTGATCGCGGGGTTCCCGGCGGTGTTCATCGGGGTGTTCTTTGGCGGCTCGCTCATCATCGAGACGATCTTTTCGCTCGATGGGTTGGGGCGGCTTGGCTTTGAGGCGGCGGTGGCGCGGGATTACCCGGTCATTTTCGGCACATTGTTCATCTTTGGCCTGATCGGCCTCGTGGTCGGGATTCTGTCGGACATGATGTATGTGCTTGTCGATCCGCGTATTGATTTCGAGAAGAGGGAAGGCTGATGGCATTGTCTCCTCTGAACCAGCGGCGCTGGCGGAATTTCAAGCGCAACCGGCGAGCGTATTGGTCACTTATCATTTTCTCAATCGCGTTTTTCGTCTCGCTTTTTGCCGAGCTTCTGGCCAATGACAAACCGATCCTCGTCTCCTACCGGGGCGAGATCTATGCGCCGGTGGCAAAGTTCTATCCGGAGACGGCGTTTGGCGGCGATTTCAGAACGGAAGCGGATTACAAAGACCCGGTTGTGCAGTGTCTGATCGCGACGGGGGGTGTCGAATTCTGTTTCGACGAGCCGGAGGCGATTGTCGAAGAGGTCGCGGCGGGCACCTATGCCGAAGACGGGTTCGAGAAGGGCTGGGCGCTCTGGCCGCCGATCCCCTATTCCTATGATACGCCCGTCAATCAGCCCGGCGCGGCACCCTTGCCGCCGAGCAGCCATAACTGGCTTGGGACGGATGACCGCAAGCGCGACGTGGTGGCGCGGGTGATTTATGGCTTCCGTCTTTCGATCCTGTTCACGCTTGTTGTGACCACGCTGGCGAGCGTGATCGGGATTATTGCAGGCGCGATACAGGGCTATTTCGGCGGCTGGATCGACCTTATTTTCCAGCGCGTGATCGAGATATGGTCTTCGACGCCGAGCCTTTATGTCATCATCATCCTGTTCGCCATTCTGGGGCGAAGTTTCTGGCTCCTTGTCTTGCTCACGGTGTTGTTCGGATGGACCGCGCTTGTCGGGGTTGTCCGGGCCGAGTTCCTGCGGGCAAGGAACCTTGAGTATGTGCGCGCGGCGAAGGCGTTGGGGGTGAGCAACCGGGTCATCATGTTCCGCCATATGCTCCCCAATGCGATGGTGGCGACGGTGACGATGCTGCCGTTTATCGTCACGGGGACGATTTCGACTTTGGCGGGCTTGGATTTCCTTGGCTTTGGCCTGCCCTCGACAGCGCCGAGCCTTGGCGAGTTGACGCTTCAGGCGAAGCAGAACCTTCAGGCGCCGTGGCTTGCCTTCACTGCGTTTTTCACCTTTGCCATCATGCTCTCGCTTCTGGTCTTTATCTTTGAAGGCGTGCGGGATGCGTTCGATCCGAGGAAGACCTTTTCATGAGCGCGCCTGTCTGTGAGAGCAAAGCCCAGTGCCAGATCAATGGCCTTGCGGGGACGGCGATGGTGATGTCGCTGATGATCCTTGCGTGGGCCGGGATTGAGGCGGTGCGGTCGGGGATGACGGGGCCGGAGGCGGCGCTTCTTGCGCCGACGCTGGTTTCGGCGGTTTATGCGGTCGCCGCGCGGATGCGGCGGCAGGTATTTGGCTGGCTCGGTCTGGCGATCGTTGCGGGGGGCACGGTTTGGGGCATCTTCGTGCTAAACGGAGTCATCGGTCTATGAGTATCCTTGAGGTCAAGAACCTGCGTGTGGCGTTCCGACAGGACGGGCAGAGCGTTGAGGCGGTCAAGGGCGTGTCCTTCAGCGTGGATCGCGGCGAGACGGTGGCGCTTGTGGGCGAGAGCGGGTCGGGGAAGTCGGTCACGGCCTTGTCCACGGTGTCGCTCCTCGGGCCGAGCGCGGAGGTGCAGGGCTCGATCACATATGACGGTCAGGAAATGATCGGCGCGCCGGAGAGACGGCTGCGCAAGGTGCGCGGGAATGATATCTCGTTCATTTTTCAGGAGCCGATGACCTCTCTCAACCCGTTGCACACGTTGGAAAAGCAACTCGCCGAGAGCCTTGCATTGCATCAGGGGCTATCGGGCGACAAGGCGCGGGGACGTATCCTTGAGTTGCTCGAGCGGGTCGGGATTCGCGATGCCGAAAGCCGCCTTGGGGCTTATCCACACCAGCTCTCGGGCGGACAGCGGCAGCGCGTGATGATCGCGATGGCGCTTGCCAACAAGCCGGATATCCTTATCGCGGATGAGCCGACCACGGCGCTCGACGTGACCATTCAGGCGCAGATTCTCGAGCTTCTGGCGGAGTTGAAAGAGACCGAGGATATGGGGCTTTTGTTCATCACCCATGACCTTGGGATTGTGCAGCGGATCGCCGACAAGGTTTGCGTGATGAAGGACGGTGAGATCGTCGAGGCGGGGCCGGTGAAAGAAATCTTCGCCAACCCGCAGCATGCCTATACGAAAAAGCTTCTTTCGGCGCGGGCCGTGGGCGCGCCGGACCCTGTGACGACGGATGCGCCGGTGATGGCTCAGACGGAGAACCTGCGGGTCTGGTTCCCGATCCTGAAGGGGTTCTTCCGGCGCACGGTGGGCCATGTGAAGGCCGTCAACGATGCGACGATTTCCGTGCGGGCGGGCGAGACGCTTGGCATCGTGGGGGAATCCGGGTCGGGCAAGACGACGCTCGCGCTCGCGCTCATGCGGCTTATCGGGTCGGAAGGGGGCATGCGGTTCGACGGGCAGGATATCCGCCAGTGGAACACCAAGGAACTGCGCAATCTGCGCAAGGATATGCAGATAGTGTTTCAAGACCCTTTCGGAAGCCTGAGCCCGCGGATGACCTGCGAACAGATCATCGCCGAGGGATTGGGCGTGCATGGCCATGATGCGGGGCGCAGCGAGCGGGAGCTTGTGGCCGAGGTGATGGAGGAGGTCGGGCTCGACCCGGCGGCGATGGACCGCTATCCGCACGAGTTTTCCGGCGGTCAGCGGCAACGGATCGCGATTGCGCGGGCGATGATCCTGCGCCCGAAGCTCGTGGTCTTGGACGAGCCGACTTCGGCGCTCGATATGACGGTGCAGGTTCAGATCGTGGACCTGCTACGGGATTTGCAGCGCAAATACGGGCTGGCCTACCTGTTCATCAGCCATGATTTGCACGTTGTACGGGCGATGAGCCACAAGATCATCGTGATGAAGGCGGGTGATGTGGTCGAGGCGGGCGAGGCGCAGGAGGTGTTTGCCGCGCCAAAGACCGACTACACGCGAAAATTGCTGGCGGCGGCACCGGATTTGTAGGGCGGCGAAGCGATTTCGAGAATCCTTGCGCGTCAGGATATGTCGAGATCGAGGACGAGGGCCGCATGGTCCGAGGCGTGGGGACGGTGGGTGCCCACGGTGGGCAGGCGGTCGCCTTTGTAGGCCGTCGCCTCGTGCCCGAGGCCGGAACGGATCAGGCGCGGCACGGTTTCGGGATTGGACGCGGCCAATGCTGGCGAGGCGATGAGTGCGTCAGGGCGCGCGGTATAGCCTTCATGGGCATTGTGATAGCTCCAGCGGCTGCCGCGCGGCAGGCGATTGAGGAGGTCGATGCCAAAGCCTTCGGTCAGAGGCTGGAGCGCGTCTGGGTCTTCGGCGCGGGGGCGGTTCAGATCGCCCAGGACGAGCCAGTTTGCGGATGCGGGCGTTTCAAAGCGAGCCTCAATCAGGCAGCGCACGGCGCGGGCTTCGAGGTTGCGAATGGGCCATGTCGCGGCGACATCGGGGTAGGGCGCCTTGAAATGGCAGATAAAGAGCGTGAGCCCGTCAAAGGCGATCTCGAGGCAGTCACGGCGAAACAGCGGTGCGCGGGGATTGACCCCGGCGGGGGTGCGCAGGGCGAGATCGGCGGGCGTCAGGGCGGCGTGGCTCGTGACCGAGCGCGGCGCGATGCGAGACAGGAGCGCCACATCCAGCCCGCGCCCGTCATTGCCGGGCAGGCAGGTGCGAAACGGGTAGGGGGCGGTGCCTGTGGGCAGGAGGAAGGCGTCGTGGAAATGGTCGAGGGTCTTTTGGTCGAAGACTTCCTGAAGCGCGATGATATCGGCATTCGCCTCGGCGAGGACACGCGCGGTCAGGCGGCGGTCATAGTCGTCGAGAAGCGGGGCTGCGGGGCCGAGATCTTCGGGCAGGTCGCGATCGCGGGCCCCGTCGAGGCGGGACCCGCGCAGTCGCATGTTCTGCACGTTGAAAGAGACCAGTCGCATAGCCGTAGCAGGGTAGCAGGGTAGCGGCTTTTAGATCGCCGAGCTATGCCCTGCCTGATCCATGTCGTAGGCGTCGAGCGCACGCGCCATCATCCGCGTCAGCGGGCGGGCGTGTTCGGGGATTTCGACACCGTTCGGCGTTACCTTGAGCATGTCCGGGAAGCCCTGAATCAGCGGCTGGTAGAGCTTTTGCAGCTTCGCCGGGGTCAGGCCGAAGGTCTCGATCAGCTCGTCGTTCTGGGTGCGGAAGTCGCACATGAGCATTTCGATCATCCGGCTGCGCAGCTTGTCTTCCCCCATGAAGGCGTGGCCGCGCGCTGTTGAGAAGCGGCCTTCGCGGATCGCGGCGGTATGGGCCGAGGTTGCGGGGGCGTTTTGGGCGTAGCCTTGCGGGAAGCGCGAGATCGAGGAGGCGCCGACGCCGATCAGAACTTCAGATGTGTCGTCGGTGTAGCCTTGGAAATTACGGCGCAGGGTGCCGTTTTCGAGGGCAACCGAGAGGCCGTCTTCCTTGGTGGCGAAATGGTCGATGCCGATCTCGTTGTAATTGTCCCACATGAAGAGCTTGCGCGCGGTCTCGAACAGGTCGAGCCGTTCTTCGGGCGTTGGCAGGGCATCCGAGGGGATGAGCTGTTGGCGCTTGGCCATCCACGGCACATGGGCATAGCCATAGAGCGCGACGCGATCAGGCGAGAGCGAGAGGAGTTTCTGCACGCTTTCTGTGATGCGGGCCTGACTCTGGTGGGGGAGGCCGTAGAGGATATCGGCGTTGAGGCTATGAACGCCGTGGGCGCGGATCATCTCGACCGCGTCGCGGGTCACGTCATAGCCTTGGATGCGGCCGATAACCTTTTGAATCTCGTCGTCGAAATCCTGCACCCCGATGGAAGCGCGGTTCATGCCGGATTTGGACAGGACGGAGAGGCGCGCGTCGTCGATCTCGTTCGGGTCGATTTCGACCGAGAATTCGCCATCCGGCGCCATTGGCGCGACATCGAAGATCGCCCCGGCGAGGTCTTCCATCATGCCCGGCTCAAGGAGCGTTGGCGTACCACCGCCCCAATGCAGGCGCGAAAGCGTCACGCCGGAGGGCAGGCTTGCCTTGAGAATCTCGAGTTCCTGTTTCAGCGTCTCGACATAGGCCGCAACGGGCGAGGCGCTCGCGGTGCCTTGGGTTCGGCAAGCGCAGAACCAGCAGAGGCGTCGGCAGAAGGGCACGTGCACGTAAAGCGATATCTGCGAATCATCTTTGATCGCAGAGATCCAATCGCCGAAAAGATCCGGCGTCACGTTGTTCTTGAAGTGCGGTGCCGTGGGGTAACTTGTGTAACGCGGTACTTTCGCGTCAAAAAGGCCCAGCTTTGCCAATTGAGTTTTCGTTTCCATAAGATTACGCTTATGTGCATCGGGTCAGGGAAAGCCTTGACCCAGATCAAGCGCGAACATGAAAATGCCAAACGATCAGTTAAGCCACCATACGCAGCACTGCGAGGATTGCCCAATCCGCCATCGCGCGGTTTGCGCGCGCTGTGACAGTGCCGAGCTCGAAGCGCTCGAAGAGGTGAAGTATTACCGCACCTTTGAGGCGGGTCAGACGGTTGTCTGGTCGGGAGACCAGATGGATTTCGTCGGCTCCGTGGTGTCGGGAATCGCCTCGTTGACGCAAACCATGGAAGACGGGCGCACGCAGATGGTCGGCCTTTTGCTGCCGAGCGATTTCGTCGGCCGTCCGGGACGGGATTCCGCGGCCTATGACGTGGTGGCGACGACGGAACTCGTCATGTGCTGTTTCCGTAAGAAACCGTTCGAGCGGATGATGGTGGAAACGCCGCATATTGCGCAGCGCCTGCTTGAGATGACGCTCGACGAGTTGGATGCGGCGCGCGAATGGATGCTCGTCCTTGGCCGCAAGACAGCGCGTGAGAAGATTGCGTCGCTTCTTTCGATCATTGCGCGGCGCGATGCGTCGCTGAAACTTGCCGGGGGCAAAGGGCCGTTGGTCTTTGATCTGCCGCTGACGCGCGAGGCAATGGCGGACTATCTTGGCCTGACGCTTGAGACGGTGAGTCGGCAGATGTCGGCGCTCAAGCGCGATGGGGTGATCCACCTCGAAGGCAAACGCCACGTGACCATTCCCGATCTCGGCCGCCTTCTTGAAGAGGCCGGAGACGACACCGATGGCGGCATGATGGTCTAGTCGCCTGCGCGCTGCGCAAGAGGAAAAGCCGCCCGAGGGGCGGCTTTCGTGTTCTTGGGGGGGGCTGTCTCAGGTCTTGTCGGCGGGTTTGCCGTCTTTCGCCGCGCCACCGGAATGGCGCAGCTCTTGCCCATTGCCCCATTTCATGACGCCGAGACCGACCAGCAAGACGCCGATCCCTGCGAATGTCAGGAGAAAGAAAAGACCAAGTTGAACAAGGACATGCAGTCCCATGGGAAGCCTCCTGCGGGGCGTGTCCGCTGAAACGGGTTAATGCGCCATGAAGACAGGGATATCTGCCTGCTCGAGCATGTTGCGTGTGGCGCCGCCGAGGATCGCTTCGCGGAAGCGGGAATGCCCATAGGCGCCCATCACGACCATGTCGGCCTCGGTATCCTTGGCGTGGCGCATAAGAACGTCGGACACGCGTGGCAGGGTCTTGGAGAGCACATCAATCTCGACACGCACACCATGACGCGACAGGAACTGCGACAGGAGACCGCCCGGATCCGAACGGTGCGGCCCGTGTGTCGGCGGGTCGATGACCACAACGCGCACCGAGTCTGCGGCTTGCAGGAATGGCATCGCGGCGCGCACGGCGACCAAGGCCTCGCTGCTTTCGTTCCAACCGATGGTGATCCGCTTGGGCGCGGTGATCGGTGTGGTGTTTTCCGGCACGACAAGCACCGGTGCCTGGCCCTCGAAGAGAGCGGCCTCGATGGTTGGCTCAACCTCGGCACCGATGTTTTTGCCATAGGGTTTCGGCAGGATCACCAGATCCGCGAACCGGGCATGGGCGGCGACATGGCGGCCAAGGTCGGCAATCTGGGCGACGCCGGTTTCGGCCCCCCAGCGCACGCCAGAGGCGCGCAGGACTTCGATGGCCTTTTCCTCGAGTTCTTCGCTTTCCGTCTTGGCGCGGTTGAGGGTCTCCTGAAGGATCATCGCGTTGGCCCCGGCATAGTAATACCCGGTCTGGCTACGATCGACGCCAAGGCAGAAGGCGTCATAGTGAGCATCGGCGCCACGGGCGAGCGCAACGCCCTGAGCAAGGACGGTGTCCGCGAGCTCTAGATTGGTCAGCACCGACAGCATTGATTTGAAGGCCATTTCGATCTCCGTGGGATGGCGTTTCCGGGGTGGGCAGGTGTCTGCCGTGTCCTGTCTCCATGATTGGTCCAACTTGGAACCATTCTGCTTTGACACAGATCAAGGCATTGAAAGGGGGGGCGACCGAAAAGGAACCTAGTCTAAATCCGCCGTAACGCTTTCGAATCGCGCGCGGCAAGACGAAGGGACGCAAAATGTTGAATTATATCAAGCTGATCGCGCTTGCTCTGGTCACGCTTCTGGCGTTGGTCGCAGCAAACTATGCGCGCGATCTGGCCTATCTCGTTCACGCCATCTTGGTGGCCGTGATCGCAGGTGGCCTCTTTATTTATCACCTGCGCAAGGTAGGTGACAAAACTGTCGCACCTCAGAATGAGTATAATGACGGGCTAATCCGGATCGGTGTTGCCCTCACGGCTTTCTGGGGTGTTGTCGGCTTCCTGGTCGGTGTTGTCATCGCCTCGCAGCTGGCCTTTCCGGCGCTCAACTTCGAGTGGGCGCAGGGCTACCTGAACTTCGGTCGTCTTCGCCCGCTGCACACCAGCGCGGTGATTTTCGCCTTTGGCGGCACGGCCCTCATCACCACCTCCTTCTATGTCGTTCAGCGCACCAGCGCCGCGCGTCTTTGGGGCGGCGGTCTTCCGAGCTTTGTATTCTGGGGCTACCAGATCGTGATCCTGCTTGCCGCGACCGGCTATGTGCTCGGCGCGACGCACGGCAAGGAATACGCAGAGCCGGAATGGTACGTTGACTGGTGGCTCACCATCGTCTGGGTGGCCTATCTGGCGGTCTTCCTCGGCACGATCATGAAGCGCAAAGAGCCGCACATCTACGTGGCCAACTGGTTCTACCTGTCCTTCATCGTCACCGTGGCGATGCTGCACGTGGTCAACAACCTCGCCATCCCGGTGTCGATCTTCGGCTCCAAGTCGGTGCAGGTGTTCTCTGGTGTTCAGGACGCCATGACGCAGTGGTGGTACGGCCACAACGCCGTGGGCTTCTTCCTCACCGCAGGCTTCCTCGGCATGATGTACTACTTCATCCCGAAACAGGCTGAACGTCCGGTCTTCTCCTACAAGCTGTCGATCATCCACTTCTGGGCGCTGATCTTCATCTATATCTGGGCTGGCCCGCACCACCTGCACTACACCGCGCTGCCGGACTGGGCGTCGACCCTCGGCATGGTGTTCTCGGTCGTGCTCTGGATGCCGTCCTGGGGCGGTATGATCAACGGCCTGATGACGCTCTCGGGCGCATGGGACAAGCTGCGCACCGACCCGATCATCCGCATGATGGTCATCTCGGTCGGTTTCTACGGCATGTCGACCTTCGAAGGTCCGATGATGTCGATCCGCGCGGTGAACTCGCTGTCGCACTACACTGACTGGACCATTGGTCACGTGCACTCTGGTGCTCTTGGCTGGAACGGTATGATCACCTTCGGTGCTCTCTACTATCTGGTTCCGGTGCTGTGGAAGCGTGAGCGTCTCTACTCGCTCAGCCTCGTGTCCTGGCACTTCTGGCTCGCCACGATCGGCATCGTGCTCTACGCAGCGTCGATGTGGGTGACGGGTATCATGGAAGGCCTGATGTGGCGCGAAGTCGATGCCAATGGTTTCCTCGTGAACGCATTCGCCGACACTGTGGCAGCCAAATTCCCGATGTATGTCGTGCGTGCAACTGGCGGTGGCCTGTTCCTGCTCGGCGCCATCATCATGGCTTACAACCTCTGGATGACTGTACGTAAAGCGCCGGCCAAAGAGTCGCTCGCTACTGCAGTCCCGGCTGAATAAGGAGGGCCGGAGCATGGCTATTCTCGATAAACATAAAATCCTCGAGACCAACGCGACCCTCCTGCTGATCTTCAGCTTCCTGGTCGTGACCGTGGGCGGCATCGTGCAAATCGCACCGCTGTTCTGGCTCGAAAACACCATCGAGGAAGTGGAGGGCATGCGTCCCTACACGCCCCTCGAAATGGCTGGCCGCAACATCTACATCCGTGAAGGGCGCTACGTCTGCCACTCGCAGATGATCCGCCCGATGCGCGATGAGGTGGAGCGCTATGGTCACTACTCGCTGGCTGCAGAGTCCATGTATGACCACCCCTTCCAGTGGGGCTCCAAGCGCACGGGGCCTGACCTCGCGCGGGTTGGTGGCCGTTACTCGGATGAGTGGCATGTGGACCACCTGCGTGACCCGCAGTCGGTTGTGCCTGAATCGGTGATGCCGAAATACGGCTTCCTCGAGAACCGCATGATCGACGGGAAGTACATCCAGGATGTTCTCGCGACGAACCGTCTGGTTGGTGTGCCTTACACCGACGAGATGCTCGAGAACGCTCAGGCTGACTTTGCGGCACAGGCCGACCCCGACAGCGACTATGACGGTCTGCTGGAGCGGTATGGCGAAGAGAGCGTCATCGTGCGCAACTTCGACGGCCAAGATGGTGTTTCGGAAGCAGATGCCCTGATTGCCTACCTGCAAATGCTGGGCACTCTGGTTGACTTCTCGACCTTCACGCCAGACGCGCACCGTTAAGGGGAAGGGTCATGGAAACATATTCCCTTCTGCGTGAATTTGCCGACAGCTGGATGCTTCTGTTCCTGTTTGCTTTCTTCATTGGCGTCATCGTCTGGGTTTTTCGCCCGGGTGCGTCGAAGGAATACAAGGACACGGCAAGCATCCCGTTCCGGCACGACGACAAACCCGCCACGGATAAGGAGGCGAGGACATGAGTAAGAAACCTGTTCAAAAAGGAAACCAGGTCGAGACGACCGGCCATTCCTGGGACGGCATTGAAGAATATAACAATCCGCTTCCCAAGTGGTGGGTCTATATCTTCTACGCCTGTATCGTGTGGGGCATCGGTTATTCGATCGCATACCCTGCGTGGCCCGGCCTGAAGGACTCGACTGCCGGTCTGATCGGCTTCTCGACTCGCGGCAATGTCGCGGCCGATATCGCCGAGCAACAAGAAAAGCTCGGCCCGATCAACGCCAAGCTCGAAGCTGCGGAACTGACGGAAATCACGTCGGACCCGGAACTTCAGGGCTATGCGGTGTCGGCAGGGGCCGCCGTTTTCAAGACCTGGTGCGCACAGTGCCACGGGTCTGGTGCGGCAGGTGCCGTGGGCTACCCGAACCTGCTCGACAACGACTGGCTCTGGGGTGGTGACATCGAGGCGATCCACACCACCATTTCGCATGGTATCCGCAACGAGGATGACGGCGACGCCCGTTATTCGGAGATGCCGGCATTTGGTGATGATTACCTCGAGGCCGAAGAGATCGACGCGGTTGTCAACTACGTGATGACCCTGTCGGGGCAGGCTCCGATGGACGCCTCGCTCGTCGATGCAGGGCAGGAAGTGTTCCTCAATGAGTGCACCGCCTGCCACGCAGAAGACGGCACCGGCGACCGGGCACAGGGTGCTCCGAACCTGACCGACGCGATCTGGCTCTATGGTGGCGACTACGACACCATCAAGGAGACCGTCACCTACAGCCGTTACGGCGTGATGCCGCCCTGGTCGGAAGAAGCGTCCGAAGCGGGCCGTCTGACCGAGGCACAGATCCGTGCCGTCGCGGTCTATGTCCACCAGCTTGGTGGCGGCGAGTGATCGCAGCTTGAAGAATTCCGGGGGCGGCAACGCCCTCGGTTCAGCGCCGGTTTTCCGTTCTGTTCGCGCGTTTCCTGGAAAACCGGCGCTTTTTTCTTTCCCCCCACATTTGAGAGCCACCTCTGCGAAAGAGGCTTTGGCGCTGGCTTTTGCCGGGGCCTTTCTGAAGTTTCGGGGGGTGTCTGCCTTTCTGACGGAAATGCGCCGGCAAAAGACAGAAATGTCGCGCCGTTTGATCTGGGTCAAGGGAGCGCGGCGGCGTATCTGTGAATGTCAGGCCATACCGGGTTCGGAATCATCGCTTGCGAGACGAAGGGCCTTTCGGGTTGCCGCCGATTTTTCGGAGAGGCAAGGAGTGTCGGCTTTCCGTCCTGTTCGCGCGTTTCCTGGAAAGCCGACACCTACCGAACCATGCTACCACCCACTCGCAGAACTGCAATGACGTGGAGAGACGCAGGCAACACGGTTGCTGCGCTCAGGATAGCCTAGCAAACCTGCATTTGAAATATCAGATTCGCGGAAATGTTTGACCCATATCAAAGCCAGTGGGCGGCTTAGGGTTCAGAACGGCAGGTAGCCAATTCCAAAGCGCGAGTGAGTCCTGTGAGCACGACCGACCAAGAACCGGGCCTTTATGCCGCCCGGGAGCCAGTTTTTCCCAAGCGAGTCAGTGGTAAATTCCGGAACCTGAAATGGTACCTGATGGCCTTTACCCTTGGCATCTACTACCTGACCCCGTGGATCCGTTGGGATCGCGGGCCGAGCCTGCCGGATCAGGCGGTCCTGATCGACCTTGCGAATCGTCGCTTCTTTTTCTTCATGATCGAGATCTGGCCGCACGAATTCTACTTTGTCGCGGGCCTATTGATCATGGCCGGCCTCGGCCTTTTCCTCTTTACGTCGGCCTTTGGGCGGGTCTGGTGCGGCTATGCCTGCCCGCAGACCGTCTGGACCGACCTGTTCATCCTTGTGGAACGATGGATCGAAGGCGACCGCAACGCGCGGCTGCGCCTGCATCGTCAGAAGAAATGGGATCTGCGCAAGGTCCGGCTTCGGATTACGAAATACCTCTCGTGGGTGTTGATCGGTGCCGCGACCGGCGGGGCGTGGGTATTCTACTTCACCGATGCGCCGACGCTTCTTGTTGATCTTGTGATGGGCACGGCGCACCCGATTGCCTATACGACCATCGCCGTGATGACCGGCACCACGATCTTTTTTGGCGCCATCGCGCGCGAACAGATCTGTATCTATGCCTGCCCCTGGCCGCGTATTCAGGCCGCGATGATGGACGAAGACACCATCACCGTCGCCTATCGCGAATGGCGCGGGGAACCGCGCGGGAAAGGCAAACGCACGGAAGATAGCGCGCTTGGCGATTGCATCGATTGCATGGCCTGCGTCAACGTCTGCCCGGTGGGGATCGACATTCGCGACGGGCAACAGCTCGAATGCATCACCTGCGCGCTCTGCATCGATGCTTGTGACGAGATGATGGAAAAGGTTGGTAAGCCGCGCGGTCTCATTGACTATATGGCGCTCTCGGATGAGGCATCCGAGCGGGCCGGTGGCGCGCCCAAGAACATCTGGAAGCATATCTTCCGGCCGCGCACCATCCTCTACACGACCCTGTGGTCGCTTGTCGGGGTGGGGCTTGTTGTGGCGCTCTTCATGCGCTCGGATATCGACCTGACAGTCGCGCCGGTGCGCAACCCGACTTTCGTAACCCTATCCGATGGCACGATCCGCAACACCTATGAGGTGCGCCTGCGCAACAAGCATGGCGAGGAACGTCCCTTCAAGATCAGCGTGACAGGCGATGATACGCTCGTGGTGCGCCTTGAAGGCGTCGAAGGTTCGGTCGTGGATGTGCCTGCGGATGAGATGAAACTTCAGCGGGTCTATGTCCTCGCGCCGCCAGAGTCGGACGCGGCACATTCTGAACGCACGGATTTCCGCATGTGGGTCGAGGATACAACCAACGCCGATCGCGTGTATAAAGACACCGTGTTCAACGGAAAGGCCAACTGATGGCAGAGAAGAAACTTACCGGAAAGCACGTGGCGATGATCTTCGTCGGTGCTTTCGGGATCATCATCGCGGTGAATGTCGCGCTTGCCGTTTCGGCGGTGCGGACCTTCCCCGGGCTTGAGGTCAAGAACTCCTATGTCGCAAGCCAGGAGTTCAACACCCGCCTGCATGACCAGCTCGCGCTTGGTTGGCAGGTCAATGCCGACTATGTGGACGGGCGCCTGATCCTTGCGATCACGGACGAGGAGGGCGGGGCGATCAAGCCGAACACCCTTGAGGCCGTGGTGGGCCGTCCGACCCATGTCAAAGACGATGTGACCCCCGACTTTCAGTTTGACGGCGCGGCCTATGTCGCGGCGGTGCCGCTTGGGCGGGGCAACTGGAACATTCGCATGAAGGCCACGTCGGCGGATGGCACTGAGTTCATCCAGCGCGTCGTCTTTCGCGTGAAGAAGGAAAGCTAAGCATGACCGCCGCAATGCGCCCCCAGGCTTCGGCCTGTCCCGCCTGTTCCGCCGCCCCGGCGGCAGAGGCGCTGGCCGAGATGGCAGAGGACAAGGAGGCGCGTCTCGCGCTTTCGCTGCCGACGGTGCATTGCGCGGCCTGTATTTCCGCGGTCGAGCGGGAACTCAACAAGACGCCGGGCGTGCATTCCGCGCGGGTCAACCTGACGCTTAAGCGGGCCTCGGTCGAAGCCGATGCGGAGGTCAGCGCGGCAGACCTGATCGGGGTGCTCGAGCGGATCGGGTATGAGGCGCATGAGCTTGATGTCGGCACGCTGTCGTCGACGGCATCGGACAAGGCGGGGCGCGATCTTCTGATGCGGCTTGCCGTGGCGGGGTTTGCGTCGATGAACGTGATGCTTTTGTCGGTGTCGGTCTGGTCCGGGGCGGAAGCGGCGACGCGGGACATGTTCCATTGGATTTCGGCGGCGATTGCCCTGCCGACCATCGTGTTCTCAGGCAAGCCGTTTTACGTCAACGCTTGGTCGGCGCTCAAGCATAAGCGGCTCAACATGGATGTGCCGATCGTGCTTGCCATCGTGCTCGCGGTGGCGACATCTCTTTGGGAGACGACCCTTTCGGGGGAACATGCCTATTTCGATGCGGCCCTGACCCTGACGTTTTTCCTTTTGGCGTGGCGCTACCTTGACCATCGAACCCGCGCCGTGGCGCGGTCGGCGGCGGAGGAGCTTGCCGCGCTCGAGGTGCCACGTGCGATCCGGGTGCGCGATGGGGAGGAAGAAACCGTTCAGGTCAGCGAACTGGCGGTCGGGGATATGATCCTCGTGCGCCCCGGTGGGCGGATGCCCGTCGATGGCGAGATTGTCGAGGGGCAGTCCGAGCTTGACCGGTCGCTTCTTACCGGCGAGACCGTGCCGGTCTTTGCCGAGCCGGGCTTTGGCGTCAGCGCGGGCGAGGTCAACCTCACCGGGCCGCTGGTCGTGCGCGCCACGGCGGTGGGTGAGGAGACGAGCCTGCACCGGATGGCGGACCTTGTGGCCATCGCGGAGAGCGGACGCAGTCGTTATACCTCGCTTGCGGACAAGGCGGCGAAACTCTACGCGCCGGGGGTTCATATCCTGTCGGCGCTCGCTTTCGTGGGTTGGTATCTCTACACGTTTGATATGCGCACGGCGCTCAATATCGCGGCGGCGGTTCTCATCATCACCTGCCCCTGTGCGCTCGGGCTTGCCGTGCCGGCGGTGACGACGGCGGCCTCGGGGCGGCTTTTCCGCAAGGGGATGCTCATCAAACATTCGACCGCGCTTGAACGGCTGGCCGAGGTGGACACGGTTGTTTTTGACAAGACCGGGACGCTCACAGCGGGGACGCCGCAGGTTGAAAACCTTGGCGATTTCCCGCGCCGAGACCTTGAGATCGCACTGGCGCTGGCGATGGGGTCGTCTCATCCGTTGAGTATGGCGCTTGCCGATGCAGCACGTGAGGCGGGGATCAAACCCGCAAAGGTCAGCGAGATTGAGGAAGTGCCGGGCTATGGCACCCAAGGCAAGGTTGGCGATACGCGCGTGCGGCTTGGCCGGGCGGCCTGGATCGGGACGCAGCCCTTGGCGCAGACCTCGGCGTTTCTCTCGGTCGGGGACGGCGCGGCGCGTGCGTTTACCTTTAGCGATAGTCTGCGCGATGGTGCGGAAGAGGCGGTGCGCGGATTGCTGGGCTCGGGCAAGGATGTGCTTCTTGTCTCGGGCGACAGCACCGGCGCGGTCGAGGCACTTGCCGTGCGTCTTGGCATCACGAAATGGATCGCTGAGGCGCTTCCCGAGGACAAGGCGGCACGCGTGCAGGCCATGACCGACGAAGGCAAGCGCGTGTTGATGGTGGGCGACGGGCTCAACGATACGGCGGCGCTTGCCGCGGCGCATGTGTCGATCTCTCCGGCTTCGGCGCTTGATGCGGCGCGGGTGGCGTCGGATATCGTGCTGCTTGGCGGCGACCTGAGCCCGATTGCCGATGCGGTCGCGACGGCACGGTCGGCGACGAAACGTATCCGCGAGAATTTCCGCATCGCGACGGTCTACAATATCATAGCCGTGCCGCTTGCGGTGGCGGGGCTGGCGACGCCATTGATCGCGGCCTTGGCCATGTCGTCGTCTTCGATTACAGTTTCGCTCAATGCGCTGCGCCTGAGGTAATCCGCGAATGCAAGTCCTGTCCTATCTGATCCCGATCTCGATCCTGCTTGGCGGCGTGGGGCTTCTCGCCTTTGTCTACACGGTCAAGTCGAACCAGTATGACGACCCCGAAGGCGATGCACGCCGCATCCTGAGCGGCGAATGGGACGATCATCCCAAACCTTGATACTCTCGCGGAATTGCAGAATGCCGAAGGCCCTTGCGAGGGCCTTCTTTGCGTTCAGGATGGGCCGATGGTGAAGCAGGCGATCTGGCGCGCTTGCAGGCGGCGGCAGGCGAGGTCGGCGGTTTCGCGGGTCATGCCGACGAAGTTCGCCTCGTAGCCCCGATTTCCCTGCACGACCTTGCGTAGGGTGCCGTCCAATGTGCTCATCTCGGTCAGGGCGGTTTTCAACAGCACTTTTTCGGCAGCGTAGCGGGATGGGTAGCGGCCCACGTTGATACCCCAATGCCGCCCACCAGAGGTTGAAAGGCGCGTAACGACCTGTGGCGTGTCGAGCGCTTCTGTCGCGACGGTTTCGGGTACGGGGGCCGCGCCGCGCGCTTCGATCAGGGCGGATTGGATGTCATATTCTATAGTGCGTGCGGTGGCGACGACTGTGGCCTCTGTGGCGGCGGGCGTGGTTGCCTCTGGTGTCGCGGCCTCTGCCACAAGGACAGGGGCGGTCTCTTGTTCGCTGCGCACAGGGCGCAGGACCGGGCGCAAGCTGCGCTTGACGGCTGTGGTGACGCGGATCGTCTTGCCGGCTTTGCGCAGGCCGTTGTATTGCGGCGGGCTTGGCTTGCGCAGGGCGACACGGCTCGGGGCGCGGCGGAAGCCGAGGTCAAGCAGTTCCGCGACCTTGGCATTGCGCGAGGTTGAGGAGCGGCCGCCAAAGACTGTTGCGATCACGCGTTCGTTGCCGCGCTCGGCAGACGCCACGAGGTTGAACCCGGCAGCGCGGGTATAGCCCGTCTTGATCCCGTCGGCGCCGCGATAGGCGGCAAGAAGGCGGCGGTTGGTGTTGGACACGGTCTTGATCCCGGCATGGGTCGAGCGGCGCGAGAACAGGTTGTAATACTGAGGGTAGTCGTAGAGCAGGTGCCGCCCGAGGATCGTCATATCCCGCGCCGTGGACATGTGTCCGTTCTCGGTCAGGCCGTGCGCGTTCTTGAATGTCGTGTTGGTCATGCCAAGGGCGCGGGCGGTGCGGTTCATACGGCGGGCGAACTTGGCTTCGGAGCCTTCAATGGCCTCACCAAGCGCGGTCGCAGCGTCGTTGGCGGATTTCACCGCCGCAGCGCGAATCAGGTAGCGTAGCTTGATCTTCTGACCCGAGCGCAGGCCGAGCTTGGACGGCGGCTCGCTGGCGGCGTTGCGGGAAATACGCACTTGGGTATCAAGGGTGATCTCGCCGTTCTTGACCGCCTCAAAGACGATATAGAGCGTCATCATCTTGGTCAGGGAAGCCGGGTGCAGGCGGGTGTCTGCGTTGCGGGAATGCAGGACTTCGCCACTGCGGGCATCCATCACCATCGCAGCATAAGGGGCTGCGCTGACCGCGAGAGTCAGAGTCAACATCCAGAGACATGATGCGAATGCCAATAGCCCGAATCGAGCCGGCGGAATCTGCCGAACCTTCACCTTAACTGCCCTTACTGCCTCGTGCCGCCGGTTTTCCGGTTCGGCTTTTTGTTAACATGACGCTAACACAGCTCCGCACCCTGATAAAGTATTGGTTTACTATCCAAAGGTAGGTGTGGGGTGTGGGTCACCTAGATGTTGGGGGTCGCGAAATCATCCCCCCAAGAGAGGCGACTTTTTAGGAAGGTGACGTTCCGTCAGCGCACGCTAAGCACGAAATCGTGAAGATCTTCCAAGCTCGAAATTTCGGCAAACCGCGGCGCGGTGCGGGGTGGTTCGGCGTGTTCGAGACTCCATGTGAGATCATGCGGGACATGCACTCCCCAGCCGCCAGCCTCGATCACCGGGATCACATCAGAGCGCAGCGAGTTGCCAACCATCATGGCGCGCGAGGCGTCTTGGCAATGTCTGGCGAAGATCTCGACATAGGTTTCGGTGGTCTTATGCGAGACGATTTCCACCCCATCGAAGAGATCGCCAAGGCCCGATTGCGCGAGCTTGCGCTCTTGGTCGATCAGATCTCCTTTGGTTATCAAGAGGATGCGATAATCGGGGGCGAGCGCCTCAATCGCTTCGCGGGCATGGGGCAAAAGCTCGATCGGGTGTTCGAGCATTTCGCGCCCGGCCTCCATCAACTCGGCAATCACGGCGGCGGGCACCTTGCCTTCGGTCACTTCGATCGCGGTTTCGATCATGGAAAGTACAAAGCCCTTGATGCCAAAGCCGTAGTGTCCGAGGTTGCGTTTCTCGGCGGCGAGCAGGCGGTCTTCGAGGTGATCGCGTTCGGTATAGTCGGCGAGAAGGCGGGCAAAGCGATCTTGTGTGATGCGGAAGAAACGCTCGTTGTGCCAGAGCGTGTCATCCGCGTCAAAACCGATCGTTGTCAGGCTCTGTTGCATGATAGCCTCGCAATTCCCTTGCCCTGCCTCTTTTCTCAGGTGCATGACAGGTTATATAGATCGCTCAGAGCGACAACAGGAGTCTCAACGCGCCAGGTCATGACTTTCGAGCCGATTCATATGTCCGCCGATGATGGTGATGATGGCGACCTTGGTGTTGCCCTGCAGACGCGCGCCAAAACAAAGCGCCCGCCGCTCTACAAGGTTCTTCTGCTGAATGACGATTACACGCCGATGGAATTCGTCGTGCATATCCTTGAGCGGTTCTTTGGCATGACACATGCGCAGGCGTTCGAGATCATGCTTACGGTGCACAAGAAGGGGGTGGCCGTGGTTGGCGTATTCAGCCACGAGATCGCCGAGACCAAGGTGACGCAGGTGATGGATTTCGCGCGTCGCCACCAGCATCCTTTGCAATGCACCATGGAAAAGGAATGATCCCGCTGCGGATCGTTGAGAGCCCATGTCCCAATCGCGTTTGACCCTCGCCCTTGAAGGGCATGGTTTTGACCTGCCCGAAGGTGAGATCGCCGTTTTTGCCCCGCGCGCGGGCGCCGACCTTGGCGCGTTGGAGCGCGCAAGGGTGCGGATCATTCAGCCGAACCGCGTCGATTACGAGGCGTTTCGCCGGGCGGGCTATGCCTGTGACGTGGTGGAGGCAGGGCGCTATGGCGCGGCCATCGTCTTTTTGCCGCGCGCCAAACAGCTTGCACGCGACCTGATCGCAAGGGCCGTGGCGGTGGCCGATCTTGTGATCGTGGATGGGCAAAAGACCGAAGGCGCGGATAGCCTACTGAAAGAGTGCAAGAAACGGGCAGAGATTGGCGGCGTGCTGTCGAAGGCGCATGGCAAGCTCTTTTGGTTCCAGGGCGGCGATTTCAACGATTGGCGCGCGGTGCCTACGCAGGTCGATGGGTTCGTGACGCGCGCGGGCGTGTTCTCGGCGGACGGGATCGACCCGGCTTCAAGGCTTCTGGCGAAGACGTTGCCGGCGAAACTCGGACGGAATGTTGCCGATCTTGGCGCAGGGTGGGGCTATCTCGCGCGGGAAATCCTTGCGCGGGAGACGGTTGAAACGCTGTACCTTGTAGAGGCCGATCACGTCGCGCTCGACTGTGCGCGCGAGAATGTGACGGATCCGCGGGCGGAGTTTCATTGGGCGGATGCGACGACTTGGGAAGCGCGGGCGCGGATGGATGCGGTGGTGATGAACCCGCCGTTTCATACCGGACGCAGTGCAGAGCCCGCACTTGGAGAAGCCTTTATCGCGGCGGCGGCACGCATGCTTGCCCCGACCGGGCAGCTTTGGCTTGTCGCGAACCGCCACTTGCCTTACGAGGCGGCGCTCAGAGAGCGGTTTGGCGCAGTGGAGGAAGTCGCTGGCGACGGCCGGTTCAAGGTGCTTCACGCTGCGCGCCCGTCTCGCGTGAGACGGGGTTAGCGCGTAAGCTGCTCAAGAGAATCACAGGAGTTAAGACATGTCTTTCTCGATTGCAGGCAAGACCGCCATCGTGACCGGTGCGGCGAATGGGATCGGCCTTGCCGTGGCGCGTCACTTTGCAGACCATGGTGCCAATGTGATGTTCGCCGACATGGACGAACAGCGGCTTGTCGAAGAGGTCGGCGAAAACAAGGAAGAGGGCAATATCCGTTATTTCGCGGGCGATCTGCGCGAGAAGCTTACGATTGCCAATCTGCTTTCCGCGACGATTGATGCGTTTGATACGGTGGACATCCTCGTCAACGGTTGTCGGCAGGTGATCCGCTCGGATGCGCTCGATCCGGATGACAAATCGGTCGAAACCATGCTCGACCAGAACCTCATGACCTCGCTGCGCCTGTCGCAATATGTGGCCAAGCGCATGATCAAACAGGCCGAGGGGAACGAACCCGGCAAACAGGCGGGTGCAATCGTCAACCTGTCTTCGATCGCCTCGCGCCGGTCGCATCCGGACCTTATGGCCTATTCTGTGTCGACCGCTGCCCTTGACCAGATGACGCGCGCGATGGCGGTTGCCCTCGCGCCGCATAAGATCCGGGTCAACGCCGTGGCGTTCGGATCGGTGATGTCCACGAGCCTCCAGAACATGCTCAAGGATCACAGCGAGTTCCGCGAGACCATCGAGGACAACACACCGCTTGGCCGTATTGCGGGGCCGGGGGAGCTTGCGGAAGCGGTGCAATATCTGGCGTCGGAAGGGTCAGGGTTCATGACCGGGCAGATCATCACGGTGGATGGCGGGCGCACGCTTGTTGATCCTGTGGCGGCTCCGGCGCATTGAACGCCTAGAAAATAGGATCAGGGAGGACGCGATGAGCGACCAGATGGAAAGCGAAAAGGCGCGCGCGTCCGCGTGGTTCCGGGAGTTGCGGGACCAGATCGTTACCGCCTTCGAGATGCTCGAGGATAGTCACGCCGAAGGGCCTTTTGCCGATCAGGCGCCGGGGCGGTTCGATGTCACCGAAACCACGCGCGCGAGTGCCGATGGCTCGGATGCGGGCGGCGGATTGATGTCGGTGATGCGCGGCGGGCGCGTGTTTGAGAAGGTCGGCGTCAATGTCTCGACCGTCTATGGCGAACTCGGCGAACGTGCGCAGGCCGCGATGGCGGCGCGCAAGGGCTTTCCGGGCATGAAGGATGACCCGCGTTTCTGGGCTAGCGGGATCAGCCTTGTGGCGCATATGCAAAACCCGCATTGCCCGGCTGTTCACATGAACACGCGCATGTTCTGGACCCCGCATGGATGGTGGTTCGGGGGAGGATCGGACCTCAACCCCTGTCTTGAGTATGACGAGGACACCGCACATTTCCACAATGTGCAGAAGGCGCATTGTGACCGCCATGACGAGGCGCATTATCCGCGCCTCAAGGCTTGGGCGGATGAGTATTTCTATGTGCCGCACCGGGGTCGTGCGCGGGGTGTCGGGGGGATTTTCCTTGATGACCACAACAGCGGTGACTGGGAGGCGGATTTCGCGTTTATCCAAGATGTCGGGAAGGCGTTCCTTCCGGCCTTTGTGCCGCTTGTCGAGAAACGCCGCGTCGATGCGTTCGGCGAGGCAGAGAAAGACGCGCAGCTCGTGCATCGCGGCCTCTATGCGGAATACAACCTCGTCTATGACCGGGGCACGAAGTTCGGCCTTGAGACCGGGCACGACGCCAATGCCGTGCTGATGAGCCTGCCGCCGATGGCGAAGTGGGTCTGAGCCGGGGGGACGGTCAGGCGCGGAGTTGACGGATGCTTCGGCAGAGCGCGCGGTGCATAAGCTCCACGTCTTCATAGCGTCCGCGCAGGGCGGTGATTTCGGCGTTTTCGTGACGGAGGCGGAGGCGCATTTTTGACGGCACGCCGACGCCATCCCCTTTGAGCACATAGATGCTTTTGATCTCGCTGAGGGGGAATTTGCGCGCTTTGCGGACATTGTCGCGGCGATCGAGGCGCGAGAGCGTCAAGCTCAGGTCGGTCGGGTCCAGCGCGATTTCATAGCGGCTCCCCCGCATGGTGAAAGTGTAGAGCGCAAGGCCGATGATCGAGAACGCGACGGCAAGGCCAACCTTGGTCATCACCATCTCAATGCTTTCCCCGTTGGGCAATAGCCACTGAATGAAGGCACCTAGCACGATCACGATACCAATGAAGCGCAGGACCGCTTCGCTTTGGGTCGTGGTGCGAAAATACCCTTCGGTTTCACGCGCGCGATATGTCTGATCGTGGCGCGACGTTTTGATACTGCGTTTCTTGACCGGCCCGACCGTCAGATCGGTGATAGCTGCTGCATTCATGCTCTTCCCTCCGAACACGTTTCCAACGGCAGTAGGCCAAGAAAAAGTGTCCAAATGTGGAAGGGCTTTTGGGTAAATTAGGACTTTGTTAAGGGAAATCCGGTCGGATCCCTTTGTTTTCGCCGCATTTTCGGCGCAGTTCGAAGCCTGTCCTATTTGGGCATCGCGATGCCGTGGTGGCTAGCATCGCCAGTCGAAGAAGCCTGCACCGGCCTGCGAGAGAAGTGATTCGGCCATTTCGCGACCGAGCGCGGCGCCATCCTCGATTGGGGCGGTGCGGTCGTCGGAGAGGCTCTCGGAGCCATCAGGGCGCAGCACTTGACCACGCAGGCGCAGGGTATTGCCGTCAAGTTCTGCCAGCCCGGCAATCGGGGTTTCGCAAGACCCGTCAAGCGCGGCGAGGAAAGCGCGTTCGGCGGCGAGGCGCTGACCCGTTTGCGTGTCGTGGATGGCCTCGAGCATCTCGGCCGTGCGGCGATCATCCGCGCGCCGCTCAATGCCGATCGCTCCTTGGGCGACGGCCGGCAGCATCTCTTCCGGGGCAATTGCGGAGGCTGCGACATGGGCCATGTCGAGACGGTGCAGCCCGGCCATGGCAAGGAAGGTGCATTCGGCCACGCCATCTTCGAGTTTCTTGAGGCGGGTCTGCACGTTGCCGCGGAATTCGACCACGTTGAGGTCGGGGCGGAAGTTCAGAAGCTGGGCGCGCCGGCGCAGCGAGGAGGTGCCGACAACGGCGCCTTTGGGCAGGTCGGCGAGCGTTTTGACCTTGGAAGAGACAAACGCATCGCGCGTGTCTTCGCGCGGCAGGTAGGTGTCGAGCAAAAGACCCTCGGGTTGCAGCGTCGGCATGTCCTTCATGGAGTGCACGGCGATGTCGATCTTGCCCGACAGGAGGTCTTCTTCGATCTCCTTGGTGAAGAGACCCTTGCCGCCGATCTCCTTGAGCGGCTTGTCCTTGGCGATCAGCGCCGCATCATCGCCCGTCGTCTTGATGATGACGATCTCGAACGCCTCTTCGGGCAGGTCGAACGCCGCTGCGAGGCGGCGGCGTGTCTCATACGCTTGTGCCAAGGCGAGCGGGGAGCCGCGGGTGCCGATCTTGAGGGGCGAGTCGGGGGAGGGCAGGGTCAATGTCATGGCCCGAACTCTTAGTCGCGGCAGGTTGTCCTTTCAAGTCATCCATGCTTGACATCTCGTCGCTGTGGCGAGACCTACAGACGGCAAAGAGGAGAGACCGCACATGGCTACGACCAAGAAAATTCTGCGCGCGCTTGCGGGCGAGACGCTCGACACGCCCCCGATCTGGATGATGCGTCAGGCGGGCCGTTACCTGCCGGAATATCGCGCGACGCGGGCCGAGGCGGGGGATTTCCTGTCGCTTTGCTATAACTCGGAACTGGCGGCGGAAGTCACGCTTCAGCCGATCCGCCGCTATGGGTTCGATGCGGCGATCCTGTTTGCCGATATCCTTTTGCTGCCGCAGGCGCTTGGGGCGGATCTTTGGTTCGTGACCGGGGAAGGCCCGCGCCTTTCGACGATCGAAAGCCAAGCGGATTTCGACAAGCTCAAAGCGGCGGGCGAGATTCATGAGACGCTGAACCCGGTCTACGAGACGGTGCGCATCCTGTCGCGCGAATTGCCGGAAGAGACGACGCTTATCGGGTTCGCGGGCGCGCCCTGGACCGTGGCGACCTATATGATCGCGGGTCGCGGCACGCCGGATCAGGGCCCGGCGCATGCGTTGAAGGATAGCAACCCGGCGCTGTTCGATCAGGTGATCGAATTGCTCACCGAGGGCACGATTGACTACCTGTCGAAACAAATCGAGGCGGGCGCGGAGGTCGTGAAGATCTTTGATAGCTGGGCCGGGTCGCTTAAGGGGGCGGATTTCGACAAGTATGCGCTTGAGCCTGCGAAGAAGATCATCGCGGCGCTCAAGGAGCGGCATCCGGGCATTCCGGTCATCGCCTTCCCGCGCGGTGCGGGAGAACGCTATGAGGGCTTTGCCAAGGCGACCGGGGCGGATTGCGTTGCAGTCGATGACGCGGTGAGCGCAGACTGGGTGGCCGAGCATGTGCAGAAAGATGGCTGCGTGCAGGGAAATCTCAAGTCGTCCCATATGGTTACGGGCGGGCAGGCGCTTGTCGATGAAACCCGCAAGATCGTCGAGGCGCTTGGCTCCGGCCCGCATATTTTCAACCTTGGTCACGGCATCACGCCGGATGCGGACCCGGAGAATGTGCAGTTGATGATCGATACGGTGCGCGGCAAGTAAACCGACCGACAGAGCAAAAAAGAACGGGGCCTGAGGGCCCCGTTTTTCATTTCTGTATCACGTCGGTATTGCGTCGGTATCGCGGTGGTGTGCAATCGCGACGCGCGCGGATCACTTGAGGGTGAAATGCAGGCCGCTTTCGGGATCCTTGACGAAGGCCCAGTGGTCCCGCTCGGTCGCGACGGCGTGGGTCGCTGCGGCAGCCACCAGCGTGACGAAGAGGGCGGCGCCCGCATGGGTGCCCGAGGTGACCGAGGCGTAGTTCGCGTGCAGCTTGGGCTCGAGCGTGCCGGTGGCGGTTTTCTCATCCAGCTTGCAGGCCACGTCGAGCGGCGCGGATTTGCCTTCGGTCGTCGGGAAGCGGACGATGGCCGGGCTGGTGAAGCTGGTCTTGAACTCGTCGGACTTGATCGTGCAGACCGCACCGCCGATTTCCTTGCTCTTGCCGTCTTCGCCCTTGGCATAGGTGCGCACCGGCACGGCGCTCAGGCGCACGACCTTGTTCTTGGTGCTGACATGGGCGAAATCGACGGGCTTTTGGGTGATCTCCATGCTCTGGGTACAGGCCGCGAGGGCGATGGCGGCGGGCAGGATGAAAAAGGCTTTCTTCATAAGGGGTCTTTCGGTGTTGATCGTTACGCAAGGGGCGTTCCGTGGAGAAAACACGAGGGGTGCCGCCTCACAGAACCGTGAATAGTCGCTGCGGTTTTACCTATCCTTTAGGCGTATTCAAGGGGCGTATCGTGCAATCTTGGGTTTATTTGTCGCGGCATGAGGAATTGCGTTTGCCGGGCACCGCGAGGTCGGGGAAAACCGTTTTGAAATCGCGTGGGGAAGGTCTTTTGAAAGACCTTCCCAGCCTAGGCTTTGTGCGTGAGTTCCGCGAGAATCTCGGCGCTGTGCGCGCCGCGTGTGCAGGGCGCGTGGATCGGGGCCAATTCGCCACCGAACCGGGGGGCGGGGGCCGCTTGCAACACGCCGTCCGGTGCGGACCAGACTTTGCGCGCGCGCATGTGCGGGTCATCCGCAGCCTCGCCGGGAGACAACACGGGCGCAACGCAAGCGTCAGAGCCGTCAAAGAGCGTGGCCCAGTGAGCGCGGGGCTCGGCGGCGAAAATATCCTCGAGCCGCGCCGTGAGCTTGGTCCAGAGCGCCTTGTCATGCTGGCGTTGGAACTCGGGGTCTTCCGAAAGGCCGAGCTTTTCAAGGAAGAGTGCGTAGAATTGCGGCTCGAGGCATTGCACCGAGATAAAGCCGCCATCGGCGCAGGCGTAGCTACGGGACCAGTGCGGGCCGTCCAGCAGGCTCTGGCCACGATCATCGACAAGCTGTCCGCTCTGGCGGATCGCCATGAGGAGGCCGAGCATATGGGCGGAGCCGTCCACGATGGCAGCGTCGACGACCGTGCCTTGTCCGGTCGCGCGGGCGTTGAGAATGCCGGAGAGCATGCCGACCACGAGGTAGAGCGCGCCGCCGCCGATGTCGCCGACGAGGGTTGCGGGCGTGATTGGGGGGCTTCCGGGTTCCGAGGCGTAGTGCAGCGCGCCGGAGGTCGCGATGTAGTTGAGATCATGCCCGGCGGTGGGGGCGCGTGGGCCGTCCTGACCCCAGCCGGTCATGCGGCCATAGACGAGGGCCGGATTTTCCGCGTGGCAGGCCTCGGGGCCGAGGCCGAGCCGTTCCATGACACCGGGGCGAAACCCTTCGATAAGGCCATCGGCGCGGGCAATGAGCGCCTTGGCTGTGGCGATGTCGTCGGGATCTTTGAGATCGAGCGCGATGGAGCGCTTGCCCCGGTCGAGGACCGAGGCCTCGGCGGTGACCTGACCGCCTTTGCCCTTGCGATGGATCACGATGACATCAGCGCCAAGATCGGCCAGCGTCATAGCGGCGAAGGGACCGGGGCCAAGCCCTTCGATCTCGACGATGCGGACCCCGGAGAGCATGCCCTTCTGCGTCATCCCGTCAGGCCGCCACCGACGATGAGGGTCTGGCCCGAGACGTAGTTCGATTCCGGGCAGCAGAAGAGATAGACGCCATCTGCGGCCTCTGCCGGAGTGCCGGGGCGACCAAGCGGCACCATCGCGGCGAACCCGCCAGCGACCTTTTTCGGGATACCGATGCCGACCTCGTTGCCGTCCACGGTAATGGTTTTCTTTTCGTCCGTGGCCTCGGTCAGGCGGGTTTCGATATAGCCGAAGGCGACACAGTTGACGTTGACCTTGTGGCGGCCCCATTCCTTGGCGAGCGTCTTGGTGAGGCCAAGGACGGCAGACTTCGCTGTCGAGTAGTTGGCTTGTCCGACATTGCCTGACGTGCCCGCGATGGAGGAAATATTGACCACCTTGCGGAACACCTCGCGCCCGTCTTCGGCCTCTTGCGCGGCGGCGCCTTTGATAAAGCCGGAGGCGGCGCGCAGGATGCGGAAGGGGGCCTTCACGTGCACATCCATCATGGCGTCGAATTGTTCGTCGGTCATGTGGCCGATGAGGCTATCCCATGTGTAGCCCGCATTGTTGACGATGATGTCGATGGCGTTCCATTTCTCTACGCCCGCCCCGATAAAGCGTTCGGCAAAGCCTTGTTCAGTCACGGAGCCGGGCACGGCGATGGCATGGCCGCCCATGGCGGCGATTTCTTCGACCACGGCCATGGCGGGCTCTGCTTCGAGGTCGTTGACCACGACATTGGCCCCCTCGGAGGCGAGTTTCAGGGCCAGCGCGCGGCCGATGCCGTTGCCTGCGCCGGTGATATAGGCGGTCTTTCCGTCAAGTTTTCCCATGGTGTCCTCCCTCAGTCGCGGTCGAGATCGCGCGCGATCAGTTCTTTCATGATTTCATTGGTGCCGCCGTAGATCTTCTGCACGCGGGCGTCGGTATAGAGTTCGGAGATCGGGTATTCCTGCATGTAGCCATAGCCGCCGAAAAGCTGGAGACATTCGTCGATGATCTCGCATTGGGTCTGGGTGCCCCACCACTTGGCCATGGCGGCCTTTTCCGGGGTGAGGGTGCCGGTTTCCAATTCGGCGAGGCATTGATCGACGAAGGCGGCGAGAAGCTCGATCTTTGTCGCCGCTTCGGCGAGTTTGAAGCGGGTGTTCTGGAAGTCCATGATGCGTTGGCCAAAGGCCTTGCGTTCGCGCACGTAGTCGAGCGTCATGTCGAGCGCACATTGTGAGGCGCCGAGGGCCATGAAGCCGAGGATCAGGCGTTCCCAGGGCAGTTGCTTCATCAGCTGGATAAAGCCCTGGCCTTCCTCGGTGCCGATCAGGTTGGTAAGCGGCACGCGCACGTCCTCGAAGGACAATTCGGCGGTGTCGTTGCGCTTCATGCCCATTTTCTTGAGGCGGCGACCGACAGAGAAACCTTCGAGCCCTTCGGTCTCCACCACGATGAGTGACACGCCACGGCCCTTGGCCTTGGGATCGGTCTTGGCGACGAGGACGATCAGGTCGGCGCTGCCGCCGTTGGTGATGAAGGTCTTGGAGCCGTTGATGAGGTATTCATTGCCGTCCTTGATGGCGGTGGTCTTGACCGCCTGAAGGTCGGAGCCAGTGCCCGGTTCGGTCATCGCGATGGCGGCGACCTTGTCGCCCGAGGCGAGACCGGGGAGCCAGCGGGCCTTTTGTTCGTCGGTGCCGAAGGCGGTGATGTAATGGGCGGCGATGTTGTGGACCGAGACTCCCCAGCCGCTATCGCCGGCGCGGGTCTGTTCGAGGAAGGTCACGGCGTCGAAATGGCGCGAGAGGCCGAGGCCGCCGTGTTCTTCGGGGAAGGTCGCGCCGAGGATGCCAAGCTCGCCCGCCTTCTTCCAAAGCGATTTCGGCACGGTGCCAGCTTCGGTCCAGGCGTCCTTGTTGGGGGTGATTTCTTCGGCGAAGAAGCGGCGCACGGTGTCGGCGAACGCCTTGTGGTCTTCCTGCATCCACAGATGGTTGGGCATGGGGGTCTCTCCGTCTTCAGGCGGCGCGCACGAGCGCTTCGCCTTTCAGGGTTTGGGTTCCGTCGTCGACCTTGGCCGACAGGGTCAGTTTCAAGAGCGTCTCGCCATCCTTCTCGACGATCTCAGCGACGCTGCCTTCGCAGGTCACAGTCGCGTTGACGGGGGTGATTGCGGTGAAGCGGGTTGAGAGGGTGCGGACGTTTTCCTGTCCGGCCCAGTCGGTCACGAGGCGGCCCAGTTGCGCCATGGACAGCATCCCGTGCGCGAAGACGTCGTCGAACCCGGCGCCCTTGGCGAAATCGAGGTCGATATGGATCGGGTTGTGATCGCCCGACGCGCCGGCATAGAGCGCAAGCTTGGTGCGCGAGACAGGACCAAAGACGAGCGTCGGTAGCGTGTCGCCGGGTTTGGCGGTGGCGGGGGTGATGGTCATCGTTGCGCCTCCTCAGCCCAGAACGTGAATGATGTCGCGCTTGGCCTCGACGAGTAGGCCACGCTCGGGGTGGGTGATGCGGGTGGCGACCTGCGCGATTTCCAGCTTGCCGCCCTTGGCATCGGCAAAGCCGAGCACTTCGTTCTCGACCGACACGGTTTCACCCGCGTGTATTGGGCCGTGATAGATGTAGCTCTCGGTGCCATGCAGAAGGCAGCGGAAGTCAGCGTTGATAATTGCATGGATGCCGGGCAATCCCCGACGCATGCTTTCCTTGCCCGCGAAGGTGCCGACGACCACGGGGTAGGTTGCGGGTGCGACCACGTCCGGGTGCCCGGCTGCGCGAGCGGCGTCGACGTCGAAATGAATCGGGTTTGTCTCGCCAATGGTTTCGGCAAAGAAGGCGATCGCGCCGCGTTCAAGGGTCACCTCGATGGGCGGGGTCTTCTGCCCCGCTGTGCTTCGGTCAAAAATCCCCATGGGTCAGGCCGCCTGATAGAGCGTCACGACGCAGGCGCCGCCGAGGCCGAGATTGTGCTGAAGCGCGGTCTTGGCGCCGTCGACCTGCCGGTTCTCGGCAGTGCCGCGCAGTTGGTGGGTCAGCTCATAGCATTGCGCAAGGCCCGTCGCGCCAAGCGGGTGGCCCTTGGAGAGTAGCCCGCCGGAGGGGTTGGTGACGTATTTTCCGCCATAGGTATTGTCGCCATCAGCAATGAACTTCTGCGCACCGCCCTCGGGGCAGAGGCCAAGGCCCTCATAGGTGATGAGCTCGTTATGGGCGAAGCAATCGTGCAGTTCGACCACGTCCACGTCTTTGATGTCGATACCGGATTGATCCTGCACCTGTTTCGAGGCGGCGGCGGTCATATCGTAGCCAACGACCTGCATCATATCGTGCGCATCGAAGGTCGAGGGGTAGTCTGTCGTCATCGCCTGACCGACGATTGAGACGGTGGTCGGGATGTTGTGCTTTTTGGCAAACTCTTCAGAGCAGAGGATGGCCGCCGCGCCGCCGCAGGTCGGGGGGCAGGCCATGAGGCGGGTCATTACGCCTTCCCACATGAAGGGGGCGTTCATCACGTCGTCTTCACTCACTTCGGTGTTGAAGAGGGCGAGGGGATTGTTGACCGCGTGGCGCGAGGCCTTGGCACGGATCTTGGCAAAGTCGCGCAGCTCGGTGCCGTATTTCTCCATATGGCTTTTGCCCGCGCCACCGAAGTAACGCAGCGCCAGCGGCACTTGCGAGTTCCCGACGAGCACATCGGTCTCGTGGTCGAAATCGTCGAACGGCGTCGGGCGGTCGGTCCAGTGGCTCTGAAGCGCGCCGCGCTGCATCTGTTCAAAGCCGACCGCGAGGACGCAATCGGCAATGCCATGCTCGATGGCTTGACGCGCCAGAAAGAGCGCGGTCGAGCCGGTGGAACAGTTGTTGTTGACGTTGATCACCGGGATGCCCGTCATGCCGACCTGATAGAGGGCTTTCTGGCCGCAGGTGGAATCGCCGTAGACATAGCCGGCATAGGCTTGCTTCACGTCCTCATAAGACAGCCCGGAATCCGCGAGCGCCGCGCGGATCGCATCGGCGCCCATCTTGTCATAGCTGTCGGACGCGCCCGGTTTGGCGAATTTGATCATGCCGACACCGGCAACGATGGTCTTGGTCATGGGTATCCTCCCCGAATCCCTGTTTCGGGGGAAGTATGGGGGTGCTTTCATCCATCTGACAAATTCTATATTGTCCAATGATATTCATTATTGGAATGGGTCTATGGAATGAACCTAAGCAAACTGCGCTATGTTCTGGCGGTGGACCGGGCCGGGGCGATCTCTGCGGCGGCGCGCAATCTGCATATCACGCAGTCGGCGGTGACCAAGGCGGTGGCCGATATCGAGGCCGACCTAGGATTTGCGATATTCGAGCGGCGTGCCCGTGGCGTTGTGGCGACGGCGGCGGGCAGGACATTCATCGACCGGGCGGCGCGTATCCTGTCGGATATGGATCAACTCGTGAGTGATACCCGCAGCGGGCGAGAAACGCGCGACCGGGTGTTGCGCATCGGGATTGCGCCACCGTCGCTTGAGGGATTGATGAACCGGGCCGTGCGCCACCTTGTCCTGAGCCATTCGGAAGTGCGGGTGCATTTGCGCGGGGTGACTTTTGAGACGGGGATTCAATTCCTGCGGCAAGGCGATCTCGACACGCTCATCGCGCCCGAACATGGGCTTATGGGGGAGGCGGGATTTGCCATGGAGCCACTGCCGCCGCTGCGCTCGCGCATGTATGCGCGCAAGGGGCATCCGCTCAGCGGGCATCTTGTCGGAGCGGAGGATCTGGCGCGCTATCCGATCATCGCACCGGACCTTTCGGGGCCCCATGTGCGCCCGTTGATCGAGGTGCTCGATCACCTCGAGGGGGATTCCGTGCGCGGCCTGCACATCATCGAGAACTTTCCGATGGCGTCGGGCATAATCGAGCGGACAGACGCGCTTGGCGTGGTGGTGGATTCCTTTGTACAGAGCCATGCCTTTCGGAGCCGGTTTGAAGTCATCGATTTCGATATGGGGGCGCCGTTGCCGATGGTGCTTGCGTCGCGATCCGGTAGCGGGCCGGGGCGGGCGATGCAGTGGCTTCGGGCGGCACTTCGGGCGCATCCGCCCACCGCCAGCGTTTCCATGCGGTAAAAGCTATAAATAGGGTCGTTTTCCGACTTGTCCGAGTCGTATCAGCGATCATACCATGTCCCGTCGCAAAAGAGAGGACTGGCAGATGAGTGGCGGGTTGATCCCGAAAGGTGTTGCCTATGTAGAGCTTGGGCCCGACGGGGTGAGCGAGCCGGAGCACTTTGTTTTTCTGCTCTTGCCGAACCTGTCGATGTTGGCGTTTTCCTCGGCCATTGAGCCGTTGCGGATTGCGAACCAGCTGACGGGGCGGGCGCTGTATCGCTGGACGACCATGTCGGAGGATGGCGCGCCGGTCCGGTGTTCGAACGGTGTCGAGATTTCGGTGGATGCGGCGCTGGGCGATACCCCGAACAGCGCCTATGTGCTTGTGTGTTCCGGGGTCGAACCGGAGAAGGCGGCCTCGCGCAAGGCGGCGGATTGGATCCGTTATCAATGGCGGATGGGGCGGACCGTGGGCGGGCTCTGTACCGGAGCCTATACGCTTGCGCGGGCGGGCATTCTCAAGGGGCGTCGTGTGACCCTGCATTGGGAAAATCAGGTGCCATTCCGTGAAAGCTATCCCGATCTAGACCTGCGCGAACAGCTTTATGTCGTAGACGGGCGGATCATGACCTGCGGCGGCGGGGCGGCGGCAACGGACTTGTTCCTAAAGCTCATCGACGACCGGTATGGCCCACTGCTCAGTCAGGCGGTGCTCAACATGTGCCTGCATTCGGTGCATCGCTCGGATGGGGATAGCCAGATGGTGTCGCGTGCGGCGACGCTTGGGGTGCGCAATGCGCGACTTCTTGAAATCGTGCGGATTTTTGACGACGAGATCGACCAAGAGATTAGCCTCGACGAAGTTGCGGAGCGGGTTGGCGTGTCGCGGCGCCAGATGGAGCGGCTCTTTGCGCATCACGTCGGGCGCACACCGAAACGCTATCTCATCGACCTGCGCCTACAGCGGGCGCGGGCGCTTTTGGCGGAGACGGATTTGCCGGTGGGGGAGGTTGCGTTGGCCTGTGGGTTCGCCTCGGCGACGCAGTTCTCGCGGCGCTTTCGGGAACGGTTCGGAACCTCGCCGCATGCCTTCTCGGTGGCCATCACTTGAGCGGCGGGAAAACTTTGGCGAGGGGCCGTTTTTCCGCTTGACCCCGTGCGGAGGTTCTCATAAATCGCTCTGCACCTAAGGCGGTATAGCTCAGTTGGTTAGAGCAGCGGAATCATAATCCGCGTGTCCGGGGTTCAAGTCCCTGTACCGCCACCAAGAATTCCGGCCCTGAAAGCAGACGCTTTCAGGGCCTTTTCTTTGGGCCCGGGCCCCGGTCGATGCAGGCAATCGTAAACGGCAAAACCGACGTCGGTATAACGTCGGTATCGCGTCGGTATTGCGTCTGTGGGGAGTCGTTACAGCACCGTCCCGATGAACGGGGCGGGGCCAAGCGATTTGGGCATCGCTTGGTCCATGGAGTTTCGAAAAACTTGCGCGCCTCAGGCCGAGCGCAGGCCGAGGATTTCGCGCGCTTGTGCGGGAGTCGCCACGGGGCGTTCGTATTTCGCACAGAGATCGGCGGCGCGCGCGATCAGCGCTGCGTTGGAGGGTGCGAGCGTGTTGCGGTCGAGGCGCACGTTGTCCTCGAGGCCCGCACGGGTATGCCCACCAGCGGCGATGGCCCATTCATTGACCACGGCCTGATTTGCGCCGATCCCGGCGGCGCACCACGCGGCCTTGGGCGCGCGGGTCTTCATCATGTGGACGTAGAAATCGAAGACTTCCTTGTCACAGGGCATGGCGTTCTTCACGCCCATGACGAATTGCACGTAGAGGCGGCCATAAAGCTTGCCCTCGTCATGCATACGGATCGCTTGAATCAGGTGCGAGAGATCGAAGGCTTCGATCTCGGGGGTGATCTCGTAGGTCTGCATCTCGGAGGAGAGCCACGCGACAAGGTCCGGCGCGTTCTCGTAGACGCGGGTCGGGAAGTTGTTCGAGCCGACTGAGAGCGAGGCCATGTCGGGGCGCAGGGACAGCATGCCGCCGCGTTCGTGGCCAGCGCCGGAGCGGCCACCCGTCGAGAATTGGATGATCACGCCGGGGCAGTGTTTCTCGAGCCCTTCCTTGAGGCGGGCGAAGCGCTCGGGATCGGAGGAGGGGGTTTCATCATCGTTGCGCACATGGGCGTGGATAATGGAGGCGCCAGCCTCGACGGCAGCGTGGCTGCTTTCGATCTGTTCCTCGACCGTGGTTGGCACGGCGGGGTTGTCAGATTTGCGCGGCACGCTGCCCGTGATGGCGCAGCAGAGAATACAGGGGTTGCTCATTGCGGATTCCTTTTTGGCCCGCACCGTATATCGGAGCGGGCCGGGTTGTCACGACGATCAAATGTCGAAGAACACGGTTTCGTCTTCGCCCTGCATCTTGACGTCAAAGCGGTAGACGATCTCGCCGTCGCGTTCGGTCCGCTTGGCGATCAGGGTTGCGCGGCGGCGTTCCCATTCAATGATGTTCAACACCGGGTCAGAGGCGTTGGCCTCGGTCTCGTCGTCGAAATAGATGCGGGTGTTGAGGCCGACATTGATGCCACGCGCCACGATCCAGAGGTTGATATGCGGCGCCATCATATGACCGTTGCGGCCCATGACGGCCCCCGGTTTCACCGTATCAAACCCCCATTCGCCAGTGGCGAAATCGGTGATGACACGGCCCCAGCCGCGAAAGCCCTCTTCGACCTCGCCGGGGTGTTCGGGGTGGGCGTAGACGCCTTCGCTATTGGCTTGCCAGGCCTCGAGCAGCACATCCTTGATCGGCGAGCCGGTGCCGTCGATGACGATGCCTTCGACGCGGATGCGTTCGCCCTTGGCGTTGGGGCCAGCGATGTCCCAACCGAGTTCCTGACGGTAGATGTCAAACCCTGCCGCGCCGGGGGCGAGGCCGATATGGACGTAGGGGCCGGCGGTCTGGGAGGGGGATTCCTTGAGGTAGTCGAGTTTCTGAGTCATCAGTTGCCCTCCAGACGGTTTTCAAACAGCGTCGAGCGGCGACCGCGCAGGACGATATCGAACTTGTAGGCGATGGTATCGAGCGGGATCGTCGCGTTGCGATCCAGTGCGGCGATCAGCTGGCCGATGGCGGCCTTGTCGGGGATCGTGTTGACGATCGGGCAGGTGTCGATGAGCGGGTCGCCCTCGAAATACATCTGGGTGATGAGGCGCTGGGCAAAGCCGGAGCCGAAAACCGAGACGTGGATATGCGCCGGGCGCCAATCGTTGACCCAGTTGCGCCACGGGTAGGCGCCGGGTTTGACGGTGCGGAAGTAGTAATAGCCGTTCTCGTCGGTGAGGGTCCGGCCACAGCCGCCGAAGTTCGGGTCGATGGGCGCGAGATAGGTATCTTTCTTGTGGCGATAGCGCCCGCCCGCGTTGGCCTGCCACACTTCGACGAGGGTATTGGGCACGGGGCGGCCATTCTCGTCGAGGACGCGGCCATGCACGATGATACGCTCGCCAATCGGGCTTTCGCCCGCTTTGGCGTAGTTCGAGATCAGGTCATTGTCGATCGGGTCGATATCACGGTGGCCAAAGGTCGGGCCGGTGATCTCGCTCGCCGAGTTCTGAAGCGAGATCAGCGCGTATTGCGGCGAGCGCGTCACGGAGGTCTTGTAGTCCTTCGCGAAGGCGGGCGGGTGCCACAAGCGATCTCGCTGGTAGAATTCCCCTGGTGTGCTCATGGGTGGTGTCTCCTTAGGGCGGGCGCGTTTCCCGTTGGTCGTCTTAGGCGTCGTTTTCCATTTCGGCGTAGGTCTGCTTGGCGAGCTTCAGCGCGTGGTTGGCACGCGGCACGCCGCAATAGACGGCGACATGCTGAAACACCTCGAGCACATCCTGCTTGCTCGCGCCGGTGCGGGCGGTGGCGCGGATGTGCATGGGAATTTCCTCGAAGTTCCCGGCAGCGGCCAGAAGCGCCAGCGTCAACATGGAGCGTTCGCGATCAGTGATGCCGTCAGAGGCCCAGACCGTGCCCCAGGCGCCCTCGGTGATGAGGGTCTGGAAGGGGGCGTCAAAGTCGGTCTTGGCGGCCTCGGCGCGGTCCACGTGATCGTCGCCGAGAATCTTGCGGCGGACCTGCATGCCGGAATCGTATTTGTTGGTCATCGTGTCCCTCATGGCGATCAGTATGGCAGACCGACGTAGTTCTCGGCCATAACCGTTTGCGCGGCGCGGTTGTCGCGCAGGAAGGCGATGTCGGCCTGCTGCATCTTGAGATCGAAATCGGATTGATCCGGGAAACGGTGCATCAGCGAGGTGAACCACCAGCTAAACCGTTCGGCTTTCCAGATGCGGGCCAGCGCCTTTTCGCTATAGCGGTCGAGGCCTTCGTCGTCGCCGTCGTGATAGTGGGCGACGAGGCCGTTGTAGAGATAGTGGATATCGCTTGCTGCGGTGTTGAGGCCCTTGGCGCCGGTGGGCGGCACGATATGGGCGGCGTCGCCGCACAGGAACAGGCGGCCCCAGCGCATCGGCTCGGTCACGAAGGAGCGCAGCGGCGCGATGGATTTCTCGATCGAGGGGCCGGTGACGAGGTTCTCGGCGTAATGCGCCGGGATGCGGCGTTTGAGTTCCTGCCAGAAGGCGGCGTCGGTCCAGTCCTCGGGGCTGTCGGAGAGGGAGCACTGGATATAATAGCGGCTCAGGTTGTCGTTGCGCATGGAGCAGAGGGCAAAGCCGCGTTCGGAACCGGCATAGATCAGTTCGTCATGCACGGGCGGCGTTTCCGAGAGGATGCCGAGCCAGCCGAAGGGATAAACCTTTTCGTATTCGCGGCGCACGGTGAGGGGGATGGTCTGGCGGCTGACGCCGTGGAAGCCATCGCAACCGGCGACGAAATCACAGTCGATGCGGTGCTCGGAGCCGTCGACCGTATAGGTCACATAGGGCGCGTCGCTGTCGGCCTCGTGGATTTGCACGTTCTCGGTATTGAAGACGATCTTGCCGTCCATCGCCTCGCGGGCGTCATAGAGGTCGCGGGTGACTTCGGTCTGGCCATAGACGACTACGGAGGTGCCGGTCAGATCCTTGAAGTTGATGCCGAATTCTTCGTCGCCATAGGACACCACAGTGCCGTCATGCACAAAACTTTCGCGGTCCATGCGCTCGCCGACCCCAGCCTCGTGCATCAGATCCACGAAACCCTGCTCGAGAATCCCGGCGCGAATACGGCCAAGCACGTAGTCGCGGGTCTTGCGTTCGAGCACGACGCTATCGATGCCTTTCTTGTGCAAAAGCTGGCTCAGAAGCAGGCCCGAAGGGCCGCCACCGATGATGGCCACTTGTGTACGCATGGTCTTTCCTCCCGTTACATTGGGATATTGAATGGTTGATCTTGGCAAGTAAAATGAAGATATTCGCCATATAGTTGCCTAAAGTGGAAAGCATGTGATCGATCGACGTATCAAGTTCCGGCATATCCAATGTTTCGTGGAAATCTGCCGGGAAGGATCTTTGAAGCTCGCGGCGGAGCGGCTTTTCCTGACGCAGCCGGCGATTTCCAAGACGCTCAAAGAGCTTGAAGAGATCCTTGGCGCCGAGCTTCTTGAACGGTCGCGGGCAGGGGTGACGCTCACGCCACAGGGGGATGTGTTCCTGCATTTCGCGGAACAGTCGCTGGCAGCGCTTCAGCAGGGGCTTGCCGGGGTAGAGCAGGTCGGCACGGCGGGCAAGGCGCGGATTGCGGTCGGTGCGTTGCCGTCGGTGGCGGCGCGCCTCATGCCAGCGGTGGTGACCGAGATGTCGAAGATCGCCCCGGATGTAGAGGTGCATGTGCAAGACGGCCCGCACGGGTTCCTTGTCGACCGGCTCCGGCTTGGGGGGCTGGACCTTGTGATTGGGCGGCTTGGGCGGCCGGAGACGATGCAGGGGCTTTCGTTCACGCAGCTTTATGAAGAGAAGGTCGAGTTCATCGTGCGCGCGGGTCATCCGCTTCTTGACGCGCCGGACCTTGCGCGGATCGGCGAGTGGCAGGTCATCTACCCGCCACAGGGATCGGCGATCCGTCCGTTGATCGAGCGATTCCTGATTGCGCATGGGGTGGGCAATGTGCCGAACCGGATCGAAACCGTTTCGGGCGCGTTCGGGCGGGTTTATACGCGGCGCTCGGATGCGATCTGGATCATCTCGGCGGGGGTTGTGGCGAATGAGATCGCCGATGGCTTTCTTGTGCCCTTGCCTTTTGACACCGGGATCACACGCGGTCCGGTTGGTCTCATGCGGCGGCCGGACGAGGGGATTTCGCCGCAAGAGCAAATATTCCGCATGGCGCTTAAAAATGTGATCGGACCGGAGAAAGATTTTTCCGACTAAATAAGTCGGGTTGACGTTTCTGATTAATTTAGTCAGTTAAGGGGCGCGACAGGACCTCTGACGGACGAGATTGAGATATGTTGGAAACGGACAAGACCCCGCCCATCGAAGATTTTCCAATTCATGATGCGAAAGAGCTGACCCAAGGCAAGGCGCAGGCGCGCATTGTTCTTGACGGTCAGGTCTACACGTTGCGGATCACCCGCGCCAACAAGCTCATTCTCACCAAATAGACCCCATCAGGATACCCGCACGCAGAAGGCGGGATCTCAACAAGGACCAGACAGCACCGGATATGAAGGACATCACAATGACCTCTCTTAAACTTGGCGTGACGCTTGCCGCGCTTGGCTTTGCAAGCACCGCCTTCGCAGCGGACAACCAGGCCGTTCTCAAAACCTATGCCGATATCGCGGCAGCCGGGTACGAAGACAGCCTCATCACGGCGCGCACCCTCGGGTCTGCGGTGGATGCTCTGATCGCGAACCCTTCGGAAGAGACGCTTGCCGCGGCCAAGTCGGCCTGGCTCGCGTCGCGCGTGCCGTATCAGCAGACCGAGGTTTACCGTTTCGGCAACGCCATCGTGGATGATTGGGAAGGCAAGGTGAACGCCTGGCCGCTCGATGAAGGTTTGATCGACTATGTGGACACCAGCTATGGCGCGGAGAACGAAGAGAACGCGCTCTACGCGGCCAATGTGATCGCCAATCCGACCTTCGCGCTTTCGGGTGAGACGGTGGATGCCAGCGAGATCACCCCGGTGCTGCTCGCAGAGACGCTGCATGAGGCGGACGAGGTCGAGGCGAATGTGGCGACCGGCTATCACGCGATTGAATTCCTGCTTTGGGGCCAAGACCTCAATGGCACCGAGGCCGGTGCGGGCAACCGTCCCTATACCGATTTTGTCACGGGGGAAGGCTGTACCGGGGGCAATTGCGACCGTCGCGCAGCCTATCTCAAGGCGGCGACCGATCTCCTCGTGAGCGATCTTGAGGACATGGCGGGCGCCTGGGCAGAGGGCGGCGCCGCGCGGGCCGAGGTCATGAAGGACGAAACCGCAGGCCTGACCGCGATTCTGACGGGCATGGGGTCGCTTTCTTATGGGGAGCTTGCCGGGGAGCGGATGCGCCTTGGCCTGATGCTCAACGACCCGGAAGAAGAGCATGATTGCTTCTCGGACAACACCCACAATAGCCACTACTACGATGCGGCAGGGATTCAGAACGTCTATCTCGGTGCCTATACCCGCGTGGATGGCTCGGTCGTCGAGGGCGCGTCGGTGTCCGATCTCGTGGCGGCACAGGATGCAGAGCTGAATGCCGAAGTGATCGCCAAACTTGAGGCGACCATGGCCGCGATGGGCGAGATGAAGGCCGCGGCGGATGCGGGCGAGATGTCTTATGACCAGATGCTTGCGCCGGGCAACGCCAAGGGCGAAGCGCTCGTCATGGGCGGCGTCAACGGGCTTGTTGCACAAACAAAGAGCTTTGAGCGCGTTGTTTCGGTGCTTGGTCTCGACGGAATCGCCGTTGAGGGCTCGGACAGTCTGGACAATCCGTCGGCTGTGTTCCAGTAAGGGCGTCTAACGTTATAACATAACAAACCCTTCGATACACAGCCAACACTGAGTAGCCCCTGTGTCGAGGCACAAAACGGAATGAAGAATGAAACACCTCAGCATGGGGGTCGCGGCGGCCTCCCTCTCTCTCGCCGCAACGTCTGGTCTCGCGGATCCGCGCCTGACCTGGGAAGGATCGCTTGAGATCGGCATCGACAGCGTTGTCAGCTCGGATGTGGCCGGCAACGAGGTCAACGACCTTTATGGCATCGTCGATGTGGCGGCGGAATGGGCGCTCACCGACAACGTGACCCTCTTCGTCGCGGGCACAGGTGAGTCGATGACTGGCGCAGTCAATGACCGGGCGTTCGAAGATCTTGGGTTCTATCTTGGCGAAATCGGCCTGTCCTTTGGCCTTGGCAACACGACACTGACCGTTGGTAAGACCGGCGTTGCGTTCGGTTCGGCCTGGGATTCGGCAGCCGGGTTCTATGCCAGCGGCCTTGCCGACGACTACGAGCTGACAGAGCAGATTGTGCTTGCCGCCGATATCGAGATCGCGGGCGGCACGCTTTCGATCGCGACCTTCTACGCGGATGACACGATCTTTAGCGAGCAGCTTGGCTTTAACGTCGGTCCGAACGTCTCGGGCGTGGCGGGGTCCGGCGCGGGCAACACCGGCAAGTTCGACAACCTCGCGATCAACTGGGCGCAGGAGCTTGATGGTGGCGTGTTCTACAACATCGGCGCGCGGCACCTGAGCGGCAATGCGACCGAATCCGACGAGACCGGTTTTGTTGCGGGCGTTGGTGGCACGATTGGCTCGGTGACGCTTTTCGGTGAGGTTGGCGTGTTCGACAACTATGGCGGCACAGCAGGCGATGATGCGACCTATGCGCTTCTCAATGCGTCGCGCGCTTTTGGCGACATCACCCTGTCCGGGTCGCTGGCCCTGCGCGACGTGACCAGCGCGGGCGAGACCAAGATGGCAACGTTCGGCGCGGATTACACGTTCAAGAACGGTGTGGAATTTGGCGGCGCGGTGGCCTTCATCGACGATGCGGGTGTGAACTCGACCCAGATCGGTGCGGCTTTCGTGATTCCCTTCGGCGGGTAATCGCCATTTGATGACATGCGGCAGGGCGTGCGGTTGCGCGCCCTGTTGTTCCGTCTGGCCCTGCGGTAGCCATAGGGCATGACATGGGCCGGGAGACACGAATAAGCATGAGACGCGCTGCGATCGCGATGGGCCTTTGGGCCTTGTGTTGGGCCAGCGCCGGAGCCGCCGGGCCAGAGGCGCTCGAGCCGCATCTTGACGCCTTGCCGCGCAGTGCGGCGGAAGAGGCGCGGATCGCCGCGGCGATTGAGAGTGCTGCGGCGCTCAATCGGTTCGAACATCTCTCTGCCGGGGCGGCGAGCGTGGCGGCGTCGGGCGACAAAGCCTTTAGCCATGCCATGCCGACGCTTGAAGCACGCCAAGAGCTGGACTTCCTTTCTGGGCGCGCGCTTTTCAAGAAAATATGGGTTGGCGCGCCAAGCTCGACCAAGGCGTCGGACGGGCTTGGGCCGCTTTACAATGCGCGCTCGTGCCTTGCCTGCCATCCGGGCAACGGGCGCGGGCATGTGCCGGAATCGGGGCAGATCGGTGGCGGGCATCGCGGTGCGGCGCTGATGCTCAAGCTTTCGGGTGTGCCGGGCTATGGTGGCCAGCTTCAGACCAATTCCCTTTCGGGTCTCGCAGCGGAAGCGCGGCTCGACGTGCAGTATGAAACCGAGAATGTGACGCTTGCGGGCGGCGAGGTGGTAACGCTGCATCACCCGGTCTATGCGGTCAGCGCTCTGGGCTATGGGTCGTGGCCTGAGGGCGCGATGACCAGCCCGCGGCTTGCGCCGCCCTTGCCGGGGCTTGGCCTCATCGAGGCGATCCGGGCCGAGGATATCCTTGCGGGCGAAGACCCGGAGGATGCGGATGGCGACGGGATTTCGGGGCGCGCGCGCCGGGTGATGTCGCGCGAATACGGCACAGAGATGATTGGCCGCTTCGGACGCAAGGGCGCGATGGCGACGGTGCGCGAGCAATCGGCGGATGCGTTCTCGAACGATATCGGCATTTCCAGCCCGCTTTATCCCGATCCATGGGGCGATTGTAGCGCGGCGCAGGGCGATTGCCGTGATCGCCCACATGGGGATGAGGATGCGCGCGTGTTTGAGATCGACGCCAAGGGGCTCGATCTTTTGACGCTTTATACCGCGCATCTTGCAGTGCCGGTGCGAACAGAAGCGGATGCGCCCGAGGTCTTGCGGGGCAAGGCGGTGTTTCAGGAGCTGGGCTGTGCCGCGTGTCACAAGCCCGCCTATGTCACCCACCGCCTCAAGGACGATCCGTCGCGGTCGTTTCAACTGATCTGGCCCTATTCGGATTTCCTCCTGCACGATATGGGAGAGGGGCTTGCGGATCACCGCCCCGAGGGCATGGCGACGGGCCGGGAATGGAAAACGCCGCCGCTCTGGGGGCTTGGCCAGACGGGCGCGGTTGCAGGGCAGGAGCGATACTTGCACGATGGCCGGGCGCGCAGTCTTCTTGAGGCGGTGCTCTGGCACGGGGGGGAGGCCAAGGCGGCGCGGGAGCGGGTCGTGTCCTTGCCACCGGAAGAGCGCGCGGCGCTGATCCGGTTCTTGAAGAGCCTTTAAGGAGGGCGATAGCGATGAAACGTCTTTTGGCAGTCTTGTGTCTTGGCCTTTTGCCTATCGGGGCAGGGGCGGAGGTTTCGGACCGGGGGGCGCTGATCGCGTCGGTTACGGATCAGCATATCCTGCCCCGCTACGCGGCACTTGCCGAGACGGGCGCGGCGCTTGCCGAGACGGCAGAGGCGCATTGCGGGGCGGATGATCCGGCGCTGCGCGCGGCGTGGGGGCTGGCGTTTGATGCGTGGATTGGGGTCAGCCATTTGCGGTTCGGCCCGTCGGAGACCGACAACCGCGCCTTCGCGCTCGCCTTTTGGCCTGATAGCCGGGGAAAGACGCCAAAGGCGCTACGGGCGATGATCCTCAAGGGGGATGAGAGCGTCCTTACGCCCGAGGGGTTCGCGATCCAGTCCATCGCGGTGCAGGGCTACTACGCGATGGAATACCTTCTCTATGATCCGGAGATCGCGACCCTTGGCAGTGAGGCGTTTCGTTGTGATCTTGTGCGGGCGATGGCGGGGCAGATCGCGGCGGTGACGCGGGCGATTGAGGCCGATTGGCGCGCCTCTTATGCCGAGACGCTGCGGCGTGCGGGGGCCGAGGACAACGCCGTTTATCGCACAGAGGAAGAAGGGGTGCAGGAGCTTTTCAAGGCGCTTGGCACCGGGCTTCAGGTGACGGCGGATATGCGGCTCCAGCGGCCGTTGGGCAGTTTTGAACGCCCGCGTCCGAACCGGGCAGAGGCGCGGCTTTCAGGGCGGTCAGTGCGGCATGTGATCCTGTCGGCGGAGGCACTCGACGAGCTGGCGGGGATGCTTTCGGCGGGCTCGCCGAGCCTTGCGGCACAGTTCCACGAAGGGTTCGACTATGTGCGCGCGGCGAGCGTCGCGCTTGACGATCCGGTTCTGGCGACGGTGAGTGATCCGGCCAAGCGGCTTAATATCGAGACGATCCAGGCGGTGCTTGATGATCTGCGCGAGATCGCGGCGGTGGAGCTTGGCAGTCACCTTGGTGTGGTGGCCGGGTTCAACGCATTGGACGGAGACTGAGCCATGGTCACACGGCGGGGATTTATCGCGGGCGCATTGGCGGCGGGGTCGGTATCGACGGTGACATGGGCCGGGCTTGGGGATGTACATTTCCTTAGTGCGGCGCAGGACCGGGAGGGGGCCTATCGCCTCATCGGGATGGCGGAGACGGGCGCGGCGATTTTCTCGGTGCCGCTTCCGGCGCGGGGCCATGCGGCGGCGGCGCATCCGAGCGCGGCAGAGGCCGTCGGGTTCGCGCGCAGGCCGGGCAATTTCGCCTTTGTCGTCGATTGTCTCAGCGGGGCGGTGTTGCATCGTTTGGAGGCGCCTGAGGGGCGGCATTTCTATGGCCATGGCGCCTTTTCGATGGACGGAAATACGCTTTTCACCACGGAGAACGATTTCGAGGCTGGGCAGGGCGTTATCGGCGTTTGGGATCGGAGCGCGGGGTATCGTCGGATTGGAGAGTTCGCTTCGGGTGGGGTCGGGCCGCATCAGATTTGCCGGCTGCCGGGGCGCGAGACCTTGGTTGTTGCCAATGGCGGGATTGAGACGCATCCGGATGCGGGGCGGGCAAAGCTCAATATCCCGATGATGGAGCCGAACCTTGCTTATCTTTCGCCCGAGGGTGCGGAGATCGAGGTGATGGAATTGCCGCGCGAGATGCATATGAATTCGATCCGCCATATCGCGGTGCGCGACGATGGGATGGTTGCGTTCGGGATGCAATGGCAGGGCGACCGGGCGCAGGCGCCGGTTCTGTTCGGGGCGCATCGGTTGGGCGAGGAGGTGCGATTGCTGCAACCAACGCCGGAACAGCATGCGGCGCTCAACGCCTATGTGGGCAGCGTGACCTTTTCGCAGGACGGGCGGGAGGTTGCGATTTCCTCGCCGCGGGGCGGGGTTGTGCAGGTGATCGACCTTGAGGGCATGCGCGTTGCGCGGTCTGTGGCGATGGCGGATGTCTGCGGCATCGGCGCCAACGCAGCGGGGTTTGTCCTCACGTCCGGCGATGGCCGGGTGGCGCGCTATGTGGGCGATCGCCTTGAAGAGACAGGGCGGCAGGATATCCGCTGGGACAATCATATGGTGGCGGTCTGACGCGCGATTTTCCGGCAGTTGGCCCGATTTTCTTTCCCAGCGACCCGGTGCAATGCCATAACCGTCACAAAACTATCGTCACGGGCCGATACTCGGCGGAAAACCGTGCACAAGACCACCAACGGAGCCCGTCATGATCCATTCCGCCTTTACCGCCCCCGGCCGTTTCTATCGCGGCAACCTGCACACGCATTCAAACCTTTCGGATGGGTGCCTGACGCCGGAGGAGGTCTGTCGGCGCTACAAGGCGGAAGGCTATGATTTCATCAGCCTGACGGATCATTTCATCGGTATCTATAAGTATCCCATCGCAGACACGGTGCCGTTCCGCGACGAGAATTTCACCACGATCCTCGGGGCGGAGTTGCATTCCGGGGCGATGGCGAATGGCGAGTTGTGGCATATCCTTGCGGTTGGCCTTCCGGCCGATTTCGAACCCAGCCATTCGCCGGCTTTCCTGCCGGTCGAGGGGCAGGAAAGCGGCGCAGAGATTGCCAAGCGCGCCCGCGACGCCGGGGCGTTTGTCGCCGTGGCGCATCCGCAGTGGTCAGGCCTCACGCTTGAGGATGCGCGCAGCCTTGAGGCGGCGCATGCGGTCGAGGTTTATAACCACGGCTGTGCGACGGGCTGTGATCGTCCGGACGGGTTCCACACGCTTGATCTTCTTCTGGCGGAGGGGCGCAAGCTTGACCTCGTGGCGACGGATGACGCGCATTTCACCGAGCCGGACCATTTCGGCGGCTGGGTCATGGTCAAGGCCGAGGCGAACGAGCCGGACCTCCTGCTCGAGGCGCTCAAGCGGGGCGACTATTATTCGAGCCAGGGGCCGGAATTGCATCTTGTTGAGGCCAACGAGAAATCGGTCACGGTCGAGAGTTCCTCGGTGGTGAGCGTGATCGCGCAGGGCAACGGAACGGCGGCAACGGCAGTGCATGGTCATTCGATGACGCGCACGGAAGTGCCGCTGCAGCGGTTCTACAATAGTGACTGGGTGCGCATCTCGGTCATTGATGCGGCAGGCAAGCGGGCCTGGTCGAATCCGATCTGGATCAAGTGACCCGCGTCACAAAACTTTCACCAAACTGACAAGTCTTCTTCTTCGGGCGGGCCTATCCCCCGGCTCAAGAACGCTGGGGGTAAGCTGTGCTAACGATCGAGAACCTGACCAAGTCCTTTGGTCCGAATGTCGCCGTGGATTCGGCAAATATCGAAATCCGCGAACCGGCGATGATTGGCATTATTGGCCGGTCCGGCGCTGGCAAATCGACGCTTCTTCGGATGCTCAATCGTCTGAGCGATGCGACCTCGGGCCGGATCGTGTTCGACGGGCGCGAGATCACCAGCCTCAAGGGGGCCGACAAACGCCGCTGGCAGTCCGAATGCGCGATGATCTTTCAGCAGTTCAACCTCGTGCCGCGGATGGATGTGGTGTCGAACGTGTTGCACGGGACGCTGAACCGTCGCTCGACGCTGGCCACGATCTTCAACCTGTTTCCGGGAGAAGACATCCACCGGGCGATTGATATTCTTGACCGCCTCGGGATTGCCGAACATGGCCCCAAGCGCGCCGAAGCGCTTTCGGGCGGTCAACAGCAGCGCGTGGCAATTGCCCGTGCCCTCATGCAAGACCCGCGCATCATCCTTGCGGACGAGCCGATTGCCTCGCTCGACCCGATGAACGCGCAGGTCGTTATGCAATCCCTGCGCGCCATCCACGAAGAGGATGGCCGCATGGTGATTGCCAACCTGCACACCCTTGATACGGCGCGGCGCTATTGCGACCGCGTGATCGGGATGCGCGACGGGCGGATCGTCTTTGACGGCACGCCCGAGCAACTGACGACGGGTGTCGCACGCGACATCTATGGCGCCGATGACAGCTTTAACGAAGCCTACACATCGACAGAAATTCAAACGCTGAACAGCGTCCCTGCCTGAGTTTCATCTGCCCCGTTCTGCGAACGCGGGGCTTTTACCAACTGGAGAGAGAGAAGATGAAAAGACTGATCGCTGCCGCACTGGCAACCACCGCCCTGACCACCCCGGTTCTGGCCGAAGACATCAACGAATTCCGCATCGGCATTCTTGGCGGCGAGAACGCCCAGGACCGCATGAACTCGAACGAGTGCCTGCGCGCGAAGACCGAAGAACTGCTCGGCGTCGAAACCAAGCTTTTTGCCCCGGCCGACTATAACGGCGTCATTCAGGGCCTCCTTGGCGGCACCATCGACATGGCGTGGCTCGGCGCATCGGGCTATGCGAAAACCTTCCTGAGCGACCCGGAAGCGGTTGAGCCGATCCTCGTCAAGGTCAACACCGATGGCGGCTATGGCTACTACTCGATCGGGTTTGCCCGCAAGGACGCTGGCATCGACAGCCTTGAAGCGATGAAGGGCAAGGTCTTTGGCTTTGGCGACCCGAACTCGACCTCGGGCTACCTGATCCCGTCGATCGAAATCCCGGCCGCGACCGGCGCGACCATGACGTCGGGCGACTACTTTGGTGAAGTGAAATTCACCGGCGGCCACGAGCAGACCATCGTTGCAGTCAACAACGGCGACATCGACGCCGGTGTGACCTGGGCCGATGGCCTTGGCAACTGGGAAGACGGCTACAACTCGGGCGCGCTTCGCAAGGCCGTGGATGCGGGTCTCGTCGACATGAACGATCTCGTCGAAATCTGGAAGTCCAAGCCGATCCCGGAAGGCCCGGTTGTACTGCGCAAGGCGCTTCCGGAAGACGTCAAGCTCAAGATGACCGGCCTGATGGCATCGCTGAAGTCGATGGACGAAGAATGCGCCTATGGCGTTCTTCAGGGTGACGCGAAAGGCTTTATGCCGATCACCCACGACGCTTACGAAGTCATCATCGAAGCACGCAAACTCAAGTCGAACTAAACAGGTTCGATCACGATTGGCAGGCCCCGCAATCCAGCGCGGGGCCTGTTTTCTGACGAGGGGCAGTCATGACGGAAATACACGGCAATATCGAGGAAATGCGCGCGGATTACCTCGCGCTCGTCCGGCGCAAGCGGCTTATGGACGGGATTCTCCTGATCGTGTTCATCGCGCTCATGGTGTCGGGGTTCATGATTGCGGATGACCGCAATGCCGGCGGCTTTTGGGACGGGATTCACCGGTTCTTTGATTTCCCCAAGGAAGTGCTCAGCGAGGCGGGTGAGAAAGTCACCGAGCTTCCGGCGCATTTCGTCAAGTTTTTCCCCTCTCTTATCGAGACCATCAATATCGCGGGGGCCGCGACGCTCATTGGGGCGATGGGGGCGATGATCCTGTCGCTTCTGGCGACGCGGGGTCTTGCCCGGTGGCCACGCCTGATCCCGGTGTTCCGGCGCCTGATGGACATCATGCGCGCGATCCCCGAGATCGTGATCGCGCTTGTCCTGATCTTTGTGATGGGTGGTGGGCCGGTGCCGGCGATGATCGCCATCGCGTTTCACACGGCGGGTGCGCTTGGCAAGCTGTTCTCCGAGGTGAACGAGAACGTGTCGCTCAAGCCGGTTGAGGGGCTTTCCTCGGTTGGGGCGAACTGGGCCCAGCGGATGTGGCTTGGCGTCATTCCGCAGGTGAGCCCGAACTATCTCAGCTATGCGCTCCTGCGCTTTGAAATCAATATTCGCGCCTCGGCGATCCTTGGCTTCGTTGGTGCGGGCGGCATCGGCTATGAGCTTAAGAACGCCATGAGCTGGGGCAAGGGGCAGTATGACGAGGCGGCGGCGATCTTCCTCTTGCTGTTCTTCTCGATCGTCGTGGTGGACCAGATTTCGAGCCATTTCCGCGAACAGCTTACCCATGGGCGCAAAGACAAACGCAAGGTGACGGCATGACCATGACGGCGACGGATACGCTCAAACTTGAAGCGGACGGGATTTTCCGGCGCAAGCGCCTGTTGGCCTTTGGTCTGCCGCTGTTGATCCTGCTTTACCTCACCTACACGTTCTTTTCCTTCGACGTGCCGGGCCTCATCAAGCGGTTTGAGATCGACAATGCCCGCGCGCTTGTCGCGGATAGTTATAGCTACAAGACCCATGTGGCGCGCGACAACCGCACTGGCGGTGTCGAGGTCGCGATTGAGGGCGAGCGCAAGGGCACCTACCCGGAAGGCGAAGCGCCCGATTGGGTCAGCCTTGGCGAGACGACACGGATCGACCTTGAGGATGGGCATGTCGTGACATTCCTGCCCGAGCAGGTCGTGACCTATGATATTCCGGGCTATGGCACGATCCATGCCCAAACCTCGCGTAGCAAGGGCGTCGTGACGACCCTGCCGGAGGGCGATCTGCCGGAGTGGATCAACAAATCCAAGAACCGCCTTACGATCACCACGGAGGCCGGGCGTCTTACGGTGACGCGCAACCGGACCGAGGTTTTCCGCTATTTCACCGGCTGGGAATTGTTCTTTTTCACCCTCGATAGCCCCTATCACGGGATGAGCTTTGGCAATCTTGTCGGGCGTGCCTTTGATGGCGAGGCCGGGGCGATCTGGAATGATTTCTGGAACAACAAGATGTGGCGCCATAGCGAAGTTGTCTGGGCCTTGTTCGAGACCATCCTGATGGCCTTCCTTGGCACGATGGGCGCGGCGATTGTGGCGCTTCCGCTGGCGTTCCTTGCGGCGAAGAACTTCTCGCCGCTGATGGCTGTGCGGCAGGTCATGCGGCGGTTCTTTGACTTTTTCCGCGGTGTGGATGCGCTCATCTGGACCATCGTTCTTGCCCGCGCCTTTGGGCCGGGGCCGCTTACCGGGGCGCTCGCGATCCTCATCACGGATACGGGCAGTTTCGGCAAGATGTTCTCGGAGGCGCTTGAGAACGTGGATGAGAAACAGATCGAAGGGGTGCAATCGACCGGGGCGAAGCCGGTGCAGCGCTATCGCTTTGGTGTGATCCCGCAGGTGACGCCGGTGCTTCTCAGCCAGATCCTCTATTACCTTGAATCCAACACCCGCAGCGCGACGATCATCGGCGCGATCACCGGGGGCGGCATCGGTCTGTTGCTGACGCAGGCGATGATTACGCAGAAGGATTGGGAAGAGGTCAGCTATTACATCGTTCTGGTGATCCTCATGGTCATGGCGATGGATTGGTTCTCGGGCTGGCTCCGCCGTCGCCTGATCGCCGGGAGCGAGAGCGGGCATTAAGCCCGCTCACCAGCAGACACTAAAGAAAGACACGATATGGCACGTCTGGGCGAGTCCCCGTTCATCCATCCCGGCAGCATTGTCGAGGACTGCACCTTTGGGCGTTTTGTCGAGATCGGTGCGGGGAGCCGGGTGCTAAACGCGCATCTGGACGACTATAGCTATTGCGACAGGATGGCCGAGATCGCCAATGCGCGGATCGGCAAATTCGCCAATATCGCCGCCTTCAGCCGGATCGGCGCGACGGATCATCCGATGGAAAAGGCGAGCCTGCATCATTTTCTTTATCGGTCGATGGATTATTGGGACGATGCGGAGGCGGATGCGGCGTTCTTTGCCCATCGCAAATCACGCGTCGCCCATATCGGGCATGATACATGGATCGGCCATGGCGCGATGGTGAAGCCTGAGGTGACGCTTGGCCATGGATCGGTTGTGGCGGCGGGGGCGGTCGTGACCAAGGACGTGCCGCCCTACATGATCGTGGCGGGCATCCCGGCAGAGCCGATCCGGGCGCGGTTCCCGGAGGCGATTGCCGAGCGTCTTATGGCGTTGGCGTGGTGGGATTGGGACCATGACCGCCTGCGCGCCGCGCTTGACGATTTCCGCGCCTTGGAGGCGGAAGCCTTCCTCGAGAAATACGAATAACTACTCGGCGGCCATGCGCACCGGGGTTGCCGCGCCGAAGAAGCGATGTGCCGCCTCGCCGACGAGATGCGTGATGCGGCCTGCGGAGATCGTGCCCTCGATGGCGCGGGTGGCGGCGTTGACGATCACCACATCGGCGCGGCGGCCATAGTCGAAATAGCCGCGATCCGCGAGGCCCATGATGCGGGCCGGGGTTTCCGAGATCATCTTCCAGGCCTTCTCGAGCGGCAGGATGCCATCATCAGCAAGGCGGAAGGCCGCTTGGGCGAGGGCGGGGTAATAGTAGTCGGAGACCAACACGTCGCAGAGGCCAGCGCTTACGAGATCGACGGCGGCGATATTGCCCGATTGCGAGCCGCCGCGCACGATATTGGGCGCCCCCATGACGACATGATCGCCGACCGCATGGGCGAGGCCTGCCGCGGAGCGCGCGGTGGGGAATTCGCAGATTTTTGCGCCGATCATGGAAAAGCGTTCGCGGGTCTCGCCATCGGGATCGTCATGCGAGCCATAGCGCACGCCCAGTTGGTCAAAACGTTCTGCGAGGCGGCAGAGATAGCGCGGCACGCGGGGCGTTTGTTCAAGCGCGTCATGCACGAGGCGCATGTGCTGCGTCGGGGTGCGGCCGGCCTTCTTGGCCCAGAGGGTGATTTCCTCGGGGCGCAGGCGGGCGACGTGCAGCGCCTCATCAAGGTGGTTGTTGAACACCACGTAGTCGATCTTGTGCCGCTCCACGGCGGCGAGCAGGCGGTCTGCTGTCTCGACGGTGTGCGTTTCACAACGGATCTGGATGCGTAGGTCGCTTAGGGCGTGGTCGCGGAAATCGTCCATCGCGCAGAACAGTTCTTCGGCGAAATCGGGGCCGCGTTGGCCGCCTTCCCAGCTCCAGCTCTGGGCGAGCCAGGCGGTTGTCACGCCGTTGACGGCGGCGTCACGATCCGTCGCGCGCAGGCCGGTTTCGAGCGGGAAGGGCGCCGAGGGGCGCGGGGCGATGTGGCGTTCGAAGGCGTCGCCATGCATGTCGATGATGCCGGGCAGGAGCAGGTAGCCCGAGAGGTCCACCTCTTGCAGCGGGCCCTTGGAAATGCGCCCGTCCTCGATCACGAGGGATCGTTGCTGTAGCGCGCCGTCGCGCAGGATCGTTGCGCCGGTGAGGCGCAGGGAAAGAGGACGTTGTGGCATGGGCCTGCTCTTGATGTGTGTGAAACACGTTTTCGGCTTATTTTAGGGGTGTTCTGTGTCGCCAGCGTGACAATCGGGAAAGTCTTGACCAAACGGAAAGACGCGCGCGATGGGGATCGCGCGCGCCTGCTTGGCTCGGGAGTGTTCCGGGGAGCGGAACGGGGGAGGGTCTAGAAGAACCCGAGCTTGTTGGGGTTGTAGCTCATCAGGATGTTCTTGGTCTGCTGGTAGTGGTCCAGCATCATCTTGTGAGTTTCGCGTCCGATGCCCGACTGTTTGTAGCCGCCAAAGGCCGCGTGCGCCGGGTAGGCATGGTAGTTGTTGACCCAGACGCGACCGGCCTCGATGGCGCGGCCAAAGCGGTAGCAACGATTTGCATCGCGGGTCCAGACACCGGCGCCGAGGCCATACATCGTGTCATTGGCGATGGCGAGGGCCTCTTCCTCGTCCTTGAAGGTCGTGACGGAGACCACGGGGCCGAAGATTTCCTCCTGGAACACGCGCATCTTGTTGTGGCCTTTGAGGATCGTCGGCTGGATGTAATAGCCCTCTGCGATATCGCCGTTGAAGCGCGCAGCGTCGCCGCCCACGAGTACCTCGGCGCCTTCTTCGACACCGATGGTCAGGTAGGACATGATCTTGTCCTGTTGTTCGCGGCTCGCCTGAGCGCCGACCATTGTGTCGGGGAGGCGCGGGTCGCCCTGTTTGATCGCTTTCACGCGCTCGATGCAGCGGGCGATGAACTCTTCATAGATGTCTTCCTGGATCAAGGCGCGGGACGGGCAGGTGCAGACCTCGCCTTGGTTGAAGGCAAAGAGCACGAAACCTTCGACCGCCTTGTCGAGGAAGGCGTCATCTTGGGCCATCACGTCGGAGAAGAAGATGTTGGGCGACTTACCACCCAGTTCGAGCGTCACCGGGATCAGGTTCTCGGTCGCGGCCTGCATGATCTTGCGGCCGGTCTCGGTCGAGCCGGTGAAGGCGATCTTGGCGATGCGTGGGCTACGTGCGAGCGGGCCGCCGACATCCGGGCCCATGCCGTTGACGATATTGAGCACGCCTGCGGGCAGGAGATCGGCGATCAGTTCCACAAGCACCATGATCGCGGCGGGGGTCTGTTCCGCCGGTTTCAGGACGATGCAGTTGCCTGCCGCCAGCGCCGGGGCGAGTTTCCAAGCGGCCATCAGGATCGAGAAGTTCCACGGGATGATCTGGCCGACGACGCCGAGCGGCTCATGGAAGTGATAGGCGACAGTATCGGCGTCGATCTCCGACATGTTGCCTTCTTGGGCGCGCAGCACGCCAGCGAAATAGCGGAAATGGTCGGCGGAGAGCGGAATATCGGCGGCGGTGGTTTCGCGGATCGGCTTGCCGTTGTCCCAGGTCTCGGCCATCGCGATCAGGTCGAGGTTGGCGTCGATCACATCGGCGATCTTCAGCAGAATGTTGGAGCGTTCAGCGGCTGAGGTCTTGCCCCAGGCGTCCTTGGCGGCGTGGGCCGCGTCGAGGGCAAGCTCCACATCGGCGGCATCGGATTGCGCAACTTCGCAAACCTTGGCACCGGTGATCGGGGTGATGTTGTCGAAATACTTGCCGTTTACGGGGGCGACGAACTTGCCGCCGATGAAGTTGTCGTAGCGGGATTTGAAGGGCGATGCGAATTGCCCAGCGGTTTGTGTCATTTCATTCATGGATTGTCCTCCTCTTGAGCCGGGGCTCCTCTCCCCGGATGCGACTGAGGATGACGCGGGGGCGGTCCCAAGTCAGCGGGGGCAGAGCAGGTCAGAGGGGGGATGTGTCTCAGGAATGAGACAGGTCGCGTCGCTTAATCGCCGATGCCGAGGCGTTTCATGCGGCGATAGAGCGTGGCGCGTCCGATTCCGAGGGCGCGGGCGGCGCGCGAGACGTTGCCGTCGGCGCGTGCCAGTGCGCGCATGACGGCGGCGCGCTCGGCTTTCTCGAACCCCGAGGGGCCGTCCTCGCGGCCAAAGAGGTCGGTCGCGGGGCGCGGTTTGAGCGCGCCGTTGGCCTCAAGCCCGAAGCACTTGCGTGCGCCACGGGTCGCGCCGATGACGATATCGTCGGCATCGATCGCGAGGAGGACGGAGCTATCGGTCTCGCCGCTATCGGCAATCACAATGCGGGCGTCAGGGAAGGAGGCCCGGAAGAAATCCGCCTCGATCTGGCGCGCGGTCTGGGCGACGGTGGCACCGATGAGGCGGTTGAAGGCTTCGGTCTGATCCGCACGGGCGGAGGAGACGTCGAGCGCGGCGACCACGTTGCCATCGGTGCCGAAGATCGGCGCGTCCATGCAGCTCATGCCGATGTTGCGAGCAAAGAAATGGTCGTCACGATGTACGATGACCTGGCGTTTCTCGGTCAGGCAGGTGCCGATGCCGTTGGTGCCCTCGGCGGCCTCGCTCCAGTCGGCGCCGGTCCAGAGGCCCCAGTCCTGAAAAATCGCGCTGTCGCCGTCCGAACACCGTTGGTCGAGCACCACGCCCGTCTCGTCTGTGAGCAGCACGCCACAGCCGGAATTGCCGACCAGACCAAAAAGCTGATCGAGCTTTGGGGCGGCGACGAGCATGAAGCGTTCCTGCTGTTCGTGGCGGGATTGCAATTCGCTTGCGCTGATGCGTTGGGGGGCGCGGTGTTCGGCGGGATCGAGGCCGTAGTGTTTGACCGAACGATGCCACGACGCGGCCAGTGTCGAACGGGCCGCGGCAGAGCCGGATTGCACCGTGCTCAGCACCTTGTCGATGTGTGTCTTACGCGGCGTGATGGCCGATCCTCCTGCGAAATGCGCGGCCGGCTTCCTCCTCCGGGAGCGCGCCGAATCAGGGTACAGAAAGATTTGCCAAAATCCATCCTTTGATGAAGGGGCGGTTTTTGAGCAGCTTAGGGGCGTTGCGTGAAGTGACTATTCATTATTTAAATACAATGGATTAGCCTTCATCGCCTTCGGCAAAAGTCAGCGTGACGCGATCACCTGCGAACCATGAGACGCCGTATTCGATTGGCACGCCATCGGGGTCGACGTTGATTCCAACGCTGCGCAGGATCGGGTCGCCTTCCTGGATTCTGAGGTGCAGCGCCTGTGTCGCGGTGGCTCGTTTCGCGGTCAGCCGGGTCGACGCGCGGGTGTAGTCTTCGATGCCGCAGGCCTTAAGCGCGGCGGTGACGGATTGCGAGGCGGTCATATGCTCGAGGAGGGCCGGAAATCGGTCGGCGGGAAAGACGCTTCGGAAGACGAGAATGGGCTGGTCATCGGCGAGCGACAGGCCCTCGTAGACATGCACGCGATCCCCCTTGGAGAGCGCCAGCGCTTCGGCCTCGCGCGCGTCGGCAGAGCGGGTTTCGATAGAGAGGGTTTCCTTGGCCGGAAGGCGTCCGGCCTTTTGTAGGTTGCGGTGAAACCGGACCCGTTTGCCGATGGGATAATCGGTCGGGCTTTGGGCAACGAAAACACCTGCACCGCGCCGGGCGTGGACGAGGCCGCGCTCTGCCATGTCCTTGAGCGCGTGGCGGACGGTATGGCGATTGACCCCGAAACGCGCCGAAAGCTCGGCCTCGGTCGGGAGCTTGTCGCCGGGGCGATAGCGGCCTTCGCCGATGTCGGCGGTGAGGCTCTGGGAGATGGATTGCCAGACAGGCGTCTTCTTGCGCGATTGGGTCATGTCAAAAAAGTTTCATGAGGGGTGGGATTGCCCGACTCGCGGGGAATGCGTAATGATTTGTCTAGTTGTATAGGAAAATAGACAAATCGACAAGGTGTCTAGATGACAGTTGAAATGACCCGCCGCGATTGGATGAGCGCGCTGGCCAAGGCGCCGGCGGCGCGGCTTGCGGCGCTTTGGCAGGCGCTTGAGATGGCGCCGGAGTTTACGTGGCTTCGGGCGCCGGAGATCGGCGCGACGATGGTGCGCGGACGGATGGGCGGCACGGGTGCGCCCTTCAATCTTGGAGAAATGACGGTCACGCGCTGCTCGCTCCAGCTTGCCTCGGGCGAGGTTGGGCATGGCTATGTGCAGGGGCGCGACAAGGACAAGGCGCGGATCGCGGCGCTTGTCGATGCTGTCATGCAAGGCGACGCGGCGGCGCAGGTGCGCGCAGAGCTTCTGATCCCGTTGCAGGACGAGATGGCGGCAGACAGCGCCACGCGCGCGGCCAAGGCGGCGGCGACCAAGGTCGATTTCTTTACCATGGTGCGGGGGGAAGACTGATGAATGCGGATGTTCTCAAGGGTGGGTTCGCGGATGCGCCTGTGGATGCGGCGCATGCGTTTCGCGCAGCGATGAATGTCATGGCGCGGCCCGGTGTGATCGAAGAGGTCGCGGGCGCGGTGCCGCCGGCGCCGATGTCTGTTGCGGCGGGGGTGTTGCTCTTGACGCTGTGCGACCCGGAAACGCCGATTGCCCTTTGCGGGGCGCATGATTGCGCGGATGTGCGAGAGTGGATCGCGTTCCATATCGGTGCGCCGGTCGTGGCGCCGCAGAAGGCGATGTTCGTGGTCGGGACATGGTGCGCGGTGCAGCCGCTTGAGGTCTATGCCATCGGCACGGCGGAATATCCGGATCGCTCGGCGACAGTGATTGTCGAGATGGACGCGCTTGCGGCAGAAGGTGCGGTGCTGCGCGGGCCGGGGATCAAGACACAAGCGGCGCTTTCGCTTCCCGAGGTGGCGGCGTTTCAGCGCAATGCGGTGTTGTTCCCGCTCGGGCTTGATTTCTTTTTCTGTGCCGGGAGCCGCCTTGCGGCGCTGCCGCGCACCACACGTGTGGAGGCTTTCTGATGTATGTGGCTGTGAAGGGTGGCGAGCGCGCCATTGACAACGCGCATGCGTGGTTGGCCGAGGAACGGCGGGGCGACCGCGATGTGGCGGAGCTCTCCGTCGCGCAGATCCGCGAGCAGTTGAGCCTTGCCGTGAACCGGGTGATGGCGGAAGGGTCGCTTTATGATCCCGACCTTGCGGCGCTGGCGATCAAGCAGGCGCGGGGCGATATGATCGAGGCGATCTTCCTCATCCGGGCCTATCGCACGACCCTGCCGCGATTCGGATATTCCAAGCCGGTCGAGACGGCGGATATGGCCTGTGATCGGCGGATTTCGGCGACGTTCAAGGACGCGCCGGGTGGGCAGGTCTTGGGGCCGACGTTCGACTATACGCACCGTCTTTTGGATTTCGCTTTGGCGGCAGAGGGTGAGGTGCCGGAGGCGGCAGAGGCCGAAGCAAAGCCCGGACCGGTGCCGCATATCACCGAGTTTCTCAACAAAGAGGGGCTTATCCAGACCGAGGATGAGAGCGACGAGGTGCCGGGCGATCTGACCCGCGAGCCGCTTGAGCTTCCGGCGGATCGGGCGTTGCGGTTGCAATCGCTCACACGCGGCGACGAGGGCTTTGTCCTTGGCATGGCCTATTCGACGCAACGCGGATACGCGCGTAACCACGCCTTTGTCGGGGAATTGCGGATCGGGCGCGTGGCGGTCGAGATGGACATTCCCGAGCTTGGGTTCGCCATCGACATTGGCGAGATTGAACTCACGGAATGCGAGACGGTGAACCAGTTTGCGGGCTCCAAGACCGAGCCGCCGCAGTTCACGCGCGGCTATGGCCTCGTCTTTGGCCAATCCGAGCGCAAGTCGATCTCCATGGCGCTGGTGGACCGGGCGCTGCGTTGGAAGGAGTTGGGCGAGGACAACCTTGGCGCCCCGGCGCAGGACGAGGAGTTCGTCCTCTATCACTCTGACAATATCCAGGCGACGGGGTTCCTCGAGCATATTAAGCTGCCCCATTACGTCGATTTCCAATCCGAGCTGGAACTCATCCGTAAGCTGCGCCGCGAGGCGATGGAGGCGGGCGAGACCGTGCAACAGGAGGCCGCGGAATGAGCGACTACAATTTTGCCTATCTCGACGAACAGACCAAGCAGATGATCCGGCGGGCGATCCTCAAGGGGTTGGCCATTCCGGGCTATCAGGTGCCGTTCGCGAGCCGCGAGATGCCGATGCCCTATGGCTGGGGCACAGGGGGTGTTCAAGTGTCGGCGGCGACACTCACGCCGGACGATACGATGAAGGTCATCGATCAGGGCGCGGATGATACGACCAACGCGGTGTCGATCCGCAAGTTCTTTGAGAAGACGGCGGGCGTCGCGACGACAGAGGCGACGGCGGAGGCGAGCGTGATCCAAACGCGCCACCGTATCCCCGAAGAGACTCTGCGCGAGGATCAAATCTTGGTCTATCAGGTGCCGATCCCGGAGCCACTCCGGTTTCTTGAGCCTTCCGAGGTCGAGACCCGCAAGATGCACAGCCTCGAGGAGTATGGCCTCATGCATGTGAAGCTCTACGAGGATATCGCGCGGCACGGTGCGATTGCGACGGCCTATGCCTATCCTGTGAAGGTAGAGGGGCGGTACGTGATGGACCCGTCACCGATCCCGAAATTCGACAATCCCAAGCTCGAGATGGCGGCGATTCAGCTCTTTGGGGCGGGGCGTGAGCAGAGGATTTACGCGGTGCCGCCCTATACGCAGGTGGTCAGCCTCGATTTCGAGGACTTCCCCTTTGAGGCGAGCAAGGCGGACCACCCCTGCGACCTTTGCGGGGCGGAGGACAGCTATCTCGACGAGGTCATCATGGATGACGCGGGCACACGGATGTTCGTGTGCTCGGACACGGATTACTGCGCGGGACGACGCGCAGCGGGCCATGTGGGCGCGCAAGGCGTCTCCACGCAAGAGGAGGACGCAGCATGACCCCGCTTCTCAAGGTGCAGGGCATCGAGAAACGCTATGGCGCCCGGATCGGGTGTCGCGATGTGAGTTTTGATCTCTATCCCGGAGAGGTCATGGGGATAGTTGGCGAGAGTGGATCGGGAAAATCCACTCTTCTCAACTGCCTCGCCGGTATTTTGACTCCAGATACCGGCGAGGTCTTGTTCGAGATGCGCGATGGCGCGGTGAAGGACACGGTGACGATGTCGGAACCGGAGCGGCGGATGCTCTCGCGCACGGACTGGGCCTTTGTGCATCAGCATGCGCGTGACGGGCTACGGATGAATGTTTCGGCGGGCGGCAATGTGGGCGAAAGGCTCATGGCTGTGGGCGCGCGGCATTATGGGCATATCCGCGATGAGGCAATTGACTGGCTCGGCCGGGTCGAGATCAACGAGAGCCGGGTCGATGATCGCCCAACGGCGTTTTCCGGCGGCATGCAGCAGCGCTTGCAGATCGCGCGCAACCTCGTCACCGGGCCACGGCTTGTCTTTATGGATGAGCCCACGGGCGGCCTCGATGTGTCGGTGCAGGCGCGGCTTCTCGACCTGTTGCGCGGCCTTGTGCGCGAGATGGGATTGAGCGCGATCATCGTGACCCATGACCTTGCCGTTGTGCGGCTTCTGGCGGATCGGCTCATGGTGATGAAAGACGGGCATGTGGTCGAAAGCGGCCTCACGGATCAGGTTCTGGACGATCCGCAACACGCCTACACGCAGCTTCTCGTCAGCTCTGTGCTGCAAGTTTGAGGACCGGATGATGATCGAGATTTCCAATCTTTCCAAGACCTTCACGCTCCACAATCAAGGCAGCGTTGTGATCCCCGTGATGCAGGGGGCCGAATTGTCGGTGGCGCGCGGGCAATGTGTTGCGCTGACCGGCGCGTCAGGGGCAGGCAAGTCGACGCTCATGCGGATGATCTATGGCAACTACCTTGCGGCGTCAGGGCATATCCTTGTCGATGGGGTCGATGTGACCAAGGCGGAGCCGCGCGAGATCCTCGAATTGCGCCGCCATACGCTTGGCTATGTGTCGCAATTCCTGCGCGTGGTGCCGCGCGTGCCGACGCTCGATGTTGTGGCCGAGCCGCTTCTGGCGGTGGGCGTGGAGACGGAGGCGGCGCGTGACAGGGCGCGCGATCTGCTGACGCGGCTGCGGATTCCCGAACGGCTTTGGAGCCTCAGCCCGACCTCGTTTTCGGGCGGCGAACAGCAGCGGGTGAACATCGCGCGGGGCTTTGCGCATGACTATCCGGCGATGCTTCTCGACGAGCCGACGGCGAGCCTCGATGCGGCGAACCGCGAGACGGTTCTGTCGCTGATCGAGGAGGCCAAGGCGCGGGGGGCGGCGATCGTGGGGATTTTCCATGACGAGGCGGCGCGCGACCGGGTTTGCGACCGCGAGATCGACGTCTCGGTCTATACGCCCAAGGCCGCCTGATGTCGGCGCGGCTCATAGGGGTCGTGGGGCCGTCCGGTGTCGGGAAGGATTCCGTCATGGCGGCGCTTGCCGCGCGCGTGCCGGGATTGCGGCTCGTGCGGCGGGTCATCACGCGGCCCTCAGATGCGGGGGGCGAGACGTTCGAGGGCGTGAGCGAGGCGGAGTTCGCGGCGCGTGCCGCAGCGGGGGATTTCGGCCTTTGGTGGCGCGCGCATGGGATGGCCTATGGCATTCCACATTCGGAGGTCGAGGGCCGCCCGGATGGAGAAATCGCCCTTGTGAACCTGTCGCGGGCGGTGCTCGACGAGGCGCGGGCGCGCTATCCGGGGTTTGCGGTTCTATCCCTCACAGCAGCGCCAGAGACGCTTGCCCATCGGCTTGCCGGGCGCGGGCGCGAGAGCGAGGCAGAGATCGCGGCGCGGCTTGCAAGGGCGGGTTATGTGCGGCCCGAAGGTGCGGATGTGATCGAGATCAGCAATGACGGACCGCTAGACGAGACCGTTGCAGCGGTGCTTCAGGCGCTCTCTCCGGAAAGGGCAAAGCGTTGAATTTCATGGAACATTCCGTCCTCATTCTCACCGACAAGCGTCAGGTCCGGCACATTGAAGGGCATGGGCAGGAGCGGCGCGAGATGCGGCGCGAGGGCGGTTTGGACGGCTTCGGCCTCGCCACGCGCAAGGCGGCCTGTGAGCGTGATGTGAAAGCGGAACTCGTCCAACACGTAAGGGTAGCCCCACGCGGCCAGAAGCGCCTCTTGGCGCGCGGTGAGGTTGGATTTGCGGCGGCGGGCGAGTTCAGTGTCGCTTGGCGGGGCGCGGAAGGCGTCGAGATCTTGAACGACCTCTCCGGCAAGGTCCGCGAGCGGCGACTGATCGCCTGCGATGGTGAGGGCCACGAAGCTGCCGATGCGGCTCAGGCTCAGCCCGTCGAGCGTTACCGGGGCGAGGCGCGTCGCGAGACTTGCCATCGCGCTTTCAAGCACCTCCTGCGTCGTCCCCTCCGCAAGTTGGAAGGGCGGCTTGATCGTGCCGTGCAGCCCGTATTTGCGCGGCGTGGCGGTCATCTCTTCGACCGGGCGCGGCAGGCCCGAAATCTCTGGGTGCGCGACGCGCGCGCCTGTCTCGATGTCCCAACCCAACCACTGCGCGCCGAACGTGGCGAAGGCGCCGCTTTGGGGGGTGTAGTAGATGCCAAATCTGCGAAACTGCATGGGGCCCCTTTCGTTTTCCACGCCACTGACAAAACAGCGTAACATCCTGATGACACAAGACATGATCCTCGCCAATGCCACCCTTGTTCTTGAGAAAGAAACGCTCCGCGGCAGCCTTGTCGTAAAGGACGGCATCATCACCGCGGTTGATAGCGGCACGGCGGTGCCTGCGGGCGCAGAAGATTGCGACGGCGACTTTGTTGCGCCGGGCCTGATCGAGCTTCACACCGACAACCTCGAGCGTCACCTGCATCCGCGCCCCAAGGTCGACTGGCCGCATCAGGCGGCGATTGTGGCCCATGACGCCGAGCTTGCAAGTGTCGGGATTACAACCGTTTTCGACGCGATCCGGGTTGGGTCGATCCTGTCGGATCCGAATAAGAAATACGGCAAATATGCGCGCGAGATGGCCAATGAAATCCTGTCGATGCGCGAGCATGGAGGCCTCAAGATCAGCCACCATCTGCACCTCAGGGCGGAGACGTGTTCGGAGACGTTGATTGAGGAATTGGAGGAGTTCGGGCCGGAAGATCGGGTTGGGATCGTGAGCCTGATGGATCATACGCCGGGGCAGCGGCAATTCACCGATATCTCCAAGTTCGAAGCCTATATCCGGGGCAAATACGCGCTTCCGGCGGAAGGGTTCAAGGAATATTGCGATTTCCTCTATGGGCTGCGGGACCGGCTTGGCGAAAAGCATGAACAGGCGACCGTGGCGGCGGCGAAACGGTTTGGCGCGGTGCTTGCGAGCCATGACGATACCACCGCGGAGCAGGTCGAGACCTCGGCCTCCTACGGGATTCACCTGGCCGAATTCCCGACCACGGAAGAGGCAGCAAGGGCTTGTCATCAAAAGGAAATCGCGACGATTATGGGCGGGCCGAACCTTGTGCGGGGGGGGTCGCATTCGGGCAATGTCGCGGCGATTGACCTTGCCGATCTTGATCTTCTCGACATCATTTCGTCCGACTATGTACCCGGCTCGCTTCTCCTTGGGGCGGTGCAGTTGGGGCAGCATTGGGGCGATATGGCCAAGGGCATGGCGACGGTGACGGCGACGCCTGCGCGGATGACGGAACTGCATGACCGGGGCCGGATCGAGGCGGGGCTTCAGGGTGATCTGATCCGCTTCCGCCTGACCGAAGGCGTTCCGGCGCTTCGTGCGGTATGGAGCAAAGGCAATCGCGTGGCCTAGGATCTGTGCGCAGGCTCACATATGTATCACGTCGGTATTGCGTCGGTATCGCGGTGGTGCGGCCTCAATCGAAGGAGAATTCCGGCAGTTGGGCGAAGGCGGCTTTGAGGGCGTCGCCCCAGCCGGCGGAGATTTCCTGGTAGTAGGGATCATCGCCCGTGATGCGGAAGCGGCGGCCGGTGGTGAGCGCGCCTTTCTCGTAGACATGCACGTCGAGCGGCAGGGAGACCGATAGGTTGGCCTTGATCGTGGAGTCGAAGGAGACGAGCAGGAGCTTGATTGCCTCCTCATAGCTCATTGCCGGATCATAGGCGCGCAGGAGGATCGGGCGGCCATATTTGGTCTCGCCGATCTGGAAGAAGGGGGTGTCGGCGCTGGCCTCGATGAAGTTGCCCTCGGGATAGATCAGGAAGAGGCGCGGCTCGCCGCCTGCGATCTGGCCGCCGACGAGGATCGTGGCGTTGAAGGCGGCGTCGGCGCGTTGGCCTTCGTCGGCATGGGTCGAGATGACCTCGCGCAGGGTGTTGCCGATCATCGTGGCGACCTGAAACATCGAGCTTGCGCTAAGAATGTCGGGATCGCGTTCGAAGGGCGATTTGGAGCGTTCCTCGAGGAGCGAGATCACGGCCTGCGTCGTGGCGAGGTTTCCGGCGGTCATCACCGTGATGCAGGCGGTGCCGGGCTTCTCCCAGATCACCATCTTGCGGAAGGTGGAGATATTGTCGACGCCGGAATTCGTCCGGGTGTCCGACATGAACACCATCCCGCGGTCCAGCATCATCCCAACGCAATATGTCATCGACGTCTCGTCCTTTGAGGTTTGACCCTAAGAACAGCTTTATTGCTGAACTTGCAAGGCGACATGGAGGTCTTCCTGTCCCATACCTTGCCGAATTCCGAGGATCGGGGCGGCGTCGCCATAGTCGCGCCCCGTGGCGACGCGGACATAGCGGTCGTCCGGGCAAATGCGGTTGGAGACATCGAAACCGACCCAACCGAGCGAGTCGGTCCAGACTTCGCACCAGGCATGCGAGGCGTCCTGTTCCACGAGGCCCTCCATCAGGAGATAGCCGCTAATGTAGCGGGCGGGATGGCCGAGCAGGCGGGCGGCGGCGATCATGATATGGGCGTGGTCCTGACAGACGCCATGCCCGGCGGCGAGGGCGGTTTCGGCGGGTGTCGTGCTGTCGGTCTTGCCGATGTCGTAGGTGACCTGTTCGTAGATCGTTGCCGAAAGGGCGTGCATCTGGGCGAGCGTGTCGTCGGCATTGGCGACGTCGCGGGCAAGGCGGCGCAGCTCGGGGCCGGGTTTGGTGCGCGCGGTTTCGTTCTCGAAGAGCCAGAGCGGGGCAAAACCCTTGTGCCGTCCGATGACGCCCGCGGTATCCGTGGTCTCGACGATGCCCTCGCAATGGACCTCGATATGGGTTGTACCATCATCCGCGAGGAGGAGGTCGGTCTGGTTGGTGTATTGGTCCTCAAAGCTCAACTGGCGCGTGGCGCCGGAAATCTCGGTGGTCCAGTCGTGGACGGTCTGGCCGTGGCCGGTTCGGGGGCGCAGGCGCAACTGTTGAAGCGCGTAGTGGACGGGTGTGTCGTAATTGTAGGTGGTCTTGTGAGATATCCGGAGGCGCATGTGATGTTATCCGTTGAACCTGAAATCCTGCTCGATCTGTCCGGCGAGGCAGGCGGCAGCGGATAGGGTATCGCTTAGGAATTCGTGCAGGCCGTCTTCGAAGATCTCGTCGATGTTGCGCGACATGAAGCCTTGGCAGAGTGTCTGGGCGAGATCCATGCAGGGGCTTCTTTCGCCGTATTCGCGTTCGAGCATAGCGAGGTTGTCGCCGATCTCGGCGCAGCAGAAGGCGAGAGAACGCGGCATGCGTTGATCGAGGATCAGGAAGTCGGCAATGGCGAGAGGCGAGCTTTCGCCAGCATGAAGCCAGCGGAAGGCGCGGTCGGCAGAAACCGAGCGCAGGATGGTTTCCCATTGCGTGTTGTCCATCGAGCTTCCGACGAAGGCGGCGGAGGGCAAGAGGACGTAGTATTTCACATCGAGGATGCGCGCCGTGTTGTCGGCGCGTTCGATAAACGTGCCGAGGCGGGCAAAGGCGAAAATGTCGTTGCGCAGCATGGTGCCATGCAGGGCGCCGCGCACCACGGCGGTGCGGTAGCGGATCGCGGCGAGGATCTCGGGCAGGGTGCGCGTTGTCACCGGGCGGGAGAGCGCGTCTTTGATGGCCATCCAGCATTCATTGGTGGCCTCCCAGACCTCGGAGGAGAGCGCGGTGCGCACCATGCGGGCGTTGGAGCGCGCGGCGCTTAGGGTGCAGAGCACAGAGGAGGGGGTATCGCGGTCGCGCAGGAGGAAGTTGACGACGGATTGGGGATCAAAGCTGTCGTACTTTGCGAGGAAGGCGTCGCGCAGACCGGCGGTCGTCACCACGCTTTCCCATTCGGTTTCGGCCCGTTCAGAGCGGGTCAGGGCGATGCGCCAGCCGGTTTCGATCAGGCGTGCGGTGTTTTCGGCGCGTTCAAGGTAGCGGAACATCCAGAACAGGCCACCTGCGGTTCTTCCTAGCATCTGGTTACTCCCCCAATACCCATGTGTCCTTGGTGCCGCCGCCCTGTGACGAGTTCACCACGAGAGAGCCCTTCTTGAGCGCCACGCGGGTCAGGCCGCCGGGCGTGATGTTGATCTCGTTGGGCGAGACGAGCACGAAGGGGCGCAGGTCGACATGGCGCGGCGCGAGGCCCTTCTGGGTCAGGATCGGCACGGTCGACAGCGCCAGCGTCGGTTGGGCGATATAGTTCGCGGGGCGGGCGCGGAGTTTCTTCTCGAAGGTGGCCAGTTCGCGTTTGGAGGCGGCGGGGCCGACGAGCATGCCGTAGCCGCCCGAGCCATGCACCTCTTTCACGACCAGATCGGCAAGGTTGTCGAGCACGTATTTGAGCGCGTCCGGCTCTGAGCAGCGCCATGTCGGCACGTTCTGAAGAATGGCCCGCTCGCCGGTGTAGAACTCGACGATATCGGGCATGTAGGAATAGAGCGCCTTGTCGTCGGCGATCCCGGTGCCGGGCGCATTGGCGATGGTGATATTGCCCGCGCGGTAGACATCCATGATCCCCGGCACGCCAAGCAGGCTTTCGGGGTTGAAGGTCAGCGGGTCGAGATAGGCGTCATCGACCCGGCGGTAGAGCACGTCAACAGGTTTGTAGCCTTGCGTCGTGCGCATCGAGACACGGCCATCGGTGATCCGCAGATCGGTGCTTTCGACAAGTTCGGCGCCCATCTGGTCGGCGAGGAAGGCATGTTCGAAATAGGCGGAATTGTGGATACCGGGGGTGAGCACGGCGACCTCGGGTTTGCCGGTCACACAGGGCGGGGCGCTGGCGGCGAGCGAGCGGCGCAGGGCGCGGGGATAGTCGGAGACGGGCCGCACCTTCATGTTGGTGAACAGCTCGGGGAACATCTGGAGCATCGTCTCGCGGTTCTCGAGCATATAGGAGACGCCGGAGGGTGTGCGGGCGTTGTCTTCGAGCACGAAAAACTCGTCCGGGCCGGTGCGCACGAGATCGACGCCGACGATATGAGTATAGACGCCGCCGGGGGGCGAGACGCCGATCATCTCGGGGAGGAAAGCCTCATTCCCGGCGATCAGCTCTTTCGGGACGCGGCCTGCGCGCAGGATTTCCTGACGGTGGTAGATGTCGTGCAGGAAGGCGTTGATCGCGCGCACGCGCTGTTCGATGCCGCGTTCGAGCCGGGCCCATTCGCGGGCCGAGATCACGCGGGGCACAATGTCAAAGGGGATCAGGCGTTCGTCGGCGTCTTCCTGACCGTAGACATTGAAGGTAATGCCGATGCGGCGAAAGAAAGCTTCGGCTTCGGCGGACTTGCGCCGCAGGTGCTTGATGTCCTCTCCGGAGAACCAATCGTGATAAAGTTCATAAGGGGCGCGGGGGGCACCCTCGGAGACGAACATCTCGTCAAGATGGGGCTTTGATTCTGTCATATCACCACGCTACGCCGCCCCGGTATGGCGGCAATGAGATGCCTCATTTCCCATCACCTTGACGTGAAAACCGGGCGGTTGCGCCATTTCTTAAGCAGCTGCGCCCAAGAAGTAGGCGGAATGTGGATTGAGGGGCGTCTTAGACGGAGACCGCTTCGAGAAGTTCATCACGGCTGAGCGTGGCGCGAGGACCGGATTTGACCACGCTGCCACGGCGCAGGATGACGAAATCGTCGGCGTGGTCATAGGCGAAATCAAAGAACTGCTCGACGAGGATAATTGCCATGTCGCCCCGGTCGCGCAGGTAGGTGATGACCTTGCCGATTTGCTTGATGATATTGGGCTGAATGCCCTCGGTCGGCTCATCAAGAAGCAGCAGTTTCGGCTTGGTGATGAGCGCGCGCGCGATGGCGAGCTGCTGTTGTTGGCCGCCCGAAAGGTCGCCGCCGCGCCGGTGCAGGAAGTCCTTGAGGATCGGGAACAGCTCGAAAATCTCGTCCGGGATGACGTGTTCGGAAGGCGGCAGGCAGGCATAGCCCGTCTCGAGGTTCTCGCGCACCGTCAGCAGCGGGAAGATATCGCGCCCCTGCGGCACGTAGCCGACCCCGCGCCGGGCCATGGCGTGGGCGGGGAGTTTGCCGATGTCCTCGTCGTTGAAGGTCATGGCGCCGCCGCTTCGGATATGGGTGCCGGAGATCGCCTTGAGGAGCGAGGTCTTACCGACGCCATTGGTGCCCATGACACAGGTGATCTTGCCAAGGTCGGCTTGCATGGAGATGTCGTTGAGGATTTGCGAGCTGCCGTAGTGGAGCGTGAGATTGTCGAGTTTGAGCATCGCTTAGCGTCCCAGATAGACGTCGATGACGTCCTGATTGCTTGTCACGTGGTCGAGGCCGCCTTCGGCGAGAACCGAACCTTCGTGCAGGACGGTGACCTTGCAGTTGAGGCGACGCACGAATTCCATGTCATGTTCGACGACGACCACGGCGCGGGTCTTGGCGGCCTCCACAAGGATGGCGGTTGTGTGTTCGCGTTCTTCGGGTGTCATCCCGGCGGCGGGTTCATCGACAAGGAGAAGTTGCGGGTCTTGCGCCAGCAACATGCCGATCTCGAGCCATTGTTTCTGACCGTGGGAGAGTTCGCCCGATTTGCGGGCAAGGTGGTCCGTCAGGCCGATCTCGGCAGCGAGCGCCGCGACCTTCTCGGTATCCGCAGCGTTCTGGCGGTAGAACAGGACCGAGAAGGGGCCACGGTCTTTCTTGAGCGCGAGGAGGAGGTTGGCGAAGACGGTTTGATCCTCGAACACGGTTGGGCGCTGGAATTTGCGGCCGATCCCGGCGCGGGCGATCTGGGCTTCGCTCATCTTCAGGAGCGAGACGGATTTGTCGCCCCAGAGCACGCGGCCTTCGTCGGCGCGGGTTTTGCCGGTGATGATGTCCATGAAGGTTGTTTTGCCCGCGCCGTTGGGGCCGATGATGGCGCGCATCTCGGCCTTGCCGATCTGGAAGGAGAGGTTGTTGATCGCCTTGAAGCCGTCGAAAGAGACCGAGACGCCGGAGACTTCGAGAAGGGTTTTCATGAGTCGGCCTCCTTTTCCTGAAGCGCGCCTTGGTCGGGGCCGAGGTCTTGGCCGTGGCGCATCGGGCTCTGGCGGTCGGTGATGAGGTCGAAGAGGCCGCCGATGCCCTTGGGCGCGAAAAGCGTCACGAGGACGAAGGAGAGGCCAAGGAGAACGAGCCACCAATCGACCCAGTCGACCGTGTAGAAGCCGAGCGGGATCGAGGGCACCTGACCGCCGGTGAACCAAGTGGAGACGAGCGACACGAAGGCCGCGCCGATGACCGCGCCGTAGAGGCGGCCACGCCCGCCGATGGCGACCCAGACCGCGAGGTAGATTGAGGCGATGGGGGCGATTTCGGCGGGGTTGATGATGCCCGCCTGTGGGTAATAGAGCGCGCCGGCGATGGCGGCGATGATGGCGGTGACGGTAAAGATAAAGAGCTTGTAGCCTTCGACCGAGTAGCCAAGAAAGCGCACGCGCGCCTCGTCATCACGGATGCCGCGCAGGACCGAGCCGAACTTGCCCGAGACGACCCATGTCGCAAAGCCATAGCCAAGCGCGAGGGCAAGGGCCGAGGCCCAGAGGAACCAGAGCGAGATCGTGGCCTGCGGGATGGCGTCGGCGCCGGGGAGGTTTTGAAGGCCGGAAAGGCCGTTATTGCCGCGCAAGCCGCTGTCGTTCTGGAACAGGTAGAGGGCGAGGGCGAGGGTCATGGCCTGGGTCAGGATCGAGAGATAGACGCCCGTGACGCGTGAGCGGAAGGCGAGCCAGCCGAAGACCAGCGCCAGCAGGCCCGGCACGGCGACCACGAGGATCAGTTGCAGCGTCAAGCTATGGGAGAAGGCCCAGATCAGGGGGAAGTCTGAGCTTCCGACGACGCCGAAGATCTGGTTGCCAATGCCGGAGATGACCTCGGCGTCGGTTGGCGGGATCTCGGCATTGGCCATGGAGGTCACGACGATGTCGCGGGTGCGGGCATACATGAGCCACATGCCGATCATGTAGCCGCCGAGCCCGAAAAAGGCGAAATGGCCAAGCGAGAGGATACCCGCATAGCCCCAGACGAGGTCCATCGCGATGGCGACGAGGCAGAGGCAGAGCGTCTTGCCCAGTGTTTTGACGAAGCTTGTCGAGATGAGGCCTGTGCCCATGGCTTCGGAAAACACCGTCACGAGAAGGGTAAACAGCGCAAGGCAGGCGAGGAAGATCAGCAGCGAGGGGTTTCGCGCGATGAAGGGTTGCCGGGTCATGCGGTGGCCTCCGTGGCGGGGGCGGAACTCTTTGAACATCCCGGGCCGTTTTCTTTTGATGAAGACGGGGGGAGACAGGTGAAGAGGGCGGGGAAACAGAGCGGCATTGGATCAGTCTCCTGCGGCGCGGCCCTTGAGGGCGATGATGCCTCGGGGGCGGAACTGAATGAAGATGATGATGAAGATGATCATGTAGGTTTGGGCCGCGAGGGTGTTTGAGGGGTTCATCCATTCGATGCCCTTTTGCAGGAAGCCGATCATCGCGGCCCCTGCGAGCGTGCCCCAGATATTGCCGACACCGCCGACAACCACGGTCATGAAGGATTGGACGATATAGTCGGAGCCAAGTTCCGAGGTGACCTTGGCAAAGAGGCCGATGGCGACGCCGGCGATCCCGGCGATGCCGGAGCCAAGGCCGAAGGTCAGCATGTTCACGCGGTCGGGGTTGATCCCCATGGAAGCGGCCATGCGGGGGTTTTGGGTCACGGCGCGGGTTTCAAGGCCGAGGCGCGTGCGTTTCATGATGAAGAGGAATAGCGCGAGGAAAGTCAGCGCGAGAACGAAGATCGCGATGCGGATATAGGAGATCGAGACCACGTCGTTCATCACCCACGCGCCATCGAGCCAGCCCGGAGAGGTCAGGGGGCGGGCCTGAGTGCCGAAGATGTTCTTGGCGATCTGCTGGAGCGCGATGGAGATGCCAAAGGTCGCCAGAAGGGTTTCCAGCGGGCGGTTGTAGAGCCAGCGGATCACGAGGCGTTCCATCGCGACGCCCGCGGCGAAGGTCACGGCGAAGGCGAGGGGCAGGGCCACGAGGATCGAGACGGTGTAGTTGGGGATCAACTGTTGCACCACATAGCCGGTATAGGCGCCCATCATGATGAACTCGCCATGCGCCATGTTGATGACGCCCATGACGCCGAAAGTGATGGCGAGGCCGATGGCCGCGAGGAAGAAGATCGAGGCGAGCGAGATGCCATCGAGCGCGAGGTCGAGCATCTGGTTCAGGCCGACGCGGGTCTTGATCGCGGCGAGCGCGTCCTCGGCGGCGGCGGTCACGGCGGCGGAGGGCTCGGCATAGGCGTCGTAGATAGTATGGGCGGCGAGGGCCTCTTTGATTGCGGCTTCGGTCGGTTGGGCCGGGGCGAGGCCCGCCTCGACAAGAGCGGCGTAGGCCGTGGCGCGGGCGGCGTCCGTATTGAGCGCGGCGAGAGGGACGCCCCCGACCTTGCCGCCGTCGATATGAGCGGCGAGCGTGTTACGAATATCGTCGGGCGAGAGGCGCGGCGGAGCGAGACCCTTGTCGGCGAGCATGGCATAGGCCTCGGCCTCGGGCATGTCTTCGCCGGGCGTCAGGATGGCGGCGACATTCACGCCTTGGGGCACCGGGCCTTGGGCGATTTCGCGACTGGTGGTCAGGAGCATGTTCAGCGCGGCGCGGGCGTCGAGGGAGATATCGGTCGAGATACTTTCGATGGCGGCGATGCGGGCCGTGTCATCGGCGCCGAAGCGCAGGGTCAGGAGCGTGGCGAGCTGTTCCTTGCGGGCCTTGATTTCCGGGTCGGTCTCACCTTCGAGGGAGGCGCGCAGGGGGGCGAGGTGGCTGGCCTCGGCGTCGCGCTGCAGCGCGTCGAGCGCATCGCGGCGGCGGGCCGGATCGGGGTCGGAGAGTTGGAACACGACGAGCGCGGTGCCGATCATGGCGCGCACGCCGCTATTGGGTTTGAGCTGGTCAAGGGCGTCCTTGTCGTAGTCGCCGACGGCATCGCCGCTATCAAAGTCATAGAGGCGGTAGGTTTTCTTGGCGATTTCCTCGGCGCGGAAGAAAAGCCCGTCTTCTTCGCGCTGCCACATGTCCTTAGACTGCCAGGTTTGAAGCACGGTTTGGGCGGCGGGTAGGCCACTTGTCGCAATGGCGTCGATGGCCGGGGCGATGGATTTGCGCGAGCCTTTTTCGATCAGGGCGCGATGTACCTGAAGGAGGTCTTGCACCGGGGTATTGCCGGAGCCGCTCTGGGCCTGAAGCGAAGGCGCAAGGGACAGGATGGCGGCAAGCGCCAGAAGGAAAACCCGCATGAGTCCTACCTGTTGGGAGAAAGGGGCGTCAGGAAAAGAAAGGGGGCCGGAGCCCCCTTTCCGAGAGGTCGATCAGATCAGTAGTTCGACTGAATCTGCACGCAGGAGTTGGTGTCGGTGTTGTACATACCGCAGCCGAGGTCTTTCCAATCCGATTTCAGAACCGCAGATTCCGGCAGGAAGTCGGTCCAGGCGTCGCCCGGAACTTCGGCGGTCTGGGAGATGATGTCGAACTGGCCATCTTCCTGAATCTCGCCGATGAGAACCGGCTTGGCGAGGTGATGGTTCGGCAGCATCACGGCGGTGCCGCCGGTCAGGTTCGGAACCTCGAGGCCATACATCGCTTCGCGCACGGCATCGACGTCGGTCGTGCCAGCCGCTTCGAGCGCTTTGATATACATGTTGAAGCCGATCACATGCGCTTCCATCGGGTCGTTGGTCACGCGCTCTTCGCCCATTTTGGCTTTCCAAGCGGCGATGAATTCCTCGTTGAGGTCGCTCTCTGCCGACTGGAAATAGTTCCAGGCGGCGAGGTGGCCGACGAGGTTGGTGGTGTCGAGGCCGGAGAGTTCTTCTTCGCCGACCGAGAAGGCGACGACGGGAATGTCGTCGGCGGAGACGCCGGCGGCGGCGAGTTCTTTATAGAAGCCGATGTTGGCGTCGCCGTTGATTGTCGAGATCACACCGACCTTTTTGCCGTCCGCGCCAAGCGCCACAACGTCCGCGACGATCTTGGACCAGTCGGAATGGCCAAACGGGGTATAGTTGACGAAGATGTCTTCCTCGGCGATGCCTTTGCCCTTGAGATAGCTTTCAAGGATGTTGTTGGTGGTGCGGGGATAAACATAGTCGGTGCCGAGGAGGGCGAATTTCTCGACGCCCAGTTCCTCGAGGAAATAGTCGGTGGCGGGGATCGCCTGTTGGTTGGGCGCGGCGCCGGTGTAGAAGACGTTCTTGGAGCTTTCTTCGCCCTCATATTGCACCGGGTAGAAGAGGAGACCGTTCAGTTCCTCGATCACCGGCAGCACCGATTTGCGCGAGACGGACGTCCAGCAGCCGAACATCACGTCAACTTCTTCGACGGTCAGCAGTTCGCGCGCTTTTTCGGCGAAGAGCGGCCAGTCAGAGGCCGGATCAACGACCACGGCTTCGAGCTGTTTGCCGAGCACACCGCCTTTGGCGTTCTGCTCTTCGATGAGCATCAGCATGGTGTCTTTCAGCGTCGTTTCGGAGATAGCCATGGTGCCCGAGAGCGAGTGCAGGACGCCGACCTTGATCGTGTCGTCCGCTGCGAGCGCCGAGGAGGCGAGGCCGGCCATGACCAGCGAGCCGGCGAGCGTGTTCTTAAGAAAGTTCATAAGTGTCTCCCAGCAGGGCTTTTTGCCGCGCTCCCCTTGCCGCAATGCGCAAGAAAGCCTAGCTCGAGCCCTGCAACATGTGTTGCGTAACGTGTGGCGGCCTGTTCGAGGTCCAAGTCGTCTGGCCGTCACACTCCCCAAGGGTCTGGCGAGCGTTCCCTCTGGGCGCCCTTACAGTTTCTGCGTTGCGGCAATCCGGCAAACATATGCGGTGAAAAACCGGGCGAAGGACCGTGGTTGCCCTTTTTGCGGGCAGTCTTGAGGGGGGATTGCCTTCGGAATAGGCGGTTTGAGGCGCGGTGCGGTGCGCAGCCTGCCTGATTTCTGCGCGTCTTGCGCCGGGCGCGTTGCGAGCAGCCGGATGATTCCGCGCCGTGGGGGGCGGACAATATTGGCGCGAAAGCGGTGCGAGAGGGTAACAATGTTGCCAAACTCCCTTGCAAATTGTTGTTCTCGGTGGCACGTCCTCTTTTCAGCCCCGCGAGGGGATGCGCGATATCCGAGGAGAGCCCGATGCCTGATCTTCGTTCCAAGACATCCACCTTTGGCCGCCGTATGGCCGCAGCCCGTGCGCTTTGGCGCGCGACAGGCATGCAGACCGAAGATTTCGGCAAGCCGATTGTCTGTGTCGTCAACTCGTTCACCGAGTTCGTGCCCGGCCACGTGCACCTCAAGAACATGGGGTCTCTGGTCGCGGAAGAGATCGAGAAAGCGGGCGGTGTCGCCAAGGAAATGAACACGATCGCCGTCGATGATGGGATCGCCATGGGCCATGACGGGATGCTTTATTCGCTGCCGTCGCGCGAAGTCATTGCCGACAGCGTCGAATATATGGCCAATGCCCATTGCGCCGATGCGCTCGTGTGTATCTCGAACTGTGACAAGATCACGCCGGGGATGCTCATGGCGGCGATGCGGCTCAACATCCCGGCGATCTTCGTTTCGGGCGGGCCGATGGAAGCGGGCAAGGTGCTTCTCAAGGATGGCGAGCATAAGGCCGACCTCGTGACCGCCATTGTCGGTGCGACCGATGAGGATCGCAGCGAGGACGAGGTCAACAAGCTCGAACGTTCGGCCTGTCCGACCTGTGGTTCGTGCTCGGGCATGTTCACGGCGAACTCGATGAACTGTCTTGCCGAGGCGCTTGGCCTCGCGCTGCCGGGGAACGGCTCGCTTCTGGCGACACATTCCAAGCGCCGGGGGCTTTTCGAGGAAGCCGGGCGCAAGATCGTGGAGCTTTGCGACCGCTGGTACAAAGACGGCGACGAAACCGCCCTGCCGCGCGGGATTGCGACCTTTGACGCCTTCGAGAACGCCATGGCGCTCGACATTGCGATGGGCGGGTCAACCAACACGGTGCTGCACCTCCTTGCCATCGCGCATGAGGGCGAGGTCGATTTCACCATGGCCGATATGGACCGGATGAGCCGTCAGATCCCGCATCTGTGCAAGGTGGCGCCGTCGACGCCGCTCTATCACATGGAAGACGTGCACCGCGCGGGCGGGATCGCACGGATCATGGGCGAGTTGGATCGCGAGGGCAAAATCCACCGCGATTGCGCCACGGTGCATGAAAAGACCATGGGCGAGTTCATCGACAAGTGGGATATCCGCCGCGAAACCGCGGGCAACGAGGCGCGCGACCTGTTCATCGCCGCGCCGGGCGGTGTGCGCACCACGGAAGCCTTCAGCCAGTCGCGCATGTATACCGAGCTTGACCTTGATATCGAGGACGGCTGCGTGCGTGATTTCGGCAATGCCTATTCCGAGGAGGGCGGTTTGTGCGTGCTTTTCGGCAATATCGCCGAGCAGGGCTGTATCCTGAAGACGGCGGGCGTCATCAAGGAAATGTATGAATTCGAAGGCACCGCAAAGGTCTTTGAATCCATGGAAGACGCGATGCATGGCATCCTCCAGAACGAGGTTCAGCCCTATTCCGTCGTGGTGATCCGCTACGAGGGGCCGAAGGGCGGGCCGGGGATGCAGGAGATGCTCTATCCGACCGCCTACCTCAAGTCGAAGAAGCTCGACACGACCTGTGCCTTGCTCACCGATGGCCGGTTCTCGGGCGGCACCGCGGGGCTTTCGATCGGTCACGCCTCGCCGGAAGCGGCGGAGAAGGGGGTCATCGGGCTTGTGGAAGATGGCGACAAGATCAAGATCTCGGTGCCGAACCGCACGATCCATCTTGATGTCAGCGACGAGGAGCTTGAACGTCGCCGTGCGAACCACCCGCAGGCGGATCGCAAGTTCTGGAAGGCGGAGGGGCGGCCGCGGGCCGTGTCCAAGGCGCTCAAGGTCTATGCGGCGCATGTGTCGAACGCCTCGCTCGGGGCGGTGCGCCAGATCGACGAAGACGACGTGTAAGGCCGTTTCTTGGTCTTATTGGAGCGGGGTCGCCTTGAGCGGCCCCGTTTTGCATTTGGGGGGGGGCGTTTTCTTGGAAAGAAAACGGGAGGGGCCAGCCCCTCTTGCCTGCCAAGGCAGGCAATTCACCCCGGGATATTTTCGGCAAGAGGAAGAGGATCAGGGGGTGAGAGGGCGGAAGGCAGCGGTCAGCCCTTGGCCACCGCCGATGCCGATCATGGCCATGGCGAGCGCGCCCTCGGGGGCAGTTTGCGAGACGGGGCGCAGTTGCGCGAAGAGGCGGGCCACGAGGATTGCTCCGGAGGCGCCGAAGGGATGGCCGAGGGCGATGGCGCCGCCGTGCGGGTTGGGAAACGTCTCGGGGAGGTGGAGTGCGTCGAGGCACGCCAGCGCCTGCGCGGCAAAGGCTTCGTTGAATTCCAGATGGGTCAGCCGGTCGAGCGACAGGTCGGGGCGGCGGGAGAGGAGTTTTTGCGTCGAAGCGACAGGGCCGATGCCGAGGAGGTTCGGATCTACCCCGGCGGCGGCGGCGTCCTCGAAACCCAGCGCATAGGGCAGCCCGGCGGCGCGGGCACGGGCGCGGGAGGTCACGACGAGAGCCGCTGCGCCATCGTTGAGGGGGCAGGCATTGGCGACGGTGACCGTGCCGTCCGGGGTAAAGGCCGGGCGCAGGCGGGCGAGGCGGTCGGGTGTGAGGCCGGAGCGGGGGCATTCGTCGAGGGCCTGGCCCGCGAGGGGGGCGATCTCGGCGTCGAAGGCGCCCTCGGCTTGTGCTGCCAGTGCGCGGGCGTGGGAGCGCAGGGCGAAGGCGTCTTGCCGGTCGCGCGAGACGGAGAAACGGGCGGCGACGGTATCGGCGGCGGCGCCCATTTCGGGGTCGCCAATGGACTCGGGGGAGAAACGCGCGCGGTCGTAGGGCAGCGGCGCGCCGCCATCGTGGGCGGGCAGGGCGCGCAAGGGTTTGCGGCTTTGGCTTTCGACGCCACCTGCGAGGTAGAGGTCGCCAGCGCCGGATTGCACAAGGCGGCAGGCGAGGATCACGGCCTCAAGCCCTGCGCCGCATTGACGGTCTACGGTGAGGCCGGGCACGGAGACATCGTCCCAGGCGGTCAGGGCCGAAAGGCGCGCGACATTGCCGCCGGGGCCAGCGGCATTGCCGAGGATCACGTCGTCGATCTCGGCGGGTGCGAAGGGTGTGTCGGCCAGCGCGGCGGTGAGGGGCGCGGCGGCGAGGTCTTCGATGTCGAGGTCGCGGAACATGCCCCCGGCGCGGCCGATGGGGCTTCGCCGGGCAGCGACGATGACGGGGCAGCGCTCAGGCGGTAAGGGGGACAAGGCGCGCATCCTCTTTCTCGATCCAGTCCATCAGGGTGCGGCGGTCGGGTTTGCCGCTGCTGGTCAGGGGGTAGTCTTCCAGCATAGCCACACGGCGCGGGATTTTATAGCGCGGCAGGCGCGGGGCGAGATGGGCGCGTAAGGCCGCAAGGGTGGTGTCGCCGGTGAGGAGCGCGACGAGGTCTTGGCCACGGGTCGGATGGGGCAGACCGAGGACCACGGCGCCGGTCACACCGGGGCAGGCGGCGAGCGCGGTTTCGACCTCTTGTGGATAGACGTTGAGGCCGGCGGTGACGATCATGCCGCCTTCGCGCCCCATGAGGGAGAGCGAGCCATCGGGGTTGATCCGGCCAAGGTCGCCCACGGTCGCCCAGTCCCCCTCGCGGCGAAAGCCTGAGCGGGTATTGGGTGTGAGGTAACCGTCGATGGCGAGGTCGCCACGGGCAAAGATGGCGCCGGTTGCGCCCTGCGGCAGGGCGCGGCCTTCGGTTCGGATCGACAGGGCCACATGGGGAAAGGGATGGCCCACGGTGTCGGGCGGCGCGGAGGAGCCGTGGGCGTCGTGGCGCGAGAGGCTCAGGAAGCCAAGCTCGGAGGCACCGTAATATTCATAGAGCGTGGCGGTGGGGAAGGTTGCGCGTGCGGCTGCAAGGAGGGCAGGGTCGAGCTTGGCCCCGGCGGTGGTGATGTTGGTCACGAATGGCAAGGGGGCGTGGCGGGTGAGCGCCTGAAGGAGCGCAGGCACGGCGACGAGGCGGGGTGCTTCGGCCTTGAGAAGGGCGCTTGCGGCGGGAGCGTCGAAGCGGGGCAAAGCGTGGAAGGTTGCGCCATTGTCGAGGGTTTCGGCCAGCGCATAGAGCGTCACCCCGTGGGCGAGAGGGCCGGGGGCGAGCGTGTGGCTTTGGTCGGTGAGGCCAAAGGCGGTGCGGCTTGCATCGAGGGAGGCGCGCCAGGAATGGCGGGAGCGGGCGAAGGCCTTGGGACGCGAGGTTGTGCCGGAGGTGTAGCCGACGAGGAAGGTTTCGTCCGGCGCGCGCGGCAGGGGCGCGGCGGGAGCGGTCGCGAGAAGGTCCGGGAGGGCGGTCTCGACGGGATAGGCGGGGATCGAGAGGCGCGCAGCGGCGGCGCGCAGAGCGGTTTGATCGGTAAGGCAGAAGAGCGCGTCAGGGCGCTGCGCTTCGAGCGCCGCAATCAAGAGCGCCTCGGGCCATTGGGGATCGAGGAGCTGCACTGCGTGGGGTGTCGAGAAGGCTGTCGCCAAGAGGGGAAGCGCGGCGGCGTGGTTGCCTGTGGTCAGCGCAAAAAGACGGGCCGGGGCTGAGAGTGTCAGGCCGGGGTGTTCGCGGGCGGGCAGGGCACGCAGGGCTGCATCAAGCCGGGCGGTTTGATCACGCAGGGCGGCATAGGAGAGCGCCGTGTCGCCAATGCAGGCCGCCAGCGCCTCGGGGCGCTGGCGGGCGTGGGTTTCAAGGGCGGTGCCGAGAGGCACGCCGACCTCAGAGCGCGGGATAGGCGCGGCGGATGCCGCGCGTCACGATTACGGCGATCGCCACCTTCACGAGGTCGCCGGGTACGTAGGCCAGCATGATCATCACCGCCTTGGACAGCGGCAGCTTCGCGACCACGGCCATCCACGGGATACCGATGGCATACATGACGAGAATGCCGCCGATGGCAATGGCCACGGCGAGGCGCAGCGGGGATGTCTCGGCGCGTCCAACGAGCCAGCCGATGACGGCGGCACAGATCGGCCAAGCCACAACGAAGCCGCCGGACGCCCCGGCGAAGATGCCAAAGCCGCCGCGCCCGCCGGAGAGAAGCGGCAGGCCAATGGCGACGAGGGCCACAAAGAGAAGCATCGCGAGGCCACCGCGGCGCGCACCGGCGATCGCGCCTGCGAGCATGACGCCGAGGCTTTGGGCGGTGATCGGAGGCAGGGCGAGGCCTGCGAAACTAATGGGCGGAACAAGGCCGAGGGCGGCGGTCAGAGCCGCGAAGAGGGCGATGTAGACGATGCTGCGAGTGTCCATGGGTGTGTCCTGTGCGTATTTTTCAGGCAGGGATACGTGACGGGCGACAAGATCGCAAGCCTGCGTTGGAGATCAGGCGCGGGGATCGTAGCCGCGCGCTTCGATCGCGTCGGCGATATCGTCGGCCATTTTCAGGGTGCGGATGGCGACCGGCAGGGCCGTGGCGATCACCGAGCGTTCGAGTCCACGGGTCTTTTGTGCCTCGCGCACGTCGGTCGTAATTTGGCCGAGCACGGGGATGAAACGCAGGGCAAGAGAGATCGCGAGCCCGACCTTGGCCGGGTTGACGCCGAGCGGGCGCAAGAGCGCAAGCGCGCGGGTGATCGTGTCGATCATGTCGGAGGCGCGGGTGGTCAGGGTCACCAGACTTGCCAAGAGGATCAGGGCCGCGAGGCGCAGCACGACGAAGGCCGCGAGCACCGGGCCGGAGAGCCAGTATTGCAGAGCGAGGAAGATGACGAAGATGGGCGCCAGCGGGCGCAGTTGCACCAGCGCGTCGCCCAGCGTCAGCCCGGCGAGGCGATAGAGCGCGAGGGTCAGTAGCAATGCGCCTAGGACGAGAGGCAGGCTCTCGACCAAGAATAGCGCCGTCCCTGCCGCCATCATCACGAGGATCTTCGGCCCCGGAGAGAGACTGTGTAGGGGGGATGTGCCGGGGCGGTAGAGGTCGAGCATCAGGCCATGCGCTCCACATAGAACGGCAGAGCGGCGGCGGGGGTGTCGTCGGCGACGATGCGCCCCTCGTCAAAGACAAGCACGCGGTCAAAGCCTTCGAGCAGGTCGAGATCATGGGTGGCGAGGATCACCGTTTGTGCAAGTGCCTCGAGCGCCGCGGCGATGCGGCGGGTGTTGCGCAGGTCAAGCAGCGTCGTGGGTTCGTCCAGCACGAGATAGGCCGGGTCCATGACGAGGACGCCGGAGATCGCCAGAAGCTGTTTCTGGCCGCCAGAGAGGAGATGGGCGGGGTGGTCGCGCAGGTCGCTCAGGTCGTAGCGCGCGAGGATGGCGTCGGTCTTGCGGGCGATCTCGTCCTTGGGCAGCCGCAGGTTCTTCATTCCGAAGGCGAGGTCTTCGGCGACGGTTGGAAAAACGATCTGGTTGTCAGGGTTTTGAAACACGAAGCCGACCTTGCGGCGCACCTCTTTGCCCTTGGCGCGCGTGTCGAGACCGTCGATACGGACGCTGCCGGAACTCGGCAGGACGAGGCCATTCAGGAGCCGCGCGAAGGAGGATTTTCCCGAGCCGTTGGCGCCGATGATGCCGATGCGGCGCTCGGTCAGGGACAGCGAGATATCGTGCAGCACGGTGCGGTCGCCATAGGCGAGGCGGACGGTTTCGATCTCGATCATGGTGCGGGTCCAGATGCTTCGTTGAGGCGCTCATACACCAAGGACGGCGGCGGTTGAAGCGTCGGACGCCTCCGGCGGGAGTATTTGGACAGAGAAGAAGGGCGGGGGGCGTATGGGGTTAGCGTTCCGGGTCGGACCAGTCGGAGGCGGGGACATGGCGGGTCTGCATGCGCAAGGCAAGGCCGAGGGCCACGCCAACGCCGATGGCGACGGTGAGGTCGGCGAGAACGGTCAGGACGAGGGTCAGAAGCAGGAGGAGTTGATGCGCGCGTGGTTCCGAGAGGTAGCCACGCCATTTATGCGGCTCGCTCATGTTCCAGGCGGTCAGCAGGAGAAGGCCAGCGAGGGCGGGCATGGCGAGGTAGCCGACCAATGGCGCGGCGAGCCGCATCACAAGGAGGATTGTCACGGCATGGATCAGGCCAGAGACCGGCGTCTTGCCGCCCGCGCGGATATTGGTCGCGGTGCGGGCGATGGCGCCGGTGGCGGGCAGGCCGCCAAAGAGCGACGAGCCGATATTGGCCGCGCCTTGTGCCAGAAGCTCGGCGTTGGGGCGGTGCTGGCCCGCGATCATGCGGTCGGCGACCATGGCCGAGAGCAGCGATTCCACCCCGGCGAGGAACGCGATGATGAGCGCCGAGGGCAGGAGTTCCACGATGCGGGCAAAGGAGAGGTCGGGCACTTGTGGGACTGGTAGGCTATTGGGCAGGGCGCCGAAGCGGGAGTGGATCGTCTCCACGGGAAGGCCCGCGACGGCGACGATGGCAGAGGTCAATGCGACGGCGACGATAAGGCCGGGAAGGCGCGGGGCGAGGCGACGAAAAACAACGATCAAGACCATGCTGGCCAGCCCTATCGCAGTTGCTGCGGGGGAGAGCGTGTCGCGAGCGGCCCAGAGCGCGGTTGTTTTCTCAAGGAATTCGGCGGGGACATGGGCGAGTTGCAAGCCCCCGAGGTCTTTGATCTGGCTGGTGGCGATGATGACGGCGATGCCGATGGTAAAACCGTTGATGACCGGCTCGGGGATCAGGCGGATCAGGTTCCCGGCGCGGAAATAGGCGGCGACGAGCAGGATCAGCCCGGCCATGAGCGTGGCAAGGACAAGGCCGTCATAGCCGTGTTCCATGATGACGCCGAAGACGACGACGATGAACGCCCCTGTGGGGCCGCCGATCTGCACCCGGCTCCCGCCGAGGAGGGAAATCAGGAAGCCGGCGACGATGGCTGTGATGAGCCCTTTTTCCGGGCCTGCACCGGAGGCAATGGCGATGGCGAGGGACAGGGGGAGGGCGACCATAGCGACAGTGATCCCCGCGAGCGTGTCGCGCAGCAGGAGAGACCATGAATAGGTGGTCAGTGTCGTCAGGATCTTGGGCTTCATGCGCGGACGTTAGAGGCTCGGTCCGTCGAGAGTCCAGTCGTGGAAATCGAAAAGGGCCTGCCCGGCTGACACGTCCGACGCCTCCGGCGGGAGTATTTGGCAGAGAAGAAGGGGGGCAGCAGGATGTCAGGCGACGGCGGCGAATCCTTCGGGGCGGAAACGGGCCATGGCCTCGGGGCCGCGCGGATCGAGTTCGAAGAGGGCGGGGCGTGCTAGAAGATAGGCACGCCATGTCTTTTCTGGGGAGGAGCTGATCTTGATACCGTGCTTGCGGTGCATTTCGCGAGCGAGGTCGGTCATGCGCATTCCCTTGCCGCCGGTGCTATGGGCGGCGATCATCGAGCGGATTCTAAGGTCGAGATCAGTGTGGGACTTGGTGCCAGGTTCGACAAGTTGGACCGTTGGGCGCGGGCCAAGTTCGACGAAGTGATGTCCGCTTGCCCGGAAGGGGGCGGGGGCCTTGGCCTCTCCGGCCGTGATCACCTTGGCCTGATGTTCGCGCAGGCGTTGGGCGAGGTGAGCGAAGTCGCCATCGGATGACGCGATGACGAAGTTCATGATGTGCTGGGTGAGGAGGATCTCCATCGCGTCGAGCGCGAGCAAGAGGTCTGCCGCGTTCTTACCGGTGCCAGCGTGGATCACGCGGAACGCGGGGGCCTCGTGCCAGGCGTCGTTGCGCTGGGCGTCGAGATAGGTGCGGATGACGGTCGGGGTTCCATGCTTGCGGGCGATGGCGAGGATCGCGCCCGCGTATTTCGCATTCAGATTGTCACCATCGACGAGCACGGCCACTGGTTCACTCATGACTACTCTCTAACATTCTTGATACCCGGCAAATGAAGCAGGGGAATTTGGCGAGAGTGGGGCGCGAGGGTGCCTTTTGACGAAAAGAGCCGCAGCACGAGAGGCCGCGGCTCTTGTCAGGGTGACGGGGTTGCTTGTTCAAGACGCCAAGGATGGCAGCCAGAGCACGATTTGTGGGAAGGCGATGAGGCCTGCGATGGTGAGGGCGTCGGCGACGAAGAAAGGGGTCACGCCTTTGAAGACGTCCTGTACCGAAAGGTCATCGCGCACGCCTGCGACCACGAAGCAGTTGAGGCCGATGGGGGGCGTGATGAGGCAGAACTCGGCCATTTTGACCACGAGGATACCGAACCAGATCGCGCACATGGTGCCGTTCATGCCGAAGGCGCTATCGGCGGCTGTCACGTATTCGCCGCCATTGAGCGCCATCACCGCCGGATAGACGACGGGCAGGGTCAACAGCAGCATGCCGATCGCGTCCATGAACATGCCGAGCACGGCATAGCCCAAGAGGATGCAGATCAGGATCGTCATCGGCGAATAGTGCAGCGAGGTGATCCAGTCGGAAAACGCGCCTGGCAGGTCTGCAAACCCGAGGAACCGCACATAGATCAGCACGCCCCAGATGATCGTGAAGATCATCACGGTGAGCTTGGCGGTTTCCAGCAGGGCCATCTTGAGTTGTGGCCAGCGCATACCACGCCAGAGCGCCATGCAGAAGACGATGAAGGCGCCGATCGCGCCGCCCTCAGTGGGCGTGCCCCAGGCCTTTTCGCCGAAGGGGTTGTAGACGAAGAAGATGATGATGATCACCACGGCGAGGATCGGCAGGGCGGGCGGCAGGGCGGCGAAGCGTTCGCGCCATGTAAAGCCCGTGACCGGAGGGCCGACATTCTTGAAGATCAGGGCGATGCCGACGATTAACGTGCCGTAGACCACGGCGGAAAAGGCGCCGGGGACGAAGCCCGCGAGCAGGAGCTTGCCGACGTCCTGTTCGACGATGATGGCATAGATCACGAGGATGGCCGAAGGCGGGATCAGCGAGGCGAGCGTGCCGCCCGCAGCGACGACCCCGGCGGCGAATTGCTTGTTATAGCCGATCTTCAGCATCTCGGGGATGGCGATACGGGCAAAGACCGCAGCGGTCGCGACGGAGGCGCCAGAGACGGCGGCAAAGCCCGCGGTGGCGAAGACGGTCGAGACGGCGAGGCCGCCCGGAAGCCATGCAAGCCAGCGTTTGGCGGCCTCGAACAGGGCCTTGGTGAGGCCTGCGTAATAGGCGAGGTAGCCGATCAGGATGAAGGTCGGGATCAGGCTCAGCGTATGCGAGGCGACCTTGGAATGGGGCACGGTGCCGGCCTGTTTTGCGGCGACGGTGAGGGCCCAGTCGAATTGGTCCATGGCGAAGTTCTTCTTGGACCAGAAGATGAGGATCAGGCCGACCATACCTGCAAGCGCAGCGGCAAAGGCGACGCGCATGCCGATGACGACCATGACGAGCAGGCCAGCGGTGACCCAGAGACCGATTTCGATCGAGTCCATGTCTTAATTCTCCTGCTCTTCGAGGCTTTCGGCCTCGGCGGCGGCCTGTGCTGCGGCGTCGAGCACCATGGGCACGGCGACGGGCTTTTCCAACCCGAGGATGAGGGCGCGGCCATAGCCGTAAATCTGGATCAACAGGCGCAGGCCGAGCACGGAAAACGCCAATGGTACCACGAGTTTCGCAGGCCAGAGCGGCAGGGCGATGTCGGTCGAGCTATCGCGGCTCCACAAAGGGCGCGAGAAATCGAAGGAGCGGTCGAAATGCGACCAGCTTCCCCAGATCAGGAGCAGGATCAGCAAGAAAATCGCGGTCACGGTCACCAGTTCGAAGAACCAGAGCGCACGCCCGCGCAGGTTTTCGACGAGGAGATCCATGCGGATATGGGTGCCGTCGCGCTGGGCGTAGGAGACGGCGAGAATGGCGACAAAGGGCATGAGTTGCTCGATCCAGTCGACATAGCCCGAAAGCGGCGCTTCGAAGAAGATGCGCCCACCGACGGAGCGCACTGCGAAGAGCATCAGCGAGAAGACCGCGATTCCAGCGATCAGAGCAAAGAAGCGTTCAAGTGTCAGTAGGGACCGGTCGATGCGGCTTAGGATCGAGCCATCTTCGAGGACGGGTGAGGCGCCTGCCATGCATACCCCCAATCATGTCAGGTAGGGACAAAAAAGCGCCCTCCTTCACGGGGAAGGAGGGCGCGCAGCGCGCAGATCAGTTGCCTGCGCGGGTTTCTTCGAGGGTGCTCATGACCAGATCATAGAGCTCCTGGCCCGGAAGGCCCTGTGCCGTCATATCGGCAATCCACTTTTCGCGGATCGGATCGGCGGCCGTGGCGCGGAACTTGGAAAGCTCCTCTTCGGAGAGCGTCACTTTTTCGACGCCCTTCTCGGCCAGGACCGTATCCCATTTCTCGAGCAGTTTGCCGTAGTTGGCGAGGTAGTGGTCGAGGGCTTCGGGGATCGAGCTATCGAGGGCTTCGCGCTCGGCGTCCGAGAGGGCCTCATAGGCGTCGGTGTTGACGACCACAGGGCAGTTCACGGTGCCGGGGTTGAGGTTCGCGGTCCACCAGTCGGCCTGATTGATGGTGCCAAAGCTCAGGTGCGCGTGTTGGGCGAAGGCGACAGTATCGACAACGCCGGATTCCATCGCCTGATAGGCTTCGGGGGCAGGCACAGAGGTCGGGACACCGCCCACGGCCTCAAACGCTTGGCCGATACCGCCGGTGGCGCGCACACGCATGCCGTCCATCTTGGCCAGCGTGTCGCGCGGATCGCCTGTGCCGACAAGGTTATACTGCGGCATGGGCGAGGTCATCAGAAGCTTGGCGTTCCACTGGGCCATTTCTTCGGCAGCGGCCGGGTGGGCGTAGACGGCGCCGGAAACGGCGACTTCTTCGGCGAGGGTATTCACGCCAAGGAAGGGCAGTTCAAGCACGGTCACAACACGGTTCTTGTCGCGGTGATAGCCGGCGCAGAACTGAGCCATTTCAAAGGCCCCGATGGAGATACCGTCGAGGTTCTCTTTTGGCTTGGACAGGCCGCCGTAGCTGATGTTGATGGTGAACTCACCACCGGTTTTTTCGGCGACCAGTTCGGCCAGTTTCTCAACGTGTTCGGTAAAGGCGCGGCGCTTGCCCCAGACCGAGGCATTCCATTCCGTCGCCACGGCTTCACTTGCAAAGCCAAATGCAAGGGCCGCGACTGCGGCCTTACCCATAAGGTTCATCATAATTTCCTCCCATTGCACGGATTGGTTTCTTTTCCGTATCGAGAGGTAGCCTAGCCAAGCTGGCGCTTTCTGAATAGTCCGTATTTTTCGGTATTTGGTCGCGGAGGAAGGCTCGGGCAAAAAATGCCCTACTGGCATGGTCTTAGGCGTCGAGCGGTTGGGATTGCTCTTTGTTTTCGAGCAGTTCCGGGATGCCGCCAATGGCGCCGATCAGAGGCAAGATCGCGTCGAGTCCGGCGCCCGTCTTGAGGTTGGTGAAGACATAGGGACGGTCGCCGCGCATCTTTGCGGCGTCACGGTCCATCACCTCGAGAGAGGCCCCGACATAGGGCGCGAGGTCGGTTTTGTTGATGATGAGGATATCGGATTTGGTAATCGCCGGGCCGCCCTTGCGGGGGATTTCCTCTCCGGCGGCGACGTCGATCACGTAGAGCGTCAAGTCGGCCAGCTCGGGCGAGAAGGTTGCCGAGAGGTTGTCGCCACCGGATTCGACGAGAACGATGTCGAGGTCGGGAAAATCGGCGTTCAATTCGGCGATGGCTGCGAGGTTGATCGAGGCGTCTTCGCGGATCGCGGTATGCGGGCAGCCGCCGGTTTCCACGCCCTTGATCCGATCGAGCGGCAGGGCTTGGGCGCGCATGAGCGCCTCTGCGTCTTCGCGGGTGTAGATATCATTGGTGACCACGGCGATAGAAAGCCGATCGCGCAGGGCGCGGCAGAGATTGGCGGTCAGGGTCGTCTTGCCAGCGCCAACAGGGCCGCCGATGCCGATGCGAAGAGGTCCATTGGGAGAGGTCATGAGCGGAAAAGCCTCGAATATTGAGTTTCGTGGGTCATCGACGCGATGTCGGCGGCGAAACAGGCGCTGCCGAGATCGTCGAGGGTTTGGGTGATGGCGCGGTCGGCGATCTCGCGGCAGAGTGGGGTCAGGCTATGCAGCACCTGTTGACCCTCAGTCTGGCCCAAGGGCACGAGGCGGATCGCGGCGGAGGTCAGGTTCGCGGCGAAAGCATGCAGGAAAAGACGTGCGGTCTCGGCCAGGGGCAGCCCCTCGAGCGCGGCGGCGCGGCCAACGGCGACCGGGTAGGCGAGGGCAGGTAGGTCATGGGAATAGACCTCTGCCGTGGTGCGGCTAAAGGCACCGCCTTGTTGATCCGTTTCGAGAAGACGTTCCGAAGACGGCGCAAGGGCACGGGCCCAATCGTCAATCTCTTGCAGGGTTTCAGTGTCGCGGCTGTGCCATGCGGCCGCGAGGAGGATCGCATCATTGCGTCCCGCGCCGTGGGTCAGGACATCCGAGAGCCAGCCGCGAAAAGAAGCGGCGTCCTGCACCGTGCCGTCCTGCACCGTGGCTTCCAGTCCGTGACTATAGCTGAAGGCGCCCACCGGGTAGGCGGGCGACAGCCATTGCGTCAGGGTCAGGATCGGATCAGTGCTCATGGGAGCGGGCGTGATCGTGATCTTGGCCGTGGTGATGGGTATGGCCGTGTTCATGCGCATGGGTGCGTCCGTGACCATAGGCGCCGCCCTCGGGCGTGAAGGGCTCGGTCACGTCCGTGACCTCGGCCCCGAGATGGCGCAGCATCTCGCGGATGACGTGATCGGGTTGTATCAAGAGACGGCCCGGTTCGATCTGGCAAGGGGTATGGCGATTGCCGACATGCCAGGCGATGCGGGTCAGGGTGTCCGAAGTGATGGAGAGAAGCGGCTCGGGCGCGGCGATGACTTCGATTTCGCCACCTTCTTCGAGAACGAGCACCCCGCCATGATCGAGCGAGGTTGTCTTCGGCAGGTCGACGAGAAGCGACCGGCCATCTGTTGTCTGAAGCACCTTGCGGCGCAGGAAACGGTCTTCGTAGGTCAGCGCGACCTTTCCGGTCACTGTGCCATGGCTATGGCCATGATAGGCGCGGGCGGTCAGCAGGGAGGTGCTCATGCGGCACCTCCCGTGCGGATCACACGTAGTAGACGTCCTTGAAGACGTGATGCGCAATCTCGCTGCGCTTGATGCCGCGCTTGTTGAGCTCGGCGTCGGTCAAGCCGTTGAGATAGTTGACTTCCTGCATGCGCGAGTTCGATTCCGCGAGGCGGATCATCGCTTTGCCGATCGCGTTGAACGGAGCAGCGATTTTGTGAAGAAGCGCACTGCTGTCGCCGATGTGAAGTGCTGTATGTGCCATTTGGACCCTCGATATGTCTCAAGTTGGTCCTCCCTTGGCTTTGATAATGGGTCATCATTGTTGACTTTACTAGTGTTGATCTCTCATGGCCACCTTGCGTGTGCTGCATTGCAGCATGAATTTCGGGCAGTTTCAGAACAGGAAGTAGCGCTGCGCCATGGGCAAGACTTCGGCGGGTTGGCAGGTGAGCAACTCGCCATCTGCACGCACTTCATAGGTTTCGGGGTGCACCTCGATCTCGGGTGTGGCGTCGTTGAGCTTGAGCGCGGACTTGCCGATATTGCGGGTGTTCTTGACCGGGATTGTCGTCTTGGCGAGGCCAAGGGCATCACCGATCCGGTCGGCGTGGGCGGCCTCGGAGACGAAGGTTACGGCTGAATTCTCGACCGAGCGGCCATAGGCGCCGAACATGGGGCGGGAGTAGACGGGCTGGGGTGTCGGGATCGAGGCGTTGGGATCGCCCATCTGTGCCGCGACGATGGATCCGCCGATCAGGACCATCTCGGGCTTCACGCCAAAGAAGGCTGGGTTCCAGAGCACGAGGTCGGCGCGTTTGCCTTCCTCGATAGAGCCGATCTCGTGGCCGATGCCATGCGCGATGGCGGGGTTGATCGTATATTTCGCGATGTAGCGGCGGACGCGGAAATTGTCATTGTCGCCGGTTTCTTCGGCTAGGCGACCGCGTTGTTTCTTCATCTTGTCGGCGGTCTGCCAGGTGCGGATCAACACTTCGCCCACCCGTCCCATGGCCTGACTATCTGAGGCGATGATCGAGAACGCACCCATGTCGTGCAGGATATCCTCGGCGGCGATGGTTTCGCGGCGGATGCGGCTCTCGGCAAAGGCGACATCCTCGGGGATGGACTTGTCGAGGTGGTGGCAGACCATGAGCATATCGAGATGTTCGTCGACCGTGTTCACGGTAAACGGGCGGGTCGGGTTGGTCGAGGAGGGCAGGACGTGTTCCTCGCCGCAGATCTTGATGATGTCGGGGGCGTGGCCACCGCCCGCACCCTCGGTATGGAAGGCGTGGATCGTGCGGCCCTTCATGGCGGCAACGGTGTTTTCGACAAAGCCGGACTCATTGAGCGTATCGGTGTGGATCATTACCTGCACGTCCCAGGCATCGGCGACCGACAGGCAACAATCGATGGCGGCAGGCGTGGTGCCCCAATCCTCGTGCAGCTTCAGGGCGCAGGCGCCGCCGAGGATCTGTTCCTCGAGTGCGGCGGGCAGCGAGGCGTTGCCTTTGCCCGCGAAGGCGAGGTTCATCGGGAAGGCGTCAGCGGACTGCAGCATCCGGCCAAGATGCCAAGAGCCCGGTGTGCAGGTTGTTGCGAGCGTGCCATGGGCCGGGCCGGTGCCGCCGCCGAGCATCGTCGTCAGGCCAGAATGCAGCGCGTCTTCGATCTGTTGTGGGCAGATGAAGTGGATATGGCTATCGAAGCCGCCGGCGGTCAGGATCTTGCCCTCGCCGGCGATGGCCTCGGTGCCGGGGCCAACGATGATGTCGACACCTGGTTGCGTATCGGGGTTGCCCGCTTTGCCGATCTTGGCGATGCGCCCGTCGCGCAGGCCCACGTCGGCCTTGTAGATGCCGGTATGGTCGACGATGAGCGCATTGGTGATGACCGTATCGACGGCCCCGTCGGCGCGTGTCACCTGCGATTGGCCCATGCCGTCGCGGATCACCTTGCCACCGCCGAATTTGACCTCTTCGCCATAGAGGAGCGCGTTGTCGCCGCTGCCGCCCGTGGCCGCAGCCCCGGCGCGTTCCGCGGTCAGATCGCGTTCGACCTCGATCACGAGCTCTGTATCGGCGAGGCGCAGGCGGTCGCCGGTGGTGGGGCCGAACATGGCGGCATAGTCGGAGCGGGAGATCGTTGCAGGCATGGGGCGTCTCTTTGGCAGGTCCGGCGCCAGAGGGCGCCGGGAGGTCAGGGCGTGGCGGGCGCGATCTGCGTCAGCCGTCTTTCTTTGGAGCGGTCTTGGGCGCTGTCTTGGGCGCGGCCGTTTCGGGCATCGCGGGCGGTTTTGAGGGCGCGCGCGGGCGTTTGCGTGCGGCGGGGGCTTCGGCTTTGGCCTCGGGGGCCTTGGCCGCCCTGGTCGGGGCCGGTTTGGACTTTGCTTTCTTGGCCGGTTTGGCCTTGGGTGCGGGCTTCGGTGCGGGTTTGGAGGCTGGGGCGGGTTTTGCCTCTGCCTTTGGTGCAGGAGCCGGTTTTGCTTCGGCCTTGGGCGCTGGGGCTGGCTTGGCCGGGGTTTCTGCCTTCGCGGCAGGTTTCGGTTTCGCAGCTGGCTTGGCCTTGGCGGTCGGTTTCACCTTGGCGGCTGGTTTGGCCACGAGGCCCGCATCGCCAAGCATCGGGGCGGCTTTGGCGGTGAAGAACGGGTGCGCTTCGAGCACGGCCTTGCCGATGGCGGATTGGATGCGCATCTGCTGTTCCACGACGCGGCCAAAGGCAAGCATGCCCGTCAGGGCGCCGGTATACTGTGTCGTCAGGATCGTCTGCATTGGTCATTCCTCCATGAGATATCAGGACCCGAGCGGCCCCATGACTTTTTGGTTGAACCCGTAGATCGTGCGCGCCCCGGTGATCGGGATCAGCGCCACTTCGCGGCGTTGGCCGGGTTCAAACCGGACGGCGGTTCCGGCGGCGATGTCGAGGCGCATGCCGTGGGCGGCGTCGCGGTCGAAGTCCAGTGCGGGATTGGTTTCCGCGAAATGGAAATGGCTGCCGACTTGGACGGGGCGGTCGCCCGTATTCGCGACCATGAGCGTCAGAGCGGTGCGGTCCCCATTGAGGGTCAGGGTGCCGTCGGCAGGTAGCAATTCTCCGGGAATCATGTGCGGATCTCCTCAGTTCACGACGAGCCACGCGCCCATGAGCGCGATCAGGCCGCCAAAGCCGCGGGTGAGCGAAAGGGCCTGCAGGCGTGATAGGGCAAGGCCGATGCCGATCCCGGCGAGGTGCAGTGCCATGGACGCGATGGCGAACCCAGCGAGATAGCCCCATGGCGAGGCCGAGCCGATCTCTGCGCCGTGGGCGTGGCCGTGGAAAAGGCCGAAGGCGGCCACTGTCAGCGCCGCCCCGGATGCGGGCATGTGCACGGCGAGGGCGACCAACACGCCAAGGATCAGCACCGAGGCAAGGATCGCCGGTTCCACGAAGGGCAGCGGCATGCCTAGCAGTGCGAGGAGAAAGCCTGCGATCATCGCGCCGACAAAAGCCAGCGGCAGGCGCAGCGTCGCGCCCTTGCCGAGCAGCGCGGCCCAGAGGCCAACGCCAAGCATGGCAAGCACGTGGTCTGTGCCAAAGATCGGATGGCTGAACCCGGCGGCGAAAGAGCCGTGTTCGCCCGGATTGAGATGGGCGAGGGCGGGGCTTGCGACGACGAGCGCGGGCAGGAGGGCAAGAGCGAGACGTTTCATTAGTCTAATTCCTTCAGGGTCTTAGCGGATCGGGTTGTGGACGGTGACGAGCTTGGTGCCGTCGGGAAAGGTCGCTTCGACCTGCACTTCGTGGATCATATCGGGCACGCCTTCCATGCAGTCTTCGCGGGTGATGATCTCGGCGCCTGCCTGCATCATGTCAGCCACAGAGCGACCATCGCGCGCGCCTTCGACGACGGCGTCGGTGATGAGGGCAATGGCCTCGGGGTGGTTGAGCTTGACGCCGCGGGCGAGGCGCTTGCGGGCCACTTCGGCGGCCATGGCGATCAGGAGTTTGTCCTTTTCTCGCGGGGTGAGTTGCATGTCAGAGCATCCATGTTCTTGGGAGGGGACGGGCGCGCAGGGTTTCGAGCGCGGGGATCAGGGCCTTGCGGAGCATATGACCATCCTCGGCGAGGAGGCGTGCGAACAAGAGGTCGGGGCCGATCAGGCTCACGCCGCAACCGTGCGGCAGGAGGGCGCGCAACGTGTCGCGCGCGGCTTCGGCTTCCGGGGCGACGAGGATGAGCGAGGCCATGGCACGTGCGCCGCCGGCAATGGCAGAACGGTCGAGTTGCGCTTGCATGTCGCCCTCAAGGGCGATGGCGTCGGCAAAGAGGAGACGACCCGCGCGGCGGATTTCGATCCGATCATTCAGGCGCGCGTCATGCAATGTTTCGCCCATCGCGGTGCGTCCGAAGATCATCGGTTCGACGAGGAGCAAGCGCGCGGTGGTCGCCATGTCGACACGAAGGCGGCGACGCAGAGAGGAGCCTTCGAAGAGGATCGTTTCCTGCGGCACCCAGTCGAGCGCGGCGTGGTCGCTGACCGTGAGGGTGGTGTCGAGAATGCCGGGGGTCTCAGAGAGGGCGCGATAGGCGCGTTCGGCGGCCTGTGTGGTCAAAGTCAGGTGGCTGTGGGGGAGGGCCGTGGCGTTGATGTCGAAATGATCGCCACCGGTGATGCCCCCGGATGTATTGAGAAGGACGGCCTCAAGCGCGGCGTCGCGATTGCGCGGAAAGAGCGCCCGGCTCGACCCGGACAGGCGCAGATCGGCAATATGGCTCTGGCCGTCGCGCGCCTTGGCGGCGAGGTGGACCGAACCGCGCGCCCGCGGGGGGGCGGTGTTGGCGTCGAGCGACGATATTTGCGCAAACGCGTTGATGGGGGCCTCCAGCCATTGGCTGCATTTTGGCAGTGCAGCATGTCAGAATGGAGACAAGTGTGCCGAAGAATTGGGCTGATCCAAGGGAATTGGCGTTTCTGCGGGCGCGACAAAGTTGATCTGCCCAAAAAATAGGCAGCGCGGATGCTGCGGCGCAGAGAAATCTTGGCCGCCGGGGTTTGCACTTTTGGGCCGGGCGGATCATCTTCGCGGCATCGTCGAATCGACCGGGCCAGAGAGGGCGCGGTGAAACTTCAAAGGACCGTCGCCATGACCTTCAACCGCAACATCAAGATCGCACCGTCGATCCTTTCTGCTGATTTCGCCAATTTCGGGGCGGAGATTCGGGCGATTGAAGATCAAGGGGCGGATTGGGTGCATGTGGACGTGATGGACGGCCATTTCGTGCCCAACCTGACCTTTGGCCCGCCGGCTGTGAAGGCGTTTCGCCCGCATGTGAAGACCTTTATGGATGTGCATCTGATGATCGCGCCGGTGGACCCGTATATTCAGGCCTATGCCGATGCGGGCGCCGATATGATCGTGGCACATTTTGAGGCCGGGCCGCATCCGCACCGCACGCTTCAGGCGATCAAGGCGACGGGGGCGAAGGCGGGGATCAGCCTTAATCCCGGCACGCCAGCTTCGGCGGTCGAGTATCTTCTCGACCTGTGTGACATGGTGCTTGTGATGAGCGTGAACCCCGGCTTTGGCGGGCAGAAATTCATCCCCTCGAGCGTCGAGAAAGTGCGTCAGATCCGCGAGATGATCGGCGATCGGGAGATCCATATTCAGGTCGATGGCGGGGTCGATCCAACGACGATTGGCGCTTTGGTCGAGGCGGGCGCGGATTGCTTTGTCGCGGGCTCGGCGGTGTTCAGGGGCGGCACGGTGGACACGCCCGAGGTCTACGGCGCGAACATCCGTGCCTTGCGCGAGGCAGCGGCAAAGGCGGGGTAGGGCGCTACTCGCGCAGTTCGCCCGGTTTGACTCCCCAAAGCGCTGCTTTGGGCGCCCAACCTTCGTAACCACCGGAACTCAGGCGGCACCAATCGGGATTGCATTCGCCAAGGCGCGCGATGACGCCGATTTCGAGATAGGCCTTTTCCTGTGCTTCCGAGGTTGGCTGAACCGTGAGCGGCAGCATGTCCTCTTCGACGATCACGGTGCGTGCGCCGGACAAAAGCGAATAGTGCACCCAGCCGCCCGCACCCTCGACATCACGCACCCGGCGCCAATGACCGTATTCCGCGGTGACTTCGAGGGGCATGGAGCGGCGGGTAAAGACCCAGTCGATCCGGTGCGTGAGCGAAGGGCCGCGCCGCACGTTGGCCTTGCTTGCCTTGAGAGAGACGTAGCGCGGCAATGGCAGGTTGGTGACCGGCCCACGCGCGCCTTCGGCGGCGACCATGCCCGCAAGAAGGCCAAGACACAGCCCAAGTGCCAAGCTTATCCGCAAGATCATCCTGTTTGCCCCGACATTTGTTTTTCGTTTTTTTCTGCTCTATCGGTCAGCGGGTTCTTGTAGCCCGCCGATGTGTGTTGCACTGTGTCACCAAAGCGCTGTTTTGAAAAGGATTGGGAGGTCCCGTATGCCCAAGGAACGTCTGAGTGTTGTCGTGACGCGACGCTTGCCAGAAGCGGTCGAGACCCGGTTGTCCGAACTGTTCAATGTGAAGTTGCGCGACGACGATGCCCCGATGAGCCGGGGAGAGCTTGTGGATGCGGTGCGCGAGGCGGATGTGCTTGTCTCGACCTTGTCCGACACGATTGACCAATCGCTCTTGGCGCAGGCCGGGGATCGGCTCAAGCTGATTGCGAACTATGGTGCAGGCGTTGACCATATCGACGTCGAAACCGCGCGCAGCCGTGGTATTCTTGTGTCGAATACGCCGGGCGTCGTGGCCGATGATACGGCGGATATGACCATGGCGATGATCATTGGTGCGACGCGTCGGATCCCCGAAGGGATGCGCCTTCTGGCCAAGGGCGAGTGGACGGGCTGGGCGCCGAACGCGCTTCTTGGTCGGCGGATCAGCGGCAAGCGCCTTGGGATTCTCGGGATGGGCCGGATCGGGCAGGCCGTCGCCAAACGGGCGCAGGCCTTTGGGATGCAAGTCCACTATCATAACCGTCGCCGCTTGCGCCCGGAGATCGAGGAACAGTTCGAGGCGACCTATTGGGAGAGCCTTGATCAGATGGTGGCGCGGATGGATGTGCTGACCGTGCATTGCCCGCATACGCCGGGGACGTTCCACCTTATGAATTCCCGTCGGCTGCGGCTCATGAAGCCGGAGGCCTATCTTGTGAACACCTCGCGCGGTGAGGTGATCGACGAGAACGCGCTGGTGCGGTCGCTCAAGGCGGGCGACATCGCAGGGGCGGCGCTTGATGTGTATGAGCGGGGCACCGATATCAACCCCGACCTTGTCGCGCTTGAGAATGTGGTGCTGCTGCCGCATATGGGATCGGCGACGATCGAAGGACGGCTCGAGATGGGCGAGAAGGTTCTTATCAATATCAAGACCTTCGACGACGGGCACCGTCCGCCGGACCTTGTCGTGCCGGCGATGCTCTGAGCCAGCGCGCACAAAAATTGACCTGCGGTTTCGCGCGCCCATGATACAGTCGGGATGCGCGAAACGGAGGGATTTCATGACATATCGCAGTTTGCGGGCCGCCGTGGCGGCAATGGCTCTGGTCGCTTGGCCGGTGTTTGCACAGGAACAGGCCGATACGGTCGCGCCGGAGGGGCGCACGGTGGTTGGGGCGGCGGTTCTGCCGGGCCTTGTGGCGTCGCAAGCGGAAAAAGACGCCGGTCGCCCGGTTGAGGCCGAGGACTGGATGGTGGTTGCGGCGCATCCAGAGGCCGTGGCTGCCGGAGCGAAAATCCTGCGCACAGGTGGCACGGCGGCGGATGCGATGGTCGCGGTGCAGGCCGTGCTTGGCCTTGTCGAGCCGCAAAGCTCGGGCCTTGGCGGAGGCGCGTTCCTTGTCTGGTATGATGCCGCAAGCGGCACGGTCACGACATTGGACGGGCGCGAAACCGCGCCCTTGGCAGCGACGCCGCAGCTTTTGCAGGATGCGACGGGCGAACCGCTTGGGTTCTTTGAGGCTGTGGTCGGTGGGTTGTCCGTCGGCGTGCCGGGGACGCCAAAGCTCATGGAAGCGGCGCAGGCGCGCTGGGGGCGACAGGACTGGGCCGGGCTATTCGATGATGCGGTCCGGCTCGCGGAGGAGGGATTTACCGTTTCGCCGCGCATGGCCGAGTCGGTGGCGCGGGATGCGGAGCGACTGGCGGTGCATCCAGAGACGGCGGCCTATTTCCTACCAGGTGGTGCGCCGGTTGCGGCGGGGGATGTGCTGCGCAATCCCGCTTATGGCGAAAGCCTGCGCGCTTTGGCGCAAGAGGGGAGCGCGCCGTTTTACACGGGCCGCTTTGCGACAGGCATTGTCGAGGCGGTGCAGGGCGCGGCCAAGCCGGGCAAGCTCACGCCTGTGGACCTTGCGCTTTACGAGGTGAAGGAGCGGACGGCGGTCTGTGCGCCCTATCGCGGGTTCGATGTCTGCGGCATGGGGCCACCGTCCTCGGGAGCGTTGGCCGTTGGGCAGGCGCTTGGCATTTTGTCGCCTTATGACATGACGGGGCTTGGCCCGGAAAACCCACAGACTTGGCGGTTGATCGGGGATGCGACGCGGCTCGCCTTTGCGGACCGGGGGCGATACGTGGCCGATAGCGATTATGTTCCGGTGCCTGTTGAGGGGATGCTCGCGCAGAGATACCTGACGGATCGGGCGGAATTGCTGCGACCCCAGCGGGCGCTTGAGCGCGCAGAGCCGGGCCAGCCAGCGTTCGATCACGCGCTCAACTGGGCCGATGACGAGGAACGCGCGGCGCCATCGACCTCGCATATCTCTATCGTGGATGCTTATGGCAACGTGTTGTCGATGACGACCACAATCGAGAACGGCTTTGGCAGTCGGGTCATGGCGAATGGCTACCTGCTTAACAACGAGCTGACGGACTTTTCGTTCCGGTCGCATCGGGAGGGCGTGCCCGTGGCCAATGCGGTCGCACCGGGCAAGCGGCCGCGCTCATCCATGTCGCCGACCATCGTCTTGTGGAAGGGCGACCCGGTGCTGGCCGTGGGATCGCCGGGTGGCAGCCGGATCATTCCCTACGTTCTGACCACGATCATTGCCTATATTGATTGGCAAATGGATGTGCAGCAGGCGGTCTCGTTGCCGCATATGGTCAACCGGTTTGGCACCTATGACCTTGAAGAGGGGCGAGTGCCGGAGGCGATGGTGTCGGCGCTTGCCGAGATGGGGTTTGAGACCCGCGAGAGGGCGCTGAACTCTGGGTTGCACGCGATTTCCCTTGAAGGCGGATTGCGCGGCGGGGCGGACCCGCGTCGCGAGGGGCTTGCCTTTGGCGAGTAGCCCTTGCAGGCCCAGCAGGGAAAGCAGATAGTGCGCGGCGCAAAGTGAGGGGAAACATCCATGGTCCAAGCAACCGATCTGCCACGAAACGAGACGGGCATCGCCGCCGTTCTTGGCGTCTTGAAGCAGCGATTTGGCGAGAAATGTCAGACCGGGGAGTCGATGCGCGAACAGCATGGGCATACGACCACTTGGATCAAGAACCAGTTGCCGGATGCGGTTGTCTTTCCGAAAAGCACTGAGGAAGTCGCCGAGATCGTCAAGACCTGTGCCGCGCATAAAGTGCCGGTCATCGGGTTCGGCACGGGCACGTCTCTTGAGGGGCATGTGAACGCGCCAGCAGGCGGGATTTCCATTGATTTGATGGAGATGAACGAGATTCTCGCGGTCAATGCCGAAGACCTCGATTGCGTGGTGCAGCCGGGCGTGACGCGGGAACAGCTCAATACCTACCTGCGCGATCAGGGGCTGTTTTTTCCGATTGATCCCGGCGCCAATGCCTCGCTTGGCGGGATGACAGCGACGCGGGCGAGCGGCACCAACGCGGTGCGCTATGGCACGATGAAGGACAATGTGGTGTGTCTTGAGGTGGTCACGCCGCAGGGCGAGATCATCCGCACCGGGACGCGGGCGAAGAAGTCGAGCGCAGGCTATGACCTGACGCGGCTTATGGTGGGCTCGGAGGGGACATTGGGCCTAATCACTGAGATCACGCTCAAATTGCAGGGTATTCCCGAGGCAATGTCCTCGGCGCGGGTGTCCTTCGAGAGCCTCGATGCGGCCTGTCAGGCGGTGATGATGACGATCCAATACGGCATCCCCGTGGCGCGGATCGAGCTTCTCGATACGCTATCGGTTCAGGCGGTGAATGCCTATTCCAAGCTATCGCTGCCCGAGGCGCCGTTGCTCCTCTTGGAGTTCCATGGCTCCGAGAGCAGCGTCGCGGAGCAGGCGGAATTGTTTGGCGGCATTGCCGAGGAATTTGGCGGTACGGGGTTCGAATGGACCACCAGCGCGGAAGAGCGCAACAAGCTCTGGCAGGCGCGCCACGATGCCTATTGGGCGGGGGTCGCGCTGCGCCCCGGTGCGAAGGGGATTTCGACCGATGTCTGTGTGCCGATCTCGCGGCTTGCGGAATGCGTTTCTGCGGCGCAGGCACGGCTTGATGAGCTTGGGTTCATTGCGCCCATCGTGGGCCATGTGGGGGATGGGAATTTCCATTGCCTGCCGCTTGTCGATGTGGAGAACCCAGAGGAACTTGCCAAGGCGGACGCGTTCATCGGTTGGCTCAACGATCTGGCGATTGAAATGGGCGGGACGTGCACCGGTGAGCATGGGATCGGGCAAGGCAAACGACCTTATCTCGTCAAGGAACTTGGCGGGGCGGTCGATATGATGGCCGCGATCAAGCGGGCGATTGACCCCGATAACATCATGAACCCCGGCAAGATCCTTCCGGACGCATGAGGGTGGCGATGAAGACACTCGGTTTACTTTCGTTTTTCTTGGCGATGACCGCCGGGGCGGTCTCGGCGCAGTCGCATGGGCATGGCGCCCATCAGCCTTATGCCGGGTTCGAGGGGCGCGCGATCAAGAGTCTTTCGGAGGAAGATCTTGCGCAGTTGCGGGCCGGAAAGGGCTGGGGGCTTGCACTTGCAGCGGAGTTGAACGGCAAGCCCGGTCCGGCGCATCTTCTTGAATTGCAGGCGGAAATCGGTCTTTCGAAGGAACAGGTTCGCGCCATTGAGGCGCTTTTTGCCGAGATGCAGAGCGAGGCGATCGCAGCGGGCGACCGGTTTATCGACGCCGAAGCGGCGCTCAGCGATGCGTTTGCGGGCGATAGCCTGGATGAGGCGACGTTGCGCGGGCTGCTTGAGGCGTCAGGCAAGGCGCGGGCCGATCTGCGGTTCGTGCATCTGCGCCAGCATTTGGCGACGGTGGAGATTCTCGAACCAGAGCAGATCGCGGCCTATAACCGCCTGCGCGGTTACGCGAGCGATCCCTGCGAGGCGGTGCCGGAAGGGCATGACCCGGATATGTGGCGCAAGCATAACGGGTGTGATTGAGAGTCGAGGCCTCCGGCGGGAGTACTTTACCAGAGAAGAAGAAAGGGCGCCGGTTAGGGCGCCCTTTGTGCATTCAGCGGTAGACCTGATCTTCGCCGGGGAAGGAGCGGTCCTTGACCTCTTCGGCGTATTGCTCGACGGCGCGTTCGATGGCGGGGCCGAGATCGCCATAAACCTTGACGAATTTTGGGGTCCATTCGTTCAGGCCAAGCATATCTTCAAGGACGAGGATTTGCCCGTCGCATTCAGCCGACGCACCGATGCCGATGGTGGGAATGTCGATCTGTTTGGTGATTTTTGCGGCGAGCGGTTCGACCATGCCTTCGAGCACGATCGAGAAGGCACCCGCCTCGGCGACGGCCTTGGCGTCTTCTTCGTGTTCGGCCCAGCTCTCTTCATCGCGGCCTTGCGTCTTGAAGCCGCCCATCACATGGCTCGACTGCGGGGTGAGGCCGATATGGGCCATGACGGGGATGCCGCGCTCGACGAGGAAGCGGATGGTTTCGGCCATGCGCTTGCCGCCTTCGAGCTTCACCGCGCCGCAGCCGGTTTCCTTCATGATCTTGGCGGCATTGCGAAAGGCAACGCCGGGGCTTTCCTCATAGGTGCCGAAGGGCATGTCGACGACGATCAGCGCCTTTTGCGTGCCGCGCACCACGGCCTTGCCGTGCATAATCATCAAGTCGAGGGGCACGCCGACGGTGCTTTCCATGCCGTGCATCACCATGCCGAGGCTATCGCCGACGAGGATGAAGTCGGCGTATTTGTCGACGATGGCGGCGGTGTGGGCGTGGTAGGAGGTCAGCGACACGATGGGCTCGCCCCCTTTGCGCGCAGCGATCTGGGGAACGGTGTTGCGGCGGATTTTGGCTTGAGTGCTCATGGTGTGACGACCCTTTGATCAATCAGAAGAATGCCGCCGAATTCAGCCGAAAGCATGATGGCGGCGGGGGTGGTGAGGGGGCCGGAGAGATCGGAGAGATCTTCGGCGCCCACGATGTCGAGCCCGCGCAGGGTTGCGCGGGGTTCGGCATGTATGGTGTCGGAGATGAGGCTGTGCAGGGCTTCGATGGTGGTGCCCTGGCGTGCTGCCTGTTCTGCAGCATCGAGCGCGCTGGAGAGCACGAGGCCGGCTTTCCGGTCCTCGGCGCTGAGGCGGACGTTGCGCGAGGACATGGCGAGGCCATCCGGTTCGCGCACTGTCGGCACGCCGCGAATCTTGATCGGGAAGGCGAGATCGCGGGTCATGCGCTTGATGACCTGAAGTTGTTGATAGTCCTTTTCGCCGAAACAGGCGATGTCGGGCTGCACGAAGTTGAAGAGACGCGCAACGACGGTGGTCACGCCGCGGAAATGGCCGGGGCGCACGAGACCATGCAGCATATTGGCCATGCGCGTGGTCTCGACAATGGTTTCATCCCCCTCGGGGTAGACCTCTTCGACCGATGGGATCAGCACGAGATCGACGCCCGCCGCTTCGAGCATGGCAAGGTCGCGCGCCTCGTCTCGGGGGTAGGCGTCGAGGTCCGCGGCCTCGCCGAACTGTGTCGGATTGACGAAAATCGTGACGACGACGCGATCGGCCGCGGATTTGGCGGCGGCGACCAGCGCCATATGGCCTTCGTGCAGGAAACCCATGGTCGGCACGAGGCCAACGCTTTCCCCGGCGCGGCGGAATTCGGCCACGGCAGCGCGGCAATCGGCGATGGTGCGGCAGGTTTTCATAAGGTGCGCAGTCTCCGGTCTTTCTGCGTGTTTTCTTAGCAGGGGGCGCTGCGCTGCGGCAAGCGCTATAGCGGGAAGCCGTGATACTACGGGCGCAGCGTCATTGCCTGAACGATGCCGCAATTCCTCCGTGAGAGCGCCGTGTTGCCGTGCGAGACTCTTCGTCATGGGGGCAACGATGTGAGGATTGAGACAATGCGCAAACCCTTTCTCTTCTTGCTAAGCGCCGGGTTCCTCTTTGCCATGGCGGCCTACCAAGCCCAAGTTGAACCGCCTCAGGAGATGGCGGGCTATGCCTTCAAGCCGGGCAAGATCGAGGTCGAGACGCTACAATAACGGCTGGTCGCGCGGCGAAAAAATGTCATTCCGCGCCGATGGGTCGGTTTTCGGCGATTTTCGGTCGGCTGAAACCGCCGCGAGGATCATTGTTTTGTCAGGGTGTGGCAAGATAATTCCTCGGGAGTCGGTAGGACATGAAAACCCAAGTCAAAGCTCTGATCGTCGGCGGCGGTGCCGTCGGCACCTCCATTGCCTATCACCTGGCCAAGGCTGGCTGGGACGACGTGATGCTCATTGAACGCGATGAGCTCACCAGTGGCAGCACATGGCACGCAGCCGGCCTTTTGCCGTTGTTCAACATGTCCTATGCGACCACGCATATTCACCAGTACTCGGTCGACTTCTACAAGACCCTCGAAGAGGAAACGGGCCTCAATGCCGGCTTTGCGGTTGTCGGCAACCTGCGCATGGCGCAGACGCAAGAGCGTATGGACGAATACATGCTTTATGCGTCTACCGCAGAGACCTGTGGCGTCGCCTATGAGTGGCTGACCCCGGACGAGATCAAGGCACGTTGGCCGCTGATCCAGACCGACGATCTCAAGGGGGCGATCTATCACACCGAGGATGGCTACATTAACCCCGCCGATGTGACCCAGGCGATGGCCAAGGGCGCACGTCAGCGTGGCGTCGAGATCGTTCGGAAGCTTCAGGCCGATGCCTTCCACTGGACCGGCACCCATTGGGAAGTCACCTGCACCAAGATGGTCGAGAAGGGCGGCAACCTTGTCGAATCCGACGAGCAGGTTGTCATCACTGCCGAGCATGTCGTGACTGCATCGGGCAACCACGCGCAGCGCACCGCCAAGATGCTTGGCATCAAGATGCCCGCGATCCCGGTTGAGCATACGTTCATCGTCATGGACAAGGATCCGGAACTCGTCAAATGGCGCGAAGCGGGCAATCCCGAGCACCCCGTCGTGCGCGATGCGGACAATGAATCCTATGCCCGTGAAGAGCGCGGCGGCTGGATCCTCGGCATCTACGAACGCGGTGCGCCTGCGCGCTTCGAACATGGTGTGCCGGATAGCTTCCGCGCCGACCTTTTCCCGCTCGACCTTGACCGGATTGCCGAGCAATACATGGCGATGGCCGAGCGCGTGCCGTCCTGTGCCGAATCCGGTCTCAAGGACGATTTCAACGGTCCGATCTGTTATACGCCGGACGGCAACCCGCTGGTTGGCCCGGCACCGGGGCTGCAAAACATGTGGCTTGCCGAAGGCTTCTCCTTCGGGATCACCGCAGCAGGCGGCACGGGCTACTACCTCGCACAGATGATGGTCGACGGCGAAGCCGAGATCGACATGGCGAGCCTCGACCCGAAACGGTATTCGCAGAACTGGATGACCACCGAGTTTGCGGCACGCAAGAACGAAGAATGCTACGAGCACGTCTACATCCTGCACCACCCGGACGAAGAGCGCCCGGCATGTCGTCCGCTGCGCACCGCGCCGGCGTTTGACCGCCAGAAGGCGAAAGGCGCGCAGTTTGGTTGGGTCAACGGTTGGGAGCGTCCGAACTATTACGGGCCGCTCGATGCACCGGAAAACTTCGATCACGATGCGCGTAGCTTCCGCCGCGGTGGCTGGTGGCAATATGCCGTGGACGAGGCCAAGGCGATCCGTGAAGGCGTTGGCCTGATCGACGCCACCGCCTTTACCAAGCACGTGGTCAAAGGCCCCGGCGCGACGCAGTTCCTCGACTGGTTCACCTGCAACAAGCTTCCGAAGGTGGGACGCATCAACCTGACTTATGCGCTTACGTCGGCAGGCACGACGCGCACGGAATACACCATCGTGCGGCGCGGCGAGGATGACTATTATCTCGTCTCAGCCGGTGCATGGACCGAATACGACGCCGATTACCTGCGCAAGGCAGCCGCCGAGAAGGCCGAAGAGTTCGGCTATATCGAGATCCAGGATGTGACCACGCAATGGGGCGTCTTTGCCATCGCGGGCCCGAAATCGCGCGATGTTCTCAAGGAAATCATCAGCGACGCAGACCCGGAGACCGCGCTTTCCAACAAACGGTTCCCGTGGCTTTCTGCGCGCGATATCGAGCTTGGCATGTGCCCGGTGCGCGCGATCCGCGTGGCCTATACCGGCGAGCTTGGCTGGGAGCTTCACCACCCGATCGAGATGCAGAACTACCTTTGGGATCTGCTCAACAAAGCGGGCGAGAAGCACGGTATGAAACTCGTCGGGGCGCGGGCTCAGAACTGGTTGCGTCAGGAGAAATCCTATCGTGCATTCGGCAACGAGCTTGGCCGTGATGCGACCCCGGCGGAAGCCGACCTGCCGCGGTTCATCGACCTCGAGAAGGATTTCAACGGCAAGGATGAGATGGTCGCCAAGGGCATTCGCTCGAAATGTGTCACCGTGCTCATCGATGGTCCGGAGGATGCAGACCCTTGGGGCCGTGAGGTGCTCTATGCTGAGGATGGCACCCGCGTGGGACGCTTGACCTCGGGCGGCTACTCGGTCGCGTTCGAGAAGAGCATCGGCATGGGCTATGTGCGCCCGGAACTCGCGGTTGAAGGGACGAAGCTGAAGGTTAAGATGCTTGATAAGCTCTGGGATGCGGTCGTGACCTGCGACAGCCCCTATGACCCGAAGAACGAAACGATCCGCAAGGATGGCTAGATGCGCGCTTCGCGCCAGATAATCCTCTTCGTGATCGCCATGGCAGCTCTTGTTGCCATGGCGTTTTTCGATCGCAACCCCCTTGTCCGGCAGGCCGAAACCTATGCCGAGGATATCGCCACCTCGAGCGCGGTTCTTTATGTCTCGCTGCGCGGTGTGAATGCTTTTCTTTCGGCTGCGCAGGAGATCGAGGTCGGCGGATCGCTTGTCGTGCAGGGCACGGCGCAGCCCTTCAAGGTGCTCGAACCCATCGACGACACGGTCGAGCGCATCTCGGATATCGTTTTTTACGTGATGGTGGTGACCGGCATTCTCTCGGTTGCGCTTGGCCCGGCGAGTGCGGTTGGGGCGGCGCTTGTGGGGGTGGCGTTGATCGTGTGGCTTCTTGAAAAGCGCATGGGGGCCGGGCGGCGGGTGACGGAGATCACGCGTAGCCTTGGCTGGTATGGGGCGATACTGGGCGTGGCGGTGCCACTGGCCTTCGTCTTGGCAAGCCTCTTTGCCGATGCCATGACGCGCGACGTCTGGGCCGAGAACGAGGCCCTTCTCGAAGAGATCACCGGCTCTATTGCGCCCGTCGTCGTGGAGGAAGATGCACGGGGCTGGAGCGTATGGGAGGACGCCAAGGAGTATTCCCGGTTGGCCTCTGCGCTTGTCGATCGGGCGGACGCGTTGATCGCGAGCTATGTGACGATCCTGTCGGTCTTTGTGTTCCGAATCCTGATCCTGCCGATGATGCTTTTGGGCGGGTTCGTCCTTGTGGTTCGGATGTGGGCAAAGCCGCGCGCGGCCTGACCCCGGCGCGTAGGCCGGGGCCGAACCCGCGTCTTACTTGAGGAACTTGCCGAGCAGATCATCGACGACCGAGCCGTCTCCGTCATCGTCGAGCATATTGGTCAGCATAGAAAGATCGGGCCCGCCTTTCGCGCCGCCGCCCAAGAGACCTGCCGCCATGCCGAGCAGACCACCACCACCAGAGGACGCTCCGCCGAGCATCGACGAGATCGAGTCATCGGGAAGCGACTTTTGCATTCCGCCTTGGGCCATTGCGGCGAGGGCGGGTAGGATCTGCTGCACCATGGAGAAGTCGAGCCCGGATTTCTCGGCGGCGACACCTTCGAGCGCAGCGCGGCCTTCCTGACCTCCGAGGAGCGAGTCGAGGAATGCGGCGCCTTGGGCCTGACCTTCGGAGGATGCGGCGGCTGAGGCATCTTCGAATAGCGCGCCTTGCGCTTCGCCTTGGAAATTGCCGAGCAGCGCATCCAGTCCGCCCGAGGCGGCTTTTTGCTTGGCTGCGCCGCTAATCGCGGGGGCGAGCATCTCGGCAATTTCGGCGGCCTTGTCGGTGCCGATCCCGAACTGGGAGGCGACATTGGCGAGGCCCTGACCGTTCTGGGCTTGTTGCAGGAGAGAGAGAATCGACATTCTGAAATTCCACTTCTTTGTATCGTCGCGACGATTAGATCAGGGAATGTCGATCCATTTCAGGGGAAAATCAGGCGCCTTGCCGCAGGCGTCTCGAGGGCCGCGTGAAGCGGCCCTTTCATGCTCATTCTTTGGTCAGCGCGTCGTAGCACTCGAGCGCCTTGGCGGCATACATCATGGCCGGGCCACCCCCCATCTGGATCGTCATGGCGAGCACGTCGCCGACCTCTTCGCGGGTCGCACCGGCACGCACCAGCGCCTCGATATGCAGGGCGATGCAAGCCTCGCATTTGACCGCGACCGCGATGCCGAGAGCAACGAATTCCTTCTGCTTGAATTCGAGAACGCCACCTTCCTTTACCGCCTTGCCGAGGGCACCGAAAGCGCGGGTCGTATCGGGGATGGTCTTGTTCAGGGCGCGCAGTTGGTTGCGAGTCTTGTCGAGCGTGTCATTCCAGGACATGGGCGTCTCCAATGATTGTGTTCATCGGTTGGAGACCATGCTTCGCCTGTGTGTTCTTTGATTAAGATCAGATAGACCTTTGAAAAGCTGGCGTTCCTCGCGTCAGCCCGGTTTGCGCCAGAGGATCGCGAGATTATTCGCCGGCATTTCCACCATATCCTCGTAATCGAGCCAAGAAGACAGCCCCCATTCGACGACGTCGAAATCGCTCTTGTACCCAATCTCGGGGTCTTGTGAGACGAGGCTTGCGTGAAAGGCTTCGTCGCCCGCACTTGTCAGTTCTTCATCGCGCATGAAGGGGCCGTAGATCATCAGGCGGCCACCCGGAGCAAGGGCTTCGGCGGCTTCGGAGATCAGGATGCGGGCCTCTTTCGTGGAGATGAGATGCAGGAGATTGGCAAGGCAGATGAAGGACTTGCCGCCATGTTCCGCGCCCCAACCGGGGCTTGTCGCATCGAGCGCGATGGCGGGGGAGAGGTTCGGAAGGTTGGCCGATGCCGCGTAGGCGTCAATGCTTTTGCGGCGCTCGGCGTCGATATCGCTTGGTTGCCAGTGGAGACCGGGGAGGGCTGCTGCCAGTGCGGCGATATGCTGGCCCGTGCCGGAGGCGATCTCGAGCGCGACGCCGGTCATTTCGCCTGCGACATCCCCTATAAGCGAGACGATGGCTTCGGCGTTGCGCGCGGCGGAGGGGGCAAAGAGGCGGCCTTCGGCATCGGGCGTGGCGACTGAGGCGCTATCGGGCAGGTTCAGGCGTTTGGGCATCAGGCAAACCTATGCGGATCAAGGGCGGCGCGGGTTGTCTCGTCGAGTTCGGACGGCGCACCAGAGACGATATCGGCCAGAAGCTGCGATGCGGCGGGGGCCGTTTGGAACCCGTAGCCGCCTTGCCCGGCGAACCAAAGGAACGCGGGATCGTCAGAAGCCGGGCCGATCACGAGGTTGCGGTCCGGCGCAAAGGTGCGAAGCCCGGCCCAACTGCCTTCGAGGCGGGTCACGGGTTCGGTGACGTATTCTTCGTAGCGGGCAAGACCCTCGGCCAGCACCATGTCATCGGCCCAAGCGTCATAGGGGTCTTGCAGGTCTTCGTCGGCAGGCGAGACAAGGAATTTCCCGGCGTCGGGTTTGGCGTACCAATCTTCGTGCGCGCCGATAATCATCGGCCATTTGCTCACATCATGGCCACCTGGCGCGGGCAAGCGCGCCATCGAGCGGCGCAACGGGGTAAAACCGAGGGGTTTGATCCCGGCCATGCGGGCGATCACGTCGACCCATGCTCCGGCGGCGTTGACGAGGGTGCGGGCCTCGTGGTCGGTGCCGTTCGAGGTCACGCTCCAGCCGCTTTGGGTGCGGCGGATGGCGGTGACGTCCTGGCCCGTGATGACCGCGCCGCCGTTGTCGCGCACGATTGAGGCAAAGACCTGAATTTCGCGGTCGGTGTCCACGTCATAGGCTTCGTCGTGATAGGCGGCAAAGCCGATCACATCGGGGTTCAGGATCGGCACCATGTCAAAGGCGCGGGCAAGCGGGATCGGGTCCATGTTGAGGTCAATGCAGGCCGCCTCAAAGGCGGCGGCGTCCTCAGATTTACCCACAAGCATCAGGCCACGCGGCGACAGGAACCCACCGTGGGCGTTGGTGTGAAAATCGGCGCTCGCCTTAGACAGGGCAACGGTGGAGTCGAGGCCATAGTTCGCCTCGAACAGGGCCGCCGACCGGCCAGAGGCGTGATAGCCGAGCGCGGGTTCGCGTTCGAGAAGAAGGGTCTTGCCAAGCTGGGCGAGACGGGCGGCTGCGGACGTTCCGGCGATGCCGCCGCCGATCACGAGGAAATCGTTCATGCGTTTTTCAGTCTGTCTTGGGCCGGTGGCGGCGCGAGTCATGGCGCGACGTTGCCATGGTTTCAGAGCTAGGGAAAGGGGGGCAAAGTCGCGAAAAACGGGGGTCTGTATCGCGTCGGTATGACGTCGGTATTGCGGTGGTGTGGTTTTCGCGGGAGGGCGGGCGCTCTTTTGGCAAAGACGCCCCGCCCACCTTCCCGCGAGACTGGTTTCAGAACGGATTGCGCGGGCCGCGATCTTTGGAAAGCGAGTCCTGTCGGGCGAGGACCAGCTCTTCGATGGCGGCGGCGAGATGCGGTTCGGCGATGTTGTAATCCCCGGCCGCGACACGGATGCGGTGGGCGCGGATCATCACGTCGGCATGGGTGCAGCCAACGGGCGGTTCGAATTTATAGCAGGCCAGTTCGATCAGGAGGCCGAGCGGATCCTTGAAATAGATCGAATCCATAAAGCCACGATCCTTGACGCCGGAATGGCCGATACCGCGCGCCTCGAGCCGTTCGGCTGCGAGCAGGAAGCTGGCCCGGCTCACGTTGAAGGCGAGATGGTGGACACAGCCCGGTTCCATCGGTGTGCGCCTACGATCTGGCTTGCGGGTTTCGTTGGTGAAGATGGTGATCAGCCGTCCATCACCGGGATCGAAATAGAGGTGGCCTTCGTCCGGGTCGTCGAGATTGGGTTGGTCGAAGATGAAGGGCATGCCGAGCACCCCTTCCCAGAAATCAATCGAAGTTTGGCGGTCTGCGCCGGTGAGCGTGATGTGGTGCACGCCCTGAGATTGAATGCGCTGGATGTCTGTCATGAGGTGTCTCCTGTCGCGTCATGCACAGGATAGGGGGCGGGGGCGGTGCTGGCAAACCGGGCGCGCGAAGATGTGACATTTGATGCCGGGTTTTTTGCGGGAAATGTGCTATATATCGAATATATTATATACCAATTCAGGAGATTCGTGATGACCCGAAATGTTGGCACTATCGATCGCGCGCTGCGTATCATTGTTGGGATTGCGCTCTTGCTGCTTCCGATCACCGGGGGAAGCATGTGGGGCCTGATCGGGATCATTCCGCTGGCGACCGGACTGATGGGCAATTGCGCGCTCTATTCGATCCTCGGGATCAACACCTGTAAGGCCAAGTAAAGCGGGGGCAGGGATAAGAAAGGCCCGTGCGTTGAGCGGGCCTTTTTCCTGCGCTGTGTCTTAGTATTTCTCACAGACGCCGCGCCGAGAGACATTCGTCTCGCCGGCAGAGATGCTGCGCACCACCAGATTGTTGTTCTTCTTGATGAAGAAGGCTTTGAAGCGCCATTCGACCAGTTCTCTCTCGGTCGTGTTCAGGGCGACAGTGGGGATATCTTTCAGGCGCCAATCGAATCTGAGACGTTCTTCTGTATTCGACGTGATAGCGGCCTTGACGTATTTCTTCCCGAAGAAGTGAATCAAGGCGTCAAGCACGAGTACCGCGTCCGCTTTGACATCGTGCTCGAAGAAGATGGTGTCCTGCACGGCACCAAGATCCATTGGGGATTTCTTTTCCATCGTGCATTTCCAGACCTGACCGGCGTGGGACTGGGTCGCGAAGCAGAGGGCGCAGAGAGCGGCGGCGATATAGTTCATCGGGAATATAACCTTGTATGAATGCTCTCTTTGAGGGGACAAAGAGAATGCGTGAAACAATCATGGATTGAGCCTAACAGCGCGTCCTTTGAGCCTCAATGAAAAAGGCCCGCCGAGATTGGCGGGCCTTTCTTGTGTCTTAAAGGGCAGGTCGCTTATTGCGGAATGTCGCCGGTGATGCCTTCGACGTAGAAGTTCATGCCCGCGAGCGTGCCGTCGTCAGCGGTTTCGCCTTCGGCGAGCCATGCCGAGCCGTCCTGCTTGTTCAGGGGACCGGTGAAGGCGTGGTAGGAGCCATCGGCCAGCGATGCCTTGAGCGCGAGGGCTTCTTCTTTCACGTCGGCGGGCACTGCGTCGGAGATTTCACCGATGCCGACCATGCCAGCGCCGATACCGTCCCAAGTGCTCTTGCTTTCCCGGGTGCCGTCCATCACGGCCTTGGTGCGCGCGATGTAGTAGGGCGCCCAGTCGTCGATGATCGAAGAGACGCGCGGCAGCGGCGCGTATTCGCTCATGTCGGAGGCCTGACCAAAGGTGATGACGTTGCCAGCGGCCTGAGCCGCGGCTTGCGGCGCGGTGGAGTCGGTGTGCTGAAGGATCACGTCGGCGCCTTGTTCGATGAGAACCTTGGCGGCGTCGGCCTCTTTTGCCGGGTCAAACCAAGTATAGGCCCAGACGATCTTGAATTGGACGTCGGGGTTCACCTTGCGGGCGTGGATGAAGGCAGAGTTGATGCCGCGGATCACTTCGGGGATCGGGTAGGAACCGATATAGCCGACGATGTTCGACTTGGTCATGCTGCCTGCGATGTGGCCCTGCACGGCGCGGCCTTCGTAGAAGCGGGCCGAATAGACCGAGACGTTCGGCGCGGTCTTGTAGCCGGTGGCGTGTTCGAATTTCACGTTCGGGAATTTCTTCGCGACGTTGATCGTCGGGTCCATGTAGCCAAACGAGGTGGTGAAGATCAGGTCGGCGCCGTTGAGAGCCATCTGGGTCATCACGCGTTCGGAGTCGGGGCCTTCGGGGACGGATTCGACGAAGACGGTTTCGACCTTGTCGCCGAATTCTTCTTCGACCGCGAGGCGGCCCTGATTGTGTTCATAGGTCCAGCCGCCGTCGCCGACGGGGCCGACATAGACAAAGCCCACTTTGGTCTTGTCCTCGGCCATGGCGGTGGTCGCCAGGCCCAGCGCGACAGCTGCGCTTGTCAGGAGTTTGGTCAGTTTCATTCGGGATATCCCCCTGTTGGTAGTCAAACGATGCCGCGCATTATTGCGAGGCGTGGAAACTGCGGCCGAGCGAGGCGGGTGCGCCGCTCTTGTCAGCCGACATGATAACCAGCACGAGGATGGTTATCAGATATGGCGACATTGCCAAGTATTCGACGGGAATCGCAACGCCTGCGGCCTGTAGATTGAGTTGTAGCACGTTGATGCCGCCAAAGAGATAGGCACCAAGCAGCACGCGCCAGGGTTTCCAGCTTGCAAATACCACGAGGGCGAGGGCGATCCAGCCGATGCCGGCGGTCATACCTTCGGTCCATTGGGGCACACGAATGAGCGAGATATAGGCCCCGCCGACACCTGCACAGGCACCGCCAAAGAGGATCGCGAGGACGCGCACGCGGATCACGCTATAGCCAAGCGCGTGGGCGGCATCGTGGTTTTCACCGACGGCGCGCAGGATGAGACCGCCGCGGGTGAACTTGAGGAAGGCCCAGACTGCCGCCGTGAGGAGGAGGCCGAAGTAGAGGATCGGATCGTGGCCGAACAGGATCGGGCCGACCACGGGCAGGTCAGAGAGCACGGGGATGTCGAGGCGGGTCATCGCCGGGGGGCGGATGCCGACATAGCCTTGTCCCATGAGCGCCGAGAGGCCGAGGCCAAAGAGGGTCAGCGCAAGGCCGGAGGCGACCTGATTGGCCAGCGCGAACTGGGTCAGGAAGGCGAAGAGGAACGAGAGGGCGGCACCAGCCACGGCGGCGGCGAGGACGCCGACATAGGGCGAGCCGGTCTCGACCGAGACGGCAAAGCCCGCGATGGCGCCGGTGATCATCATGCCTTCGACGCCGAGGTTGAGGACGCCGGAGCGTTCGACCACCAATTCGCCAATCGCGGCGAGTAGGAGCGGTGTTGCGGCGACCATGAGGGAGGCGACAAGGAGGACGGGGTTGATGGCTGAGAGATCCATTATGCAGTCCCCTTCATAGCAAGTTTCACGCGGTAGTTGGTCAAGAGGTCAAGCGCCAGCAGGAAGAACAGGAGCATGCCCTGGAAGACCTGGATGGCGGAGGCGGGGAGGCCCATTTGGGATTCCGCGATGTCACCGCCGATATAGGTGAGTGCCATGAGGAGACCGGCGAGGAGGATGCCGACCGGGTGCAGGCGACCCAGGAAGGCGACGATGATGGCGGTGAAGCCGTAGCCGACATTGAAGTCGATGCTCACCTGACCGGAGGGACCTGCGACCTCGAAGAGGCCAGCGAGACCGGCGAGCATGCCGGAGGTGCCGAGGCAGAACAGGATCAAGCGGGTTGGGTTCACGCCCGCAAAGCGCGCGGCGCGGCGGGCTTCACCTGTCAGGCGGATGTTGAAGCCGAGAATGTGCTTGTTGAGGAGGACATAGGCCATGATGACGGCGATCATCGCGGCGACCACGCCCCAGTGCATGCCGTAGTCTTGCGCGATCCAGCTATTTGCGGCCTCCCATTCAGCGATGTTGCGTGAGCCGGGAAAGCCAAAGCCTTGCGGGTTCTTCAAGAGGCCGAGGGACATCGAGGCAAGGAGCTGTTCGGCGACATAGACGAGCATCAGCGAGACGAGGATTTCATTGGTGCCGAATTTCACCTTGAGAAGCGCCGGGATCATCGCCCAGATCCAGCCCCCCAGCGCCCCGGCAAGAACCATGAGCGGGAAGATCAGGACACTTTCGGACGGGTAGAGGGCAAGGCCCGCCGCCGCGCCGCAGATCGCGCCCATGATATACTGGCCCTCGGCGCCGATATTCCAGATCCCGGCACGGAAGCCGAGGGAAAGGCCGATGGCGATCAGCACAAGCGGCGCGCCTTTCACGAGGAGTTGTGGCCGGTAGTAGAAGGCATATTCGCCAAAGAGCGGATCCCAGAAGATCGTGCGGATGGCTTCGAACGGGTTCTTGCCCAGCGCAGCAAAGAGCAGGCCCCCGGCGATCATGGTCACGATCACGGCAAAGACGGGCGTGCTCATCGACAGCAGGCGCGAGGGTTCGGGGCGTTTCTCGAGAACAATCATGCGGCGGCTCCTTCGGAGGCGTCGGCGCCGCCCATCATCAGACCGATCTCGTCTATGGTCAGGCCCAAGGCGGGGCGGATTTCGGAGAGGCGGCCTTCATTGAGGGCGCCGAAATGGTCGGCGATCTCCATCAGCTCGTCGAGATCCTGCGAGATGACGACGAGGGCGGCGCCTTCGGCAGCGAGGTCGAGAAGCGCCTGACGGATCGAAGCCGCAGCGGCGGCGTCAACGCCCCATGTCGGTTGATTGACGACGAGGACTTGCGGGTTTTGCAGAACCTCGCGGCCAATGACGAATTTTTGCAGGTTACCGCCGGAGAGCGAGCGCGCGGCGCTTGTCGGGCCGGGGGTGCGCACATCGAAGGCCGAGATGATGCGTTCGGCAAATTTCGTTGTGGCGTTCCAGTCCACAAAACCGTTGTTCATCAGCTTTTCGCGGATCGCCCCGGTCAGGAGGGCGTTCTCGGTCAGGCTCATATCCGGGGCGGCAGCATGGCCGAGCCGTTCTTCGGGCGCGGCAAGGATGCCAAGTTCGCGCCGTTCGTTGGGGCCGAAATGGCCGACAGGTTTGTCGTTGACGGTAATCGTTTCCGCTTCGGTCGGGGCTTCGCCGGAGAGCGCGGCGAGGAGTTCGTCCTGCCCGTTGCCCGCGACGCCGCCAAGGCCGAGTATCTCCCCGGCGTGCACGGTAAAGGAGATGTTCTTGAGCCGGGTGCCAAACGGGTTGGCCGAGGATAGCGACAGATCGTTGACACGCAGCACCGGCGCGCCTTCTTCCTTGGCGGATCGGGTCGGTGTGTGGAGCGTGTCGCCCACCATCATCTCGGCCATCTGCCGCGCTGTGGTTTCGGACGGGATGCAGGTGCCGACGTTCTTGCCAAGGCGCAGGATCGTGGCGTGATCGCAGAGGGTGCGGATTTCCTCGAGCTTGTGCGAGATGTAGAGGATCGCGGTGCCTTCGGATTTGAGTTTGTTTAGAGTCTTGAACAGGATCTCGACCTCTTGCGGGGTCAGAACCGAGGTCGGTTCGTCCATGATCAGGAGTTTCGGGTCTTGCAGCAGGCAGCGGATGATCTCGACCCGCTGGCGTTCGCCGGCGGAGAGGTCACCGACGATGCGGTCGGGATCGAGCGGCAGCCCGTAATTCTCGGAGACCGAGCGGATCTGCGCGGCGAGATCGCGCATCGAAGGCGGGTTCTCCATGCCGAGGGCGACGTTCTCTGCGACATTCAAGGCGTCGAAGAGGGAAAAGTGTTGAAACACCATTGCGACGCCGGTGGCGCGGGCGGCTCGTGGTTCGGGCGGCGCGAATTCGCCGCCACGCCATGTCATGGTGCCGCTATCGGGCTTTACAAGGCCGTAGATCATCTTGACGAGAGTTGATTTCCCGGCGCCATTCTCCCCCAAGAGGGCGTGGACTTCGCCTTCCTGAATATCGAAGGAGACTGAATCATTTGCCACCACTCCGGGGTAGGCCTTGGTCAGGCCGCGGATACTTAGCAAAGTCCCTGTCATATGTTTTTTCCCTGAAGGGGCAGAGCCGTTACCCGGCATGCCGTTTTTTGTGCCGACCCACACTAGGAAGGGGGGATTGATCTTGGCAAGGGAAACTTGGGTCAGGACGCCGCCTGGCTGGGCAAATGGCTAAATTTTCGGCATTGCTGGGGTCTTATAAAAACGTTAAGTTTCAGACGGTTGCGCGCACATTATTATTTGGAAAAACCTGAAGGTGTTTCAATGAACCTCTGGGCTTGGCTGCTTGTGTTCGCCCTCTTTCTGGTGGTTGCGGGCTTGATTTTGGGGCGCTTCCTGTTCGAGCGGGCCGCGAACTGGTGTGCGGGCGAGATGAGCAAGGCGGACGGCCCGGTTCAGCAGGCACCAATGCCACGCATCGTGCGGGATTTTGCGCGCCGCAACGGGGCGGGCCGGGGGCCGCGGGTGCGTCGGGTCGAGCTTGGACAATCGGTCGAGATGCGGCTTGAGCGGCGGGGGCGCTGGACCCGGCTTTGGGCGTGGCAATGGATTTGCGTGCGCGAGCCGGGCTTTGTCTGGAAAGCGGGTCAGCAGCTTTGGAGGCCGCTGGCGAAAATCCTCGTGCTGGATGCCTATGTGTGGGGCGAAGGGCGACTTTGGGTCAATCTCCTTGGGGCGATCCCGGTGGTGCGGGCGAAGGGCGCGGATATCGATCGGGGCGAGGCGATGCGCTATCTCGCAGAGCTCCCGTGGGTGCCGGATGCGATCCTCGAGAACGGGGCGCTGATCTGGAACCAGATCGAGGCGCAGCGCGTGCGGGTCAGCCTTGGCGAGGTGGCGGTCGAGTTCCGGTTCGATGGAGCGGGCGATATTGTCGAGATGACGGCCAAGGGTCGCCCGGTGCGCGACCCTGATGGCGAAAGCCGCTTGCGCGATTGGCGCGGGCGGTTTTCGGAGTATCGTTGGATCGGGGGGCGGCGCATTCCGGCGCGGGGCGAGGTCGGGTATGATTATCCGGATGGCTATGAGCCCTATTGGCGCGGTGAGATCAACGCCTGCCACCTGCGTCACTGAGAGGGGGGGAGGGGCCAGCCCCTCTTGGCCGCCTGAAGGCGGCCAATTCACCCCGGGATATTTCCGGCAAGAGGAAGAGCAGGGCGTTTGGCCCATTCCAAAGGGCGGCGCGCTCGGGTAGCCTTGCGGGATGACGAGCGATCCCCGATTCATCCATCTCCGCGTGCATACCGAATACTCCCTTCTCGAGGGGGCGGTTCGGGTCAAGAAACTTCCCGGCATGTGCGCCGATATGAACATGCCCGCGGTGGCGATCACCGACACCAACAGCCTTTTCGCGGCGTTGGAGTTCTCCGTCACGGCGAGCGGGGCCGGGGTGCAGCCGATCATCGGTTGTCAGGTCGATGTGACGCCACCGGAAGACGAGGTGCCGAACAATGGGCGGGGTCAGATCGCCAAGCCGGCGCCGATTGTCCTATTGGCGCAGAATGAGGTCGGGTATGAGAACCTGATGAAGCTTTCCTCCTGTCTCTATGTGGACAAGGGCGGGCAGTTGCCGCAGGTCAGCATGGACGAGCTGGCGGTGCATGGCGCGGGACTGATCTGTTTGACCGGTGGGGCGGACGGGCCTGTCGGGCGGCTGATGCAGGCGGGCAAATGGGACGAGGCCGATGCGCTCATGCGGCGGTTTCACGAGATTTATGGCGATGGGCTCTATATCGAGTTGCAGCGCCATCCGGGCGAGGGCGGGTTGCCGGAGCCGGAACGCGCCACGGAACGCTGGTTCATCGAGATGGCCTATGAGATGGCGATCCCGCTGGTGGCGACCAACGACGTCTATTTCCCCAAGAGCGATATGTATGAGGCACATGATGCGCTGATCTGTATCGCGGACGGGGCTTATGTCGATCAGCAGGAGGGGCGTCGCCGCCTCACGCCGCAGCATTATTTCAAGAGCCAGGAAGAGATGGTCACGCTTTTTGCGGACCTGCCGGAAGCGATCGAGAACACGGTCGAGATCGCCAAGCGCTGTGCTTTTATGGCCTATCGGCGCGATCCGATCCTGCCGAAATTCGCCGATGACGAGGTCGCGGAATTGCGGCGGATGGCGAATGAGGGACTTCAGGCGCGGCTTGCCGTGATCCCACATGCGGTCAGTGTCGAGAAATACCAGGAACGGCTCGATTTCGAGCTTGGGATTATCGAGGGGATGGGGTTCCCCGGCTACTTTCTTATCGTTGCGGACTTTATCCAATGGGCCAAGGACCACGATATCCCGGTCGGGCCGGGGCGGGGCTCTGGCGCGGGCTCGCTCGTGGCCTATGCGCTGACGATTACCGACCTTGATCCGCTGCGCTATTCGCTTCTGTTCGAACGCTTCCTCAACCCGGAACGTGTTTCGATGCCGGACTTTGACATCGACTTTTGCATGGACCGGCGCGAAGAGGTGATCCGTTACGTGCAGGAGAAATATGGCCGCGACAAGGTGGGCCAGATCATCACCTTTGGTGCGCTTTTGTCGAAAGCGGCGGTGCGCGATATCGGGCGGGTGTTGCAGATGCCCTATGGGCAGGTGGACCGCCTCTCGAAGCTGATCCCGGTCGAGGGGGTCAAGCCGATGTCGATCGCGGATTCGCTCAAGGAAGAGCCGCGTTTGCGCGAGGCGGCGCGCGAGGAAGAGGTTGTTGATCTCCTTTTGACCTATGGTCAGCAGGTCGAGGGCCTTTTGCGCAATGCGTCGACCCACGCGGCGGGGGTTGTGATCGGGGATCGGCCCTTGGATCATCTCGTGCCCTTGTACCAAGACCCGCGGTCAGACATGCCCGCGACGCAGTTCAACATGAAATGGGTCGAGCAGGCGGGGCTCGTGAAGTTCGACTTCCTTGGCCTGAAGACGCTCACCGTGATCCAGAATGCGATCGAGCAGATTCACGCGTCGGGGCGTGACTTGCATGTCGCGGCGGATGGCACGCAGCTTTATGAACCGGCGGACGGGGCGGAGAACCAGATCAACGCCATCCCGCTTGATGATGAGGCGACTTACAAGCTTTACGCCTCGGCCAAGACCGTCGCTGTGTTCCAGGTTGAAAGCTCGGGCATGATGGACGCCCTGAAGCGGATGAAGCCGACCTGTATCGAGGATATTGTTGCGCTTGTGGCGCTTTATCGTCCGGGTCCGATGGAGAATATCCCGACCTATTGCGAGGTGAAGAACGGTCTGAAGGAGATCACCTCGGTGCATCCCTTGATCGACCATATCCTCGAAGAGACGCAGGGCATCATCGTCTATCAGGAGCAGGTGATGCAGATTGCGCAGGTCATGGCGAACTACACGCTTGGCGGTGCGGACCTGCTGCGTCGTGCGATGGGCAAGAAGATCAAGGAGGCGATGGACGCCGAGCGCCCGAAGTTTGAGACCGGCGCGGCGGAGAACGGGGTCGACAAGGCAAAGGCCTCAGAGGTGTTCGACCTTCTCGAGAAATTCGCCAACTACGGTTTCAACAAATCGCACGCGGCGGCCTATGCGGTGGTGTCCTATCAGACCGCATGGCTCAAGGCGAACCATCCGGTTGAGTTCATGGCAGGCGTGATGAACTGCGATATTCATCTGACCGACAAGCTCGCCGTGTATTTCGAAGAGGTGAAGAAGGCGCTGGCGCTGCCTTTCGTGCCGCCTTGTGTCAATCGTTCGGATGCGATGTTCAAGGTTGTCGACGGGGCGCTCGTCTATGCGCTGGGCGCGTTGAAGAATGTCGGCGTCGAGGCGATGCGGCTTGTGACCGAGGGGCGCAAGGTCGAGGGCGTGGAGAAGCCCTTTGCGACGCTTTATGATTTTGCGCGCCGGGTGGATTTGAAGCGGGTGGGTAAGCGCCCCTTGGAGATGCTGGCGCGCTCGGGGGCGTTTGACGAGTTGGACGCGAACCGGCGGCGGGTTCTCGAGAGCCTCGATTCCTTGGTGAATTACTCGGCGGCGATCCATGAGCAAAAAGCCTCCAACCAGGTCTCGCTCTTTGGTGAGGCGGGGGACGACCTGCCGGAGCCGCGGCTTTCGCCGGTGGGCGATTGGCTCCCGGCGGAGCGGCTTGACGAGGAGGCGAAGGCGATTGGCTTCTTCCTGTCTGGCCATCCGCTCGAGGATTACATGCCTGCGCTCAAGCGCAAGAAGGTTCTGACGCTTGACGAGGTGGCCGAGCAGGCCAAGGGCGGGCCATGCGTCGTCAAGCTCGCCGGGCGGGTGTCTGGGCGGCAAGAGCGTAAGTCTATGAAGGGCAACCGGTTCGCCTTTGCGCAATTGAGCGACCCGACCGGGGCCTATGAGGTGACGATCTTCTCAGACACGCTCGAGAAGAGCCGGGAGTATCTCGAAACCGGATCCAAGGTTGTTGTGACGGCGGAGGCGACGCTTGAGTCGGAGCAGTTGAAATTGCTGGCGCGCTCGATTGCGCCGATTGATGCAGTGGTTGCCGATGCGGGTAGTGCGGGCTTGAAGGTGTTCCTCGAGGATGCCGAGGCCGTCGGGCCGGTGGCCAATGTGCTGCAGCAGGCCGCGGAGACCGTGAAGGCGGGGGCGAAGGGGCCGGTGCTCTTTTGTCTGATGAGCGCGGACCTGCCCGGCGAGGTCGAGATCGACACCGGCCGGGAATTTCCGGTCAACCCGCAGATCAAGGGCGCGATCAAATCGCTCGATGGGGTGATGGCGGTCGAGGAGTATTGAGGGGGCGTTCTCAAGCCCATTTGAATTGGGGGCGCTGCCCCCAAACCAATCACTCCTCATTGGGGGGCCAGCCCCCCAACCCCCCCGGGATATTTCTGGCAAGAGGAAGAATTGGGCGTCAGTAATGCGGTGGGCGTTCGTCGCCGAGGACCACGCCGCCGGTGCCTTCGGATTCGCGGGTGGCTTCGCGCTCCATGAGCATGTGCACCCGGCGAGTCAGCACGGCGATTTCTGCATCCTGACGGGCGATGATCTCGGAGAGGTCATCGACGGTGCGGGTCAGGTGGGCGATCTGGGCTTCGAGGTCTTCCATGCCTCTTGCGATAGGCCGCTTGCGCGTCGGGGTCAAGCGACGCGGCGTCTGTCTTGACCGGAACGGGGCGGGGTGCTGCGGTTGGTGAGGGAGGAGACATCATGAGCATTTCAGTCGAGACAGAAGGCCGGGTGCGGATCGTGACGATCCAGCGGCCAGAGGCGCGCAACGCGGTCAACCCGGAGGTGGCGCGGGCGCTTTTTGAGGCGTTTTGTGCCTTTGAGGCAGATGAGACCGTGGATGTGGCGATCCTGACGGGAGCGGGCGGGCATTTCTGTGCGGGCTACGATCTTAAGGCGGCGGCGGGAGAGGGCGGTGCGGCCTGGCTGGCGCAGGTGGATATCCCGGAAGGCTGGCAGGATGCGGCGGCAGAGCCGATTCCGGGGCCAATGGGGCCATCGCGGCTTATGCTGACGAAGCCCGTCATCGCGGCGGTCGAGGGCTATGCGGTTGCCGGCGGGATCGAGTTGGCGGCGTGGTGCGACATGCGGGTGGCGAGCGAAAGCGCGACATTCGGGGTTTTCTGTCGCCGGTGGGGCGTGCCGTTGATCGACGGCGGCACCGTGCGCTTGCCGAGAATCCTCGGGCAGGGGCGGGCCAATGACCTGATCCTCACCGGGCGGCCCGTGGGGGCGGAAGAGGCCTACCGGATGGGGCTTTCCGACCGGGTTGTGCCGGAAGGCGGGGCGCTGGCGGCGGCGAAAGAGATTGCCGAGGGGCTGGTGCGGTTTCCGCAAGCCTGCATGCGGGCGGATTTCGCCTCGGGCCGGATGGATGGCGCAGCATTGGCGAGTTTGATCCGTCGCGAGTGGGCCTCGTTCGCGGCCTTTGCCGCCGAGGGCGCGGCGGGTGCGGCGCGGTTTGCCTCGGGCAAGGGTCGGGGCGGCGATTTCGGGGATATCTAGCCCCCCTGTTACAGAGGGTTTGCTTGCCCCCGTGCGGTCCATTGGGTAAAGGCGGGGCGACTGCAAACCGAAGGGACCATGCGACATGGCCAAAGTGAAGAAAGCCCCCCGCCCCAAGGCGATCACGCCCAAGGGGTTCCGCGACTATTTCGGCGCCGAGGTGACCGAACGTGCAGAGATGCTGCAGAAGATCGCGGGGGTCTATCATCATTACGGGTTTGATGCGTTGGAATCGAGTGCTGTCGAGACCGTCGAGGCGCTTGGCAAGTTCCTGCCGGATGTGGACCGGCCCAACGAGGGCGTCTTTGCGTGGCAGGAATTTGACGAGAACGACAAAGGCGACTGGATGGCGCTGCGCTATGATCTGACGGCGCCGTTGGCGCGGGTCTATGCGCAGCATCGTAATGAGTTGCCGACGCCGTATCGGCGCTATGCGATGGGCCCGGTCTGGCGCAATGAGAAGCCGGGGCCGGGGCGGTTCCGCCAGTTCTATCAGTGTGATGCGGATACCGTGGGCACGGCGAGCATGGCGGCGGATGCGGAGATTTGCGCGATGCTGTCGGATACGCTCGAGGCGGTGGGTATTCCGCGTGGCGACTACATCGTTCGGGTGAACAACCGGAAGGTTTTGAACGGGGTGCTTGAGGCCATGGGCCTTGGCGACGATCAGGACCGCAAGGATGCAGTTCTGCGCACTATCGACAAGTTCGACAAGGTTGGCGAGGCAGGTGTGCGCGAGTTGCTCGGAAAGGGGCGTCTTGATGCGTCGGGAGCCTTTATCGACGGCGTGGGCCTCAGCGATGAACAGGCGGCGCCGGTTGTGGCGTTTCTGACCTCTAAAGCGGATTCCGCGGATGAGACCTTTGCCAACCTGCGCGAGGCGGTGGGCGAGTCCAAGGTCGGCGCGGACGGCATTGCCGAGTTGGAGCAGATCGCGGCGCTTCTTGAGGCGGGCGGTTATGGCGCGGACCGGATCGAGATTGATCCTTCGGTGGTGCGCGGGCTTGGCTATTACACCGGGCCGGTGTTCGAGGCAGAACTCACCTTCGAGATTTTTGACGAGAAAGGTCGCAAGCGGCAGTTCGGCTCGGTCGCGGGCGGGGGGCGCTATGACGATCTCGTGGCGCGGTTTACCGGGCAGGCAGTGCCAGCCGTGGGTGTGTCGATCGGGGTGGATCGCCTTCTGGCCGCGCTGCACGAGAAGGGCCGGATCGGCGGGACGGTGCAGGGGCCTGTGGTTGTCACGGTCATGGATCGCGCCCGGATGGCCGAGTATCAGGCGATGGTTGCAGAGCTTCGTAATGCGGGTATTCGCGCCGAGGTTTACCTTGGCAACCCGAAGAACTTTGGCAACCAGCTCAAATACGCGGACAAGCGCAATTCGCCTTTGGCCGTAATCGCGGGCGGGGACGAGTTCGATGCGGGCAAGGTGCAGATCAAGGACCTGATCCTTGGCGCGAAGATTGCCGAGAGCGCGACGCTCGAGGAATGGAAAGAGCGCCCGAGCCAGTTCGAGGTGCCGCGTGGCGACCTTGTGGTGAAGGTGCGCGAAATCCTTGCGGGGCAGGACAGCTAACATGCCGGCACGGGGAAAAATCCGGGCGCGGGCGGCAGAGCTGCGCGCCATGTTCGAGGCGGAAGGGGCGCAGCCGGTCGAGACCAATGTCTTGCAGCCTGCCGAAGTCCTTCTCGACCTATATGGTGAGGATATCCGGGGGCGCGCCTATGTGACCTCGGACACGCTTCGGGGCGAGCAGATGCTGCGGCCCGATTTCACGGTGCCTGTTGTGCAGATGCATATGGAGCACGGCGCGGAGCCTGCGCGCTATACCTATTCGGGGCAGGTGTTCCGGCGGCAGGAAGACGACGCCAGCAAGGACAATGAGTATACGCAGGTCGGCTATGAGGTCTTTGACCGCGAGAATCCGGCGGCGGCGGATGCGGAGGTTTTCGCGCTGATCCAGTCGGTCGTGGCGCCCTTGGGGCTTCGGGCGGCGACAGGGGATATTGGTGTCCTCATGGCAGCGGTGCAGGGGCTTGAGACGAGCGCGCGGCGCAAGGCTGCGCTGATGCGTCATATCTGGCGGCCGCGTCGGTTCCGGGCGTTGATCGAACGCTTTGCAGGCCGTGCGCCTGTACCTGCGAGCCGATCTGCGCTCTTGGCCAAGACTGATCCGATGGCGATTGACGCGCCGATGATCGGGATGCGCTCGGAAGCGGAGATTGCGGCGCGGATCGAGGCGCTGCGCGAAGACGCCGAGACGCCGCCCTTGTCGGCGGGACAGGTCGAGATGCTCGAGGCGCTTTTGGGCGTGCGCGAGACGCTGCCTTTCGCGCTCGAGCACCTGCGCGATATCGCGGTCGATATGCCCGCGATCACAGAGGCCGTGTTCCGGATCAAGGACCGGATGGAGGCGCTTGCCGCGCGCGGCGTCGATGTCGATGCGCTTGAGTTCGAGACGAGCTATGGGCGCACCCAGATGGAATACTATGATGGGTTCGTCTTTGGGTTCTACGCCGAGGGGCGGCATGACATGCCGCCTGTCGCGACGGGCGGGCGGTATGATGCGCTGACCCGTGTGCTTGGCCAAGGGCGCGAAATCCCGGCTGTGGGCGGGGTGATCCGCCCGGGCCTGATGCTGCAACTGGAGGGCGTGCTATGACGATCAAGCTTGGCGTGCCGTCCAAGGGGCGGTTGATGGAAAAGACATTCGACTGGTTCGGGGCGCGGGGCGTGACGCTCGCGCGGACCGGATCGGAACGGGAATATGCCGGGGCCGTGGAAGGCGTCGAGGGGGTCGAACTGGTGCTGTTGTCGGCGGGGGAGATCCCGCGCGAACTTGCTGCGGGTCGCATCCATTTCGGCGTCACCGGCACGGACCTCGTGCGCGAAAAGCTTGGCCAGTGGGACCAGCAGGTCGAAGAGGTCGAGCCGCTCGGGTTCGGGCAGGCGGATCTGATCATTGCGGTGCCAAAGATTTGGGTCGATGTGGACACGCTCGACGATCTTGACGCGGCGGCGGCGGCGTTCCGGGCGGAACACGGGTTCCGCGTGCGGATCGCGACGAAGTATCACCGGCTCGTGCGGGAGTTCCTGCGCGACAATGGCGTTGCGGACTATCAGCTTGTCGACAGCCAAGGCGCGACGGAAGGCACGGTCAAGAACCTGACCGCCGAAGCTGTGGCGGATATCACGTCGACGGGGGATACGCTTCGGGCGAACCACCTGAAGATCCTTGCGGATGGCCTTATCCTCCGCAGTCAGGCGACCCTCTGGCGCAGCCGCAGGGCGCCGGTCGATGACGCGGAAAAGGCGGCGCTCGAGACGTTGGTCGCGAAGCTCGGGGTTGACGGCTAGGCTTGCAGTTGACCGCAGCGCAGGGCTAGGCTTGGCGCGGAAAGAAGCAGGAGGCTGGCGTGCTGGCGCGGCTCAAAGAGCTATACGAGGGGCATGGCCCGGCATCGCATCGGTTTCGCTATGCCCTTCTGATCTTTGATATCCTGACGATCCTGTTTGTGATCGTGACCTCTTTCATTCCCCATACGCCTGCCATCGAGATCACCGACCTCGTGCTTGGTGTGGTGATCCTTGCGGATTTCCTTGTGCGGGTGGCGATTGAGAGGCGGAAGGGGATGTTCTTTCTGCGGGTCGCGACATGGACCGATATCATTGCCATTGTCTCCTTCATTGCGCCGATAGCGGGAGAGGGGCTTGGGTTCCTGCGCATCCTGCGCACACTGCGCCTTCTGCATACCTATCAACTGCTGCATCGGTTGCGGGCGGATTTCCCTTATTTCCGGCGCAACGAAGAGGTGGTGCTTGCCGCGATCAACCTCGCGGTGTTTCTTTTCGTGATGACGGGCCTGATCTATGCGCTTCAGCACGAGGTCAATCCGGACATCCGCAACTATGCCGACGCGCTCTATTTCACGGTGACGACCCTTACCACGACGGGGTTCGGGGACATCACGCTAAGCGGCACAGGCGGGCGGATGCTCTCGGTCGGGGTGATGATTTTCGGGGTCACGCTTTTCCTGCGGCTGGCGCAGGTGCTGTTTCGTCCGCCAAAGGTCAAGGAGACTTGCAAGACCTGTGGGCTCAGCCTGCATGATGCGGACGCGGTGCATTGCAAGCATTGCGGCGCGGTCATTCATATTGAGACAGAAGGCGAGCTCTAGCCCTAAAGGACGCCTATTTCGGCCAGTGCGCGGTTCAGATCTTCGGGGAGGGCGTCTTCCTGATCCCGGCCTGGCGGCAGGTCGCGCGGGCTATCCTCAGGTTTGAGGTAGCGCCAGCCTTGAAACGGACGGCGCAGGGCCGAGGCCGTGCGGTGCAATTCCGGTTCGAGCACAATGGCGCAGCGGCGGATACCGTCCGCGCCGATCACCTCGTCGAGGCGACGAATCTTCTGCCGACACTGGATCGACCCTTTGATCACCCAATAGATCGAGCCGCCATTGAGCAATTCCGCCTCGCGTTTGGGCCACATGCGGGTGACGTGCCGCGGTAGGCCATCCGGTGTCTGGGCCGCGCGGCTTTCCTGCCAGGCGGCGAGGGTTTCGACGCTTTCTGTGCCGACGGACAGTTTGATGAGATTGACGGTCTTGGTCACTGGGAGCGGCTCTCGTGGAATGAACCTCATATAGTAGGTTAATTCCGAGCAGCGGCAAGGCGTTGTGCCTCAATTGTCATTTCAGGGCATTTTTCCACCCCTCAAAGCGTTGTGTCGCGGGGGTGGTTCGGGTTACTCTGGGAACCTCTTCCGCGAACAGCACCGACAGGGAATCACCGCATGAGCCGCTTTGCCGCCCCGATCGCCGAGTCCATCTGGGACATGAAATACCGCTTCAAAGAGGCCGATGGGACGGCAATCGACAAGACGGTCGAGGATTCGTGGCGTCGAATCGCGCGTGATCTGGCGCGGGTCGAGGACGATTCCAAAGGCTGGGAAGAGAAGTTTTACGGCGCGCTTGAGGATTTCAAATTCCTGCCCGCAGGACGGATCACCGCCGGGGCCGGAACGGGACGGTCCGTGACGCTTTTCAACTGTTTCGTGATGGGCACGATCCCCGACAGCATGGCGGGTATCTTCGACATGCTCAAGGAAGCCGCCCTGACGATGCAGCAGGGGGGCGGGATCGGTTATGATTTCTCGACCATCCGTCCGCGCGGCGCGGATGTGATGGGCGTGGCAGCGGATGCGTCGGGGCCGCTTTCGTTCATGGATGTGTGGGACGCGATGTGCCGCACGATCATGTCTGCCGGGTCGCGCCGAGGGGCGATGATGGCGACGATGCGCTGTGATCACCCGGATATCGAACAATTCATCACCGCGAAATCCGATCCGGCGCGGCTTCGGATGTTCAACATGTCGGTGCTTGTCACCGACGCCTTCATGGAAGCCGTGAAGGCGGATGGGCCGTGGGAGCTCAAGTTCGGGGACAAGGTCTATCACACGGTGGATGCGCGCGATCTTTGGAACAAGATCATGCAGTCGACCTATGATTATGCCGAGCCCGGCGTGATCTTTATCGACCGCATCAACCAGATGAATAACCTCAGCTATTGCGAGACCATCGCGGCGACGAACCCTTGCGGCGAGCAGCCGCTGCCGCCCTATGGGGCCTGTCTGCTTGGCTCGATCAACCTTGCGCGGCTGGTGAAAGAGCCGTTCGAGGACGCCGCCGCGCTTGATGAGGCGGAGCTTTCGGAGCTTGTCGCGCTGGCGGTGCGGATGATGGACAACGTGGTCGACGCCTCGCGCTTCCCGTTGCCGGAACAGGCCGAAGAGGCGCGCAACAAGCGCCGGATCGGGCTTGGCGTGACAGGTCTTGCCGATGCGCTTTTGATGCTTGGCCTGCGTTATGGCAGCGAAGAGGCGGCAGAGCAGACGGAAAAATGGATGAAGGCGATCGCGCGGGCGTCCTATTTGGCGTCGGTCGATCTTGCCAAGGAGAAGGGCGCGTTCCCGCTTTTCGATAAAGAGAAATATGTATCTGGCGGGCTTGTCGCGCATATGGATGAAGACGTGAAGGCGGCAATTGCCGAACATGGAATTCGCAATGCGCTTTTGACGTCTATCGCGCCGACGGGCACAATCAGCCTTTATGCGGGCAATGTCTCGAGCGGGATCGAGCCGGTCTTTGCCTATGCCTATACGCGCAAGGTGCTTCAGAAGGACGGCAGCCGCACCGAGGAAGAGGTTGTCGATTACGCCGTGCAGATGTGGCGCGACAAGTTCGGGGACAAGGCGCTTCCTGACTATTTCGTCAACGCCCAGACCCTGTCGCCCGCCGATCACGTGCGGATGCAGGCGGCGGCGCAATCGTGGATCGACTCGTCGATTTCCAAGACCATCAACTGTCCTGAGGATATCTCCTTTGAGGCGTTCAAAGACGTCTACATGCAGGCTTGGGATACCGGCTGTAAGGGCTGCACGACTTATCGTCCGAATGACGTTACCGGGTCGGTGCTTGCCGTGTCGGAGAAGACGGAAAGTGCGCCGGGCGAGAAACCCGAAGATCACGTCGCCGATGGCGAGGTCATCTATATGGCGGAACCGCTTGAGCGGCCCAAGGCGCTTGAAGGGGCCACGTATAAGCTCAAGTGGCCCGATAGTGAGCACGCGATTTACCTCACTGTGAATGATGTGATCATCAATGGTCATCGGCGTCCGTTCGAGGTCTTCATCAATTCCAAGAACATGGAGCATTACGCCTGGACGCTGGCGCTGACGCGGATGATCTCGGCGGTGTTCCGTCGCGGCGGGGATGTGTCTTTTGTCGTCGAAGAGCTCAAGGCCGTGTTCGACCCGCGCGGCGGTGCATGGATGGAAGGGAAATACATCCCGTCGATCCTTGCCGCGATCGGCGGCGTGATCGAGCGCCACATGATCGCCATCGGCTTTATCGAGGGCGAGGGTCTTGGCCTCAAGGCAGACCCCACTACCGAAGCTATGGCCGTGGGCGAAGCCCCGCGCGGCAAGGCCTGCCCGTCTTGTGGTCAGTTCGAGATGCGGATGGTTGAAGGCTGCATGACCTGTGCGAGCTGTGGCCACTCCAAATGCGGCTAGGCCTGCCTGGGGCTGTTGTTGTGAGATGTTTCGGCGGGCAATTGAGGGACATTCCGGCCAAAAAAACGGACATTTGTTGGGTATAAAATGACCAGTGGAAGCTAAGTTATTGATATTGCTTGAAATGAAGAACGCCGGCCCGAAAGGGCCGGCGTTCTTTCATTCTGGGTTGGCCCGCGGTGGGCGAGGTTGACCTGAGCAGCTACATGTTCTCATAACGTTCTCAAGGATCCGGATCCTTTTACTGAAACCCTTGGCAGCCCCGCGCTGCCGAATGCTGGTCGCCAATCGAATGGCGCGCCGGCTCAGAGAGGATACCCAATGCCCCGAATACCGTTTGCCGATGTCAGGTTCCCTCCCGAAAACCTGCCAACTGAATTCGAGCTCAACACGCGCCTGAAACGTTTCCTGTGGCGGTACAAGGAGAACATGGAAAACCCTCCAGATGAGTGGAGCTTGTCGGAAGAGGACCGCGCAAAGATAGAGCGCCGAACACAGAAATACCTCCGCGCGGTCGCGAACCAATCCGGGTTGGCGCATCTCGACAGGAAAGATCGTGCGCGGCTCGAGGTCTTCCGCAATGGCGCAGAGATACAGCCCGTAGAGACAGAGCACCGCGCTGACGAGATCGCCAGCGCTATTCATACCGCCATGCCGTGGATGGCACCTGCCACTGATCGTCTCTGGCAGGATATGCGGGCTTCGGTCCGCGACGGCGACCCTGCGCCCCGTCTGAGACCGATGCTTCTTGTTGGTCCACCAGGGATCGGGAAGAGCCACTTTGCCCGCCTGCTTGGGGATCTGCTCTCCGTGCCAACGACAATCATCGAAGCCACAGGGGAGCCTGCCTCGTTTGCTGTGACGGGGTCACAGAGGGGCTGGGGTTCGGCGAGCCCCGGAAAGGTTCTGGAAGGGATCATGGCGTCTCAAATTGCCAACCCTGTGATCGTGATCGACGAGATTGAGAAGGCTGGGGGTGTCCAGTCGACTGGCGGACAGCGCTATTCCCTGGATGAGGGTCTGCTACCGCTCCTAGAGAGGTCTACCGCGCGCCACTGGTCATGTCCGTACTTCCGCATCGGCTTCGACATGTCCTGGATTACTTGGATCCTGACAGCCAATAGCCTTCGTGGTCTGTCGGCGCCTTTCCTGAGCCGCTGTCCACCCACGGAACTGGCCGCCTTGACGCAAGAACACCTGATTGGCTTTGCGGAACGGGATGGGACGCGTCGCGATCTTCCCCAGGATGCGGTTGATGCGGTCAAGGAGATTATCGAGGCCATCCGGACTCCGCACCACGTCAGCCTGCGCTCGGTCATTCGGATGCTGGATGCTGTCGAGCAAGCGATGAACCGCCCTCTGTTGCACTGAACAAGGTCGGCGGGGCCGAGGGGCGTCTCGTCCGAACGGCCATGCTGCTTACCCCACAATCAGACAATCAATCTTACTTTGGAGTTCCCCATGAACAATAGACACTTCTGGGCTCAGAAAATTCGTACCGCTATCACCGCTGCCGAAGGTGGCCCTTCGGAACATGACCTCGCCGAGGCACCGGTGCTGAACTACTGGCGTCCGCATATCACTCATCATGGCGCCCCAATCTTGTGGGGGATGGCTTCGGGGCATCCAACACTGGCCGAGGGCTGGATCACAACCTCGCAGCTTGTCGCGATTGACGCCAACCGAGCTTGGGCGCGTACGGCGTCTCGATGGTATGTTCTGGCTCAACCCTTCTCTGACTATGAGGCGACGATCGCCGAGAGCCTCGGGATGGAAGAAGCCCCTTCAGGATTCGTTCAGATTGACCTGCCAGGGTATCGGCCACTGGATGACCTGTTGCTGCTTGATGAGCTGTTAGGGGCCTGGCGGGAACGTATGGCGCGTAACGACACGGGAGAGGGCTGATATGCGCGGCGAGGTTGACCCGGGGTGCCGATATTGAGGAACGACAGGGAGAGAAAGTTCGGGTGCCCCCCTAGGTTCGAGCTCTTGTCAGCAATCCACCGGAGGAGCGGCGTAATGATGCCAGCATTGCCGTGGAAAGCGTTACAGACAAAAAATCATATTTGTCTATAATCCCGCAACGGTGGACCGAGGTGGCTTTGTTGCTTCCGGCCCTGAGCCGACGTTCAGGTATCTTGTCGCCAATGACTGGTTCGATGCCAAAGCCGATCCCGCCGCGTAGCGTTGAGAGCCACGGTTTAGTGAACCGCATTGTCCGAGGTGAAAACGAAAATTTCAGTGTAGTGTTCGTACCCAAGGCTTGCGACGCAAGCCGTTATCTTGTTCATTTACCCTCGCGCGTAAGAAGAACTGAAAAGTGAAAGCTCCCTCATGCCAGTTTCGATGGATGAATTTATTAGTCTGGTTGACCCAGAGAAAACTGTCCTTCTGTTCGGAGCGGGTGCGTCTATCCCGTCAGGAGCTCCAGGCGTCAATGAACTGGTTGGGCATTTCGCCGAGAAGTATGAACTGGATAAGGATCTGGAGCTGGCTGAGATAACGTTTTTGGCCGAGAAGAAAGCAAGTAGGCGAAAAGTAATAACTGATCTAAGAAAATTCTTTCCGCACGTTAAGCCGAAAGGCGGACTAT